>NZ_JBALDA010000016.1:0-17189 GCF_036917535.1 Nostoc sp.
GTTTGTGTAGATTGGCGTTTTCGTACAGAGGATGCAAGAGTTAAGCTTTCAAAGATTTATCCAACCCATCAAAATTAATGGGACAGACCACTAGTTATATATTTCAGGGTTTTGATACGGCTGGTATCGAACGGGTTGAAGTGCTTAAAGGACCCGCCTCTGTTCTCTACGGTCAGGGTTCCTTGGGAGGGGTAGTAAATTATATCACTAAACAACCCCTAAGCGACCCTTACTATGCGGTGTCAGCCTCTGCTGGCAGCTTCAACTTCTATCGCGGTGCAATAGACTTGAGTGGTCCACTTAATCCTAGCAAAACGGTGTTATATCGTCTTAACCTGGCGGGTCAGACGATAGAAAGTTTCGTTGATTTCTATGATGAACAAAAATACTTTGTAGCACCTGTTGTTTCCTGGCAAATTAGCGATCGCACCAAAATTACTTTTTCTGGCGAATATCAGGTTCGACCCAAAAAGTTTGGTCAGGTTGGTATCCCCGCAGAAGGGAGTGTTCTACCCAATCCAAATGGCAAAATACCGCGCGATCGCAACATATCGGAGCCATATAGTACAACCGATGCAAGTGCCTTTCGCATTGGATACGATCTCGAACATCGCTTTAGTGAAAACTGGCAGCTACGTAACGCTGTAACGCTTTTGGATATTCCGCAGTTCAACGATATAATAATTGGGTCAATGCCAGCGCTTTAGAGGACGATAAGCGTACTCTAGCTAGATACTACGCCAACGGTTTTGATGACCTAAGATACTATAATCTTGATACTTATGTGGTGGGTAAGTTTGCCACTGGTAGCATTGGGCATCAACTAGTCGCAGGTTTTAATCTCACCAGGCAAACCTATGGTGGTCCCTTCAATAGACGCCAAATTGCTTCCCTTGACCTGTTCAACCCTGTATACGGTAGTCAGCCATTTGGTGATGTTAGCTTTTCCAATAGTCTCGACACAACAGACGCACTCGGTGTTTATGTTCAAGATCAGGTGACACTGACTGATAATCTGAAACTGCTATTTGGCGGACGGTTTGATACCGTCAACCAGACCTCAGAAGATCGTCTTGCTAATACAGAACAAACGCAATCTGATGATGCATTCAGTCCGCGTGTCGGCATTGTCTATCAGCCGATAAGAGCAATTTCGCTGTATGCTAACTACAGTCGTTCTTTCACACCAAACACTGGAAGAGGCTTTGATAACAGTACATTTCAACCGGAACGCGGCACTTCCTATGAAGTTGGCATCAAAGGAGATATCAGCAATCGACTTTCTGCGACCCTTGCCTTCTACGACCTGACACGCTCCAATGTCTTGACGGACGATCCTGTGAATACAGGCTTCTCTATTCTAACAGGCGAGCAACGCAGCAAGGGAGTTGAATTCAGCATAGCCGGGGAAATTTTACCAGGATGGAACATCATCGCAGGTTATGCTTACACGGATGCAGAAATTACCAGAGACAATACTTATGCGGTTGGTAACTTGCTGAATAATGTCCCCAAACATAGCTTTAACATCTGGACTTCCTACGAAATTCAATCAGGTGGGATGAAGGGATTTGGCGTTGGTGGAGGATTGTTTTTTGTCGGCGACAGACAAGGGGATCTAGAGAATACCTTTAAATTACCCAGCTATCTCCGCACCGATGCTGCCATCTTCTATAAACGAGACGGATTCCGAGCAGCGATTAATTTCAAGAATCTGTTTGATGTCAACTATTTTGAATCTGCTGGTTACATACTAAGTGTTTTTCCTGCCGATCCGTTTACGGTACAGGGGACGGTTTCATGGGAGTTTTGACCCCAGCCTCCACTGGGGACTCCCTTTTGGCTTGGCAAGAATGTTTCAACGTACCTGCTTATAAGTCCAATATCACTCAGCAAATAAAACCCCGCGATCGCACAATAGATTTGTTACACTCAAGTCGCAATTACAGCAGTTTTCATGTATTTGAACCACATCTGTTGTAGAGGCGCAAGGCCTTGCGCCCCTACCGCGTGGTCTATTTACCTGAAAATAGCTGTAATTGACAATTGATAGTGGCAAAAAAGGGGGCGAGTCTGCCCCCTACAATTGCTACACAGTCGCTACCTTGGATTGAGGTTTAGTGAATAACCCAGCTAAACGATGCGGTTGGCGATCGCGCCAGTTACCCTTATGATATGCATACCCCGCAATTAACGGGAATGCCACAGTCGCCTCAGAAAATACCATCTGTTCAGTAGCTTTATCTACTTTCCCCCAAGAATGAGCCTCTTTGAGAGTAGAACCAGATAAAGCACCATCGCGCTCATCGGCGACGGTGACTTGAATTGTATACTTGTGCATACTCGTCTCAAATCCCAGCATTTCCGCAGCTACTACCGTATCCTGGGCGAAGTTTTTTGGTACACCACCACCAATCATTACCAATCCAGTGTAGTTGGAAGCCAGTTTGCACTGCGTCAACTCCCGGAAGTCTCGCACCGAGTCAATGGTTAAATGAGATTCTGGAGAATTCCATTGGTGATGCACTAAGCCAAACCCAGCAGAACAGTCACTAAAAGCGGGGACAAAAATTGGTACTTGGTGTTGATAAGCGGCTTGCACTACAGATTGACCATAATTACCCCGACGTTCTAAATAAACCGCCATCTGCTCAATAAATTCCCGTGAAGAATAGGGACGCTTCTCTAAATTCTCGGCGATTTGGGCGAGCGTCATGTCACACACCCGCAGTTGATCTTCATCAATGTAGGTGTCATATATGCGGTCTATCCGTTGCTGTCTTAACACCTCATCATCAGCAAAGGGGTCGCCGACATAATGACGATAACCCAACGCTTCAAAGAAATCTTGATCAACGATGTTAGCGCCAGTAGACACGATCGCATCTACCATATTGTGAGTAATTAAATCGTGGACTATTCTCTTGAGTCCAGCACTAAACAAAGACCCAGCTAAACACAGAATAATCGTACATTCTTTATCTTGCAGCATTGCATCATAAATTTTTGCTGCCCGCCCCAAATTTCGACCTTGGAAAGCCGTCTTACCCATAGCTTCCACCAAGCCAACAACATCGAAAGCTTTAATGTCAATTGGTTGAACGGTCTGTTGCAAAAGTTCTTCACGATTCATAGTAGATTGTCCTTTTTATCGAAAACAAAAATTATCCGATCTGCACAGCGACTAGAAGGCAAATTTTGCCAATGTACTAGTACAACACAGCAGAAATAAATAGACCATTCAAAATCAATGAAACGCTTACACTGTATTCATTTTGAATTTTGAATTTCGCGCAGCGGTACTAGGTGCTTCGCAGTGGTCGCACCAGGACAAACCAGGATCAGATTGCTGTCTTTTATTTAACTTGACATGCAATTCCCAGATACTCATGAGTTGGATAGAAGAACTGTTAAATTTTGCTACTAATGACTTTTCAAACACTACAAGTCACCCCGCATAAGTCAATTTACGCCAAACTAACAAGTGGTTGTCAAAACTCGCTCAATTTTCTCCAATGCCCAATCTATTTCATCTTGGGAAATAATCAAGGGAGGAGCAAAACGAATGACATTATCTCTAGTTTCTTTGGCTAATAATCCCTCTTTAGCTAAGACTTTACAAAAACGTCTAGCACCACCAGCTTCGGGGTGCAATTCCATCCCAAGTAATAAGCCTTTACCACGCACTTCCTTAATATATGAACTTTCAATTGATTGTAATTTCCTTAGAAAATATTCTCCCAGTTGTAAGGCTTTCTCTGGCAACTCTTCTTCTATAATTACATCAAGTGCTGCAATGCCAATAGCAGCAGCTAATGGATTTCCGCCAAAGGTACTACCATGATCTCCTGGTTGAAATACACCCATCACTTCGTCAGTAGAAATAAACGCAGAAATTGGATAAAATCCACCAGATAAAGCTTTTCCTACAGTTATGCCATCTGGCTTAACATTTTCATATTGATGGGCAAACATTTTACCTGTTCTTCCCAAGCCAGTTTGAATTTCATCAAAAACCAGTAATACATTATAATGGCGACATATTTGTTCGGCTTGCTTTAAAAACCCATTAGGAGGAACAATAATACCTCCCTCACCCTGAATTGGTTCTACCAAGAATGCAGCAGTGTTGGGAGTAATCGCTTTTTCTAATGCTTCAGCATCACCAAAAGGGATAACTTTAAACCCATTCGTTAAAGGCCCAAATCCATCTTGATATTGTTCTTCTGTAGAAAAACTGATTAAACTAATAGTGCGTCCAGAAAAATTATTACTACAAACAATAATTTCTGCTTGATTTTCTGGTACACCTTTTACTTTATAAGCCCATTTACGAATGGCTTTGATAGCCGTTTCCACAGCTTCGGCTCCTGAATTCATAGGTAGCACTTTAGGTAAACCAGAAATCTCAGAAAGCTTCTCATAAAATCTTCCTAATTGGTCATTGCGAAAAGCCCTGGAAGTTAGTGTAATCATCTCGGCTTGCTTTATCATTGCTTCGAGAATTTTGGGATGACAATGACCCTGATTTAATGCTGAGTAAGCCGAAAGAAAATCTAGATATTTTTTACCTTCTATGTCCCATATCCACACTCCTTGTCCTTTAGTGATTACTACATCTAAAGGATGATAATTATCAGCACCATATTGCTGTTCTAGTTCAATATAATCCTGAGTATTCATTGTGTTGAGGTTGGAAATTCCCAAAGTTACATTCGCTGCTTGCATATTTACTCCTGATAGTTTTGAAAGATTGAAATAAAACTAGATAATATCTGAAAGACTACCAGTCGAATGAGACATTCAACCAGTATGAGCCTAAAAAGAAAAAATCCCGATCAGTTCTTCGTTTTATAGTTCTTAATTCCAGAACACTATTTACTAATGAGAGCAATACTGTAACTCCCTTTTCTTAAGTCTGCATATCAAAGATATACGCAACTTTGATACTGATGGATTTTTTCTAAATATCTAAATAGCCGATAATTATTGACCAGCCATTTCCTTTTCTTCCAGATATGCAACTTGTGTAGGACTTCTGCCTACTTTTAGTGAAGAAAACCAGTTGCCCACTCTGTCTGAATGTAAAATTTTGCTGGCATAACAACCAAGGGTGTAAACTGCAATCTTTTTAATGGTACTTTTATTTATATCCGCAACTCACAAATAAAAAATAAAAGTTGATAAACAGGCGCTGGGTATTCTAACCTAGAGACTTTACTATAAAATACAGATTACCATTAAATTCCCAAACTTTCAATGCTGGGGTGGGGGATGAAAAGTTAAAGATTATTTCAGCGCCTATGCCAGTAAAAAAATAAACAACTAGAAAAATCCAGTCATTTCCCAAAAAATAACAATAATCATTGAGCGAGAGAAGATAGTGAAATTGGCGCATACTTTAATGAGAACGAACTGTTTTTATTGATATGATGCGATCGCCCTGGTATATACATAATTTCTGTAGATGAATTATTGGCTAATGAAATCAGAACCAGAAGCCTATAGCATTGCTGACCTTCAACAGCAGAAGGAGACTATCTGGGACGGCATTCGTAATTATCAGGCTCGCAACTTTTTGCGCCTTATGGATGAAGGAGACTTAGCTTTTTTCTATCACTCCAGCACTAATCCTCCCAATATTGCTGGGTTAATGCGTGTAGTGAAAAAAGATATTGCTGACCCAACCCAGTTTGAACCAGAAAGTAAATACTACGACCCGAAATCAAGTCCTGAATCCCCTCGCTGGCAAACAGTTGTAGTGGAATTTGTTGAAACTTTTTCTAACCCCATCTTGCTATCAATACTCAAAGAAGAGTTTAGCGCCGAAGAGTTGATGTTGCTGAGACAAGGAAATCGATTATCAGTGATGCCCGTCCCTGAAGCAGTAGCTTTGAAGATTCTAGCAATGAAAACCTCCTAGTTGAAAATTACAGTAGGACTGTACCTCACTAACTTGAAATTTACTGTATTTATGGAGATTATCTTTTACTTTTTATTTTAATTGGTTCATACCCATTGCACAGGATCTAATTGATAGTAACGTTGTAGTTGCTCATAAAGTGCCGGATATTCGGATAACAATTGCTGCGGTTTCTCAAAGAATGTCTCAGTCGCTACGGCGAAAAATTCTGCGGGATTCGTTGCGCCATAGCTATCCATTACCGTATTTACACCTTGTAGAACATCATTACAAAGTTGCTGATATGCTTGTGTCATCACCTTTGCCCAAATAGCGTAGTCTGAATTGCGTTGCAGTATCGGAACTCCTTCAGCTTTACCATCTTCTTGATCTAACTGATGGGCAAATTCATGAAGCACAACGTTATGTCCATCCCTCCAGTTATTAATGTCTTGTTTCACTTGTTCCCAAGACAGTACTACTTGGTCATTTGTCCACGATTCACCTAGTCTTGCTACACGCCTTTCCTCAACAACATATTTTCCGACAGAAGTTGTTTCCTGAACAAAATAAGCGTTGGGATACACCAGAATTGAACGAAGTCTGGGGAAGTACTGCCCACGTTCATTTAATAGAAGTAAACAGGCGACAGCAGCAAGAGTCAGTTTCATTTCCTCTGTTACCTGTAATCCTCTACAGCCAATAAATTGCTTTTCTGCTAAGAACACTTGAATATGTCCCTGAAGTCGTCTGATTTCATCGGGAGAAAGACAGGGATAAATGGGAAAATTATTCTCAACAATGGCACTCCAAAGTGCTGGAAAAGGACGGTGTTTGAGCCGATTCCTTCGCCTTTTCACTAAAATTGGATTGAATAAAATCCCTGCGATAATCAGCCCAATGCTCAGAAAGAAAACTATTATTTTAACCATTGACTTTTGAGCAGTTTACATATTGAATTCACTGGTAAGCATAAAATCTAGAATAATGTTGTTGTGGCTCACTAACTACTACTATTGGATCAGAATTATGCAAGATTGAACCTTGGTAGAAAGGCTTGTTTGAAGCTCTTGCTCAACTTTACTAATCAGTTTGTCAAAAGCCTCTTGATCTGCTGTCAATTGTTCTTGAATAACTTTCTCTAACTCAGGCTTTATTTGAGCACATATATCCTCAATTTTTCTGTCATTCAAAAAGCTAGAACGCATCCAACTAGGTACATCCACATTTGTCTTAATTACTTCTTGAACACTCTTGCGATTTAGCTCCATTCCTGCCGCCATCACTGAAGCGCCATATACTAGTGCAATCGGCCAGGTTAAATGTCCAGTTAGTATTAGAGTAATGATGCTAGCCACAGCGCCTCCACCAATTACTACATTGACGATAAACGCCACTGTCTCAGCCAGGATAGCATCTCCAATTCGTAGCTCTGGGTTAACAAAATTTGGATCAATGCTATCCTCGAACCTTAAACTGCTTCTAGGTATCTGAAATTTTCGACATATTGGATCGGTTTGTGCGGCTAAATCGGGTTGTATTTTATTGCTAAACCAAGAAGCGCATTGATGATTAATTATCTGCACGGCGCGATCGCTTTTGAGCCACTGTTCTGCTCGACCGATCAAAGCTGTTTCCAAATCGGCTAAAGTCCGTATTTTATTTTTTTGCCAATCTTTTAAAGCTGGTTTAACTGCATTGACAATCAAGCCATCCGCCAAAGGTTTAGTTAATGATTCGATTAACTCCGGGATATGCCTTTCAATCAAACTTTTAAGCTTGTTCGAGGTAAATAGTTTGTTGACTTCTTGTTTAAAAGCAGCAGCACGCAGATCCCATCGTCCTACTCGTGCTAAACCCATTGCAATGCACCGTTCCGGCTCCGGATCGGGGCGAAGCAGCGTTTCTGGTTCGGGAAACATTTCCTGACAAAGAACGTGGGTAAACTTCATGCGAGATGCACCGCCAGTCATTAACACAAGTTTCGGCACAATTCCAAGTTTTCCTAGCTTTTCTTTTGCTTCCTTTAAAGAGTCACGAAATGATTTAATCCAACTATGATCCCCCAGTTCCGATAAAGGCTGGTTTAAAATTTCCTCTATCAGTAATTTATTGACTTGGGGAATAAAATAAATCTGTTCGTTGATTGACTCGAAGCCACGCGCAAAGGATTCAGAATCACTGTATAGCTGCTCATTAGAAAAGTAATCTTCTTTAGCTTTGCGGCAAGCAAGCTCACAACGAGCTTGGTGATGGGGATATTCCTTAAATACTTTTTCGAGTAATGCTTTTTGTTCGTGGTTAGCGAGAGTCCAGGCGAAAATAGCTTTGTCAATTAGGGATGCACCCAAAATATTACTCCCGAAATCTATCGGGATCTCTTCTAAGCTCTTAACCAGAGTAAAATCTGTGGTTGAAGAACCAATATCGACAATTAGCACCGATGCCAGAAGTTTGTCATACTCCAGCTTCCCGGCTTCCTTGGCTTGCATGAAAGCAGCCCGCGATTCGGGTACAACATTTAGTTGGGGAATCCCGGCTTCTTGAAGTAGCTTTTGGTATTCGGTGCGATCGCTAGCTGACCATCCAGAAGGGCAACCAATGTAAAAATAGCTACCTTCTTGGCCCTCAACTTGTTTGCTTTCTTTCAAAAGGCGGTAGTAGGTTGCCACAAAAGTGCTAATTGTTTCCCTATATTTGGGATCGTTGTTGGGTTTTTGCTTGAAAGAGATTGTCAGTTGGGTAACGCCAGCTTGAATTAATGCTTGTTCGCCGACAAGATAACCGAGTTTGGGATGCCAGCCAAGGGCTGTAATTTGGTTCTTCTTGTTATTAATCTCCAACATTTGGGGAGGTTCGATGCTTTCTACTACAGCTTTAGCTACAGCCGTTTCACCGTGTCCCAAATCAAAACCGATTGTTTCTAAAATTTCCATACCCTTATTGTCTATTATTCTCTAGCAGAGGAATATGCTGGCTCAATTACCCTACCGCGTCTAATCAAGCGATCGCCTTTCAACAAAGCCGGAGTTAGAGTGACGTGATCTTTGGTATCGGGATCGATACTTGGCTCAAAGTCAAAATACTCGCGATCGCTGTGCGGGTCATTTGGTCGGTAAATTTGAGTGTTAATTCCCTGAGACATTAAAATTTGTGGCAGAAGTTTCGCCAGTTCATGAGCCATTTGGGGTTTATCAAGTTTTGATGCGCCCATCAGCCTTTGCAGAAAATTTAATAGCTCTGGCAATTCTTCTATTGCTAGGTCGCCTTCATGTTTATTTGATTCTTCTACTCTAGCTACTGCTAGGTCGATAGTGTTGAGAGCATCGCTAAGGCAATCTAGAAATACTTTGCTATCAACTCGGAGAATCGGTTGAGGTAATTCCAATAGCCCTTCAGATATAGAATTATTTTGCTGGTTATTTAATTCGAGTTGAAGTACAATTTCTAGTCCTATAAGTAGAGAAGTTAATAAGATAGCCATCCAAGCACCTGGGGTAGTTTTAGTTAAAGAAAACAACGAGCCTAAGATGCCGATATAAACTAGCCCCTGTAGTAGTTTCAGGATTAATCTGGTAGAAAAAAACTTTGTCTGCGGGTTAGTAATTTGTTTTTGCTCTGTTGGAGCAACTTGAAGATAATTAGCCGCTGCCAGAGTGGCGATAGACTGCCGCAGTGTATCCAGGAAAAAGGAAGCCAGACGAACTTGAGCCAAATTAAGCTTTTCAATATAAATTCTTTCGAGGTTATCGAGTCGGTTTTGAACCAGTTTAACTATTTGCTCAATGCCGATTGTATTATCAATATCTGTCTGGAGTTGGTTGCGTTCTTCGCTAAAAAGTGAGGTGATTGTTTTCATTGCATTGATTAAGACTTTAACGTTATTAATTAAGAGTGAAATCAACACTCATTTTTTCATTTCATTCTGTAATCACATAATGACGGAATAATTCATAATGACTAATTATGAATTAGGTTGATTGCAAATTACTACTCATCAAAAGGAGGAACAGAATGTTTATCTGCGTCATTGCAGACTACGGTACAGGAGATCCGGCATTTACAGAAGTTACACAACGTCTGCTGATGGCTTTTCCCCATGCCCAAATTCATTTGCTTTCGGTTCCAGCATTCAGTACCTTAGCAACGGGATTCTGGATTGCCCAACTGGGACTTAACCCAGGCCCTAGCGATCGCCTAATTTATCACAACTGTGCGCCTCGTCAGGATGATCCTGAAGCTCGTCGAGACAATGAAGGTGAAGGACTAACTTATGCTCTTTTATCTAATGGTGTAAAAGTAGTGGGTGTGAATGCAGGCTACACCCTCTCCTTTATCAAAGACTATACAAAGGAGTTGCGAACGATCAACGTTTCTCGTGGTGGATCGCAGTTTCGCTCACGGGATGTATTTCCTCCGGCTGCGGCTGCCATTGTGAATGAAGATTTTAGCATTCTGGGAGATAGCCTTAAGAGTGAGCAAATTCCAGATGTTCCACCAGATCGAATTGCCTGGATTGATGGCTACGGCAACATCAAAACAACTATCGGGGCCCATACACTTAATTTAGAGCCTCAAAGCAAGATCGTGATCCGGATTGGAGATGTGGTCAGTGATGCAGTGTATTCTGATGGTAGTTTCAAAGTATCTGAAGGAACTTTGGCTTTTGCTCCTGGTAGTTCTGGTTGGTCAAGAGGCGATTCCGGAGAACCATTGCGCTTCCTAGAGCTATTTCTGCGAGGAGGGAGTGCTTGGGAACGCTTTGGTCGTCCCCGTGTGAATCAGCAAGTAACTCAAATTGCCTAAAATTGCTTAGTTGGCTTTATCGAGTCGTCCTGACCAAAAACGATTAGATTTGTGCTGTGCCGCCATCGACGAACAATTCGATGCCAGTGATATAGCTGCTCTCGTCAGATGCAAGGAAAGAGACTGCTTTGGCGATTTCGTCCGGTGTACCTGGGCGACCCAAAGGTGTGGTAGTAGCGGTATCCGCCTTAATTTGCTCAATTTGCTCGTCGCTCATGCCGAGTTCAGTTTTGTAGCCAGGTGTAATCACCGTCCCAGGACTGACAACATTGACTCGGATTTGGCGGTCTTTGAGATCGACTGACCACGTGCGTGCGAACGATCGCAGTGCTGCCTTGGTAGCAGCATAAACGCTGAAAGCTGGTATACCCTTGCTCGATGCCGCCGACCCGTTGATGACGATCGACCCACCAGCAGGCATCAACGGCAGCGCCTTCTGCACGCTGAAAAGCGTCCCCTTGACGTTGATACCAAAATACTTGTCGAAGTGCGCCTCGGTGATTTGTTCGAGCGGCACAAACTCCCCGCCACCCGCGTTCGCAAAGAGGATATCAAGGCGTCCTTTCTGCTCTTTTATCGCGGCGTAAAGATGATCTAGATCGCTGAGATTCGACACATCGCCCTGAACAGCAGTAACATTTTCACCGATCTCTTTCACCGCAGCATCAAGTCCGTCTTGACGACGACCTGTAATAAAGACATAGGCCCCCTCTGCAACAAACCGCTTTGCTGTGGCGAGTCCGAGGCCGCTATTACCACCTGTTATAAGTGCGATTTTTCCTGTGAGTTTCTGTGACATGGTAGTGACTCCCTTGAATGAGTTAAATATGAGCTTTGATGGTATTTATACTTAAGCGCTGTAGCTACCTTCGACATCAGGCTTTGTCCCAGTGACATAAGAGGCAGCAGCACTATCAGTGAGTGATTTATTTACCAATCGGTATAAAAGCAATATCACTTTTTAACTCATGTTGTCAAGGGAGTTTTATACTAGAAGGTATGAAAATAGAAAAATCAAATAGCGATCGTTAAACAAATTTGGAGTTGATTCGCAAAGATACTCCATCTTCTGATAAATCTAATTTTAGTGGTTGAGGATTATTTTTTAATTGCTCATAGCCATCCATCCATAGAGCGAACCATAATGTTATATTCTGCTTCTGCTTCTTGGAGTAATTTTTCTTGTAAACTAGCTTCTGCTTCTTCTTGCTGTGCGGAATGGCGTTGTGTATGGTGGGCTAATTCATGACTGATAATAAAAGCTAAAGCTGCATCATCGCCGTGTATTTGGTCTAACAAGCCTTTATAAATTACGATTTTGTTTAACTCATCTGCGTAGGCATTGATATCATATTCATCAGTGATTTGTAAGCGCCAGGGATGATCATCAAGTCCATTAGCACGAATCACTCTTTCCGCTACACTGTAAACCCATTGTAAGTTAGTCTTTTTAGGTTGTATTCGTAGGAGAGAGTTTGAAGGATTTGTAGTAGTTGAAAGTGATGGTAATGGAATTGTTGCTTGTGCAAAACCTGGTATATTGAGGTTTAGTAAAACGCTACTGCTAAAACCTAATGTAGTGAAAAAGATGCTGCGAATGTATGAGGATGTCATAATCGTAAACGCCTATTGGGACTTAGGCAAAAAACACCGATAAAATGACCTCAAACGTATATCTCAAAGGGTTTTGACATTGTTTTGCTTGGTTTGTTAATATATCTGGGTTTCAGGCGTTTTCGGGCATTTGGTGTATTTCCCTTACCCCGCAAGGGTTTGAGGCTTATTTATTCCTCAAAAATGTTTAAGTCCCACTATTTGCTTTGTTTGAATGCCTTTGATTATGTTTACGATCAAATAATGGTGTATTTACGCATTTTAGATTTTTATATTGAGATATTTTTTACTAAAAAAAGCGGGCAATATGCCCGCGCTACAAGTTTGAATGAAAAATATTCAACACAACAATTATCTAAATAATTACTTTTGCTGCTACAAAATTTTAAAAGCATTAAAAAATCTACTAGCGTCACCAACAGCAGGGTTCTCAACGAAGAGTACATATATGCGTTGATCAGCTAAAAATACTCTAAGTTTGGTAATTTTTTCCCCTTCTTGATATGTGTATTCTTTGCCGGGATAACGACCTAATGAGATATTGCGAGTTTCCAGTATTTTTTGAGATTTATCTTGAAACTCGCTGACAAATGCAGTCAATAATTCGTTTGGCTCGACTTGGCTAATATCCATCCGATACTGTCCGTAGAAAATCCCATATTTACTTTCATCGGTTTCTGCTAGTTGCGCCTCCATAAGTATATATTCATTATCTAATTTCATTGTCATGACACCTGGTTCAACGGGTAAGATACCAGAAAATTTCCAGGTACTAGAGGAAATGTTTTTCCATCCAGAAATGGTATTGGCTTGTGCTAATACTAATTGCGATTGGGATTGATTAGTTTGGGTTTTTGATAAGTTAGTGGCTTGTGCTTTGGGAAGCCAAGCTACAGTTACTAACATCATAATTACCAATGTAAAATTCAATGATTTCATGATTATGTATCTCCTATGAATATGTCGAGATATTGTTGAGGTCAGTTATATTGTTTGAACCCCTTCATAGGAAAATACGAATTTATTTACGTGCAATTACGCAGTTGGTAAAATATTTTTTTAGTTCGCTGAGAAATAATGTAATGCTTTTGTAGTGTGTATGACGGCTACAATAAATTATTAAGAACAAAAATTTGGTACTGCATAATTGTTACTTTTTAGCGACGTGTGATTATTTCTTCATTGAAATCGGAAAATGTTTCATCTGACATATCATCCCAACAACCTGCAAACTGCATAAAATGTACCTTGGCAGTAAGTAGCTGGTTTTAGAGATATACTAATTTTTGAAAATCACGCCACCGCAAATTCTGTATATTGTCTAACATCCTCTGGATGAAAATCCAAAACAATTTTATCTTTGGGAATTCCTGCGGCTACAAGTTCATTGGCAATGCCATATTCAGTCCCATCACGCTGAATCCAGATTTTACCATCAATAATTTCAATATGAATAATACAACCATGAACCCGTTCTTCCCCTTGCCATCCCAAAGTCATTACTATGTAATTAGTAGCTGTGCGGTCAATGATGAGTTTTGTTTCTAATTGACCATAGGGAATTTTGACATATTCAGTCAAAATGTATTTGATATTTTTTTGATATTTTTCTAAGGTATCCATTGCACAATTACCTCTTGTTTTTGGTCAAAGATTAATAGACGCAGACAATTCTTTTTCAATAAAATCTTGCCTATGGGTTCAAAAAAAATTTCAGTATAAGTTCGCTGGGGAATGGCAAGATACAAAATGCGATCGCTTCCTTGTTCTTCTTAAGATATCGTAGTAAAGGATGAACTGTCCTAAAGCGCTCTCTAAATCTATAACTGGAGATGGGCTAAGAAAACTTTTGATTTCAACTGCTATCTTCTGTTGACCTTTTTCTACTGCTATAAGTTTTTGTGCGCCTAAGTCTATATATATATCTTTTGTCCCACATTTTAATTTAAATGGCTCGTCAGTAATTAGCCAACCATCTTTTTGTAGGGCTGTTCTCACAACATTATGATAAACATCTTTAGCGGGCATGGGTGTTTAATAAAAATACCGGGAAAGTGAGTTATTTTTTATGCTACGTTATCGCCAGATGCTTTTGGGAATATCTGACTATTTTTTTATTTTTTAGGCTCAACGCTTGATGTCATCAGACAAACGCCTATCTTCTACGTTGACATTTACAGAAAGCATGACCCAATAACATAAGTATAAAGGTTTCAGGCTAAGATAAGAAAAACGGTAATGCAAAATTATGTCTCTTGGACAACCGCAATATAGTAAAGAAGAATTTGCCAGACTGGGTGATGAGATTTATCAACGCGATATTTATCCCCAGTTGCAATCTGCCCAGTTGCAATCTGATAGTGGTGGCAAAATAGTTGCTATTGATATTGCTACGGGTGCATGGGAAATAGATGATGATGAAATTTCCGCTTGTTCTCGTCTGGAAAAACGTTACCCAAATGCACAGATTTGGATTGTAAAAGTTGGTTCTCGTTATGTGCGTCGATTTGGCGCAAGTCGTAGTCAAAAAGCAAAAACAGCATGATTATTGGACGAGTTAATGGGCACTATGAACCAATTATTCGCGTAGATATTCACGATTCTAATGGAAGGGTTTACGAGCGAGATGCAGTTATAGATACGGGTTTTGATGGTTGGCTTTCTTTACCTCCAGATATTATTACAGTGCTAGGGCTTAATTGGAAAAGACGCGGACGAGCTTTATTGGCAGATGGTAGCGAAAGTATTTTTGATATTTACGAGGCTACGGTACTTTGGGATGGGCAACTTTTAACAATTCCTATTGATGAAGCTGATTCCGAACCGCTTGTTGGAATGTCGTTAATGGAAAGTTATGAGTTAAATATACAAGTTATTGATGGTGGTATGGTGCGGCTAATGAAGTTCAAGGCTTGATGTCGTCACACAAATGTCTATCTTCTGCGTTGACATCCCGGTTATTATTGAGATAATCGTGCAGATAAAATCCCTACAAACCTGAATTTCGTCAGCGATAATGCTCAGGTTATTTAATCACTGAAGTTTTTAGTAAGAGGGAAAAATGAGCGTCGTCATATCAGATGATACTTTGCGTGAAGCGTGGAATGACAGCAGCCGAATTTAAACAGGAAATTGCTATATTGCTGTTTGCATCGGGAAAACTTCCCCTTGGATATGCGAGCAAATTGGCAGACATGGATAAAATACAGTTTCAACAGTTGCTTCAAAAACGCAAAATTCCTCTGTATTCTTATGAAATAGAAGATTTTGAACTCGATTTGAAGAATTTGCGTGAGTTAGGTAGGTTGTGATTGTTATTAGTGATACTTCACCAATCACCAGCCTTGCTGCTATTGGTCAATTAGATTTACTTATGCCTGACTCCAGTCTTCAATTTCTAAGCCTTCGATTTTCTCGAAATCTCTCCGATTATTAGTTACAAGAATCAAATTGTTAGCAATAGCAATTCCTGCTATGAGAATATCGATATCGTCTACTGGTGTCCCCTTCTTTCTTAAACTAGCATAAATATCACCAGAAATCGTTGTAGAGTCTGTAGTTAGAGGCAAAACTGTGTTATTTGAAGCAAATTCTAAAAAAGATGTTAGTTGTTTCTGTGCATCACGATGCTTCAATCCGCTAACTATTTCGTAATAGGTGATGATGCTGATGTTGATTTTGCCATATTCTTTAATATATGCATTAAAGTTTTCAATCACTAGGGGTTGATCGCGGAAAAACAAGGATAAAATGTTGGTATCAACCAAAGCTACTTTCATCACTTCTTCTTCCCAAAAAAGCCTGCTGGCGACGTGCATTTATTTCTTCAGTGAAGTCAGAAAATGTTTCATCTGACATATCATTCCAACAACCAGCAAACTGCATAATTTGTTCGGGTGTACCTTGAGATGCTTCTACACCGACTCGAAAAGAATGGATAAAATTATATACTTCTTCCAGCTTTTCTTCAGGAATGAGATTAATTTCTGTCAGAAGTTTGGTACGTAAATTTGATGGTTTCATGTTGTACTGTATAGGGTGTGGTGTATCAAGCTTGTTTTCATTTTAATTTGTTATTAAGGCAGGTTAGTATGAGAAGCGTTTACTCAAAGAGCATGAAGATGCCTGAAAATGCCAAACTAGAGGTAGAGATTTGTTGAAATCATTTTGGGTTAGGCTATGGGCATTGATGAAATACTTAAAGCCGATCGGGAAGAAATTTTGAGAATTGCGGCTTTGTACGGAGCGTATAATGTCCGGGTGTTTGGTTCTGTGGCCAGAGGAGAAGCAAGACTAGATAGTGATGTAGATTTTCTGGTGGAACTCGAACCACAAAGAACTTTGCTAGACCAAATTGCTTTGATGCAGTCCTTAGAAGAATTGCTAGGACGTAAAGTGGATGTAACTGAAGTAGAAACTTTACATGAGTTGATTAGAGATAAAGTGTTGCGGGAAGCTGTGGCGTTATGAGAGACGACCGGCTGTACTTGAGCAACATTATACTCATATTTTGCACATGGTAGAGGAGGTAAATCACCTCAACGCTTCATATCATCACACAAACGACTATCTTCTGGGCTGACATCAGGGTTATTTTGTAGGTAATAGTGTATCAAGCCACACCCCCGCACCAGCAAATTATCTAAATCAAAATTCCACAAAATTACTGTACCGTCCCTATATGCAGAAGCAAGGGTTTTGCCATCTGGGCTAAAGCTGACACTGTTAACGGGACTTAAACAAAAATTAAGCCAAATGTAGCCCAAACTGGTTTTATAGGCTGCAAACAGGTCACGATTTAGGGTCAACCAATCGAAAAATCGAAAGGAGATAGCTGTTCTAAAGGCGTTATTAGCTTCAGTAAATG
>NZ_JBALDA010000017.1:0-160585 GCF_036917535.1 Nostoc sp.
AGGTGCAACTTTCGAGTTCAAAGGTTCAACGTTCAAGCAAAAAGGTGCAACTTTCGAGTTCAAAGGTTCAACGTTCAAGCAAAAAGGTGCAACTTTCGAGTTCAAAGGTTCAACGTTCAAGCAAAAAGGTGCAACTTCCGAGTTTTAAGCTTGAAACAATAATATTTCTTCCTAACTCCTAACTCCTAACTCTTAACTCAGCACTCCCCAATGCCCAATGCCCAATGCCCAATGACAAATATATATGATTCCTATCAGTGATAATATTCGTTGTCGAAGTAAGCCAATTATTAATTACTGGTTGATTGGCATTAACCTGGCTGTATTTTTATGGGAACTTAAACTAGAGTTTAGTGATGAATTAGGCTATTTTGTCAATACTTGGGGTGTGATACCAGCACAGATTAGTGGAGCAGTTACCAACGCTCTTTTTTTCAACTCTGCTGCTTGGATAGTTGTCATTTGGCGGGTATTTACCCTATTTTTTGGAATATTTCTGCACGGCAGTTTTAGTCAAATATTAGGAAATCTCCTGTTTTTGTGGGTTTTTGGGAGAACTGTAGAAAATCTTCTAGGACACAGACGCTATCTAGGATTTTATCTGGCTGCTGGTGCGATCGCAGGTATAATACAAATTTTGGCCGAACCGAGTTTGACGGTTCCATTGATTGGAGCAAATAGTGCGATCACAGCTATTTTAGGAGCTTATGTTATGAAGTTTCCTAAAGCTAAAATTGACACTGTTTTGCCGCTAATAATCTTGTATATTCCCATTCAACTTCCAGCCTTTTTCTATATATTTTGGTGGTTTGTGCAACAATTATTTTATGGTATAGGTAGTTTAAATATTCCTCCTGTCGGCGTAAATCAATCGGGTGTTGTCTTCTTAGGGCAGGTTGTGGGATTATTAGTAGGTGGAACTTTCATCCGATTGAAAAGATAAATTTTCTCTAGCCATTGAGTTATTTTGTAGACTGATGTCAAAAAGCTCAATTTTGATTTTCATATTTTTAGCAATACTCACCATACAGTCATTAAAACTCTTATATACCTTTTGGCTGAAATTCATAAATTGTTTATACATAATCAAGTAGACAAATAAGCAAAAGGATTACTGCGATATTTTTGGAATTTTATCTACCTTTTGATAGATTACATTTGATAGTTGAAAAATTCATAGATCAAACTAGGGATACCTACTCTTCAAGTCGATATTATTAAAGATTAGCGGTGTATAAGATGCAAAATGTTAATAAGATTAACTTTAAACTCACTGATGAATTAGCAGTTTTGCGGCAGCGTGTAGCTGAGTTAGAGCAATCAGAGATATTTTATCAACGAAGGCAAACAGCGCTTGAGAAACAATTAACAGAACTAAAAAGAAAGCTGCCAGTAGAAGCAGAAAACCCTCATGTTGTTGATTGGCAGATTGACAAGGATGCATCTGTATATCTCAATCTACCAACAGAGGTAGCAGTAATTTTACAACAACTCCAACAAGAAATTGCAGCGCGACAGCAGGTAGAAGTAGTTCTCAAAGAGAGTGAAGAACGGCTGAGACTAGCTCTAGATGTATCCCAAATGGGCTTGTGGGATTGGAATATTGTTACCAATCAAGTCATCTGGTCGGAAAACTACGAACAGCTTTTTGGTTTACTTCCAAGTAGTTTTGACAGCCCTTATGAGACGTTTAAAAAATGCGTTCATCCTGAAGATAGCCAATCTGTAATGCAAGCGATCGCCCACGCTTTGGCCCAAAAGACTGACTATAATGATGAATTTCGCATAGTTCGTTCAGACCAAAGCACGCATTGGATTTCTGCCAAGGGAAAATTTATCTATAACGCTCAAGGGCAAGCGGTGCGAATGATCGGCGTTTGTATTGAAACTACTGTGTGTAAGCAGGCAAAAGAAAGTACTCGCGAACTCACGACACAAGTCCAAGAACAGGCAAATATTTTAAATGCCATCCTAACCGCCTCAGTCGATCATATTTACATCTTTAATGGTCAAGGTTGCTATAAGTATGTCAGCCGGGATGGAGCAAGTATACTAGGTTTAAATCCCGAAGATATTATCGGCAAAACTTTGCCAGAACTGGATTTACCCGCAGACCTAATAACGCAGGTAGATAATCAACGACAAGCTGTGATGAGAAGTGGGCAGCCACTCAAGGATGAGTGTAAATATGTTACCGCTGATGGGTTGCATTATTATGAATACATCCTCACACCATTACGAAATTATCACCAAAGTATTGAAGGCGTAATCACTGTTGCTCGTGATATTACTGCACACAAACGGGCAGAAAAATCATTACGTGAAAGTGAAGCACGATTTCGGCGTTTGTTTGAATCTAACCTGATTGGAGTCGCTTTTTGGACTGTAGATGGTTTTATCATTGATGCCAATGATGCCTTTCTTCAACTAGCTGGCTACACTCGCGATGAGTTTGCTATTTTAGGTCCAATTGATTGGAGAGAACTTACTCCTGTTGAGTATCAACATTTAGACGATCGCGCCCTTTTGGAGGTGCAAACTAGTGGAGTTTCCAAAATTTACGAGAAAGAATACATCCACCGCAACGGCAAGCGAGTAGCAATTGTTTTGGGAATGGCCCTGCTGAATAACTCCCAAGACAACGGTGTTGCTTTTGTACTCGATATTACCGATCGCAAATTGGCTGAGAAAGAATGCGATCGCCTACTCGACTGCGAAAAGATAGCACGACAACAAGCAGAAATCGCCAACAAAATTAAAGATGAATTTCTGGCGGTTCTCTCCCATGAACTGCGAACCCCACTCAACTCCATTCTCGGATGGTCGAAAATGCTGCGGACTCGCAAGTTTGATGAAAAAACTACTCACCACGCCTTAGAAACCATTGAACGCAACGCTAAGTTACAAACTCAGCTAATTGAAGATTTGTTGGATGTGTCGCGCATCCTGCAAGGAAAATTAAACTTAAATATCTGTCCAGTCAGCTTGGTAATGGTAGTTGAAGCAGCACTAGAAACAGTAAAACTAGCGGCACAAGCCAAGTCAATTCAAATTCAAACCGTATTTGATGCCAATTTGGGACAAGTTATGGGCGACCCAAATCGGCTGCAACAAGTTGTGTGGAACTTGCTTTCTAATGCGGTAAAATTTACACCAACAGGAGGACGGGTAGAAATTCGACTCATGGAAGCTGGTAATCAGGTTCAAATTCAAGTTAGCGATACAGGTAAGGGAATTAGCCTAGACTTTTTGCCTTATGTGTTCGATTACTTTCGCCAAGCTGATGGTACAACTACACGGACATTTGGTGGACTAGGTTTAGGACTAGCGATCGTGCGTAAAGTTGTAGAAATGCATGGGGGAAATGTTCAAGCCGAAAGTCTTGGAGAAGGATTAGGTGCAACCTTCAGTGTCGAGTTACCACTTTTGCTTAGAAGCGAACAGTTTTGGGGTGAAGAAAATCAGTCTTCATATTCAGAGCCGGAATCTTTGCTGCTTGCGGACACTCAAGTTTTGGTAGTGGACGATGAACCAGATATTCGCGATTTACTTACCTTTATTTTGCAAGACTACGGCGTGCAAGTAACTGCCGTATCATCAGCACAAGAAGCACTACAAGCCCTGTCTGAGTCGATACCAGATGTTTTAATTAGCGATATTGGAATGCCAAAAACAGACGGTTATATGCTGATGCGTGAAGTGCGATCGCGATCGCCCCAACAAGGAGGAAACGTACCAGCGATCGCTCTGACAGCCTATGCAGGGGAAATGAACCAGCAGCAAGCATTAGCCGCAGGATTTCAAATGCATATTTCTAAACCAGTAGATCCAGATGCATTGGTACAAGCGATCGCTGATTTGATTGAACCAAGTTAATACTAGATTGGCGTCCGTCGGCTATCTATCACTTTAGTGTTGTACGATGTCTACTGCTTTCCTGCTAGACTCTGAATAGCCCTTATGCTTTCAGAAATTATGGCATCTTTTGAGCAGATTATGAAAGAAGCCTTAACTTTGCCCAGTGCAGCGAGAGCATTGTTGGCAGAAAAGCTGGTTGAAAGTCTTGAATTTGATGTAGACGAAACACTTCAAACACTATGGACAGATGAAGCCAAGAAGCGTAGAGATCAAGTTCGTAGCGGTGCAGTTTCACCCATTCCTGGAGAGGAAGCGTTAGCTAGAATAAGACAACTTTTGGAATAATGAAATATGTCTCCTAACAAACAAGGCAGGAGGCAGAAGGCAGAAGGAAAGAGGATTTGACTTGTTTCTTCTATCCATAACGGAAGCGAGCGCGTCCGTAAACAGCTTTCATCCAGCAGCATTAACTGAATACGGTGAAGCTAGTCAAGTTTGACGCAGAGCGCCGGGTTGAATTAGCACAAGCATTTATTATGCAATACAGTTCAGTTAAGCTTTTTTCTCTCCCCCTGCTTCCCCTGCCTCCCCTGCCTGCCTTAACAAATAAATTTCCTGGGAGACACGGTGAGTAACCAGTGTCTTCTTCTCAAGTTTATTTAGTAAGGTAATCAAAAAACGCGATCGCTCAGGAACACTACTAAAGGTACTAGTTATCCCTTTAAAAATCGCTATAAGATCACTAAGAGGGTCTTCTATGTTTGGATGCAAATGACTGAGCAACGTGATGCTGACTCACTGTCAACTGATTCTCAGCAATTGAATGAACCGACCGATAGAGCCACTACCAAGTCGGTCGATAATTCCTGGACAAACCGCATTGCTGGTGTCTGGAACAACGCAACAACCCGCTTAACACAACTCTTACCCGTAGAACAACTGGCACAGACAGTTGTTGAATGGTTTAGTGTGAGCGATACTCAGGTTGCAGAGATTTTAGAGAAAATCCGAGCCGAACTGCCAACCACAGAAGCCCTCTTAATTGGTAAACCCCAAGCTGGAAAAAGTTCCATTGTCCGAGGATTGACGGGAGTTTCTGCTGAAATTGTCGGTCAAGGATTTCGCCCACACACGCAACACACCCAGCGCTATGCCTATCCTTCCAATGACCTGCCGTTACTGATTTTTACTGATACAGTAGGACTGGGTGATGTCAAACAAGATACTCAAAAAATTATTCAAGAGTTAGTTGGCGATTTACAACAGGAAACTCGTTCCGCCAGAATCCTGCTTTTGACGGTCAAAATCAATGATTTTGCAACTGACACGCTACGACAAATTGCTCAACAGCTGCGCCAGAAGTATCCAGATATTCCCTGTCTGTTGGTAGTGACTTGCTTGCACGAAGTTTATCCTGGCGATACCGTCGATCATCCCACCTATCCGCCAGATTATCAGGAAGTCAACCGCGCATTTGCCGCCATGCAACAAGCCTTCGCAGGAATAACAGATCGCTCTGTACTAATTGACTTTACCCTAGAAGAAGATGGCTACACTCCGGTATTTTATGGCTTAGAAGCACTGCGAGATTCCTTAGCAGAACTACTCCCACAAGCAGAAGCCCAGGCGATTTATCAGCTATTGGATCGAGAAGAAGCTGGGAAGCAACTTGGCAATGTTTACCGAGATGCTGCCCGCCGTTATATTTTGCCATTT
Organism: Nostoc sp.; assembly: GCF_036917535.1. Classification (GTDB taxonomy): domain Bacteria; phylum Cyanobacteriota; class Cyanobacteriia; order Cyanobacteriales; family Nostocaceae; genus Nostoc. Next base: position 5,575 of record NZ_JBALDA010000017.1, read on the forward strand.
GCGATTATGTCTGCAACTCTAGCGGCTGTACCTCTGCCATTTACCACAATGCCGGTACTCACTGCCTTGCAAGTATCAATGGTGGGTCTATTGGGTAAATTATATGGGCAGACAGTTACGCCATCTCAGGCGGGAGGCGTTGTCAGTGCGATTGCAGGTGGTTTTTTAGCACAGGCCATTGCCCGAGAGTTAATTAAATTTATCCCAGGTTTTGGGAGTGCGATCGCCGCCTCTTGGGCAGCCGCCTACACCTGGGCGCTAGGGGAAGCAGCCTGCGTTTACTTTGGTGATTTAATGGGAGGTAAGAAACCCGATCAACAGAAAATTCAGTTGGTGATGCAAGAAGCATTTCAGACGGCGCAAGAACGCTTTAAGGGAATCAAACATTAAGACTCAAGAATCCCTTTCTCAAAGCAAACGCTTAGTTGTTGCCCACATAGTGCCCATAGAAACATATCTTTAATATAAGCTTATATGTCTGTGGAAAAGCAATAAAATCATGCAACACCAAACTTGGCAGCCACCAGAATTTCTTCAACTCAACGGTCAATTTGTCACACTCAGACCTCTGGTTACAGAAAGGGATATAGATGCTTTGTATGCAGCTTCACATGGCACTCCAGAAAAGGAAGCCGTATGGAATTATCTATTTTATGGCCCATTTGATCGCTCTTCTACGATGAAAGACTGGATGGAAAAAAATATAGTAAGTAAATCCGATCCTCTGACTTGGACAGTCTTTGAAAACTCAGCAAATACTCAGGTTGGCATTGTGGCATTACTTGCAATTGTTCCAAATCATGGTCGTGCTGAAATTGGTCATGTATGGTTTACTCCCGCAGTACATAAAAGTAAAATCAATACAGAATCACAGTTTTTGCTACTTCAGCATCTTTTTGATCGTCATTCTTATCGTCGAGTTGAGTGGAAATGTAATTCCCTCAACCATGCAAGTCGAACCACCGCTACAAGGATGGGATTTATTTATGAAGGTCGTTTTCGACAACACATGTTTGTTCGTGGAAAAAACAGAGATACTGATTGGTTTGCAATGACAGATAAAGAATGGTCGCGTTGTAAAAGCAATTTTGAAAAATGGCTTTATTCCCACGAAAATGTTTCATTAATGGAACTAAACAACAACTAGTTTTGCATTCTTTAACACAGCAGTTAGCAAAAATTATTCTACACTTTCTCTTTTGGTGCTGGCACAATGCCAAACTTATTTAAACCTGCATCGATTTCTCTAAGTGTTTTAAAATCCTCCTCTGGTAAAGCATAACTGCTACTACTTAATAAACCCCCACTAATAACAGGCTGCTTTTCCAAAAAAGAGAAAGCTTGGCGAAACTGATGCGCTTGAGCTTTAATCGGTGAATCAAAGTGGCAAGAAATAATCCACTCGAAGTCCCAACTTGCAACTTTATTAGCCCAGTCAATGGTTTCCTTCGGGGCGCGATTGAGAATCAACGTCTGTAAAATTGGTGCGACAAACAAACGCCCATCACCTCGTAAGGCATCAAACGATCGCTGCCAATCTGACTGCCATTTAAAGGGATACAATCCAAAATAAGCTTTTCTTGAGCGTTCTGGGGCTTTCAAGGAATCTTGCAATACCTGACTCCATTGGCGTATATCTAATGTGCTTGGTTGAAAGTACAAAGCAAACAGACAGATGCGCTGCCAACCCTTACGGCGATTTACCTGACTATCTGCAACAATATCAAAAGCATAATCCTTGGCATGGAATAATAAAGGATATGGATCTAAGAGAACGATCGCAGGTGGATCTTCTGGGATCGAAAGCACAGAATCTGTGACTAAAAGAGTATGCGATCGCTTGTGGAAAAAAGCAACTTCCGCAAACCTACCAGGGCCAAGACCGATGGGCCCTAGCATTGCATAATCAAACTCGTTAGCAAAGGGTGTTTTGCTGCTATCTTCTGGAAGTACTTGAGTTCTTTTTGGGGGTAAGCCAAGCCAGCTAAGGGGGAGATTTAGCGGGAAACTCCACTGATGGGGAGCCACAAACACCTGTGCAGTCGGAAAGTATCTGGCGAAGGGGCCAACGAAGACTTTGTGTTCTATACCAGAGATTGTTGGCAGGATGATGTACTTAATGTTGCCATGCTCTACCACTAATTCATTCACAAGTCTGATGCACTCTGGCGTTGGTGCAACAGGCGCATAGACGAGAAGACCCCCGGTTTCCAGCTTAATAACAGTCATGCGAATCGGTACAACAACGTAGAAAATGCCCTGAATCTGGTCAAAATTCCAGATTGTGTCCTTAAGCACTTCTTGACGAATTGTTTGCCGCCTACCAAAGGGGTAGAGTGGCACAACAGGCCATAGTCCCCAGGAAAAATCCTTTGGATAAATCTGTTGTGTATTGACTATGCGTTCATTAGCCACTCTGCAACCCCCTCCAAATTCCCAATACTCAAATTGTTTTTATTTGCTCTCCACGAAGCTGGAGTTTAGCAAATTGTTGAGATAATAATACCAATTTATAATTTGTAATACCCGCCAAAGGTAAGAAGTAAGCTACGTAATTAGTAATTCGTAATTAAGAGGGGTTAGATTTCATCGGGATTTTCAGCTTTGAATCTGTAGGTTTTTTTGCAAATTGTATAACCTAGCTTTTAACGAAACTAATAATAGACGTTGTAAAGGTGTACTACTAACTTCCCCAAATTTATTGCCTATACTGTTGACAAAATCCCTAATATAGAAGCAATATTTTATTTTTGAAATACACGTAGGGTATATTAGCGCATAAAGTACCGCACCATTCCAAGCTTTTGGTGGGTTACGCTCCACTAACACACCCTACAAGACTACTTAGATTTTTCAAAAATAATTTACGATTCCTATAGAAGCCGTTTGGGATCTTTAATCCCAAACAGCATAGATCCGAGTATTTATTCACCACAACAAATAGCTTTTCTTAGCTATTCGATAATGTAAATTACGTTTAATGTGAATTAAGTCTTGAAACCCTTGTCATTTCATAGATAGTTCTAAAACAATGATTTTGGGCGAATCTAGAAATCCTTATGGAATAAGAGGCGTTTTTAATTCACATCAGGCGTAAATTATCATTTAACTTCGACAACTACATTTGCATTATTCCCACTAATGTCACCGTATGATGCGGTGAATGGATTAGACGCATTTGCATCGAAACTGTTACTTCCAATATATGGATTATCCCAGGCAATGTGAAGAATACTTCCTAGTGCATTCTGGTAATCGACAAATCCCTGAGCGCCTGTTGCAAACCCATCTGATTCATTTCCAAAAGTAACAGGAGTATAACTAAGATGTCCAAACACATCAAAACTAGCACCAGGAATGTTTTCCGGTGGAACAGATCCCCCATTGTTCGACCACTCACCATGATCCAGTCCTAAACCTATTCGATGCCAAGGCAGACCTGTTAAATTGTCAATAGTTATAGTAAAAGAACGTGCAGCCATAAAATCACCTCAAACTATTTCAAAGTAAAAATTGGTAAACATCTAGTGAGAACAGAGGATGAAAGCCTTTTATAGCAAAGGCTGATCAGGATAAAATGATTAACTCTATCTCACTAACTTTTATTCGTGCACATCCTAACTTTTATGCAAATTACGAAATTATTTTTTTTGGCGTTCCTGAAACTGTAATGAACTAGACAATGTAAAGTAGTGCCACTTATTGCTTAATTTGTCAACTCACATCTTGCACTTGCAACAATTTCAAATTCTCACGAATGATTTAGGACTGCTATATATTATTTGGCTAAAAAATTAATTATAAATACAGTTAACAAAAAATACAGAAGTATTTACGTAAGGTGAATAACTGAAGTTGAGATTAGTTCTCTGACATCCTCTACCGAATCTTGTTGTAATGCTGATGCGACGATCGCTTCACTTTCAACTATACTTAACCGAGCGATCGCCTGCTTCACTCTAGCTATACTTTGGGGATTCACGCTCAACTCATCCAGTCCTAAACCCAATAAAATTGGTGTTGCTAAAGTATCTGCTGCCAATTCTCCACATAATCCCACCGAAATCCCCGCCCTATGGGCAGCTTGGATAGTTTGCTGCACCATTCGCAATACAGCTGGATGTAGCGCATCAACCAAATTTGCCACACGTGGATTAGTGCGATCGCTAGCCATGACGTACTGACTCAGATCGTTTGTCCCGATACTAAAGAAGTCTACTTCCGCAGCTAACCGATCGGCGATCGCTACTGCTGACGGAACCTCTACCATAATTCCTACTTTTATCGCCGCATCAAAGGAAATACCAGCTTGATTTAGTTCAGCCTGCACTTCACCCAAAATTACCTTCGCTGCACGTACCTCAGTTACCGTAGCAATCATCGGCAACATAATCTTAATTTGGTGTCCGACACTGGCTCTCAAAATTGCCCGTAACTGAGTTTTGAAGAGTTCTGGATGATCTAAACAAAAACGAATTCCCCGCCAACCTAAAAAAGGGTTGGCTTCTGGGAATCCTACTCTCAGGTAGGGAAGTGGCTTATCACCACCGACATCGAGAGTACGAATAATTAGCGGACGATTATCTAAAACTTGAGCGATCGCCTGATACACTGCTAATTGTTCTTCTTCAGTCGGGGCGCTTGTCCGGTCTAAATACAGAAACTCAGTACGGAGTAGTCCCACGCCTTCTGCACCGCTAGCCACAGCAACTTGCACATCATTTATACTACCAATATTGGCGAAGACGCTAACTTGCCGACCATCACGAGTAATCGCTGGCTGATGTGCCGTAGCTCGTGCTTCCTGTTGGGCAGTTTGCCAAGCTGACTGCTTTGCTGTCAGTAAATCCAGGATGTCTGATTCTGGTTCTACCCAAGCTTTGCCACTTTCACCATCAAGTGCCATTAATGTACCATCTGGCAAGTGCAACACCTGAGCATCCACTCCCAAAACTGCGGGAATACCCAACGTCCGGGCGATAATTGCACTGTGGGAAGTGGCGCTCCCAGAAGTAGTACAAATACCTAATACCTTTGTCTGATCTAGTCTAGCGGTATCTGAGGGGGTTAAATCAGTCGCCACTAAAATTGCAGGTGACTCAAGATGCAGGTTTGCAGGGGCATTCCCAGCCAGTAATCGCAGCACTCTTTGCCCGACATCCACAACATCGTCAACTCGCTCTTGCAGATAAGAATCCTCAAGTGCGCGGTAGGAAGTTACTACTTCATCAACTACAGCTTGCCAAGCTGCTTCAGCATTTATATGGTTGTCTAAAATGCGCTGATGAGCCGCTGACAACAGTACTGGATCTTCTAAAAATAGTAGTTGGGCATCGAAGATGGCGGCTTCAGTATCACCAATTTGCAGAGATGCTTGTGAGAAAACTGCTTGAATTTCTTGTCGGGCAGTGTGGATTGCTGTTTGTAATCGTTGCCACTCTACATCTGGTTCGTCTACGTGGTATTCTGTAATAGCAATGTGAGTGGGTTGATAATGAACAACAGGTGCGATCGCTACTCCAGCAGAAGCTGCAATTCCCGAAAGTTCGCCGTGAGTTACTGGAGTGACTTCATGGTGAAAAGCTGGTGGAGAATTCAAGGCAACATTATCTTCACCAAAGTTATTGGCAAATAATGCCTGTAATGCTGCCAGCGCTTCATCTGCATCAGAACCAGTGGCAGTAATCAGCATTTCGTGTCCTTGACGCACCCCTAAAGTTGTGACTTGGTTAATACTGTCACCCCTGACTAGATCGGTATTTCTCGTTAAATTCCGCACCAGAATTTTGGATTGAAACCGAGCTGCGGTTGCCACAAACTGGGCTGCGGGACGAGCGTGTAATCCTAAGCGATTGCTCACAATCAGCCGAATTTCTCGCGTTGGCGATTCTATATTGGTTGTTATTGGGCTGACAACTGACAACGAACTACTAACACCCAATTGAGTTGCTTTTGCTAGAAGTGCGCCACGTGCTTCCGCCAGAACTTGGTGAATATCTCTACCAGCCGCCGCCGCCACTACAGCAGCGATCGCGCCTTCTACTAGAGGTGCTTCACACAAATACACTTTCTCCTGCTGTGCTTCTGGCAGAAACTCGATTGCCATTTCCGCACTCAGCAAAGCACTACCCAAATCCATTAATACTAAGACACCATCATCAGAAAAAACAGAAGTGATCGCCTCATAAACCTGAATTGGATCGGTACCCAATGGATTTTCAGAATCTTCAATACCTGCTGCAACAGCAATGGTAACTTGGTCTTGAACCATCTGCGCGGCGAGTTCCCGCACACTTAAAGCTAGTTGTTTACTGTGAGAAACGATAACAATTGCGATCGCGGCCACACTCGTCAACCTTGTTGAGAGGTTTGCGTTTAGCTAGTTATCCATTCATTTTCCCATTTTGCACCGCTAAATAAGAGGAGGCAGAGGGCACGAGGTGAGGCAGCCCCCGTCTTGGACGCCACTTGCTTCAAGCCGGGCAACCCGTCCAACGCAGTGGCTCCGCTTCCCGTCGATAGCGCAGCGTTAGCGAGTCTTCTCCCAAGGGGAGACGCTAAGAGCGAACGAGCGTCTGGGGGACTGCCGAACCCGAAGGGCAGGAGGAAAGAATTATGAATCAAAAATTCAGTTTTGGATCTAGAGCCGTAGTTTAAAAAGAAGAATTGTATCTAGCGGAGAATGCCGATACATATAAAGCATCCTTGCTTCAATCCCACGCAGTTGCGCTTAGGATTATTCCTACCTCCTGCCTACTGCCTCCTGCCTCCTTCAATACAATTGCAACTGCCCGAAAATATTCCGGTCTTTCCAGCTAGAAATGCGAATAAAATAGCCTTCTTTTATGGAAATACGTGGTGTCCACTCATAAACTCCATCGCTAGCAGTACGGGAAGAAATGTTTTGGATAAGTTTGTTCCCATCGTACAACTTAATCGAGACATCACCATCAAAATTATCCTGCCACAATATTAAAAAAGGTTGATCCTTTTTTAGAAGTACTTTCCCAACTGGCTGACCGATCAAGATTTTTGGCGCAATCTGATTTTTGCTTTTCTTACGGAATCCTAGATAATGAGGTATATGTCGGAAAGTAGGATTTTCTTGCAGATTAGATACTTGGGGAACAATAATGTTTCCCTTAATGCGATCGCTGTACGCTTGTGCAAATAATTTCTTTGCTCCTGCTTGGTCAGATTCGGATACTAGTGTCACCAAAACAGTGCTGAGTGCTAAGTAACGAGTGCTGAGTAAAAAGTAAAATTCAACGGACTAGGCAAATAGGGTTTGAAGCCGAGTCGGAAGGGCGACCTTCCGGTTTATGTCAAAAATTATACTCAGTACTCAGTACTCAGCACTACTGAACATAACCATTAACACCAATCCAAGAGTGTCTACTAGGACTTACGCAAAAAACCTCTCTAACTCTTATTCCTCTGTGTTCTCTGCGTTCTCTGTGGTTTGATATTCCGTTACCTGTGCATAAGTCCTGTCTATAAAGAAATGGCGTTTATGTCCTTTTAACAACTTACCTGAATTCTAGATAAGACTTTTTGTGACTAAACAATACAAAACACTTGGAATTTAATTTCAAACACCTAACTATTGAAGTCTTTTTCATGCTGTGTTTCTTGAAAAAACAGCTTAATTTAAATTCATGGTTAAACAAAAGGTTCTGAGCACGGCAAGTACAAAATCAAACGGCTAAGGCTCTATTGAAAATAATAAAGAATATTTATTTTCATCAAATTCTAAGCCACCACATTCTAGTAAATGTCGATTTCAATCTGAATTTATATCTGTGCAAACCATAACTTAATCTGAACTTGACTAGTTCACAATCAACATCTAAAGGACAAAAAAATGACACTTTCCAATCTTGGTACACTCAGTAGCACTCCTGTTGTTAAAAATAACTCCAGTTTAACTACAACAGACCCAACGGATGTCTTTCAGTTCAAAATCACCAATGCCAGCAACATCAACCTGTCTTTGACAAATATCAGCGCTGGTGATGATGCCGACATCGCATTGTTTCGAGATGCTAACGATAACGGTGTACTAGATAGTTTTGATAGACAAGCTGGACTTTTTTCCACTCGGGCAAGCAACCAAGATGACGCAATTAACTTTAAAACTAGCTCAGGTACTTTTTTTGCCGAAGTATCTCGCTTTAGCACTAGTGTGGGCGATGTCAGTTACGATTTAGCCTTGTCTGCGACTAAACCCTCTGGAACTTTACCGATTTCAGCTAGTTCCAGCAACCTTCTACCTAAGGAGTTTGTAGAAGGTGACTTGTCAAATAACGTCACTCGTACAGGTAACGTCAGTAACACTAACACTACCGATGTTTATAGCTTCTCTTTGGGAATTCGTCAGAGGGTTGACATTATATTAGACGGATTAAGCAGCGATGCTGATATTCGGGTGATTCGAGACTCTAACAACAATCGCATCGTCGATGCAGGTGAGGTAATTGCCAGCTCTAATAATGCAGGTATTACTTCAGAACTGATTTCCAACATTGATGGACGTGGTGACTACTTCTTGCAGGTCACTGAATTCACTGGTAGCACTAACTACAATGTGACTTTTAGCCCGTTCTCTATCCCTGCTTAAGTTTAGGCATTGCTAGTAATCAGTAATACTTGAAAGTATTGTATAGCAGTGCTTTCAAGGGTATGCAAATGATGCAAGCGGCAGAGAATCATACCTGAACTTTGCTGCTTTTATTCCACACTTTAGGCAACATAATTACATCATACGAGCGATCGCCTAAAGACTGCTAAAAACATCAACTTAACCATCAGAAACCTCTGGTAACTCAGAGGTTTTTTTGTATTCAATTACAACAACTTTTTAAATGTTAGCAAAGTTTGCCAAAACTATTGCCTGACGCCAGCTTTCACCTACTTCTTCATACATTCTTTATTTGATTGAACTCATTCTCGATGACGCCAATGGTGAGTTATAAGACTTTTTACGACTAAACAATACAAAGCACCTGGAATTGAATTTCAAACACCTAACTATTGAGGTCTTTTTCATGCTGTGTTTCTTGAAAAAACAGTTTAATTTAGATTCATGGTTAAACAACAGGTTATGAACACGGCAAATACAAAAGGAAACAGCTAAAGGTTGAATGTAAACAATACAATTTATTCCCTTGTTTGCATAAAACCTTCAGTAATTCCAGTTTAATAAATGTCAGTTCAAGTTAAAGGTTTACATCTTTAAAGCCCACAACTTACCTGAATTTAATCGGAACACAATCAATTTATTAAGGAGAAAAAAATGAGTCTTATTCCTGTTGGAAAACTAGATAGCACCCCTGTTGTTGAAAAGAATCAGTCATTAAGTAAATTTGACCCAACTGATGTCTTCAAATTCTCAATTGACGGCACTAGAAACATCAACCTGTCTCTGACAAACATTAGTGCTGGTGATGATGCCGATTTAAAACTGTATCGTGATACTAACAACAACGGTATATTTGACGGCGGCGATCGCTTCGTTACCCAGTCTGCCCTCGCAAGTTTCCTTGCAGGCAACAAAGATGAAGCTATTAACTATAAAGCCGACGCAGGTACTTACTTTGCTCAAGTCTCTCGTTCTGCTCAGGATAGTGTAGGCGATGTAAGTTATAACTTAGCCTTATCTGCAACTACACCTGCTTCGACATCCGATTACAGTAACCTTCTACCTGTTGAATTTGAAGTAGGTCATGTGCCAGTTCATACAGTCCTTGCTGGTGCTATCAACATCAGCGATGGTAACACTGCTGAAGTTTACCACTTCTCTCTCAATGACTTTGAGGGTGTGAATATTAAGATGAACGTAGTTAGTGCTGATGCTGACATTCGGTTGATTCGGGATATTGACGGCGATCGCATTGTCGATCCTGGTGAAGAAGTTAAGCTCTCAGCTAAGGGTGGTACTACCTCAGAGTCTATTCCTAACATTACTGACTCTGGTGATTACTACTTACAGGTTAATCAATTCACTGGTAACACTAGCTATGCCGTGTTTCTTGACCGCTTCACTACCACCTTTGCTTAAGTTTAGGCTTCGGCAGTGATCAGCGGTACTTGAAAGTGTTGTATGGCAATGCTTTCAAGAGTATGCAAATGATGCAAGCGGCAGAGAATCATACCTAAACTTTGCTGCTTTTATTCCATACTTTAGGCAACATAATTATACCAATTCAAAATTCAAAATTCAAAATTAAGAATCCAGACACGACAAGGTTTTGGAGATGTGTATCTGTCGCATTCTTTTATCAAATTGGTATTAGATCGTACGAGCGATCGCCTAAAGCACTGCTAAAAACATCAAGTTAACCATAAGAAACCTCTGGTAATTCAGAGGTTTTTTTGTATCAATTGCAACAAGTTTTTGGTTATTACCAAGGTTTGCCAAAACTATCGCCTGACGCCAGCTTTTGCCTACTTCTTCATACATCCTTTATTTGACCAAACTCATTCTTGATGACGCTAATGGTGAGTTATGAGACTTTTTATGACTAAACAATACAAAGCACTTGGAATTTAATTTCAAACACCTAACTATTGAAGTCTTTTTCATGCTGTGTTTCTTGAAAAAACAGCTTAATTTAGATTCATGGTTAAACAAAAGGTTCTGAACACGCCAAGCACAAAACCAAACGGCTAAGGCTCTATTGAAAATAATAAAGAATATTTATTTTCATCAAATTCTAAGCCACCACATTCTAGTAAATGTCGATTTCAATTGAAATTTACATCTGTGCAAACCATAACTCAATCTGAACTTGACTTGATCACAATCAACACATAAAGGACAAAAAAATGGCACTTTCCGATCTTGGTATACTCGGTAGCACTCCTGTTGTTAAAAATAACTCCAGTTTAACTACAACAGATCCAACAGATGTCTTTGAGTTCAAAATCACTGATGCCAGCAACATCAACCTGTCTTTGACAAATATCAGCGCTGGTGATGATGCCGATATCGCATTGTTTCGAGATGCGAACAATAACGGTGTACTAGATAGTTTTGACCGAAATGTTGGACTTTTTTCCGCTCGGGCACTCAACCAAGATGACGCAATTAACTTTAAAACTAGCTCAGGTACTTTTTTTGCGGAAGTATCTCGCTTTGCTAGTAGTTCAGGCGATGTCAGTTACGATTTAGCCTTGTCTGCAACTAAACCTTCTGGAACTATTCCAGTTTCAGACAGTTCCAGCAACCTTCTACCTAAGGAATTTATAATTGATAACTTGTTAGCGGTAGGTAACGTCACTCGTACAGGTAACGTCAGTAACACTAACACTACCGATGTTTATAGCTTCTCTTTGGCAAGACTTGAGAGGGTTGACATTAGATTAGACGGATTAAGCAGCGATGCTGATATCCGAGTGATTCGAGACTCTAACAACAATCGTATCGTCGATGCAGGTGAGGTAATTGCCAGCTCTAGTAGGGGAGGTATTACTCCAGAACAGCTCGTCGTTGATGGACGTGGTGACTACTTCTTGCAGGTCACTGAATTCACTGGTAGCACTAACTACAATGTGAATTTTAACTCGACGATCATCCCTACTTAAGTTTAGGCATTGCCAGTAATCAGTAGTACTTGAAAGTATTGTATAGCAGTGCTTTCAAGGGTATGCAAATGATGCAAGCGGCAGAGAATCATACCTGAACTTTGCTGCTTTTATTCCACACTTTAGGCAACATAATTATACCAATTCAAAATTCAAAATTAAGAATCCAGACACGACAAGGTTTTGGAGATGTGTATCTGTCGCATTCTTTTTTCAAATTGGTATTAGATCGTACGAGCGATCGCCTAAAGACTGCTAAAAACATCAACTTAACCATCAGAAACCTCTGGTAACTCAGAGGTTTTTTGTATCAATTATAACAATTTTTTAAGTATGGCCAAAGTTTGTCAAAACTATCGCCTGACGCAAGCTTTCGCCTACTTCTTCATACATCTTCTATTTGATTAAACTCATTCTCGATGATGCAAATGGTGAGTTATAAGACTTTTTATGACTAAACAATACAAAGCACCTGGAATTTACTTTAACAAACACCTAACTATTGAAGTCTTTTTCATGCTGTGTTTCTTAAAAAAACAGTTTAATTTAGATTCATGGTTAAACAACAGGTTCTGAACACGGCAAGCACCAAACCAAACAGCTAAGGCTGTGTTGAAAATTTCTAAATTTTATGGTTGCACGGCTCAAATATTTGCACAAGTAAATATGAATAAAACATTACAACTAGGCGATAGCGGTCTCTTACCGCCAGAAATAATCCCCTTCTTAGCTAGTTACAACTTAATCCCGCAATTGTTATCTCAGAGCATTATCGAATCTGCGATCGCACCCATCACCTGCACAGAAGCCGAAACATCCCATGCTCTAGAGCAATTTTATCAGCAGTGGGATTTGACAACCAAGCAAAAAATCCAAGATTGGTGTTTGCGTTACGGTTTGACTCAAGAACAATTAGAACTTTTTACCACCCGCAAGCTCAGAGTCGAAAAATTCAAACAACAAACTTGGAGACATCAACTAGAATCTTACTTCCTCAAATACAAAAGGCATTTTGATCAAGTCATTTATTCTTTAATTCGGATTGAAAACAGAGGAACTGCCAACGAACTATTCTTCCGAATTACAGAAGGAGAACAGTCATTTGCTGAACTAGCGCGTGAATATTCTCAAGGGCCGGAAGCTGATACAAATGGCATCATCGGCCCAGTAGAACTTGGTGCGATCGCTCCTAATTTTGCTCAGTTACTCTGTACAAATCAAGTAGGTATAGTTCAAGCACCCATACCCTTTGGAGAATCATGGGTGATTATACGTGTGGAAAAGTTTATAACTGCCCAGTTGGACGATTTTATGCGCCAACGATTGCTACAAGAAAATTTTGAAAATTGGTTTAAACAACAACTGAATCAACTTTCTCCAGAAGAAAAAACTTGGATGGGAATCAATACTAAACCAGCACAGCTTCAAGAAGCCATCACAGCCTAAAACTCATGAAAATAGGATGTCCAAGATGATGACAAATACAATCGTTGATATTCAAAAATTTCTTGCCAATCTATTTCCTTTCAATTATCTGCCACAAAGTTCTTTAGAAAATTTGCTCGACAAGGTACAATTTTGTCGTTATCGCATCGGGCAAGTAATAGTAACCAGGGAAGCTATGCCCAATTGGATTAGCATTATCTACCAAGGACAAGCGCGTTTATTAGGTTACAATTCCCAAGCGCAAAATCCGGCGACATTGAAGTTACTCTCACCAGGAGAGGTTTTGGGTTGGGTAAGTCATGTGCGGGGTGTTGCTTGTGAAACTGCGATCGCTTCTACTGAAGTAATTGCTATTAATCTACCTATTGCTGGTTTTCTAACCTTACTCAAGCAGGAAGAGGCTTTTGTCCAAGCGTTGCAAAATGAAATCACTCTTCTAGAAGTGCATGAACTACTTACCGAAGAACTCAGCCGTCGCGCAGATGGTAGCAGAAATTTAGTTAAACTTGCCCAGGTTGCAACTGAAGTTGCGATCGTCCAAACAATTCCTGCACGCAAATTTCATCAGCAGTTAGACTCAGAATTTTTGTGGTTAGTCAGCAGTAATTTTGATGCTGAGTTCCCCGTGGGTAGTCGCCTAGAGTTAGATGAACTTAACCCCAAGCTGAAATTTAATTTAAATATGCGTCTGGTGGGATTGCCTAAGTCAATAATTGGAGAAAATCTCGCCCCCGCACCAAAAACATTTTTACCCGCAGAAATTCCTTACGCCTCAGAAATTACTGTCATAGAAGAACCGACAGCGAAGGGGAAACCAAAAAAGTATCCTTATATCAAGGGTAGAGGCCCGTTGGATGCTTCCCTAGCTTGCTTCCAAATGTTGAGCCAATACTTTAATATTCCCTTGCGTCGAGATACACTGCACCGGGTGTTGACAAAGCAGCATGAACAAAAAGGTAGTATATCTCTACAATTTTGCGCCGCCGCCGCCGAGTTAATGGGGTTGACAACACAGATGGTGAAAGTTCCCGCCGCCGCAGTCAGCCGCTTGCAACTACCAGTAATGATTTGTTGGCAAGATAGTTTTGCGATCGTTTATAAAAATAGCAATCAAGAGTTACTCATTGCTGTTCCAGAAATGGGACTACTGCGCTACAAATTGCGAGACTTTGCGGAAAATTGGGGGGCTGAAGGTGAAGTACTGCTGCTACAAACTAACAAAAACACTCCCAAGTCACGGTTTAATTTAAGCTGGTTTGTACCTTCACTGCGACGCTATCGCAAAGTATTAGTTGAAGTACTCATCGCTTCTATTGTTATTCAAGTGTTTGGGCTAGTAAATCCCCTCGCCACCCAGGTGATTATTGACAAAGTATTGGTTGGTAACAGTCCTGATACCCTAGAAGTTTTTGGCATCTTTTTACTAGTAGTTGCAGTCATCGAAGCAATACTTACCAGCGTCCGCACTCATTTATTTACAGATACCACTAACCGAATTGACCTCACCCTTGGTTCTGAGGTGATTAATCACCTGTTACGTCTGCCATTATCTTACTTTGAACGCCGTCCTGTAGGGGAATTGGCAACGCGCATTCACGAATTGGAAAACATTCGCTCTTTCCTAACTGGTACAGCTTTAACTGTGGTGATGGATGCAGTATTTTCTGTAGTTTATATCGTGGTAATGGCGGTTTACAGCCCAGTACTGACCTTAGTTGCTTTAGCAACAGTGCCGTTGTTTGGTTTGCTCAACTTACTGGTATCACCTCTGATGCGGCGACAATTGCAACACAAAGCCGAATGCAATGCCGAGACGCAATCTTATTTAGTGGAAGTGATGGGGGGAATGCAGACAGTCAAGGCGCAAAATTTAGAAATGCGATCGCGTTGGCAATGGCAAGAACGCTATGCTCGTTACATTAGCGCTGGTTTCAAAACAGTCTCTACCCAAACTACCGCCAGTTCTGTTAGCAGCTTCCTCAACAAGTTTTCTAGTATGTTAGTGCTGTGGGTGGGAGCTTTTCTCGTCCTCAATCAGCAACTTACTTTAGGACAACTCATCGCCTTTCGCATTCTGGCTGGTTATGTCACCAGTCCCCTGTTACGCTTGATGCAACTTTGGCAGAACTTTCAAGAAACCGCTTTATCTCTGCAACGCCTTGCTGATATTTTAGACACTCCTCAAGAAGTAGAAATCGGTGACTGTCAAAATATTCTCATGCCCAGTGTTCAAGGTAATGTCCGCTTTGAAAATCTCAGCTTCAGTTTCCGTGAACACGGGCCATTGCAACTGTGCAATATTAACTTAGATTTTCCTGCTGGCTCCTTTGTGGGAATTGTTGGTCAAAGTGGTTCCGGTAAAAGCACACTGCTAAAATTATTACCCCGACTTTACGAACCCAAGTCCGGCAAAATCTTGATTGATGGCTACGATATCAGTAAAGTAGAACTCTATTCCTTACGCCGTCAAATTGGTATGGTGTTACAAGATACCCTATTATTCGATGGTACAGTCCGCGAAAACATTGCCTTGGGATATCCTGATGCTAGCGATGAAGAAATTATTACTGCTGCCAAGATAGCTTATGCCCACGACTTTATTATGTCTCTGCCCAGTGGCTATAATACCCGTGTCGGCGAGCGAGGTTCGGGATTGTCAGGAGGACAACGCCAACGAGTAGCGATCGCTCGTACTGTTCTGCAAAATCCGCAATTGCTTATCCTTGATGAAGCTACCAGCGCCTTAGATTACAATGCTGAAGCCCAAGTTTGCCGTAACTTAGCGACAGCCTTCCGAAATAAAACAGTATTTTTCATTACTCATCGCCTCAGCACAATTCGCAACGCCGATGTCATTCTCATGATGGATAAAGGTGCTGTGGTAGAACAGGGAACTCATGAAGAATTGATGGCGCTCAAAGGTTATTACTACTGTCTGTATCAGCAACAGGAAGCGAAAGTGTAGGCAGGAGGCAGGAGGCAAGGGGCAGGAGGCAGGAGGCAGGAGAAAATATTGTTGGATTTGACCTCTGAACTCGGAACTTTGACCTCTGAACTCGGAACTTCAACCTTTGAACTCGGAAGTTGAGCCTTTTTGCTGGAACGTTGAGCCTTTGAACTCGGAAGTTGCACCTTTTTGCTGGAACGTTGAGCCTTTGAACTCGGAAGTTGCACCTTTTTGCTGGAACGTTGAGCCTTTGAACTCGGAAGCTGCACCTTTTTGCTGGAACGTTGAGCCTTTGAACTCGAAACTTTAACCTTAGTACTCCTAATTCAGCACTCAATAGGGTTCGGTTAAGAATATTTGTAGGTTGGGTTTCACTAAAGTTCAACCCAACCAACCCCGCAAAATGTTGGGTTTCGTTCCTCAAACGCCACTTGCTTCAAGCCGATGGCACTTCCTTCAAGTCGGCAAAGCCGCCCAACGGAGTGCCTTGGGAACCCGTCCAACGCAGTGGCTCCCCAACCTACACATTTTTATTTTTTGGGCTTAACCGAACCATATTGATTCAGCACTCCCCAATGCCCAATGCCCAATGCCCAATGCCCCATTCCCCATTCCCCATTTATTATGAATATTCAATATAAATTCGATCAACCAGTACTTTTACAACAAACTCCTACTTGGTCACGAGCGATCGCCTGGACTATTGTTGGAGTTAGTACCTTCGCAGTAATTTGGGCCTCGGTGTTCCAAATTGATGAATCAATTCATGCGACTGGCAAGTTAGAACCACAGGGTGCAGTCAAAGAAATTCAGGCTCCGGTTAATGGTGTTGTCAAAGAGATTCTAGTCAAAGATGGTCAGCGAGTCAAAAAAGGTGAAACACTCGTTAGCCTAGAAAAAACTACTTCTGAGGCTGAGTTAATTTCGTTAAAGCAAAGTCGTGCTGCTCAATTGCTTGCTAAACAGGCGCTAGAGCAAGAAAATGATTTCTATCGCCGTCAGCTTCAAGAGAACATATCACTACAAGAAGTAGCACAGCAAACCGCTCTGTTGAAAATTAAACCAGAACTAGCCTTTTTAACCAAAAGCCGAGCCGCAATTATTGCTGAAAACCAGTTGTACCGCACACAGTTAAATGGTGCGACTGCTGGAAATACTCTCACAAAAGAGCAACAGTTACGCTTGCGAAATCGCCAAATAGAATTAGAATCGCGTTTAGCCACAGCTAATTTAGAAACGGGACAGACGCAACAGCAATTTTTTCAGACTCAAGCGGAATTAACTAGTGCTAAAGAGTTGCTGACAATTAATCAACAAATTCTTCACAAATTTGAACCTTTAGCGCAACAGGGGGCTATCTCCCAGGTGCAATACTTGAAACAGCAGCAGGATGTCAGCAGTAAACAATCTGAAGTGATCCGATTGAATCGGGAACAGCAGCGATTACAATTAGCGATCGCTCAATCAAATCAAAAATTTCGTAACACTGCGGCTGTGTCTCAAGAAGACTTACTCGCCAAAATTACAGATAATGACAAGAACATTGCCGAAATAGACAGCCAATTAACCAAGATAATTGTAGATAATCAAAAACGCATCTATGAAATTAATGGTCAAATTGGTGAAATTGATAGTAAATGGGTTCAGGCACAACAAACCCTGAAATATCAAAAAATTACTGCACCCGTAGATGGAACCATCTTTGAACTCAAAGCCAAAACAGCAGGGTTTGTAGTTAATTCCAGCGAACCGCTTTTAAAACTCGTTCCTAGCGATAACTTAATTGCTAACGTATACATCACCAACCGCGACATTGGCTTTGTCCAAGAAGGGCAACAAGTTGATGTGAGAATTGATTCCTTTCCTTTCCAAGAGTATGGTGATATCAAAGGCGAATTAGTTGAAATTGGCTCTGACGCTCTACCTCCAGACCAAGTTTATAATTTCTGGCGTTTTTCTGCAAAAGTCCGCCTACATGGGCAGAAGTTACTGATTAATCAGCGTCAAATTCCATTGCAATCAGGGATGTCCATTAATGCGAATGTGAAATTACGTCAGCGCACGATTATGAGTATCTTCACTGATTTCTTAGTGCAAAAAACTGAAAGTTTAAAGTCTCTCCGCTGAACAAAATAGTTTTTCACAGCAGTTTTCAACGCCCCTCCTTGGACGCCAAGGAGAATTTCTGACTTTTTACAAAATCTGGAAAACTTCTCTCCAAACCTCTCTCCTATAAAGCTATCCATTATTCCTCTTTTGTCAGAGTGGGAAAACCCAATTGCTGATATCAAATTCGGTTGATTGCACATATAGGAATCCGATTTGATTCCTGAACTACTCGTAGAGACAGGGAACAGGGAACAGGTAAAAAGGAATAAAAGTGTACTGATGTTTTTTTAGAAATCAAATATGAGTCCATAATCGTCTATTAGATAACGAAGTATATGCCAAGACGCATTTGTATAGAACCTCACCTAAGTATTGAGGAACTAGAAAATCGTTATCGCCAATCAAAAGACGTGATCGCGCTTCGTGTCCTTTGATTCTTTAGATCACTTAGAAGAGGCTTTATTTCAACGTTGCAAAGTGATATCTGATGACCAAGACCTAATCCGTGGTCTAACTTATTACCATTGGTGGCTAGCCTTTTTTTGCCCGTCGTGCGAAGGCAAGCTAAATTAATACGCTTTCCTTACAATTTTTGTCTCAAGTTAAATAAGTAATATCACCAGAAGATATAGGTTTTATATGACTTTATCTACTGTAGTCTCTGACTAGTAGGATCAGCAGATTTGATATAAGAGATAAAAACTGATAAACAAGATTAATTATTCGTTTGATTCGGGTCTACGATTATATCATATTATTTAATTACAGCAATAGTACAGCATTGTCACGCTGGCCTATTGTTACGGTGTAACCGATTTACAGAGGAAAATCAGAAAATCATATGAAACGATTTAGCAAGTTTGTGAATTTGACAATTCTGGCTGTTCTGGCCCTGGCTTTAAGTCTGGCCATGACTTTGAGTCTGAGACCTACAGTGGTACTAGCTGGGAGCGGCCCGACCTACTGCTGGAACGAGGCCAACAACCCTGGCGGACCAAACAGGTGCTCCAACAACGAGCAGTGTGATGGGGCGCGGACCTGCAGCAGCGCCGGTTTTTGCCAGGGGACGGCGCGAGAGCCAAATCCTGGTCCCAAGGGACCGACCTACTGCTGGGACGAGGCCACCAACCCTGGCGGACCGAACAGATGCTCCAACGACACGCAGTGTGATGGGGCGCGAACCTGTAGCAGTTCCGGTTTTTGCCAGGGCACAGCTGGTCATGCTCCTAGCTAGCGCTTTTTTAGAACTCTCTGAGGATTCTTACAGAATTTAAACTCTAACTCTCTTGTAGAGTAGGCATTTGATTGATTGCGTGCCTAACATAAACTACAATCATACCAATTTAGTATGAAGTTGCATAGGATAAGAGCCATAAAATGCACTATTTGGACACCCCTCTATTCTATGCAACTTCAGATAAAATTGACATTGCACCGAGATGCCTGTAAAAACCTGTAATATGCCCTCAAAAGGCTAGATTTTACGTTGTAAATAACGACTTTTTGACTCTAATATAGCAATTTTTCAAACCCAGACAGGATAAACTTACCAAGAAGCAGTCATCAATAACTCCAGAAAAAAACTCTTGCTTTAAGTTTTGAGCTTGTTCTTCAGCCCGAAGCAAATATGATTTCTTAGAAGAGATATAGATCGGTGCTCAAAAAATTTAGAAATTGACCACTGGTATCGTATTTTACGGCAATTTTTAGGTAAAGGAATCACATTGTTTTTATTTAACGCAGATGTGTAAAAGCGCAAAGGATGAAACAAAATTGTGGTTTAAATACATAAAAATTGTTGTAAATCACTTAAATTAAACGTTTTACCATTATTCAGTGTTCCAAATTGATGAATATGATAAATATGCAGTGCAAGTTAATAAACTTCCAAATAAAAAAATATCCAAATTATTTCTTGTGGGATGGGCTTCCAGCCCGTCTTTATATAGTGCGGGCTGGAAACCGATTCCACAGAATTGGAGAATTTTTTTCTTGGAAGTCTCTAATTGCTTGCTTGAGGCGCTCAGTCCAGTTAGCAGGAGTTTTATTTATTTGCGTTACATTAGTTATTTGGTCAACGCCTGTGCAAGCCGATACCATTGTCAATCAAGCAGACAATAGTAATCTGATTAATCCAAAGTTAGAAACTGAAGTTTTGCAGATTATTCGCAATCATCCAGAAGTAGTTAGGGAAGCTTTACAAGCTGAATCTCTGCAAAAACAACAGCAGCAGCAACAAGCTCAATACTACATCAAGCAGCAAATTAGAGAAAATCCCAGCAGTGTAATTGGTGAATCTCCTGTGACTGGTGCAACACAACAAAAGATTGTGTTGATCGAGTTCTCAGATTTTCAATGCCCTTACTGTGCCAAGGCTCATCAAACATTGAAGCAGTTCATGGCTCGTCATCAAGATGAAGTTACATTAGTGTACAAGCATTATCCCTTGACCTCAATTCATCCTGAAGCCATACCTGCTGCCAAAGCTGCTTGGGCTGCTAATAAACAAGGAAAGTTTTGGCAATATCAAGATGCTTTATTTGCCCAGCAAAATAAATTGGGTGAGAAACTATATGTTGCACTTGCTAAAAAACTCAAACTAGATTTGTCAGAGTTTAATCAACAACGTAATTCACAGGAAGTAAGTGCTGTGATTGAAAAAGATCAACAGATAGCTGAAAAGTTAGGAATTAAAGGTACTCCTTTCTTTTTCATTAATGGTGAGACTTTTGCTGGTGCAGTGACGTTATCAGAAATGGAAAGTATACTGTCTCGTGTCAAAGTCGATTATAAAACAGTGTTAGACAATCCGAAAGATTTTGATCGTTCGGATTAAATGCTCAATGTAGATCCGCTTTTGTTGAAAAGTATTTTTGATAACATCAAAGCCTCCCAAACTAACCCCCCTAGCACCCCTTCCCTACTACTTGTTTTGTCTTCATATTTCTAGCTTCCGGCCAACCATATACCACAAACCCACGGCATAGCGGATGTAATTGAGTTCTGTAAAACCTGCTTTCGCAAACTCGTACTCGAAGTTGAAATGGATAAAGTCATCCAACCACGGTTCTTGAAAAGAAGCGTTCAGGGCGTATTCACCCCGATAGGTGTCAGCGTATAGTACCCAACCACCGGGTTTGGTAATCCGGTACATTTCTTTAAGAATCTTAGGCGTCCATTCTTTAGGTGTCTCGTGGAAGAGTAGTGATGACGTGACAAGATCGAAGGAGTTGTTAGGGTAGCCAGTGTTACGAGCGTCCACCTGCTCGAAGTCAGCTCGCTCGCTCAATCCAGCCTTGTTAAACTTGTGCTGACTAATCACCAGCATATAAGGTGAAACATCAGTAATGCGAAAAGTGGCCTGGGGAAACCGCCGTGCCAAAGTCAGCGCTCCACCCGCCGTACCTGCACCAAGCTCTAGCACCGTCTCAATTTGAGCGTCTTGAGGAATTAGTTCAGCCATTTTCTCGCGCAACTGCTGGCAACTAACATTGTGGCTAAGGGGAATAATCGCATCCATAGCAGCATCCCAACTTAAGCACGATTGAGGGTTGGTGTAGGAATCAGTTGCCCCATGAATGGGAGCGTGGATGTAGTTAGGGTAATATTCATGCTCAGTATGGTAGCCTTTGAGTTCCTCCGCCCAATTAATTGAGGCATATTCCTGCATTACTGAAGGCATCGCTGCGGTGATGCGTTGAATTACCTCCGTTCGATACGCTTGTTTTTTCTCTGCGTTCCATCTCGGCATAAATCATCTCCTACTTACACTTGTTACTGGCGTTCTTATACTCCAACTTGGGAACGAAAAATAAACTGCAAATACAATATAGTCTAGTCTCTTTTTTATATAAGATGCATAGGATGCTAGGCAGATTGTTAGTCGTGAAGATGATGCCACGTATAAGTTGCCTGTTGTTTTGTTCAGCTTGGAAATGTCAAAATTTCAAGTTGCTGTGCGATCGCTTTCATCGGAAGCAGGAATAGAAAGCGGGTATTTGAAAACAGGTCGCAGCCAATGGCAACTTCTAAATTGAGGCATGGGCGTTGTACAACAGTGGAATGAATTCGGGCAAGCTTGAAGCAGGGGGGTATTTTAGGGAACTCCAAAAAATAAATTATTCCGTTTAAAGCGTTGATTGTTGAGAGCAATAGCAATGGAATATTTTTTTACAATATTTGAGCCAAATCTGGAATGCCACAGATTAATATTGTAGCCCTATACAGCTAAACTCACTAAACCAAAAAGTTTTCTACCAAAAGAGATGCCTACGGAGGGCTACGCCTACGTTAGGATACTTTGTATTCTGTGAAACTTTTACTTGAGCAAATCTTGAACCAAAAAAATTCTTAGACAAAAAGGCTCTAGAAAAGTTATAGCAAATCTTCTGTTCTAATAAAGACAAAATGAAACAACAACGACATATATTGACGGTTTTCAGTCTGGCTACCGCATTGGGCATGGCAACGCTGCCGCCTGCATTAGCTATTACCGATGACTATCTGATTATTCCAGGTCAAAGCATTGGGCAGACACACCTCGGTAGGAATGGCGCTTTCTACCTAAACAAACTACCCGAAGCTGCTGCTAGTGATACATCAATGCAACAAACCAAACTCGTCTGGGTTTCAAAAAAGAAAGGCCAGCGAAGCGATACGCTTTACATTCATACAGTTGCCAACGCAGCACGGCTAAATGCACCGACTCATGGTGTTTTCATTAATCAAATTGAAATTACGTCTCCCTCGTTTCATACGTCTGACGGGATCTCCACTGGAAGTACCAAAGCGCAAATCCTCCGTCACTTCCCCAACGCGCGCCCGTTAAAAGGCAGTAAAACAATGTATTCTGACAAGGGCATCGCTTTTGAATTCACTAACAGCGCAGCCGATTCGCCCTGCATCTCGATTGCAGTTTATCCTCCTAGTTTCGATCCGAGGATAGAGGGACGGGAGCAAGTCAACAACTACTTGCACAGCTACTGCATAAAAGATGACAAGTGCTGATAAAACTAACAAGACCATGGTAGAGTTTCTCGAACTAATGGAATGATACTTAAAACCCAAATGCAAGTTGTGTAGTCATTGAAATTCTATATACAGCATAATTGGTGAATTTAGAGAATAGGCTCTGTGCATAGCTTTGAAACCTAGATAGTGTACTTAACG
This sequence comes from Nostoc sp., assembly GCF_036917535.1. GTDB lineage: Bacteria > Cyanobacteriota > Cyanobacteriia > Cyanobacteriales > Nostocaceae > Nostoc. The sequence continues at coordinate 28,832 of NZ_JBALDA010000017.1, forward strand.
CTTCTTGAAATCTGCTGTATCTATATGCAACAGTTAGATTCGTAAACTTCAAGCTTTAACCAATCTTCAGGTTACAGTTCTTGAGGTAGTTGAATTTATAACCCTCTTGAGTAACTCTGGGGTAAAACCTTAATTTTTCCTTAGCTGAAACGTCGAAAATGCGTTAATTTTTTCAAGACTGATAAAAGAGGGATAAGCAAGGATATTATGACTCGATATGACTATATAGTGATTGGTGCGGGTTCGGCAGGCTGCGTTGTTGCCAACCGGATGACAGAAGACGGTGAAACAACCGTGTTATTACTAGAAGCTGGCAAAGAAGATACTAAACCAGAGATTCAAATCCCGTTGTCATATCCCAAGCTATACGGCTCGGAGGTAGACTGGGGATATTTCTCCGAACCAGAACCGTACCTGAATAACCGCAAAATCTTTTGTCCCCGTGGCAAAGTCTTGGGTGGTAGCAGTTCGATTAATTCCATGATTTATATCCGGGGGAATCATCACGATTATGACCACTGGCAGTCATTAGGGAATCCTGGTTGGTCGTACCAAGATGTATTGCCCTATTTCAAGAAATCTGAGAACCAGCAACACGGTGCCGACGCATACCACGGGGTTGATGGTGAGTTGAGCGTGACCGATATTCAAGACCCTGCTGTAGATTTACAGTTTTTCTTCGGTTCAATTCTATGGGGAGTTCCTACCTATACCGATTATGGTGTGGGATTCACGGTGACGGTGAGTTTGACTCATCCTCAAAACATTGGTAGTGTCAGCTTGCCCTCACCTGATCCCAAAGACCCACCGATTATTCGGATGAACTTTCTCCAAAGTCAATCCGATGTGCAAAAGGTCATTGAAGGAGTTAAAATAATGCGCCAATTATTTGATACAAGTGCCTTTGATGAATTTCGAGGTGAGGAAGTCGGTCCCGGTGCAGAGGTGACTAGCGATGAAGCACTCATCGATTACATCCGCTCAGTTTGCATTACGGGGTATCATCCTGTCGGCACCTGCAAAATGGGAACTGACCCAATGGCGGTTGTAGATCCCGAACTCCGAGTACATGGGGTTGAGGGGTTGCGGATTGTTGATGCATCAATTATGCCAACTTTAATTACGGGAAATACTAACGCGCCGACAATTATGATCGGCGAAAAAGCCGCCGATTTAATAAAAGCCGAAGGTGGCGTTTCACAGCAAGTACGCAAAGCAATTCTGTAGAAAACGGTCGAGGGTTAGTTCATGAGTATCAGAATATAGCTTTCTTTTGTCACTCTCGGAAAATAATAATGTCAGCTTGATACTGAAACTTTGATTTAGTTGAGCTTTGAGCCTTTATTTTCTAACAGTAACTAAAGTTTGTAGCCAAAACTGGAAAACTAAAGCTCTGAACATTGTTGACAGGTTAAGGTAAATGCACTTTTGTCAAGAAGGTGCAGGAAAAAGCGATAAATCTAGCTTTAAGACTGGCTTTCGGAGATATTTAACTACGCCTAAGTCTTGATTCTCTCTTCTACCAGATCTGTCAGGCTAAGACCACACTCACAAGAGTTAAACTCTGTTCTGTAGAGGATGCAGACAGACCTACTTCAGCATTGTTGACGAGAAAATTAAATTGCTTGATCAGCCAGAGGTCTTGCCGCGATCGCGTTGAGATCAACCACCGTTTGCTGTGGAAGTTGCAGTGACGCAGCTTTGATATTCTCACGCAGATGCTCAACTGATGACGTGCCGGGAATCAGCAAGATATTGAGGGAGCGCTGAAGCAACCATGCCAGCGCTACTTGCATCGGTGTTGCGTCTAAAGACTTGGCGGCGCTTTCAAGTACCGAGGATTGTAGCGGCGTGAACCCACCCAGCGGGAAGAACCGCACATAAGCTTGTCGGATAATCTGATTTGTGATGTGAGGTCCGTAGAAGTCGCTCGTTGTGATTCATGCCAAGTGCGATCGCTGCGCGCAAAACAGCAACGGCTGCATCTACATCTCGCGGCGCACCCATTACATTCGGACCCGCAAGTTGCATGGCACCATAGCCGATGCGCTTCAGCGTGATTGAGGTGTTCGGCAGCGTAAAACTGCCGCCAAGGTTCGTTTGCTTAGACCTCACATTCCGCACCCTAAGGTGTCACACAGCATAATCACTTAATTTTTTCTAGGTTGTCAGCTATAAATTATGCTAATAAAACTTTTTATCTCCGTTAAAACAAGGAAATTAAGTATATAAACTAGCTCTGTCTTGTTCTAAAAAACAGTAAAAACCGATTGTGACAGTTGAGGGTGCGGAATGTAGGTTAGACATGTTGCTACTTTCTCCAAGAGTTTTTGAGTGATTTAACGAAAGCAATTCCGAGAGTCCATTTCTCATTAATGTCGCTGCGTGCAATCAAAGACCTCTCCTACTGAGCGATAGATTCCCAGCGTCGATTATTGTTCGTTGCGGCTCGCGAACATTTGCTCATAATCACCGTTCCTTTCGGCAAATCGATAGGCTTTGGAACGATTAACAAGGATTTCGCCGTGGGGCGGGTTTGGAGTGCTGAGAATCTGCATCACTTCAGCAATAAAGTCAGCAAGTGGCATTGCAGCAGGATCAGTCGCCTGTCTAGGACCGCCAAGTTCCGTTTGCACGTATGTTGGGGCGAGTTCAAGAACCTCCACAGAGGTTTCTTGAAGCTGAACGCGGAGCGACTGCAACCAGGAGTGCAGAAAAGCCTTGGTCGCACAATAGGTTGGGTATCCACTCAGGGGAACGAAAGCTAAGTCGGAGGTGGTGGTGATAATCGTTGAATGCGGCTGCTGTTTGAGCGTCGGAAGGAGTAACGCCGTGAGGTGAAGTACACCAATAATATTAGTCTGAATCACAGACTGCACCACCGAGAAATCGATCGAGTCTGAGGTGAGGTCTTCCGGCTTAGAAATTCCGGCATTGTTGATCAGAACATTGAGTTTAGGGAACTGTTCTCGAATGCGGGACGCAAAGGCTTCGATATCCGCCGGGTCTTGAACGTCAAGTTGAATCCCGTGCATCCCGGAGTGAGCAGCGGTGATTTCGTCGAGGAGAGGTTGACGGCGACCCGCGATAATGACTTGATTACCGCGTTGATAGAACGCCTCGGCAAGCGCACGACCGATGCCGCTTGTGCTGCCAGTAATGAGGATGGTGTTGTCTGTGAGATTCATCGGTATTTTTCCTGCAAAGATATCGAAATGAAGGATGTCAGAGTTTGTTGAGAGTAACGTTGTTGCAAAAGCTGGAAATTCAATCGGCGCTTATTCGCCGCTGACGCGTAGCATGATCCTGCCCAGATAGTGCTGTTTCATCGCTGACTGCACCTGTGCTGCGTCTTCAAGCCCAAATGTTTGGGCGATGTGAACTTGAAACTCACCCCTGTAAAATTGAACCAAGTGAGATCGCACAAATTAACGCTCGTTTTTAACTGGAATGAAATTGTGTATAGCGATGATTCTTGATCGCTTTGAATTGCCCACCAAAAGTGAACGACTGTGGCGTTTCCTGATTGAGGAAATCGTGCGGAAAGCCGAGTTCAATCTGACTCACCTGATCGAGTTGAGCCAACTGCTGATCTGACAGCTTCACATTCACGCAGTCGAGATTGTCTTGCACTTGGCTTGCTTTGCGCGCACCCACAATCGGAATCGTGTTTTGATGGAGCAACCAAGCTAAAGCTACCTGAGCGGAACTACAGCCCATTTGAGTCGCAACCGCATCGACAGCACGGGCGATCGCATGATTCTGATCGTTCTGCTGCACAAAGGCGGACATCCCCTCGCTATCCAGTCGCTTTGATTCCTGGCTGCCACTGTCTTTGGTGTACTTTCCAGTCAGCCAACCGCTTGCCAAGGGTGACCAAGCAGTAACGCCAATATCGAGCGTCCATGCCATTGGCAACAGTTCTCGCTCGACGGTGCGCTGAATCAGACTGTACTCAATTTGCAGCCCGATGAAGGGTGTCCAGCCGCGCAGATCAGCGATCGTATTACAAACTCCGACCACCCAAGCTGGAGCATCTGAGATGCCAATGTATAACACTTTGCCTTGCTACACCAAATCATCGAACGATCGCATCACTTCTTCGGGTGGCGTCGTAAAGTCCCAGGAATGCAATCAGAGCAGATCGATGTAGTCGGTATTCAACCGCTTGAGACTGGCTTCGACGGATTGCACCATGCGTTTGCGATGATTGCCTGCACCGTTGGGATCAGAACTGGATATTCCGTTGGAATATTTCGTGGCAAGGACGATCGCGTCTCGTTCTGAGGTGATCAGTTCGCCCACATATTTCTCGCTTGTCCCATTAGTGTAGATATTAGCGGTATCGATGAAGTTACCCCCTGCCTCTCGAAAGGCTTCGTAGATAGTTTTACATTCATCAAATGGTGCGCCCCACCCCCAATCTTCACCAAAGGTCATGGTTCCTAAGCAAAGCTCAGAAACTCGTAAACCACTATTGCCTAATAATTTGTAGCGCATGATGAATTCTCCTGAATGAATTTGAGACATGTACAAGTCTGTTTCAGTGAAAGCCAAGAATCGAAATCTTACTCAATGTGCGGTGAATCCTCCATCAATGACGATTGTCTGTCCCGTGATGTAGCTGGCAGCATCAGAACACAGAAAAATGACTGATTGAGCAATTTCGTCTGCCTGACCCAGACGACCCATTGAAACCATAGCCGTAGAGTCATTAGACTGATCACCCGTTAAGCGATCCAGCATCGCAGTCGCAATCAGTCCAGGATTGACCGCATTAATCCGAATGCCCTGTTGAGCGTAGTCGAGCGCAGCAGAGCGCGTCAGTCCCATGACTGCGTGCTTACTGGCAATATAGGGAGACATTCCTGGAAATGCAATTAAACCACCGATGGATGAATTGTTCACAATCACGCCTGCTCCTTGGTTTAGCATCTGTTGAATTTCGGACTTCATGCACAGGAAGAGTCCCCGGACATTGATCGACATCAGCTTGTCAAAATCCTCAATGGGTTGTTTGTGTAAGGGAACCTGAGTAGGAGGCTCGATGCCAGCATTATTGAATGCACAATCGAGCTTGCCGTAGGTGAAAACCGCTTTTTGCACCAAAGCTTGCACATCCGCTTCGCTCGATACATCCGATTGCACAAATAAGCATTCCGCTCCAGCATCGCGAATCAGCTTAGCAGTTTCTTCGCCTTCGGCTTCGCGTCTACCTGAAAAGACCACTTTTGCACCCGCCGCACCCATTGCGTAGACGCAAAGCGGCTTGTCGAAGACATCGCGGTTGCTTGACTAATTCCCGATGTGCCTCCTGTGACCAAGGCGACTTTATTCTCAAGCATCATGATGGTTTCTTCTTGTTCGTACCGTGCTATTTGTTTAGCAGACAATCACTTCGTTGACATCAACGCCCTTGCCCTCTCAAGGGTTCTTGGTGAGATTATGGGGATGATCGATCAAGTCATACATGCCGTTAAATGAGTTGCCACGGATTATGTCTCTATTCAGAAAATCATGGGGAAAGCCCAATTCGATCTGACTGACTTGATTGAGCTTTTGCAAATGTTCATTTGAGAGTGTCAGCTCCAAACACTTGAGGTTATCTTGCAATTGCTCCAGCTTGCGTGCCCCCAAAATTAGAATGATCTGCGGACTCTGGGCACGAATCCAGGCAAGTGCTACTTGAGATGATGATCGCCCTAATTCTTGAGCAATCTCTCCCACCAGATGAGCAATCTGCAAACTGCGCTCTGGAATGTCCATGCCGCGCGAGGTTGCCTGACCGTCACCATTCGCCTGACTATACTTCCCCGATAGCACACCTCCAGCCAGAGGCGACCACGGGGTGACTGCCAGATCAAATGCATTTGCCATCGGCAACAAATCGCGTTCTGGCGTGCGCTCGACCAGACTATACTCAATTTGCAGCGCGACAAATTGCGTCCAGCCATTGCATCGAGCAAGGGTATTTGCTTCCGACACAATCCAGGCAGGCGTATCGGAAATGCCAATGTACAGCACCTTGCCTTGCCGCACCATGTCATCAAAGGTTCGCATTACTTCTTCCACTGGAGTCGTGAAATCCCAAGCGTGCAGCCAGAGGACATCAACATAGTCTGTGTTCAATCGTTTCAAACTGCCTTCGAGCGATCGCATCAGGTTCTTGCGATGGTTGCCGCTACCATTCGGATTCTTACCAGTCGGGGGCAACTGGTCTGCCAACGAATACTTCGTTGCCACCACAAAACGTTCTCGATCAGATGCAATCAGTTCACCGACGATCTTCTCACTGCTGCCATTGGTATATGGATTTGCCGTATCGATAAAGTTGCCGCCTGCTTCGACAAAGGCATCAAACATCTGGTGGCTGGTGTCTTTGGGTGCGCCCCAACCCCAATCATCGCCAAAGGTCATGGTGCCGAGGCACAGTTCAGAAACCCGAAGTCCACTTTCACCCAACAATTTGTATCGCATGTTGATATCCTTTTTCACTAAAGTTGCTAATTGAATACTTCTGCTTGCCTTTAATGCTTGCTTACACGAGATTGGTTAGACTGCGAAACTAGCGGTTTGAGAAAAAGCTGTATTTACACTGGTGGCTTCCCATCGATCCAACTCCTCAGCAACCGAGCGGAGTTCGCCTCGAATCCGTTCTAGTGCGTCAGCACCAAGTACGAGGCGCAGGGGTGGCTGCGAGGAATTAACCACTTCAATCATGGCGGTAGCGGCTCGTGCAGGATCACCCACTTGATTGCCATCTTCTCGATCCATCCAGTTTCGAGTCTGACCACTCAATTCGGCATAATCCTCAATTTCGCAAGCAGAGCGTACCATCGAACGTCCTGCCCAGTCAGTACGGAATCCTCCTGGCTCGACAATGGTGACATGAATGCCAAAGGGTGCAACTTCTTGTGCCAGCGCCTCAGAAGCGCCTTCCAAAGCAAATTTTGTCGCGTTGTAAATCCCAAATCCTGTGAAGCCACTGAATCCCCCCACAGAGGAAATGTTGAGAATGTGCCCAGAATGATGGCTCCGCATATGTGTTAGAACGGCTTGGGTCACATTTAGCGCTCCAAAGAAATTAGTCTCGAATTGGGCACGAACTTCTGAATCGCTAACTTCTTCGATCGCTCCTAACAATCCGTAGCCTGCGTTGTTGACCAAGACATCAATTTGACCAAAGGTACTTAACGCCGTGTTTACTGCCTCGTCAACTTCTTGGCGATTTGTTACATCCAAACGAACAGCCTTTGCTGTATCTGGAAAGGAGTTTACCAATTCACTCAATTGCTCAGGCTTGCGGGCAGTGGCGATAAGGCGATCGCCTTGCTTGAGCACAACTTCCGCTAACGCTCTGCCAAATCCGGTCGAACAGCCAGTAATAAACCAAACTTTTGCATTGTGGTTAGTCATCATAGAATTCCTCATTTCAATTTGCTAGTTTGCAGAGATGTACTAAACAGTCCGATCAAAGGACAAAAAAGGGGTGAAGTTGGAAAAACTAGCTTCAACGTTTTCTCTCAAATGGACTAAATTGTTCAATTCAGCGAAACTCATTCCTTGCTTTTTGCTTTTAGATTTTGTGAATGGCAAGCAAGCTACTGAACTAAATAGTACAATTAGCAGATAGGAAGGTTATCTCTCTTAAGACGTAGGTTTAGCACCAATCATTGCCATCATGGTTGGCTCTAACCGCTTTAGTAGGTCAGGCTCGTTGCGAACCTTAGCTTGAAGTTGAAGACCGAGCGCAAAAGCATAAAGGTCTTCAGCCATCATCTGAGGATTGATTGCTTGGTCGATGAGTCCCTCATATTTGGCATCACGCAATGCTTGTTCCATGTAATGAACGATGTGACTAAATAAAAGCTGAATTTGTCTACGCATATCTTCATCAATCAAGCTCAATTCCGCGCCAGCAAGCATGTATGGACATCCAAAAACTTTACCTGTCTTATCAGACAGTAGGCGCGTTCTTTCTTCTAGATAGGTGCAGAAATTTGCCAAGCGTTTGAGAGGCGGAATTAGGGCTGAGAACATGCGATCATACTCTGGCACAATCTTCTCCCAATGCGCTTGGTAAGCAGCTACTGCAAGTTCGCTTTTACCTTTGAAGAAGTGATAAAAGCTACTTTTGCTAATCTTCCCCGCCTTGCAGATATCATCGATGGTCACATTTCCATAGCTACTTGCCCAAATGAGTTCGAGGGCTGTATCAAGGAGTTTTTGGCGCGTAGTGTGTTGTTTAGACATACTATTAGTCTAACGCAGTCTAATGGACAATTTAGTACAATTGCCATATTTTAAGTATTTTAACTGGTTGACAAAAGTGCAGTTACCTTAGCCTCTCACGGATGGGTGGAAATGAAGTTAACTGTTTAAATTTAAATAAATACTGAAAAAAGTATGAATAATTCCGCTAAAGTCTTATTTAAAACAAACTTTATTCTCTTTACAAATGAATATAGAAGAAGCAATAGTAATTTTAGATACATTTCTTGAACATGGCTTAAGTGATGTTCAGGAAATAATATTTCGTAAAGCTTGGGAAGGACAAACTTATCCAGATATCGCAGAAAGCTGTGGTTACGATGCCAATTATATAAAAGATGTTGGTTCTAAGTTATGGAAGCTACTTTCACAAGCTTTCGGGGAAGAGGTGACAAAAAGTAATTTTCGGTCAGTATTGAGACGGCGAAGCCTCCGGCAGGCTTTGCCTACGCAAAATAGCGTTTTGTCAGAAAAACTACAAACTGTGCCACCAGTCTTGAGACAGTCTCAGGCAACAAGCAGAGTCAAAGATCAGATATCAGGGTCTTCTTTAGCGATCAAAAAGCAAGACGAGAGAAAAACCCCAGACCTTAATCCCGACTTCTTAGAAATTCCTGGTGGCTCAGTGCCCCTAAATTCCTTTTTTTACATAGAACGTCCGCCAATTGAAGAACGCACATATGCAGAAATCAATAAACCTGGAAGCCTAATCAGAATCAAAGCCCCCAGCAAAATGGGAAAAACTTCCCTAATGCACAGAATTCTTACTCAGGCCAAACAGACTGGGGTACACACCGTACAAATCGGTTTACAGAGGGCAGATAGTCAAGTTTTCACTAGCTTAGAAAAATTCTTACGCTGGTTTTGTGCTAACGTCAGTCGGCAGTTGAACCTAGAAATCAGACTGGATGATTATTGGGATGAAGATATTGGTAGCAAAGTTAGCTGCACATTGTATTTACAGGAGTATTTACTAGAGAAAATCGACGCTCCAGTAGTCTTAGCTTTGGATGAAGTGAATCGAGTTTTTGAGTATCCAGAAATTTCTAGAGATTTTCTCCCACTACTGCGTTCTTGGTATGAGGATGCTTCCGAATTAGAAATCTGGCAAAAACTCCGACTAATAGTAGTTCATGCCACTGAAGCTTATATCCCGTTAGATATTAATCAATCTCCTTTCAATGTGGGACTACCAATTAAGTTACCAGAATTTAGTTTAGAGCAGATGCAAGAATTGGCAGTGCGTCATGGACTCGATTGGGCCAAAAGTGAGAAAGGATTGGAAAAGCTGGCTCCTCTACGAGCAATGATTGGTGGTCATCCTTATCTAGCTCGTCTGGCTCTTTATAACCTGGGACATCAAGCAGTTACCCTAGAACAGCTACTAAAAGAGGCTTCCACAATTGCCGGCATCTATAGCAACTATTTGCGGCATCATCTAGCAAATCTCCAAGAACATCCAGAACTCGCGATCGCACTTAAACGGGTAGTTACCTCTTCAACAAGTGTGCAATTAGAAGCGATCGCTGCCTATAAATTAGAAAGTATGGGTCTGATAAAACTTGAAGGAAATCAGGCAATGCCTAGCTGTGAGTTATATCAGCTGTATTTCCAAGAGCAATTAGCTTAAACGCTATGAATAAATACGAATATCAAATTGGTGGCAGTCTCAAAGTCGATGCTCCTAGTTATGTAGAACGGCAGGCTGACTTTGAACTTTATAATGCTTTAATTCAAGGTGAATTTTGTTATGTATTTAGTTCTCGGCAAATGGGTAAATCTAGCTTGCGGTTACAAACAAGGCATCGATTAGAACAAGCAGGCTACAGTTGTGCTTCTATCGATATGACTCGCATCGGCAACGGCAATATTACTCCTGCTCAATGGTATAAGGGTATAGTAGTTGACTTGTTAAGAAGCTTTAATCTTTTTAGCAAAGTTAATATAAAATATTGGTGGTCGGAGCGTGAAGATTTACCCGCATTACAGCGATTGAGCCAATTTGTTGAAGACATTTTGTTAGTTGAACTCAAAACTGAAAAAATATTTATTTTTATTGATGAAATTGATAGTGTTTTAGGTTTAAATTTCCCTGTTGTCGATTTTTTTACTTTAATTCGCTCATGCTACAATCAACGGGCAGAAAATCCAGAATATAATCGCCTAACTTGGGCACTGTTTGGAGTAGCAACCCCTTCAAATTTGATTGCCGATCGCAATTGTACCCCATTTAATATTGGTAAATCTATTGAATTGCATGGCTTTAATTTATCGGAAGTTCAACCATTAGTAGCAGGGTTAGAAAGTAAAGTAGCTAATCCGATGGCGGTTCTCAAAGAAATTTTAGCTTGGACAAATGGTCAGCCATTTCTGACTCAAAAGCTCTGTCAGATAGTAGTGCAAGAAAGAAACTCTGGAAGCAAGGATGTTGAAGAGCAGAGAAGTTTAGAAGTTGTTGAGCGTTATAAATTAGATAACCATTTACCGATTATTAATCAACATTTAATAAATTTTTATTACCAATTTCCCTTGTTAATTTTAGAAAAACTAGTGCAAACCCATATTATTGAGAAATGGGAAGCAAAAGACGATCCAGAGCATTTGAAAACAATCCGCGATCGCCTACTGATAAATGAGCAGCGTGCTGGAGGTTTGCTGGGACTGTACCAGCAAATTTTACAAGGAATTCAGGTAGCTTGTGATGATGGAGAAGAACAAATAGAACTGCTGTTGTCGGGTTTAGTAACCAAGCAGGAAGGGCAACTAATAGTAAAGAACCGGATTTATGAAGAGGTTTTTAACCAAACTTGGGTAGAAAAACAATTAGCAAAATTACGACCCTACTCCCAAGCATTCAACGCTTGGGTAGCCTCAGATCGCTGTGATAATTCCCGACTATTACGCGGGACAGCTTTATATGAAGCTCTAGCTTGGTCACAAGGCAAAAGCTTGAGTGATTTGGATTATCAGTTTTTAGCAGCTAGCCAAGAATGCGATCGGCGAGAAGTTGAGACATGGTTAGAAGCAGAACGAACTAAAGAAGTTAAAGCTAGACTAGTTCAAGAGCAAAAAGCAGCTAGATTTCAAAGATTATTTTTTCTAGGCGCATTCGGTTGGGCATTGATAGTTGTTTTAGGATTGGGAATGGTCACTTTCGAGTATAAAAAACACTGTTCAGCGACCTCAAAGCAATTACTACATTAGCCGTAATACCAATTCGCAATTTGCAAGAAATGCTGCTTCGCTACCAGTGTCTAGAATTTTATGAGGAACCGCAAGGGCGCACTGGCTCTCCTACAATAATTTTATTTTTACTTTATAAATAGCCTCTTAAGAGTTAATTTTATTTTGAATTAATTCAAAAAAGTCTAAAATCTCTTTAGTTGAGCGAATATGATAAACACTTTTGCTGTTTTGAGCTTGTTTGATATATTCACGATACTTTGGAGTCAAAAATTTGTGGCATAACCAAAGCGCACGGTAGCTTTTAAGCGAACTTTTCAATATAGGACTATTTTGTGGCCAGCCTTCAGGCGGTTGAAAGTAACCTGTGATGAATCGCTTAGTTACCCACCAAACATGGACATATAGTGGTAAATCGACAAAAACCAGAGTATCCGCTTCATCAAGTCTTGGCCAGAGTGTTTCCATGCAACCAAAACCGTCAATAATCCATCTTTGAGTTTGTAAAATTTCCTGATGGATATGTTTGTAGTCTTCATGAGTAACTTCAGCACCTCCAGCGAGATACTTTATCTTGTCCAAAACGTGAAGTGGTAAACCAGTAGTTTCTGATAATTTCTTGCTCAGAGTTGATTTACCACCTCCAGCATTGCCAAATACTGCTACTTTTTTCATAACCATTTTCGTTTTAGGGCAATTTAGTTCAACAGGCAACAAGGGTTGTCAAGAAAGAATTTCTTTTATAATACTTAAATAATACATAAAGTAGTGTAAAATGTACTATAGCGTTTCTTAAGCAACTGAGGTACATTCAAATCTTGTTTAACAAGCTTAGTAGCTTTGAAAACGTACCTCACCAGGTTGGGAACCGCTATATCCCTCTTCTGTCACTTTCCGGGTATTCTAAATAAAAGGATTAGAAGAAAAAACTCTGGAAGGTAGGTAGAGCAATGGATGTAGAATTACAAATCCTGAAACATTTGGCAAGAGACGCCCACCCAACAGTTGCGATCGTAGACGAATATTGTACAGAGTATAAAGACTTATTTAAAGAAGTAAGGAATTATGAGTGCTTGAAATATTTACACATGGGGATAATATCAACGATAAAACGATTATTTTTTGTGTTTACACGATGATTAGTTTAAATTCTCCAGCCTTCTTAGGTTTAAATCAATCTTGTCAACTTGAGATTGAGACACAAGAAAATAATGATGTTGATTTTTCTAACCATCCACAATGGAACCATGAATTTGGATGGAAGAATACTTTAAATAATCTACGTCTCATTATCCAACCACTTTTACTATTTTGGTTGATTTATCCCTGGTTAAGTATTTTCCCTAATTCACATTTATTATTGGGATTCAATCATTTAATTGCTGCAATGAATCAATTTAAACCCTCTTATGCTTCTGGATGATTTAGCTCCTGAACTACTTGCTTATCTCGGAAAGTGACAGAAGAGGGATATTTTATTTTTGGCATCATCTACGCTATATCTATTACTGCTAAAGAAAACTCAGACAATTGCATCCAATTAACTAACAATCCTAAGAATAGTTATATTTGCGATCGCCTGTTCAATGATTTGTGCTAAGATGGCTGTCTCTATTGCTTTGAATATCTCGTACTTTGTATCTTGAAAGACAGCAGTAAGAATTCTTTAAGATACGTGACACTTTCTTTCGATCTTTGGGAATTATAGCTCGATTACATGGATTTGAGCCTTAACTGAATTGTATTGGTCATAACAAACCCTCTATCTCAGCAAATTTCCGCAACCGTGGTAGACACTGGCGTTGGTAGAAACTGCTTAATGTCGCAATTGATAGCCCAAAGTCTTCAGATAATTCTTTCCAGCTAACTTCTGCGGGTAAGCGTTTGAGAATTAATACCTGACAATTTACGTCCGGACGTCCTTTAATGTGAGTACTACGTAGTTCCATATCCGAGTCTGTCTTCACCCATATCTCTAGGTTTTCCAAAATGGGAGGCGTTTGGGGGGTAGCTGGTATATTATCTATCGGGTCAATAGTTTCACCAATCTCACCCGATTTCAACTGACGAACCCCAAAGGAGACTGTTGTGGCTTTTTCCCGGTTTTGGTTGAGATAAAAGTCTTGTAGTCTGCGTTTTAGGTAAGCATCTAGCCAACTAATCACACTACCTTGAGTAGAGTCATAGGCTTGACCTGTCAGACCATCACAAACGTTGCGGCAGAAATACAACCAAGTTTGTTGCAGTGCGTCTTGATAGTAGGGAGTATTTTCCTTCCATAGTTTACCTTGTGTCAAACGAATGATTTGCGTGAGCAACTTCTGACGTTGACGACTTCCAGGTGAATATCTACAGGCTTGGGCAACTAAGGATGTTAGCTGTTCATTTAGATCCTCTTTAACTGAGGTGCTAAACAACAGATGCCTGACTTTCTGGTTTACTGGTAATGAATGACTCTGAATATCTAAATCAGTAGTAACATCTTCTACAGTCAAAGAGTTGTTGCTCACATCATCAGTTTTAACAGCAATGCTATCCATATTTCCTTGCTCAGATACCTGAATATAGCGATGAATTGCTTTTTCAGACGGGATAAAATCTTGGTTTATACTATTTTTTCGCATCTTATTTTCTTTCCTGAAGTTTCTTTTTTCTATATACTTTGCAGGCTTGATGCAGTAGCCAAGCATCTCTTTGCTTGATTTTTGATGCTGTCATTATCTGTCAAATACTAGAGGTAATACACAGCATGATTGCAATGGACAATACACTTTTACTCACCGACTCAATTCAATCCACATAATCAACTCAGTAAGAATAATTAAATGTAAAATGCAAATCAGAAGAACCTGTTACTGTTGGGGTTTTCCCTTCTGCTTCTACTTATTAGACGTTCTTGAGGTTTTGGATTGAAGTTTACTTTGACCATACTTTTAATTTAAGTGGATCACTCACTTTTTAACAGTATGAAAAAGTCATAATTTGTCAGGAATTTTGCCGTCAAAGTTTTATTAATTTATGTAAAGAATGTCAGTAACGTCAGAAAAAATCTTTTTTTCTCCTGTGTTAGCAGTTTTAGATTAGAAATCTTGACTAAAGGTATTTTCCAGCAATCTCAGACTACTTATTCATTTACAGAACTTTTGATATAAAATATTTTACAGCTTGCTGAAATGCTGTTAGTAGGAGGTGATATCGCGGACATTCGCACAATGGTATTCCTGTCCGTTTAACTCCAGATAATTGACAGTTATTTCCACGGCTATGTCCTGACCATCTTGGGTTCGTTGAGTAGACTCAAAAGTGAGAGAGCCTTTTTGTCTAACTTCCTCCCAGTGTGATCGCCAAGCAACTGTCGAAAAATTTGGATTTATATCGTAAACAGTCATGGTCAACAATTGGGTGCGGGAGTAGCCAAGATGACAACAGGCGGCTTCATTCACGTAAACTAGCTGGGCATCCGAATTTACAAAAAAGATAGAATCCTTAAATTTATCTAGATAAAACTGACTAAGGCGCAGTGCTGACTCGGCTTTTTGGCGATCGCTAATTTCCTGTTGCAAAAGTATATTTTGCTCGGTCAGTTGTTTTTGCAACCTTCGGATAGTCAAGTTATTTTCTACACGGGCAAAAACTTCTTCTTCACTAAAAGGTTTGGTAATATAATCCACTCCCCCGACAGCAAAAGCTTTAACTTTGTCAAAAACTTCATCCAAGGCGCTAATAAAAATCACTGGAATGTCGCGGGTTTTCTCCGAGGCTTTCAAGTGTTGACAAACTTCATAGCCATTCATTTCTGGCATCATGATATCAAGCAAAATTAAATCGGGCGGTGCAGCTTGTGCTGTTTTTAAAGCTGTTTGTCCGTTAATGACTCTGCGAATTTCATAGCCAACCTGAGTTAGCATAGCGGATAAAAGTCGCAGATTGTCGGGTGTATCATCAACAACAAGAATATTTGCTTTTGGTAGTTGAACTTGATGGTTATCCATATTTATTAGAACTAATTTATTAAAAAAGAATTCAGGAGTCATAAATCAGAATGGGTTAAACGCCCCGCTACCGCTAACAGAATTTAATTGGAGTCCGACTGGTGAATGGGTTTAAGATCCCCACCAAATCTTCTGGTGCATTCGTTCGCTACACAAAGATTTAGCGATCTTTAATTACTGGCGGGTCTCAATCCTCCACTTTCTTGTTCTGACTCCTGAATTCTGACTTCTGAATTCTGATTCAAAAATCATTTCTTACAGTTGTGTTAAATCAATAACTTTATCAATACGAAAGTTATTAACCCAATCAGATAGAGTGTTTGTCAAAAGAGCAGATTCTTCAGGAATTTGCTCAAGCAAGCTAAAAATCAGCTTTTCATCAGTACACAGTGCCGCTTGATGTAGCTGTGCTACCCACTCAGTGGGCATCTGAGCCAGCATCTCTTCTAATGATAAAAGTTTAAGGTCGGAATTTTCAGTAAATTCGTCTTTTTGAAGGGGTTTCTCTGCATATACATAACGCACCCCTAAATATTTAGACATCATATTCAAGATTACTTCTTCTCGGAACGGCTTACGTACAAAATCGTTGCAGCCAGCCGATAAAACCACGAACCGTTCCTCATCAAAAGCACTAGCAGTTAAGGCAATAATGACAGTAGCTTGACCCTTTAAAGTAGCTCTAATTTGTTTAGTAGCTTCATACCCATCCATCACAGGCATCCGCATATCCATCCAAATCAGTTGTGGTTCCCAAGTTTCCCAAAGAGTCACCCCTTCTTGACCATTTTCAGCATGACGAACTTCGAAGCCAAGGGATACTAGCATCTTGACTAGGAGTTCGCGATTTTCCCATTTATCTTCAACTACTAAGATTCGGTATTTCGGTTGATTAGGCTCTAAACCAATTACTCGTCGTTTTACCTGTTGAATTGGAGCTTCAGCTACTTCTGCTAGACTAATTTGGAGATCAAAAGAAAAAATTGTTCCTTGACCCAAAGTACTGCTAACAATAATACTTCCCCCCATGAGATGCACAAATTGTTGGCTAATAGTTAAACCCAAACCTGTTCCTTGTTGAGATTTTCGACCTGCTTCTGTTTGCACAAAAGGCTTAAATAACTTTTCAATTTCAGCAGATGCAATCCCTGGGCCAGTGTCTTCGACTTCAAAATAAAGCCAGAAGAATGAGGGATGGGAGTTTTTTCTTGCTTGTGATTCTTCTTGTTGCTGTAGTTTACTTTTTTCCTCAATTCTAACTCGCAAACTCACGCCACCTTCTTCAGTAAATTTGATAGCATTACCAAGGAGATTAATCAAGATTTGACGTAATTTGCTTTCATCTGTCTGCACATATCTAGGAACTTCAGGTCTACGTTCAAACATCAACTGTAAACCTTTGGATTCCGCTTTAATTTGAAACATCTCTTCAAGTGAATCAAGTAGAGTATATAAGTCAAAGCTATTGTTATTCAGTGTCGTTAAACCCGCTTCAATTTTGGACATTGACAACACATCATTAATCAAGGTAAGCAAATGCTCGCCACTGCGACTGATAATTTCTAAATGTTCCAACTGAGAAGCATTGATAGAAGAATCGCGGGACAGTAGCTGAGTAAAGCCAAGGATGCTGTTAAGAGGAGTACGAAGTTCGTGACTCATGTTTGCGAGAAATTCGCTTTTAGCAAGGTTGGCAGTTTCGGCTTCTTTGGCTTTTACTTCTAATCTATGGCTGTAATTCTCTAATTGTTCGCCAGAGATTTTTAACTGTCGCGTTAGCCAAGACACTCCAATCAATAGAAATCCCATTGATAAGAATCCCACTAGCATCATTGTCCCTGCTAATCGCCGAGCCGGCGCGAAGGCTTCTTCCTGGTTCATCTCCACCATTAAGGCTAGGTCTTGGTCATTGAGCCAGTGATATACCCCAATTACTAACACTCCAGCATAGTTTGGATAAAGCCCTTGACTGCTAATTCCACTCATTGCGGCATCAATACCTTGGCTGCTAACTCCTTGAGAAAAGTCTGGTGTTTGTGTTTTATCTTTATCTTTAGAAATAAAAGCGTTTTTAGTTACTAAAGAACCAACTAAATAAGTTTCGCCACTCTTACCCAAGCCTGTACGTTCCCGGACAATCTGATCTATTTTGTCTAAATTCAAATCAGCTAAAAGAACACCTTGGCGTACCTTAGCTGCATTACGTATGGGCGTTGCAAAAGTAACTGATGGCTTCCCAGTAATAGGTGAGGCATAGAAGATGGGGGCAAAAGAGTCTCCTGGCTGAATCTGTTCAATATAGGTGATGTTAGCTGAAATTTCATATTCACCTTCACGCTGTTTGTTAGTAGATAAAATAATCCGATTACTCCGGTCAAGAATGGAAATTTCTCCAAGACTTGGCTTGATTTCCGCCATGTTTGCGAGATAATCTGAAAGAATTTTGTAAGCTTGACGATGATTTGCGTCACCTGCTTGAGAATTTAAAAGTATTTGAAAATTATTTTGTACGTCTGGAAACTGAGTTACTAGGAGAAAGTCTCGTTCTTGATCTTCAAACCAACGGGTAATTTCTTCTTCTTTGAGAGTGGCAGCAGCACTGAGTCGTTCAAAAGCAGCTTGCTTCAGAGCTTCCTTGGCATTGAGAAAAGCAAATCCTCCTACTACACCTACAGTCACCAAGGATAGGAATAAGAAGGAACTGGCAACTTTAACAGTTAGGTGCTGATTCCATAACTTCATATATTTACAAGTTGTTTCTTCTTTTAAAGATATTTATCTTTTTTATTATTCATGCAGATAAGCTATTCCTTTAGTTAATATAAATAATTATTGATTACCATTGAGCAAAAATTTGTTTTATCTGCTTAATTGCCTCATCGGTTGCTTGCTCTGAAGAAATTTTATCTACAATTATTCGATTAAGAGCTTTTCCCCAAATATTCTCCTCTAACACTACGCTGTATGCTGGGTTTTGGACATAATAAAACAACCGCGTTGAACCTTCCGTCACCGTCTTGACCGCAGTTGAAATGTGTGTGTCAGCTGGGTTTTTCCAAAATGGGTCTTGCCAAAGTGTCTTGATGACTGGTAAATTACAGCCTCCAGCAGCTTTTAGATACTTACCTATCACCTGTGATTGAGTGAGATATGCAAGAAAATTCAAAGCTTTTTTCTGTTGTTGGGAATCAGCGAATAAAACTGCTTGCCTAAGTGTGAGTAGATAACGCATTGGCTTGCCGTTGGGTTTGTTGGGAAATTTTAAGATGCCAAGCTTATTGCGATAGGTGTCGGCATCTTGACGAACAGAGCAAGGAATTGAGAGCGTGTTATTAGGAGTCATCACCACCATCCGGTTGAGCAAGTTGCGATTATTATCTGGATTTAACCAATTGAGTGCATCTGGTGGCACATAACCTTGTTGGTAAAATTTGGTATACCAATCTAATGCCTGGACAATTTTTTGTCTCACCTTTGGATCATCGATCAGGAGTTTACCTTTGGAGTCGAGAATTTGCACATCGTATGCTTCTAAAATATGCTCAAAAAAGATGTAGGTATCTGAAGCTCCGGTAGAGAAAGGAAAACCTAGCCCATAAATATGCTGTTTTTGCTGTTTTGCCCGCAGATCATTCTGTACTTTTTTCCAAAATTCCCAAAAACCATCCCAATCTTTGGGGATATCGCTTTTGCTGCGACCTATTTGCTCTAGCAAGTCTCGCCAGTAAAAAATGTGAACTGTTGCCTGATTGATTGGAACTGCATAGTAGCTTCGCTTTTTTGCAGCATTATTATAATAATTAACAGCTTGCAGAGCATATTCAGGATAAAGATTTTTGACTGGCTCAATTACATCCGTTACATCTGCCAATTTACCTTCCCAAGCCAAATGCGGATTCAAAGCTCTCTCAGCGCCGTAACTCATCATGATATCGGGTGGATTACCCGCGTAAATGGCCCTACGCGCTTTCTGCGGTAACTCATCGCCGATATAGAAGGAAAGCTTGACTTGATTACCAGTTTGTTTTTCCCAGTTGCTCACCAACTGCTGGATTGCTTCATCCTCATCGACAGTAAAACCTTTATCCCACCAAATCTTTAAAACTGTGTTATCAGTAGGCGAATGGGTGACTGAAGATTGTTTTAATTGAGAGGTATTAGTACAAGCAATAATTATCAAACTGAGTGTGAATACAATGAACACATATCTGCGATAATGGTGATATTGTGTCCAATTCTGAGAGCCTTTAGCAATTTGACTAGCTTTTCTTTTAAATGTCATCTTTGTAAAAGCTTACTGCCATTGGTCAAAAATTTGCTTAATCCGAGCGATCGCTTCATCAGCTGCTTGCTCTGAAGAAATTTTATCTACAACAATTCGATTGAGAGCCTTACCCCAAACATTATCTTTTAAAACTCGGCTATAAGCTGGGTTTTGGACAATATAAAATGGGCGCGTTGAACCTTCGATTAATGTCTTAGCAGCAGTTGAGATGTGTGGATCATTTGGGTTTGTCCAAAAAGGGTCTTTCCAATTTGGTTTCATCACTGGTAGATACCGACCTCCAGCAGCTTTAATGTAGTTTCCTATTGTTGATGGTTGAACTAAATACCTGAAAAACTCCTTGGCTGTCTTCTGGTTGTCAGACTCAGCAAACAAAATTGCGGCATTAACTGCGACTAAGTAACGCATAGGCTGTCCATTAGGTTTGTTGGGAAATGGTATAGTGCCAAGCTGATGACGATAAATCTCAGGGTTTTGACGCACAGCCGCCGGAATTGAAAGAGTGGTGTTGGGTGTCATCACTACAGCGTGGTTGAGCAAGCTGCGGTTATTATCTGGATTTAACCAATTGACTGCATCCGGTGGAACGTAGTTTTGCTGGTAAAATTTGGCATACCAATCTAAGCTTTTAACAATTGAGCCTCGCACGTTGGGGTCATCGAGGCAAAGCTGACCTTTAGAGTCTAAAATTTGGACATTGTATGCTTCTAAAATTTGCTCAAATATGTAATAAGTATCCGCAGAAGCAACGGAGTAAGGAAAACCTAACCCGTAAATTTTTGGATTTTGATTCTGTTTTGGCTGTGCTTGTAAATCATCTTGCACTTGTTTCCAAAATTCCCAAAAAGCATCCCAATCTTTAGGGATATCTTTTTGACTCCGACCAACTTGCTTTAATAAATCGTGCCAATAATGAATATGAATTGTTAACTGATTAATTGGGACTGCATAATAGCTACGATTTTTAGCAACATTGTTATAAAAATGAACAGCTTCTAGTACACTATCAGAATAAAGACTTTTGACCGGCTCAAGAACATCCGAAATATCTGCAAGTTTACCATCCCACGCCAGATGTGGTATCAGTTCCCTCTCAGCACTGCTACTCATCACAATGTCAGGCTGATTGTGCGCTTGAAGTGCCCTGTTAGTCTTCTCGGATAGTTCATCATTAGTGTAAAAAGTCAACTTAACTTTTTTACCACTTGCTTTTTCCCAGTTGCTAATCAGCAGCTTGAGCGCCTCATCCTCTTCTAAATTAGAACCCTTATCCCACCAAATCTTTAAATCTGTAGTTTTACTGGATAACTTATTAAGTGGGGAAGAGGAGGATTGATATGTGTTAGTGCAAGCAACAATTATCAAGCAGAGGATTAATGCTATAAGTGCGTAGCGACGGTTAGTTAGTCTTGGTACTACGTTAAAAGCTTCCTTAGCTCTGTGCTGATTCTTCAGGACTTGAGTAATTTGATTGGCTTTTTTTCTGGACACCACACTTCTAGAGCTTATATTTAAACTGAATAGATATACTCAATTTAAGGTTTTTTGTCGATCTCTCAATAATTTATCAGCGATCGCTCTTAAAAGAGATGGGCAATTGCTTGCTCTTGGCGGGGAACGAAGCACATGACATCGCCTCGCTATTTGCACTGATTGAAGTAATTATTCTACCGCGTGGTTTAATAATTCCATTAATGAATCGAATACGAGGTGCCCAATATAACACCTCGCATTCTGAAGATTTCTATTTGACTGTGGCGTAGAGGATTAAACAACTAAAAAGTTGTTTTGACTTAGTGACACTCCACCAGATAGTTGTGCAAATTTTACCTGAGTAAATCCACCCGCGCTGCCATCTTGGTCAAAATATAATGCGCCTGTAGTATTGTCATAGATAAATCGCTGATTGCTCGTTGTTGCAGATGCTCCAAGGGTAAAAGAGCTAGCTGAGAGTAAACCTGCTGATAACGCGCCACCAAAACCAGCAGCCGATATCTGAATCAGTTCATTAGTCGCGTTGAAGTTAAAAATGCTATCAACGCCTTCATTGAAACTATTGAAAACAAAGGTATCAGTACCAGCTCCTCCATAGAGGTTATCATTACCTTTGCCACCTTTGAAGGTATTTTTACCAGAGGCACCAGAGGCTGTGAGAGTATCATTGCCATCGCCTCCATCCAGTAGATTATTGCCTGATGAATAGTCAACAATCAAGCGATCATCATTAGCACCACCATTGAGCGTGTTATTCCCAGAGACAGTATAAGCTCTGTATGAGGAATATAAGGAGGCTGAACCAGCGGCTGTCAGAGTATCATTGCCATCGCCCCCAGAGAGTAGGTTATTGCCTGATGAATAGTTAGTAACTAAGTTATCGTCACCAGCGCCACCATTGAGGGTGTTTTTACCAGAAATAGCATCGAGATCAAAATCGCCTCGGTAGTCGTCATAGGAGCCAGAGACGTTAAGAGAATCATTATCATCACCACCAGAGAGCGAATTATTACCATTTGAATAGTCAGCAGTCAAGTAATCCTTACCTGCACCGCCGAGAATTGTGTTATTTCCATTTCCCCCAGCAAGGGTATCGTTGCCATTGCTCCCCACAATCAAATCATCGTAGTTTGTACCTGAGATATTTAATTGTTCGATATTCTTGTAGCTAACCTGATTCGGGCCTGCTGTAATCGAACCAGTGTTAGTAGCAGCATTGAATGTCGAAGTGATTCCCTGGCTGATAGAATAGTTATAGAAGGACAACAAATCGTCACCTTTGCCTCCATCTATGGTATCTTTGCCGCGATCGCCTCCGGTGAGTGTATCATTGCCATTGCCCCCCACAATCAAATCATTGTAGGCTGTACCTGAGATATTTAATCGTTCAATATTCTTGTAGCTAACCTGATTCGTGCCTGATGTAATTGAACCAGTGTTAGTAACAGCATTGAAAGTTGAAGTGATTCCCTTACCCCCGCTAGAATTACTGTAATAATAGGCTTCCAATAAATCATCACCTTTTCCCCCATCGATAGTATCATTGCCACTACTACTCCCGTAGAGCGAAAGGGTATCGTTGCCATTACTTCCCACAATCAAGTCATTGTAGACTGTACCTGAGATATGTAATCCTTCGATGTTCTTGTAGTTAATCAGATCCGTGCCCGCCCTAATCGAGCCAGTATTAGTAGCAGCATTGAATGTTGTTGTGATTCCCTCACTAGGATAGATATACGAAACGCTCAACAAATCCTTACCTGTCCCGCCATCTACTGTTTGAGTCGCTAAGGAAGGTGGGGAAGTATATAAAACGAAAGAGAAGGAATCATTACCATTTCCTCCATTGAAAATGTTATTACCAAACGTACCCTGGGCTTTTTTGTCGTCGTAGTAGCCAGAGGCAAAGAAAGAATCATTGCCATCTTCTCCATTAAGGATGTTATCGCCAGTTGAATAGTTAACACTCAATTGATCGTCACCAGCACCACCATTGAGAGTGTTATTCCCGGAGGTAAAAGAGGCGGAATAGTCATAGTCGCCAGAGGCACTAAGAGAATCATTGCCATCTCCTCCATTGAGGATGTTATCGCCTGTTGAATAGTTAGCATCTAATTGATCGTCACCAGCACCACCGTAGAGGGTGTTATTGCCATCCGTTTTAGACGCAGAGAGATTATCATTGCCATCGCCCCCAGAGAACAGGTTATCACCTGTTGAAGAGGTAGCACTGAATTGATCGTTACCAACACCACCGTTAAGGATGTTATCGCTTGTTGAATAATCAACATTTAAGCAATCGTTACCTTCACCACCAAAAATCGTATCATTGCCATAATTTGAATCATTGCCACTACTGCCTCCGAAGAGTAAATCGTTGCCATTGCTTCCAACAATAAAATCAGCGTAGGTTGTACCTCTAATTTCTAATTGTTCGATATTGTTGTAGTTAATCTGATTTGTGCCAGCCTTAATTGAACCAGTGTTAGTAGCAGCATCGAAACTCGAAGTGATTCCTTTAGTAGCACTGGTGTAATATATAGACAAGTAATCCTCACCAGTTTCTCCATTTACGCTTTGAGTCGTTAAAGAAGAAGGAGCAGTTTTTGAGGCGGACAAATAGAAGGTGTCATTACCAGCGCCTCCATTTAGAGTGTTTCTACCCTGGACTTCATCGGCGTAAAAAGAATCATCGCCGTCTTTGCCTAAAACCTTATTGTTGCCAACAGAATAGCTAATATCAAGGTAGTCATCCCCAGCATCTCCACTGAGGATGTTATTTCCAGAAGAATAGGCAGCATCAAGGGTATCATTTCCCTCATCACCCTGCACTATGTTATTACCAGTACCACCACGCAAGGAGTCGTTATCTGTACCACCACGGAGAGAGTCATTATCCGTACCACCAAGGAGAGTATCATTCCCTGCACCACCAATGAGGGTATCATTTCCGGCATCACCGCTCAAAAGGTCGTTACCATTTTTGCCATTGATGATATCATCACCCACTTTAGCGTTAATTGTATCTGCACCCTGACTACCCAGTAGAGTATCTTTACCGTTGGTTCCAATGATATTCACCATAACTTTTATCTTCCTAAATCGATTTTTTGAGTAACTTCAGTTATTAACTTGTTGTTAATGTTATTTATGAATACACAGAAATTGCCGAGAGTTAACGCTTTCGACATACTTTTATGTCACCCTTGAGGGCTAGCAATTTTCTCGAAGATTTACCCTATTGATAAGCTTGTAAGTAAAACTTATCTAACTGACTTGAAAAAGGCAGGAGGTTCAAAGTTAGTTTTTTTAGCTAATTCCCTATTTCCTTTTTCATTCGTTATTTGTGTACCCGTTAATGATGCTATTTACAACTATCTAAGTCTTAAGCATTGTCCATATTTATGAGCGTGTATTAGGAAAACAGATGCTTTCACACTTTTTCTATCATTCTTGATCAACAGATCAACCCAGCCATCACTGACAAAGTGTCGAAAAATCAAGCTTGAATGCCTAAAACCCACACTTCATATTTTTCATCAAAACGTAGCCCTACTGTTGTAAATATAGAGAATAATTCACTTTCGATAGGGAAAGAATTTTTATGCAGTTGTTGTGGGCTATCGCCCGTGGGTGTCTAGCTTAAAAATAGGGAACATCTAAATAACACTTTGATAACCATATCTGAATATTTACTGAGATGTCTACACTTGAGGACATATCTTTGCATACTCTTCACATTATTTGCCAATCAGTATAATGTCAGTACTTATCTTTATGTATTCTTCATGTATTCTTCATGTCTTTATAGCCAATAATCATTAAATACAGCAGCTAAACAGCAGCTAAATGGTTGTTTGATTTGCTTGTGTAGCGTGTTGTTCCCCTAGTAGACAAGCAAGCTGTAAGAGTTTTTGAAATCTGGGGTTATGCTGCTCTGGTTATGACGACGAATTACAGCAGTTGAAAGCGATCGCTGTAGAACATTGGCACGTTATTAAAAGCTACTTAGGGATAACTATCTCCACCAAACATACTCCTGTAGCGTAGGCGTAGCTGATCGTAGAAATCGCACAACTACTGAGGACGGTGGCTCAGAAACTGGACTATATTGGTAAATTTTGAACAAAAATAGATTTTTATAAAAAAATAGTCGCCACCATAATGAAGGCCTAAGTAGAGTGATATAAATAATTGTAATTAGGACAAGGCAGGAGGCAGAAGAAAAGAAGTTTTTAGCTATTTTGCCTTTGACTGATATAGTTAAGTTTATTTGTGTCTTCCTACTTATTAAATAATGGATTTCTTTAATCGTGCCAATTTGAAAAAAGAATGCAATATCAATATATAGATAAGACCCCTCCTCAAAATATCGGGGAGAACGCGCGTTATGTTTAGCAAAAATTTTTTAAATTGACATCAGTATAGTATTCATATAAGTGGTAGTAGAAGTCAAATAGTACTTGTATATATATAAATTTATTGCCTTTTACTTAATGAATTCTTCATACAATCAGTATGATATGCAGTTACGACCGTTTTCGTTTATGTATCGATTTAACGTAATACATGTTTCTTATTTAAGTAGGCAAAGAAAATAGTTATGTCATATTTAAAGCTCAGTCGGTGCTATTTTCTTTTGGCAACGCTAACTATAAGAGTACGATCGCGATCGCATCCTTCCTTATGATCTGGTCAAACCGATCCGTCGTTCACGGCTGGGTGCATTGCGAATCTTCATTGCCGAAGGTAATGGTGGATCTCTGCACGCGAGCTGTTCAAGATTGTTATTGGCGTAATGCACGAACTCTGATTATTTCAAAGCTCGTGCGAGTTTAAGAAGATTTTTTCCCATCTGAAACCATTTGCGAAAGAATATAGGCTGCGAAATCTAGTAACTGATCTAGCAAAAAACCAATGATACCAATGTATAAAATTACCTGGATTATGTAATCAGCATTGCCAGCCTTATAAGCATCCCAGAGGGTAAAGCCAAGTCCTCTTGGACCTGTTAACATTTCTGTGGCAATAACAATAAACCAGGCTACCCAAATGCTAACTTTCAAAGCATGAAATATATGAAATATAGCTACACGAAAGTTATTATTCTGTCTTTTAAAATGCTGCATACCTATTGCCGTATTAATAATCATCGTCCAGAGAGTTCCCACAAAAACTACTACAATAGCAGCTGAATCGCTCTCTTGAAACGTAATTAAGGCAATCGGTAGCAAAGCTATAGGAGGGATACTATGTGGTATCTGAAATATCAGCCGAAATAGCTGATAAATCATGCTATTTATCCCGATTAAATATCCAATGAAACTACCCAATACAGCGGCTGGAATATAACCAACAAATAACCGTTGCAGGCTAGCTAAAATGTCTAAAAACATATTATTTTCTCTGCCTCAGTTCTCATGGAAAACATTCGGTAAATACTGCGGCAACAACACAAAACAGGGCTGAGAAAAATGTATTGGATTACACATTCTATTTTATTGCTAAAAAATTTTTTATATCTTCTCCTTGTTAATTACTAATTAAAAAACTTAGGTATTATTACGATGTGATAGTAGTAGACAAAGAAGTGGTAAAATTTGACTTTACTAAACTTTATCAGAAAAGCAAATTTTAATTAGTAAATTAAATACAATTTCGATAATTTATTAAAGAAGGCAGTTATTGCTAAAGCTTACGTGCGATCGCTCCTTGATTATCTAAGCTGATGGAACGAGCCAGAAAAAGTTTTGAACAGGGTGTAGAGATCAATTGGATGGGGTATTCAAACCCCAACCAATTGTAGACACTTGTAAATAATGACACATATCGCTAGTTATCCCTAATAAAAGACGCGATCGCCTTTTTTATCGGAGAACCGGAATCGTCTCTGGTGTAGTACGTAAGACCGCGATCGATGAATGCAGAGGTAGTATCTATTAACTGCTGAAGAATCTCGGAATTAGTATTATCTATTTCTTCACTGACTTTTTCCCCTGTAAATTTATTTTTCCGCTCTTCTGGAGGTAATACAATGCGAGGATCTTTATAAGTCTCTTTTGGTTTGGGTTTAAATGTCTCATTTAAATCAAACTGAAGACGTAAGTAACGTTTAGAATCGTATCCACCCATGATTTGCCGGCAAATCGTACTATCAATCTCAGATGTAGGTTCCATAAAGATGTTAGTAAGATTTTTGATCCAGTCTAAGCCTCTCCATTTGCTGATTTGCTTATATTGATATGGTTCACCAGTTTGACCTGTGCCAATAGAAAGGATAGAAATATCTTCCAATCGCAGATTATTTAGTTTATATTGTTGCTTGATTTCTGGAGATACTGAAGACTGGCTAATCCTCATCGCTAAACTCAAAGCTGCAAGAGCAGGGTTATTAGCAGAAACTCCTCCATCAATGTGTGGGAATTCCCAGTCACCAAATTTTTGTTTATCTACAGGTTCTAATTTATATGGTGGAAAAAAAGTAGGTGCTGAGGCAGAAGCGGTACATATTTCCCATAAATAACAGTCATCGTACCATCTGTCTCCTAAATCGGGATGACAATTTGTAAAAAAGGTTGTGTTGCGATATAGCGTATCGTAAGCAAGAATCAAAAGAATGGGTTTTTCGATATCCTTGATTTTTGTGGATTTATAGGCATCTTTGAGTACGCTAGTGATTCCATCATGAGAATATTTAGATGGAGAAAATACATCAATAATTGATTTGATGATGGACGGAAAGTTTTCGTAGCGCTCTTTTATCTCCAAAGGGAATATATCTTTACCTCTATTTTTATACAGTTTAATGAGTTCATTACTCTCCTTTCCTATAGCAATCCCTCCTGCTAATATTGAACCAGTAGAAGTACCAGCAACCATGTCAAAATATTCGTGTAAAAACTCTCCTTTTCCCTGAGTTCTAATTTCTTGTTCTACTTGTTGAAGTATTCGTGCTGCAACAACTCCACGAATACCGCCACCGTCTAAAGCCAAAATTTTGAAGGACATAGCAATTCTCTTTGATTATTTCTGTGGACAAGCATCATGAGATGAATCACAATATGGTTCCATTAACTTGTTTACTCTTATCCGACTTATCCGATTTATCCGACTGGAAGAATACCTAAGTTTTTTTTAACGAATCGTCTTCTCTACGAGACACTACGTATAGCTTACTTCTCCATAAGGGCAGGGCTATTTCATTCTAAAATAAAGTGCAATATGGTAAAATGCAGCGCAAATTATACTTAAAGCATCTACTACTGTGTCTGAAATCGAAATTATAAAAGCTTTTGCAGATATAAAAGACCTTCGCCGTCGCGCCGGACAGCGACATAATCGAAGATTATGTCTGGCACTCTTCACACTGGCGATTGCCGCAGGAAATAAAGGATTTTTAGCAATTGGAGATTGGATTTCAAGCTAGCGCGAGCAGTTAATTGGCCTTTTTAAACCCTCAAAAAATAGGCTACCTTCTTACAAGACAGTGCGTCGTACTTGATTACACATAAATTATCAGGAATACTCAGTATGCCTTGCGAATTTCTTTGACATTAAATCAGTTCCTGGAGAAACTGTTGCTATGGATGGGAAAGTCCTCAAAGGCTCGTATCAAGTAGAAAATGATAATAGCCCTTTCAAAGTGAATGTTTGTACTATAAAATCAATGATGTTTTTAACCCAATTTTGGGATTTTGGCGGAGGAAAAATCGAAATTATTTGTTATTGTCTTTTCACTTTTGTTCTAAATGATTGAGCAGTTGGAGTACGTACACTTCAAATTCTGCATTTCTTCGGTTTACAGATTCAATAGGAGTAACAAAAAAATTATTTGGAAAATTGAGAACTAAATTACCTAGACGTAATCCTAAAGGTCTTAAATGTCCTCCTTTGAGTTTTGCTCGAAAATCTTCTGGGGGCTTTTTTAAGTGATTGAAGAACCATTCCCGTGTAGATTTACCTATATTATCTAAAGGGAAATAAACCAAGCCAAGCAAATTAAAGAATTTACTATTTTCAATTAAAGCCTCGGTTTCTTCGGGAGTTGGTTTGACATTCAAACCAAGATTGATAAGAAAATTTGCTAAGGCTTTAGGTTTAATGGCACTGTCAAGCCCTGTATTGACGGGTGCTAATAGTATAGATAGTTGACTTTTAATAAATATACTGTTAATTTTTACATCTGATTCATCAAAATGGATTTGGAGTTTTGCTACATCTTGATTGACATAATAGGAAGTTAGTTTTTTAGCTTCTGAGCGTTTATCATCAAGCTCACCAATTAGATTCTCTAAATCATTAACAATACTTTTAACTTTTTCTATTTGTTTGTGTGGGGATAATTTTACCGAAGTTTTTTTGATAATTTCCAGAATAAATACTTCTAGTTGATCTCGTTCTTTAGGTAGGGTGCTAAAAGCTTCTAAAAGTGCAATGTATTTACAGCCAATACTATGAGCTATCCAAGAAAAGTTAGAATCATCTAGGTAAGTTTTATAGTCATAACCTGCTAATTCTGCCATTCTCACCAATTCTGGCATGAGTTTATACTGTTCTCTAATGAGAAAACCCGCTTCTGTATAGTGGTCAAAAGTAAAGTTAAATGGTAGGAGAATTATTGTATACCCCTGCCTGAATAAACATTCGAGTAGATAACGATAAAAAAACATAGGGAGAAATGTACCAAAAAAAGCTCCACCAATAAATTGTATTACTCCTTTTGGTTGGGGATGTAGAGCAACCCAACTAAAAGAAACTGGTTGAAATCTTAGCTTTAGATTCATAATCTTCTTAATTGAGCAATAGTATCAATCATGGCGACTATAATTATTTTTAACGTCACACTAGGCTTGAATTAAGTTGAATATTTTCTAGAAATATAGAATTCGCCAATCACTAAAAATTTCATATTTAAGTGCAGTAGCCTTGGCAGTATATTTTCCAGAAGTTCAGTAATTTTTCTAATTTATAATTAAAGACTTTAGATTGACTGTATATTACATTTTCTGTGAGTTTTTGAAACACTTTATAAATTGTTATAAGCAAAAATTGTTATAAGCAAAAAAGGATTTTTATGCTCTAGGCACCTTTGCCTTGGACACTCAATCTAGGCATTCCACTAGAAATCTCCTCAGTTAACAACAAACTTATAGCCATTAAAAATTCAGATGTGCTACCAGCGAGTGTACCTACTAGAGAAGAGGGTATAGCGTTACCAACAATAGCAATCAACGTTCCCACAAACAACCACCACCATTTCTGCCTAATCCAAATACCAATACCAATTAGTAGGACAAACAGATTAATTACAATCGTGATAATTGGAAGACCACTTAAATTGGCGACATGATAGCGTAAGACACCCATAAACTGGACTGGAACTAGTTCCAATCCTATATAGTTACTGGCAACATCTATCGCAGCAAGTCCTAATGCAATTACCCAAGATAAAATCCGTACTACATTATTTGCCCAACCAGCACCAGCGCGGTGAGCGAGTTCAACACCAATTACAATAAATAGTGGTACAACTGAGTAGTGTAAGAAAAAGCGTAGTATACTGAGAGTTTTTAAAACCTCTCCTTCAC
The DNA here is from genome assembly GCF_036917535.1 of Nostoc sp. GTDB lineage: Bacteria > Cyanobacteriota > Cyanobacteriia > Cyanobacteriales > Nostocaceae > Nostoc. The sequence continues at coordinate 59,644 of NZ_JBALDA010000017.1, forward strand.
CAATTAGACTTCCTATTGAAAGAATAAAATTGTCATAGCTAATGCTTGCTAGCACTATAGGCAAAATAATCATTGCTAGGCTGGTTGATTGCCGCCACTGATTAATTGCCCAGCTTATTAACACCCATTCGCTCAATGCAAGACTTAAATGTATTAAGGGATAAATTATTAGCATAAGTCATGTATGAAAATAGCAAGATTTATTCCAAGCACAAATATTTTGCGCTGAAGTTGATTCAGATAATTTGTACTTGGAATTCAAACTAGAGCAACTTATTCACGAGTCTTGTAACTGTAATTAACGTTGAAACTGTTATCTAAAAGTCATCTGATAAAACAACTTTTATATTCGTGTTAAGTTTCGGTGCAAAATCACTTCCTTCAGCTACATAAGTAAGTGCTCCGCCTGCTTCTAAAACCGCAGGGCCACCACAAGCTTTAATTAAATCAACCCCGTCCTTCACCTTAATATCTTGACACCCAAATTCGACTCCATTTGGGCCAGTAATTTTAATCTTATTGATTGTGCCTGTTTCACCAGGTACCAAAAAAAGTTTAGCAGAGCGAACGACTGTTTTAGCTGGCAAAGGTTGAGTCGTTGTGTCGATACTGAACTTCCCATCAGTAATTTGAGCTTTTTCCGTGATAATTAAGGTAGCAAAAGTGTTTGGAACTGCCATAGATGTTGTGGTGAAACATAATATAAGAAGTGACAGAGCAAATGCCAAAATCTTTGCTGACTTTATGAACATCTTCAATAAATTCATGATGATTCTCCTTGTTTAACTTTTACAAATTTTCTGGATACACATTCAATAGTCGAATCAAGGCAGTGAGCTTTAATTGTCTTATCTGTGGATTTTTAGCTATTTATGCAGATTTTAGAAAAATTTATTATGGATTTTAAACAGTTGGCTATTTTTGTCATACTGTCTATATTCATTACCCAGTTAATTGTGTATTTATACCAAATTTTTTGTATTAATTAAAATAAGTATTTATATTACAAAATGAAGTGCAGAATGTGGATTTTAGCGTTCGCAGGGACACTATCGCTAGTAGCGATACAAAGCGCTCCGACGTAGCCTGTTGCAGGTAATTTTTTGGTAAGCATTTTTTCTAGATTCAATCAACTATATGTACTGCGGGGAGGGGGCAAAGCAATTCCATCACATCACGTAACAATTTTAATGTCAATAGTTCTAATCTGAATACTGCACGCGACTAACACAGAGTCTCTAACCCACTAACGCTGATGAAGAATTTCTCCCTGCCTTAAAGCCTTCCCCACTAAGAAACTCTTCATTTATCAGCAACAGAATTTTATCAGTGTCTTTTCCTTTGTAGCTAATACGCGATAAGGACTGTTTAACTTAATCGTCAGAATTACGGGAATAGGCCCGGAAGTTTCCCCTGTCTGTGGATTCTTCCACGTCGTTTGTATACTCCCTTGCCAAGTCCCTTCAAGGTACGGAAATGGAACAAGCCAAGCGATCGCTCCTTATCGCTTTCACTCTACAATCAGTTCATTGCTATCAAAATTGATATCAAATGGCTGACGTCCAGAGTGCGATCGCTTTTCGGTGCAGTGCCAAGGCGATCGCCATTATTCTTAGAGGAACATGGTAAAAAAGCCTGCTTATAAGTGGTATGAGCAGGCTTGAAAGTAAGATGTATAGGCAATGCCAAAGGTGGCAAGCTACGCATCCATTGAGGTATCTGGCGGAATCCGCAAGATTTGGCGATCGCCTGTTAGTGAAACAGCAACTTCATTAGAGAAGCGATCGCTCTTGCCATCTCACCTTTTTAGTTCCCTCACCAAAGCACCAATAGCATAGAGAACTAGAAAAATGCCAACTGCGTTAGCGAAGCTCGCCGTAGGCATCGCAGCTAGTTCCAATTCTGGGGGAAGGGGCGATCACCAAGACTACAGGCATAACCAAGCTGTTATTTGATGCACCTTCTATAAAGTTTAAGAATATAAGGAACGCTGATTGAAAAAAGATGTGAATCAAACAAAAACAGAATAAAAAACTGACAAAATTCCCGCCTTGAAAAATGACATAGCAAACCCAAACATTAGAAAATCTGCTTTCTCCTCAGTTGTTGAGAGTGAAAAACTTGGCACAATAACTATAGACTATGCACTAATGACTAATGACTATGAACCAAAAAGATGTAGTTGTAATTGGTAGTGGTATAGGGGGGTTGAGTTGTGCTGCTGTTTTGGCGCGACATGGTTTTGATGTGACTGTTTGTGAAAGTCATACAATTGCTGGTGGAGCGGCGCACAGTTTTGAACGTCAAGGATTTAAGTTTGATAGTGGCCCTTCTCTTTACTCTGGGTTGTCTTACACTCCTTCCGTTAACCCTTTACGACAAGTGCTAGATGTAATTGGTGTGGATTTGCCATGTGTGACTTATGATACTTGGGGTTGTCGGCTACCAGAAGGTGATTTTGATACATCTGTGGGTGCAGAACAGTTTTGTGAAGTGCTGGCAAGACTGCGAGGTGAAGATGCAGTGTCCGAATGGCGACGCTTGCAAGCGGTGATGACACCACTAGCCGCAGCTGCGACCGCTCTTTCTCCAACTGCATTACGTTTAGATACAGGTGCAGCTTTGACTATCAGTAAATTTGCTCCATCGTTAGCTAAACATACTGCCAATATTCTTAAGTTAACGGGGTCTTTTGACCGGATCATGAATGGTGTTGTCCATGACCCCTTTATTATTAACTGGTTGAACTTGTTATGTTTTCTCCTCTCTGGACTACCAGCATCAGGAACTAACGCCGCGGAAGTCGCATTTATGTTTGCGGAGTGGTACAAACCAGGAGTAGCGTTAGATTACCCTGTTGGTGGTAGTGGTGCTTTAGTCAATGCACTGGTGCAAGGACTAGAAAAACATGGCGGGAAATTAATGTTAGGCTCTCATGTTGAGCAAGTTTTGGTACAAGGTAAACGGGCGGTAGGTGTCAAACTGCGAAATGGGGAAGAAATTCGGGCGCGGCGAGCAGTTGTTTCTAATGCTTCAGTATGGGATACGTTAAAACTATTACCAGAAGGAGCAATACCAAAAAAATTCCGCAGCCAACGCCAAGCGATACCAGAGTGTGATAGTTTTATGCACTTGCATCTTGGTATTGATGCTCAAGGTTTACCAGCAGATTTAGCTTGTCATTATATTGTGGTTAATGATTGGCAATTGGGCATTACTGCACCGCAAAATGTTGTGGTGGTATCAATACCCTCAATTCTTGATCCATCCCTTGCACCCCCAAGTAAACACGTAATTCACGTTTACACTCCCGGTAATGAACCCTACGCACTTTGGCAAGGGCTAGATAGGAGAAGCCAGGAATATGAGCAACAAAAGCGATCGCGCGCCGAGGTGATGTGGCAAGCTTTAGAACGAATCATTAGCGATATCCGCAACCGTTGCGAAATCACCCTGGTTGGTACACCCCTCACCCACGAACGTTTTTTACGCCGCCATCATGGTTCCTATGGCCCGGCAATTTCTGCCGCTAAAGGTTTGTTTCCTGGTCACGGTACACCTTTAGCGGGGTTGATGTGCTGCGGTGACTCTACATTCCCCGGCATCGGTTTACCCGCCGTCGTCGCTAGTGGGATGATTGTTGCTAATACCCTGGCTCCTTTGAGTAAGCATTTAGCTATGTTGGAGGAGATAAGTTAGGCACAAGACTGGCTTTTAATCATTAGCCTTCGGACAACTTCTTCAGGAGTAGCCGTCCCATCAATTACCTTTGGTATAATCGCTATCACTTCCAAAGCCAGGTTCGTAGGAATTCCCCTTGCTTCTAACCGCTTCAATTCCAAAATATCAATACCTGCTGCCAATCCCTCTAAATACTCTTCTACACTCATATGATGTCCGCCAAATCACCCATAATATATATCAGGATGCATTTGAGTGCGATCGCAATTCTCTAAAAGCTAGTGTAAATTGGCGCTTTCAAGCTACTGATGCACGTAAGAAAATGGGACGTTTATATCCACCTGTCTCACCAAGCAAAGTTGACTTGCCAGACCACTAGTTTCACGATGGTGGGTTTAGATTATTGCGCTAGCTAACGCATACCATCAGCAGCCCGTGAAACGTCTTCCCATTCCGACCAGACCTTTAACCGCTGTTCATAGATCTGCGGCACAATCTGAGTTGGAGCCGCCCCCAAAAGCAGACGCAATGGTGGATTCTCGGCATCAACAGTCAGCTTTTTAGAATACCTTCAATCTCAACGACCCGGAGCAAAACTTTTGATTATTTGGGACGGTGCAAGCTATCATCGCTCGCAGCAGATTAAGGATTATTTGGACTCACTAAACCGTGAAAAAGAAAGAGCGCAATGGTTAATAACTTGTGAGCGGTTTACTCCTAATGATCAGACTCCTTTCTCTCCTGACTTTGTACAACTAACCATCTCTGTTTTATTCCTCCATAGTTATTTGTTTTTACTACAAATGAATATCCTAATAATTCGCTTTTGATAAATTCTGACTCTGGAGTTGTTGACACTAACAATTCCGCCTCTTTAATACTTAAAGTGACTCTAGATAACCATTTAATCTCGGACATTAACTTAATATTTTCTTCTGTATACAATGCATAGTCCGCAACCATTAAGCTATCTATTTGTGTTTGTTTCTTATACTCAATAGCAATCTTGCCAAAAGAGTGAGAATCTGATTGATTACCAGATGCTGATTTGAAAAATATTGGAATATCTCCGTCGCTACTACATATTAGTTCAAGTAGAAATTGTTTTAAATCTGGTCTGTGGTCATGGGAATACCCATAGGTTATATTTATTGCTTTCTTACTTCTTAATTGTGATTCATCTTCTTGATTTTTAAAGATGACTTCTGGTAAAGATGATTTATATTCACCATCTACATGCATTGATGATGAGCGGAGCCGGAGACGCTCTGCCTCCGGTCTAAGTGTGATGTCAATTTCAAATTCTGTCCAGGGTATTAAATCAGCCATTATCACCCAACGATTATCTGATAATAACTTGCCCTCGAACGGAAGTTCAAAGCTTGACGCTGGAATTGGAGTTGATTCTTCTTTTCGGTACATAGTTATTTATGATACACTATGTTGAAGCTAACCATTTGATGCAAGGATATTGGGCTATTTTACCCTCTTTCCTTGCACCTGAATGTACTTATTTGGTTTGAGAATCTAGATATTGTCTCCTTTTCTTTTTTTCAGCAAGCCCTATTTATTGATGCGTTTACTAGAGAACATGTATTAATTTATTATTTTTAAAGATATTTTATTCCGTGATTACCGATTGTGACAGTTGAGGTGCGGAATATGGGTTAACAAGCGATGCTTCAGCAACAAAACTTTGTGTATCTTGTGGCATTGACGTTGAGTTTACTCAACCTTAACCAAACGGCTAACGTAATACTGCTTCACTGTTTTTAATTCCATTTGTTTTGCTGAGTTCAATGCACTCATAACCTCACCACAGACTTCAATTCTGGCTTCATAGGCACCTGTTGTACTACCATCAGTCTCAGCAAAATCAATCCGAACTTCTGCCCATTCAGCCTCCTGTCTTTGAGTAACTTCTTCCATTGCAAGTACTTTACCTGCTTTCAAAGAATCTAACCAACTCCAGCCAGACTGCATCCAAATTTCGCGTTCGGCAATTTGCTCAAATTCGTTTAAACCTGTCCATCCTCGGTAGTATTGACGCAAAGCAGAAACTGAACCATTTCGCTGCACCAGTAGATCCAGTATCTCTGGCTTTAGATGTCCCCACAAGCATCCTTGAGGTAAATCAATTAGGGTAGGAGCAAACTGATGACCACCAAAGTGAGTTGTTTGCCAGACTCTTAACCTTCCGTTGGCAGCAGGAGCATATTCCTTACGTAATTGTCGATATATAGGAGTCCCAAATCTGCCACAGGCAAGGTCTACTTGAGTATGGGTGCAAACCATGAGTTCACGAATATGACTCGTTTGTTGTTGATATTGCTGAAATTCGGATAAATTATTGGGTTGTTCCATTAATTGCTTGAATATTGCTGTCACCAAAGCAGCAGCTTTGCTTTCTGGAACAACAAACTCCTGTTTCTCAAACTGAGAAAATAGTTTTGCAGGGCGATAGTAGTAGAAAACGCGGGTAAAGCCAACATGAGAGTATTCGCGATCAGGAGCAATTAGTATCGGTTTCAACTTTACCCCATGCTTAAAAACTAACTCTTGGAATAAACCCATTAATGACTTGAGGGTTGGATTTTCCTGAAATATTTCTTGCGGCCAAGGTTGTGGAACTTCCATAATCAACCAATGATCGTAAGTACCTGCTGTACCAATTGGATCTTCTCCATTAGCTTTAGAAACCAACGAACAAAAACGACAGTCTCTTGTGAGGAGTTGGTGAGTATGTTGAGTTTGCATATTTACTATTTTTCTAGACACTAATTGGGAAGCAATACGATTTTGTCACATCGGGTTCTTTCACTAACTTGATTCACTTACACTGAATCACACTACTTGGGCGTGTCTTTTGATACGATGATAAACTTTAACAAAAATTATCATTTTACTAGAGATTTCATCAAATACTTCCTTGTGCTTGCACTCTACCTGCTTTCAATACAATCACTTTGTCAGCGCGGCGCAAAACTGAACGTCGATGAGAAACCACAAAACAGGTCGGTGTCCAATTATTTTGCTTTGGTTTTGTACTGTTAATAAATATCCGCGACCATAACGCCAATTCTGTTTCCACATCTAAGGCACAGGAAAGGTCATCAAACACTAGCAACTCCGGTTGACGTATAAACATTCGCGCTGCTGCTACGCGCTGTATTTGTCCACCAGAAAGCCGCACGCCCCTCGACCCTACCAAAGTCTCTAGATTATCATTCATAGTTGCTAAATCTTGCTCGAACACAGCCATGTTTAAAGCTGTTGCAATGTCACGATCATCTTTAGACAAGCCCAACAAAATATTTTCTCGCAGGGTGTAACTAAACAACTGGGGAATTTGGGGAGTATAAGCACTACGAGGTGGAATAAAGAAACTGGCGGGGTTTTCAACGAGATGCCCATTCCAGTAAATACATCCACCTTGGATAGGTAATAATCCTAATAATACCCGTAGCAATGTAGTTTTCCCAGAACCAATCTGACCAGTAACTACAGTCAAACTACCGCGCTGAATTTCAAAGCTAACATCTGTAATTCCTTGAGTCGTACCAGGATAATAATAAGTTAAATTAGATACTCTCAATGATTGCAGGCGGTAAACGCTAGCTATGCCGTCAGGCTTATCACTCTCGTTCCTCAACGGTTGTTCAACTGCTTGCAAGGATTTTTTATTTCCCTTGAGATCATTGAGATCCAATCGATTGGGAGCCACTAAAGTATCTGGTGATACACCAGATAGTAAACTAGCCATACGTTCAAAGGATACTTCTGTGTACTTATATAACGCCATGAAACCGGCAAGGGAGGTAAAAAAGCTAGTCACAAAAGAGAGGTTATAAACGAACAAAGCAAAGTCACCCACTGTCAACTGACCAAGACTGCTCTGCATTAATTGAGAAGCCAGTAGTAAAATTATCCCTGTCCCCAAATTCACCATATTCTGAAAGCCAGAATTAAGAATAGCGTTGAATAGGCTATCCTTAATCATCATCTGGCGACGTTTGTCATTGAGAATGCGAAAATAATCCAGTACATTTTTTTCTGCTCCAGCTACTTTAATCGCTTGTACTGAGCCAAATATTTCACCTAAAATTCCCGTGACTTTTTCAGTAGCTTCGCGGCTGGCTTTTCTATACTGTTTAATCCGAGTTTCTGCTCGTTGAATAATTACTACCATCCCTACCAATGGCAGAAAAATAAACAGCGTAATTTGGATATTAATACTTAATAAAATGACTAGACAAATAACAGCAAATATTCCTTGTCCTAAAACTTCTGATATGAATGCCACGTTTTCTTCTATTTGTTCTGCATCATCACGAAAATAGCTAATGATTTCACCCTGAGACACAGTTGTTTCAGTTTCTTGATTAACAACCATTGGTTGTGTGGTAGGATTGTTGAAAAGGCGGTCTAATAAATTATGTTGCAGTAATGAGCGCACAATGAAACGGTGCTGAGTTTTGGTAATACGTCCTGCAAATATTACGGCAATATGTCCTAAATTGAGAGCCAGCAATAATGCAATTAAAGCCAGAGGAGTAAACCCAAATTTTGCCTTGCCCGTTAAACTGTTAAAAAATTCCCGGATGATTAACCCAGGTAGGGCAGGTAAACCCATGATGAAAATCCAGAAGCAGCTATCAATTAGATATAGTTTTGGTTTGTAAAGAATAAGTTGCCATAATAACTCCCAACCTCTTAGTTTTTTTGTTGAACCCATAATATAGGACTCCTATTTGATTTTTGCTCTCGCTAGGTACACCTTTATTAAGTTGTCGATACAGCAAGATACGGCAATGATAAACTCTTCAATAGAAAACATCTTTCCCTCATTCCGGTCACTGGTGATGATTTTATCTCTCCAGATGCGGATTGTGGGAATTTTCTTTTCAATCATTCATATACTACCCCTGTATAATGAAACAATAAGTCGCACATCGCGTTAGTTAGTAGTTCGTAATTTTCAAAATATTATTAGATTAATAAATTGGTTAAACTAGTTTGCAATAATTGAGCAAAACGTGAGTGAGGATTTTTAAGTAACTCTTCTCTTGAACCGTATTCACTAACTCGACCTTGTTCTAAAATCAAAATTTGATTTGCTCTTTCTACAGTTGTCAACCTATGAGCAATAATAATGCCAGTACGTCCAATTAATAACTTATCTACAGCCTTTTCAATGAGTTTTTCTGTTATGGGGTCGAGGCGAGAGGAGGCTTCGTCCAGAATTACTAAACCAGGGTCTTTAAGAAATACGCGAGTAAATGCTAGTAACTGCGCCTGTCCCGCAGATAAGCCGCTACTGTCTGGTCCCAAATTTGTATCTAAACCTTGGGGTAATGAATGCAACCATTCTGATAATCCCAATATTTCTAAGGTTTCATATATGCATTCGTCGTTAATATTTTGATTAAAAAAGGTGAGATTATTGCGAACTGTAGTTTGAAACAGTTGCACATCCTGAGTAACTAATCCTATTTTTTTAGGTAAATCTGTTAAGGAAGTCTGGTTGATAGGTACACCTCCCAAGCGAATAGAGCCTGATTGGGCATCATATAATCTCAGCAATAACCGTGCTAGGGAAGACTTACCGCTACCTGTACGTCCTAATAAACCCAGTAGATGACCTGGAGGTAAGTCAAAGGATATATTTTGCAATACCAAATCCTGAGTTCCCCATTGCCCCTTATCCCCAACGCCACTTGCTTCACTTGGGGAGCCACCCCGTTGGGTGGCTTTGCCGACTTGAAGGGAGTGGCATGAGCCACCGCCCTTCGGGTTCGCAGTCGCCTGGGTCGGGAAAGCCTCCCGCAGCGCTGCTTCACCGTGCTTTGGTTCCCAAAGTTGAGGCGACTGGCGTGAAACCCCAAGACCGCAGGGAGAAGCCACTGCGGTCGTGGAGATACCGAGTTCCCCATTACCTCTTATCCCCTCTGGGAACTCCGAGTTCCCCAGTCCCCAGTCATGATAGCTAAATGAGACGTTCTCAAAAGTCACGGAAAGTGCGCTATGAGGAAGTTGCTGTTCGCCTCCTGCACTCAGTTGAGATTTTACTCGAAGTAAATCTTGAATACGGTAAATACTGGCTTCTGCTTGTTGGAGGTCTTCAAATTGGTTGCGAATTTGCTCAATTGGTTCGTTCAGTAGATCGGTGTAATAGTAGAGCAAGTAGACTGTGCCGATAGTAATAATATTTTGACTCCAAAGGTAAGCACCCACGCTTAGGGCGATCGCAGTCCCTAAAGTAAAGATGCCGTTAGTTGTACCCCAAAGAATAGTACTGGCAAAGCGTGCTTTGTGAAAGATGGTCAACCAGCGTTGCAAAATTTTGTGAAAGCGCTGCATGACATAACTTTTCGCTCCATTAGCTCGCACGTCTTCCATGCCAGCAAGTTGTTCGCCGACGAAACCAAAAAAATCGGCACTAATTTGGCGATAACTTCCCCAATGGGGAACGGCTATAGAACGCAGGCGAATCAAAGTAGATAATGCTGTTAGGGCAAAAAATGCAATAGCCAAACCAGCTCGCCAATCTTCTGTAAACAGAACGACAATTACACCTAACATCAGCAGTAAATTGCCCAAAATGTGAACAGTAAAATTGGAGAAAAATTCAGAGAGAGTCTGAACATCACCGTCTACCCGTTCTAGCAATTCACCAGGTGTACATAATTTATGAAAGGATAAATCTAGTCTCAAACAATGCTCAACCAAGTCAGCACGTAAGGTGTTAGTGACTCTCCAGGCGACGTTTTCCCCGTAGTAAGTAGCAGCAATTGAGATGACTTGAGTTACTAAAGCTACACCAATAAATAGCAAGGCGGCGAAGAATAAATTTTGTCTAGAACTACCTGCTACGGCTGCATCAATGAAATAACGCAGAATTTGGGGGTTAATTAATTGTAGTCCAATGCTAGTGAGGAGAGCGATCGCAAATTTGATAACTTGTCCTTTTTGTGGCTTAAGATAATCTACGAGTAAGTTCCAGTATTGGTGTAGTCCAATTTTCATAAAGCTTTAGCTATCAACAAGCAATTTTTTGAGGCTGACTTAAGAATCTTAAAGTACGAGAAAATCTAAAACTCCACTGAAATTGTGCCTAGAACTGTAAACGGCGCACCAGGGTAAACATCTGTTCTCCTAAAGCTAGTTTCAATGTAGTCAACATTGAAAAGATTATTGAAGTTCAGTCCAAGTTTCCAGTTATCTCGCCGATAAAAAATGCTGGCATCGGTACGCACATAGCTAGGTAGCTTAAAAGAGTTACCCAGATCCCCCTGCCGTTCACCCACGTAGAATATACCTAAGCCAAAACCTAGCCCTTTCAAATTTCCGGTTTGCAGTTCATATGTTGTCCACAGGCTGGCGGCGTTGAACGGTACGTTAGTAAGTATGTTTCCTTTTAAATTACCTTCTACGTCGCTATCTTCAGTAACGTTGGCATCAGTGTAGGCATAGGAACCAATAATATTCCAACCAGGAAGAATCTCACCAGCGACATCCAGTTCAATTCCTCGACTTCGTTGTTCCCCGACAGAAATTACAAAGTCTGGGTTATCTGGATCTATTGCAGAGACATTGCTTTTAGTGATTTCGTATGCTGCCAGATTTGCTATTAGTTTACTATTAAGAAACTCGCCTCGGATACCCACTTCATATTGAGTGCCGCGCTCTGGTTCTAAGAGTGAACCATCTACACGAGTGCCAGAGTTGGGTTGAAATGATTGACTAAAGTTTGCATAGAGCGAAATTGGTTGAATCGGTTGGTAGACAATACCAATCCGGGGAGTAAAAGCATCATCTTGCTGTTGACTTTCGCTGCCATCTGAAGTGGACCGTTGATCGACAAGATCAAAGCGTCCACCTAAGAGCAATTTTAAGTTTTCCGCTAGGGCAATTTGATCTTGCAAATAAATGCCTAAAGTATTTGTTTGAGTCTGACTCGTGAAGACATTTGACAGCTGGTTGCGACTGGGGCGAGTTACAGTTCCGTAAATGGGGTTGAAGATATTAATGCTGGGAGCCACGTCCGATCGAATATCAGAATCGTTTGTTTGCCGCACCAAGTCAACACCAAAAACGAGTGTGTGCTTAACTGAGCTAGTGGAAAACTTTCCTACCAAATCAGTTTGCAAAGCATAGATTTTGTCATCAAACGTATTATCAAAAAAGCTTCTATCCAATACCCCAGTCTCCTCGTCCAAACTGTCAGACGAAGTTGGGCGAACTCGGTTTTCACTAGACGCGAATTGAAACCGATTGCGAAGCGTCCAACTGTCGTTAAAACCATGTTCCAGCCGATACCCAGCTAAAAATTGCGTGGTTTTAGTCACATCATCCCGCTCACCCAGAACTCGATCAAAGGGAATATCTGCCACGCCTGTACCAACAGCAATCAATCCCCGATCAATAGGTCGCCGATCATCTAAATATTCAAACTCAAAGGTCAGTTTGGTGCGATCGGCAATTTGCCAACTGACTACAGGCGAAACAAAATATCGCTCAACATCTTGGTCAAAGTCCCGAAAATTGCCGCCTCTTTCATAAGCTGTGTTTAAGCGATAAAGCAAGTTACCTTTTGAGTTCAATGGCCCTGAAAAATCAAAGGTCGGTCGCACCAAACCAAAACTGCCAGCTTGGAACTCAGCGCCATAAAAAGGCTTTGCGAGTGGCTGTTTGGTGACAAAGTTGATCGCACCACCAGGGTCTAGATTGCCGTATAGAACTGAAGCGGGGCCTTTGAGTACCTCAATCCGTTCCAAATTCGCAGTTTCGGTAAAACCAGAGCGATAATCTTTAAAACCATCGCGGAGATTACTCCCGAATTGTTGAAAGCCACGAATGGTAAATAAATCAGTTGCGTTGCCACCAGTTCCTGTACGTTGGACACCACTGACATTACGCAGTGCGTCTGATGCTCGAATCACCTGTTGATCGTCTAAAACCTGTCGCGGAACCACCTGAATTGATTGAGGAATATCACGCAGGGGGGTATCAGTTCGGGTCGCAGTTGAGGCATCTGGCACACTGTATCCATCTCGCTCACCCGTCACTACCAGTTCAATTGGCTGATCGCCCTCTGCCGATGGTTGCTCTGGCTGAGTTTCACTTTCTGATTGATTTGGTTGGGGCTGTTGTGTTTGCGGTTTTTGTGCTTGCGGTGTAGAGGATGCTGGACTCGCCACACTAAAAATTAACCCCTCATCTGGACTATCAAACAACTCAACAGCAGGCAAACTCGCCTCACCCTGAACTGTCACTCGGATAGTATTAGCATCAAAGTTAGTAACTATTATTTCAGTAATTCCTTTAACTGGTTTTTCGGAGCGGAATGTGAACGCATCGCCACTAGGTAAGCGTAGTTGGGCATTAGGAACATCTGCAACAAAGTTATTATTAGCGCTGCGATTTGTGATTTGTAACTGTTGTCCTTGAGTCGTCTGTAAAATCAACTCTATGCCTTTATCTGTGGGATTCGCTTTGACTCCTGTCACTTCTACTATTGGGGAATTAGGTACTTGAGAGAGCAATTCAGCCGTAGTTACAGGAAGTTCACGTAGTCTTCTTCGTGTAAAATCTTGCAAAGAACTGGATTGGAAAATGCTCGATTGAGTTAGAGAAATTTGAGCAGACGCAGGCTGTACGAGCAACGCATACACAATGCCTATCAAGCAAATGCCATAAAAAAGTTGTTGATTCACAGTACTTACTCCAAAACTACAGGTACATGACACCTAAAAGTAAATTAGAACTAGAGTTTTGATCTACTAGTTAAAAATTGTTTTCAACTATCTTTCAAAAAGATTGATGGTTATTTGGGTACTGAGTCTATTCCTGTAGATACGTTCTACATTATCTAGGGAAAGTTTGACCTTAGATAGGTTAACCTCTATGTCTTTGATTAATAAGATACCAGTCATCTTTAGTTGCACGCTCTTAAAGCTAATATTTTCAACTAGGTTAGCAGCTATTAGGGAATATTTATCAAAATAAAGAACTTAATTCATCTTTAACCTGAACTTATCCAGTGCAAATGTACTAAGCAGTTCTTAAAGGCTTGCGACATAAAGAACATAGCTTTTGTGTCTAAAAAGACCAGTATTGATTTCAAAGCACATCCTCAACGGTTACTTTACCTCTACTCGCCTAACCTTTTACAACAAACAAAGTAAGCTTTGCCTGCTCCCCATTCACTTATGTCAAAATCATGCTCTGCATCATAGTTCTTAACTTCCGTGAAGCCCACGCTCTCTAAAGCCGAATAAACTTCGGATCTGGAATAACATCTGCCAAGCAAATTAGTGTCTGTACGCTGCCAGTTATTGTCTACCAGATGAAATATAGTAACCTGAGTTTGGCTAATTTTTGCATCTCGGTTATAGCTGCGTCGAGCAGCCCAGGCATAATCATCTTGCACATCTCCAACAATAGAACCGTTCCACCAATCTGTTTCAAACCGTTCTTCCATATTCAAATCAAATACGAACAAACCATTTGCTGAGAGTGATTTATACACATTCTGGAAGACATTAGTTAAATCTTCTAGATTCATAACATGGTTGAGGCTATCAGATGTCGAAATAACTCCATCAAATATAGAAGGTAATTCAAAAAAGCGTGCATCAGCAAGGATAAAGTTAACATCTGGTGCATTGTTACGGGCATAATTTAACATTCCTTTTGAACAGTCAATGCCAGTTACTTGATAGCCTTTTAATTGCAAATGTTGTGCTAATTGTCCCGTACCGCAACCAAGGTCAAGAATATGCGCTCCCTGAGGAAGAAAAGGCAATAGTAATTTTTCCAAAGGTGGTAGCGCCAATCTACTGGTTTCCAGACCAATTTTCTCGTTATATATTTGAGCATAATTGTCATATCCTGAATAGGAATTTGCTAAAGAAAGCATTACATTTTCTCCTCTTTTAAAATTTGAAATACTATGAGAAATAAATTTTATGTTTGGGTTAACTTCTTTAAAGAAATAGGCAAAAAGCCTGCCTCTCGAAGTTCCTCAATACTTTCTTTGACTACCTGAATTACGTAACTAATATCTTCATTGGTATGAGTAGTAGATAAATAACCACCTGCTCGAAGTAAATAAACACCTTTGTGAAGTAGGTGATAACGTAACAAGTCCATACTTCCGGAAGCAGCAGAATTTTCTGATGATGTGGAATTATCTGAGGAAGCAAGACCGAAGAATGAACCAAAATTAGCCATCCGTATAGGTAGTTCTTCTTCTTCAAAGCAAGTATTCAGTGCAGCAATAAATTGAGATGTGCGTTGATTTAATTGCTCTTGAAGAGTTATTCCTTGAGTCTTGAGATATCTCAATACAGCTCGTGCAGCCGCTATTGCTAAAGGATGTTTACAGAAAGTACCTGCAAAAAATGTTGTTTTCGCAGTGGGGTAAGAATCATCTCCATAATTCCACATACCACCATCGATCGCATCCATATAAACAGCCTTACCAGCAACAATCCCAATTGGCATACCGCCCCCAACAATTTTCCCATAGGTGGCTATATCTGCTTCAACCCCAAACCATGCCTGAGCACCGCCTGGATGAATGCGAAAACCTGTCACCATTTCATCAAAAATTAATGCAATCCCTGCTTGTTTTGTGATTTGCCGCAATTGCTGAAGAAATGTTTTCGGCTGTAAATCAGGTCGCGTCGTTTGCACAGGTACAACTAAAACAGCTGCCAATTCTTGCTCATGGTCTTGGATTACATTGAGTGATTCGGGATTTCCATAATCTAATACCAAAACATCTTCAACAATATTTGATGAGATTCCGGGAGCGATTGGTAGCGTGTACAGATTTCCATCTATCTTTTGGGCTTTAACTAAAGTTCCATCGAAATGACCATGATAAGAACCTGAAAACACCGCTATTTTGTTGCGACCTGTGACGCTTCGTGCTAGCCGTATCGCCGTCATGACTGCTTCTGTACCTGTATTGCTAAAGGTAACTCGCTCCATTTTTGTGAACTCGCAAATCAACTCAGCCACCTCGCCAGCAAACTCTGATTGCGGACCAATTTGTATGCCCTTTTCTAGTTGGTTTTCCAGGACTTCTTTAATAAAAGGCGGATTATGCCCAAAGAGATTGACTCCCAAACCCATCATCAGATCTATATATTCGTTGCCATCCACATCCCATATTCTGGAACCTAGAGAATGCTTTGCTACAATCGGATAAAATATTTCCTTTAAAGGGAAATTAAAACCTTCTGATACTCTATTGTCAGCTAGAACCGAACGATAGTTTTGCGTCAGCTGTTTTGAGGTTTTTGTCCGTTGAGTGTAATGTGTAATGAATTTATCCAAATACTTCTGCTGATGCGAAGCTAGGTTTGGTATATCTTTGATATTGTTACTTTCCATTTTCGTTAACTAGTAAAGCATCTTTTGTGGGGCATTTAAAAAGCCGCTTTCAATTAAGTAAGAGAAATAAGTACTAAGCAACTTTGCATCTACTGGTGGGCAAACAATCGAAGTATCTGCAAGTCCATCGGTTGTATTCTGACAATTAAACTTTAATGCTGCTAAGTGAGAAATTTCTTCTGAAGACTCTTGCTTGCTTTGTCCTTCAGCTTCCATACCAGCAAAAAAAGGTATAAGCGGGTACAAAGGATTGTCTAAAGAAACCTCAGAAGCGTTGACAAGTTCTGTTTGCCACTGATTGTCAGACATCGGTTGGAGTGAGTAACCAAACTCACGTATCCAATCAAAAAGCTCAAACGAGTTTATGGGGTGGCGATTCGACAGATGAAAGATTTGATCGAGGGATTTTTTCTGCCTTGAGAGATGAACTATAGCTCTGGTGACATAGTCCACAGGGGTCATATCTACGGTGGTGTCTACATCTGGGGCAGATCTAAGTTGGATAAAGCCTTTGAGCATTCTGTACAAGCGATCGCTCGTGTTACAGACACCAGTTTTGCTATGCCCTGATACTCGTCCCAGTCTGTAAATAGAAGCAGGAATTCCTCGATTATGAGCAGTTGTAACTAATTTTTCGGCAACCCATTTAGTTTGAGCATAGCCACCAGAAGGTATTTGACTATGGCTAAAGTTGTGCAGTTCTCGAATCCCTTTGACTTGGGCATGTTCTTTTGAGGACAAAACGCTCAAAGTGGAGATATAATGCACAGGTTTAACTTTGAATTGACTAGCTAATCTCAAAACTTCTTGGGTTCCCAGAACATTAATCGCCTTCAGGGCAGAATATGGATAAACAAGATTAATTGCCGCAGCGTTGTGATAGATGACATCAACTAACTCAGCCATGACTTGAAACTGCTGCACAGAAAGACCTAAAAGCGGCTTAGACAAATCTCCTACCACTGGAATGATGCGATCGCTTAGAGATTTATTCCACAGCAAATAGGATTCAAGATGACTTTGGAGCTTCTTGTTCCCTGATTCCGCATTGGCAGCACGTACCAAGCAATAAATACTAGCATTAGTCTGTTGTAGAAGTTCATCTAGTAAAAATGCTCCGACAAACCCTGTTGCTCCAGTCAAGAAGATATGAGTCGGCTCAGTTTTATACTCAAAAGATGTCTGAGGGCGGATTGTAGAATCTAGTACAGCTTCAGTATTTAAAACCTCAACGCTTATCTTCCTAGTTGTTGTAGAAGGTTCTGTTTGGGGAACTGATAAGTATCTTGCTGTTCTCAAGGACTGGCAGTGAGCGATGATTTCGCGCAGTGCCTCTATGAAATTCTCAGCTAGACGCTCAATTGTAGTTCGGTGATGAATTGCTGAGCTATATGTCCAATTTATTTGTAATTGTCCTCCTGCAACAATTCCGTTGACATCGAGTAAATAGCTGCGGCTTGATTGCAGGCTGCGTCCTGATTCTGTAGACTCTTGGGCTGGTACAAATAAGGACGAATCCTGAAATATCTGGTCAGACTGACCAAGATAGTTAAATCTAATCTCTGCCTTCGGCGCATACGGAAGCAAGGGCACAGCTTTTTCATCGCCGAGATAGCGCAGCAAACCATAGCCTATTCCTCGATTCGGAACGTTCCGAAGCTGATTTTTAACAGACTTCAAAGCATCTTCTACTCTAGAACATTCTCTAATATCCAGAAATACAGGGAAAATGGTGCTAAACCAGCCAACAGTCCGCGACAAGTCTACATCATCAAAAATTTCTTCTCTGCCGTGCCCCTCTAAATCAACTAGCAGTGAACGCGCACCAGTCCACTGCTCAACGGCTTGTACCAGAGCTGTAAGTAATACATCATTGATTTGAGTCTGATAAACTGCTGAAACCTCTTGCAATAGAGCTTGGGTTTCTTGTTGACTTAAAGCTAACAATATACTATTAGCTCTAGCCACAGTGTTGTCGCCGCTAGGAAAGTCCACAGGAAGCTGGTCAATTTGCCCAGGAACCTCACTTAACCAATAATCTAGCTCTTGTTGTAACGCTTGAGACTGCACATACCCTTGTAATCGTTCTGCCCAATGCTTGAACGAGGTGGTTTTGGGTGGTAGTGTCATTGTTTCCCCTTGAGTGAGCTGTTTGTAGGCAGTTTGCAAGTCTTCTAACAAAACCCGCCATGACACACCATCAACAACTAAATGGTGAATAATCATCAGTAGCCGTTGAGACTTAGTACTGCCCAAGTCAAGCAGAGCAATTCGCAGCAGCGGCCCTGAAGATAGGTTCAGGCTGCTGTGCAGTTCAGCCACAGCGGCTGAGATGGCTAATTTTTGCTCTATCTCTGACAGTGTTGACAAATTCAGCAAGGTCAATGGCACAACCTCGTCAAAGTCAGCATTAATCTGCTGCCAGCCTGACTCCTGAAGGTTGTAGCGCAAGCGCAGGACATCATGGTGCTTAAGTAATTGTTGCACTGCTTGTTCTAACAAAACTGGGTCAAGAGCTTGTCGAACTTCCAACAAAACTGCTTGGTTCCAGTGGTGTATCTGGGGAAAATTCTGTTCAAAGAACCAATGCTGAATCGGGGTAAGGGGCACTGTGCCTGTCACCAGCCCTTGTTCAGCTTGAATCGCTTTGTTTATGCCGACTACCGCTGCTAGTTCGGCAATGGTTTGGTGTTCAAACAACTGCTTGGGGGTCAACTGCAAACCAGCCTGGTTTGCTCTGGCAATGATCTGCATACTGAGAATGGAATCTCCGCCCAACTCAAAGAAGTTATTATCAATTCCTACTTGCTCAAGTCTGAGAATCTCAGCCCAGATGCCAGCTAGCAGTTTCTCAGTAGTTGTGCGAGGTGTAACAAAAGTTACTTTTAAATCAAAACGGCTATCGGGTACTGGCAATGCTTGACGGTCTACCTTGCCATTGGGCAAGAGTGGCAGAGCCTTGAGCCTGACGAAGGTAGAGGGAACCATGTACTGAGGTAGTTTTTCTTGGAGGAATCCTCGTAGCTCAGTTGTAGTGGGGATAGATTGTTTTTCTGGAACTATATATGCTAACAAACACTTGTTACCCGGTTGCTCCTCACGAGCCAGTACCACAATCTCTCGAACCGCAGGGTGTTGTCTCAGTGCCGCTTCAATTTCTCCTAGCTCTATGCGAAAGCCGTGAATTTTGACTTGGTGGTCAATCCGTCCGAGAAACTCAATATTCCCGTCCGGTAAGTAGCGTGCTAGATCCCCAGTTTTATACAGGCGTTGCCTAGAGGCGATCGCTTCTGTGTCTCCAAAGGAGTGTAAAATGAACTTCTCATCTGTCAGGTCGGGTTGGTTCAAGTAGCCCCTAGCCACACCCGCACCCCCAATATATAACTCTCCAGATGTACCAATGGGCACTGGTTGCAAATAAGAGTCCAGCAGATAAATTTGGGTGTTAGCAATTGGGCAACCTAGAGGAACTGTTTGGGAACGGGAACAATCAACAGTTTGTCCTTGCTTGATGGGATAAGTTAGCACGCCGACAGTGGCTTCTGTCGGCCCATAGTGGTTGAAAATTAAGCATTCGGAAGCTAATTGCTGGATTTGGGCAATTAACTCCCAACTACAAGCCTCACCACCCAAAATCAGTCGCTGCCGAGGTAAGATTTGTGCGGCACGAGAAGATGTGATTAAAGCACTTAGGTGAGAAGGGACAATCTTCAAGCAGTCTACGGGATGGCGATGAAAATACTCTGCTAGAGACTCAGGGTTGATAGCACGTTCTGACGACACCACATACAGACATCCACCACTACACAGAGAAGAGAAGATAACAGTGTTGCCCAAGTCAGCAGCAAATGTAGAAACGATAGCGAAACTAGTACATACCGAAAGGTCTAGTCTGTCTCTAATCGCATTTACATAGTTAAAAAGTTGCTGATGCTCAACAGCA
This sequence comes from Nostoc sp., assembly GCF_036917535.1. GTDB lineage: Bacteria > Cyanobacteriota > Cyanobacteriia > Cyanobacteriales > Nostocaceae > Nostoc. Next base: position 79,673 of record NZ_JBALDA010000017.1, read on the forward strand.
ACACCTTTGGGTTTGCCTGTAGAGCCGGAGGTGAACAGCACATAAACCAAATTCTGGGGTTGAACTTCGCTACTAGGATTATTATCGGGTTCTTGAGCGATCGCTTCCCAATCTGTATCCAAGCAAATGAGTTGGTTTTGTCCTTTGGTCAAAAGTTCTTTGTCAATTACTAATGACGAATTACTGATAACTAATGATACTTGAGCTTCCTGTAACCGCAAAGCTAACCCTTCTTTTGGTAAAGCCGGATCTAACGGCAAGTATGCGCCGCCAGCTTTGAGGATAGCAAGAATTGCTACTATTACCTCAAGCGATCGCTCCATCAAAAGTCCTACCAAGACCTCTTTTCCCACACCCAGTCGCTGCAAGTAATGGGCTAGTTGATTAGCTTTGGCATTGAGTTGGGCATGAGTTATTTGTTTGTCTTCAAATACAACAGCAACATTGTTTGGTGTGCTATTTGCTTGTTCCTCAAAAAGGTGGTGAATACACTTAACTTGGGGGTACTCAATTTGCGTTTGATTAAATTTGCCTAACAGTTGCTGCCGTTCACTAAGATTTAAGATGTTTAACTTCCCTATTGCTGCTTCTGGTCGGTTAACCGCACTTTCTAACAAAGTTTGAAATTGACTTGCCAAGCGCTCAATAACTTTTAAATCATACAAAGCAGAATCATAGTGAAATTCTACATTCAGAACATCATCTCGGCGAATACAATAAAGTTTAACTTTGAAGCGGTCAAAATAGACGTAATGCTGAAGAACTGAAAATGATAAGTCGTTGATGCAATAGTTTTGAGGTTGTTCTGAAAAATCAAAACAGAAGGGAAACAATTCTGATTTTATATCATCAGACAATTCTATAACTTTATCCCAACTAAAATAATCTTGTAATTTATATGCTTCCTTAACCGATTCATCAACTTTGTTCAGTAATTCAATAAATTGGAATTTATCATCCAAATGACAAGTTAGGGGTAGATATTTGGCAAAAAGCCCTAGCGCTTGCTCTAACTCTTCATATTTACGACCATCGCCAGTTTTACCAATGATAATATTTTGCTCTCCAGTGAGCTGCCACAGTAAAACTAACCAACAACTTAGTAAGAGATTAGAAGTATTACTCTTATATTTATTTGCTAGTATTTCTAACTTTTTCAATAAATCTATATTAATATTTAAGCTCAAAAACTGAGGCTGAAATGTTAATTTGCAATTAGGATGATTTTCTAAAGGTAATTTCAGTGCTAAAGCAATACTTAGGTCATGTTTGCACCAAGATTTTATTCTTGCTTGTGCCTCTTCTGCTTCTAGAAGCTGATTTTGCCATTCAGCAACATCTGCATATTGTGTTGGTTCAGCATCTAATTCTTTTTCATGCCAAGATTCTCCATATAAATAGCTGATTTCACGCATTAAATTTATTATAGTTGCCTCATCAGCACAAAGAGTTGGTAAACTAATCAGCAATATATACTTATTTTCTGCCAAAGTTATTAGCGATATATGTAAAAGTGAACCTTGTTGAAAATTCAAAGGTAATTTCAGTACTTCCTCAAAAAATACTTGAATTTTGCTATTTTGTTCCTGTACATCTAATTTACTAAAATCGTGATAATTAACTGATGGCATACTGCTATCAGCTATTGCTTGAAGTGGAATAGTCATTCCAGGTAGACAACAGAAGTTTGTGCGGAGAATCTCATGTCGATTGACAACTTTCTGTAAAGCAACCTCTAGCATGTTTTGATTGAGATTTCCCTCAATAACAAAGGCAAACTGAGCACGATAAGGCACTGTCGGCTCAAATTGCTGTAATGACCAAAGATGCATTTGTTGAGGAGAAAGACGATAGCCTTCAATAACTTCCGTTTGCATTTTGCACCTCTATCTTGAATTTATATAACTATTTTTTTCTCAGTTAAACTACTAAAAGGTTCTGACATACCCACTAAAACTTTTCGAGAACCTCTAAATGGTGTACGTCCATGACAAACCAACATATTGTCTAACAACAATACATCCCCTGCTTGCCAAGGAAAAGTAATCGCTTCTTGTTGGTAAACTTCCCGAATTTGGTCTAATACAGAGGTTTCAATTGATGAACCGTCACCATAATAAGCATTACGTGGAAGTTCTTTTTCTTTGAAACCGGCTAGTAAACCTTTTCGTACCGCTGAGTTGAGGCTTGATACATGGAATAAATGTGCTTGATTAAACCAAACGATTTCGCCAGTTTGAGGATGGGTAGCAACTGCCTGGCAAATTTGCCGAGTTCTCAGACAATCTTGACCATACCATTCAAATTCAATACTATGATTACGGCAATATGCCTCTACTTTGACTTTGTTATTTGTTTGAAAAACGTTTTCCCAAGGAAGGTCTAGGTTCTGCCCATAGTTTCTTGTATACATGACATTTTTTTGCTGAAATTTTTCTCTGATAGTTGGATGAATCTGTGCGAAAACTCTGCGACTATCAGCAATTGGTGTATCTCCTCCCTGTGGAGCTTTTGTGACACAATGAAAAAAAATCTTCATTGGCCAGGTGCGAGAGTACGACATTTCATTATGTAATGGAATGAATTGTTCAGCTGGGTATTCAGTTGAAGTGTAGATGTTGCCGCTGACCTGACTGCGCGGTGTTGAACGATAAGAATACTCCAATAGCTTAGAGGTAACAGCCTTAATGAAATTTTCAAAGTCAGAAATTTTATTTATCTGAAAATTTCTAAAAAGGATGCCTCCGTGCTTTAGTAAACTTGTTTCAATAAACTCTCGATTTTCCTGAAACCAAGGAGCGATATTCAGCCCTTCTATCGAAGGCTGAATTATCATCGGTAATAGTTTATCAGGTTGGAAATACTCTGTTTTGACCAATTCTGTTGGAGAAAGACGGACAGCTTGCCGCCGGAAATTTCCTAACTTTTTGATATTAGGCTGATTAAGTTCTGAGTTGTTCACAATTTTTCCTATTATTTAAACGAACTTAAACTCCACTGATAGTCTTGCGCTTAGTCATCTTGAACTTTTGACGAGTAGACTCTTCAAGTTCTTGTTCTCTTTTTTGTTGTTGTTTTCTATCAGCTTCAGCAAGTATTTCTGCTAGTTTGCTGAGCTTAGTATTGGGTTGATTGACAATCTCAAGCAGCAGGATTTCAAAATTTTTGACAACTTGAGCAATAGTAGCTGCTTTAAATAAGTCAACTCTGTAGCCAATTGAGCCAGTAAGACCTACTGCACTTTCTACTAGCTCAAACCTCAAGTCATGCTTAGCTGTCTGGTTGTCAATATCTAAGGAAGTTATACTCAGACTTGGAAGCTCTAAGGTAGTCATTGGAGCATTTTGCAAGACAAACCACACCTGGAACAGCGGATTGTAGCTAGGATTTCGCTCAGGCTGTAATTCCTCCACCAGTTTCTCGAAGGGTAAATCTTGGTGCAAGTAAGCTTCTAAGGTATTGTCACGTACCCGACCTAGTAACTCTGAGAAACTAGGATTGTTAGACATATCAGTACGCAAAACTAAGGTACTGACAAAAAACCCTATTAGCCCTTCAAGTTCTGTGCGAGTGCGGTTGGCAATAGGCGAGCCGACAATAATATCTTCCTGTCGTGTCCAGCAGTACAGCAAAGTATTGAACGCTGTTAGCAGAGTCATGAACAAAGTTACCCCTTCGCGGTAGCTAAGGTTTTTGATTTCCTCAGTTAAGGGCTTTGGTAGGATAAATGATCGCGTTGCACCCTGAAAGGTTCTCACTGTCGGTCGTGGTCGGTCTGTAGGTAATTGCAATAAGGGAGGAGCACCGTCTAGTTGCTGTTTCCAGTAATTTAACTGAGTTTTTAGTATCTCTTTCTGCAACCACTGTCGTTGCCAAATAGCAAAATCCGCATATTGCAACGGCAACTCTGGAAGTGACAAAGGCTTTTTGGCACAGAAGGCTTTGTAAAGTTCCCCGATTTCTCTAATAAGTATTCCTACAGACCAGGCATCTGAAATAATATGGTGCATTGTCAGCAGTAAGATATGTTCTGTCTCGCCCAGTTGCAGCAACACCAATCGTAGCAATGCATCTTTGGCTAAATCAAAGGCTTGATTAGCTTCCTGTTGAGCTAAATTTTGAACTTTAGCTTCTCGTTCTGTCTCAGGGAGCGATCTCAAATCTACTATTGGCAAAGGCAAAGTTAAAGTTGGTTCAACAACCTGAAACGGTTGCCCATCAACTGCGACAAACCGAGTTCGCAAAACCTCATGATGCCTAACAATTTCATTAAAACTTTGTTCTAGGGCTGTGATGTTAAGTTGACCCGTCAGGCGCACTGCCGCAGGAACATTGTATATGGGGTTACTAGACTCTAACTGGTTGAGGAGCCACAGCCGCTGTTGAGCAAAAGACAAGGGTAAATTTTGATTCCGGGAAACCGACTTAAGAGGCGGAACTGCTAGTGTTGAATCAGCCCTGATTGCTGTTTCAACATGCTCCGCTAATCCGGCAATAGTGGGTGACTCGAATAAATAGCGCAGTGGTAGCTGTATCTGAAAGGTTTTGTACAAGCGGGACATCACTTGAGTAGCCAGTAAAGAGTGTCCACCCACATTAAAAAAGTTGTCGTGGATGCCAACCTGCTCAATATGCAAGACATGAGACCAAATCCCAACCAATAATTCCTCTACAGGTGTGCGAGGTGCCACAAAAGCTTCGCCTAATTCTGGTCTTACTGTATCGGGTGCAGGTAAGGAGCGACGATCGACTTTACCATTAGCTGTTAAAGGCAGCGCCTCCAGGATTATAAATGCTGCTGGCAACATATAGTTTGGCATTTGCTCCTTGAGGTAGTTTCGCAGTTCAATACTCGTAGGGGCTGGCTGAGAGTTAGGAACAATGTAAGCCACTAAGTACTTGTTGCCTGAGTCGTCCTCTTGAACCAGAACCACCGTATCTCGCACACTAGGGTATTGTCCCAAAGTTGCCTCAATTTCTCCTAACTCGATGCGGAAACCGCGAATCTTGACCTGATGGTCAATTCGCCCCAGATACTCAATATCTCCATTGGGTAGATAACGTGCCAAATCACCAGACTTATAAAGGTGATGTTTAGAGTTTGTGCTAAAGGGATTGGAAATAAACCGTTCGGCGGTCAGTTCTGGGCAATTAAGATAACCACGCGCCACACCAGCACCACTAATGTACAATTCACCAGGAACTCCAATTGGTATTGGTGACAAATTTTTATCTAATAAATATATATTTAAGTCTGGAATTGACCGACCGATAACACTCCCCGTTTTGGTAGTATCTGCTGCTGTTAATGGGCGATAAGTTACATGCACGGTGGTTTCTGTAATGCCGTACATATTGACTAACTGAGGAAACTTGTTGCCGTGGCGGTCAAACCAAGGTTTTAAGCTTTGAGGTTCTAAGGCTTCTCCACCGAAAATTACCAAGCGCAAGGCAAGAGTTTTGTGGGGGCGACTTGCAGCTTGGTCATTCGTACTAATGAAAAACTCTTCTTCCTGCATGAGTTGGCGAAAGGCAGAAGGTGTCTGGTTAAGTACTGTCACCTGGTGTTCGCACAACAAATTGTAGAAGTCTCTGGGCGATCGGCTGACTAGGTAAGGTACTATGACTAACCTGCCACCGTGGAGTAGAGCGCCCCAAAGTTCCCATACAGAAAAGTCAAAGGCAATTGAGTGGAAAAGTGTCCACACGTCTTGTTGATTGAAGTGAAACCAAGACTGAGTTGCAGTGAATAGCCTGGTGACATTTGCATGGTTGACTAAAACACCTTTGGGTTGACCTGTAGAACCGGAGGTATAGATGATATAAGCTAGGTCGCCAGGCGTGGATTTATTGATTAAGTCCTCCTGGCTCTCCTGTGAAATACGCTCCCAGTTTGTATCTAAACAAACTACTGTTGCTGGAGGTTCTGGTAACTTCTCCAGCAATTGCTGCTGAGTTAATAAGATTGATACTTGAGCATCATCCAAAATGAAAGCTAAGCGCTCTGGTGGATACGCCAAATCGAGGGGTACATAAGCACCACCGGCTTTGAGAATACCCAAGATTGCCACCACCATATCGAGCGATCGCTCCAGGTAAATTCCCACCAGCACCTCTGGTCTAACTCCCTGTTTTTGCAGGTAATGCGCTAGCTGGTAAGCTCGCTGGTTGAGTTCTCGGTAAGTCAAATATTGGTTTTCAAAAATTACCGCAATAGCATCAGGCGATCGTTCTACTTGAGCTTTAAACAGTTGATGTATGCACTGATTACTAGAATAGTCAGCTTGAGTATCATTCCACTCTACTAATAGCTGATGCTGCTCGGTTGGTGTTAATAAAGGCAAGTCCTTTAAACGCCTCTCAGGATTAGCCACCGTCCCTTCTAGCAAAGTCCGCAAATGCCCTAACATTCGAGTAATGGTAGCTGTATCAAAACGTAGAGTATCATACCAAACGTTAAGTAATAACTGTGAACCAGCATCTACCAGTACAGTCAGCGGGTAATTTATCGATTCAACAAAGCGAACTTCATCGATATTTAGGTTTTTGCTTTGTTGTCCTAAGGAAGAGTCCACAGGATAATTTTCAAAAACCAAAATACTCTCAAATAAAGGTGTACCTCGTGGCACCTCACTCCATGCTTGGACTTCCACTAACGGTGTATACTCATATTCTCGTGCCTCAATTGCTTGAGCTTGCAGTTTTTTGAGCCAAGGCACAAGAAATTCATCGGGTATCACCAATACTCGCACTGGTAGATTGTTAATAAAAACACCTACTATGTTTTCGACTTCTCTGATTTCTGGCGGACGACCAGAAGAAGTTGCCCCAAAAACAATATCTTCCTCGCCACTGTAACGACTCAAGAGTAAAGCGAAAGCTCCTTGTACCAGTGTGTTCAAGGTTAGCTGATGTTGCTGTGCTAGAGTTGTTAAAGCAGATGTTGTTGATTGTGAAAGCTGGATTTGTTGCTCACCGTGGTCTTTCTGTCCACTATGGGAAGCTCCCAAAGTTCGATCTACTCTAAAAGGAGTGGGTGCAGTAAAACCTTTGAGAGTACGCCGCCAGAAAGCCTCACAGCGAGATAGGTCTTGCTGTCGTAGCCAAGCAATGTAGTCCCCATAAGGTTTGGTACGGATGATTGGTAAATCTTTGTGATGATTTAGCGCTGAGTAAGCTTCAAAAACTTCCTGGAAAACTATTGCTGTTGACCACCCATCTAGAATTAGATGGTGTTTACTCCACATAAATTGGTACTTGTCCTGAGCTAACTGAATCAAAATCAAGCGCATTAATGGTGGTTTGTTAAGGTCGAAGTCTCGCTGACTATCTGCCTGCAAGAAATTTTTTAGTAATTCTTGTTGCTCAATTGACGAGATTTCTTGCCAATCAAACTGCTCCCAAGGCAAGTTTACATAGCGATAAACTACTTGAAATGGTTGGTCGCGACGTTCCCAATGAAAAGAGGTACGCAATACTGAGTGCCGCTCCATGACCAGTTCCCAGGCTTGCTTTAACGCTAAAATATTGACCGGGCCGCTCAGGGTGCAGCTAATTTGAGCCAAATATATCCCTGACTTGGGTGCATAGAGAGTATGAAAGAGTATGCCCTGTTGCGTAGGGGAAAGAGGATAAATATTTTCTATATTTTTTTTATTTTCCATTATTTATAATATTGATTCACTATAGTTCTGCAAGCAGTTCATCAAGCTCTTGTGAGCTAAACTGCATTTGAGGAAAATCGGAAGGTGTGTAACCCCCAGCGTCAGAGGACTGACAGTGGTGAATTAGTTTGTGTAACGCTTCTACAAAACTCTGAGCGAGATTCTCAATCGTGGTTTGGTGATGAATATTCTCACAATAATTCCAATTCAGTTGTAGTTGACCCGAAGCAATCAACCCGTTAATGACTAACAAACGGTTTCGGCTTCCCTGTAGACTGCGCTCTGCTCCACTCGACTCTTGAGCTGGTTCAAACAGTGATGAGGAAGACAGAACTTGGTCAAATTGACCCAAATAATTAAATTTCACTTCAGCCTCAGGTAAAGCTTGCAATTGCTTGATAGTTTCTTCATCTTTGTTCAAATAGCGCAGCAACCCGTAGCCAATTCCTCGCTTTGGAATACCACGCAACTGCTCTTTCACCAACTTCAACGCTGCTCCAAGATTGTCAACTTCTTCTAAACTCAATAGCACTGGAAAATGGGTAGTGAACCAACCAACTGTGCGTGATAAATCCACATCAGCAAAAATTTCCTCACGTCCATGACCTTCGAGTTCAACTAATAGCAATTTTTCTCCCGTCCACTGTGCAAATGCTTGCACTAGTGCAGTTAACAATACATCATTGATTTGCGTCCCGTAGGCAGCTGGAACCTTTTGCAGCAGGGCTTGGGTTTCTTCCACACTGAGTTTTATTGATATTGTCTTTTCTGACACTAGTGTGTTTTCGTTGCCCAAATAGTCTACTGGCAAACAAGGAACAAGTTTTTTAGCTTGACTCAACCAGTAGTCCAGTTCTTGGTGAACTGCTGCTGAGTGGGTGTACTCTGTGAGTTTTTCAGCCCATTGTTTAAATGAAGTTGTTTTCGCTGGTAGTTGTATTACCTCACCTCGTTCTAGTTGTTCGTAGGCTGTTTGCAGATCCTCTAACAAAATTCGCCAAGAGACACCATCAACAGCTAGGTGGTGGATGATAATCAACAGCTTACTGGGTTTGTTTTTACCAAACTCAAAGAAAGCAACACGTACTAAAGGCCCTAACAACAGGTTTAAACTGGTTTGCAACTGATTTACTGTTGTTTCTATAACTGATTTACCATCCACTTCGGACAACGCCGACAAATCCAATCTGATAAATGGTGTGATTTCTTCCGCATCAGCGTTAATCTGTTGCCAACCTGATTCAGCCTTGACAAAACGTAGACGTAGTGCGTCGTGATGCAGGAGTAAATGCTGCACTGCTTTCTCCAATAGTACTGGAGCGTTCGTCAAAGATGTTGCTAAAGGCATCACTTGTTGCACTTGCAGCAAAATTGCTTGGTTCCAGTGATGAGGAACGGGCTGATTTTGTTCAAAGAACCAATGCTGAATCGGGGTGAGAGGCATTTGACCTGTTACCAGTCCTTGTTCAGCTTGAGTAACTCTATTAGTGTCAGCTACTGCTGCTAAATCAGCAACTGTCTGATGTTCAAACAATTGCTTAGGAGTCAGCTTGAGACCTTGCTGATTAGCTCTGGCAACAATCTGAATACTGATGATGGAGTCACCACCCAACTCAAAGAAGTTATCGTGAATACTCACCTGTTGGACTTTCAGGACTTGCGCCCAAATCTGGGCTAATATTTCCTCTTTTGCAGTGCGTGGTGCAACATAAGCTGCTTTCAACTCAGGTCTTGTCGTATTGGGTGCTGGCAGCATTTGGCGATTCACTTTGCCATTAGCTGTCAAAGGCAAAGCCTTGAGCTGCACAAAAAAAGCAGGCAGTATATACTCAGGCAGCAACTCAAGCAGAAATTGGCGCAGTTCGGTACTTGCGGGAGCCGCTTCATGTTTAGGCACTACATAAGCTACTAAACGTTTATTCCCCGTTTCATCCTCCTGGGCTATCACCACGGTTTCACTGACAGCTGGGTGTTTCAATAATGCAGTTTCAATTTCCCCTAACTCAATGCGGAAGCCGTGGACTTTAACTTGGTTGTCAATTCGTCCCAAAAATTCGATGTTACCATCGCTGAGATAACGAACTAAGTCTCCGGTTTTGTACAGGCGTTTCCCAGGATTAAAAGGGTCGTTAATAAATTTCTCAGCAGTTAAATCTCGTCGGTGCAAATAACCCCGTGCTAAACAAGCACCACCAATGTGAAGTTCTCCAGGTACTCCCATTGGGACTAATTGCCCCAGAGAGTCGAGCAGATAAATTTGGGTGTTAGGGAGTGGACGACCAATAGGAACTGTTTCATATTCCTCGCTAGTTGCTTCCTTACTGACTTTGAAGGTTGTCACACCTACGGTGGTTTCGGTTGGCCCATAGTGATTAATAATTTCGCACTCTGGTGCTAACTGCCGAATCTGCTCAATCAAATTCCAACTTGTTGCTTCACCTCCTAGTACTAGCCGTTGGCGGGGTAAAATTTGCTTGTTTGTCTGTGATGTTAGTAAGGCTTTTAAGTGGGTAGGCACAATCTTGAGGCAGTCGATCGCATAGCGGTGAAAGTAATCTGCCAAAGCTTGGGGATCGGCAGCGCGATCGCTAGAAATTACATGCAGACATCCGCCACGACACAAGGAAGGAAATATCGCGGTGTTACCTAAGTCTGCGGCAAAGGTGGAAACAGTAGCAAAACTGGCATCAGGCGGAAGATTCAGGATTTCTTGGATACTATGCAGGTAGTTAAGTAATTGCTGATGCTCAACAACAACGCCTTTAGGCACACCTGTAGAACCAGAGGTGTAAATGACATATGCTGAATTTTCCGATTTCACCTGACTGGTTAGATTTTCGCTGGCTTGTTGATTAATGACTTGCCAATCGCTATCTAGGCTAACTATCTGTGCTGTGCTTTCTGAAAGACGCTCAACCAAATGCTGTTGTGTTAGCAATATTGGTACTTGAGCATCTTGCGATCGCCAGGTAATACTAGAAGTTGGTAAGGTGGGGTCTAATGGTAGGTAAGCTCCACCTGCTTTGAGGATACCAAGAAGTCCCACGATTATTTCTAGGGATCGCTCTACGCACAGCCCAACTACAACTTCTGGCTTGACTCCCAGTTTTTGTAAGTAATGAGCTAGTTGATTAGCTTTGCGGTTCAGTTGTGCATAAGTCAATTGCTGGTCTTCAAAGACAACAGCAATGTTGTTGGGTGTTTTTTCAACCTGTTCTGTAAATAGTTGGTGAATGCATTTATCTTTTGGATAATTAATCTGCGTTTGGTTCAATACTAGCAATTGTTGGCGATCGCTAGCGCTAATCATTTCTAATTGACTAATTTTCTGTGCTGGGTTGGCAGTTGCACTTGTTAATAAAGTTTGAAAGTATCCGGCTAAACGCTCAATAGTATCGTTCGAGAAGTAATTAACATCGTAGTAGAACTCTGCAACCAAAGAGTTTTGATGCTGAGTACAAGTTAATTTAACTTTAAATGGTTCAATGCAACTAGAGAATTTTTCTAGCGAAAATGAAACATTATTGGCAAAGCATTTTTCTGGTAATTGCTCAAACTCAAAACCAATGGGAAATGCTAAAATATTACCCTTTTCTACGGATTCAGGGACAAAATAATCCTGCCATTCTATAGCATCATCTAGAGTTTTTCTATCAAGTTCTAAGACTTCTTGGAAGCGTAAATCTGGTATGAAATGAGTTTTAATTGGTATCCAGGTAGCAAGCAGTCCTAAGACATCATTGAGTTCTTCATATTCTCTGCGATCGCAAGCTGTGCCAATGACAATCTCTGACTCTCCTGTGAGTCGCCAAATCAGCGTTTGCCAACAGGCCAATAACACGACAGCAACAGTGGTATCATACTTGAGTGCTAAGTTTTCAATTGCTATCAGTTTAGAACTGATTACTAACTGGAAACAGTCTATTTCAAATGCAGATTTTTTCAAACACTTATTTTCAAAAGGTAACTTTATTGTAGCTAACGAAGCTATTTTTTGCTGAAACCAGTATTCATTAGCAGTAGGAGCATCCTCATCTGTAAGTAATTCATTTTGCCATTCGGAAAATTGTATGAATTGCACAGCTTCATTGTCAATTTTCTGTTCTTCTACACAGCAATAATAAGAATGACTAATTTCATTAACTAAATTCTTAATCGTTTGAGTATCTGCACAAATAGCAGGTAAGTAAATCAGTAAACTATATTTTTGATTAGACAGTTTAACTAAAATCATACGTAGTATTAAACCTTGCTCAAGGTCAAAAACTTTGTATTTATTCTCCTGAAAAACTTCCTCAACTTTCGATGACTGTTCTTGTTGATAACAATCACTTAAATCAATATATTGCCATAATAATGAACTACTATCAAGCACAATCATAATAGGAGTCTTAACACCAGGTAAGCGAGAAAATCTGGTTCTAAGAATTTCATGTCGATTCACGATTTGCTGTATAGCCGCCTTTAAAACTTCTGGTTGGAGATGACCTTCTACTAAAATGGAACCTTGAGTTAAGTAAGCATCACTATCTTGTTGCAATAACCAAAGACGTTTTTGTCCAGAAGAAAGTCGAAAACCATTAATAGTTTCAATGATCATTTACTTCCTCCTTGACTGCTTTGGTAAGCAATGTGTTGGCTTTGAATCATTTCTCCCATTGCTACCACAATTTTGCGTTGTCCTAAATAGGGATAGCGTCCGTGTGCAACCAGCATATTATCTAACATTAAGATGTCTCCTTTTTGCCAATGAAAGCTCGTCTTTGACTGTTGATAAACCTCATTAATTTCGGCAATGTCTGAATCTTCTATAGGAGTTCCATCACCGTAATAAACATTACGTGGCAACTTATTATTCGTAAATAAAGATAATAAAGATTCTCGAACTTCCATATCTAAATAAGATACGTGATGTAGTTGGATTTGATTGAAAAATACCAAATCACTTGTTTTGGGATGTACTGCTATTGCTGGACGTATTTGGCGAGTTACTAAACCGTTATTATCATCCCATTCAAAATCAATGCCAGCTTGACTACAATGATTTTCTATTACAGCTTTATCATCGGTACGAAAGAAGTCTTGCCAACTTACGTCTAAACCATCTGTGAAATTACGAACATACATTAGTTGTTTTTCAACTAATTTTTTTCGTAGCTGAGGATTGAGGATTTGGTAAGCTTTCCGACAGTCAACTATCGGCGTTTCTCCGCCTTGTTGTGCTGGTTGTACGCAGAAAAACCAAATTTTTAATGGACAACGATGCAAGTGAGAGCTTTCATTGTGAAAGAGGATAGCTTTGTTTGATGGATAGGGAGTAGAACCGTAAACTTTACCACTGATGCCTTCACGGGGCAAATCGCCATACTGATTGAATAATTTAGGAGAAATAGCTTCAGCTAAATTTTCAAAGCCAACTGAATCTGCGATTCCAAAATCTCGGAAAAGGATTGCACCATGATGTAGTAACTTTGTTTCTATAAACTCATGGTTATTTTTAGCCCAATTTATATTATCAAAGATATCACAGTTTGGAGTTATTATTAAAGGAAATTTTTCACTATTTGGGAAACATCGAGTCTTAATCAAAGTATCTTGTGACAATTTGATGGCTTGAGGCTGAACTGCTTTAAATTTATTAATTTTGGCAGTTTTTTTCTGAATTTTTGTCACAGCTTGTTGTTCGAGTTCAGTTTCTGTTAATATTTCTAAAGTATTAATTCGGGCATCAGGGTTTGCCACAATACTATTTAATAACGTTGTTAAATGACCTGATAAGCGAGCAATGGTACTACGATCAAAAAGGTGAGAGTTGTAGTGCCAGTAGTTCCTCACCAATCCTTGCTCTGTTTCCACTATAAAAAGAGCCAAATCAAACTTTGCACTCTCGTGGTCACTCTTAAGTGGACTGAGAGTCAGTCCTGGAATCTCAAGAGTATGATTGAGAAATCCATTCTCCATGACGAATAACATCTCAAACATTTGCGTTTGGCTCAGATGTCTATCGGGCAGTAATTCTTTCACCAGCTTGGCGAAGGGTAGATTTTGATGGTCATATGCCCCTAAAGTCACTTCTCGCACCCGAGCCAACAGTTCCCAAAAAGTGGGATTACCTCCAAGGTTGGTACGTAAAAGCAATATGTTAACGAAAAACCCGATTAACCCCTGAGTTCCAACCTGATTCCGGTTCGAGACATCAGTAGCAACCACAATCTCGTCTTGCATAGTGTAACGGTGCAACAGCATTGTTAAGGCAGCCAACAGAATCATAAAAAGGGTAACATTCTCTTGCTGGCTCAGTTTCTGGAGTTCTTGATACAGGTTTAAAGACAAATCAAAATTATAAGTTGCACCGCAAAAGCTTGGGACTGCTGAACGTGGTCTATCAGTAGGCAGCTTTGGTGAAGGCAAATTGCTACCTAATTGGTGTCGCCAGTAGTTCAGTTGATTTTCTAAGACTTCTCCCTGCAACCACTTTTGCTCCCAAATAGCATAGTCTACGTACTGGATAGGAAGTTTTGGCAGTGGAGAGGGCTTTCCATGAGAAAAGGCTTCGTAAAGAGCTGTTATCTCACGAATGAGTACGTTTAAAGACCAACCATCAGAGATGATGTGGTGAATTGTCAACAATAACGCATACTCTGGTTCGGCTAGCCACAGTAGACTTACTCGCAGTAAAGGCTCTTTAGCTAGGTTAAAAGGCTGTTGAACTTGCTCATTAGCTAGTCGCAGAACCTCAACCTTTCTTCGTTCTGGAGGCAGTTTCTGTAAATCAATCACAGGTAATGTTACATCTAGATTAGGAGCAATAACTTGGAGCGGTTGCCCATTAACTACGCTAAACGTAGTTCGTAGCGCTTCGTGACGTTTTACTAGTTCATTAAAGCTTTGCTTTAGTGCTGGTACATTAATACATCCTGTTAAGTGTAAACCTTGAAAAATGTTATAGGCTATGTTGCCCGGTTGCAACTGGTCGAGAAACCACAGTCGCTGTTGAGCAAAAGATAAAGGAAAAGAGTTGGTTTCTCGACTATGATGAGGTATTTGTGGTTGCGAGAATACATTTTCTTTTTTTTGATTAAGCCGTTGCACAAGAAGCTTTAGTTTCTCTGGGGAGAGAGCAGCAATGCGTTGAGAAAGGTCACTCATAGTCGCAAAATTTAATGTGTGAGAAGATAAACGTAATTATGGCGTTTATTGATGTCGAAGTTCCATACTGCTGGAGGTACTTATATTCGCCAAAATTCTCTTTTGATAAGTAGGTCGGCGTGAATGTTTATCATTGGAATGAGGCAAGAGGGAAGAGAGTTTGAGTCTATTTAATTTTTATTAACACTTGTATTTTAAAGTACTCACATTTATTAGCCTGTAAAATTTAAATGCTTCAGCATAACATCTAATAAAGCTTTTTCAACATTTGTAAGTTCTGGGTGATATAAGTCCAACAATAAAACCACTCTATCTTCTTGACTTTGATTCCAGGCTTCGTGTTCAAAACTATTCTCAAAAAATAAAGTCTTACCTCTAGTCCAACTTCGCGTTTCTCCGCCAACTTTTATGCCACAATCTTTTGGAATTGTTATGCCTAATTGACATGTTAAAGAAATATTTAAGTTATCAATATGTGATGGTAAGACAACTCCAGGTTTCATCACAATAAATACCACTTCACCAAAAGAGTATAGAAAACAATTTAGTTGAGATATAAATTTTCCTGTTCTAGGAAAAAGAGATAAACCTACTTCCGTAAATTTCCCATGTCTCCAAATTACATAATATTTCCAGTCTTCATCTTTATTTTTAAATGATTCACCAAATATTTCGCTTGGCTTTAAACGTGGAATTATATTATACCCCGAATGCAAATAATTAAACCACTCATCTGCTATATCTGTATATCCATTTTCGAGAATTTGAGAAACGAATTTTAACGTATCATTTTCATCAGATTCATGCCAGGGTTTATGAGTAATATCAGGATATACAAAGCTTGTGTTATCTGTATAATTGAGAGTTGA
Source organism: Nostoc sp. (assembly GCF_036917535.1). Classification (GTDB taxonomy): domain Bacteria; phylum Cyanobacteriota; class Cyanobacteriia; order Cyanobacteriales; family Nostocaceae; genus Nostoc. Next base: position 95,355 of record NZ_JBALDA010000017.1, read on the forward strand.
TTTAGTTATCATTTTTACGTAATATCTTAAAGCTTTCTCAAAGCGATAAATTTTTTGTTGGAGATAAAAAGGTTTTAATAAATGTATAAAGAAAATGAATAAATTCATTTTTATTGAATTATAATTAAGCATTTGTTTTATCCTGAAATATTACAAAGTTGATTTTAGTATCTACCGTCCTTTAAATCACACCAATAGTAAATAGAACTTTGCCAATCCAAGGAAATTCTAAAACTAATGGTAAAAGATGACCTTTAATTGGAACTTTTTCTAAAAAAGATTGAAAAAATAATTCTGAGTTCCACTCATTTAATAAAAGGCTTCCCAGAGCGATGCTGTCTTCAAGATTTTTTACGTGATGCCACCAATTTGGCGGGATGTATAAAATTTCTCCTGATTTTAGGATAACTTCTACTGGAGTTGTCTTAACATACATTGGAAACTTGTCTAGATCTGGGTTGAAAACATTAACTCTTCCATCGTATAAAAACTCTTCTTGGTCTGGTGTAAATAATACTATTTGTTTGCTGCCTCTAATCATTCCCAACCATGCGGAACCATTATTGGGGTCTTTATGAAAACCGACTGATGTATCTTTATGACCTATAAATAGTTCAGGGTTATCTAATTCATATTTCCTTAAAAGATTTCTTGGTAGTCTCTGTAACCAATTGGGAAAGTAAATTGGTTCTTTAAAGTCTTCTAAAAGTTTTGGGTGATAAGAAATAAACCAGTTAGCTAAGTACAAACGTCTGTCACTATTACTAACAGTTATGTAATCTATGTAATCAGCAATAGTCATTACTGCCTCTGTTTTCATATTGTCTTTTTTCACAACACACTCGATTCCTCCGCACTCTGATTTGAAGAAATCAAAAGTCCACTTTTTCATAGCTGCCCAATCTTTCATAGCATCAGTAATGATCACAGGCTTGCCAACAGATGCATACTCTTGGAGAAAATCATCATAAGAGAGGTTACTACGACGGTCAACCACAGAAATTGGTGTCCATACTAATTTACATTGAGACTTATGCCACATTCTCTTCAGTAGATATATGACTAAATGTGTGACAAAAATCAGCCCAATTGCCAAAAATAGCAACTTAATAATTTCGGGAAAAGCAAGTGTTGATTGCATAGTTATATCCAGGTTATTTATTTGTAATTTTATGTTAATGTCAACTTTTAAAAACTTCTTTTAAATCAAACAGTTAGTATAAATTGTAATAAAATTTTCTCTATATTTGTTAGTTCAGGATGATATAACTCTAATAGTAAAATTACTCGTTCTTCCTGGCTGTAATTCCATGCTTCATGTTCAAAACTGTTATCAAAAAATAAAATATTTCCTTTTTTTAAGTTTCGTGTTTCACCGCCGACTTTTAAACCACAATTTTCTGGAAGTTTTATTCCTAAATGACATGTTAAAGAAGTATTCATGTCATCTTTGTGCGGTGGTATGTAAACACTTGGTTTCATAACAATCAATTCTACTAAACCATTAGCATATAGAAAAGGTTCTAACTTATGCAAAATCTTTACTGTTTTAGGAAAAAGAGCAAGACCTGTCTGTGTGAATTTACCTCCAAATCTTAATTGGTAGCCTTGCCAATCTTCATCCTTAAGATGTGAATATGCTTCACTTGCACTGAGAAGACTTACGACTTTTTGGTTAGATGACAAATGATTTAGCCACTCATTTTCTATGTCTTCAAATCCTTTTATTAGCGTATAATTTACCAACTGTAAAACGTCATAATCATCAGGTTCATACCAGGCTTTATGGGTAATTTCAGGATATAAAAAATCTTTTAATTTTTGAGATGTTTTATTGCTTTTAAAACCAATTATAAAAGACATCATAGCCTTTTGAAAGCGGTGAATATTATCTTTTCGATAAAATATTGTTATAAGCTTGATCAGTAAAAGAAAAAATATCATTTTCGCGTAATTTAACTTATTGAGCATAATCTACTCCTGAAAGTATTCAAAATTTTAGATTGCTGTTAATTACTTAATTAGATGAAGTAAGTATAGCTTGTACTTCTTTTTCTGATAATTGTTCAATATCTGCTAAGGCTTTAGCTAGTTCTTCTTGATCTGTCTGTTTTGCCAGTTTTTCTACAATCACCTCAGACAATGCAGCTATAGTTGAACCATTAAAAAAGCCTTTATAAGACAGTTCTATCTGGAAATATTGGCACAACCGAGCAATCAACTGAGTTGCAAATAAAGAATCTCCTCCCAACTCAAAGAAGTTGTCGTAAATGCCCACCTTTTCTATACTCAAAAGTTGTTGCCAAATATCTGCAATAGTTCGCTCAACTTCGTTGCGGGGGGCAACATAAGCATTCCCCAATTTGGGGCGGGGGTGAGTTGGTTGCGAACGAGTTAGTTGAGTTAATTCCTCTGCCAAAGATTTGGTAGATTCTTTTGGCTTCATCAAGGTTGGGAAATCTTGTGTCGATACAATGACCTGAGGCACTGTGCTATTACACAGAATGCGTCTAAAAGCCTCAATTGCCTCAAAACAGGTCATTCCTGCTGTCAATTCTTCTCCTGTGATCTCCTTATGCCGTGCTTCGACAGCAACTGCCATTCCTACACTGTTCCACCTATCCCAGTTAATGGATCTGATAAAAGTTCCATGTTTAAAAGTATTGTAGTGAGCAAATGCGTCAATGAAGGCATTTTCGGCAGTATAATCTACCATCCCAGAAGTGCCTAAAAATGAACTGAGTGATGAACAAAGTACAAAGAAATCCAGATCGTCATCTTTAAAGAGAGCTTCGAGTACCCGTATTCCTCTGACCTTCGGTGCTAATGTACTTACTGCCGCTTCTTTTGCTTTTAGTTGAATCATCCCTCCTCCTGAGACTGCGGCTGCATGGATCACACCATTAATTTGACTAAATTGCTGCTTGCTCTTTTTGAGTACTGCCGACATTTGTTCGAGATTGGTAACGTCAGCGCTGACTACCATAACTTCTGCACCCAGTGCTTCCATAGTCTGTAATTTCCGAATTTTAGAGCTTACAGCATTTTGCTGCTCGTGAGTGAATAGCCAATGTTCCCATTCTGAGCGGTTGGGAAAAGGCGATCGCCCAATCAGTATCAGTTTTGCCTGTACAATCTGTGCTAGATATTCTGCCAGTGCCAGACCGACACCCCCTAATCCACCAGTAATTAGGTAAACTCCTTTCTCTGTTAAGCGTTGTTTGCTTTCACCCACTTGATTCAAACGGACTGGTTCAAAATCTTGTACCCAGCGATGATGTCCACGGTAAGCTATCACCTGATCAGATGTTTGGGTTTGTAGCTCGTTGAGGAGTTGGTCTATAAGTTTTTCCTCTTGCCGACTTTCTGCCGAGGGAATAACTACATCAATGCTCCGACAGGTTATGTTTGAGTATTCTTGTGGAATGACCTTACATGGTCCGAGTACGAGTGCCTTCTCTGGGCACAGTACGTCTGAACCTGTCACTTCCTGCATATTGTTTGAAATTACCTCAATTTGAAGAGAATCTGTTTGATTATTTTCCCCAAGTGCCTGGGTGAGAAACAGCAGGCTCCAAAAACTTAGAGCTTCAGACTTTTCCAGGTAATCAATTGCCAATTCTCCATAACTGTTCGGCGTGACATTCCATAAATGAACAATCTTTTTCAGGGTTTTGTTCAGTGAGCGAAGTTCTTTAAGCAGGGCATCATAGTCATCCCTTTGTCGGGGATTAATCGTATACAGACGATCGCTTAAGCGGTTAAACTGTTCCCCAACGCTTACGGTAATGACATCCTGACCCTCAAGTATCAGCCGCTTCACCATTGTTTCACCAAAGCCACACTCATCCACAAACACTAACCAGCAGTTCGGCTGAGTCGCGTTAACACTCGATTTAAAAGGCTGCGGTGGCATAGAGCGTTTCCAGGATGGGATATAAAACCAGTCAGCAATATCCGGCTTTTTGTTTAATAAGACTTGATGGTTCTGGTCAACATTCTTTTGCTCAAAGGTCGCGGTAAATGCGACAGGTGCTGAGTCAGTTGCTAACGCAGAAACCTGAGCCACTAAAATCTGTTCTCCGAAAGTTTCGGTTTCTGAAATAGCTGCTACCTCAATAAATCCATTCGAGTGCAGTGCTTCCTGCCACTGCTGCTGTGACAAAAACGGATTCCCCTGGCTGCGTTGTTCATCCTCTAGGGGATTCATCAGCAGACCATCCGTGATGTCGAAGTCTAATTGAGGTTGAGTGATCTCCCATAATAATAAGAATCCACCAGGAGCTAACAACGAGCGTACATGCTCAAGGGTTGTTTTTATATTCTGGGTTACGTGCAACACATTGACTGCTACCACCACATCATAGCTGTGGCTAGAATACCCTTGCTCAGTAGGAGGTTTCTCAATGTCTAGGAAACGATATGCAACAAATGGATAATCGCTAAACTTCTGTCGGGCTTGGTTTAGGAACAAACCACCGACATCTGTAAAAGTGTAGGTTGTTTGTTTTAGGGGCAATATAGGTAGCAATTCATCTGTGGCGATACCTTGTCCACCCCCAATCTCTAGAATTCTTAGGTTCAGATTAGGTGGCAGTGACTTCACCACCGCCATCAAGCTTGCCCGCATAATTTCTTTTAAGTGAGTATTTAGGGGCGACTCTGGATTTGAACTTCCTGCTTTGTTGTTTGCTGCCGCAAAGTACAACCCCAATGGTTCTTGTTCACCAATTAATACATCTGCCAAATTTTCTCCACATTGTTGGACGATATTTACCAATTCTGGTGTATTTGCCCATCTGACTCTAACTTCTTCTACCAGAGTATTAACAGAGTCTGCTGACAATGGCACAAGGTTGGTATACTGTCCTTGCTTTTGTTGCAGCTGACGTTGCTCTATTAGTACATCCAGCCAGCGATACAATAATTGTTGATAGCGAGGAATAATATGACATTGCTCAAACAACTCCTCAAAGGAATATTTTTTGTCAGGATTACTAAAAGCACCTAAACGCCTTAAAGCCTGGTTCATGTAAGAAATACATAAACGCTCTAACCATTGTTTGTTCTCCAAATAAGTTTGTGCATCAAGTTTTGAGAAGCTGGCATAAGACTGTGTCTGACCAGCCTCTACCAGAAATTTCCACAGATCATTTGCTGTTGGTTTTAGCTGGAACTGTCCCTGTAAAACTGTCTGTTTCTGTGGTTCAATCCAGTAACGCTGGCGTTCAAAAGGATAAGTCGGTAATGGGATGCGATCGCGTTTTTCATGAGCATAAAAACCAGACCAGTCTACTTTGACTCCTGTAAGCCAGAGACGACCCAAAGTGTTGAGTAAAAATGACACATCTGACTGTTGCTCCTGTGGATGGCGGATTGAGTTTAGTACTGTCAGTTCATTTTGATGATGCTCAAGAGCAAAAGTACTTAAAGTTCGCCCTGGTCCAACTTCCAGCAGGATGCGTTCATCTGTTTTGAGTAACTGGGCAATACCTTCGCTAAAGCGCACAGTTTGCCGTAGATGTTTTGCCCAATAGTTAGGATCTGTTGCTTCGGCTGAAGTTATCCAAGTACCACTGACGTTGGACAAAAATGGAATTTGGGGTGGGTTGAGATTAACTTTTCGTAACTGTTCTGTGAATGGCTCAACAATTGAGTCCATGATTTGGGAATGGAAGGCATGGGAGGTATGCAATCGCCGACACCTTACACCCTCCTCCAGCAATTGCTGTTGCAATTCATCTATCGCCTCAGTTGAACCCGAAACAACGCACAACGAAGGACTATTAATTCCAGCCAGAGAAAGTTCTGCTGTTAAAAAGGGTTGCAACTTTGACTGTGAAAGTTGAACTGAGAGCATAGCACCTTGGGGAAGCTGCTGGATTAATTGTCCCCTGATTGTGACTAACTTTAAAGCATCTTTCAAAGAAAAAACTTCCGCCAGAGTGGCCGCCACGTATTCCCCAATGCTGTGACCAATCATCGCTTCTGGCCGCACACCCCATGCCATCCACAATTTAGACAAGGCATATTCAATTACAAATAGTGCTGGTTGGGTAATATGAGTTTGTGTGAGTTGCTGTGCCGCTGCTTGAGCTTGTGCTTCACTTGGATACAGCACAGAATGTAAATCGAAACCCAACAGAGGTTTAAGTAGTTCGCAGCAGAGATCGACTTGTGAGGTGAAGATAGACTCACTCTCGTAAAGTTCCCGTCCCATATTCACATACTGCGTTCCCTGTCCGGGAAACATAAACACAACGGGGCGATCGCCCGATTGTTGGTACTGGGTAAAAACTCGTTGAGGATCTACAGGTGTGAGGGCCTTGAGAGCATCGTTGATGCTTTGGCAAAGCACCATCTGACGATGATTGAAAGCTCGGCGACCGACACCAAGAGTGTAAGCGACATCAGCAAGATTTAATTCAGGATGCTGTAACAGATGGTCTACTAAATTGGTGGTTGCAGTTTCTAAAGCCGTACTAGTCTTAGCTGATAGCAGCAACAATTGCCACGAGCGAGAAACACTAGAGAGTTCTAAAGGAGGCGCTGCTTCCAGAATCACATGAGCATTACTCCCACCAATGCCAAAGGAACTGACTCCAGCACGGTGCGGGATGCCATTTACTTCCCATTGGCAAACAGAAGTATTGACGTAGAATGGACTGTTGGCAAAATCAATCTGAGGATTGGGTTTTTCAAAATGCAAGCTGGGTGGGATCTGTTTGTGCTTGAGAGCTAAGACAGTTTTAATCAAACCTACTACCCCAGCAGCAGCGTCCAAATGCCCGATATTTGTTTTTACTGAACCGATCGCACAGAAGCCTTTTTTGTCTGTGCTGGCTCTAAAAGCTTGTGTGAGCGCGGCAATTTCCATCGGGTCTCCCAAGGCTGTTCCCGTTCCATGAGCTTCGATATAAGTAATCGTTTCAGGTTCAACCTCGGCTATAATTTGAGCCGTTCTAATCACCTTGGCTTGGGTATCGATGCGGGGTGCTGTGTAACTAACCTTGTTTGAGCCATCGTTATTAATAGCGGAGCCTTTTATGATAGCATGGATGGAATCTCCATCAGCGATCGCGTCTGTTAATCTCTTCAAAACTACAATGCCTACACCTTCGCCGCTCACAGTTCCCTGTGCTTTTGCATCAAAGGCGCGACAATGCCCGTCAGGAGAACCAATTCCGCCCTCTTTGTAAAAATAGCCAGCTTTACGTGATGCAGATATGGAAACGCCACCAGCCAAAGCCATATCACATTCACCATTCAGCAAGCTCATGATAGCTAGGTGAACAGCGACTAATGAAGTAGAGCAAGCAGTTTGAACGGTATAACTAGGCCCCGTTAAGTTCAGTTTGTAAGAAACACGGGTGCTGAGGAAATCTTTGTCACCCGCAATTGCAAGTTGATGATCGTCTATTGAGTCTCTAATGTTTGGGTTTAAATAAACATTTAGTGAATATTCACTGAGACTCGCTCCAGCAAAAACACCAATCGTACCTTTGTAATTTTCCGAGTCATAGCCAGCATTTTCCAGGGCTTGCCAAGCACACTCTAAAAAGAGGCGGTGTTGGGGATCTGTGATTTCTGCTTCTTTAGGATTGAAGCCAAAGAAAGCAGCATCAAATAATTCTATATCTTCTAATATAGCCCGCGCTTTGATGTAATTAGGATTACTAATTAAAGATGAATCTATCCCTGAAGCCAACAATTCTTCATCACTAAAAAAAGTAATTGTTTCTACACCATTTTGAATATTTTGCCAAAAGTCATTAATATTTTTTGCTCCAGGGAAACGCCCTTGCATACCAACTATCGCTATTTCTGAACCATTTGAGTGAGAAAATACTGAGGAAATATTCATTATTTATTAAATCCTTCATTAATATTTATAGATTTGATTTTTTGCAAACGTTTTTTTTGGTGAGATTTTCCCACAGCAATCGTGTCAGTTTTTATATCAATTTCCTGAGATGATGTTTGATTTTTGGCTCGGCTAAAATACTCGGCGAGGGAACTTATAGTCGGATATCTAAACAAATCGAGTAATAATAAATCAGTTTTGAAGATTTCACGCAATTGGCTATGAATTTTAACTATCAGCAATGAGTGACCACCAAGTTCAAAGAAGTTATCTTGAATACCTATTTTTTCTAGAGCGAGAGCTTTTTGCCAAACAGTGGCGATCGCTTGTTCTGCCTCGGTTCTGGGCATCACGTAAGCAACTTCCATCTCTGGGCGCAGAGTTTGCGGTGTAGGCAGCGATCGCCGATCAATCTTGCCGTTGGGCAACAGTGGCAGGGCTGTCAGTACCAGGAAGGCTGAAGGAACCATATATTGTGGTAGCTTTTCTTTGAGAAAGCTACGCAGTTCAGTTACTGTAAGTGTTTGTCCTGATTGAAGAGTTACATAAGCTACTAAATACTTGTTGGTGCGATCGCTATCCCCAAGGATTACTACAGCTTCGCAAACTTGAGGGTGTTGGAGCAATTCCGCCTCAATCTCGCCCAGTTCAATGCGGAAGCCCCGGATCTTAACTTGTTGGTCGATGCGTCCGATGAACTGAATGTCGCCATTTGGCAGGTAGCAGGCTAAGTCGCCGGTTTTATACAAAGATGCCCCTGATTCACCAAAAGGATTGGGGATAAACTGAAGGGCTGTAAGTTCAGGACGATTGAGATAACCCCTAGCCAGACTGACACCACCAATATATATTTCACCCAGCACACCTACAGGTACAGGGTTTAAATGTCGATCTAACAAATAAACTTGGGTGTTGGCGATCGGACGACCAATGGGAACCCAAGATATCTGCTGGTTTTCTTGGGAGGTATCTGGTTGATAAATTGTTGTACCAATAGTTGCCTCTGTTGGGCCGTAAGCGTTGAGCCAGAGGATGCGATCTCCTGCAAATTCCTGCCAAAGCGCAAGTTTTTCTGGTAAAGCTGGTTCAGTTCCTACGATCACTAAGCGCAGCGCAGTCGGCAATAGTGCTGATTTTTGAGTCAGGTAAGAAACCCACTCATGCCAGTATGCCGTTGGTAGATTTAGGACGGTTAGTTTTTCCTGCTCCAAGAATTGATGAAAGCTAGTAAAATCTAATATCCAATCGGGTCGGATAATAACAGTTGCTCCGGTTAATAATGATGGAAACACCTCTTCTGCGGCAACATCAAAGCTAATAGAAGCAAATTGTAGAACACAATCGTCTTTTTGTAGTTGATAGGCTTTGGCTACAGAAATACTGTGGTTCACCAAAGCTCGATGCGTAACCATTACCCCCTTGGGTATTCCTGTAGAACCAGAGGTGTAAATCACATAAGCCAAGTTTTCGAGGGTGAGACTACTATGACAATTTTCCTCACTGTAAAATCCAAACTGCTGAGTACAACCTTGGGCAATTTCTTCCCACTCTGCGTCCAAGCAAACAATTTGAGCTTTGTGTTTGGGGAGTTCAGTAATTAGTTGCCTCTGGGTTAGCAGCACCAATAGATTTGCATCCTCTAAGATCAATGTTAGGCGCTCTTTTGGATAGGACGGATCTAATGGTAGGTACGCGCCACCAGCTTTGAGAATACCCAAAATTCCTACTACCATATCAAGCGATCGCTGTGTGCAAATTCCCACCAGTACCTCTGGTTTTACTCCCAGTGATCGCAGATGGTGCGCTAGCTGATTTGCTCGTTGGTTGAGTTCACGGTAGGTTAATTGTTGGTCTTCAAATACTACTGCTACAGCATCTGGTGTCCGTTCTACTTGAACCTCAAACAACTGCTGGATGCATTGGTCTTGAGGATATTCAGCTTGAGTATCATTCCACTCTACTAGCAGTTGGTGTCGCTCGGCTTTTGTTAAAAGTGAATACTGCCAAAGCTGGCGATCGCAATTGGCAGCTATATTTGCCAGCAAAGTTTTTAGATGCCACAGCATTCTGTTAATAGTAGCAGCATTAAAATTTTTGCTTTCATCGTAGGCAAGCGCGAGCAACAACTCTGAACCTGGTAAAACAGTCAGTGTTAAGGGATAGTTTGTCCTTTGAAAGCCATGAAAATCCTTAATTTCTAAATCAGCCCTGCGCTTTCGTAAAGCAGCATCAATGGGGTAATTCTCAAAAACTACAATACTCTCGAATAAAGACACACCTCTAGGAACTTCGCTCCAGCCGTGAATTTCTACAAGAGGGGTATATTCATACTGTCGCGCCTCAACTTGTTGAGCTTGAATTTGCTTCAGCCACGGTAAAAGGAAGGCTTCGGGATCAACCTTGACTCGGACTGGAAGGGTGTTGATAAATAGCCCCACCATCGATTCGGCTTTTGGCAAGGCAGAAGGACGACCTGAGACAATTGCCCCAAACACTACATCTTCCTCGCCGCTATAACGACTCAGGAGTAAAGCCCAAGCTGCTTGTACTAGAGTGTTTAGTGTTAGTTGATGCTTTTGTACTAGAGATTGTAGTGCTGCTGTTGTTGCTGCCTCTAGTTGAATTTGTTGTTGAGCGTAGCTATCATTGGGCAGTCTCTGTTGATTTTGGTCTAACCATAACTTTGTGGGAGCAGTAAAACCTTTGAGCATCTGCCGCCAAAACGTCTCAGCCTCAGATAAGTTTTGCTGCTGCTGCCAGACAATGTAATCTCTATAAGGACGTGAAGGTGCTACATAGGCATCCTGACTTTTACTCAAAGCGTCATAAAAAGTAAAAACCTCCTGAAAAATAATGGCAACAGACCACCCATCTAGCAATAGATGATGTTGGCTCCAAGTGAAGTGATAAGAATTGTCCGACAATTGGATTAGCATCAAGCGCATCAAAGGCGGGAGAGTGAATACAAAGCTTTGGGAGCGATCGCTTTGCAAAAAAGCCTCTAATTGTTGTTGCTGCTCGATAAAAGAGAGATGCCGCCAATCATGCTGCACAGATGATAATTTCACCTGACGGTGGACAACTTGCACAGGTTCTTTTAGGCCTTCCCACGCAAAACTAGTTCGCAAGATAGGGTGTCGGTCTACTACCTGCTGCCAAGCACTCTCAAACGCTACAATATCAAGCTTACCTGTGAGTGAGCAGCTAAACTGCTCAAAATATACTCCAGATTTGGGAGCAGCCAGACTGTGGAAAAGGATACCCTGTTGCATGGGCGAGAGAGGATAGAAATCTTCGATGTTTTTCACACCCATTTCACGTACCTCCAATTGCTGCTGTAATGGCATCGAGATCGGCTTGATCCCATTGGCTTTGCTGAAACTCTACAAAGTCGGAAGGAGTAAAACCGCCTGCTTCCGGTGATTGACAACAAGCAATGAGCGATTGCAGTGCCTGAATAAACCCTTGAGCAAGTGCTTCAACAGTGGCTCTACAATGTATCTGGTTGCTGTATGTCCAATTGATTTGTAACTGCCCTTGGGCGATCATGCTATCAATTTCTAGTAAATGAGACCTTTTAGCTAGCAAACTGCGGCTTATACCACTGGACTCGTCAGCAAAGCTCAATAAAGACGATTCTGAGAAAAGCTGATCGAACTGACCTAAGTAGTTGAAGCTGACTTGCGCTGATGGCAACTGACTCAATTGCTGGGCAATTTCCTGATCAGAACTGAGATAGCGCAGTATACCATAATCAATTCCTCGATTTGGTATCCTTCGCAGTTGCTCTTTAATTGTCTTAAGTGCTTCTTTAGGTTGGGATTGAGATGCGTTTTCTAATTTCAGATATACTGGGAAAATAGACGTAAACCAACCCACAGTTCGTGAGATTTCAAGATTTTCAAACAGTTGTTCTCGCCCATGTCCTTCCAAATCAACCAGTAGAGAACTTTGTCCCGTCCATTGTGCAAATGCTTGTACAAGCGCTGTCAACAATAGATCGTTGATTTGTGTGCGGTATACTGCTGGCACATCTTGCAGTAAGGCTTGAGTGTCTTTCACACCAAGAGATACTGAGACTGTAGTCGCTGTAGCTTCGGTATTATTTGTGCCTGGGTAGTCTTGGGGTATTGACTCAACCTGTTGAGTCAAGTTTGTCAACCAGTAATTTAGCTGTAAAGGCAGATTTTTTGATTGTGCATATTCAAGCAGACGCACAGACCACTGCTGAAATGAAGTTGTTTTGGCTGGCAATTGTAATGCTTTCTGTTCACAAATTTGCTGGTAAGCTGTTTGAAAATCCTCAAGTAAAATTCGCCAAGAAACTCCATCCACAACTAAGTGGTGAATTACCCAAAGCAAGCGACTTGGTTGCTTGTCACCAAAGTCAAAAAGCGCAACCCGCCATAGTGGTCCTTGTGTCAAATTCAAGCTAGCTTGTAGCTGAGTTGACATTGCTTCTATTTGTGCCAGTTGTTGATTTTTTGGTAGTGCTGACAAGTCCAAATATGTTAGTGGTACTTGATGGTCAGGACTAACTATCACGGCTTTCAAGCCAGATTCTTCTTTTGGAAATCGCGAACGTAGGACATCATGATGCTTTTGTAAAAACTGTACTACTTTTTCTAAAGCTACAGGATTAATACGCTGTTTGACTTCTAAGAGTACTGCTTGATTCCAATGATGCGGTTGTGCTTGCTCTTGTTCAAAAAACCATTGCTGAATAGGTGTTAGTTCTAGCAAACCAGTGACTAGGTTTTGTTCTGCTTGAATTTCTTTTGTTGTGCTAGCGACAACAGCAAGTTTAGCAATAGTCTGATGTTGAAATAATTGTTTAGGAGTTAAGTGTAGCCCGACTTGATTGGCTTTAGATATTACTTGAAGACTGAGGATAGAATCTCCACCTAATTCAAAAAAATTATCGTTGATACCGATTTTTTCTAAACCTAGTACCTGCGCCCAAATAACAGCCAATTGTTTTTCAACATTCGTCTGAGGTGCAATCAAAGCTTTTTCCAGTTCTGGACGTATGCGATCGGGTAGTGGTAGCGCTTTCCGGTCGACCTTACCATTAGGTGTTAGTGGTAGTGCCTCTAGGATTACAAAAGCCTTTGGCACCATGTAGTTTGGTAACTTTGACTCTAGGAAGGCGCGAAGCTCAGAAGTTGTCGGTGTTTGCTCTTTTTGAGCAACTACATAGGCAACTATTCTTTGAGAATCTGCTGAATCTTCATGTACTACAACTACAGTTTCTCCTGCTGCTGGATGTTGAGAAAGTAGTGCTTCAATTTCTCCGAGTTCAATACGAAAACCACGTACTTTTACTTGGTTATCAATCCGACCAATGTACTCTATTTCTCCATTGGGTAGATAGCGTGCCTTATCCCCAGTTTTATATAACTGTTCTCCTGGCTGCTTTGCGTAAGGATTGGGAATAAATTTATCCGCAGTAAATTCTGCTTTGTTTAGATAACCACGAGCTAAACCTGCACCACTGACGTATAATATCCCTGGTACACCTACAGGAACAGGTTGTAAATTTTCATCTAACAAATAAGTCTGGGTGTTGTGAATCGGGCGACCAATTGGTGGGGTGTTGGTAGCACCCTTATATATCCAACAAGAGGTTGAATAAGTTGTATCTTCAGAAGGTCCATACAGGTTAAATACCTGTTGTATGTTATCTTGCTTGTAAAGTTGTTGTACAAGTTGATTATGAAGCGGTTCTCCTGCAATATTAACAGTTTGTACTGAAGTTGGAATGCTATTAGTTCTGACTAACTGTGAAATCACACTTGGGACAGTATTAATTAAAGTCACACCAAAGGATGCTGGCAAAGTTGGTAATAAGAGTGCATTCTCGATTAAAATCACCTTGCCACCGCAACTAAGAGGAACAAACACTTCAAACACCGAAAGGTCAAAGCAAATCGAGGTTGATGCTAAAACTCCTTCTCTAGCTTCAATCGTATAGGTTTTGTTTGCCCAATCTAACATTGCAACTGTGCTAGCGTGTTTAATCATTACACCTTTGGGTCTGCCTGTAGAACCAGAGGTATAGATGACGTAAGCTAGGTTGTTAGTAGTGATTTGGGAGAATAAATTTTCCTGGCTTTGTTGTACAATTTCCTGCCAATCAGTATCTAAACAAACCAATTTAGCTTTATATTGCAGTATTGTCTTCAGAAGCGATGTAGTAGTCAGCAACACTGTTGCTTGAGTGTCTTCTAGTATAAAAGCTAATCGCTCTTGAGGATAGCTGGGGTCTAGAGGCACATATGCACCTCCTGCTTTGAGGATGGCTAATAATCCAATGACCATGAACAGCGATCGCTCTACACAAATCCCCACCAATATCTCTGGTTTTACTCCCAGTTGTTGCAAATAATGTGCTAGTTGATTTGCTCTAGCATTGAGTTCGCAGTAGGTTAGCTGTTCATCTTCAAATACAACTGCGACTGCATCAGGTGTTCTTTCTACCTGCGCTTCAAACAACTGATGGATACATTTTTGTTGAGGATACTCAACTTCTGTATCATTCCACTCTACAAGCAACTGATGTCGTTCAGTTTCCGTTAACAGTGGTAACTCCCAAAGACGCTGCTGTGGATTAGTGGCCATACCCTCTAGCAAAGTCTGCAAATGTCCTAGCATTCGAGTGATGGTGTCGAAGCGATCGCTATTATCATAAGTAATCTTGAGCAACAACTCCTTACCTGGATTAACAGTTAGAGTGATAGGATAGTTAGTCCTTTCAAAGCCATAAAAATCTTCTATCTCAAAATTGACATTTCTCTGTTGTACGGAAGCATCTACAGGATAGTTCTCAAAAACTACTATACTCTCAAACAGAGCCAAACCTTTAGGAACTTCACTCCATCCCTGGATTTTTACTAAGGGACTATATTCGTATTGACGCGCCTCAACTAGTTGAGTTTGAATTTTTTGCAGCCAAGGTAAAAGAAATTCTTTGGGCGAGACTTTGACTCTAACTGGTAGTGTATTAATAAACAGTCCTACCATAGACTCGGCTTGAGCTAGAGTTGGGGGACGACCGGAAGCTACTGCCCCAAAAACTATGTCTGACTGGCTACTATAATGGCTTAACAGCAAAGCCCAAGCTCCTTGTACTAGAGTGTTGAGTGTGAGCTGGTGCTGCTGTGCTATGGATTGCAATGCTGCGGTTGTTACTGCTGAAAGCTGAATTTTTTGTTCGTTATAGTCATCTTGTGGAGTCAGCGATTTTTTGGCTTTTTGATCTGCCCACAACCTTGTGGGAGTAGTAAAACCTTTGAGCATCTGTCGCCAGAAAGTTTCAGCTGCGGATAGGTTTTGTTGCTGTAGCCAAACAATGTAATCCCGATAAGGGCGAATAGGTTCTAAGTATACGTCTTCACCGTTGCTGAAAGCTTTGTAACAAGCAAGAACTTCTTTAAAAACTAAGGCAACAGACCAGCCATCTAGTAACAGATGGTGATGACTCCAGGTAAAGTTATAGGAGATATCCGAAAATTGAACCAATGTTAGGTGTATTAATGGTAGATGCGTAAGTTCAAAGCCACTGAAGCGATCGCTCTGTAACAAAACTTCTAACTTTTGTTGCTGTTCATCCGAGGAGAGATGCTGCCAATTATACTCTTGCCAAGGTAGCACCACCTGTCGATGTACAATTTGCACTGGTTCTTTTAAGCCTTCCCAAACAAAGCAGGTTCGCAGAATTGCATGGCGCTCTACAACATACTGCCATGCGCGATGGAATGCTGTAACGTTGAGCTTTCCTTGGAGAGTCCAGCTAAATTGTTCAAAATAGATGCCAGATTTGAGGGCTGCAAGACTATGGTAGAGAATGCCCTGCTGCATGGGCGAGAGGGGATAAAAATCTTCAATATTTTTGTTTTTTTCTCTTATAGCTGCTGTAATGGCATCGAGATCGGTTTGATCCCATTGGCTTTGTTTAAACTCAGCGAAATCGGAAGGGGTAAAGCCTCCGGCATCAGCAGATTGGCAATGAGCAATCAGCGATCGCACTGCCTCAATAAACTGTTGAGCAAGAGTTTCAACTGTAGTTTGCCGATGCAACTTATTGCTGTAAGTCCAGTTGATTTGCAGATATCCTTGAGAAATACTGCTGTTAATTTCCAGCAAATGAGTTCGTTTGCTTTGCAAACTGAGACTCGCACCGCTCGATTCGGTAGCGAAGCGAAATAAAGACGAGGTTGGTAAAACTTGGTCAAACTGTCCTAAATAATTAAAAACAACTTCAGCTTTTGGCAAGTAACTGAATTCGCTAACTCCCTTATCTGCACTGAGATAGCGCAACACTCCATAACCAATACCTCGATTTGGAATCGCCCTGAGCTGCTCTTTAATTGATTTGAGAGCTTTTCCTGGCGGGTTGGAAGTGCTTTCGAGACTTAGGTGTATCGGGAAAATAGTTGTGAACCAGCCTACAGTTCTCGACAAATCTACATCCTCAAACAATTCTTCTCGACCATGCCCCTCTAGGTCAATAAGTAAAGAAGTTTCTCCCGTCCACTGAGCAAATGTTTGCACAAGTGCAGTTAACAATACATCATTAATTTGTGTCTGATAAACTGCTGGTACCTGTTGTAATAAAACTTGAGTTTCTTCCACACTCAGCGATACAGCCACACTACAAGCTGACTCTTCTAGATTGTTCGCATAGCTAAAATCTCTGGGTATAGGCTTAACAAGTTGATGCTTTGTTGTCAGCCAGTATTCTAACTGCGAACTTAATTCCGGCAATTGTGCATATTCTTGTAAACAGATAGACCACTGTTTGAAAGAAGTTGTTTTGGCTGGCAATTGTAATACTTTCTGTTCACAAATTTGCTGGTAAGCTGTTTGAAAATCCTCAAGTAAAATTCGCCAAGAAACTCCATCCACAACTAAGTGGTGAATTACCCAAAGCAAGCGACTTGGTTGCTTGTCACCAAAGTCAAAAAGCGCAACCCGCCATAGTGGTCCTTGTGTCAAATTCAAGCTAGCTTGTAGCTGAGTTGACATTGCTTCTATTTGTGCCAGTTGTTGATTTTTTGGTAGTGCTGACAAGTCCAAATATGTTAGTGGTACTTGATGGTCAGGACTAACTATCACGGCTTTCAAGCCAGATTCTTCTTTTGGAAATCGCGAACGTAGGACATCATGATGCTTTTGTAAAAACTGTACTACTTTTTCTAAAGCTACAGGATTAATACGCTGTTTGACTTCTAAGAGTACTGCTTGATTCCAATGATGCGGTTGTGCTTGCTCTTGTTCAAAAAACCATTGCTGAATAGGTGTTAGTTCTAGCAAACCAGTGACTAGGTTTTGTTCTGCTTGAATTTCTTTTGTTGTGCTAGCGACAACAGCAAGTTTAGCAATAGTCTGATGTTGAAATAATTGTTTAGGAGTTAAGTGTAGCCCGACTTGATTGGCTTTAGATATTACTTGAAGACTGAGGATAGAATCTCCACCTAATTCAAAAAAATTATCGTTGATACCGATTTTTTCTAAACCTAGTACCTGCGCCCAAATAACAGCCAATTGTTTTTCAACATTCGTCTGAGGTGCAATCAAAGCTTTTTCCAGTTCTGGACGTATGCGATCGGGTAGTGGTAGCGCTTTCCGGTCGACCTTACCATTAGGTGTTAGTGGTAGTGCCTCTAGGATTACAAAAGCCTTTGGCACCATGTAGTTTGGTAACTTTGACTCTAGGAAGGCGCGAAGCTCAGAAGTTGTCGGTGTTTGCTCTTTTTGAGCAACTACATAGGCAACTATTCTTTGAGAATCTGCTGAATCTTCATGTACTACAACTACAGTTTCTCCTGCTGCTGGATGTTGAGAAAGTAGTGCTTCAATTTCTCCGAGTTCAATACGAAAACCACGTACTTTTACTTGGTTGTCAATCCGACCAATGTACTCTATCTCTCCATTGGGTAGATATCGAGCTAAATCACCTGATTTGTAAAGACGCGCATTGGGTTTATCACTAAAGCGATTAGGAATAAATTTTTGGGGAGTTAGTGTTGGTCGGTTTAAATAACCTCTGACTACACCAGCACCACCAATATACATTTCACCTGGTACTCCAATGGGTACTGGCTGCCGATACTGATCTAATAAGTAAACTTGTAAGTCAGAAATTGGACGACCAATTATACTTGCTAATGTTACTTCTAAGTCAGCCATTGTTAGGGGACGATATGTAACATGCACAGTTGTTTCCGTAATACCGTACATATTAATTAACTGTGGAAACTCATCGCCATGACGTTCAAACCAAGGTCTTAAACTCTCAAGCTGCAATGCTTCTCCACCGAAAATCACTTTTCGCAAGCTTAAGTTGTTACTATTTACCAGGGATTCCTCTACCTGTATCAGTTGATGAAAAGCCGAAGGTGTTTGGTTCAGTATCGTTACTTGCTGTGTTAGTAGTAATTTATAAAAGTCTTCAGGTGAACGACTCAGCAAATACGGTACTATTACCAACTGTCCACCATACAGCAAGGCACCCCAGATTTCCCAAACGGAAAAATCAAAAGCTATGGAGTGGAATAGCGTCCAAACGTCATGTTGGTTAAATTTATACCAGGATTCGGTTGCTGCAAATAGACGAATAACATTTCTGTGATTGACTAAAGCACCCTTGGGTTGACCTGTTGAACCAGAAGTATAGATGATATAAGCTAAGTTATCAGTTATACACTTACTGATTGGGTTTTGTGAGCTTTGTTGAGCTACACTTTGCCAATCTGTATCTAAACAAACAATTTTAGTCTGATTTTTTGGCAAATTCTTTATCAAGTGCTGCTGTGTTAGCAGTACTGACACAGCAGCATCTTGCAATATGAAAGCTAAACGTTCTAGTGGATACGCTAGATCTAGCGGTATATATGCACCACCTGCTTTGAAGATGGCTAATAGTCCGATGATCATAGAAAGCGATCGCTCTACACAAATCCCCACCAATATCTCTGGTTTTACTCCCAGTTGTTGCAAATAATGTGCTAGTTGATTTGCTCTAGCGTTGAGTTCGCAGTAGGTTAGCTGTTCATCTTCAAATACAACTGCGACTGCATCAGGTGTTCTTTCTACCTGCGCTTCAAACAATTGATGAATACATTGTTGTTGCGGATATTCAACTTTTGTATCATTCCACTCTACTAATTGCTGATATAACTCATCTGCTGTTAATAGTGGTAAATCTGATAATCTTGCTTGTGGATTTGCAACAATTCCCTCTAGTAAAGTACGGAAATGCTCTACGATTCGAGTAATGGTTTCAGCATCAAACAAATCGGTGTTGTATTCTAATAACCCCCTCAATTCTGGCTCTGCATTTACTATGTGTAGAGTTAAATCAAACCTAGCAGTCTTACTGTGTGTCGGGAGCCAATTCAAAGTCAAACCAGGTAGTGTTAATTCCTTTTGGGTGTCTTCGTGCAAGGCAAACATCACCTGAAACAAGGGCATATGACTGAGATTTCTATCTGGCTGAATTTCTTCTACTAATTTTTCAAAAGGTATATCTGCATGGGCATATGCACCCACACACACCTCGCGCACTCTATTTAATAATTCTAAAAAACTTGGATTACCAGAAACGTGAGTACGCAGCACAAGGGTATTGACAAAAAAACCAATCAACCCTTGGATCTCGCTTCGGTTGCGGTTAGCAATTGGGGAGCCAACGCAGATGTCTTCTTGCCCTGTGTAACGGTACAGTAAAGCTTGAAACGCTGCCAGTAGAGTCATAAACAGGGTTACATTTTCCTGATTGCTTAGATCCCTAAGCATATCAGTTAAGCTCACAGATAGCTCAAAAGAAGCAACTGCGCCTCGGAAGCTTTGGACTGCTGGTCGCGGACGATCTGTAGGTAGGGCTAAGGTTGAAGCATCAGCCAACTGTTGCTTCCAATAGTCAAGCTGCGTCTTTTGTAATTCTTTTTGCAGCCATTGACGCTGCCAAATAGCAAAGTCTGCATACTGAATGGGGAGATCGGGGAGAGGGAATGTTTTGCTTATAGAGAAGGTCTCATATAGTGCTGCTAATTCACGGATGAGTACTTTTATAGACCAGCCATCAACAGCAATATGGTGGATCGCAAATAGCAGCAAGTATTCTTCTACACCTATTTGTAGTAGCATGACTCGTAGTAACGGCCGAGATGCTAAATCAAAAGACTTTTGGGCTATTTCTGTTGTTAGCCGCTCAACTTGTGCTTGTCGTTCAACTTCTGGCATCAAAAGCAAGTTCACCAGTGGCAGCGTTACCGTTACAGTAGGATGAATAACTTGAACTGCTTGTTCCTCAACTATCTCAAAAGTAGTACGTAACGCTTCATGGCGTTGCACAATCTTGTTGAGACTTTGTTCTAGCACATCCACGTTCAGCGCACCCAATAACTGTATAGACGCTAGTTCACTGTAATAAGGATTGCTAGGATCTAACTGATGGAGAAACCACAGCCGTTGTTGAGCAAAAGATAGGGGGGCAGGACTTGTTTGAGAACGTTTTGGAATAACTTCTAATTGAGAGTGAGAGTCAACTTCACCCCGCAGCCGTTTTTCGAGAAGCGCCTGCTGAGTGGGTGAAAGCTTCGACCGTCGTTTCAAAATTTTATCTTTTGTGTTGTCCATAATGTCCCCATCAACCTATCAAAACTAGCAATGCCTTCTACTCTATAATTTTGACCTTCACATATTCAGGAAAGAGTTGAATTTGTGTAAGTTCATTTTCTAAAATTTGCAAGTCTCCGTTCTTTTCAATTTCCTTAAAACCTGCAAATTTATAAAACACATACATCATTCTATTATGATTGTTTGAAACAAACTCAGAACGCAAACGGACATTGTTGTTTTTAGCTAATGTCATCATATAATTAAGCATAATTGTACCAACACCTCTGGACATAACACGACAAGACATCAGCATAAGTTTTATAGTCCACACAACCTCTTGAAATTCTACAAGAGCTAATCCAATTTTACCGTAACTGCCATACTTATCATCTAAACTTGCAACTAATAGTTTATGTTTATCAGATTTGCGAAAATGATTGAGATCGTCATAGGAATATGTATAACCAGTTGTATTTAATTGATTAGTTCTAACTGTTAATTCTTCGGCTCGCTGTAAATCTTCTTCTTGGGCAGAAGAGATAGTAAAAATCATATTAAGTGTGGCTAAAAATTCTTCTTGAGTCCCAACAAATTTTTTTTCTAAATTGTTGCGTTCTATATCACTCATGTACATTAATCTTCTCAGTCTTGAATCCTCTGTAATAAAACGAGGATTCATTTCTGGCAGTTCGAGGAAATGCGCTAATTCACTAGTGTTAATACAAAGTATTTCTGTCAGTGAAAAACTAACTTCTTCCAATTCAAATAACTGGTCATCTATAAAAGCAAATGTATTGATACCAAGATTTAAGGACTTAGCAATTTCTTTGAGCGAACTAGATTTGGAGTTCCAATTGATTTGGGGATAGAGAAAATATTCGTGCAAACCAAACTCTTGGAGTTGCGCGATCGCTCTGGCATAATCATTTTTACTTGCGATAGATTGTAAAATACCTCGACCATCCAATGTTTTGATAATCTCGACTACCCGATTTCGCAAAGAAACGCGGTCATTCTCTAGTAAAACACCATCCCAAATTGTGTTATCTAAATCCCAAACTACACATTTGATAGCTTTTTTGTCGGTGTGTTTATTATTTGAAAGTTCAGCTTGTATATCAATCATATTCTTACGTCCTTGCCAGTAATTTTTGAGAAATTACAGCAGGAGTAGGTTGTAACATATACTCCTGATAACCGTAGTCAGCGATAGTTATCTGTTGTATTTGCGTGCTTCCTTCAATGATTTCCATGATTTTGGCATCTCGTAAATACCTGGCAACAGAATATTCACTACTGCATCCATTAGCACCGTGAATTTGTACGGCATCATTAGCAATTTTGGTTGCTGTTGTAGATGCAAAATATTTAGCGATAGAAGTCTCTACTATCGAGCTTGGATCGCTATTATCTTTGAGATAACCTGCTTGATAACACAGTAATCTTGCTGCTTTCACATTAGCAATCATCTCAGTGATCATTTGCCGAATCAATTGGTGTTCTTTGAGATAAACACCAAACTGCTTTCGTTCGCTTGTGTATTGAATACAGGCTTCTAGACACGCTTGAGCAATACCTACAGAACCCCATGCCACACTGTATCTTCCGTAATCTAGTGCAGAAGAAGCAATATAAGAGAAACCAAAACCTAACTTACCCACTAGATTATCTTGGGGAATTCGGCAATCCTGAAAATGTAATTCTGCTAACATAGAAGCCCGAACACCTAACATTCCAGAAATAGGTTTTATCGTAAGTCCTGGACTGTTCTTTTCAACTAAAAAAGCACTAGCTTTCCCTGAACATTGAGCAAATACCAAAAAAACATCGGCTATTTGTCCATAGGTAATCCATTTCTTCTGCCCATTTAACACATAGGAATCACCTGAAAGTATCGCTGTAGTTTCTATACTCTTGGCATCGCTACCAACATTAGGTTCACTCAAACCAAAAGCAGCTATAATCTCGCCAGATGCTAACTTTGGTAGCCAATAATCTTTTTGAGACTTATTGCCCCATTTATCAAGAGCGCGAGCAACCATGCTATGAACTGTGAGCAAACTCCGCAATGAAGAACATCCACGCCCAATTTCTTCGTTTAGAAGACCATAGGTAATCATGTCCATAGCTTTGCCGCCAAATTCTTTGGGTAATATAGCACCCAAATACCCTAGTTGAGCTAGATTTTTAATTAGCTTTGGAGGTGTGCGCTCTTCTTGGTCGTAGCGATTTGCGAGAGGAACAATTTCTTCGTCTACGAAAGCTCTAAATTTAGCTTGAGCATCTTTTTGTTGAGTAGTTAACTCTATTTTCATCTTACTAAGATTGACATTGATTAGAACTCATTTTTGTATTACTAAAGCTGTTTTGCGCTCAATCAAATTAGTCATTGCATTTATCGTCCTAAAGTTATTAAGTTCTAAGTCTTCATTATCAATAGTCAGTTGAAATTCTTGTTCAATAAACAAGACGAGTTGCATAGCGAACATGGAATTTACAAAACCGAGTGCAAATATATCTTCATCTAGCTGCAAGTCGTGATTACGGAAAAACTTTGAAAGGAATTGTCTAATTTTTGCTTGTATTTCTTTCATATTTTAAATAATGGTTGGGATTTTTTGTTAAAATCCTGTTTGATTTATGATAAATAAACTGCAAAGGAAAAAAGTATCTGACTTCAGATTGTTCTTTTATAAGTATAAAAACCTTGTCCATTCTTACGACCATACAATCCTGCATCTACCATCTTTTTCAGCAATTGACAGGGTCTGTATTTGCTGTCGTTGAAACTCTCATACAAAACTTCGATGGAAAAAAGAATTGTATCCAATCCAATTAAGTCAGCAGTTTCTAAGGGCCCCATCTTGTGACCAAAACAAGTTTTGAAAATTCTATCCACTTCTTCCACTGAAGCAACTTGATCTTGTAACAAGAAAATAGCTTCATTTATGGTCAACATTAAAACTCGGTTGGAAACAAAACCTGGCGAATCATTGACAAGGATGCCTTCTTTACCCATCTGTGCCAACAATTCTTTTGCTGTCGAGATTGTTTCATCGGATGTATGATATCCGCGAATCATTTCAACCATCGGCTTCATTGGAACCGGGTTCATGAAATGCATACCAATTACTTTGTTAGCACGCTTAGTTAGTGAAGCAATGCGAGTAATGGGAATAGCAGATGTATTAGCTGCAAATATAGCTTTCTGTGGACAAATCGCATCAAGCTGTGCGTATACCTCCTTTTTAATATCCCACTTTTCTGTAACGTTTTCAATCACGAAATCTATATCTTCAAGAAACTTATAATTTGTAGAAAATTTAATTCGATGCAGAATGTCATCGGGATTGTCTACTTGCTCATTTTTATTGAAAAAACCTTGAAAACGGATATTATTTTTGATTTGCTTGTTAGCAGATGATAAAATTTCTTCAGAAATATCTACTAGAATCACTTGATGATTGGTTTGGGCAAGGTTTTGAGCTAACCCAATTCCCATCACACCTGCTCCGACAACACCAACAGTTTTAATTTTCATCATCTTTATCCTGCAATAACCAAATTTTGCTATCTAGTTTGACATGATTTCATTTGCAGATAATTTTTCTAACTCTTCTATGAGAATTTCTTCAATTACCAAAGCTAATTCATCTATGGTGGGGGCTTCAAAAAGAGAACGAACAGGTAGCTCTATGTGAAAATTTTTGCGAAGTTGAGAAATTAGTACAGTTCCTGTGAGAGAGTCTCCCCCTAATACAAAGAAATTGTCATGAATACCAATCGGCTCAATACCTAGTAACTCTTGAAAAATCTCAGTCAGCTTGCGCTCTAGATCATTACTAGGAGCAACGTAAGCATTCTTTAAATTCGGTCTGGAGTGACGAGAAGATAAATTAACTTTTTGGGCAATAGTTTTTTCTTGTAAAGGTTTTAATTTAATCCATTGGTCAATTCTAGATTGTAAATTACCAGTCGAGACAACTATTTGATGATATTGACTCCACAAAAGAATACGTTCCAAGGCATTGATACCCTCAGTCGGTTCGATGGTGAATTCAGCCAAACTTGTACCAGCAGGTATTTGTGAATTGTCTGCGCCAAATTGCCATGCATCCCAATTGACACTCATCCAAGGAATCGGATTTGTCTGATTATGTTGGTAAGTAAAAGTGTCCGTTAATAAACTTGCTGCTGAGTAGGTAACAGAGCCTAATCCCCCTAAAACTGAGGTTAATGAAGACATTAATAGACAAAAATCAAGTTTTTGGGGTTGTAAAACATTTTCTAATATTAAAAGTTCCTGTTTTTTTTGTTGAAATTGCTGTTCGTACTCCATTTTATCTATCTCCATAATGGGAATAAATAATTTTTTTTTGGAAACTTTAGCTGTATGAAATACCCCGTTAATTTGACCAAACTGTTCTTGGATTAAATTTACTATATTAGTGTTTTTGATTAAGACTTCTGCACCGATATTTTCTAGTTCCTGTACTTTGAGAATCTTGCGGCTGATATTACATTGCTGATCGTGAGTTGTTAGCCACTGTTCCCATTTCTGTCGGTTGGGAAAATCCTCAGCCTCTAAAAGTAGTAGTTTTGCTTGTACTGTCTTTGCTAAATATTCGGCTACTACAAGTCCTATATCTTCGAGTCCACCAGTTATTAAATAGACTCCTTTTTCCCTTAATGGTGTTTCAGAAAAGTTTGCATCAAATTGCACAGACTCATAGGTTTGTACCCACCTTTCTAAACCACGGTAAGCAATCACTGAATCAGAGGAATTAGCTTTGATTTCCGTTAACAATTGACCTACAAATCTCTCTTCTTGCCAACTTCCTGGTGAAGGAATAGTAACATCGATATTGCGACATTTAATATTTGTATATTCTTGTGGGATGACTTTAACAAGTGCAAGTACAGTCGCTTTTTCTGGGCAAAGAGTTTCAACTCCGGTTACTGCTTGTATGTTGTTGGAGATAACTACAATTTGTAACTCATCAATGAAATTCTGTTTTCCCAGCGCCTGTGTCAACAACAACAAACTTTGGCATCCTTGGGCTGTGTTAGAGTCTGCAAGTTCTGACTGGGTTACATTCCACAGATGAATAATTCTTGTTGGTATGAAGTCTTGGGCGCGAAGTTCTTTAATTAGGGTATTGTATTCATCCTGTTTTTGAGGCGCTATTGTATATGTACGCTTGCCAAACTGCTTCTGTGAAGATTCGCTTGTACTACTAAATTGCTCGCCAACTCTCACGGCGATCGCATCTTGACTTTCAAGTTCGAGTCGGTTGATGATTTGAGCGCCTAACCCATACTCATCGACAAATACTAACCAGCGTTCTGCTTGTTTAACCTGACTGTTTAACTGTGGTGGTAGCGAACGTTTCCAGGAAGGAATATAGAACCAGTCAGCGATCTTGGGCTGTTTGCCAAATGAAACTTCATGCGTGTTCTGTGCATCTTGTTCATCAAGTAATGCTGTAAATGCGAATGGTACTTTCTCTGTTGCTGGCGCAGTAGCTTGAGCTACAATCACATGTTCTCTAAAAGGTGCAAATTCTGAAAACGCACTCACCTGCACGAAACCATGAGATTTGAGTTCTGCTTGCCACTGTTTTTCAGATATAAAAGGATTACCCATGTTGCGATCGCCTGATGAATCTTCTATCGGATTCATAATTAAGGCATCAATAACCTCTGATTCCAACCTGGCTTGAGTTGTCTCCCAAAGTAGCAGCAAGCCGCCAGGAGCAAGTAAAGAGCGAATATATTCCAAAGTTTGTCCAATATTTCGAGCTACATGCAGTACTTTAAAAGCTACGACTACATCATAACTGTGTTCCTTGTAGCCCTGTTCTGCTGGCGATCGTTCAATGTCTAGCAATTGATAGTCAAGAAACGGATAATCGCTAAACTTCTTTTTAGCTGCATTGAGGAAAAATCCACCCACATCAGTAAAGGTGTAGTTCGTTTGTTCTAAGGGCAATATAGGTAATAATTCTGCCGTGGCTGTACCAGTTCCAGCACCAAGTTCAAGAATTCTTAGGTTGACTCGAGATGACAATGACTTCACTACCTGTTCTACACATGCCCGCATAATCGAGTTGTAGTACTTATTCTCAGGTAATTGTTGGACTGAAAATTCTCCTGACTTTAATAAGGTAGAAACATGAAATTCTAACGGTTCTTTTTCACCAGTCAGTATGGCTATCATATTTTCGCCATAGAGTTGCAGCAAATCTATTTGTTGAAGTGTATCTGTGCATCTGACTCTTACCTCTGGTAAAAGTTTATCAATATAGTCTGTTGAAAGTGGTAACAGGTCGAGAAACAGCCCTTGTTCTTGATGCAAATGACCTTGCTCTACCAATATTTCCAGCCATCGACTTAACAATTCTTGATAGCGAGGAATAATCTGACATTGCTCAAACAATTCTGCCAATGAATACTTTTTAGAGGGATTGCTAAAAGCACCTAAATGTGACAAACCAAGATTGATATAGGCTGTGCATAAAATATCTAACCACTTTCTTTTCTCTTGATAAGCTTGCTCGTCAAATTCCGCAGCACCTACGCTAGCTTGGAGTTGACCAGCTTCTACCAGAGATTTCCAAAGTTCTGATGCTGTTAACTTGGGTTGAAAATTTATCTGTGAAGGTAATAATTTCTGCGGTTCAATCCAATATTTTTGTCGCTCAAAGGGATATGTTGGCAAGGGAAGACGATGTCGGTGCTCATGAGCATGAAATCCTGACCAATCTATCTTGATTCCCTCAAGCCACAGTTGTCCTACTGTGTTGAGGATGAAAGCAACGTCAGATTGTCGCTCGTATGCATAGCGTAGCGAAGATAATATTACTTTGTTATCATCAACATTATCTAAACATTGCATTGCCAAGCTGCTTAATGCTTGTCCTGGCCCTATCTCCAAGAAAATAGGACTGTGTTTTGCCCACAACTGATGTATTCCATCGGCAAATAGCACAGGTTGGCACATGTGCTGTGTCCAGTAGCTGGGATTTGTGGCTTGCTCTGGTGTTATCCAAGTTCCGGTAACGTTAGATAGATAAGGGATTTGTGGTGGTTTGAGATTGATAGTTTTTACCAGTGCGGTGAAGGAGTTAGCGATCGCCTCCATCATGTAAGAATGAAAAGCATGAGAAGTCTGCAATTGCCGACAAGCTAAACCCTGAGCGCTTAACTCACCTGCCAATTCCTCTACAGCCTGTGTAGTTCCCGCAAGCACGCACTGGGATGAACCATTGACTGCTGATAATGAAAGGTTTTCACCTAAGAAAGGTTGCACTTGTTGCTCTGTCAAAGGAACCGCCAGCATTGCGCCCCCTGGCAACTCTTGAATCATTTGCGCTCTTTTGGCAACAAGAGTAATTGCATCTTCTAAAGACAGTACCCCTGCTAAAGTTGCTGCGACATATTCACCGATGCTATACCCAATCATCGCCACTGCACGAATGCCCCAAGACATCCATAATTGAGCTAAAGCATATTCAATGGCAAATAGCGCTGGCTGAGTGAGATAGGTTTGATTGAGTTTTTCGGCAGCGGGATCTAGTGGTTGAGTACCCCGGCCAAGCATTTGGCGTAAATCTATACCAGATTTTTCTGGGGTTGCTTCTTGATTTGTAGAAGAAGTAGGATAGATAACTTCTTTGAGATTAAGACCTAACAGAGGTTCAAATAAAGAGCAACAGCGATCAAGTTGTTCGCGGAAAATAGGTTCATTTTGGTATAATTCAGAACCCATATTTACATAATGAGTTCCCAAACCAGTAAACATAAAAACTACTGAGCGCTCATTCGTCTCCTGAGTGCCACTGAGAACTCGTTTGGAATTCTGAAGGGCGGCTATAGCATCTTGAATGTCTTGACAAACAACTGTGCGGCGATGGCTAAAAGTGTGACGACCGACTTGCAATGTATAAGCGACATCCGCAAGGTTGAGTTCTGGGTGCTGTTGCAGATAATTAACCAAATTTACAGTTGCAGTTTCTAAAGCAGAATTGGTTTTAGCCGATAGACACAGTAGATATTTACTTTTGCCTTTTGACTTTTGACTTTTAACTTGTACTGGCGTTTCTTCAAGTACAACATGAGCGTTAGTCCCCCCAAGACCAAAAGAACTAACCCCAGCACGGCGTGGTGTCCCGTTTGTTTGCCATGCAGAAAGTTGGGTGTTGACGTAAAAAGGACTGTTGGCAAAGTCTATCTCAGGATTTGGTTCTTCAAAATGCAAGCTGGGTGGTATTTGTTGATGCTTGAGAGCCAAAACAGTTTTAATCAAGCTGGTTACGCCAGCGGCTGTATTCAAATGGCTGACGTTGGTTTTGACTGAACCGATAGCACAAAAACCTTTCTTATTGGTTCCGGCACGAAACACCTTTTCTAAGGCTCGAATTTCGATGGGGTCGCCAAGGGCTGTACCTGTGCCATGAGTTTCAATATAGGTAATTGTATCAGGAGCGAAAGAGGCGATCGCTTGAGCTTGAGCAATCACTTCTGCTTGACCTGCAACGCTTGGTGCTGTGTAGCTGACTTTCACTGCACCGTCATTATTAATAGCTGAACCTTTAATCACTCCATAAATATAGTCGCCATCTGCTACGGCATCTTCTAATCTCTTAAGAACAACAATACCCGCCCCTCTACCAAAAGGGCCGCCAGTAGCTTTGGCATCAAACGCACGAGTGTGAGCATCAGCAGAAGCCATGCCTCCAACTTGATAGAAATAACCTTCTACTTGCGGAACTTGGATGGCAATGCTTCCAGCTAGCGCCGTATCACACTGGTAACTTTGCAACCCTCGGCACGCTAGATGAACAGCTACTAAAGAGGTAGAACAAGCTGTACCAACACTAACACTCGGCCCTTTTAAATTTAACTTGTAAGAAACTCGTGTAGATATAGAATCCTTATCATTGCCAAGGGCAATTTGCATATTCAGCGATTTGAGCAAGTCAGGGTGTGAGGCGAGATTATTGAGCAGGTAAGTACTTAGATTGCCCCCAGCATATACACCAATTAGATTATTGTCTGATTTTGGGTCATAACCAGCATTTTCTAAAGCTTCCCAAGCACACTCCAAAAAAACTCGCTGCTGCGGGTCGAGAATTTCAGCTTCTCTAGGAGAGTAACCGAAGAATGAAGCATCAAACATCTCGATGTCTTCTAGCACAAACCCTGCTTTCACATAGTTAGGGTCTTGCAAAGAGGTTCGATCTATGCCTTGTGCCATTAACTCTTCATCGCTGAAGAGTGAAATAGACTCCACACCGCTGCACAAATTCTGCCAAAACTGAGTTACACTTTTGGCTCCAGGAAATCGACCAGCCATGCCAATGATGGCTATTCCTTTCAATCGATTACTCATATTACCCTCCTTTTGAGCTTCATCAGCTCCATTTCTTCTTCAATTGCTGCTTCTTGCCTCTTGGCACGCTCTTGTGCTTGCTCAAAGGCTGGTTGTTCGTTTTGTGTTTGGCTGAAATATTTTGCCAAAAGATTGATGGTGGGATATTCAAATAAGTCAGCTGTGGAAATATCGCAGTTTAAAGCAGCCTGCAATTTACTGCGTACTTGTACCATCAGGAGCGAATCGCCACCTAACTCAAAGAAGTTGTCGTGGATACCTACTTGTTCGCTCCCCAAGAGTTCTTGCCAGATAACAGAGATTTTTTGCTCGATTTCATTTCTGGGAGCAACATAGACAGTAGTCAGTTCTGGTCTTGAGTACGTTGGTTTCGAGAGGTTATCTTTGGTTGTAGCTTCTGAAATAGGTGAGTTACTGACGATATCCGGCTCGATTTGGAGTCTAAAATCATGGGTTGATACCAGAACTTGGGAAAAAGTATTCCCCAGAATCCGGTTGAACGCTTCTACTCCCTCAGCAGGTGATAAACCTTGCTCTAAGAGCTGTTTTTGATACGCTTGAGCAGGTGTAACAGATTTTTTCGGCTTTTTAGAACTAAAAGCCACGGATACTTTAGTATCTTTGTTTTCCCCAATAGCTAGGGAGTCTTGATTTTCTAAAGATACGACAATCTTACCAATATGTTTAGCTTTAGCCATATCTTCAAAGGCGCGAGCTACCGAGTCAATAGCAAAGACCTGATAAGACAAGGGTTTAAAATTTCTCTCGTGGAAATGTTGTACTACTTCGTGCCATAGGTCGCTAAAGTTGGGAAGTTGTCGGTCTACGTTAATAGCAAAGAACGATAAGCATTTTGCAAATACTTTTAAACCTAGTTGGCTATTGTTGAGAATATCCCGCTTACCAATTTCCAGAAAACGTCCATAAGGTGCTACTATATCTAGACTTTTAGTCAAGAATTCTCCAGCCAGCGAATTTAAAACGACATCGACTCCTTTACCATGCGTGCGTTGCATCACTTCGTCAGCAAAAGCCACAGACCTAGAATCAAAGACATGCTCAATGCCAATCGAATGCAGAAACGCTCGTTTCTCTGGATTTCCCGCAGTGGCGAAGATTTCTGCTCCTACCCACTGAGCAATTTGGACTGCGGCCATACCGACTCCACCAGCCGCAGCATGAATGAGAATGCGATCGCCCTTACTCAGCCTACCTAATTGCATCAACGAATAGTAAGCTGTAGTAAAGGCTACGGGAATTGTTGCCGCTGCTTCTAAACTCAAATGTTTGGGTTTGAGTGCAACCGACAAAGCGGAAGTTGTCAAAAATCGGCTAAAGCAACCATCACCAAAAGCAATCACTTCGTCTCCGATTTCAAATCCCTTAACGCCTTCTCCCAATGCCACTATCTTGCCAGCACACTCTAAACCAAACTTGAGATGAGTATCAGATGGAACAGGAAGCATTCCTAATGCTAGAAGTACTTCTTTAAAATTAAGACCAGTTGCACCAACTTCAATTTCTACCTCTCCTCGACCTGGTTGCTGGCGTGGCATTGATTGAAATGTCAGAGTATCTAGAATGCCAGGAGCAGAAATTTGCAAACAGAAGTTTTGGTTTTCAGCAACGGAAGATTTTTGTTGAACAGCAACTGTATTAGTCTCTATTTTTCTTAGGGTATACTCTTCTATTTCAACTAATTCTCTCCCTTGTCCATCCATAATAGTAATATCAAATTTCAGAGTATTATTCTGAACTTTTTTAGTGCTTCTAATATAACTATATATTTTTTCTGGTAAAGGTTCTAGAAATTTTAATCTCTTATAACAAAACGGCAAATAAGCGCCTTCTTCTTTAATTCCTAGAAAACCAATGGCATTATCTAATAAAGCCGGATGTAATTTATACACATCAATATCATCTGCAAATTCTGTAGGTATTTCTAGGGTAGCAAAACCCTGACTATTGCTAAAACTTGCCTGTTTAAAGTTGTTCCATCTAGAGCCAAATTCTATGTATCCCCCTTGATTTTCTGCAACAGTAATTTTCTGCTCGTTACATCTGGCTGCAATTTCTTCTACATTATATTTTTGAGGTAATTCTCTGGCGATAAAATTTATTTCGCCTCTAGCATGTTCTAACCATTTATCTTCTTCAGTATTAGATTGGCTAATAATCGAGAATTCAAATTTATCTGCCTGCTTTGTGAGAAGTGTCCGAACTTCTTTTTCTTCCTCTACTTCTACTACTAAAGGTGTGAGAAAGTAAACTTCCCTGATTTCTATAGGGCGATTTTCGCTGTGGGTTTCAAAAGCAGCTCTAGCCATTTCTAAGTAAGCTGTTCCTGGAAGCGTCGCCTTTCCCATAACTATGTGTTCATTCAAAACCCAATGTTTGATAACGCTAAACTTAGAGATATATATTTCTTGCCCTGAACTCTCTACTATACATTTTTCAAATAATGGATGATTCACTGTTTGGAATTGGGATTTGGCAGTCAGTTTTGCTGCTGTGGCTGCCATCCCGACTTCCTGCCAAGCAGACCAGTTAATAGATATAGAAAATATACCATCTCGATTGCTTTTGTAGTGAGCAAAAGCGTCAAGAAAAGCATTCGCACTGGTATAATCTACCTGCCCTATTTCTCCTTGAATGGCAGTCATTGAGGAACATAAAATAAAAAAATCAAGCTGAGTGTCTTGGAAAATACTATCAAGAACTAGCGTTCCCTTTACTTTAGGTGCTAGAACATTTGCTGTCATTTCTGCCGTTTTTAGCTGAATGATTCCACCTCCTGGAATCCCTGCGGCATGAATTACACCATTGAACTGACCAAAACTCTCCTGCGCTTGAGCGATCGCCCAACGCATTTGTTCAATATTAGTAACATCAGCATTCACTACCAAAATTTCTGCACCTAACTGTTCGAGTTCTTGGAGTTTTTGAATCTTGCGGCTAACACTATCTTGTTCACCATGAGCGTTTAGCCACTCTGACCATTTGTCTTTTGTTGGAAATTCTGAACGTCCTGTAAGCAGTAATTTTGCTTGTACAGTCTTCGCCAGATGCTCTGCTAGTACCAGTCCAATACCTCCCAATCCACCAGTGATTAAATATACGCCTTCTTTTTTGAGTTTTGGTATTTTTGCGGAGGCTGGCTCTAAGTGAACAGGTTCAAATTGTTGTACCCAGCGATGATTTCCTCGGTAGGCAATAACTGAGTCCGAAGATTGGGTTTGTAATTCGCTCAACAACTGGTCTATCAGTTTTTCTTGTTGCCAAGATTGATTTGAGGGAATGATAATATCAATGCTGCGACAACTGATATTAGAATACTCTTTTGGTATGACTTTCACAGGACCAAGAACAGTTGCCTTTTGGGGACACAGCATTTCAACTCCTGTCACTTCCTGCATATTGTTGGAGATGACAACTATTTGCAGTTGTTCGCTAAGGTGTTGTTTCCCAAGTGCCTGAGCAAGAAATAGCAAACTGTAAAATCCTAAATCTTCTGTATCAACTACTGATTTTGTGTTATTTACAGGTGTGACATTCCATAAATGCACAATTGTTTTTGGAAAATTGTCTTGTGCTAGAAGTTCCTTAAGCAGAGCATCATAGTCTTCTCGTTGTTGCGGATTTAAGGTGTAGTGGCGATCGCTTAGTTTTCTCAACTCCAATCCTACACTGACGGCGATCGCATTTTGACCTTCCAGTTCCCATCGTTTAACTAATTCCTCACCCAAGCCGCACTCATCGGTAAATATCAGAATGCAAGATTTTTCCCTTTCGGGCTTTTCCGATAGTGGAGAGCGTTTCCATGATGGGATGTAGAACCAGTTAGCAATATCTAACTTTTCACCTGGTAAAGAAGTAACAGGCTTCTGTACACTCGTCTTAACAGTTGTTACATTTTTTTGACCTTGAATCCAATAACGCTGGCGTTCAAAGGGATATGTTGGCAAGGGAAGACGATGACGGTGCTCATGAGCATAAAATCCCGACCAATCCACATTTACTCCAGATAGCCAAAGTTTGCCTAATGTGTTCAATATGAATGCTACATCTGACAGTTTTTCTTGAGGATGTCGTAATGAAGACAATCCCACCCGTTCTGAATGCTTTTTGGCGAAGGTAGATAAAGTATGTCCAGGCCCAACCTCTAGCAGAATGCGATTTGGCTCTTGCAACAATGCAGAGATTCCCTCCGAAAAGCGAACACAAGAGCGTAAATGTTTCGCCCAATAATTTGGATCTGTGGCTTGAGCTGCTGTAATCCAAGTGCCTGTGACGTTAGAAATAAAAGGAATTTTTGGGGGATTTAGTTTGACTTTATTGACTTCTTTGATGAATGGCTCCAAGATGGGTTCCATCATCGGAGAATGAAAAGCGTGGGAGGTATGCAGGCGACGACATTCTATCCCTTGAAGCTGGTTTTGAAATTCATCTATAGCATCATCAGTTCCCGATACTACACACAAAGCTGGCGCATTACTAGCAGCTAAGGATAAATTTTCATTCAGTAAACCTCTGACTTCTGCTTCTGGCAGTGGTACTGAGAGCATAGCACCAGATGGAAGTTGTTGCATCAGTCGCCCACGAGCAGCCACCAGAAATAAAGCATCTTCAAGTGACATCACACCAGCTAAAGTTGCAGCAATATATTCCCCGATGCTGTGGCCAATCATTGCTTGGGGAGAAATCCCCCACGACATCCACAGTTGAGCTAAAGCGTATTCTATGACAAACAATGCAGGTTGAGTGATGTCAGTTTGTTGGAGTTTTTCGGCTGCGGCTTTTGATTCGGACTCGTTGGGGTAAATCAGTAAACGCAAATCCAACCCTAAATGAGGTTGCAGCAATTCACAACACAAATCAATCTGTTGTTGAAAAATCGGCTCAGTTTGGTAAAGTTCTTTACCCATATCTACATACTGAGCGCCCTGTCCAGGGAACATGAAAGCGATGGGGCGATCGCCATTTTCAACTAAGCGAGTGAAAATTCTTTGCGGATCTCCTAACTGCAAGGCGCTGGCTGCATCTTCGATATCTTGGCACACCAGCACACGACGATGATTAAATTCACCACGCCCCACTTGTAGGGTATGGGCAACATTCGCTAAGTCCACATCGGGATGTAGCTGGAGGTGATTAGCCAGATTTTCTGTTGCAGTTTCTAAAGCAGAGTCAGTTTTAGCAGAAAGTAGCAACAACTGCCAGGGACGAGAAGGGCTAGAAGGTTCTAGCACTGGTGCTTCTTCTAAAACGACATGAGCATTAGTGCCACCAATACCCAAGGAACTCACACCAGCACGGCGAGGACTATTTCCTGGTTTCCATTCTGCTAGCTTTGTATTGACATAAAAAGGGCTGTTGGCAAAATCAATTTGGGGATTTGGCTGTTCAAAATTTAAGCTGGGTGGTATTTGCTTGTGTTTCAAGGCTAAGACAGTTTTAATTAGTCCGGCAATCCCAGCAGCTGCATCCAAATGACCAATGTTTGTTTTCACTGAACCAATAGCACAGAAGCCTTTTTTGTTGGTATTACTACGAAAAACTTGAGAGAGTGCGGCAATTTCAATGGGATCGCCTAAAGCTGTACCAGTCCCATGAGCTTCGATATAGTTGATTGTCTCAGGCTCGACTCCAGCCAGCATCATTGCTTCGGCAATCACCTCTGCTTGACCATTCACGCTAGGTGCTGTGTAGCCAACTTTACTAGAACCATCATTATTGATAGCTGAACCTTTAATTACAGCATGGATGAAATCGCCATCTGCTAAAGCATCGCTCAATCGCTTAAGGACAACAACACCCACACCATTACCGATGGTCGTTCCTTGCGCTTTAGCATCAAAAGCACGACAATGACCATCAGCAGACAGTGTTCCTCCCGGTTCGTACAAATAACCTATTTTTTGTGGTACGTGGATAGAAACTCCACCAGCCAAAGCCATATCGCATTGATAATTCAACAAGCTTTGGCAAGCGAGTGTGGTTGCAACTAATGAAGTGGAGCAAGCTGTTTGGACTGTAATACTTGGACCAGTTAGATTTAATTTATAAGAAACACGAGTTGTAAGAAAATCTTTATCATTACCAATTACTGTTTGATAGCATTGGGCTGAACCCATGCAATCGCGATTTAAATCTACAGAATAATAGTTATTCAGGCTAGCACCAGCATAAACTCCAATCCGACTGTCACATCTATTAGAATCATAGCTAGCATTTTCCAACGCTTCCCAGGCGCATTCTAAGAAAACACGGTGTTGGGGATCTGTAATTTCTGCTTCTTTGGGATTAAAACTAAAAAATCCCGCGTCAAATAAATCGATATTTTCTAATATGGCACTGGCTTTTACATAATTAGGTTCGTTTAGTATATTAGGAGCAATTCCGTCAGATATGACTTCTTCATTTTTGAAGATAGAAATTGACTCTACGCCAGATTGTAAATTTTGCCAAAATTCTTCAATATTTTTAGCACTAGGAAAACGCCCTGCCATTCCTATAATGGCAATTTCAGCAATTGATTCATAATTATCTACAATGTCCATTATTATTTATTTCCTTTTTATATTTTAAAAGTTTTTGACCAATTAACTATTTATTGTTTATTAAAATATTTCCCTTATTACTTGTTGTTGAAATTATTTTATAATACATTTTTGTCTATATATATTTCTGACGTTTGGAGTTTAACTCTATCTCCAATGTCTTTTAAACGACTAAATTGCTGTACTAAAATAGGTACATTGCTAAGACTCTGCCAATAATTCCACAAATAAGAAATTATTGCATATAGATCCCCTGCTTTTACGCCTGGTAGCTGAGTCGCACGAAGCAAAATAGCGACAGCAAATACTAGTGAAAGCAGTTCCATAAATCCATAATTAGCTGCTTCGGCATTGGAAAGATAAATTCTCAATTTGGAAATAAATAGATAGTGTTGGTACACAGTCTCACCTTTGCAAGCTGTCAAAATTTCGACTTCATCTTCTAAGTGATCGTTAAGTTTTTGATTCAATTTTATTGACTTGCCAACATATACGTAATTAATGAAAATTATAGGAATAAGCAAGGCCAAAGAATAAAAGCCCATCTGAATATCATAAATAAACAGCATCACTAAAGCCCCAAAAAAGTCAAACAAAGACCTAAGTATTTGAGGAATATCACGCTCAAAAAAATCGACAAACTCTCTAGTCAAGGCAGAACGAGCAATAATTTGGGAGTTAGGTACACCCTGTTTATTTTGCTCTAATACTACTAAAGTGACCAGATGGCTGTATACATTAGTAAAAGTACGCGTATCGTATATTTTGCGTGCAACTTCTGTAATGTCGTAAGCCAACCAAATGCATATCAGTAATATCAGACTTTCATATCGTTTTTGAAGTAATTCATTGATTGTAACACCAATTATAAAAGGATAAAGTAAATTAAACAAAATTCCTAATATAGTCAAAAAATATGTTAATAAGATTGAATATTTATGACTGATAAACAAATGTTTCAGTATCATATTAAACCCAGTAATTACAATCCTAAACTTAAAGCGATCGCTCGTCTAATATCACCATCTGATTCCATTATTAAATAGGTAATATACATGCTCTTTATTTCAACTTTTACGTAGGGTACTAGTTTGTTTCCGACAAACAACACAAGCCCAATCTGACTCTTGACCAATATCAACTCCCAAATCACGGTTGATATAATAGATATTAACTTCCGTAAACCCTAGTTGTTCAAGAGTCTGTTGAATAAGTTTGGGAGAATAGGCTCTATATGAATAATTCCAGTCTAAACGTTGCCAGTTTCCATTTATCAGTTCAAATCTAGCTACATCAGCTTCACCTAATTTTTTGTCCGAGTCATAGCTCCAACGTGTAGCCATAACATGATTATCTGAAATATAGCTAATAGAACCTCCAGAAATCAATGATTCACCATCTTCTTCTAAATATAAATCGAATACAAACCAACCGTTTGTTAGCAGTGATGTACACACATTTTTAAAGACAGATTTTAGTTCTTCAATACTGAGAATATGGCTGAGACCTCTATCTGTAGAAATAACTGCATCAAAGGTAGGTGGCAACTTGAAAAAGCGTGCATCATCTAGGATAAATTTGGCATCAGCAACATTTTTACGAGCATAAGACAACATCATCTCAGAGCCATCTAGCCCAGTTACTCGATACCCTTTTTCTATGAGTCGTTTTGCTACTTGTCCTGTGCCACAACAAAGGTCAAAAATATGTGCACTTTCGGGAAGACGTTGCAGCAATAAGTTTTCCAATAAAGCTATTTTCATGTCATAGTTATCTGTGCCCATCGCTTCGTCATACATAGAAGCCCAATTATCATAATCAGAATAACGATTAGTTGAACTCATGAAAAGTTTCTCCTAAAGAAAAAATAAACTTGATATGGTCAGCAAGCCGAACTGCTAAAGCGACGATGGTCAGCGTCGGATTGGCAGACCCAGCAGTGGGAAACACTGAAGAACCAGTTATGTACAAGTTACTAATTCCATGTACTCGACAGTTTTCATTAACAACACCCTGTTTAGGATCTACGTGCATACGCGTTGCTCCCATTTGATGGCAAAACGATACCAAAGGTGCTTCTTTTATTTCTGTTCCAGGAGGAGGCCAAGACCAAGACTCATAGCCATCTTCCTCAGCAAGTTCAATTTGTTGTAATTTTTCAAACAGATGATTCAGTTCAATACGACTGATTATTGTCGAGGGAAGCAAAGAGTCATCCTCTCGAGCAAGTTCAATTTTAAGCTTACCAAACTCGGTACGACGTAATTCCTCATCAAGAATTTGTTGCGAACGCAGAATAGTATATTTCTCAGTTAAACTAAGTTGCAGATCCAATTTTGCTGTATTTACACCAAACCTATCTTGCTCGTGAGTAAGTGTAATGCGGTTCCTTGGCTCAGGAGCTTGCTCTAACATATTTAAAGCCTTGAAAATTAGTGGAAAAGGTGTGGGCAATAGGACAGTACTACAGCTGAGTAGCTTTTCTTGTTCTTGTAGTTCTTGAGATAGGGATAAGCCAAGTAAAATTCCATAAGAATCAATAGCTTCCAAAGTATACAAAGTAGGATAATATTTTGATTTAGAAAAAAAGATACTACCAGAGCCGTACAAATGTGGGCGTTCCATAAAAAACCTGCCCACAATATCATGTTGATTACCTAAACCATTATTTTGAACTTGATTAGAAGCTAATAGAAGGCGAGGATTCTCAATTCCTCCCATAGCTAAAATAAAAATTTTTGCAGCAACCCAGAATGTTGTTCCATTGACACATGCAACTTTGACCTTTGTAATAGTTTGAGCAGTATCGTTTGTTTCAATTTTTACTACATTTGCATGAATGTAAGTGTAGATATGCTTCGCCTTCTCGATTTCCGACTGATAAGCTTTACCAAATTGCAGTGTTGGTGTAGCTACTTGCCAAACTCTTGTAACTAATTGTTTACTATTAAACGGAATTAGGCTTAATTCAGGATGCCCTAAAGTTTTTATTAAATGCGTAGGATCGTAATTTTTAAAATCACCAATCTGACAGATTTTTTGAGCACGATTGTAGTAAGGAATTAGTTCTGCTTTTGTAAAAGGCCACCCACTGTATGGAACCCAAGGGCGACATTCAAAATCAACATCATCAAGTGGGCGACACCAGGAACCCTAAAAATTGGTATTACCGCCTAAAGAACGACAAGAACGTACATGTTTTGAGTAAGATAGTCCAAGATTTTCACCATCAGACAAGACTTTTGTCAGTTCCTCAGGTTCCTCTAGTCCTCCACTTTCGAGCAGACAGACATGATGTGATGTGCCCATGAATTCTTTTGCCAGAGTAATTCCTGCTGCTCCGCCTCCAACAATGCAAATTTCACTGTCAATAACTGTACCATCTGGTATGTTAAATGCATCAATAATCAAAATTTAACTCCTTGGGTTTTAGTTGTTAGTAAAAGCTCAATCTTTACAACCGCTGACATTATGCTGGAGTAAAATGAACACAAGGATTAGTACAACAAGGCAAAAGTCAAAAGCAAGAATACATAATGCTGCAAACTTTTTACTTCATTTCAAATGGTGGCTTTATTTCTGCGATGACGTACTTGAAAAGAAACAGGTAGCCATCATCAAAAGTGATTAGTACTGCCCGCCCTGGAAGCGGCTTTTTTGTCATCATCGCTATGCGCCAGTCCTCTAATGTGACACTATAGAATCCTGCATCTTGCAGATAGCGCAGCTGTTCTTCAAATGCTTCAGGTGTTACACGCCATTGAGCCATTTTAGATGAACCAGTGGAGGCAACCCTGTGATACATCAGAATAGGCAGTTCAATAGTGTGGGTGACAATAGAAATTTCTGGGTTACGCTGGGGTATTCCACCTTCCCATAAAACATTCTCCGCATCTGTAGAGTTTAGTTGTCCATGTTGAACCTCAATTACCTCTGGAATTAATGACTCCTCTAAAAAGCTACCAGGTAATTTTCGTTGAAAAAGTTGAACTCGGTAAACAGGAGTGTGGAGTTCCTTGATTTTGTCTTATTTTAAGGTGGTTGCTCTAAAGCTTTAAAAAATACATACTTTTTCATAACAATCCTGTGGTGGAAAGAGCCTTACCAATCAACGGAAATTCTAAAATCAATGGTAAAATTTTCCCTTTTATTGGAGCTTCATTTCTAACAGCTTCAAAAACTATTTCTGAACACCACTCATTTATAAAGTTAGAGGCTAAACTAATGCTATTTTCAATATTTATTACATGATGAAACCACCTTATTGGTACAAATATAATTTCTCCCGCTTCTAGGTTTACTTCTACTGGCGTAGTATTTACATAAAGGGGAAATTTTTTGTAATCTGGGTTGAATACGTCAACTTGACCGTTGTACAAGAAATCTTCTTGGTCTGGTGTGAATAAAACAATTTTTTTCCGCCCAGAAATCAGCGCTATCCATGAAGGCATATCCAAGCCATCCTTATGAAGACCTATCGATGTATCTTTAGCACCTATAAAGAGTATAGTCAACAAATAACCGAAATAATTGTTTAAAGGCTTCTGTGGCAGTCTTGGCAACCAATCGTGGAAATAAACTGGAACTTTGTAGTCTTCGTAAAGTTTAGGAAAAGAAGAAATAGGCCAGGCTCGGTAGAGAAATTTGTCGCAATCAGCAGCGGTCGTTCGATCCAGATATTCAGCAACAGTCATATCCATTAACGGGTTCTCCACACCAAAGTCTCCGACGGAAATTGATGCACACTCCGACCTGAAGAAATCTAAAGTCCACTTTGTCGAGGCTTTCCAGTCTTTCATTGCATCTGTGATGATGACAGGTTTTCCAACAGATGCGTACTCTCGGACAAACTCATCATACGAAAGGTTGCTGCGACGATCAACTGAATAAATTGATGTCCACACCAACTTATATTTTTGCTTGCGCCACATTCTTGTAAGTAAATACATTATTAAGCGAACGACAACAATTAACGTAATCGTGACAAAAGTAAATCTAATAATCGTGAACAGATAAAAAGGTAGTTGTACATTCATGATTTTAAATGGCGCAACAACAAATAATTAAAAAAGTTATCATATTTTTGATTGCAAATCAAGTTTTTCTGTGCTTCATCTTCTAAGAGTTGCTCAATGTCTGTTAAGGCTTTAGCTAACGCATTCTCATCTGTTTGATCAGCCATTTTTATGATAATCACTTCAGCTAACCCAGCTATAGTTGGTTCATTAAAGAAACTCTTTTTTGAGCACGATTGTAGTAAGGAATTAGTTCTGCTTTTGTAAAAGGCCACCCACTGTATGGAACCCAAGGGCGACATTCAAAATCAACATCATCAAGTGGGCGACACCAGGAACCCTAAAAATTGGTATTACCGCCTAAAGAACGACAAGAACGTACATGTTTTGAGTAAGATAGTCCAAGATTTTCACCATCAGACAAGACTTTTGTCAGTTCCTCAGGTTCCTCTAGTCCTCCACTTTCGAGCAGACAGACATGATGTGATGTGCCCATGAATTCTTTTGCCAGAGTAATTCCTGCTGCTCCGCCTCCAACAATGCAAATTTCACTGTCAATAACTGTACCATCTGGTATGTTAAATGCATCAATAATCAAAATTTAACTCCTTGGGTTTTAGTTGTTAGTAAAAGCTCAATCTTTACAACCGCTGACATTATGCTGGAGTAAAATGAACACAAGGATTAGTACAACAAGGCAAAAGTCAAAAGCAAGAATACATAATGCTGCAAACTTTTTACTTCATTTCAAATGGTGGCTTTATTTCTGCGATGACGTACTTGAAAAGAAACCAGCTGCTATGAGATCCTCAACACTACTCTTAAAAGCTTGAATTAAGCAATCAATATCTTGGTCTGTATGTGCTGTAGATAAATAGCCAGCACCACTTTCAAGTAAAGTGATTCCTTTGTAGCGTAAGTGATACATTAATAATCTCAAGCTTGTCCAGTAGGATTCGTCTTGTAATTGAGCAGAAGTCCCCATAGAACTTAAACTGAATAGTGAGCCGAAATTCGAGTAGCAAAGTGACAATTCATTTTCTGTAAAGATAGTATTCAATCTTTTGACAAGCTCAGAAGTGCGTTGATTTAGTTGCTGTTGCAGGTCGAAACCATAAACTTTGAGATGTTGCAGAACAGAGTATGCAGCAGCCATCGCCAGTGGATGTCTACGAAAAGTGCCAGCAAAAAAAGTCGTCTCGACTTGAGGATAAGAAATATCACCATAGTTCCACATCCCACCGTCGATTCTATCTATATAAGCAGCTTTACCAGCTATGATGCCAATTGGCAAACCACCACCAATAATTTTTCCGTAGGTTGCTATATCTGCTTGAACGCCGAACCATGCCTGTGCGCCACGTGGATGAATACGAAAACCTGTAACCATTTCATCAAAAATCAATAC
This sequence comes from Nostoc sp., assembly GCF_036917535.1. Lineage (GTDB taxonomy): Bacteria > Cyanobacteriota > Cyanobacteriia > Cyanobacteriales > Nostocaceae > Nostoc. The sequence goes on from NZ_JBALDA010000017.1 coordinate 138,220, forward strand.
TATTCCTGTTGCTTGTGTTAATTGTCTTAGTTGCTGAAGAAACTCTTGAGGCTGCAAGTTAGCATGACGACTCTGCACAGGTTCAACTAGAACGGCGGCCAATTCCTGTGCATTAGATTCAATCACATCTAATGACTGAGGATTTCCATAATCTAGAACCAAAATATCTTCTACAAAATTGGGAATTACTCCTGGAGCTGTGGGTACAGTACATAGATTTCCATCGACTGTCTTTGATTGTTGAGCTAGAGTTCCATCAAAATGACCATGATAAGAACCTGAAAATATCACTATTTTCTTACGACCTGTTGCTGCTCTGGCTAGGCGTACCGCTGTCATTACTGCTTCTGTGCCTGTGTTGGAAAAGGCTACTCGTTCCATCTGTGTCAGTTCACAGATTAACTGAGCAACCTCACCTACTAGCTCTGGCTGTAAACCAAGCTGAATGCCTTTTTCAAGCTGCTCCTGTAAAGCTTTCTTAATAAAGTCTGGATTATGACCAAAGAGATTTATTCCCTGTCCCATGATGAAGTCAGTGTATTCGTTCTCATCTACATCCCAGATTTTGGAACCCAGAGAGCGCTTTACAACTATGGGATAACACACTTCTTTGATTGAGACATCAAACAATCCCAAAAGACCGGGTTCAGCAATTACAGGATGATAGGTTTGTTGAAATGTTTTTGAGGTTTTTGTTCGTTCATTATAGGATTTGATAAATGTTTCTAAATATCTGCTTTGTAAGTTAAATAAACTAACATCTTCTGCATACATAAGTTCATAGCTCCTGACTATAACAATTTATACACTAAGAAGGTTTTTATGACAAAGCATCTCAAAAAGCTAAGGGACTTAGCTTGACAACGAAGTCCTCTAGGCTATCTGAGCCTTCTATTTCGATCCGAGGTAGTTCCAGTAGAGGGTCCTGAAACGAGCTGCGACCCGATCGACAAGACAAACCAAAGATGTAGCCACAAGCTCCAATTAAATGCTTAACTACTGGGTCAACATCACCTTCTGGATATGAAAAAGCTCTAATAGGTGTTCTCAGCTTCTGTTCGAGGATTGTTCGCGATCGCACTCCTTCACGCACAACCTCAGCAGGTGATAAAGAACTAAGGTGGCGATGACTAGCTGAATGAGAGGCAAACTCAACTCCTTCTGCTTGCAGTTGTACAATCTGCTGCCATTCGAGCAGAGGTAAATTTTCGCCATAATAAGCATTATCCCACTTATTAGTCTGTCCGATTCGATCCGCGACCAAAAAAACCATCGCTGAAAAACCATAGCGTTTGAGCAGCGGCCAAGCATCAGTTAAGAAGTCAAGATAGCCATCATCAAAAGTGATTAGCACTGCCCGCCCTGGAAGCGGTTTTTTTGTCATCATCGCTATGCGCCAGTCCTCTAATGTGACACTATAGAATCCCGCATCTTGCAGATAGCGCAGCTGTTCTTCAAATGCTTCAGGTGTTACACGCCATCGAGCCATTTCAGATGAACCAGTGGAGGCAACTCTGTGATACATCAGAATAGGCAGTTCAATAGTGTGGGTGACAATAGAAATTTCTGGGTTACGCTGGGGTATTCCACCTTCCCATAAAACATTCTCCGCATCTGTAGAGTTTAGTTGTCCATGTTGAACCTCAATTACCTCTGGAATTAATGACTCTTCTAAAAAACTACCAGGTAATTTTCGTTGAAAAAGTTGAACTCGGTAAACAGGAGTGTGGAGTTCCTTAACAAGGCAAAGACCAGGGGTTGAACCAATGATTTCACCAATTACTTTGGCACCAAAGGGATGATCCCAGTTGAAACCAGTACGGTTAGGCTCATCGACAACAAGATTTGCATGGGCTGTTATCAAGTAACCCCCAGGTTCAAGTGCATCAACAAATTTATGAGCAACTGCCTGGAGGTTTTCCCGGTTACCAACATAATAAAAAACTTCGCTACATACAATCAGTTCAAAACCACTGGGAAGCGGATCGGTTACAAAATCGAGATGCATATAACTGACATTTTTTAGTTGAGCACAGCGTTTAGCAGCACGCTCAAGTCCAATCTGCGAAATGTCAACAGCAACTAGATTATCAACATAAGGAGCAAGTTGTACTGTAAAGTGACCTTCTGCACAGGCTAGTTCAAGTGCCTGCTTAATTTGCCCAGATGGTAGCAATGAAAGAGTCTGTTCGTACTTTGTCTGTTCGTAAGAGCCTTTGTAATCCCAAGGGTCTGGACTCATAGCAAAAATTGTCTCGAATATTCCGCGAACGCCGGAATTAGCACCCTTAACTTTGATTGAAGAATTTAAAGCGGTTGTTTCTATTGCAGACCGCCATCCTTGACTCGTAGACTGACGCAGAATCAGGTCTGGTGTATAAAATAGCCTTTCTACATTTTGGTTAGGTTGGGGAGATATCTGAATCAATAGTTCATTGGTAACTAGAGCAGCATCAGTTAGTTCATCAATGACTGTTGTTGGCAGCATTGCCCACCGAGAAGCACTACTGCCTATTGGCTCCATAGTCCGACAACCAATTACCATTGCATTTTTTCTTAAGGATAAGATCTGGTTTAGAGCTTTAGCTGTGCCTAAAACAAGATTAGATATATATGCTTCTACCTCTGAAGTGTTTTGAGCTTTTTGTTTGGTTACTACTTCAGCTAGGCGGTCTCGGAGCGATATTTTCTCTGTCAGCGATCTGCCAAGTAAGCCTTCCCGAACAGCGGCTCGACATAGTTCAAACCCGCTCTCCAATAAGATTTTAGATCGCAATTTCTGAGCGCTAACAATACTCGATTGAACAGGCATGATAAAGGCTCCAATCGCCACCCCACCTACTGTGACAACAATATTTAAAAAGTTACTAGAAACTTCTAAATCGACCAACTCATCGCTGACCTCAACTACGAGATAGTTATTGACGACTAGGCGTTTTGTAGTTTCTTTTTGTACTGCCTCTTGCTCGTAGAAAACATTTTGCGACCAGTCTGGATATCCCCAAATTTCCTGTAAAAATACTGTCCAGCCAACCTGCTCGTGAGCCTGTGTCCAAAACTGCTCGCCTTCAGGCAATCCATCTGCAAGGCGCATTTTACCTCGCTGGATTGCTAAACCTGTAGAGTCTTGTTCAATCATGAAATCTGGATAGACGAGATGCTCGAAGAAGCGGCCGAGAATTGGCCAAGCAAACTCAGCAGCGATCGCATCAGCTAGAACACGACCAAAAACTATGCCATCAAAAACTGGCAATTCTAAGATTCCTAGCCGTTCTCCCTCTAATTCAATCGTACAATGCAAGCGTTCTGTTGAAGAAGGAGTATATAAGTCCTGAATCGGCTCTGTAACCTCTACTCGCACGGCATAGGTAATACCAACAGTTACAGGTCGCAATTGCACTGCCTCGTCTAAGATTATGCGCTCCATGTGGGAACGGGCACGACGAACAAGTCCAGTCGCGCCTAAGTGATTTTCCAGAGCTATTAAGAAGTCGTTTATTGGTTCTTGGAGATTTTGCCAGAACTTATGATATTCAGATAGTGGTGGGCAGGTTCTCAACGGTAGACCATAAAGTAAGGAGCTAACTATATCACTAGACAATAAATCTGGATTGCGAACATCCTGAAGCCAGTCTAGTAGAGGCCGGGCGTCCTTACCAGAACCGATAGCCAGTCCAGCACAGTAGCAAAGCCAGTTGAGTTTAGCACTAGGGAGGTCATCCATTGCCTGACCCTTTGCATAAGCGGGATGGGGGTTTAGTACTCGAGAATCGGGCGCATGTCCTTGAGTAATCACTTGAAGACCATCAATGAGCGATTGAAGTGCGTTAGTTGAAATAGAGTCAGTTCGTATACGATAATGCGCCAGCACTTCACTAGTCTCACTAAAATAAGCACCGATTCTGGCAATTCGTTGCCAGAAATCCCAGTCCTCACAGTTACTAAGCGCCTGATTAAAACCCCCAATTGCTTGAACTAGCGATCGACGAATAATACAAGTATGGATGGCCATTGGACTACTTTGAGTCAATCTAGGAAACAGTCCATCTGATGAAATTGAAAACACTGGCCCATATTGTTTGCGTTCAGAAGTCACTCGCATCCAACTGCAATAAGCAGCATCAAGTTTGGGGTCTGAAGCAAGGATGGTTGTTAGCCGCTCTAGGTGTAAGGGTAAAATCCAATCATCGGCATCAAGAAAAAGCAGCCAGTCGAATTGCGCTAAATTAATGCCACTATTTCGAGCGGCACTCACTCCCATTTGTGGTTGACTCACTACACGCATTCGAGAGTCCTGCTTTGCGAAGTTTGTGGCTATGGTCGCTGTTTCATCGCTGGAGCCATCATCAATAATAATCACCTCCCAGTTTGAAAAAGTCTGTTCGCAAACAGATTCGAGAGTTTCTGCAATTGTTTTAGCTGCATTGTGTGCAGGGATGATGACGGATACACCTAAGCTATTCATGAAAACACTCTCTCAACTTTTAAATTGCTTGACATTTAAATAAATTGCAGCCTTAAAAGCCATACAGTAAAAGTTTTAACGACCATTTTATGCAATATAAACATTTTGCTGATGTTGATTAAATAGCAAATGATGATGAAAAGCTTCAACGGCACGCATTACACCATTTTCTGCCTGAATACGTTTGCCCATAGCCGCTACACGCTGCTGCATTTTTTTGTCACTGATGGCAGCTAAAATTCCAGTTGCAAGCCTTTCAGCTGACAGTTCTCTTCGTAAAATTGGTGTCGGACCAAGACCTAACTTTGCTATCCTATTCCCCCAGAAAAATTGGTCGGTAATGTGAGGAATAATAATTGTAGGAACACCATCACGCAAGCTGTTCATTGTTGTTCCACTACCACCATGATGCACAATTGTCGCTACTTGTGGGAATAACCAATCATAAGCAATCCATTGTTTGATATTGAAAACTTCATCTGGTAGTTCGACTTCATCATCCAAGCTCTGCACGATGATTCTCTGCCCTGTGAGTGCCAATACTTTTAGCACTATTTCTTTATTCAGTACATCCCAGTTCATATTATTGCTAATGTATATTGGTGGTGCTCCTGCGGCTAGAAAATCCACTAAATCGGTAGGCGGTTGCCAATCTGTTGGTCTATCTAAAAACCAATAACCAGTCACGTGATGCCAATCAGGCCAATCAGATGGTTTAGGCAAAACAGAAGGACTATATATGTAAAAACGGGGTATTTGCTGCTGGTTCATCCGACGCACTATACCTGACCAGACTGGAAGAGCAGGCAAGTTTAAATTTTTCTGTCGCCATTCATTAAGCGGCTGACGAAAAAATTGCCAAGAAAGTTGGTCAAATAAGGGGTAGCTTAACCGATTATAGATTCCTCCCAAATCGAATCTACATGGCATATATAGATGAGGAAAAGCACGGGTTTGCTGAAGGGGTTGTGCAAAAGCAGCATAGCTAGGTATGCCCAGTTTTTCCACAATCTCATAAATCGGATGGGCATCTGAGTTAAAGATAATTGCGTCTGTATCTTGGCAAATACGCCAGCACTCAGGAAGAACACTTTCTTTGTATCTTTGCAGTAGCTTCCTTTGATAAATTATGGTACGGAATGTGTGGGAAATCAAGGATTCGGGGTATTCGATGTCTTCAACATTCAGGTCTATAGGAACACACTTTAATCCATGACTTTTAACTATTTCTTGATGATAATAATTAGTAGCAATTTGCACTGTGTGACCAACGCGTTGTAGTCCCAAAGACAATGCAATAAAAGGTACTATATCACCAGTTGAACCCCATGTCACCATTGTAATTTTCATAATAATTTTTATAGATTCGCTTTTTTTATGAAAAATCTATTGCAGTATTTTAGTGTTTATTTTTTCTTGAGCAATTTGTGTTTAATATTATTGGTAAATACAAACAAACAACAAAAGTTTTCAGTACTTCAGGTAACTGAGATGACTGTAAATCTGCCGTCGAGTATCTTGAAATGCTCTGCGACCATGCAAAAATCTGGAATTATCAATCATTACCATGTCGCCAGTCTGCCATGGTATCACCCCAGTCAATCTGTTTATGATTGTGTTAATTTCATCCATAACTACATCAGTAATTGGTGAACCATCTTCAAAGGTTATTGTCTGGGGTTTTGCTTGTAAATAAGTTACTAAAAATTGTGGCAGAGAGCCAAAAAGTTTTCCGAAGGTCGAACTATTATACGTCTCTAGCAAATAAGACTTTATCTTTTCCCAAGTACCTTGTTTGTGATACCACGGTATGATGCTATTAGCAAATGCCTCTTCACCAGAGTTTCTTGTTTTTACTACAGCTGAACAAATATATTCCATGTCTATGGACTGATCGTCTCTGACAATATAACTTATACCTTCAAACTCAGATAATGCTCGCTTCGCATCATCAATAGTGGTATCTGAACCAAAAAATAACTTCCAGCTATCGATATTAAAATCAAACATAAACTTGAGTTTTTTGGAAAGAAATAGTTGTTTCGACTGTTCGCTTAACTCTTTCCAAACCTGTACACCATCCCAAAACAAAGTTTCACCATCCTCAGCAGCGGGTACAGCACAACAAAACCAGACAACATCAGGACGGAATGGACTAACTGCATTCTCACAATGAGGAGGAACATACCCAGTTCCGTTATCTACTAACTGAATAAATTTGTCTGCTGAATCAACAATTTGTCTTTGGGGATCTCGAACGTATTTAGAACTAAATTGTGCCGAAAATTCTACTAATTGCTCGTAATTAATACCAAACCCCCGAAAAAGTAAAAGACCAAATGAATTAAACAGGTCTAATACTTCTTGAGTTGGAAGGCTAAGAATATTTTCTTGGCGATCACTAAAAATTATCTTAGCATCACTAGTGCCAAATTGTCTTATTTGAATTGTTGTCGTCATAATTTTCAATCTTTTTTATGTTGTAATTGCTTACTAATTTTTTTCGTGTTTCAACCGCTTCTATTTGCTTATTTACTCTGTTACGTATTGATTGAAATAAAGGAGCTTTTTCTGATTTTTGATTTAAATATTGTGTCAAGGAGTTGATAGTTGGATTCTGAAACATTTCTACAATAGATATATTACAGTTAATAATTTCTTGTAGCTTGTTATTTACCTGAAGCATCAGTAATGAATGACCACCAAGGTCAAAAAAGTTGTCATTGATACCCACTTTTTCTAGATGGAGCATCTCTTGCCAAACTCTTGCGATCGCCCTTTCCATTTCAGAACGAGGAGCCATATAAGCCTCTTCTAACTCAGGGCGATCGCCATCTGGTAGAGGCAATGCCCGACGATCTATCTTGCCATTCGTCGTTAACGGTAGTGCCTTTAGCTGTACGAATATCGACGGTAGCATGTATTCTGGTAGCTGTTCCTTGAGAAAGTTCCGGAGGTCAGTAGTGGTAGGAGCTATCTCAGTGTTGGCAACAAAATAAGCTACCAAACGCTTATTGTTTGGTACATCCTCCCGCATTAGCACTATTGCTTCTTGAACTTCTGGATGTTGCCCTAGTAAACCCTCAATTTCTCCAAGTTCAATACGATAACCACGCACCTTTACCTGATGGTCAATCCGTCCCAAAAACTCTAGATTTCCATCCCAACGATAACGAGCCAAGTCCCCGGTCTTGTACAATCGCGCTCCCGGCTTGTTACTAAAGGGATTGGGAATGAATTTCACAGCCGTAAGTTCTGGTCGATTCAGATAACCTCGCGCTAAACTAGCACCTCCTATATACAGTTCACCTGGAACTCCAATCGTCACTGGCTGGTGATATTGGTCTAATACATGTAGCTGAGTGTTAGCTATTGGTTTACCAATAGGAACTGAGCTTGATTCAATTTCACCATTAGGTACTCGATAAATACAACAGCCCACAACCGTTTCTGTTGGGCCATATTCATTTACCAACATCGTATCAGGTGCAAAGGCTTTCCAGAAGCTGATGCTCTCTGTCAAGAGGTTTTCTCCTCCAATAATGAAAGCTCTGGTTATACCTGCTACTTCTTTTGACGATAATTGCCCAGAGATTAATAAGAGTTCGGCTGGTGTGATTTTAACGAGACTCAAGTTTGACTCTTGGCGAAGTATATTTGCCAAAGACTCGATGCTTTGGTCTTCGGGAATGAGTTCTACCTGACGCCCAACCAGTAATGGTGAGAACAGACTCGTGATAGTTAAGTCAAAAGCAAGAGAAGAGTGAACGGTAGTTCCTTTGCCTTGCTCAACTGTATATGCTTGAGTACACCAACTTAAGTAGTTGAGTAATCCCTGATGAGGAATTAATGTTCCTTTAGGTTTGCCAGTGGAGCCAGAAGTGTAAATAACATACACTAGGTTAGCAGAATTTATCTGACAAACGGGGTTTTCTGATGATTCTTGAGCAATTTCTTTCCAATCGTAATCTAAACAAACTACCTTGATGGAATCGGTTGGCAATTTCTCTATCAACCTCTGCTGAGTTAGCAGTATTGGACTCTGGGTGTCTTGTAAGATAAAGGCTAAACGCTCTTTGGGATGTGCAGGATCTAAGGGCAAGTATGCTCCGCCAGCTTTTAAAATACCTAACACTGCAACTACCATAAAAAGCGAACGCTCCATACAAATACCAACAAGCACCTCTGGCTTTACACCCAATTTTTGTAAGTAGTGTGCTAGTTGATTCGCTCGGTTATTCAACTCGCGGTAGGTCAATTGTTGATTTACTCTGCGAGAAGCCGCGCCTTGCGCGTCTACAAAAATGACTGCAACAGCATCTGGTGTTTTTTCTACTTGCACCTCAAACAATTGATGAATGCACTTGTCTTGCGGGTAGTCTGTCTTGGTATCATTCCACTCAACTAATAATTGCTGAACTTCAGTTGGCGTTAATAGTTGCAATTTTGAAATACATTGTTCGGGATCGCTAACTATGCTTGACAATAAAGTCTGGAAATGTCTCAGCATCCGAGTAACGGTATCTGTATGAAATAAATCCCTGTTGTACTCGTAAGTTGCAACCAACCCTTGCTCGGAATCCTCCATAAACAATGTCAAATCAAACTTAGATGTCCCGTTGTAACCCTCATAATAAGTAACAGAGACATCTGACAGTTTGGGATTTGATCTTGGTACATTCTGGAGAACGAACATCACTTGAAATAATGGGTTGTAACTTAAGTCTCTATTTGGCTGTAGTTCTTCTACTAACTTCTCAAAAGGTAAGTCTTGATGAACATAAGCTTCTAAAGCTGTTGACTTCACCCGCGCTAATAACTCTTGAAAACTTAAGTCGGCAGAAAGTTCTGTACGCAGTACTAAAACATTGACAAAAAATCCTATTAATGACTCAACTTCTGCTCTGTTACGATTGGCGATTGGCGAACCGACTAAAATATTAGTCTGATCTGTGTAGCGATACAGCAAGGTTTTAAAGGCTGTAAGCAAGGTCATAAACAGAGTTACTCCCTGCTGACGGCTCAAATTCTTTAGTCCTTTTGTGAGAGTTGGAGAAAGAACTAATTTCGCTTGAGCGCCTTTGAATGTTTGAACTGGCGATCGCGGACGGTCTGTTGGTAAATTCAGTACAGGAAGTTCACCTTGCAACTTTTGTTTCCAATAGGTCAATAAAGATTGAATACGCTCAAAATCGAGCCATTTTTGTTGCCAATTAACAAAATCTCCATACTGAATGGGTAATTCAGTCAGTGGTGAGAGTTTGCCTGTTGCGAATGCTTCATATAGTGCAGTTAGTTCTTTAATCAAAAGACTAATAGACCAACCATCTGCAATTATATGATGCAGGGTAACAATTAAGTGATAACTTTTATCACTTAATTGTAAAACTTGAGCACGTAAAAGCGATTGAGCAGATAAGTCAAATGGCTGCTGTGCGAATTCTCTAGCCAAACGTTGTGCTTCTTGAATGCGTTCGTTTTCTGATAGTGAACGCAAATCTTCAACCGCCAAAGTTAAAGGTATAGCTTGATTGATAACTTGGACGGGTTGTTCATCTATGACTGTAAAGCTTGTGCGTAAGACTTCATGTCGTCTAATAATTTTGTTAAGACTATCTTGTAAAGCTGTTAAGTTAACACAACCTTTGAAGTTAATGACTATAGGAATATTATATGTAGGAGTATCGGGAGTAAGCTGATTGATAAACCATAATCCCTGCTGGGCAAAAGATAGAGGATGAATAGATGTGTTTTTTTCTTGTTGAGTAAGGGATAATGACGGTATTGCGTCTGTTGTCATTTGAGCCAGTAACTTGGTGACAAGCGATCGCGTACTCATCCCTTCAAAAAAGTCTGCTACGGATACTTCTACCTCTAAATCAACCTCAATCCGATTTTTTAATTCAAATACTTTTAAAGAATCAAGTCCCAGTGTGCTTAATGGTTCTTGAAGATTAATATCATCCGGTGCGATGGAAAGTACTCGTGCTAAGAGTTCAGTCAAATATGATTCTAGAATCGGTTGACACTCTTTTGGGGAAAGCGCTAAAAGTTCGGAACGCTGTAATCGAGTTTCTTTTCTGGCAATATCACTAATTTTGAAAATGTCACTGACAACTATATTCAGTTCACCATTCTGAAATTGAGTGCGAGTTACACGTCGTTGAATTTTACCACTAGAAGTTTTAGGTATACTACCTGGTTTAATTAAAACTACGCCATAAACTTGTACCTCATGTTCTTCACTAATAACTTGCCGAATTGCACTAGTTACTTCTGCTAAACTTGGCTTGGCACGAAACTCTAATTCTTGTACAACAAAGAGCCTTTCTTCGTTATTAATATCTACTGTAAATGCTGCATTAGCACCAGCACGTAAGGATGGATGACTGCGTTGGGCGCTTAATTCTATATCCTGCGGGTAAAGATTGCGACCGCGAATAATAATTAAATCTTTTGCTCTACCTGTAATAAAGAGTTCTTCATTGTCCAAAAAGCCTAAGTCACCAGTTCGTAAAAACGGCCCCTCGCCTGTGTCTTTCAAATAGGCGTGGAATGTTTGCTCTGTTTCTTCTTTTCGATTCCAATAACCTTGACCTACACTTGGCCCAGATACCCAGATTTCGCCAACTTCATCTGATGAACAGCGAGTAAATGTTTCAGGATTGACAGTGACAATTTGCTGTTGAGGAATTGTTTCACCGCAACTGACAAAGCTTTGGATACCTTGACTCTGGGTAGTTGCTTCAACTATCTGGTTCTGTGAAAGTGCAGATTTCTCTACAGTTTTTACTTGAGCTAAAGCTGTTTTGATCCCACCAGAAACTATCAAAGTTGCTTCCGCCATGCCGTAACAGGGGTAGAATGCTTTTGGACGAAAGCCACACTCTGCAAAGGTGGTTGCAAATAGCTCAAGAGTATCCTGCCGGACTGGTTCAGCACCGTTAAACGCGACATTCCAACTACTTAAGTCAAGAGTTTCTTTTTGTTCTTGAGTAATCCTTTGAACACATTGTTCATAAGCAAAGTTGGGGCTACCACTGGTGGTGCCTTTGTAGTAAGATATAGCTTGCAACCACCGGTAAGGTCGTTGTAAAAAAGATGCTGGCGACATTAAGATGCAAGGAAAACCGCCATATAAAGGTTGCAAAATCCCACCAATCAACCCCATATCATGGTAAACAGGCAGCCAGGATACAAACTTGCTACTAGATGAATGTTCCATGAGTTGGTAAGTTACATCGGCATTGTGCAGCAGATTGCCATGACTGAGCATCACTCCCTTTGGTGTGCCTGTAGAACCCGATGTGTATTGCAGAAAGGCTAGGGTATCCCTATTGATTGCAGGTTGTTGCCAAGAATCTTCTATACCCTGTGCGATGTTGTCAGTTGTCAGCCAGTGAAAATTTCCCTGTTTTGTTAGGAGTGTGAGTATTAATTGTAATGTGGGAAGCATTGCTGTTGTGGTGAGAGCAACGCTTGCCTGTGCATCTATGCTAATAGCTTGTATTCTAGGCGTTTTACGTTGATTGCGAGGCGGATAAGCTGGAACTGCCACTACCCCAGCGTATAGACAACCAAAAAATGCTGTTAGGTAATCCAATCCTGGAGGATATAGTAATATGGCACGTTCCCCACTCAAACCAAGAGCTTGGAGTTGAACTGCTACAGCCCGACTGCGCCGATCCAATTCTTGGTAAGTCAGCGTTAATTCCTGAGTCTCGCCATCTTCAAGAAAAGTGAAGGCTGGTGCGTGTGGCATCTGGAAACTGCGATCGCGCAGAATATCGATGATAGTCGCATACTGAGGGGGAATTTTTCGGAATTTATTAATAATTTGAGTCATTATTATGTCTCAGGTAATCAGATCCAAACAAGCAGTAGTGGCAAAACTAATTTCACACTCACTTCTGGCTGAACAAAGATTTGAGTCAGTTGTTATAGATATCTTAGTTTGAAGTTCTACTTCAATAAAGTAAACCTTAAACAGATATACCTCTTTCCTGCTCAAGCTCGTGCTTTTCTAGAATTATTTAATTCAATTGGGAAAACTCACTCAAAAAACAGACCTCAATGTTGCTTTAGGGAACAAGACGGCGAAATCACTAAATTAGCCATGCAAGCTTTGATATTGCTAGTTATTTTCATTTAGATTTTTATAGATTACAAGGGATTGTGGCATTTAGCAATCATCTATTAATAAGTAATACCTATTAGTACAAAATGTAAACGTGATTTTATCCTATTGCATAAAATAATTTATTACTTTTGACGTATATCAACGGCTCGAACAAGTCAAGTACTTTCAACAACCTGATTTTAGCTCAAGCATGGGAATTCCGTAGTTTAAGGGTAGTCCAGTGGCTCAAATTTGAATAGTGAATGTGCGATCGCCTCAAGGCAACGCGCGCTTAGAGGATCGCCTGCAAAAATTTGCCTTTTTAACTTGTGAGCGATTTCTATCATATCCTTACTTGGTAACCAGGGAAAAATTACTACCTCCCCTGGTTTGGAAAACATGTTGACTAGCTGTTCAATCAATTGCTCTTTAAGATCCGATTCTGGAAAAACGATGACAGTCTTTGCTTGTTCAATTAACCAATCATGATCCCAGTCATCAGAAGTAATCGCAATAGCAAGGGCAGCAAAGGGTATGCGTTCGACAAATTGGGGTGAGGCTGTATCACCGCAAAACAAAAGATGCTGCTTTCCCAATAAGTACCAGCCTGACTGAAGTTCATTATCAATAGTAGTAACAGGAGAAGAAGCCGTGGATATCTTTGGTGCAGTCACTTCTATTACTGATATTTCAACCTCTGCCACTGCTTTTGGTACTATGGTCTTAATCTTCTGCTCTTGAGTAAGTGGCTTTAATGGCTCTGATGAAATAACAACAGAAGTTGACTGTGATTTCTCTTGCTCAATTGCTTGGCGAAGGCTTTTGTATGTTACGCTTTTCCCTTCTTTTGCTCGTTGCAAAAACTCCTGACGAACATCTTGTGATGTTGATGGTGCTGCCAAAAGGTAGAGAGCAGTAGTTGCAATATTTATTTGTGCAAGATTTGCAGGTTCAGTCAATGCTTCATAAACATTAATAAAATTGTAAGCCGTCCGTCGGCTCCAACCAAACTCAACTTTGAGCCAAGTCTCAAACTGTCCGTGTTTGAGCCGGGAGCGCACGTCAGCTAACTTCTGACCAATTTCCCAAATATCCTGGGCTGAACGGCGTAAGCGCTCCTTAATTTCTCCAGTTCGCTGCTGAATAACAATACGCTGTTTGTCATCCAAAGTTTTATAGTCGAAGCCAGTGACTATTTGGCTCTGTTTTTTCAACCTGTTCACATTGTTCACAATTTGTATAGACTACCTTCTACAAAAAATTTATCATAGCCAATTATTATGTTGATTGTGTACAGCATCCAGCAACGTGATTGCTGAAAAAGATTTCTAGAACTTACGCCAAAAAACCTCTCTAACTCTTATTCCTCCGTGTTCTCTGCGTCGTGCCAGTTGCTAAGAAAGCGGGAACGCTAAGAGCGAACAAGTCGGGGAACCGCAAGGGCACACTGGCTTCTCTGTGGTTTGATTTTCCGTTACCTGTGCGTAAGTCCTGATTTCAAAGGAAGCGAAGTTATGAGGGAATGCGCGAAAATAATTTCTACAGCTGAGTGTTTGATTCGATGCACTTCGGTCATTAATATACAATGCCTTGGATTGAGGGAATTGATAAATCGGTTAAAAAGATGACGCTCACTTAGGAATTTTCCAAAGAAAGAAAATTGCGTTTTAGAACGCGGATTGATATTAGCACCAGCTTAAGGAAGATATTAAATGCAACTACACAAATCATGGTAAAACCTATATTGGCTCAAACACTATTGGTCTTGAGGCGGGAGAATGAACAAACCACCTTTTCAGCGCAAAAGAACCACCTCTGTTGCCTCTAGCGCTCTAAAACTACCAGAACCCTTTGCAAAGAAAGATACTCCTCTAAAAGAAAACCTCGCTTCCGTGACAATTGACGTTACTGCTGTTGAAGTCCAAGAGTTAAGTGAAGAAGAACAAAGCTTACGCCTGCATTTAGAGCAAAAAGTTGAACGTGCTTTTTATGAAGCAGGGAAGGCGTTAATGGAGTTACGTGACCGCAGGCTATACCGTTCCACACACAAAACATTTGAGGATTATTGCCGCGATAAATTTGGTCATAGTCGGCAACAGTCGAATTACTTGATTGCCGCAGCTGATGTTTATGAAAATTTGACAACCAATGGTTGTCAAATTGTGGAGCATGAAGACTTGACAGCCAATGGGACACAAATTCTACCAACCAGTGAGCGCCAAGTCCGACCCTTGACAAAGCTTGAACCCCAGCAACAGCAACAAGCGTGGCAACTTTCAGTCCAGGAGGCTAGTGGCAAAGTGCCAACTGGTAGAATCGTCAAAGACGTAGTTCAGCGAATCATGGATCACAAGAAAGTACCCAATACCTATGAAATTGGAGAAGTTTGCCAAATCATTGCCCAGGACAATCCCGAACTCAGGGGTAAGAGTGGGTGTTGGGGCATAGTCAGCCAAGTGAACGATTTCACTTGCACCGTAAGACTTTGGGATAGAGAGTACACCATTGGGTTAAAGCATCTGAAGTCTTATGATTACTCACCTTCGGAATGTCAGCAAATACAACAAATCAGCGAGCGCATCAGCAAAATATACTCCAGCGCGTTGGAAGAATCGGTTCAAAGGTTTTTGGAGTCTTTAGGAAAACTGAACCGACCTTATTTAAGTGCATTGGAAGAAAAACTGTTGAATGTATTGGAATCGGAACAATTCAATAATCTAAGGATAGTCCAATGGCTCAGATCTTAATCTTGAGTGTGCGATCGCCTGACGACAACGCTCAATATCAGGATCTCCCGCAAACACTCGCCTACTTAGCTGATGAGAGATTTTTATCATATCCATGCTTGGTAGCCAGGGAAAAATTACTATATCCCCAGATGCCGAAAACATCTTGATTAGCTGTTCAATCAAATCCTCTTTAAAATCTGATTCGGGAAAGATAATCACAGTCTTTGCCCGTTCAACTAACCAATCATGATCCCAGTCCTCAGAGGTAATCGCAATGGCAAGTGCAGCAAATGGTATGCGTTCGACGAATTGTGGTGCAGCTGTATCACCCCAGAACACAAAATGTTGCTTTTCCAGTAAAAACCAACTTGACTGGATTTCATCGGCAGTTTCAATAACAGGTGAGGCTGAGGATGACTTTGCTACAGTAACCTCTAAAGCTGGTGTTTCAACTTTAACCATCTCCTTGGGAATTATAGTCACAATCTCCGGCTTAGAAGTAAGTGGCTGTGGAGGCTCAGGGGAAGCAGCAGCAGAGGTAGACTGTGATTTCTCTTCCTCAATTACCTGACGAATACTTTTATGAGTTAAGGTTTCGCCTTCCATAGCACGTTGCAGAATTTCTTCACGAACGTTTTCTGGAGTTGATGGTGCTGCCAAAAGGTAGAGTGCAGATGTGGCAATATCTATTTGTGCAAAATTTGCACGTTCAGCAAATGCTTCATAAACATTAATAAAATTGTAAGCCGTCCGTCGGCTCCAACCAAACTCAGCTTTCAGCCAAGTCTCAAACTGTCCGTGTTTGAGCCGGGAGCGCACGTCAGCTAACTTCTGACCAATTTCCCAAATATCCTGTGCTGAACGTCGTAAGCGCTCCTTAATTTCTCCAGTTCGCTGTTGAATAACAATACGCTGTTCAGAATTTAAAATTTCATAGTCGAAACCAGTGACCACTTGACTATGTTTTTTCAACTTGTTCACGATTTGTTTAAGACTACTTTCTACACAAAATTTATCATAGTCGATTATATGTTGATCGGCCCTAGCATCCATAAACGTCGTAGCTGAAATCTTCTTCAGCTATAGAGAAATTATGAGGAAAATAGCTTGATCTTCTTTAATCTTAATGATAATCTTTTTAATTAAGATGTACTCAAGAGACGATGAAAGAAGAAAAAAATTGGCTTCTAATACTAAAACAGGGTATCCTAATTGAATAATATTTCTAATTGTTAACACAATATCTGTAGGATTCAGTCATACATTAACCTTTAGCTGAAAACTACACTCATTTTAGTGCGGGTAAATAGAAGCTCAACCAAGACTACGGCTTAACTTTCCACACATGGGTTGCTGAGTAAAGCAAATTTCTTTGGCTAGAGTTTAGAGTTCAGCAAGAAAAATTAAAGCTGAGAATTGATTGCTATGCAAACAACGTCCCACCAGATAAGTGCGGATAATTTTTTTCTAGAGGTAGATCACATTTTTATCTGCACGACAAAAGGCGCTGAAAGTATCTCAGTTCTTGAACAACTTGGTTTTTACTGCTCTCATCAAGTAGTGCAGCATGTGAAACAAGGAACAGCATCAAGGATAATTTTTTTTGAGAATACTTATCTTGAGTTAATTTGGGTAGAAGATAAACATTTAGTGGAACAGCAATCTGAGCTAACAGACATTCATATGCTAACCCGTGTTCGTGGGCAACACCCAGAAGCATCACCCTTTGGTATTGGTCTACGTAGGAGGTCTGATCAGAGCAAGTTGGTATCCGATTCAACTTTATACTGGGCTGAGTGTATGCAAGGACAGATATCTATTAGTTTTGCAGCAGAAAATCTTGTGAATCAGAAAGAGCCTTTTTGCTTTGTGATTCCTGACTGCATTGCTCTGACAACTTGGCTCGATCCCTCATTAACAGCGTATCAGCAGTTAATATCTCATCCCTTGGGTGTAAGAAAGCTAACCAGTGTAAAAATCACAATTAATAGCGACAAAGACTTGACTGACGCTATGTCTGTGCTTTGTACACATAGTCATGTCACTATTGAACGAGGGAAAGTTCCACTGCTAGAGTTAACTTTTGACGAGGGTATCAGAGAAAAAAATCTTGATGCACGACCAATTCTACCAATTTTGTTGAAATATTAAAACACAGCGTAATTGCATCGCTGCCAAACAGAAAGAATGTGAACAGAGGTATTACTATGGCAACAATGGGAAAGTATTGCAAAGCTTACTCTTTAAAAAAATTACGTGAGTTCAGTCAATGGACGGAGTATGCTGAAAATACAAGAAAAGAAAGCACAGAAGTTGAGGGCGAGAAAGTCAAAATTAATAGAGAACTAACCGATGATGACTTTCTTTACCTTCAAGAAAACTATGTAGTCACCGATGGAATTTTCAAGGATGAGAATATCATTTTTGACAATGTAACTCCCGAATGGAAGGAGTTTTGCCACAAGACTCTGGCCTTTGAGATTCCAGTTTACGAACCCATACAAGTCAAAGCATCAGTAAGTCAAGAAAAAGTTGAGTCCTAAAATAAGAGAAACTGTGATGAACGAGTTAGTACAACGATTGTCAGAAGGTCAACATCCTGTCGAAGTCAGCTTACGACCCGAAAAAACAGCCATAGCACTTAAAGAAAGTATCGACAGAGGTTATGTTCACATCAAATTCACAGATACTAAGGGAGGTACTGATTTAAGTGTCAAGCTAGATCCAGAACTGTCTAATTTTAATGAAGCTAACTTTGAGCATCCCACGGGGAAAGTTCATTTAGTTGGCAACCTAACTCTAAATTACGTAAAAGTTCAATGCATTGCAGATATTAACCTCGAAACTTTAGAAGGTAAGGGACACCTCGAACCGATAGAAAAGTGATAGCAGTTTTACTCCATTGCAATAGATGTATAGAGGCGAAATTACTTCCTTCAAGAAGGCTGAACGAACGCATCTCTACACAACTCTAAACTTGAGTTCCAAACAAGGTACAAGATTTTGATATTAGGCATCAAAAATAATTAATAGGAGAGAAAAATGTATCAAGATGATAAAGAAGATACAACGATTTACAAAGTTGTAGTTAATCATGAAGAGCAGTATTCCATTTGGCCTGCTGACCGAGAAAATGCATTCGGTTGGCGGGATGCAGGCAAAAGTGGTTTGAAGGCAGAATGTCTTGAATATATCAAGCAAGTCTGGACTGATATGAGACCACTCAGTTTAAGAAAGAAGATGGAAGAAGCTGCTCGCAGCCAAACTTAGTACTACCGATAAAGTAATACCAATTCGCTAAAAGAATGTTACAGATTCAAACCGGGATGCCCAAATCGATCTTACTTTCTTAATTACAAGCTTGCTTCTCACGCCTAGCACAAGTATTGCCAATTGGTATAAGAGGTTTTAACTGCAAGAAACAGAGCTTAAAAAGATACTTTATAGGGCTATTTTATCAAACTTCAAGTCCAATCATGACGACTACACCAACTTTAAACTCCTGGGTTACCTGTCCTAAGCCAAATTCTTCTGCTTCGGTGCGTTTATTCTGCTTCCCCTATTCCGGTGGTAGTTCTCTAACTTTTCGTACCTGGTCAGAGGGCTTACCCACAACTGTAGAAGTTTGTCCTATTGAACTACCTGAACGAGGAACTCAGATGAAGACAGCTCTATTCTCGCAGCTAGAACCTCTTGTGAGTGCGATCGCTCTCGCTTTGCTTCCACATCTAAACAAACCATTCGTCTTCTTTGGTCACAGTATGGGAGCGCTAGTCAGCTTTGAGCTTACCCGTTTACTCCGTAAACAGTACAGTCTAGAACCAGTACATGTGTTTGTTTCTGCTCGCCGCGATCCCCAAATTCCCGACTCAGATCCACCCATTCATGCCTTACCAGAACCTGCTTTTAAAGAAGAACTACGTCGTCTTAATGGTACCCCCGAGGTAGTGTTGGAAAACACCGAACTGATGCAACTTCTTGTCCCGATTTTAAGAGCAGACTTTGCGGTTTTGGAAACTTATGTTTATACTGCCGAACCACCACTTAACTGCCCTATTACTGCTTTTGGCGGCTTACAGGATCGGGAGGTCAATTTTGATGAACTCCAAGCTTGGCGCGAGCAAACCAATAGTGCATTCTCACTGCAAATGTTCAGAGGCGATCATTTCTTTTTGCACTCAGCCCAATTACTCCTGCTACAATCACTTTCTCAAGAACTACAGGAGATTACCAATAAAATAAAGCGTTCACAATATAACTTTTGATTTCTTCTGTTTATTCTTAATTTTACCTTACCTTACATTTGTAGTTTGTAGTTTGTAGATTGTAAATTTTTATAACTCAGGTAAAAATATTTTTTATTTTCCTCAATGTTTGATAAAATATTTTATAAATGCATAATTTAGTAAGCCTCTTTTATGTATTTTCATCAAAATATTCAAGGAATTTTAGAAATAATATTTAAATACCTTTAACAGTATATTTAGTATTGAAGTTATTTACATTTTCTTCATTAATTAGAAAACTAAAATATGAGCTATATACTGAAAGTTCTTCAAAGAAAAACATTCCGACTTTTACTGTTTATACTTAGTTTCATCTTTATCTTATTTACAGCAAGCCATAGTGGAGTGACACTAGCAAAATCCACTGAAATACTTTGGGATACTTATGGCGTACCCCACATCTATGGTAAGGATCAAGCAAGTGCATTCCGAGCATTTGGTTGGGCGCAAATGCAAAGCCACGGTAATCTACTTTTGCGTCTATATGGTCAAGCACGCGGACGCGCTGCCCAATACTGGGGAGAGAAATATTTAGAATCAGACCAATGGGTACTGACTATGGGAGTCCCGGAACGAGCTCGTTCTTGGTATAAAGCACAGAGTCCAACTTTTCGCAGCTATCTTGATGCTTTTGTCACAGGAATCAATGCCTATGCTAAGGAGCATAGTGAGTTGATAGATGACGAGGTAGAGGTTGTGTTGCCAGTCAAGGCAGAAGATGTTCTGGCTCACCTCAACCGAGTACTCCATTTTACTTTTATCACGAATCCAGAAGAGGTTGCGGGTCTTAGCAAGCAAGAATCAAAAGCTGGGTCTAATGGTTGGGCGATCGCACCATCACATTCTGAAAACGGTCATGCTATGCTGCTGGCTAACCCACACCTACCTTGGTCAGATTTATTTTTGTGGTATGAAGCCCAGATGAATGCACCAGGAATTGATGCTTACGGAGCAACACTGGTGGGTATTCCTGTTTTAGCGATCGCCTTTAATGATAATTTGGGTTGGACTCATACAGTCAACACCTTTGATGGGTGGGATGCCTACGAACTCAAACTGCGCGATGGTGGTTATCTTTTCGATGGCAAAGTTCGCTCCTTTGAAACTAAAACCCTATCTTTGAAAGTTAAACAAAAAGACGATACACTGCGATCGCAAAAACTTTTAGTGCAAAGTTCTATTCACGGACCTGTCATACCGCGTAAAGACGGTAAAACTGTGGCACTGCGCGTTGTGGGTCTTGACCAGCCAGGAGTACTACAACAGTGGTGGGATATGGCACGCTCTCAAAACCTCACCCAATTTCAATCTGTACTACAACGGTTACAACTACCGATGTTCACGGTGATGTATGCAGACCGAGCAGGGCACATCATGCACCTGTTTAACGGTCAAGTGCCAATTCGGCAACAAGGCAATTTTGAATACTGGCAAGGTTTAATTCCTGGAGATACATCTAAAACCTTGTGGACAAAAACTCATCCATATCAGGATTTACCACGGGTAATTGACCCAAAAAGCGGCTGGTTACAAAATACCAATGACCCACCTTGGACAACAACCTTTCCACAGGTTCTCAATCCAGATAATTATCCGCCTTACATAGCACCACGCGGATCTACGAATTTTCGGACGCAACGTTCTGTGCGGATGCTAGCAGAGGATGACAAAATCTCTTTGGCGGAAATGATTGCTTACAAGCATTCAACAAGGATGGAACTGGCAGATCGTATTTTGGATGACTTAATTCCAGCTGCACAAAAGTATGGAAGCGAATTAGCTCAACGCGCAGCAGACGTACTGTCAACTTGGGATCGACAAGCGAATGCAGATAGTCGGGGTGCGGTATTATTCGCCAATTGGGTAGAAACAATAGACTTTAATAGTGCATTTAGCAAACCTTGGAGTGAAAAGTTTCCCCGCACTACACCTGATGGCTTGGCTAATCCTGAAAGTGCAGTCACAAAATTGGAAACTGTTGCAGCTCAAGTAGAAAAAGCTTATGGAAAATTAGATGTAGCGTGGGGAGATGTTTTCCGGCTACAGTCTGGTGATGTTGATTTACCTGCAAATGGTGGTGATGGCGAACTCGGTATCTTTCGCGTCGTCGATTTTGCTCCACTGCCAGATAGGCGCTTCAAATCTGTTGCTGGTGATTCGTATGTCGCTGCGGTTGAATTTTCTCAACCTGTCAAAGCAATGGCGCTTATCGGTTATGGTAATGCAACTCAACCAAATTCACCCCATGTGGGCGACCAGTTGAAGTTGTTAGCCCACAAGCAGTTGCGGCAAGTTTGGCGCTCACGCCAGGATATCCTACCGCATTTGACTGAACGCAAGGTATTCTGAAATCTATTCACAAAATTGGTGAATTGATATGACACCTGAACGTGAGCTAAGAGTCGAAATTGCTAGAAACATCATTGAGGAATGCGAAATTCGGCGTTGCTGAATGAAAATATGAATCAGGCGGTCGCTGCAATCAGACGAGTGGGATACATCTGAAGCGGCACTGAACCATACCTGAGATAATGTATAACTAGTCGAATGGAGAATTTCAGCATTTGTGCTGACTTAGAATAACAGAAAGATTTACGATGTAGTCGAGCTAAATAATGCGGAGCCGGAGATGCTCCGCCTCCGGTCTAAAACGACTGTTTTCTCCTTCGACTCTACTCACATCTTGCACCTAACCGGATAAACCCGTAAAAGATAAATAAAGAGCGCAAAATATAACAGTAAAACAAGAATATTGCTGAAATCTCAA
>NZ_JBALDA010000018.1:0-229819 GCF_036917535.1 Nostoc sp.
GAAAAGGGGATGCAGGCAGTGTCAACATTACTGCTAGAGATACTATCAAGTTTGATGGTGAAGCTAACAATGGATCTGACAGTGGGGCATACAGCCGAGTCAACTCTGGAGCAGAGGGGAAAGCCGGGGGTGTATCGATGAATACAGGCTCACTAGAAGTTATCAATGGTGCCGTACTGAGTGCCAGTACCTTTGGAAAAGGGGATGCAGGCAGTGTCAACATTACTGCTAGAGATGCTATCAAGTTTGATGGTGAAGGCAAGGATAAATTTAACAGTGGTGCATTCAGCGAAGTCAAGTCTGGAGCACAGGGCAATGCCGGAGGTGTATCGATTACCACTGGCTCATTAGCAGTTATCAATGGTGCCCAAGTGAGTGCCAGTACCTTTGGAAAAGGGGATGCAGGCAGTGTCAACATTACTGCTAGAGATACTATCAAGTTTGATGGTGAAGCTAACAATGGATCTGACAGTGGGGCATACAGCGAAGTCAAGCATGGAGCAGAGGGCAACGCCAAAGGTGTATTAATTACTACTGGCTCACTAGAAGTAACCAATGGTGCCCAAGTGAGTGCCAGTACGCTTGGAAAAGGGGATGCAGGCATTGTCAGGATTACTGCCACAGATGCTATCAAGTTTGATGGTGAAGGAGCTTATGATGGTGGGACATACAGCCCAGTCAACTCTGGGGTATACAGCCGAGTCATCTCTGGAGCACAGGGCAATGCCGGAGGTATATTAATTATCACAGGCTCATTAGCAGTTACCAATGGTGCGCGACTTGATGCCAGTACGTTTGAAAAAGGGGATGCAGGCAGTGTCAGCATTACTGCTAACACTTTTGAAGCTAGTAATGGTGGTCAAGTATCCACCATCACTTCTGGTGAATCCGACGCTGGTAATATTACATTCCACGTCAAAGACAACATTACCCTCTCTGGTTCAAAAACTGGTCTATTTGCCAGTACCAGTGAAGGTTCTATTGGTAATGGCGGTAGTATCATCATCGACCCCAGAATCATAACAATTCGAGATGGTGCTGCAATTGCCGTTGACAGTCAGGGAGAAGGTATTGGCGGTGATATCCAACTGACCGCAGACTTCCTCACACTAGAGCGAGGTACAATCTCTGCCGCAACTCGTAGTAACACAGGTGGTAATATCACTCTCAATCTGCAAGAGTTATTATTACGCGATCGCAGTCAAATCACCACCAATGCTGGCGTTGATCAATTTGGTGGTAATGGTGGCAACATCAAAATCACTGCCCCCAATGGCTTCATCCTCGCTGTCCCCAGCGAAAATAGTGATATCACTGCCAATGCTTTTACAGGCAGTGGTGGCAGAGTGGATATTCAAGCCACTGGCATTTATGGTATCGAGTTCCGTGAAAGTCCAACTCCCTTGAGTGACATCACTGCTAGTTCAGAATTTGGTACACAAGGCACTGTAGAACTCAACACCCC
The DNA here is from genome assembly GCF_036917535.1 of Nostoc sp. GTDB lineage: Bacteria > Cyanobacteriota > Cyanobacteriia > Cyanobacteriales > Nostocaceae > Nostoc. The sequence continues at coordinate 1,466 of NZ_JBALDA010000018.1, forward strand.
AGATACTGACCTTGACAGTGGCTTAGTGCAATTGCCAACAATACCAGTTGACACCCAAGTAGCTCAAGGCTGCTATAGTCCAGATTATGCCCAAAACCGATTTGTGATTACCGGACGCGGCGGTTTGCCACCCAATCCCCAAGACATTCTCACTCCTGATGCGCCTCAAATCGATTGGGTATCTGTTAAACCCACTCACAACAATCGTTCCATACCACCTGTTACGAGTAAACCAACTACCTCCACTCCCAAACGCATTATTGAAGCCACAGGTGCAACGCTAAACGCCAAAGGACAAATAGTCTTGAGTGCTAATTCATCTGCCGCACCCTACACTTTCAGACACAACCCTATTCAGTGTCATGGTCGCTAAAGTTACTCATATTTTGATAGTGTCCTGCTTACTGATGTTGTTCAACAGCCTGATAACTACACCCAGCAGGGTACAGACACTCAATCGCGTACAACCATCCCAAAACAATTCTCCCTCGCTTCCCCAACTTCCGCCACCGCAGGATGTCCAACCACCCTCACCCAAAACACCAACACTACCAACACCACCCCAACTTCCACCTCCATCCGAATTACTTCAACCTGGACAACCACTACTTAAACCAGATGAACCATTCCTGGAAAGATCGCAAATCTTCACAGTTAAACAGTTTGAAGTCATTGGTAGTACAGTATTCAGTCGAAAAAAGTTGACTGAGGTACTTGCTCCGTTTACAAACAAGCCAATAACATTTGTACAATTGTTAAAAGCTCGTTCCAAAATTACCGAACTTTATATTCAAGAGGGATACTTTACGTCTGGGGCTTACATTCCTGAACAAACTTTTGATAACAACGGTGTTGTGCAAATTCAGGTAATAGAAGGGAAATTAGAAGATATCCAAATAACTGGGACTAAGCGACTCAACCCAAATTATATCCGCAGCCGTATAGCCTTGGGCACATCCACTCCTTTGAATCAAAAACGCTTATTACAGTCACTACAATTATTGCAACTCAATCCTTTAATTCAAAACCTCTCTGCTGAACTGTCTGCTGGCTCACGTACTGGTGCTAATTTACTCGCTATTAAGATAACAGAGGCTGATTCATTCAATATACAAGCAGTCCTAGATAATGGTCGTTCACCTAGTGTTGGTAGTTTCCGACGCCAACTGCAAATAAACGAAGCTAACTTACTCGGATTCGGAGATAGTATATCGTTAACATATAGCAATACCGACGGCAGTAACACTATAGATACTAGCTACAGCTTACCTCTCAATCCCCACAATGGTAGTTTTACTTTCAGTTATGGTACTATATCAGCCAATGTCATTGAACATCCCTTCAATAAATTAGATATTGAATCAGCTTCCCAATATTACGAACTGACATTCCGCCAGCCTCTAGTGCAAACTCCTAACCAAGAATTCGCTCTTGGGATAACCGCTTTTCGCAGAGAAAGTGATGGCTATCAATAATTGCTGCACTTGGGTTCGGTTCTCGGTTTTCGATAACTCGCACCCACTGTTGAAGTTTATGGTTTATACGTTCCCACGTACCATCAATTCTCCACTTGCGGAAGTAATAGTACACTGTTTGCCAATTGGGAAAGTTGTGAGGCAGCATTCGCCACCTCGAAGCTGCACACAAAACATAGAAAATGCCATTAACTACCACACGTAAGTCAACTTGACGTGGGCGACAATTTAGATTTTGAGCTGGAATTAAGGTCGATAATAATTCCCACTGTTCCAATGTCAGGTCACTTGGGTAAGATTTAGACATAGCTCGTGTAATACTGTCGCATTTGTTTCTACTGACAGAGTACCGTTATGCGAGCCTTTTTTTACTTTCCAAACATCCTCTTAGAACCGAGCTTGGTGCAAAGAAGAGGACAGCCGCGTGGGCGGGTTCCCCGACTTGAGCGGACTGTCCGAGGTATTAGAATTAGTGGTTCCCTTTAAGTAGACCTCCAGTCAATGTGAGTAAAGAAAAAAAGAAGCAAGCTTTGTCAGATGAAAGGATTCGTAATTCTATTGAGGGAAAGTTTGGTGAGCCAGTGCGTTGGGCGGGTTCCCCGACTTGAAGCAACTGGCGAACCCGTAAGGGACAAGGTAAAAGAAGATTTAGCCTGGGTAGAGTGATGGCGAAACTGTCTCATACTTCTCTAACAGCAATTGCTATTACTTTTTTAGTAATGAATCTTTCTACTTACCTGTCACAGGTTTTTTGTGCCTTTTTATGTCTATTTTTCAAAAATAGACCTTTTTTAAAGATTGACATAATTTAGCGTTATGCTTTTGCAAGCTATAGGCAACAAAAACTTATCTTTGACCTTGCTTAAATAACTAGTCACCTCTTAAGATTGCTTTTTTATGACTTTTTCAGCAAACCCTAATTATTATTGCGTTCGCATAGCGTCTCGTAGAGAGGAGGAACGAGGTTCGCGCAGTGTGTCGCAGACAAGCAATCGCATTGACTCGCTCTGAGAAAAGGGGATTTTGCGATTGCTTCGCTTCTCTTTGCTACGCAACGCTAATGCGAACGCTCTCTACGAGACGCTACGCAAACGCAATGACATGTAAAAAAGTGGAATGCTCCTATGTAAACCGCTAAATCTTCTTTTTCAGAAACGTGGAAAGGACGACTTAGCGTATTTATTAAACATATTTCTTCAGAAGTTCTTTACAAGACGATGCGCGTAACTTGCTTCCCCATAAAGGTACATAGACTCACTACTGTTGCGCGCCAGTCAGACTCCAATTCCCACTGAATTCTGTTTTGATAAATAACTTTTTTCTTAAAAATTAGAGAAAACCCTCTCCAAGTTTTAATTTTTTCTTATTAGCTATCGGTGTGCAAGAATTCCAGGAGCATACGCTTCAATTACTTTGCCAGTGCGAGTGCAACTAATCATCAAATAGTCACAACTTGGGCATTGTGTCCGAGTTAATTGACTATCATAAATATAATAACGCTCTGCATGACTACCACAATTTGGGCAGTAAATCTTTTGTACTGTCTGCATTTTAGAACCCCTAGTTGTAATTATTTTTTATTTGGTAAAGTTACAAAGTTAACCATGAAAAATTTTGGTTCGATCCAACTTAACAAACTCTGTAATATTGGCTAATTATTTTAAACAAAATTTCAGGTTTGAAGACTTTTCGATATCTTTATTGTATTATCCTAAAACTTAAGTGATTTTACCCTCCTACTTTAGATACATAAATCGTTTTTTAATTAAATACTGATTAGAGATTTACTGATCCCTATAGTTAATGCCTTGAGAGAGCCTTGTTTATAGCCATTTCAGACGAAGACAAAAAAGCCGTTCTTGTATTCAAAAATTAAATTACAAAAATTACTGTATATTTTGTAACAAAATAACTATCTTAAGATTTAGTTAATATTTGCTGACAAAATTTATGAGATCAAATTCTAATGAAATAATTTAAATAAAACTACCAAACTTTATGGGGAGCGGCTTTCTTTGGTCAAAACTTCGGGAGCCGCTTAAAGTTCTCTCCAATAGCAGTAATTAAACCCGAATCATAGTAAGTATTGAGCCGAGATCCTTGTAAAATTATGCAACATGGTCTAAAAACTACTGCTATGTCTAGCTTTTAGCCATTTTTGAAAAACTTATGCTACACCAAAAATCATAAATATACGGTTGACAGGAGATGGGAACTAATTAAGACAGTTAAAACTTAAATACCAACTAATGACCCTAAGTTGGTGTGCGATTCGTTGATTACTGAATCTCGGTAACCAGCCCGTAAATAGGTAATCCAACCAGAAATGGTTGAACTCCAGACAGGATGGAGGTGCAAGCCCTCCCCTTCAAACTCAGAGGTGACTCCTTACCTGCCCACACCGAGTGGACTCGGAATTCTACAGAGTGAAGCTGGGAACAGGACGCAATCAGACGGTCGTTATGGGCTGACACTGGTGTTAACAGGGAGTACCCACGGTGAAATAGAACCTAGAAAAGCAACCTATTGGGAAGCAAGGCATAACATCAAAACCTTGACTTCGTCAGAGACAAAACCCCGCCAACGTTCACCAACGCGAGTGGCTTGAGTAAGGGATTCTGACGGTTGAATTGGTTACACTTAACGGTACAAACAATCTCATCTGGGGAACGAAGAAAAACGAATTAAGAGTCTTGAGACGGTCGAAACTCAAGTAGGTATGACGAGATACGGAAACCTCTCAATTCGGGTAGGATGCAGCGTAATTGCTGCAAGGTATTCAGAAAACACTCATTTGGAGCAGAGCATGATTAGACACGATAGAAATATTAGTGAATCCTGGGTAAATCTAACCTGGAAGAAATTCCGCAAAGATTTATTCCGCCTACAAAGAAGGGTGTTTAAAGCAGTTCGAGTTGGAGACAAGCGCAAAGCACGGTTTTTACAGAAACTTATTCTGAAATCTAGAGCGGCAAGGTTACTAGCCATCAGGCAGGTAACACAGCTAAATGCTGGTAAAAAGACTGCGGGTATTGATGGTAAAACGTCCCTCACTTTTGAAGAACGCTTTGCACTTGAGAAACTTCTCAAACTCAATTATTATAATTGGCATCATAACAAACTGCGTGAGATTCCAATACCGAAAAAGGACGGAAAGACACGTATCCTAAAAGTCCCAACTATTGCAGATAGAGCATGGCAAGCGCTCGCGAAATATGCATTAGAACCAGCACACGAAGCAACTTTCCATGAGAAAAGTTACGGTTTCAGACCAGGCAGAAGTGCTCATGATGCACAGAAAATTCTGTTCAATAACCTACGCTCCTACTGCAATGGAATAGATAAACGAGTAATAGAACTCGATATTGAAAAATGCTTCGACAGGATTTATCACACAACTATCATGGATAGATTGATAGCACCAAAAGGATTGAAAATCGGTATCTTCCGATGCCTAAAAGCAGGAATACATCCCGACTTTCCTGAACAAGGAACCCCCCAAGGTGGTGTGGTAAGTCCGTTATTAGCCAATATTGCCCTCAATGGCATTGAGAACATCCACCAATCGGTTAGGTACGCTGACGATATGGTGTTCATTCTCAAGCCAGAAGATTCACCAGATAGAATACTTCGGAAAATCAAGATTTTTCTAGAACTCCGAGGTATGAACGTAAGTGAAAAAAAGACCAAGATTACCGCTGCGACAGATGGATTTGATTTCCTCGGCTGGCACTTCAAAGTGCAAAGCAACGGAAAGTTTAGATGTGTTTCCTCAGTGGACAATTTCAAAGCTTTTAGCCAGAAAGTAAAAGCCATCGTCAACAACTCGAATTATGGCTCCAAGGTTAAAGCTGAGAAATTAGCCCCTTTGTTTAGAGGATGGAGGAATTACCACAAGTTCTGCAAGATGGATGGGACGCGAAACTCGCTGCACTTCGTCCAAAAACGAGCGTTTGAGGTGTTCAATAAGGAAGCAAAGAATACCCGATACTCTAGCAAGCAATTACTAGACAAGGCATTCCCAGCGATTCCCTACTCCGAAAACAAACATGTCAACGTCAGAGGAAATAAATCACCCTTTGATGGAGATACAACCTATTGGAGCGAGCGTAACAGCAAGCTCTACGATAGTGAAACCTCTTTTGCCTTAAAACGGCAAAACCATACCTGTGGACACTGCGATCTAAGGATGTTCAGTGAAGAACGTGTACATTTACACCACATAGATGGCAACCATAATAACTGGAAGATGAAAAACCTTCTAGCTGTACATGAGAGTTGTCATGACTACATCCACATAAGCAAGGGGAAACCCTAGAATATCGGGAGCCGTATGCCGCGAAAGTGGCACGTACGGATCTAACTGAGAGGTGCGGTGGATAATACCACCCATCGACTCAACCAAAATACACTTATGTAGTGACACCGCTTACAACCACGAGTAATGAATACTTTCAGCCACCCATTCTACGTAATGGCTCTAACGTAGAATGTTGCATGAATCACGAGCCAAAACGATAAGCCAACTATAAAATTTACGGACTTTAGAAGTATTTTATTTGCACTGATATTCAAAAATTTTCCGCAAAAGATTCTAATTGAGGATGTTATGTGGAAAGATTCTATGTTCCCAGCTTCAGCCTGCATAATTCCGAGTATGCTCACTGTGGGCAGATAGGGAGTCATTTGTCTCCTCAAAGGTAGGGTTTTCACCTACATCAATAGAACAGTTATATATATTGAAAGTCACTTTTCAATACATACTCTAGGCTGTTAATTCACCTAGAAACGAGTCGCACACGGGAAATTTCCGTATAATAAATAGTTCGGCGCTTCATGGTCTTGGTACAATCAGTTTGCTCCGCTTGCTAACAAACCTATTGGGGCACTTATGCACATAATGAATGTCATCGTGGTGGTTGCCATTGCCGCGGCGATCACGCCATCGTTGGGGAAAGCTGGAGGTCATGTGTTGAAAACTATTTTTAGCTCGAATCTCGCCGCCAATGGTGTTGCCACAACGCCCGGGGGCAGGATGTTCCTGCCGATCCAGCCTGAGAAACCTGGCGAGGGCCCTGAAGTTGTGGAAGTCCGTGATGGCCGGGCGACTCCTTATCCAGATGCGGCGTGGAACAACTGGAAACCAAACAACGATGGGCACGGGGTCTTTGTAGGCGTCAATGCTTTGCGCGTCGGACCTGATGGCAACCTATGGATTGTCGATAAGGGATCAACCGGAGTGGATGAGCCGCACGTTCCAGGTGGTCAGAAGGTTGTGCGAATTGATCTAAAAACCGACAAGGTCGTTCGGACTTATGAGTTGGCGGACGCAACGACGCCGACAACGTTTATCGATGATATTCGCTTTAATGGCCGGTATGCATATCTGACAGACGCTGGGAAACCGGGTCTAATTGTCCTCGATCTGGAGAGTGGCAAAGGGCGGCGCGTGCTGGACGGGCATTCCTCTACGGTCGCGCATTCAAAGCTCATGGCCGAGGGCCGTGAACTGCGCGACCCGAAGAATCGCCCGACAGTTATTAATGCGGATCAATTGGAAGTCTCGCCAGATGGTCGCTGGTTCTATTACCAGCCTTGCAGTGGAGGCATGTCGCGCATTGAGACTCGCTACCTGGACGATCCCTCGCTTAGTGACGCCAAGATTGCGAAGCACATTGAACATTTCGCTGACACGCCTTCGACCGGCGGGACGGCGATCGCCGCCGATGGCACCATCTACCTGAGCGACATTGATCATCTGAAGATTCTGAAAATCTCTCCCAGTGGCGACATTTCCACACTCGTCAGCGACGAGAGATTGACCTGGGTGGACGCGATGTGGATTGATGACAATGGTAACCTGCTGATGCCGGCCGCGCAGTTGAACCGGAGAGCCGCCTTCAATGGAGGCGTCGATAAGGTAGTCAAGCCGCTTAACATCTACTTGATGGCGATCGGGGCGAAACCGGTTCGCAGGTAAGCGACGCCTTTGCGGTTGATGCAGAATCTAGCTTCATCAATACCGCGCCGAACAAAGCATTGCAGCCGACGCCCGATCGGCGAGACTGCTAAAAATCAGCACCGCAGGGCGCGGCTGAATGCTGATGTTAGCCAGCAATCACATACAGCAGTCTAGACGTGACATTGAATTTTTTTTGCTGGCTAGCTTAATAACTCAACTCGATGATCTTTGCGATCGCCCCACCAAATAATCTCAAAACAAAACCCTCACCGATAAATTTCAAAGCTGAAGAACGCTAATGGCTCTCATCAAATTGTCTATTGATCCTCAACATCTCGGGCTAAAGATTCAACAAGATGATCGGGTATCTTGTTTGAGGTTTTTGGTTTATTGAGGTTTGAATTTCAGGGGGCGATAGGGGAGCTAAAGAGCTTGCTGTATAAGTGACATAGCTTTCAAACCCAAGCGATAAAACCTTCGATAACTTAAGCAGGCTAACGACCCAGCTCACCTGCGGCCGCGGCTTTGGGCGGCCGTCAGGTGCTGCGCCTGGTTCGGCGTGCCTTTGATGCGTTGGGCGGTCAAACGGTCGGGACAAGCCCCCCGTCAACCCGCAGGTTTGCTCCAGTGATGAACCCTGCGAGTGGGCTGCAAAGGAACGTGACCGCGTCGGCGATCTCCTCCGGCTCGCCGACGCGGGGCACGGCCAGCCCGAACCCCCGCGCGTCGAGCACTGCCCGCTCGACCTCCTCGCGCGTCCCGTGAAGCCCCCGCTGTTGTGCGAACGCCGCGAAGCTTCTTTCTAAGGCCGGGGTCCGGATCGGACCGGGTGAGACGGCGTTGACCGTCACGCCGTCCCGCCCGACCTCCCGCGACATGGAAACCGTCAGGTTGTTCACCGCGGCTTTCGCGGCCGCGTACGCGCCGGCGGACGAACCCGGCAACTCGCCGGCCCCGCTGGAGATGTTGACTACCCGGCCCCACCTCTGGGCACGCATCGCGGGTAACAAGCGGGCCGCGAGCCGCACGATGGCGAGTGCATTCCGAGCGTACACGTCCGCCCAGTCGTCGGCGTTTGCCGCCTCCCACGATTGCCCCGCCCCACCGCCACCGCCGGCATTATTGACCAACACATCGACAACACCGCCGAGCAGCCGCGACGCGTTGTCTGCCACACGGACGGCCTCGTCGGCACGAACCAAGTCCCCGATCACCACGACGGCCTGCCCTCCGGTAGAGCGGATCGACTCGGCGACCTCGCCGGCCCGGGCCGCGTCACGCCCGTGGACGGCGACAGATGCTCCTTCGCGTGCAAGCCTCCGTGCGATCGCCGACCCGATCCCGCTGCTACTGCCCGTAATCAAGGCACGCTTGCCGACCAGTTGAAGATCCATGATACCTCCGTCGGTACTCCCTCGCCGAACTATTTATTATGCGTTATTATGCGGAAACTTCTATATAACTACCCCTTAGGCGAGTGATTATAGAGAATTTTTATATATAACATTCATCTAAGGGTATTATAGGGAATTTTTCTGTGTAACTACCTAAAATTAGCTGATTATATAGAATTTTTCCACATAACATCCTCTGCGTAGAATCTTTTGCGGAAAATTTTTGAATATCAGTGCAAATAAAATACTTCCAAAGTCCGTAAATTTTATAGTTGGCTTATCGTTTTAGCTCGTGATTCATGCAGCATTAAACGAAGGGGCTATTTTGTGGAATACACGCCTAGAGTGGGACAGATCCTTTGTAATACCAATACCAACTTTTAACCGAAAGCTGGTAAAACTGCATCAATCCGGCATACTCGCGGGAACGCTAATCCTTGCTTCATTGAGTTTCGCCGTATGTCTGCGCTGGATACCTTGCCAGATAGCCAATCATCAAAAGTTGGTAAAACGCAAAAAAGTGAGTTTGTTGTCTCCAGACGCAAGTCTCCGAATCAACGCAAATATGAGGATGTGCGATCGCGGGAATTATTTGTTACCCGAAGAAGTGGACGCGATGATGAAAGCCATCAAAAAGTATAGCGACAGACACGCGTATCGTAATGCAACACTGGTTCAGCGACGGGATTTTTTCTGGGTGACATTAATCAATCCCAGTTGGAAAGGAGCTTTCTAAGATTGTTTCGGTTGATTTCTTTCTTTGAACAGAAGTTGCTTAATCCTATCCCCTGTCAACCGTATATTCATGCTTTTTGGTGTAGCACAAATTTTTAAATAATGGCTAAAAGCTAGACACAGCAGTAGTTTTCAGACTATCTTGCATAAGTTTATAAGGATCTCGGCTCAATACCTAGTAGAGCAAAATTTAATATCCTTTTGATAACTGGTCTGTTTTTGACATCTTAGAGAGAACTTATGGGAATATATCCGTTTGAGTACGTACTAAAGTAATTCTCGTTTACGGGTGTACCTCACGTAAACGAGAACCGTTATAAAGGCTCACTACCTCCCCATTACTTAGTCCCTAGTAACGTAAGTTGCTAGTTAGTGTCCATAAACTGTATTAAATTTGATACAAAAAGACAGTTTTTAAGTACTGCTAAATACTAAAAAATAAAATGTTGTACTTAAGTAAAGGCACTTTTTGATAACTAGCAACTTGGGTTAGTGGGACTTAGACAAAAAGTAGCCTTAAAAAACCATCAAACCTATATACAGAGTGACTTTGACATCGTTTTACCTGTTTTCTTGATATATCTGGGTTTCAAGCGTTTTTGAGCTTTCGGTGTATTTCCCTTATCCTGTATAGGTTTGAGGCTTGTTTCTGCCTCAAAAATGTTTAAGTCCCGTTAGTACAACACAGCGTAAATAAACCATCGATTATAAATCAATGAAACGCTTACGCTGTATTCATTTTTAATTCCGCCTTGCGGTACTAATCCCCAATCCCTAGTTCAAAGTGACAATGGGAGTTGCCACTTCAAGCAGGATGAAAATAATCGTAAATTTCTTGAGCCAAACGCGGCCCAATTCCTGCTACTTCAGCAAGTTGTGTGGTTGTTGCTTGCCGAATATAATCAACTGAGCGAAAATGCCCTAGTAGCAGCTTTTGGCGATGATGTCCTAAACCAGGAATTTCATCTAAACGCGATCGCTTCAATTTATCACTGCGTTGCTGACGATGGAAACTCACTGCAAACCGATGCGCTTCATCCCTCAGCCGCCGCAATAGCTGTACCCCTGGTTGTTCGGCATCAGTTGTCAAAGGTTTAGATTCTCCCGGTAAAAAAATCTCTTCTCGCTGCTTTGCTAAACTTACAACTCGCAAGTCTTCTAATAAATTCATCTCTTGCAAAACGGCGATAACCGATGATAACTGACCTTTACCACCATCAATCATGATTAAATCAGGCCAGTCAAGATTACCCAAACGTGTTAATTGCTGATCTTCCCCATATTTACGGAACCGCCGTTGGATGACTTCAGCAAGACTAGCAAAATCATCTGAGTGTCCTGCTGTCACCGTGGGATTTTTAATTTTGTAGTGGCGATAGTGCTGTTTTGCGGGTAATCCGTCGATAAACACGACTTGCGAAGCTACAGCATTTGACCCTTGAATATGGGAAATGTCGTAACCTTCAATGCGGTGAGGTACATCTGGTAAATCGAGAATGGCGGCTAAATCTTGCATTGCTTGGTGATTGCGATCGCCAAACTTCTGCATTCTTTGCAATTCATACTGAGCATTTCGCTCTACCATCTCAATTAATTCTGCCTTAGTTTGGCGCAAAGGAGTCAATATTGTGACTTTTTTGCCTTTACGTTGAGTTAACACATCCCCCAATATCTCCACATCTGGTAAATCATGCTGTACCAAAATCTCTGTGGGTATTTCTACGGAATCAGCAGTTTGGTAATGTTCCTCTAAAGCTCGTTGTAAAATAGCTCCTGGTTCTGCATGAGCATCAGCCACAAAGGCTAAACGTCCTACCAATTGTCCAGCGCGAATCTGGAATAGTTGAATGCAGGCGTGCTGTTCGTCGGCTGCCAGTGCGATCGCATCCCGTGAAACTGTATCATCTGGTAAAGAAACTTTTTGGTCAGCTGTCAGCGACTTTAACCCAGAAATTTGATCGCGAATCCGCGCCGCTGACTCAAAATTCAAGTTTTCAGCGGCTGCATTCATCTGTTGGGTCAAAATATCAATCAGTTCCTGAGTTCGACCTTGAAAAACCATCGCTATTTTTTGGACAATTTTGCGATATTCTTCTGGTGAAATCATCTGTTGACACACACCAGGACAACGCCCTAAATCAAAATTCAAGCAAGGACGGTCTTTGAAAAGTGGTTGAGGTCGTTGTCGCTGTGGGAAGATGCGCTTGCAGATGCGGAGAATTTCTCGCAATAAACCAGCATCAGTATAAGGTCCGTAAAATTTATCCTTTTCTTTGCCGAATTGGCGCTTACGAGTTATAAAAATTCGCGGATAATCTTCTGACCAAGTAATGCAGAGATAGGGATATTTTTTATCATCTTTGAGCAGCACGTTAAAGTATGGTTGGTGCTGCTTGATCAAATTGGCTTCTAGCGCTAAAGCTTCGGCTTCAGTATCAGTGACGATGAATTCAATTTCTGTCACCAACTTGACCATCGTGGCGATACGTTCACTTTTGTTGTAGCCATCCCGGAAATAGGAACGGACACGCAATCGCAATTTACGCGATTTACCTATATATATAATGCGATCGCCCGCGTCCCGCATGAAATAAACCCCCGGTTCCGGTGGAATTTCGGCTAGACGGTTTTCTAGTCGTTCTGGCTCTTTAACCAGTGATAATATTTGAGTAGATATTGTCACAACCAAAATTAAGTAATCTTTCTCTATTTTAAGAAAAATTATTTTTTCGTGCCGATTTAATAAATTATTTATCAAGTAAATATAAAGTAGCAGTCATAAGTGGCATATACCAGAACAGATGAAAGAGGTGCTGGGAACTGGGGAAGAATAATAACTCCTAACTCAGCACGGGGGGACAAGCCCTAGCTATCTGCTAACAGCATCAATTCAGGTAGGCTTAGTCTGCACAAAGAGAAGTCTACTATAGTCACTTATTAGGCTTTCAAGCTAGAGGCTCGCTAGAAAACTTACTGCAAGCATTAAAACTTTGGAGCCGACAAGAGTTTGTCTAGCTGCGACCTTAGTTATTGGCTACTACTGTCAGAATAAAAACTTTGCTTTTTGATTTTATAATTAATATTTTTAAATTGATAATATTTTATTATTTGAAATTTTATATTTTAGAGTAGATGATAAGCTAATCAGCATTTAAATTGCATAAAATTAAGGCTAAAGCCCTTAGTAAAACCGAATCAGTCTAGAAAAATGAATGACAATTAGCTTAATACTTTTGGATTGACTAATACTTTTATTAATAAATAACATACTTATATATTGCTTATATAAATATCATATAAAACTTTTATCTATTGATGATATTTGTATTTATTTATTGAATTCATAAGATTAAGCACATTAACGGATTTAGTCAGTTAAGTTTACGATTATGATTAAGAATATATTTATTATGATGATTTCAGACAAGAACTAAATTATGAATTTACAAGATTTTGAAATCCAGTATCGTGAGGCTATGGCTGAAACTCTCAATGAACTGCAAACAGCAGTTTTGTTATTAGCGCAAGTACAACAGAAAATTTTAACAATTGGCAGTTCTGTACAAACTCTTAGTGAGTGTGTTGAAGAGTTTATTGTTGACCAAAAAGCAGAATAAATATACGCCCAGCAAAAAAGTTTATCTGTGACGACAAGTAAATTGTTCTTCAATTGCAAGGATGAGATCCTTGAGTTTTAAAGGTTTGACAAAATAGTTACGTGCACCCAAACTCAGAGCTAGTTCTTGATCTGCTTTAAAAGCAAAGGCTGAAACCACAATGATAGGTATTTTTGACAAATCAGGTTTTTGCTGGACTTGTTTTAAGAGTGAATAACCGTCAATATCTGGCAATTTCAAGTCCAATAACATTAAATCTGGCTTGAATTTCTCTATGGTTGAGAAAAAAGCAGAGCCTTCTGATAAACTTTGCACTTCATACCCACAGTAACTTAGATAGTCACTAAGTAACATCCGATTGAGGTAATGGTCTTCAACTAGCAAAATTCGTCTAGCTTTGTGTAACTGCAATCGCTGATTTATATTGAATAATTGTACTGTCATTGCTACCTATTATCTGATGATCTTGATGAAAAATCAACAATTATTACTATAAACTAAAACAGTAGTGCATTTAAACAGTGAAACAACTAAAAAATGTACTTATGTAATCTAATCAAATATTTGAATAAATTAAATTTTGCCGCATTACAATACTTTAATGATAGTCTTTTTAAGTATAATTCAATAAAAACTAAGCTTGTTTTACAAAATTTTTATAATTTTGAGTATTTATTAAGTTAATATCTGTTTTATAAATTTAATTATCTAAACTTTATAAGTAAAACTACTTAAGTAATACTGAAACTAATATTATGGGAATTGCCTTTATTAAAGATGTGAGGGTCAGTAATACCACTGTACGAGATCCATATTGCAAACAAATAAAGTTGGTAGAGGTATACAGATATAAAATCTTGCAACTGATTTATTTGCTGCAAGTATTTTTAGAAACAGTATAACCTAGAAGATTAAACTATTTTCTAGCTGCAATAAAATATTCATCAAAAAAGGGAGCTAACAGCTCCCTTACTTATTTGTAGTTTTAAATATTTTTGGAATGGAAACCACAGTTTCAACCAGAGACTTTTTTTAACTTGCGTTGTGTAAAAAAGATACCAGCAACACCTAAAATACCAAATACTACTGAGGGTTCTGGTACTGTATGAGGGACATACTTAGGTGTTCTCCAAGTATAAATCGCACTGTAAGAAACACCATCATCAGAAGCAGTAATACCGGATGCAGTGGGATTAAAGCTATAGGCATAGTAAGTTTGACCACCAGTAACTACCTTGGCAATTTCACTAGCTGCGATTTCACCTTGGTATACGTTTAATGCAGCTTGCAGTGTCAGTACGTCTTTAAATGATGTGAGTTGAGAAATTTGACCCGGTAGTTGATTTTTGAGAGTATTTAGTTGAGAGATTTGACCTGGCAGTGTCACATTTTTGAAAGTATTCAAGTCAGAAATTTGACCCGTCAGTTGAGTTTTAGTGGTATTCAGTTGAGAGATTTGACTCGTCAGTTGAGTTTTGCTGGTATTTAGTACAGTGATTTGACCCGTAAGTTGAGTTTTGCTGGTATTTAGTACAGTGATTTGACCCGTAAGTTGAGTTTTGCTGGTATTTAGTGGAGTGATTTGATTCGTCAGTTGAGTTTTGCTGGTATTTAGTACAGTGATTTGACTCGTCAGTGTTTGCCTTTTTACTAAATTGGCTGGAGTGTTAGGAGTTGTATCCAGTTGTTTTTGCAGTGATGCAATTTGTGCAACAGTTGTGTCCAGTTGTTTTTGCAGTGGTGCAATTTGTCCAACAGTTGTGTCCAGTTGTGTTTGCAGTGGTGCAATTTGTCCGGGGATTTTGTCCAGTTGTGTTTGCAGTGGTGCAATTTGTCCAACAGTTGTGTCCAGTTGTGTTTGCAGTGTGGTAATCTGTCCGGGAATTTTGTCCAGTTGTGTTTGCAGTGGTGCAATTAGTCCGGGAATTGCATCCAGTTTTGTTTGCAGTGGTGCAATTAGTCCGGGAATTGCGTTCAGTTGTGTTTGTAGCTGTGGAATTAAACTTTCAACTTGTGAAAGGGTTGGTGAAGTTGTTTGTTGAGGAAACTGTGATTTAATTGCATTCCAATTTTCATCAACCTTAGTAGAAATAGTTGTTGCAAGTTTAGTCTTTACATCCAAGTGACCAACCAACTTCAGTTCCACACCGCCATTCTGACCGAATTGGAAACCACCAATGTTAGGATCTCCCATTCCCAAGTAAGGAAAATAACTAGTTACTAGTGATTTGGTCTCAGCTGAAAACCCGTTCCATACTGGTTGAAATGGTGTGTAGCTACTCAATAAATCGCCTAACCATTGCGAACCAAAATTATTCCAGTCATCAGCAGTGACACTGCTAACGGTGGCTTTGTAGCTTCCTTTTGTAGCAGTGAAGCCAACATTAGAATCTGGGGTTTCATCACTATACCAAAGCTCGACATTAGAGCTGGGGTCGTTATCTGTCAAAGCTTTGATGGCAGCTTTAGTACCATCTTGTGCATTCCCTTTAATGAAAGTACCATTTGAGCCACCAGTGTAAGTATTAATTTCTCCTGTATTATCGAAGCTAAAAGATGTAGCGTGTGCTGGAGTAGTGGCAAGAGCGCTCACACCAACGGCCATTGAGGCACCAATTACAAGTTTATGAAAAGTCTTTTTCATTGTTTTCAAGTCTCTGTCAGTTTGGAAGTTAAGTTTTAAACTACTGCCGTTTTTAGGCTTGGGCTGTCTTGACTACAGGCTTTTTGGCAATACAGTTGTTTAAAAGCACGACCTGCATTGTTAGCCGTCTATGGTATCTCAACATACAAACCCAGTTTAAGAAACGGGGAGACCTGATTGGGTAAAGTTACTGCTGATTATCAATAAAAAGATGAAAAATGTTTTGATATTTTTATAAGTTTAATTACGTATTTTAGATAAAAATAGTAGTTACAAAAGCTACATTTAAACAATTTTAATTTCTGTACAATGCGGTAATTGGTAGGGATGCACAAATATGCGGCCCTACCGCGTGTTCTATTGGTAAACTTTGCCACCAAAAATCTTTAGCGTTCAGCTTGAGAAGAAATTTAATGAAGAAACTCAGCCATTCTTTCTACAGCAATTTCTAACAAAGGTGGCTCATGCACCAAGGCAAAACGGACATACCCTTCTCCAGATTTGCCAAAGCCAGCACCTGGAGATACTGCTACACCAGTTTGTTTGACTAGCTGGGTACAAAATTCTACAGAGTTTTCACTCCAAGGTGAAGGTAATTTTGCCCAGATGTACATTGTGGCTTGGGGAGTAGGAACATTCCAACCAATGCGGTGTAAAGCACTGATAAAAGCATCACGCCGCGCCTGGAAGGTGGTGACAGCAGATTTTACGCCAGCTTGAGGGCCAGTTAGGGCAGCAATCGCACCATTCAAAATTCCCCGATATTGATTAAAATCAACGGCGGCTTTTACCTGGCGTAAGGCGTTAATTAACTGGGCATTACCAATGGCATAGCCAATGCGGAAGCCGCCCATATTGTAGGACTTGGAAAGGCTGAAAAATTCAATCGAGACGCTTTTCTTTGGATCGGCTTGCAGAATTGAGGGGACTAGGGATGGGGCATGGGGCATTAGTGATTTTCCCCTGCTTTGCTGCTCCTCTGCTCCTCTGCTGCCTTTTCCCCAGTCCCCAGTTTCCTCAAATACCAAATCTACGTAAGGGAAATCGTGAACCAGTACGAGATTGTGTTGTTGACAGAAGGCGACAGCTTCTTGGAAAAAAGATAAAGGTGCGATCGCAGCGGTGGGATTATGAGGATAACTTAAGACCATCATCCGCGACTGAGCCAAGACTGGGGCGGGAATATCAGCAAACACTGGTAAAAAACCATTTTCTGCCAGTAGTGGCATCGGGTAGATTTGACCACTGGCTAGGTAGACTCCCCCGGCATGGGAGGGATAGCCTGGATCGAGCAACAGGGCAAAATCTCCTGGGTTGAGTATTGCTAGGGGTAAATGGGCTGTGCCTTCTTGAGAACCAATTAGAGGTAGTACCTCAGTTTGAGGCTCGACTTTTATACCAAATTTTTGTTCGTACCAGTTGGCCGCGGCTTCGCGGAATCCTTGGGTACCGTTAAACAACAGATAGCCGTGGGTAGTGCGATCACCAAGAGACTGGGTGATCGCCTCAATAACGTGTGCCTCGGCTGGTAAATCAGAAGACCCCAACGATAAATCAATTACCTCTCGTCCAGTGGCCAAAGCGATTGCCTTGGCTCTGTCCATATCAGCAAATACATTCGATTTTAGGGGTTGTAAACGTTTTGCAAACTGTATGTTAGTCATTAGTCATTAGTCATTGGTCATTGGTCATTTGCTATGAACTATGAACTATGACTAATTACTATTTAAGTGGGTATCTAGGAGAGCAAATAATTTCTCTTTGCCGATGACTCCCTCGGTGGATATCAAAACTTCCTGGCCTTGAAATAGTCTGAGGGCGGGTACACCTTCCACTTGGTACTGCTTAACAGTGAGTGGGTTGGGGTCGATTTCCATCTTAACGACTTTGAGGCGATCGCTATATTTGCTGGCAGCTGAGTTAATCGCGGGCGACATCAATTGACAAGGCCCACACCAAGAAGCCCAAAAATAAATCAATACAGGCTGCTCGGCTTTTAACACTTCGGTTTCAAACTCAGCATCGGTTATGGTGATTACAGCCTTACTCATTGCAGTCTCCATCAGGTGGCGATCAAAGTTGGCACACACAATACTTTATCCCAAAGTCGTCAATAGTCCATAATCAATAATTCATAGTTATTAGGATTGTTAACTATTGACTCAATGACGTAAAATCCCACAGCCAACAGGTGTGGGACTAGCTTAAATAAGTTTTCTGTCAATTTTACAGTTGATCCAATTGCTTGCGTAGGGAATCTAATTCGGCATCAACCACCTCATTAGACTTAGGAGTAGTGGTTTCTTGTTGCGGTGGCAGTTGGGGTTGATTTTGTGGAGTGGCAGATGGTAGCATTTGCGCTTTCAAAGCTGCTAATTCATCATCAACATCGCTACTACCTTCCAACTGGGCAAATTGGGTTTCTAAATCTGCACCTGCTAACTCTCCTAGTGCTTGGGCCCGTGATTCTTGCATCAAGACTTTTTCTTCCATCCGCTCGAAGGCAGACATTGCACTGCTAGTATTCATCCCACGCACCATGCCTTGAAGTTGCTCTTGGGCTTTAGCAGTAGTGATTCTAGCTCTGAGCATTTCTTTCTTGGTTTTAGCCTCAGAAATTTTGCTTTCCAGCTGGATTAAGTTACGCTTGAGGGTGTCAACTTGGGTGCTTTGTGTATCTAAACTAGCTTTGAGGGCTGTACTGGTATCCGTATAAGTTTTCTTGCGCTCTAGAGCTTGTCGTGCTAAGTTTTCATCACCTTTTTGCAAAGCCAGTTGGGCATTGCGTTGCCACTTATTGATTTCATTTTGGGCATCATTATACTGTTTCTCACTGCGTTTTTGGGCAGCGATCGTCTGGGCTACTCCCTGACGCAGCTGTACCAAGTCTTCCTGCATTTCCAGGATGGCTTGCTCTAGCATTTTTTCGGGGTCTTCGGCTTTGTTAACTAGGTCGTTGAGGTTAGAACTAACTACTCGCTTAATGCGATCAAATAATCCCATAACTTTGTTTTTCCTTGTGTGATTTACGCTTTTTCTTGGACAGTTAGCTTTTTTACTTTTTTATAGCTACCTATTTCAATGTAATCTTTCCAGTTTGAATCAGTACCTCCTAACAACTCTTAATTGTTAAGATATCGTCAAACTGGGCTAATTAGTTGAACTTCAAGAATCCTGAGTTTTGGGTAACTGCTGTTGGGGAGGCTGTCCTGTCTTTTGGCTCTCCTCAGTTAGGAGACTATTGTGCTGTGTGTTTTCTGACTGCTTGAAAACCTGCACCTTCATCGCTGCCAATTCGGTATCTACATCATTAGATTCCAAAGAAGTAAATTGTGTTTCCAAGTCGTCGCTACTAAGTTGAGCTATGGCTTCTGATTGAGCTTCTATCTGTGAAACTTTTTCTTCCATGCGCTCAAAGGCACTTAGACTGTTATTAGTAGAAACTCCGCCGAGCATTTCTTGGAGGCGATAAGACGCTTCAGCAGAACGGGCGCGGGCAATATACATATCTTTTTTAGTTTTCGCCTCGGAAATTTTTAACTCTAGCGATCGCATATCCTTTTTTAGCCTAGCAACTATCTCGTTTTGCTGCTCTATCTGCGAAAAGAGGGCTGTAGTGGTTTCTTTATAGGCTTGGCGCTTAGTCAAAGCTTCACGTGCTAGAGGTTCATTGCCTTGTTGCAGCGCCAATTGGGCGCGGTGATACCATTCTTCCATTTGAGACTGAGCGGCCGCTGCTTGTCGTTCAGTGCGTTTCTGGGTGGCGATCGCTTGTGCCACTCCCTGCCGCAACTGCACCAGATTTTCCTGCATCTCCAAGACAGCTTGCTCCAAAATCTTTTCTGGATCTTCTGCACCACCGACTAAACTATTGAGATTAGCGCGAATTACCCGCAGGATACGTTTGATTAATTCCATGTCGGCTCTCCATTCACGAAACCCAGTTCTGAGTGCCTAGTTAAAGTCCTAAGTATAAAATTTTTATCGTAGGGGCGTAAACAAGCAAGATTTTGTCTCTAATACTCAGGACTCAGCACTAGCTCAATGCCCCGCTATTGCTAACAAAACTCAGCACTGGCTCAATGCCCTGCTAACGCTAACAAATACTTAAGACTGTTATCTCATGGTATCGTAGATTTTTGCAATTTATGGCTGCTGAATTCGTGCCTTGATTCCCTTCGCTTGTAACAATTGCATCTGTTGTTTTACTTGCTCTTTAGTTTTAAAAGCACCCAGATAAATCAATTCTTTGTTGGGCGATAAATAAGCATCAGGAATTACTTGCCGTGCTGAGGCAAAAGCCGCTCCTTTATTATCTATAACTACATGATAGAACCCATCTGTTCCTGGTTTGATTTCTGCATCTGGTTTTGCTGAGATTGCAATTGGCTTGGGCAAGGTTTTTGTTGGTGAAGTAGAAGGTAAATTTAGGGGAGGCAAGGATTTTAGGGTTGGTACTGGTGCTAAAGCGATTGGGTTGGTCGGTTTTCGGGCTGTATTAAAGTCAGGCAATGCTGCTTGAGGATTTGCGGGGTTTTGGGGAACAACTGGATTAGGTACTACTGCGGGAGTTGGTTGGACTTTGGGTTTTAAGCCAACTACATCATTGGCATCTCTCACCTCAGGAAACTCTTCAGTAGCTAGATTGGGATACTTGGGTATAGATGTGCTTGGTGGCTGGTTTTGAGGTTGGACATTACTCCCAACTTCCTCAGTATTTTCTGGTGTGGGAGACGAGTTGCCGTTAAACAACTTGCCTAAATTCCATTGTGGCAAGCTTTTAGGATTGAAGACTACATAACCCAAGGTAAGACTCGCTACCAATAGCAGCAACATAGAGCCAATACCCAAAGGTGATAGCAGACTGTCGCTAGAATTGCTTGGTTTCTTGGTTTCTGGTTGTTCTTCTGTCAGACTTCGCAGCAGTGCTTCACTAGATTCTAAATAGTCATCTGGGTGCTTAGGACTATCATCTGGCTGCAAGTGATTTTCGCTTTTAGTATTTTTAACGATTGCTGGCACGATGCTTCTACTAAAGTTAGGTGGAGGTGGTGGAAGTTGAGTTTCTGTTTTAGCTGCATTGGATGTGGAGGACACATTAAGATTATTCAGTTCCTCAATTTTTGCCGTAACTGGTGCTGGGTTCATCTCAGGATTCACAGCTACAGATGCAGGTGGTACATCAGTTTTTGCCGTAGCTGGTGCTGAGTTCATCTCAGAATTCACAGGTACAGATGCAGGCGGTATGTTGGTTTTAATTTCCGTTGCTGATGACTGAGTTGCGCCCAATGTTGTCGGAATAGCAGTTAACGGTTGGGGTTGTCCGTTCATGTAACTTGCAACACGGGATTGATTAGATGACACCAAACCAGTTCGCGTGCGTCGGTATCTAGCTAACTCTTGATCTAGCAGCACTTCTAAACTTGCTAGTGCTGCTGCTAGTACTGGTTTCAACCCAGGTGTTTTAGATGATTGATGAGTACTGGAGTCGTTCAGGGGTTTTTGAGTCATTGCTTTTGTGCCTCAAACTGTAGATTACTAGAATCAATTTTTAAATATATTTTGTGACAATAGTAGCGGAAATTATTTAAATAGATAGAGTGGACAAAGAAGAGACAAGGTAGACGAAGAAGAGGGGGAGACAAGGGAGAGACTTGTTCAATAATTCCTCCTTGTCCCCCTTGTTCCCTTGTCCCCTCAGCTCCCCACTTTGAATAATGTCGTTGAAATCAATTAATGATGTTTTAAGGATTCTGGAAAAGCAGGCTAAATGGCAGGAGCAACCATTTCAACGCCTGCTCAAGTGTTGGGCAGAAGTTGTTAGCCCAGTAGTTGCTGCAAATACTCGACCATTGTCGATTCAGCGCGATGTTTTATCAGTAGCAACTTCTAGTGCTGCTTGGGCGCAAAACCTGACTTTTGGTCGCACATCTCTACTTTTAAAGTTGAATAAAAAGCTGCCAGCGCCTTTGGTTGATATTCGCTTCTCTACTGCTGGCTGGCAGAATCCGTCGGTGGAGATAAAACAGCAACAATCGGTTTCGCCTCATGAGCATCCCAGTTACCTTGGTGATGAGATTAACCGCCCTGATGCTACACCCACTAAAGATGTAAATGCCGCTTTTGGACATTGGACGCAGATTGTGCGATCGCGATCGCATGGACTACCCCTTTGTCCCCAGTGTCAATCTCCTACCCCACACGGTGAACTCCAACGCTGGCAAGTCTGTTCTGTCTGTGCTGCTAAACAGTTTTCTAAGCAAAATAGTTGAGCGATTATTCATTAAGCAGAATTTCTCCTGACAAACTTGCTACTATCACATAAAATAGTTTTGATTCTTGAGAAAAAACATATTTTACTGCTCAAATATGCCGAATGTGGTATATACGCAGACTATTTATTTGGAATTCTATGCCTTAAGGATGATTTAAGGAGGAAGTTAAAAGGTTGGATAAATCAAAAGCTTTAGTTTTAGTCTTGATCCCTAATAAGTTTTAGCCCAAATCTATAGGGAAGCACTATCAAGATTATTTAAATATATAACAAGATTATAAAAATATCCTAAAGTTTGTTTTTTCCTTGGGATCGCTGAAACCTATATAAAATAATGACTTTTTGGCTCTTATCCGTCTTTATATGTAGAAGCAAAATATAAAGATGAAATTCAGCCAGAAACGGCACTAAAGATGAATCCAAATGAAACCTATTAAATTTCTAGCATCTGCCTGTAAATATTGCCGTCATTACCAGCCAGAAGGTCGCCGTGGTGGAACGTGCCAGCAGTTGGGCGCACCAGTTCAAGCGACTTGGAAGGCTTGCTCTTTGGCGCTCCCACCTTTTGCACCTTCTTGGGAAACTTTAGAGGATGCTTGGGGATTGCCAGATGCAGCCTCAGTTTTAACATCTTGTCAATCTCTAGCCTCAGATTTAGACAATACTGCTCTTGCCCCTCTAGAGGAAATAACTGCTTCTATACCCGAACAGGTAAAGACTAAAGCAGTGGTTATTTAGTCATCCATTATTACTGGACTAAGTTTGTAGTCTACTTAAAATAAGATTTGTTTTTAAGATTTTTAGTGCTGTAAAAGTTGATATATACAAAAATCGCACCCTTTAGTGAGGTGCGATTTTTGTAATTCTAAGGTAGCCAAGGAAAAGAACGAAAATCTGGTGGACGCTTTTCGAGAAAGGCTTGTTTTCCCTCAGATCCTTCTTCTGTCATGTAATAAAGTAGGGTGGCGTTGCCAGCAAGTTCTTGTAAACCAGCTTGTCCGTCACAATCAGCGTTAAAGGCAGCTTTAAGACATCGAATTGCGATCGGACTTTTTTCTAAAATCTCCTGCGCCCATTGAATCCCTTCAGTTTCTAGTTGTTCCACTGGGACAACGCAATTAATTAAGCCCATTTCTAAAGCTTGTTGTGCATCATATTGGCGGCAGAGAAACCAAATTTCTCTAGCTTTTTTTTGCCCCACGATGCGGGCGAGATAGCTGGCTCCAAAACCACCATCGAAACTGCCGACTTTCGGGCCAGTCTGTCCAAAAATGGCGTTATCGGCAGCAATGGTAAGGTCGCAAATCAAGTGTAGGACATGTCCACCACCGATCGCATATCCGGCGACTAGGGCAATCACCACTTTCGGCATGGAACGAATCAGCCGTTGTAAGTCCAGCACATTCAACCGAGGGATGCCAGTATCATCCACATAACCCGCATGTCCGCGCACGCTTTGATCGCCACCAGAACAGAAGGCATATTTTCCATCAGTGTGTGGACCATAACCAGTAAATAGGATAACACCAATAGTGGTATCTTCACGAGCATTACAGAAAGCGTCGTACAGTTCAAAGACGGTTTCAGGACGGAAAGCATTACGTTTATGGGGACGGTTGATGGTGATTTTTGCAATGCCATCAGTTTTTTGATACAGAATATCTTCGTAGGTTTTGGCAGTTTGCCAGTTAATTTGCATTGGTATGGAGTGCGCTGTTGCTTCGAGAATTTTATCGCGGACGTAGGGACAAGCGATACCTGCGGTGGGCTACGTCTACGCTAAAATTGGTGTCTCAAGCCTTTACGATCTGGTAATTGTCTGGGTGTTGAGGAATAAAAATGCGACGTGACACCATCTTCTACAAATTATTTAAGCAATTTCCCGGTTTGCTGTTTGAATTAGTAGATAAACCACCTCCAGAAGCGGAAAACTACCAGTTTGAATCAGTTGAGGTCAAAGAAACGGCGTTTCGGATTGATGGAGTGTTTTTACCTCCCGCTAATGCAGTTTCCAAAACCGTCTTTTTTGCAGAAGTCCAGTTTCAGAAGGACGAAGACTTATATCACCGCTTCTTTAGCAAATTGTTTTTGTTTCTCTACCGCAACTCTATCCGTTACGATGACTGGTTCGGAGTGTTAATCTTTGCTTCTCGTAGTCTTGAACCTTCTTCCTCTTCAATTCACCGCGCTTTGTTAGAAAGTGGTCAAGTCACGCGGGTTTATCTGGATGAGTTGGGGGATTTGCGACAACAACCTTTGGGATTGGGGTTGATGTTGTTGACAAATGTTACTTCAAAAACGGAAGCAGTGGAAGGGGCGCGGTTTTTACTACAACAAGCACGGCAACAATCGGAGCAAGCGATAATTGATTTAATAACGACGATTATCGTCTACAAGTTTTCTAACCTTAGTCGAGAGGAGATTCAAGCGATGTTAGGACTGAATTTGGAAGAACCACGGGCGATTCGGGAAGCACAGGAAGAAGGAGAAAGAAAAATCATTTTACGACAATTAAATCGGCGCGTGGGTAATATTCCTGATGCGCTGCTGTCCCAGATTCAACAGTTATCGGTGGAACAGTTGGAAGCTTTAGGTGATGCTTTGTTGGATTTCTCTACTCTTGCTGATTTGTCAGGGTGGTTACAAGGTGAAGTAAGCGGGTAAGTTTCACGTAGAGGAGAAGGGCGATCGCACTCCGTAAAATAATTATGGTTACAAATAAAGTTTCCCAAAGTGAATCAGCATAGGAAGCGGTGGAAGAAGGAGTGCGATCGCTCGTCCTGCGACTGTTAAAACGGCTATTTAGTGAAATTGCTGAGGAACGTTGGAAGCGTTGGCTTTGGCGTTGTTGGAATTGAGATTGCGATCGCTGACTTAGAAGGGTAGTTACAAACAAGATTACCAAAAGGGTAAATCTCACACATAAAATTCGTTGAATATGGAAAATATTTGCCAACAAATTCATCAATCTTCTAAATATGTTAGTTTCTGGCTTACTAAGCAGCCTAATGTAAATGAAGAGTCACTGACTGATTAGCTGTTATTTCATATATCTACTAAAGTACCAAATATCCTATATTATACTTTTACTAGGATTGAAGAGGCTTGTCAAACTGGAGCAGATTGGGAATGGTGGATTTTATTTACTGATAACTATGTACGTTTCTGCGTTCAAGCAAAGAAATTATCAACTTATGATAACTATAAAAAATTAGCCTATATTAATAAGTATGGTCTACAAATTAATAAATTTTTAGAAGACTCTAAACGAGCTAATGCAATTTCTCTTTATGCATTCTATAGTCCAGCTATTAACTATAAGATGTGCAATAATCAACTGAGTAATCAAAATGATGGAGTTTTTCTTGCAGGTGGTCAGCAAATCCATAATACTTTTATTTTAGGTTATCCCCTGAAAATCACAGCTAATGATATTCTCAAGCTCTGTAGACCATTTTCTTGTTTTGCTTGTTGTCCCTTAATTACAACAAACAGTAGTGGATTACAGCACTATTTAAAACAATATTTTCAACTTGAAATGACATCAGGATCACCAAAATCCAATAACTTTAGAGGTCTTCATGATGAACTTCCACAGTATTTGTTGTCATTTATGGACAAGGTGCAGGTTGGTGTTCCTGAATGGTGGGAAAACGAATTTAAGTTTGAAATAAGTGATTTCAATGCTCTTTTAGTCTACGATTTTCGTCAGCAAAGCTCTGATGAGCAAGACATACGTTTTTAATGAACTACGAGGCATCAGCGTTTAACCTAATCGCTATATTGAATTCTGCTATTCAGCAATAAAAACTTAAATGTCAATATTGGCAGCAAACTCCCTTAAATTATCCTGTCGCCACTTAGCATCAGCTTTGCGATTTGTCTGCAACTCCAAAAGTCGAACTCCCTTATTTGGAAGCGGGTTTAATTTTTGCTGTAAATACTGCCAAGAAGTAATCAATTCATGCTCAACATTATAAGTAGCGCACAATTGGGCAAAATCAATATCCTGGGGAGTGCCAAAAAACTCTTCAAATGGCGGATCAAATTTGGCAATGGGTAACATTTCAAAAATACCACCGCCATTGTTATTGATTAACACAATCGTCAGATGTCCGACAAACTTATTACGGATTAAAAAACCATTAGTGTCATGCAACAGGGCTAAATCTCCCGTTAACATCACACTACTTTGCTGGCGATGGGCAATTCCTAATGCTGTGGATAATGTGCCGTCAATGCCATTTGCACCCCGGTTAAAGTGCGATCGCACTTCTAAATTATTCGGTTTCCAAAAATATTCCACATCTCGCACAGGCATACTATTGGCAATAAACAGTGGCGTTCCTGGCGGTAAAATCTGAGAAATTAACCAAGCTGCTTTACTCTCAATTATTTCATCTATTTTCCCCATCGTCTGGTCAACAACTAACCTGACTTTAGCTTCCGCATCACACCATTGCTTTCCATAGTCTGAGGAGAAAGATAAATTTCTCTCGTCTGCCTTTATATCTTCTACAGATATCCGTAAATGCGTCGTCCTCCCGTGCAAAGGGTCGAGGTTTTGGTCACTCTTGTCAATTACCCAGCGTCGCGGCTGGGTTGCATCTATCCAGGTACGTAGCTCTTTACTTGTAGGCATTTCACCCACCTGAATCACCATTTCGGGCGCTAACTGCTTTGCTAATTGCTGATTTCGCAAAATTAGATCATAAGTAGAAATCAAATAAGGGTTGAGTTCGGCATAATTTCTCACTGGGGAGAGTCCCTCAGCTAGCACAGGCCATTTGAGAGTTTGGGAAAGTTGCGCGATCGCCTTACAATATTCCCGTGGTTGCTGTGGTTGGGCAACACCTGCGATAATAATGCCGCGATCGCATTCTTTCCATTCTTTGGGCATGGGGCATGGGGCATAGAGGAGCCACTGCGGTCTTGGGGTCTCCCCAAGTGGAGCAAGTGGCGTCATGGGGCATGGGTTTGCTATTCCTGCGAAAAACTCTTCTGGTTGAAATTGTGATTGCAAATAACTCAAGTCCGTTCCATCAGGAAGAGGTGCTAAGGGATCGCGAAAGGGAATATTCAAGTGTACTGGCCCATTTGTAGGAGTTTGCGCTCTTTCCCAGCTATGAATTACCGTTTGTCGCAGGTAAGCTAGCATTCTCAGATCGGCACAGGGTAAGGCTAACTCTGTTTGCCAATTTGGGTAGTTTCCATATAATCTCAATTGATCTACAGTTTGCCCAGAGTGACAATCTCGCAATTCTGGAGGTCTATCGGTGGTCAATATCAACAGTGGTACGCGACTATATGAGGCTTCAATGACTGCTGAATAAAAATTTGCTCCTGCTGTACCAGAGGTGCAAACTAGTACCACTGGACGTCCGGTTGCTTTAGCTTGTCCCAAAGCAAAAAAGGCGGCAGAACGTTCATCGAGAATGGAAATTGCTTCAATCTCAGGTGCTTGTTGAGCAAAGGCAATCGCTAAGGGTGTAGAGCGCGATCCAGGACAAATGATGGCACAAGTTAATCCCAATTGCTTTAGGGTCTCTGTTAAAATATAAGCCCAAAGTTGATTAACATTCCTATAAGCGATCGGCATTAAATCAAACATAGCTATAAAACAATCTTAATTTTGAGATTTTGTCTAAGGAAATTCAATTTAAAATCCATCAATGCGGTGATAGAATCCAACACCGCCACGCGAGTTTCTGAGAAAGAAAATCTCCAAGCAAACTTGCTCCACTTTCTACAAAATGCACAATTTGCTCTCAAACTTTTATGGACTGCATTCATTTAACGGGAATTCGCGGCTATGGCTACACTGGGTATCTACCAGAAGAACAGGTGCTAGGACAATGGTTTGAGGTGGATGTGAGGTTATGGTTGGATATCTCCACAGCGGCCAAGACTGACGCGATCGAAGACACTTTAGATTATCGCAGCGTCATTAGCTTGATACAACATCTGATCAAAACGTCTAAGTTTGCTTTAGTGGAGAAATTGGTAACAATGATCGCAGATTCTATTCTCCAAGAATGCGATCGTGTAACAAAAGTCCAAGTCACTCTCAGCAAACCTGCCGCACCTATTCCAGACTTTGGTGGCAAAATTAGCATTGAACTGACTAAAATCAAATCCAACATTTAATTCACAAAATGTGTTTTTTTTCAATATCTATCAGCTAGCAAAGAACAGAGGGTTTACGTGGAGCTTGGGAATGTCTCACAATGAGAATCTTTCCTGCCATTGCCCCCAGCACCTGCTGACTATCAAAAAGCTAAAAAATACCACGATCTGCTGATGAGCATTTAACTTGCATATTTTCAGAGGACAGGAATTGTGATTAAGTATTAACCAGAAGCTATAGGGCTAGTATTGGATTTGTAAAATATGCGTAGTAGCGTGTCAAGGCTAAAATAGTGCATTAAAAATGTATCAATTATTGAGATTTGAGAAACATAACTAATTTTTCTATTGCACACATTTAGGCTTGCCAGGCTATTACAAGACTACTGAAATTTTTGAAAAAACAATCTACGATTTTTATCTAAATATTTCTAAGTAATACGAATTCCCTTATCATTTAAGATTTCAGACATTTTTAGATCAGAATCTAGACCTAATCGGATATAAAAGCTATTTGTAGGTAAAGCAGCATTAAACTCTTTAATTACAGATAAAGATTAATTATTATTCTTGAAGAAGAATACATTCGTCAGAATTCAGGAGCGGAGCCTTGGAAAGCTCTGTGGCTTGGCGTCAGAATCAAGACGCTCGATGACTCGAAGGAGCTTCGCTATCAGTAGGGGATTGGGACCCTTACAGGTGATTGTAGACCGCTAAATCGTACCCCTTTCCTACGGAACGCTCCGCGAACGGGGAAGCAAGCTTGGCGCAGCGTCTGGAGAAAGAGAAGATTTAGCTCTTTTCTTAAACCCAGTTATTCATCCGCCCTTCGGGTGACGCTCGTACCTCGCTAACGCTACGCTAACGGCAGTCGCTCATGAGGGAAACCGCCTCTAAGCGACTGCCTCACCAGTCACACTCCAATTCAATTTCTTATTCTAGCGACTGACTCCTGAATTCTGTTTTGATAATTTAGTGAGTATATATTATATTACATACAACACACTCTAGATTTTTTAACTTATATTAAAGTAATATACTGAGATCTTATGAAATTTTATTCTTGATTAATTTTTATATAGATATTATACTTAGTGTTTATACTTTTTCCATAGAAAATTATTATATACATTTTAAAATTTTAAGTTGATGTTAGTAGCATCATATTAGCTACATGAATTAATCAAAATTAGCTTTGACAAGCATAGAAATTTCCGGAGATTAATAACATGATGCTATTTACTCATTAGTCAGTATTAATATCAGGCAAGAATACAGGGTAGTTAAAAATTGTTTATGATAAGATAAGCACTTTTAACTTGAGTTGACACTGACAACAAAAATCTGAACCTTAGCAAACAAGTTATTGTAACATGTTGGCCCGCAAAATCCTAGTTGTTGAGGATGAAAAAAATATAGCCTCAAATATTAGAAAAAGTTTACAAAGATTAGGTTATTTAGTATCAGAAGTAACTGAATATGGTGAGGAGATAATAAAAAAGGTAGCAGAAACTCATCCACATTTAGTATTAATTGATATCTGTCTAGCTGGAGAAATAGATGGTCTCTATGTAGCGGATATTATCCAGAATCACTTTCATGTGCCTGTAGTATATCTAACGGAGTGTTCGGAATATAAAACATTACATAAAAATCAGCTAAGTGAGCCTTTTAGTTACATAGTCAAACCATTTATCGAAAGTGATTTACATTTTGTGATTGAAATGACCCTGCACAAACATGAGAGTAAAAAAATATTATATGAAGAAAAAGAGAGGTTGATAGCAATTATTAATAGTATGGGTTGTGCAGTGATTGTGACGTATGCAAATGGTTGTATTGAAATGATGAATCCCATAGCAGAACTAATCACTGGTTGGAAACAAAGTGAAGCATTAGGGAAAGATTTAATAGAAGTGGTTAACTTAGTTAATAAAGATGTGGGAGAAAAAATTGAAAATTTGGCCACTTATGTAATCGAAGCAGGTGAAGTTTTCAATTTACCAGAAAACTGTACATTGATTACCAAAGACGGCAAAGAAATAGCGATTGGAGATAATGTTGCACCTATCCACGATCGAGATGGCAATATTACTGGCGCGGTTTTAATTTTTCAAGACATCACTAAACGTAAGCAGACAGAGGCGCAACTGACCCGCAATGCATTTTATGATGGGCTAACAGAATTACCGAATCGTATTTTATTTTTAGATCGGCTTAGACAAACCATTGAACGTAGCAAACGCAGAAGCGATTATTATTTTGCAGTTTTATTTTTGGATTTAGATAGCTTCAAAGAGATTAACGATCGCTTTGGGCATGGAATAGGGGATGATTTTTTAGTAGCGATCGCTAGAAGTCTAGAGTCGTGCTTGCGTGGTGGCGATACTGTAGCACGATTTGGTGGTGATGAGTTTACTGTTCTTTTGGAGGATATTAAAGACATTACCGACGCTACCAATGTTGCCAAACGTATTCAAGACTCTTTAAGATTGCCAGTTAACCTGAATGGATATCAATTATCTACTACAGTTAGCATTGGTATTACTTGGAATTTTAGTAGTTATGAGGAGCCTGCAACTGTGCTACAAGATGCTGATATTGCTATGTACCGAGCTAAACGACAGGGAAAAGCTACTTATGCCATATTTAGTTAAGGATGGAATATAATACTCTAGCCGCTACTAAGGTTATCATACACAACCGAGAAGCCCGATGAATCTGTTATGGAAAAAACCGAAAAACAGAAAATGCTCGCAGGCGAATTATATTTGGTCGAAGATCCAGAATTGGCTGCCGAAAAGAAGCTAACCAGTCGTTTGTTGCGAAAGTACAATTCTCCAACTGAAGAACAGCAAGAGCAACGGCAGCAAATTTTGCAAGAATTATTTGGAAAAATCGCTCAAAAAGTAGCAATTGTGCCACCCTTTCACTGTGACTATGGCATTAATATTTTTGCTTTACTAGCGACAAATTGTATATAAACTATGGCTGTGTAATTTTAGACTGTAATACAGTTCACATTGGTGAAAATGTTTTGTGCGCTCCTTATGTACAAATTTATACTGCTTATCACCGAACAGAGCCAGATATTCGTCTTTCTGGTAGAGAATTAGCTGCCCCAGTTAACATTGGTAATAATGTCTGGATTGGTGGCAATGCAATTATTTGTCCAGGTGTAACTATTGGTGATAACACAACCATTGGTGCTAGTAGTGTAGTTGTCAAAGATATACCTGAGAATGTTGTCGCTGCTGGCAATCCCTGCCGCGTCATTCGGTATTTATTCTAGAGTTTAAAATTTATAACCTCTAGCAATCCAATAGAGCCAGTCTGCGATCGCTTCTTGAGTTTCACTGTCAGCATCAATAGCTGCTATTTCAGATAATTTTGCAGAATAGACATCTTCATCCTTACCATTAATATAAGCCACTTCGACAAACATATCTTTTAAGCACTCATCATCTGGGGCCATTCCCAGTACTTCTACTTGTTTCTCTTCGACAGCACCTGATTTGCGTCCCTTCTTAGTCCATGTAGCCAAAAAGGGAAAATTCAGAGCCTCTTCGAGGTAGTAGTACCAACCCATAGCCCGGTCTTCTTTGTCTTCAGCATCTACAACGATCTCCGTTTTAATGCGATGCTCTCGGTTTTCGTCGGCTTCAACACTAGGCATAAGATAACACTTTGCGTATAATTCATTTTGATAATACTACCAAAATGTTTCTAAAAGCATAGTTAAATATATCTATTATGTCCACTTAATTACTTATTCACCTCCCAGAACCCCACCCCTTAATCTTCTCTTTGGAAACTCTTAGGGCAAGGTGGGGTGAAATGACTGTGGCAATCATCACTAATTATCTGGAAATGATATAAACTCTACAAAAAACCGCTTGTCAATGACAAACGGTTTTCTAGTTATTGTTCTTAAGGGGAACTTATTCGTTGCATTAAGATGCAAAGTTTTTCTTAGCGCTCAAGCGCAAAATTTTTACAGATTAAACAAGTCTCAAATCAGGATAATTTGCTAACACATCATCAGATGTGAGAGTATCATTTTCAGCTTGAGGAGTCCAAAGAACTTCAATTGCCAGAAGCTTGTCGCTAGGGATACTACCAATTTGCCGCAAAGCTTGACGCAAATCATCACCACTATTAATCGCTGTGGGGATTTCAAACTTACCTAGTGTCGCCGTTAACAAGGTGACGATAATATATTCACCAGGGCCTTCGGTAACTAGGCGGGTGGGGTTGTCGAGTTCACCAGCCGGAGGTAAAGCATCTTTGGTAAGGGCTGCTTTTAGCTGGTTGTTAACGTTAGAAAGAGTTTCTTCGCTAAACTTGCTGCGTTCTGCCAGTGACAGCCGATTAAACTGACCTTCAGCTGAATTCAAACTGGCTTGTTGAGTGCCACCACCTGCATATACAAAGTATTCGGGATGGCGGAGTAAAGCGAGGCTGGCTTCTTGAAGAATTTCTGCTCTACCCTCTGGGGTGTTAGTATCAGCAGTTTCAGCAATCTGGTTGAGTTCATTTTGCAATTCACGGGCTTGAGCTAACAAACCTACTTGCAAACGAGTTACAGAAACAGCAGAGTTACTGCTGTAATCTGCTTCTCCAGTTTCACCACTAGAGACGCGGCGGAAAGTTTGCAATAAGAAATTAGCGATCGCCAAGAAAATTAAGATGGTAAATATACCACCAAATCCTCCTCCAATACCCCAGAAGGGAAGTAGGAAGGGAAAGCCAAAGCCGCCACCAAAACCACCACCAGGATAGTATCCGCCCCCGCCTGGAGGTGCATAAGTGCGTGGTGTATAGGTGCGGCTGGAAGGCGCTCTAAAGGAGCCACCACCGATACGACCCCCACTGCGGGCTGCTAATGCGCCGTCGGCATGACCAAGAGCCAAAGCTAACACCAAGCTTAGGGCTAAGAAGGCTTTTAACAGTGGTTTGATGGTTTGTTGTAGTTTTTTACGCATAAGACAATCGCTTGAAAAACGGAATTATTATTTATGATTTTTTCCCATTTTGGGAGTAGTGTTGCAGGATGTCGCTAACGCCAGCCCATAACAAGCAAGTTTGTAGCATTCCCTTTTAAAGGCTACATATTCAATTTACCGCGTCTTATCTTGGGTAAGCAGCGATCGCAGGGGGGATTTCTCGACAGGGGAACCGTACCTGAAGACATGTTTCTGATTACAGAAATTTGCGATGTCTACGATGGGCTACGTCTACGGGCAATTGTTTGCTATGCCTTGGACTAGCAGTTTCACTGTCAAAAGAAAAGGGGATAATTATACCAATTATCTGTGTATGAAATTTTTTATCCAAAAATTTACCGAAGAACACTCATGATACAAGCCCCTCTCTTACAAAGTTCTGAGCGGAGGAAACCTCCGCTCAGACTTTGCGCTAAATTTATTCTAAATTTATTTATGGGTATTAATTTTGAATTTTGGATTTTGAATTCGGAGCGTTCGCGTAGCGTCTCGTAGAGAAGCGACGTGACCTCGTTCCCAGTCTTTAGCTAAGAACGAGGTTTTGACTTAAGTTGATGCTAATGTAGCGCTGTGAGTCCCTACATCTATCCCAACTGATTTGAGATCGAGCTAACATCAACGGCTAATTTTTTACCCAACTTGAGCAACTGAAGACACTGATTATCTGCTTCATTACCAAGGCTAGTGATACACACTGGCGCTATCTGACTGTGCAGACAACTAAAATATAATTCTTGCGATCGCTGTAGGGAAATATCAATATTCAGTTGATCCCCGACATCAATCAATCGCTCCAATAGTTGGATATCTGCATTAAAACTACCATTGGCATCGTACAACAGTTGCCAGAGCGATCGCGCAATTAACTGTTCTAACATCTGCTTCCCGTCGGGAATATTCAGCCGACAACGCAGATGTTTTGCTTCAGTAGCGATCGCCTCCAATTCTAATATGTAACTCCAACTCTTTTGGGGATCAGCAATCTCTTGCTCAAGCGATCGTAATGTCATCAGACAGCGATGCCCTAAAGCAATATCAGCTGCTACCTGCAATTCTTGCGGTACTGCAATTTCATCACGATGAAACGCCATCAGTACTCCATAATTATCACGGTAAGCTTGGGTATACAACTGCCCTAAACGTGCCAGTGTTTCCTGACTCAGCAGCCCCATAATCCGGTGGCGTTCTTCAGCAAATAGATTTTGCAAGCTAAAAGCTTCTTCTCCAAATAGCTGTGTCATCGCCAAAATAGTATGAGCCGCACTAGCTTGTTTTAGTGCCCCAAACAGCTTTTCTTTTAATTGGCTGTAGTCACGCCGCCCAGTAAATTGCTGAATACAGCAGTGGAAATCCCAGCCTCCCAAATGCAAAACTGCAAATACCAAATGCTCACTTTCCCAAGTAATCTCTGATACTAGCTTTAAATTTCCCACAGCCAGAGTTAGCGCTCCCATGCGTTGCAGTTGGTAATCTAGCTCATTGGCACTGTAGCAATAAACCCGCTTATGGTAACGCTGAGACTGTTTGGCAGCAGCATCTTTTCTCGGTAGAGAATTGTGCGTTTCTGCTGGTTTCTGATTGGTAAACAAAGAAGTAATGGCGTAA
This sequence comes from Nostoc sp., assembly GCF_036917535.1. Taxonomy (GTDB): domain Bacteria; phylum Cyanobacteriota; class Cyanobacteriia; order Cyanobacteriales; family Nostocaceae; genus Nostoc. The sequence continues at coordinate 36,304 of NZ_JBALDA010000018.1, forward strand.
TGGGCTGCTACTTGCTTAAAGCCAAGTTGGGCAGTTAACACGAGTTGCCGATAAATTTCTGCACCGTGTTTGAAGTCATCCACATTACTAGGAGCTAAACCAAGACGTTTGACGAAGCCTTTTTCCAACTGCACACCTGCTACTTCCCCTGCCAATTCCAAAGCACGGGCGGCATAGCGCAGAATTTGTGTCCCTTCTGGACGAGAAATTTCTTCAAAAAACCAGCCGCAACTAGTGAACATTAATAAAGCGTGACGCTGCATTTCTAACAGGCGCAAGGCGTCTACTTGTTCGGCTGCGGTTAGTTTGTGGGTTTGATGACGGGCGAGGAAACGGTTGACATTGCTAGCAGAGCGATCGCGCATTACTTGGATATATTCGTCTCGCGCTAGCCAGGGATCGCGAAATAACTGTCTACCATGTTCTGTATACACTTCAATTAGCTGATCCCGCAGCCAATTTAGGGCATCCCGCAGGGGGCGACGCCATTTCTGATGCCAAACACTGCCTTCCCCGCCACAACCACAGTCATCCTGCCATCGGCCGACACCGTGGGCGCAACTCCAGGCTGTGACTGACTTTAATTCCACTTCCCAACTAGGAGAATTTAAGCTCAGGTAGTGGGCGAAGTTCGTCACCGTCCAACCCTGTTGAGGAAACTCTTTACTAAAGGCATAAGCTAAAGTTTTCTCAGTTCCCTTCTTGTGATGTCCAAAAGTTTCCCCATCCGTTGCCACAGAAATTAACTGTGCTGGACGATGATCCCCACGCACCGCTGAACCGATACGTCCGCCAAAGCGACTGGAATTATAAACGACATCACTAAAACCCATATCCCGCGATATCGGGCCATCGTAGAAGAAGATATCAATGTAGGGTAATTCTTCTTTTCTATCTTCTTTGGATTTAGTAGCGATCGCACTCAAAGATGAAGATGAAGTGTCTAGTGTGGGCTGCAAATAACAACGATAGGGACGGGTGGGATCGATCTGACTACCACCGACTTCGAGCCATTCTGGATGGGGATGATCTTCGGTGGGGAAGGGACGGCAACGCAGTGCTTGAGATGGTGCAAGGATAATGAAGCGAATACCCTCAGCAACAAGAGCTTCTAGGGTGGGATAATCCACACCGGTTTCTGCTAGCCACATCCCTTCGGGATCGCGTCCAAAACGAGAGCGGAAGTCTTCTTTACCCCAGCGAATTTGGGTATATTTGTCGCGTTCGTTTGCCAGAGGCATGATGATGTGATTGTATACTTGCGCGATCGCATTGCCGTGACCATGCAAACGTTGGCTACTCTTGGCATCCGCCTCTAAAATTCGCTGATAAACCTCCACATCGTAGCGTTCTAGCCACGACATCAGCGTTGGGCCAATATTAAAACTGAAATACTCATAATTGTTGACGATCCCCACTACTTCACCTCGGTCATTTAAGACTCTGGCAAAGGCATTCGGGCGATAGCATTCCCAATGAATCCGCTCATTCCAATCATGGAAAGGTGCAGCGCTCGGTTGGCGTTCAATTGCGTCCAGATAAGGGTTTTCCCTTGGTGGCTGGTAAAAATGACCATGCACCGTCACATAAACACCATTAGCTTTTCTCAGGGGATCAGTTTGTTTGGTGTTATTGGGATCTGAATGTAATGTTAACGTTGAGCCAGAGCTAGCTGGCATTTGGTCAGCAGAAGTCATGTATATTTATCCAAAACAAAAAACTTGCAGTTGCAGCAAAACTACTGTGCGTAAACCTTTATACAATAGTTTTCACACAAAATCCGGTATAAACAACTATGGAATCCAACTAAATTTTTGACAAAGCGGTTTTATTGTAGTGGGAAATCTGCGTTATCGCATAGTGCAAAATCCGTTAGGTGGCTCTGCCGACTTAAAGGAACTTTGCAAGACAGCCCTTTCCCTAAAGGCTCAAAGTAATTAGCCATTGAACAAGGCCTCAGTTAGGGGTTTTCTCTTCTTGGGCGCCAATCAAAATTTAATTGTCTTTTAATATATTAAACCCCATTTTTAGTGTAATGTTTTGGCTCAAATTCATAGTTTTGCAACAAAAGATTACAATAACTCATTATATCGTAATCTAATTTCACATACACAGTAGTGAACTGAAAACAGTAAAATTTCTGAATTGCTGTACAAGCGGTTGAGAGTATTATGTCGGAGTGCTGAGTGAAAGTGATTGTTGATTCAACACTCCAAATTTAAAATTTAGGATTGCTCGCTGTGAATGAGACCCTCAACCCAAAACAACAAATGTCAACCAAAAACATTATTCTTTTCGCTTTACTACTGTTTATCCCGGTTTCTGTAGCAGCCCACTTTCTGGAATGGGGAGAATTGATAGTTTTCATTACAGCTGGATTAGCAATTCTGCCCTTAGCAGCTTGGATGGGTACAGCCACAGAAGAAATTGCTGTCGTAGTCGGCCCATCATTGGGGGGCTTGTTAAACGCCACCTTTGGCAATGCTACAGAATTAATCATAGCCTTAGTGGCGTTGAACGCTGGGTTTATAGATATAGTCAAAGCTAGTATCACGGGATCAATTATTAGCAACTTACTACTGGTAATGGGTTTTTCCATGCTTTTGGGAGGACTGCGCTACAAAGAACAGACATTTCAGCCAATTGTGGCGCGGGTGAATGCTGCTTCGATGAATTTGGCAGTGATTGCCATTTTGATGCCAACGGCGATGAATTACACTTCTCTTGGTACTAACCAACAAACACTGCAAAATCTTTCTATTGCTGTTGCTGGAGTATTAATCTTGGTTTATGCCCTAACACTGCTATTTTCGATGAAAACTCACTCCTATCTTTATGATGTAGGTGTAGCAGAGGCAGAAGCAGAAGTTGAGGAAATATCTCATGGTAAACCAAATACGGCTTTATGGGTTGGCGTGCTGCTAGTATGTACCTTGCTAGTGGCAATTGAATCAGAAATGTTAGTCGATTCTCTGGAAGTGGCTACATCTAAGCTAGGTTTAACGGCGCTGTTTACAGGAGTAATTTTGGTTCCCATCGTCGGTAATGCGGCTGAACACGCCACAGCAGTCACCGTGGCGATGAAAGATAAGATGGATCTTTCCCTGTCGGTAGCTGTGGGATCGAGTATGCAGATTGCTCTCTTTGTTGCGCCTGTGTTAGTTATAGCAGGGCGGGTATTGGATCAACCAATGGATTTAGATTTCAAACCCTTTGAATTAGTCGCTGTGGTTGTGTCAGTGTTGATTGCAAACACTATTAGTTCCGATGGTAGATCTAATTGGCTGGAAGGCACTTTATTATTAGCTGCTTATACAGTGTTGGGATTCGCCTTCTACTTTCATCCAGTTATGGAAGGTATGGGGTAGTACCGCAAAGCGGAAGTCAAAAGTCAAAAGTCAAAAGTCAAAAGTTTGTATATCAAGGCTTTTGCTTTTTTAAAATGGTGGCTTGATTTCCGCCACGCTGTACTAGTTAGTAGTGCGTAGGCGTAGCCCGTCGTAGAGATTGCTCATATTTTAACGGATTCGCAAAAGTCTCCACCCTTAACGCCAGTAAAATAAAGAGATATAAGAGCGATCGCCTATATGAGCTACTGCCTTAATCCCCATTGTCCCAAGCCTGGAAATCCCGATCATGTGAAGTTTTGCGTGACTTGCGGTTCCAAGTTACTCCTCAAAGAACGTTACCGTGCTATCAAACCAATCGGACAAGGTGGTTTTGGCAAAACCTTCTTAGCTGTGGATGAGGATAAACCCTCAAAACCACGCTGCGTAATTAAGCAATTTTATCCCCAATCCCAAGGCACTAATACACTTGCCAAAGCCGTAGAGTTATTTAACCAAGAAGCGGTGCAGTTAGATGAATTAGGCAAACATCCCCAAATTCCCGAACTACTAGCATATTTTACCCAAGAAAATCGGCAGTATCTTGTACAAGAATTTATTGACGGGCAAAACTTAGCGCAGGAATTAGCACATAGAGGTGCTTTTAGTGAAACGCAAATTTGGCAACTATTAAACGATTTATTGTCAGTTTTGCAATTTTGTCATACTAGACACGTAATTCACCGCGATATCAAGCCAGAAAATATTATTCGTGAAAGCAATGCTCAAGGCAAACTAGTATTAGTAGATTTTGGTGCTGCTAAATCTGCTACTGGCGCTGCTTTAAATAAAACTGGTACTAGTATTGGCAGTCCAGAATATGTTGCCCCTGAACAAATGAGAGGTAGGGCTATTTTTGCCAGCGATATTTATAGTTTGGGTGCAACTTGTATTAATTTATTAACTGGGCGATCGCCTTTCGATTCTTATGATACCAACAACGATACTTGGGTATGGCAGCAATACTTGCAAACTCCCGTCAGTAATCAGCTGAGTCGCATTCTCAACAAAATGCTAGAAAGTATTCCGATTCGGCGTTATCAAACAGTAGACGAAGTTCTCAAAGACTTAAATCAACGGTCGCAAGTAGCAGCACCAGCGAACCCGCCAAAACCTATCCTTCAATCACCACCAAATTCTCCACCCACTTTTGTATCGAAATCTCCTAGTCAAATTGATCGAGAATTAGAGGAAATGAAAACTCAATTTTTGGGTGGCAACAAACCTCAGATAAATAAAATACAATCACCAAATCCTACATCTGGGCCTACTAATAAAAGCCAAATAGATGAAGAATTAGAAGAATTAAAAGCCAAATATCTTGGGAAGAATAACACACCAAATCAATGAGAAAGCCTGATATCAAAAGTCTCTATTACATTACACACATTGAAAATCTGCCCTCAATACTTAAAAGAGGTATCTTATCCCACAAAAAAGTTGAGGAACTAGGAGTTTCATATACACCAATCTACGATAGTGAGATTGTTAGCAAGCGAAAAGACAAGTCTACACCTGCAAGGAGTAGTTTGTGGGAGTACGCTAACTTATACTTTCAGCCACGTAACCCAATGATGTATCGGGTAGTTCATGAAAAAGATAAAAGAGACATTGCTGTTATTGCAGTCAAACCCGATGTACTTGCAGCAACAGGAGGACTAATTACAGATGGAAATGCTGCCAATGAACCAACTCAATTTTTTGCTATTAAGGAAGGAATAGAAACACTTCAGAAACAATGGAAAATTATTCAAAATGAATGGTGGAATGAACTTGATGGTTCCAAACGAAAGATAATGGCTGAGTGCTTGGTTCCTGAGCAAATCAGCCCAGAACTTGTTCATTCAGTTTTTGTAGCAGACTATAAGGCTAAAGAGCGAGTCGAAACAATTATTGGTTCAGCTAAAATACCTGTTGTTCCTGAACCAAATATGTTTTTCCAACCCATATCTGCTGCCCGTATTGGGACTAATATTTCCTTGATTGATGGGGATATGTTTTTTTCAAATATGCAAACTTTGACGATTAGTGTTAATCTTCAAGGGATAATGGGCAAAGGATTAGCATCACGGGCAAAATATCAGTTTCCTGACGTATATGTAGTTTATCAAGATGCTTGCCGGAATCAACAGCTTACTGCCACAAAACCCTATCTCTATAAACGGGAAGCTTCTTTAGACCAAGAACTAGCTGATCTTAGCCTTCCGCTTGTGACCTCTAATGCTGTAAAGTGGTTCTTGTTGTTTGCTACTAAAAGACAATGGCGAGATAACTCTCGTTTAGAGGACATTGAAGGTGGCTTAGACTGGGTTAGAAACAATTGTCATGAAATTGGTATTCAGTCTTTGGCAATGCCAGCTTTGGGTTGTGGTTTGGGCAACTTAAATTGGGCTGAAGTCGGGCCGCTAATGTGTCGTTATTTGCATAATATAGGAATTCCGGTTGCGATTTATCTTCCACGAGAACACCAAATTGATTCCAAATACTTAACTAATGATTACTTGCTAAATCACTCTTGATTCATACGTTACCGTAGATGGCTTTTCTCTAAAATGAAAAATATACAAGTTAAATGTGTATTAGCTTAACAATGAATAATTAACAATTAACAGTGATAATTGACAAAAAAGTGACTCTCAAAGAGCCACTTTCAAATTTACAATTTAAGACTCTCTAATTTGTAGGTGTAGTTGGTTCTGAAGTTTGCAGCTCTCTTGGTGTGGAAGTTTGCACTGATGCTTCAGAAATCGGTGTCCATTCGGTGTGGAAGACTCCGGGCTTATCAAGTCGCTCGTAGGTGTGCGCTCCGAAGTAGTCGCGTTGGGCTTGAGTGAGGTTTTGGGGCAAGCGATCGCGTCGATAGCTGTCAAAATAATCTAATGACGCACTGAATGCTGGCACTGGAATTCCCAGTTTTGCTGATGTTACCAACACTTCTCGCCAAGCTGTTTGTCTATCGAGAATTGTCTGCTTGAATTCTGGAGCTAATAGCAGGTTAGGTGGCGCTGGATTTTCGTTAAATGCGTTCTTAATCTTATTCAAAAATCCAGCACGAATAATACAGCCACCCTTCCAAATCCGCGCCAATTCACCTAAATGCAAGTTATAGTTGTAGGTTTTTGAAGCTGTAGCTAACAGTGCCATGCCCTGAGCGTAAGAACAGATTTTCGAGCAATACAGAGCATCTCGCACCATATTGATAAAAGCTTTGGTATCTCCTTCATACTTGCCAGAAGGGCCTGTAAGTATCTTGGATGCTGCTACCCGCTCTTTTTTGAAAGAAGACATAATCCGCGCGTTCACCGCTGCAATCATTGTCGGTACAGCAACCCCCAAATCCATTGCAGTCTGCACTGTCCAGCGTCCGGTTCCCTTTTGCCCTGCGGCATCAACAATCAAATCGACCAAGGGTAGATTTGTTTCTGGGTCAATGTAGGGGAAAATCTTTGACGTAATTTCAATCAAAAACGAATTGAGTTCGTCGGTGGTGTTCCATTCGGCAAAAACTTCGTGTAGCTGATTATGGTCTAATCCAGCAGCATTTTTCAGCAAGTCGTATGCTTCTGCAATCAGCTGCATATCGCCGTATTCAATGCCGTTGTGTACCATTTTGACGTAGTGGCCGGCACCACCAGGACCGCAATAGGTTACGCAAGGGCCATCATCAACTTGGGCAGCAATTTTATTAAAAATTGGTGACAGATATTCGTAGGAGCTTTCTGTACCTCCAGGCATCAGTGAAGGGCCATTTAGCGCACCTTCTTCACCACCACTAACACCCATACCGATAAACCGAAGTCCAGCGGGTTCTAATTCCTGAGTGCGTCGTTCTGTATCTTCAAACCAAGAGTTGCCACCGTCGATAATGATGTCGCCTTCATCTAGCAAAGGTTTCAGTTGAGAAATCACCGCGTCTACTGGCTTACCAGCTTGCACCATCACTAGGATTTTGCGAGGACGTTCCAATGCAGCAACAAATTCTTCCAGGGTAAATGCGGCTTTGACCTTCCGTCCTGGTGCACGCTCTGCCATGAATTTGTCGGTTTTATCGCGCGAGCGGTTGTATACTGCGATTGGAAAGCCATTACGTTCCACGTTTAGAGCGATGTTCTCACCCATAACGGCTAATCCAATCACACCAAAGCTTTGTAGTGTCATAAAAAATTTCTGGCTAACTCTTGCAGATCCTTTTACTTTAAGGGTAGTCCGATATTTTCCCTTCTCCCCTAAAGAAGACCTTAAGACTTAATCTAAACGACAAAAATCCACAAGTAACATGGATAATTAATTTTAAATTGTATCTAAATCAACAATTGACTGGCAAAATTTGCAAAATTGAAATAGTCAAAGGACGCAGTAAGGAGTAACCAAACAATGCTGGCATTTGTCCTAGCTTTGGTAGTGGGTCTTGGTAGTTTAGCCATTTATATAGCAGCTTTCTTTTTTCCAGAAATCCACCGCAAGAATGACTTTATTTGGAGTGGCGTAGGATTGTTCTATGCTTTGGTCTTATGGGTGTTTGCACCACGCATTACTGGGGGGTTGTTGCTGGGTCATGTGGCTAGTGTGGCTCTTTTGGTCTGGTTTGGCTGGCAAACTCTATCATTACGTCGGCAATTGACCCCGCAGGCACAACAAACTCAAGTACCCAGTGCTGAGACGGTAAAAACTGGCATTCAAGAACAGGTGAATAAGTTGTCCCTTCAGGAACGGCTGGGCCAGTTGCAAAAAGGTCTGGGTAGTACCTTCAGTGGCGCGAAAGACAAGGTGCAGCAGACTGTGAGCAAAAAGACACCCACAACCTCCAAACCTGAAGATATTACTTCTGTACTGTCAGAGAAACCTGCTATTGAGATTATTGACAAAACCATTGTCACACCAGAACAACCACCAGAAAAGACAGTTACTACCGACACCGAAGCAAAAACCGAGAGTGTACCGGAAGCGATTCCACCACATCCTCCATCTCCTGAATTGGTGGAAGCAGCGCAAGCAGATTTTGAAATTGAGGATAAGCAACCGATTACCGTAGAAGAAATAGCGCCGGATGCGGAACTCGCTCCCCCAGAGGAAACGCCACCGGAACAAATACCGCCTAATCAAGGTAGTTGAATTCTGTGAAACCCAGCGTTAATCTAATATAATGTTGGGTTTCACTATTTCCATCAGGTTATTTTAGGGCTAATTTCAAATACTAATTCAGAACGATAGAAGCAGACATCAAACGCTACAAAGAAATTCATGTGTCCTAAAATCAATGGGGCGTTTCTATCTCTTGTCCAAGCAAAAGCTAGCTCTACTGTCGGAAATTGTTCAACATTCGCCATCAACACTAATGCCCTCGCCTCAAACCTAGCCAAATTACCACCTAATGGAACAGATAGTCTTTGACGTTCCCAAACCGCTCCCAGCCTTAACCCTCTTTCGTAGGGCAATACGTTAACAGTAGAACCAGTATCTAGTAAGCCTGATACAGTTACAGAACGATTTTGATAAGTGAGAATTAGTGGTAGAGAAGGCAGCGTACTTAATGCACCAAGTTCTGGATTTACCTCAGTAAATGCAAATCTAACTTTATCAACCATTTATTGCCGCTTTTTCTTCTGCTAATGCCTTCACTAAAACAGCAGCAGCTTCAAAAGAATCATATAAGCCAAGACTAGCTACTTTGTCCTGAGCATCCAATGGAACTAAACTTGATTCCTTCAACAATTCGGCTGCCAGGAAATGCATTAGTAAGAGTTTATCAGTGTGGGATAATTCTTTAACTAGCGGTATGAGTTCGGTAAGAAGCATAAGTTAAGGCTTTAATGAATTTAGATAAATTTTAGAGCATAGTTTGGGGAACGCTCTTAACTAATTAGGTATAAAAATTATGAACATCCAACTTCAAACAAAATACTAGCAATTTATACAAACCCGAATTGCTATAGGTAGATATGAAAATGCTGAAGATTGTGATTGCTAAAGCATTGAAATTGAGGAAGAGTGGGAGAAGGGTTATCAGGAATGGGAAGAAGAAACTTATCTCTAATTGCTAAAGCTTTATACAAACTAGCAAGTGCTTCTTGATAATGCTCTAATTCTGCCAGTACCAAACCTTGGTTGTTCCAAGCCTCGCCATAGTCATCTTTAATTTGCAAGGTTTTATCGTAGCTAGTGAGCGCCTCTTCATAACGACCTAATTCTCGCAAGACATTGCCCTGGCAGTAATAAATTATGGGATTGTCATCTTGAATTAGGTAATAAATCCCTTCGCCAGAGTCCGGTAGGTTTTGGTAATAGCTCATAAAGCTTTTCCATTAGCTTTAGTGGCGTTTCAATACCTGCTGTAAGCCCAAAGGACACCTCTGCAAAGTCAGCTTGCAACTCATGCGTCTCTTTTAGTTTTTGGGTAAGGGTAGTTTTACCAACTCCGCCGAACCCATAAATCTGAAACAGCAGTGGGGTAGATTCTGGAGATAACAGTGCTTGGGCAAATTTAGCTAGAAAGTCCTGAGCCTGTTTGCGAGAGATGTAATAAGCTATTGAAGTTGTCATCTGGCAATGAAAATACTTGGTCAGATGTATAGATTTTAGCGACTGCTACTTTAATTCAACACCCCAAATTGCTTATTTCAAGGAATTTTATAAAAATTAGATTTAACCATTGTAATTTTTAATGCTAAATCTGCTCCTTTCAGGATCGCACTTTTATGAGCCAGGTTTTAAAGGAGTTTTAGCTGAAATTGACACGTATATCCTCCCCACTTCTTACTTTCACGAAGAAACAGCTTTCAAATGTGAGCCATGATGAGATAAGTAGTTCGAGTTAATCACTCGATTACGCCCAGAAGTTTTAGCCTGTAACAAACATTGATCGGCACGATGCAGCAGACTCTCTCCTTTCTCATCATCCTCAGCTTGCAGAGAAGCTGTACCCAGGCTAATAGTGATATTAATTGTCAGCTTATTGTTGAGTGCAAATGGTTCATCGCTGACTACGCGATTGAGACGACGGGCCACTACTAGTGCTTCCTCATCAGTAGTGTTAGCCAGAAGAATCACAAATTCTTCGCCGCCATAGCGGAATGCTGTATCTTGACAGCGCAGATTATGGCGCAAACGCTGACATAATACTTGCAAAATGCGATCGCCTACTAAATGCCCATAAGTATCGTTAACTTTCTTGAAATGATCTACATCCAGAATAATCAAACTCAGCGAAGTTTTTTGAGTCCTGGCTCTTTGAATTTGCCTGGGTAAGTCCCATTCTAAAGCACGACGATTATTTAATTCTGTCAACGAATCGGCTAAGGCGATCGCAGATAACATATCATTTGTCCGAATCAAATCTCGGTATTTTTGTGCTTTCCGCAAACCAACTGTCAATTGAGCAAGTATTAGTCCATGATTAGCAGTTAACTCTGCCAAGCTATAATCTGTTTTTTCTTCAATAAGATGCCAAATATATGCATCGGCTCCTTGCTTTAAGGCCGCAGCACTCATCTCCAATTCCCTATGCCAACCCTTATTTCTATCAGTCAGCTGCTGGGAACGATCCTCGAAGAGAATACAATATATCCACGATAGTTTTGTCTGATCTTTCAACCAACCGCAGAGTTCCATACTGCCATCTACGCTAGCTTGCACCAGGATTATATCAGGGGGTGTTGTTTTAATCCGCGACACTGCTTGATCCAAATTGTCTATAACTTCTACACTAAAAGCAGTCGCATAACGGATCTGATCTGGAAGTGTAGCGATAAAATTATTTTTTCCAAAGATCAGAATAGAAATATTCATTGCTTTATTTTTTATCCTATTTAAATTTTAAATAAATTCACTTGGGTAACTACTGCTCTTGTCGTCTAATACTAAATATGATGTTCTAGGCTAAATTATATTTTTTGAAATCTTGTTTTTTGAGCATTGATTAGATAGCAACTTTCAAATTTAATCTCATTTTAAGATTTTATATTTCCTACTAAAATTTTGGAAATATTCATTTCTAATAACTAATGTCTTCTTTACAGTTTATTTTTAAAACAGTAAAAATACTGAATATTATCTCAATACATAAAAACTATTGCTGTAATTTCTTAAGTACTATTTACCTGATAGAATTACCGAAATAAATAGTTTGTAATAACCATTGTATTGGTCAGCTAAATTTATTCCTAAGTAGGAAAAAGGAAATATAAAGTTTTTGCATCGAATCATTAAATCCAAAATTTTCTTATGTAATTAAAAATATTACTTTCCATAAAAATCTTTAGCTTTTTATTTATAAGCTAGGCTTTATTTAAATATTAATAAATTATTTAAGTTATTATATATAAAATATACAGCAAAACTACCTCCTGCTATATACAGTAGCTTTTTGTGGCTTACATACCATCTAAAAAAGACATAAGTTGTCGGGTAAAAAATTCTAATTTCAGTTAAACTTCACAAAAAAAAACAAACAATGCATTAGCAGGAGAAATAAAATATTTTTGCCTACACTTTATCTTGATTTGTCTATTTACTTAATTTACGTCTTTTTTATTTGCTGTTACAGCATAAGTTTAGAAAATAAAGCTAAATAAAAAAAATTATGTCAAAACCTGTCCCTAATTTTGGGAAATTATTTCTATTCCGCTCTTCTATAGGCGGAAAATGTAAAAAATTTTGTTAGCGTCGCTTGAGATATTAAAGTCTAAACTTCTTCTGTGAATAGCTGGAATCCGATCGATAACCTTCTACAGCCTAACCAGCAACAATTACCTGTTTGATTGACTCCTCAGAAGTTTCGGACTCCACCGTAACAGTTTTAGCGTTAATATCAACATCCACTTTGACCTTAAGGTTCTATAACGTGGATAGACTCAGTAATTATTTCTGCACATCCCTCACAAGCAATATTTGATACTTTCAGTTTTAGTGCCATTTGTTACCTGGGTATGGGAATTTTAAAGTATTTCTTAATGATTAATTTTAAGCATGGAAATGCGATGTCTACGACGGTCACTGAGCTTTATCGCTGGCGCAGCCTCTCGTAGAGAAGTGCTGGCGGGAGCCTACACGCATCTTGCCAGAGTCGGATTATATTGTAAAAGCGTCCTAATCAATGCATTTTGCTCACCCACTGGCAGAATTCGCTGGCAGTAATATGAAACAAAATGCAAGAATATATAAAGCTATTTATGAAAATACACCTATCTAGTGCCGCTACGCCCAAGTCGAAAGTCTAAAGTCTAAAGTTAAAAACACCTATGTCTTCAAATCCCCAGTACCTAAGCGGTAACGAAATTCGCAACATATTTCTCGACTTCTTTGCTCAACGGGAACACCAAATTCTCCCAAGTGCCTCCCTCGTGCCAGAAGACCCAACCGTGCTGCTGACGATCGCGGGGATGCTACCATTTAAGCCAATATTCTTGGGACAGCGCACACCAGAATTTAAACGGGCTACGACTTCGCAAAAGTGTATCCGCACCAACGACATCGAAAATGTCGGACGCACCAAACGGCATCACACCTTTTTTGAGATGCTGGGTAACTTCAGCTTTGGTGATTATTTTAAAGAACAAGCGATCGCTTGGGGTTGGGAAATATCTACACAAGTCTTTGGCTTTTCCCCTAAAAATCTCGTCGTTAGCGTTTTTGAAGATGATGATGAAGCCTTTGCAATTTGGCGCGATCAAATTGGTGTGCCGATAGCGAGAATTAAACGCTTGGGCGAAGACGATAACTTTTGGGTATCTGGCCCGACTGGCCCTTGTGGCCCTTGTTCCGAAATTTATTACGACTTCCACCCGGAACGCGGTGACGAAAATATAGATTTAGAAGACGATTCCCGGTTCATTGAGTTTTATAACCTCGTGTTTATGCAATATAACCGGGATGCTGACGGAAATTTAACGCCACTGCAAAACAAGAACATCGACACCGGCATGGGTTTGGAAAGAATGGCGCAAATTCTCCAAAAAGTGCCGAATAACTACGAAACTGACCTGATTTTCCCAATTATTCAAACAGCTGCCAAAATTGCTGGCATTGACTACCACAGCAGCGATGAAAAAACCAAAGTCTCCTTAAAAGTCATTGGCGATCATGTTCGTTCTGTTGTGCACATGATTGCTGATGAAATTCGCGCTTCCAACGTCGGACGCGGTTATGTACTGCGGCGGTTAATTCGGCGGATGGTACGTCATGGTCGATTAATTGGGATTTCTGGCGAATTTACTACCCAAGTTGCTGAAACAGCGATCGCTCTTTCCGAATCAGCTTACCCTAATGTGCGCCAACAGGAAGCAGCAATTAAAGCTGAGTTGCAACGGGAAGAATCTAATTTCCTCAGAACTCTGGATAGAGGCGAAAAACTCCTAGAAGAAATCATTCAAGAGGTGAAACAGCGAGAAGAAACTCAAATTAGCGGTGAAAGTGCATTTATCCTTTATGACACCTACGGATTTCCCCTCGAACTTACTCAAGAAATTGCCGAGGAAAATAATCTGACAGTAGATGACGCGGGATTTGATGCCGAAATGCAAAAGCAGGTAGAACGTGCCAAAGCAGCACACGAAACCATCGATTTAACTGTACAAGGTTCTCTCGACAAATTAGCAGAACACATCCATGCTACCGAATTTATCGGCTATACCCAACCTGCGGCAACTGCGAAAGTCGAAGCAATTTTGGTAGAAGGTGTTCCCCAACAAGAAGCAGAAGCCGGGACACAGGTGCAAATTGTCCTTGACAAAACGCCATTTTATGCTGAATCCGGCGGACAAATCGGCGATCGCGGTTATATCTCTGGTGATGGGATCGTAATTCGGGTAGAAGACGTGAAGAAAGAATCTGATTTCTTTGTTCACTTCGGACGCATCGAACGCGGTACACTGCGCGTAGGCGATCGCGTCACTACTCAAATCGATCCGGCTTGTCGCCGTCGCGCTCAAGCTAACCATACCGCAACGCACCTATTGCAAGCGGCATTGAAAAAAATTGTTGATGAGGGCATATCTCAAGCAGGTTCTCTGGTTTCCTTTGATAGGTTGCGCTTCGACTTCAACTGTCCCCGCGCTTTGACAGCAGAGGAAGTTCAACAAATTGAAGAACAGGTGAACACTTGGATTGCTGAGGCTCATGCTGCAAAAGTGGAAGTATTACCTTTAGCAGAGGCGAAAGCTAGGGGTGCTGTCGCTATGTTCGGGGAAAAATACGGTGAGGAAGTGCGCGTGATTGACTTTCCTAGCGTATCAATGGAATTATGCGGTGGGACTCATGTGAGTAATACTGCTGAAATTGGCGTGTTCAAGATTATCTCAGAAGCTGGTGTAGCTTCTGGGGTGCGGCGGATTGAAGCTGTTTCGGGGCCCGCAATCCTAGATTATCTCAATCTGCGCGATAAAGTAGTTAAAGATTTGAGCGATCGCTTTAAAGTTAAACCCGAAGAATTACCAGACAGAATCACAAGTCTGCAAAGCGAACTGAAGAATAGCCAGAAGGAATTAGAAACCTTAAAGGTACAGTTAGCGATCGCTAAATCAGACAGCTTGCTACAAACAGCCCAAACCGTAGGCGATCATAAAATTATTGTCGCCCAATTAGAAGAGGTCGATCCAGAATCATTGAAAACCGCAGCCGAACGCTTGTTGCAAAAAATTGGTAATGGTGGAGTTGTACTGGGTTCTGTTCCAGAAGTTGGGAAAGTTAGTATAGTTGCAGCTTTTAGTCCAGAAGTGAACAAAAAAGGTTTGCAAGCTGGTAAATTTGTGGGTGCGATCGCTAAAATTTGCGGCGGCGGCGGTGGTGGAAGACCGAACTTAGCCCAAGCCGGCGGACGCGATGCAAGTAAATTACCAGATGCGTTGGCACAAGCGGAAAGTGAGTTAAAGTCGACGTTAGGTTAACAAGCTGCTAAGAGGATGTCTGAAAAGTTTTGGCAAGGTATATTTTGTCATTCTAAGTGAAGCGAAGCGGAACGAAGAATCTCGATTTTTCGTTAATTTGTGAAATGCTTCACTTCGCTGGCGCTACGTTCAGCATGACATTTTTGACTTCTCAGACATCCTCTAACGCAAAACCTAATCTCCAAGCCCCATTTTCTATAGAACTTACACACACGCGCTCAGGGGCAATTCATTGAAAGCGACGGGAAACTCCATCCTGCAAGTGGCATGGAGAGGGATAGTCGCCCCGTCGCTTGGGGCATGGGGAAGAAGTTCCAATGCCCAATTCCCAATGCCCAATGCCCAATGCCCATTCCCCATTCCCCATTCCCCAGATATGCTTCAGACTTTTCTATAATAATTAAGTGATTCCCGTCATCATAAATAGCCTGTGACTACCACTCCCCTATCTCCTACTTCAACTGCTCAGGTTCCAGATACGCTAGGCCGCTTTGGACGCTTTGGCGGTAAGTATGTACCTGAAACGCTCATGCCTGCCCTAGCTGAATTAGAAACAGCTTATCAGCAATACCGCAATGACCCTGGTTTTCAAGCAGAACTACAGCAGTTGTTACGAGACTATGTAGGACGTGCTACACCATTGTATTTTGCTGAACGCCTGACTGCTCATTATGCCCGACCCGATCGCACCGGGCCACAAATTTATTTAAAACGTGAAGATTTAAATCATACTGGCGCTCACAAAATCAATAATGCCCTTGGTCAGGTATTGTTGGCGAAACGCATGGGTAAGCAGCGGATTATTGCGGAAACGGGTGCCGGACAACATGGAGTTGCTACAGCCACCGTTTGCGCTCGTTTTGGGCTGGAATGTGTAATTTACATGGGTGTTCAGGACATGGAACGCCAAGCTTTGAATGTTTTTAGAATGCGGCTGATGGGGGCAGAAGTGCGACCTGTGGACGCGGGAACCGGAACTTTGAAGGATGCTACTTCCGAAGCAATCAGAGATTGGGTGACAAATGTGGAAACTACTCACTACATCCTGGGTTCGGTAGCAGGGCCTCATCCTTACCCAATGATGGTACGTGATTTCCATGCAGTAATCGGCGAAGAAACCCGCGCTCAAGCAATGGAAAAGTGGGGTGGATTACCTGATATTCTCTTGGCTTGTGTAGGTGGTGGTTCCAATGCAATGGGACTATTCTATGAGTTTATGAATGAGCGTTCTATACGCTTGATTGGGATTGAAGCAGCTGGAGAAGGTGTTAATACCGAAAAACACGCAGCTACATTGACAAAAGGACGAATTGGTGTATTGCACGGAGCCATGAGCTACCTACTGCAAGATGAAGATGGGCAAATCATTGAGGCACACTCAATTAGTGCGGGGTTAGATTATCCCGGCGTGGGGCCAGAACATAGCTATTTAAAGGATACTGGTCGCGCTGAATACTATAGTGTGACAGATGCAGAGGCATTGGCGGCATTTCAGCGATTATCGAAATTGGAGGGGATTATCCCAGCATTGGAAACAGCCCATGCGATCGCCTATCTCGAAACCCTCTGTCCCCAACTAACCGACAGTCCTCGGATTGTAATTAACTGCTCTGGACGTGGTGATAAGGATGTACAAACAGTAGCCAAGTTATTAAATCCTGCGTAAATATACCTCAAATTCTTCGGAGGAAATCATGGATCAACAATTCCAACACGCTATGCTACCGCAACCCACTCACGACGAGTTGGCACGCCAAAACTTTGTGCAAACAATGAAAATGCACATTTTCAAGAATATCCTTCCTGCTAATAAAGAAGTTTATGAAAAACTAGGCAAGCCGAAGTTTGAACAAGCACATCAACGTCCTCCCCAAAATCGTTATGAAATTCGGGAAGTAATGCAGCACGAACCCTATTACTACTGGACTAGTGCCCTCAAGCGCATCAACCAGGAAATGTTATGGGATTCTGTAAATGCCAATATTGACAGACAACTGCCAGAGTTGATTGAGCGCGCCAAAGACAAGGGTGGTGAACTGGGTACTTTAACACTCGACCCAAATTTTCAAATACCCACTCATCAAAAGGCTGTAGACATTCACTGTATGCCTGGAGGATATTATAGTGAATTCACTGCTGATGATGTCGCAGCCGGCGCAACCTACGATCGCGGCGCTTACGTTTATGGAATGGGTTGGTTGGGACCGCTCAATGATGATATGGGGCTATCTATAGTCCAAAACTACCTTTTAGCAGAGTTTCCCGACTTTCGACCGAGAAAAATTCTTGATATGGGATGTTCTATTGGAAATAGTACATTACCTTATGTCGATGTTTTCCCAGATGCAGAAGTCCATGCCATAGATGTAGGTGCACCCATGCTGCGTTATGCTCATGCAAGAGCCGAAGCCTTGGGAAAACGGGTACACTTCTCTCAGCAAAATGCCGAACACACTAACTTCCCCGATGAATCATTTGACTTAGTGGTTTCTCACATTTTGCTGCATGAAATTCCCCCGCCATCTGTGCGTAAAGTTATGCAAGAGTCTTATCGTCTACTGGCTCCTGGCGGCATGATGATCCATCTAGAAGCACCTCTGTATCGTCACATGGATATTTATAGACAGTTTATTTCTGATTGGGAAACTGCTAACAACAACGAACCCTTCTGGAGTGCTGTACGCGATTTAGATTTGGTGCCGCTAGTTACTGAGGCTGGTTTTGCAGCAGATAAGACATTTGAGAAATTTGTCCCCAATGGGGCATGGAAAGCAAAAGAAACTAATGCTATGTTTCAAAATCGGAACTCAGCCACCCAAGGCACTTGGTTTCTGGTTGCTGCAACTAAGTAAGCTGAGGAAGTTATAGCAATTCGTAATTGAGAAAGTCAGATTTTATCTGGCTTTCCTCGTTTTTTATGTCTAGTCTTATTTTTGGAGAATTGGTATTAGGATGACAAAAATAGCCAAAGGTAAACGACCTGTTTATTTAGAAAATCCGCAAACTGATAAATTATTAGCGATCATAATGGCTTTGACTGGTGAGGTGTCCGTGCTGCATGAGCGGTTAGACACGATTGAACGGTTGCTAGAGGTGAAAGGTATTTTATCAGCTAGTGAGATTGAAGCTTACGAGCCAGATGTCAAAGTAACTAAGGAACGGGAACAGTGGCGTGCAGAATATATTGCAAGGGTATTGCGTGTGGTACAGGAAGAGTTAGAAACCCTCAATAAAACCTAGTTGAAATCACGCAGATATTTTGCTGAATAAATCTAGCCTATTTATATTATATATTCCGTATCTTCAACAGTAAAAATCGGTTTTTACTGTTTTTTTGTACATTATTAAAGCTATCAAATATACTTAAAAGCAGTAAAATAACTGAATTTTAAAAGTAAGTAAGCATAATATAAAACTAAATAACTCCAAAAAACCTAGTAATTACACTACTATATGACAGCTAAGTACAGAATGTAGATACAAATAATCATACTAGTGGTAGAAGACGATTATTGATTAAACAGCACTATTTTCCCGTAAAATCATGAATTTAAACGTTTGCTGGTAGTTTTTGAACAAAAAAGCCTACAAATAAAGCTATATAGACCTATAAGCAATTTGTCACATTGATATTAGTTGGTTACATTGTCTAAAACTTTACTTCTAGCAAATGATTAAACCAATAATTTACAGCGTTGCTTTAGGCACTATTATTCTCGGTAGTGGAGCGATCGCTACTCCTGTAACAAATCCAGCGTTTATGCCAAAATCTTCAAATGTATCAAATCATACTGCAAAAATTGCAGCAAATAGCATCGACACTGCCGCTCTAGAACAGTCGATTTTTAACCAAATTAATAACTACAGAATTTCCCAAGGGCTACCAGCACTGACTCGTAATGCTGCCATCGATAATCAAGTAAGGATTCACAGTCAGAATATGGCTAATGGTACTGTTCCCTTTGGACATACTGGATTTTCAGAACGTGTTAAAGCAACCCGTATTTCTTACAGAGCAGCTGGTGAAAATGTCGCTTACAACCAGGGATATAGCGATCCTGCCACAATAGCTGTTCAAGGCTGGCTCAAAAGTTCAGGGCACCTTGCCAATATCAGAGGTAATTATAATCTGACGGGGATTGGTGTTGCCAAAAACAGTCAAGGTGCAATCTACTTCACACAAATGTTCATTCGCTCATAGGTTTGACGCAATGTGCAATTTAATATTCTGACCTCACTTCCATTCTTCTCTCCGGTAAAGAGAAAGGCTTTGAAAGCAAGGGGCTGAGAAATGAAGTTTGAGTAAAAGTTGCACGTAGCGTTCAATTTGAGAAAATTTAGGCTTTTTCTCAAATTCCCTAGACTTCAACCTGTCAGCAAAGCTTTTGCGAGATATTTCATGAAAATCTTAAATTATCAGCAAAATTAACCGTGATTTTCATGAAGCTGACCTATTGAAATACTGACAATTGGAAATGATTGTTTGTGTTACTTGTAAAGGATGTAGCCAAATTGCCGAAATTCATCATTACTTAACAGTATTGTGGTATATATTCTCGGAACAATAGGGTAAAGTAGAAGTCTTATATCTCTACACATTACGCAATTCTCCATGTTCCGACAAACTGCTTTTGGCATCGCTTTAAGTGCGCTTGTCCTTGCTAGTGGATTAACGACTGCTCCGATACCAAATCATACTTCTACAAATACATCCACCCGTAATAAGCTGTTGTCGCTTTTTTCTAGTCAGGTTGCAATATCAACTCCAACTTTTAAAACTACTGAGCTAGAAAAATCAGTATTTGAGCAAATTAATCGATATCGGGTTTCTAAAGGGCTGCCAAAGTTGACCTTAAATG
Organism: Nostoc sp.; assembly: GCF_036917535.1. Classification (GTDB taxonomy): domain Bacteria; phylum Cyanobacteriota; class Cyanobacteriia; order Cyanobacteriales; family Nostocaceae; genus Nostoc. Next base: position 56,428 of record NZ_JBALDA010000018.1, read on the forward strand.
CAAATTTAACTCGACAGGCAAGAATTCATAGTCAAAATATGGCTAAAGGCAAAACCCCATTTAGCCATCAGGGATTTGAAGGGCGAGTCAAAGCTATTCCGATTCGCTACAACAGTGCAGCGGAAAATGTTGCTTTCAACCGGGGATATAGCAACCCCGTAGAGGAAGCTGTTACTGGCTGGATCAACAGTCCCGGACACCTAAAGAATCTTAAAGGAAAATACAACCTGACTGGAATTGGTGTTGCTACTAATAATCAAGGTGAAGTCTACCTGACACAAATGTTTTTTCGCACTAGGTAGATTTAATTTCTGATTTTTTTGCACAATAATGTAGTGTCTGACAAGACTTTTGTCTGCTGGACACTGCTATTATTTTTGAACGATTGATGACATTACCAGATTTTCAGGTGAGCGATCGCGACCTCAGTGACGCAGCCCTTAGCCAGTATTTAAAATCTACAGCGATCGCAGTTGATACAGAAACGATGGGATTGTTGCCGTTGCGCGATCGTTTGTGTCTCGTCCAACTATGCAATCTTGAAGGGAAAGTGACTGCAATCCGTATAGCCAAAGGACAAGCTGATGCTCCCAACTTAAAAAAACTTTTGGAAGCAGTCAATGTTATGAAAGTGTTTCACTTTGCTCGATTTGACCTTGCCACTTTGCGAGCCAATCTGGGTATTCAGGTAAAGCCGATTTTTTGCACCAAAATTGCCAGTAAATTAGCCCGTACTTACACAAATCGACACGGACTCAAAGATGTGGTACAAGAGTTAGAACAAGTGGAACTAGATAAAAGCTCTCAAAGTTCCGATTGGGGCAACGCTGTTAGTTTATCTGAAGCTCAACTAAGTTATGCTGCCAATGATGTACGCTACTTGCTTAGTGTGCAGCAGAAGCTAATACAAATGCTCAAACGAGAAGAACGCTGGCAAATTGCTCAAGAATGTTTTGAATTCCTACCAACGATAGTTTCTTTAGATTTATTGCAATTTAAGGATTTGTTTGAACACTAATCAAACCGTAAACCTATTGCAAAAGTTATTGCTCTGGAGGACAAATATCACTAGACAGAATATTCTGTCTTCTGATTCGGAGCTTCGGAGTCTCCGGCTCCTTTACTAATTGTGACTTTTCTGCTCATGAAAAATCGAGATTAGACCTCTTGGAAAACTTTCTAACACCCACCCTTAACCTCTCTTCGCTATCAAAGAGGAGAAACTTTGACGTTAGTCAAAGGCAGAGTGGGGTTCTTATGCTTGATTTATACAAGAGGTCTATTCACTAACTTTTTAAGTTATTTTTTGCCTAAGATCCAACATTGGAATTATTCAGTGTCTCTAGGAGTTTTAGATTCACTAATGCCTTCTTTGAGGTTACTAGCTCCTTCTTGAACGTTTTCTTTGAGGTTACTAGCTCCCTCTTGAACGTTTTCTTTGAGGTTACTAGCTCCTTCTTGAACGTTTTCTTTGAGGTTACTAGCTCCTTCTTTAATGCCTTCCTTAAGGTTAGTGGCTCCCTCTTTAATAGATTCCGTCGCGCTACTACCACCCTTTTGCAGATTTTCTTGGTGATTTTTTAGCCGATCTACCACATTGTAGTCGTCTGCACCTGCGGGAGTTTGTGACTCAACGATTCCTTCTGTTGGTCCACCGATTGCCTTCCATGCATCAAGACCACCTTTGAGTTGGGAGACGTGTTCAAATCCATTGGAACGCAGTTCTTGTGCTGCTTTGGCAGTTTCTTCTTCGTTGGCACCGTAAATGTAAATATCACGGCTCTTATCCAAAGAAGGTACTGCACGCTCTACCAACTCATCTGCTGGCATTGGCATTGCTCCCATAATGTGACCTTTATTGAAAGTGATGCGATCGCGCACATCCAGGATTGTAAAAGCCGGTTCGCCCCATTCCAAACGAGTCTTTAGGGTATGAGCATCAGTTTGTGATTCTATTGGTGGTTGTGGGGGAACGATGCCGCCTACTAAATTATTAACCATAATTTTTCCTTACTGACGATATTAACAGTAATTTAGCAAACTGAAGATATTTAATTGAATCTTTCTCTGGTATGAATATCCTCAAACTCTCTCCTCAGATAGACTGAGTTATTTCCAGGATTTCTACCAATTCATAAATTGCAAATAATGCCATTTGAGAGTATACGCAGTAATTTGCCTTATAAATCTAATTGGATAATTTAAAGTTTATGTTTTTGATATTTTAGTAATTTAGATATTTTTCATTTTACTAAATCCTTTATAAATCGAGAAAAACATTAGTTGAAAATAAAAAATATTTATTGATGAATATAGTAATTGATACCTTTTTAATCTCAGCGTAGGCGTAGCCCACCGCAGGCATCGCTAATAATAATGTCTCCTCAATCTCCTGCCACACTTGTAGAGTTATATACAGCAGATTAGAAGTTTGTGAGGTACACAAGCTAAATCTGTTAACCAGATATAAAGGATGTTTTACTTCTGTTAGCGCAGCGGGGCGTAGCCCTTTCTGAATTTTGCTGTCATACCAATTCTGTATAAAGATGCGCCAAATTATATAAGGAACAAACCGCAAAGGGCGCATAGACACGAAGTGGCTTCCCGCAGGGAGAACACAAAGGAAGAAAGAAAATTTGGCGCAGCCTTACAAATAAATGGTAAGTAATCGGACAGAAATATTTACATATTAGGTTTTAGGCTACATAAGGGTTTCAGGTCGAAATTTGTGTAATTAATTTTGTCTTACTACTTATCAGCAGCACTATTGAGGCAAGCTACCAGCAATTTATTGACATCATATATATTGCTAGAGCAATTCTTTTTGCTGTTGCTTTTGTCTGTTAAATCTGGTTTTGCCGCCATATATACCTTTTGGCGATGCTTTCAGTCCTTGGCTTGTCATAGTCTCAGGCTGAAACTTGTAGTATAGTATATGCTTAAGAGGGCAGCTACATGTAAATGCACTAGGGTAGATTTTCGTAGACCTTCTTCAAGAGAACATACCTATTGGCTAGGGTACAGTCGAGTAAGTAGAAGTTGAGAATCTAGATTGGCTGATAAGTTAGTTTGTCAGCTTTTGTAAAGACCTAATGAATCAGGGAGTGTGTTGCTGTTTTAAAGTTGTAGCAATTGCCGTCGCTTCTGGATGTGTCTTTTGACTATTTGCGGTTACGGAGATGGGTTTTAATTACACTTATCCAAAAGGTAAAAATTTAATATTCTACAATATAAATTTAAAATTATGCAAGAATCATGCGATAATTATAAATTTTATCGGCATGACAATGGCTGAGGTTGTCATAATCTTCATGGAAATTAAATGTATACAAGTACTACAGTAGCTATGGTACTCAGTCAGCAGAGAAGCGCGTAAATAAACTCTCAATAGAAACACGTAAAGTAAAACTGGCGCAACAGTAAATCGCCCAATCTACAATAAATAGCATTATGGTTATCGTTACTGCTACAACTCCCAAAATTCTGATCGTTGATGACGACTTCGGCGTCCGAAATCTCGTCTATCGTTTTTTAAGCCGGAAATATCAAATAGAGTCGGCAGCAGATGGTAGGACTGCCTTATCGTTGTTTGAGCAATTCAACCCAGCTTTAGTAATTCTGGATTGGAATTTGCCGGATGTTACAGGTTATAGCCTTTGCCAAGAAATGCAGAGTCGTACTAATGTTTTAGTGTTGATACTGACTAGTAGAACTGACGAGGCTGATAAAATTAAAATCTTAAGCGCAGGTGCTGATGATTTCATGACTAAACCATTTAGTCTTGCAGAAGTTGAAGTTAGAGTAGAAGCTCTTTTGAGGCGGATACGCTACATCAATCCCTCTCCAACACAACGTATCGTTTTCAAGCAGCTAGTAATTAATCCAGAGGGCCGGGAGGTAACACTTAACGATAAAACTCTTGCCTTAACAGCGCTGGAATTTAATATCTTACATTTTTTGGCAAGTCATCCTAATCAGGCTTGGAGTCGTCCACAACTAATCCAACAAATCTGGGGTTGCGACTACGTAGGAGATGGCCGGGTGGTTGATGTGCATATTGGTCAGCTTCGCAAAAAGATGGAAGTCGATCCCAGCATACCGGAGTTTATTAAAACTGTGCGGGGCTATGGTTACAAGTTTGAAGCACCTGATGAAAATATTAATTCCTAAGCTTTCCGATTTCAGGAGTACTTCATAACCAAGAATGACTCAGATGAGTCAGCATTAGTTTTATTGTTTACCTAAATAGTTTTACTGAGGCTTGACCGTATAACTTGCGTTAATTTGGGACGTTGATACAAACTGATTTGGTGATTTCGTGTCTGCTCAAGCCTCAGACAGTAACTTTATTGCTTTTAATATATCGTCTGAAGATAAGTTCCAACAAAATCAAAATGTACAGAGCTTAACCGAAGTTTCACCTATAGGTAAAATTTGGGACAAGCACAGAGCTAATACTGATAAAGTCCTGCATTATTACGCCAAAGCAGACGAACATTATTTACAGCAGTATGCTTGGCGGATGAGAATCTGTTCCGAGTTGCTGAAATTTCAATTAGTACCAGATGAATTGGAAGCTATTCTCAAGTTAAAACTATCAGATGCCCGATTCTGTAGGGTTCGTCATTGTCCAGTTTGTCAGTGGCGGCGATCGCTCATGTGGAAAGCAAAAGCTTATAAAATTCTCCCACAGGTTGTCACTGATTACCCCAAGTACCGTTGGCTATTTGTTACTTTGACTGTAAGGAATTGCCAGATTAAAGAACTCAGGGAAAACTTGGATTCGATGAATAAAGCTTTTAAGCGATTTACTGAATTGAAAGCATGGCCTGCGAAAAGTTGGGTAAAGTCCACAGAAATAACTAAAGGTAGAGATAGAGTCTCAGCACACCCGCATTTACATATTTTGGCAATGGTGCCGCCTTCGTATTTCAGTCATGGCTATCTTTCTCATGCTAAATGGGTAGCGTTGTGGCAGCAGTGCTTACGAATTGATTACCAGCCAATTATTCATATTAGCGCGATCGCTAAACATCATAACCTGTCACTACTTATTCCAGAAATTCTCAAGTATCAGGTGAAAGAATCAGATTTGGTGGCTGATAGAGAATGGTTTTTAGAGTTAACCCGTCAACTACATAAAACTAGAGCGATCGCTGTTGGGGGTATACTCAGACAATATATGCGCGAATTAGAGGATATGCGCGAATTAGAGGAGAAAAACCAAGACCTCATTGATGAAAGTGAAGAGATAGATGAGGTGGATAGAGAAAGTTTGTATTTCCGATGGGAGCACAAGTTACGGATAAAAATAACAATGACTGATCCAAAGCCTATTCGCACAGTTGGTCGGGGAAGAATATTCTTTGATATTCAGTGGTCAGAAAAAAAAGCTCAATGGAAAGCTCAACAAGAGGGATTTTAGCAACGTTGCAAAGTTATTTTTGACCGAGTTCAACATTGGTGATGTCTCCGATAATTTCAAAATTCAAATAAACATTACTTTTAGTAAATATTGCAATAAAGAACTTTTAACCACAACCCACCGCCAATCTTTGACTAACTAACTCAGCCGCTAAATGTATTGCTGCTTTCATACTCGTAGCATCAGCAATTCCCTTACCCGCAATATCAAACGCTGTCCCATGATCGGGTGAAGTCCGAACGAAAGGAAGACCAATAGAAGTATTAACTGCCCGATCAAATGCCATCAGCTTCACCGGAATTAAGCCTTGGTCGTGGTAAAGTGCCAAGTAAGCATCAGCTGGATTTTGTACTAAAGAATTTCCATACCAAGCTTGACCAGGTTTAACCCACATTGTATCTGGCGGTATTGGGCCATCTAGTTGCAATTGTGGACGATTTTGCCGCTCTTGCTCTAACCAGGGAATTAACCAATCTTGTTCTTCATGTCCAAGTTGTCCCTGTTCCCCACTGTGGGGATTTAACCCGGCGATCGCAATTCTTCCTCTATATATACCAAAATCTTTCTCCAAGCACTCCACCAGCAAATCCAGTTTTTGTGTCAACAACTGCGGTGTCAACACATCGGCTACTTGACGTAGGGGAATATGTGTGGTTGCAAGTAAAGCGCGGAGTGTCCAATCAGTATGAGGCGATCGCGCTACGAATAACATCCCAAAACGGTCAACACCTGATTTTTGTGCCAAAAGTTCCGTTTGCCCTAGATAATTATATCCTGCGGCTTTCCAAGCAGATTTAGCGATCGGCCCTGTGACAATACCATCAAATTTACCAGCCAGTGTTTGAGCGATCGCATATTCCATATATGCAAAACTAGCCGCACCACTGGCTGCATTACCTATTCCTGAAGTAATTTGATCTTTAACTTTTCCATCCAACTGCACATCGCTGACTGACAACTCATCTGGATTTGCCAAAGCTACTAAATTCTCAGTTAAATTCAGTTTGTAATAAATTTGTGCGAGCAAATCTCCGTTACCCACTACTGTAACGTCATATTTTTTACAAATTTCTGAATCAGTTAAAGCTTTCAAAATCACCTCCGACCCAATCCCCGCTGGATCTCCCAGCGTCAGCGCCAAACGCGGGCGATTTTTTTTTACAAAACTTATTAAATTACCTTGATTATTTTGATACATAAAATCTATTCATAATTATTATCATTAAATTTTCTCAATTTACCCATATCCTTTCTCCCAACAGTAGGGATTGCCCCCCAAGCCAGTAGGGATTACCTGCTAAACTAGTTTAAAATTATTTACACAGGTCTAATCCTAGCAACTATTGAAAAGCTTTTAGTAGACCTAGTTTACACATCAAATTGCATAAGGAGAATCACACCAATGGGCGGCGAAATTTTGAATGCAGCTCTATTGTCTTTCGGTTTAATCTTCGTAGGCTGGGGCTTAGGCGCATTATTACTGAAAATTCAGGGCACAGAAGAATAATTGAGTGCTGTTAGCGGATAGCTAAGGTTTAGCCCGTGCTGAGTTAGGAGTAGTACAGACGCGATTAATCGCGTCTGTACAAAAGTTATTATTCTCCCTATTCCCTACTCTCTTTTTCATCGAAGTGAGAAAAAAGCTTGTGCGTTAATCGGACAGCTATTTCTTCATGAGTCTATCCAAATAAATTGATTTTCTGAGAAAAGATGTAAACTTTTGTTTGCATAGGTTATTCTGATAACATTCTTTTCATAAAACATTAAAATTTATTACAACCCTCATGACATTATTAATCGTCGGTGCCACTGGCACCTTAGGAAGACAAGTGGCTCGTCGTGCTATCGATGAGGGGTATAAAGTACGCTGTCTTGTCCGCAGCAGTAAAAAAGCAGCTTTTCTCAAAGAGTGGGGTGCAGAACTCATACCCGGAAATTTGCGTTATTCCGATACCCTAGCGGAAGCATTGGAAGGTGTAACCCAAGTTATTGATGCCTCAACATCTCGCCCTACAGATTCACTAAGTATCAAACAAGTGGACTGGGAAGGCAAAGTAGCATTGATTCAAGCAGCAATTGCAGCAGGTGTAGAGCGTTTTATCTTCTTTTCGATTTTAGATGCTGATAAATATCCAGAAGTGCCGCTAATGGAAATTAAGCGGTGTACAGAACTATTTTTGGCTGAGTCAGGCTTGAATTATACCATCTTGCGACTAGCTGGGTTTATGCAAGGATTAATCGGTCAGTATGGGATTCCCATTTTGGAAGGACAGCCAGTTTGGGTAACAGGTAATTCTTCTCCCATCGCCTATATGGACACTCAGGACATTGCTAAGTTTGCGATCCGAGCATTGAGTGTACCAGAAACGGAAAACCAAGCTTTTCCTGTAGTCGGTACTCGTGCATGGAGTGCAGAAGAAATTATCAACTTATGCGAACGCTTATCTGGAAAAGATGCCAGAGTAACGCGAATGCCAATAAACTTACTACGTGCTGTGCGGGGTATTATGCGATTCTTTCAGTGGGGATGGAACATTGCAGACAGGCTAGCATTTACAGAAGTATTAGCTAGTGGTAAACAGTTAAATGCCTCAATGGATGAAGTATACACAGTGTTTGGTTTAGATCCGCAAGAAACCACAACCCTAGAAAGCTATCTACAAGAGTACTTCAGCCGAATAATGAAGAAGCTCAAAGAGGTAGACTACCAAAAAAATAAAAATAAAAAGCAGAAACCTAAAAAAACTCCTTTTAAAGAGTCTTCAAAAGCCAATAGTCAATAGTCATTACAAAACAGACATTAGTCGTAAAACTCTAGATGGATATTTGACTCTAGATTAATGACTACATGACCAAAAATGTGTAACGATTACATAATATAGAGCATCGCCTAAACTTGGATATTTGAGTGTGCCGAAAGCAGGCATTATCTACAATGACGTTAAACCGATAGCGGGCCGTGTCGCTATCGAGTTGAAAGACAAGCTAACCGCAGCCGGTTGGAATGTATGTATCACATCGAGTATTGGTGGCATACTGGGCTACCCTAACCCTGAGAGTCCTGTGTGCCACACCCCCATTGACGGTCTGACACCCCCTGGTTTTGACTCAGATATGGAGTTTGCAGTGGTATTAGGGGGAGACGGCACTGTTCTGGCAGCGTCTCGTCAAGTAGCCCCTTGTGGTATTCCACTGCTAACAGTGAATACCGGCCACATGGGATTTTTGACGGAAACTTTCCTGAATCAATTGCCCCAAGCACTAGAACAGGTGATGGCAGGTGAGTATGAAATTGAAGAACGAGCTATGCTCAATGTCAAAGTGTTTCGGGATGATTCAGTGCTATGGGAAGCCCTATGCCTAAATGAAATGGTGCTACACCGAGAACCTTTGACCTCTATGTGCCATTTTGAAATTGCCATAGGACATCATGCGCGAGTAGATATTGCCGCAGATGGTGTGATTGTTTCTACGCCCACTGGTTCTACAGCTTACTCATTGAGTGCTGGTGGTCCAGTGGTAGCTCCTGGCGTACCTGTTTTACAGCTAGTACCCATTTGTCCCCATTCCCTAGCTTCTAGAGCATTGGTATTTCCAGATACTGAATCGGTCAATATCTACCCAGTCAATATCCCTCGGCTGGTAATGGTAGTAGATGGTAATGGAGGGTGCTATATCTTACCAGAAGATCGAGTATATATGAAGCGATCGCAATATAGTGCCCGATTTATTCGCCTACAACCGCCTGAGTTTTTCCGAATTTTGCGAGAAAAATTAGGTTGGGGTTTGCCACATATCGCTAAACCAACTTCGGTAGAATTGCCATAAGCATTAGGCATTAGGCATTGGGCATTGGGCATTGGGCATGGGCACAAGAAGCAGAAGGGAAAAACTTACAGTAACTTCTCCTCTGTTCCCATGCCCTATTCTCCATGCCCGATGCCCAACTTAATAATTTCCTTCCAGAATTACTGGTATAGAGATGGTATTTGGAGTTAGTCATTAAGATTGCATCCAAGAATTCGATAGCTGACACCTGAACGTGCTAAAACATTCTTTAGCAGCACGTCAAATCAGGATTGTTACATCACTCAAAACTGGTAATTGCACTTTAATAACTGATGTAAAGATTTTTTCTAGAATATCTTTACAATCCCAAATCCAATATCCAAAATTGTTATGACAGTTGCTCAAAGTCCCTGTGTTTTGGTGATTGAAACCGATGACAGCCTTGCAAATCAGCTTTCTTGTGATTTGCAAGAAGCCGGCTATGAATCAATTTTGGCTCATGATACGACGAGTGGTTTACAACATTGTCGCGATCGCCAACCTGCTTTAATTGTTTTAGACCGGATGCTAGCAGGAGAGTCAGGACTCTCATTGTGCAAAAATCTGAGAAGCACTGGTATGCGATCGCCTGTATTGATTTTAATGGCAAGGGATACAGTTGATGATCGTGTAGCTTGTCTAGAAGCTGGAGCGGATGATTACATCCTCAAACCTTACCGCTCAGAAGATTTTTTAAAGTTGATTCGCCTCTACTTAAAACCCGATGTGGATACCACTGAGCAATTACGCTTTGGGGATTTAATTTTAGACATAGCAACTCGCCGTGCCATACACAACGGGCGACCAATTGACTTGACAATGAAGGAATTTGAACTATTAAAATTCTTAATGGAACATCCCCGTGAGGTGTTAACTCGCGAACAAATTTTAGAAAATGTTTGGGGTTACGACTTTCTGGGTGAGTCGAATGTAATTGAAGTGTACATCCGTTACTTGCGGTTAAAAATCGAAGATGAAGGTCAAAAGCGCCTCATTCAAACAGTGCGAGGCGTAGGGTACGTTTTAAGAGAATCCTAGTACCGCAAGGCGGAATTCAAAATTCAAAATTCAAAATTCAAAATTAATACAGCGCAAGCGTTTCATTGATTTTGAATGGGTGGTTTATTTACGCCGAACTGTACTAGTATACTGTAGCGGAAGTTTGCCTATCTCCTTGCCTCATTCCCAGTTTCAGATTGGGAATGCTTTCTTTGGGTGCTGCTGCTTCCCACCTAAAGGATTTTTCTGCATACAACACTGTAAAATTGAAGTCTAAATTACAAAATCGAAAAGCTATATGACTCGTCGGCTAAGTTTGCTCTCGATAATGCTGAGTATATTTCTAATGGGTTGTTCTGTGCCAACAACAGCTAAATCTCCTAGCCTCACCTCTAATTCTAAAACTCCAGCACCAGAGAGTTTAGGTCAAAAACTACCAATTTCTGCTAAAGCCATTGTGCCTAATGGTACAACGATTCAATTAGAGGTAGCACAGACGCCACAACAGCAAGCGATGGGGTTGATGTATCGCCCAGCTTTGCCAGATGACCGAGGGATGCTGTTTGGGTTTCCTTCAGCACAACCAGTCCGTTTCTGGATGAAGAATGTACCTGTAGCCCTGGACATGGTATTTCTACATAAAGGTGTAGTTAAATATATTCAGGTTGCTGCACCTCCTTGTGCAAGTGAGCCTTGTCCTACCTATGGACCTAATACACCAATTGATAAGGTGATTGAACTTCGCTCTGGAAGAGCTACCGAATTGAAGTTGAAAGTGGGCGATACAATCAAAATTGAGCTTTGAAACTCCAGTGCTTTGCACGGATAAAAACTTAAGTAATTACTCGGTTGAGAGCCTATACGGTTGAAATATATGTTTTTTTTGTAAAAAATGTCACTTTATGTGGTCAAACAGCACTTGTAACGCTACTATTTAAAAACTGTGGTAATAATTTAAAATTCTACTGTCTCAAACCTAAAATCATAGTCTTCAGGTTTGGTCTCAAAAATATTCCCTTGGGCGCAAGTGTAAATAGTCGCCAATAAGAGAGTATAGGCTATGGAATCTTTATTACTACCTGTGTAATTAAATAAAACACAAAGGTAAATAAAATGAAGCCAATTTAATTAGGTAAAAATACTGCTTAAGAATCTAGCAGATGATTTGTGTGAGAATTTTTATTTCTCAGACCCTTTATGGAAAGCCTCTGTTGAAGGCAGATTAACAAAAACTGTGCTGAGGTGTATGGCCGAGAACGGCACAGTGACAGATGAAATACTGGCTACTGTCTACCGAGTAATGGTGAACTGATATATGACAATACATTCTGCACAAGGAGGTGAGATACAAATGTCACCATCAAAATATTCTCGACTGATTCATTTTTTGCAAGAAGATTTGGCAATTTCCACAGCATCACTAGCGGTGGCGCTTCGGCATCGGGAGCAAGACCCAGGCCCTTTAGCAATGATTCTTTGGCAATATGGGTTGATTACTCTAGAGCAATTAGAAAAAATTTATGATTGGCTGGAGACAGCGTAGGTTATACCTAATTTTGGATTGTAGATTTTAGACTTTGGCTTAGAAGTTCCTACCAAATGCCTATTAGCAGAATCTCAAACAATACTATTAATGCCAATTTTGTATGATACTAAGTTGCCAAAGTTAGTCTTGTTTGGTGTCAAAGATACAGTACGACTTTCTTCAAAGCAAATAATACTATCTAGGGCAACTTGGTGTCATGTAGGAGAATTGAGGTATGTCACATCAACTCTACCTTATGCAAAGATTGATATATAGCTCTCTTGACTTTGACGGTTTCTACTCTATATACAAATTAAAAGAGCGAGTTGATAATTTAACTCGCTTTTTTGATTTATTACTCAGGACTGACTAAACACTTTAACTGCTGCTGCTACGCCAGAACCAGGCTTGAAATCTTCGTAGCCAAGTTCTGTTAGGGTAACTTCTAAGGATGCTATACAGCTAAGGATATCGCGATCGCTCACAAAACCCAAATGACCAATACGGAAAATTTTATTGCTCAAATGATCTTGACCACCAGCTAAAGCAATATCAAAGCGTTTTTTCATCAATGACCGAATCTTATCCGGTTCGATTCCCTGTGGTGCAACAGCCGTAATCGCCGGACTAGCGGAATTATCTGCTGCAAGCAAGGGTAAATTTAATCCTTTAATGGCGGCGCGGGTAGCATTTTTCAGCCGTTCATGTCGAGCAAATATTGATTCTAAGCCTTCTTCTTTCATGATTCGCAACGTAGTGTGTAATGCTACGATTAAGTTCACAGGCGGAGTAAATGGAGTTGTATTTTTGGCTGTGGCTTTGCGATATTTGCCTAAATCCAAATAATATTTCGGTAGCTTCGCAGTTTTGTAAGCTTCCCAAGCCTTGGGACTAACAGAGACAAAACCCAATCCCGGCGGAATCATATAAGCTTTTTGAGAACCGGAGGCGACGATATCCAAACCCCAAGCATCCACAGGTAGATTGAATGCACCCAAGCTCGTGACGGCATCAACGATAATTAAAGCTTCACCGTGTTCTTTAACGTGGCGGTTGATGGTTTCTAGGTCATTCAACACACCCGTCGAGGTTTCGCTGTGGGTAATGATTACGGCTTTGATTTGCTTTTGGGTATCTGCTTGGAGTTTTTCGGCAAATACTGCGGGGTCTAAGGGTTTTCCCCATTCCACCTTAACTTCTTCTACATTCAAACCGTAGGCTTGACCAACTTCTACCCAGCGTTCGCCAAATTTACCATTAGAACCAACTAAAATGCGATCGCCTGGAGAGAGAAAATTAATTATTCCTGCTTCTACAGCACCCGTACCACTGACATTCAGCATCAGCACATCACTTTGAGTTTGGTGCAGCCACTTGAGGTTTTCTGTCACCTCTGCCAAGATATTGCTAAATTCACTAGTACGGTGCCCAATCGGATGCTTGGCTAATGCCAGTAAGGCAGCTTCTGGCACCGGTGTAGGGCCTGGAATCATCAGCATCAGCTTATCGTTCATGTGTCTATCCTAAAAGTCAAATAAAAGTCAAAATTGTGGGAAGTTGGTTAAGTCTGATCGCAAATCTTAGATATTTATTTACTAATTCCACTCAGATTGTCATCAGCATTGTTGTATACTTTCCAAATTCATAGGAAAAGTATCGTGGGAGTTAATGATCGGTCAGCTTGACCTTTGCAATTTATACCAGACTCAAACTCGGATAATAAAACCTTTGTTCCAGGCAATCTTACCACACCTAGACGCCAGGTTAAGGTGTCTGCTCGTAGGCGAACGGCTATTTTAGCCAAAGATGAAACATCTATCTAGATGAGGCATAGGTTACGATAAATTCTTAAAATCTACCCATAATTTACCTCAGTTGTTTTGATAGAAAAACGCGAAATCATTTTGAACATCACGGTAATTGTCGGTGAAAAAGTTGTGTTTTGCTTCCACGAAAGAAATAACCCCCTACACTATTTGGCGTAGCCTCTCGAAGAGAAGCGGCTTGTCGTCAGACATCGCCTGCATATCAACACTACGTTTTCGACCACCAGTTTTTGGCTGAGGAATTAGTCCTGATAGTAGTTCCCACTGTTGTAAAGTCAGATTACTTGGATACGATGGATTCATAGCTTTGGTAACGCTGTCATACTTAAGTATTTTTTCTACTGACAGGATACCGTTACGTGGGCTTTCTTACTTCTCAGACATCCTCTAAATGATGTTGAATTATCGCAAAGAAATAATCAAAGAACAGCAAAAAATAGTGGCAAAGAAGCTTAACTTCCGTGCCACGCTTTGTTTATAAGCTACTTATACAGTTACAGTTATAATCAGCTAAGGACAATGGGTATAACAAGTTATGTTCGATCATCCTATGCGCGATTTTTAATCAACACTACTTCTACAATTCCTATTGCTATCTCCCTCGAAACCCCCAAAGCTTGATATAAATCATTTAAGAAGTTTTTTTCTTCTTCAGGTATAATACCTTCAGCTAGGACTAAATCGGTGGCTACTGCAAAGGCTGCTTCCCGCAAGTCTTGAGATAGAGAATCTTTTGCTGCATTAAACAAAGCATTAAAGTCATCACCCTGGAGAATGCCCAAGATTTTGTCAAACAGCCTGTTCATCATTTCATTAGGATAACTTTTAAAAAGTTTCATCCGAGACAGCACAGAAATGATAGAATTTGCTTGCTCAACAGAAAGATAACCGTCTGAAGCCGTTGCCGTCAATATAATCACGGCAAAAGCTTCCGCTGGATTGAGTGCTGCTTGGGTTTGGCTTTCTGTACCCAACACAGCGTCGAATAGACCCATTGTAGTAGCTCCTTGGTTAGAGTCCCAATAGCGTTACTATTACCTGTATATTTGGTAGATTTACAGGTAAGACTATAACGCTATAAGACTTTCATCCTTTAGTGTTCCCAGGATTTATTCACGGCGAACACTTGTATCCAAAGGTTTTTGGCAAGAACTACATTGCCATCTATAAACTTAGCGGTCTCCTGTCTTTTCTATTGTCTCAATTACTGCTAAACCTATACCAGAAGCTGCCATTAACAGTACTACTGATATCAAATAGGCGTTGGTCAGCATTCGTAGGGCTTCATCGAAAAAAATATAGGTGGTCATTGATTCACCTTTTGAAATTTGTGCTGCTTGTGCTTTTTATTTCTCCACACCTTGATAGGTGAATTCCGCTGAGAAACTGCTAGCAATTGCATCTTAACAAAACTTTAGCTCTTTCAGAACCCCGCTGAAAATTTTTCTTTTTGAAGATTCTATAAAGTTTATAAAAAAGGGCATTGGGGATTGGGCATGAAGAAGAGACAAGGAGAGAAATCTGAGCGCCGGCTTCCGGCGTTGGCGCAGCCCGCCGTAGGCATCAGAACTTCGGAGAGAGATTTGTTCAATAGTTCCCCCTTGTCCCCTTGTCCCCTGCTTCCCTAAAGTCTCAACTCGGTATTGGTTCAGATTGATGAACTAGTATTTCAATCACAAATTTGCTGCCCTTTCCTAGTGTGGAATCACACCATATCTTGCCATGATGTTTTTCTATGACTAGCTTCCGCGATTGCCAGAGTTTCACCAATTTTCTGGCTTTAGGCGATCGCAACCGCACCAACTACACTCCTTAATAAGGAAACACCAACAAAGCTTGCAACCAGTTTGTGAGAAATTTTCATAACTGTATGTCAGCTATAACGGCGTCAGTATTCAGTGTTCCCAAATCTTTGCAGAGAATTGAGGCTATTACCCTTGGTAACTGCGACGTAGGTATCTATTCAGGTATTTTGTGAAATGGGATAAACAAGACAAGCTTAAAGTAAACAGCGTTCAATCGTCGCTACAACTGATTGAGAAAGAGAATCAAAATCGTAACCACCTTCTAAGCCAAACAGAATTTTACGAGTTACCCCTAGACAATAATCAGTAAATAAAGCATAGTCTTCTGGCTGCAAATTAATGCTTGCCAAAGGATCTGCGGCATTGCCATCATAACCAGCACTCACAATCAGTAAATCCGCTTGAAAGTTAACTAAAAATGGTATTACCTGTTTTTCAAATAGTGACTGATATAATGCAATATCACTACCAGGCGGTACTGGTAAATTTAATACATTATTGTGAAAGCCGCGTTCTGTCGATCTTCCCGTACCGGGATAGCATGGATACTGATGTAGGGAACAATAGGCGATGCATGCTTCTGTTTCAACGATCGCCTGAGTACCATTACCATGATGCACATCCCAATCGAGGATGGCGACGCGGTTAATTCCAGGTTGTTCTAGAGCAAATAAAGCAGCGATCGCGGCATTAGAAAATAGACAAAATCCCATCCCCGCATCACTTTCAGCATGGTGTCCTGGGGGACGCGCTAGTACAAAAGCTGGATTATCCGACCCTAACACAACCTCAACTCCATCTAACCATGCACTGACTGCCAACAATGCCACATCATAACTGCGCGGGGAAACTGGTGTATCTCCATCCAAAGGACCGCCGCCACTAGAGGCGATTTGCCACAGTTTTTTGATATAGGCTGGGCTATGTGCTCTAACCAACGAAGACATCAGTGATGGCTGTTCTGATGCTGGTGTAGGCGATTTCCAGCTAATTTTATCTGCGAATGTAGCTGCTTTTAGGGCATTGGCGATCGCACTCAAGCGTTCTGGTTTTTCGGGATGGTATTTTCCAGTCTTGTGATCTAAAAATTCGTCGGAATAAATGACTGGCAGCATAGGACGAAAAAGGTCGGCAGCAGGACAATGAATTTTATTGTATCCTCACTGGTACAAACAGTTTTCCCTCGTACTAGATTGTTGGTCGTTTATTTTCGAGGACTTCTGTTGCTTTGTGTTCAGAAAGTGGGCGGTAGAATAAAAAGCCTTGTACCTCCTCGCAGTTGATAGATTTCAAGAATTCCAATTCTTCTTCCTTCTCTACCCCTTCGGCTGTTAACTTTAATCCCAAGCTGTGTCCCAAGGTAACTATAGCCTGGATAATATGAGCTACTTTGGCATCTTGCGTCAAATATTGAATGAAAGATTTATCTATTTTCAGATTGTGGAGTGGCAAAAGCTGTAGGCGTGAGAGCGAGGAATGACCTGTACCAAAGTCATCAATAGAGATGTAAACACCCATCTGCTGTAGCTCCTCTAACACCTTTGTGGTATAATCCAAGTCCTCAATTGCTGTGGTTTCCACAATTTCTAGTTCTAAAAAGCGCGGCTCCAAACCTGTTTGTTCTAAAATCTTGGCTATAGTCTCTACCAATTTGGGTTGGCGGAACTGCTTGAGAGAAAGATTGACGGCGATCGTAATTGGTGGCAATCCAGCATCTTGCCATGCTTTATTTTGGCTACAGGCGGTCTGTAGCGTCCATTCGCCGATGGGGACAATTAATCCACTTTCTTCGACCAGAGGAATGAACACACTGGGAGCGACCAATCCCATCTCTGGGTGCTCCCAACGCAACAGAGCCTCCATACTAGTAATTTCTCCGGTGGCAATGTTCACACGAGGTTGATAGTACAACTTAAATTCATTCCGTTCTAGGGCATAGCGCAAGCTCTTTTCTAAAGTCAGGAGTTCAGGATTTTTAGCACTCAGGGAAACACTATAGAATTGGTAGTTATTCCGTCCTTTGTCTTTGGCGTAGTACAAAGCGGTATCTGCGTGCTGGATTAGTGTTTCGGCGTCAGGGCTGTTATTATCAAGTAAAGCAATACCGAGGCTGGCAGTCACATAAAGTTCATGCTCTTGGAGATGAAAAGCATCCTCAAAGGCTTGTAAGATTCTCTGCGCCACCAAAGTTACCTCTTTAATATCATTAACTCGTGGGACTAAAATAGTAAACTCATCGCCTCCCCAACGAGCTACAGTATCTCCGCCTCTAAGCGAGTCTTTTAATCTTTGAGAGACGCTTTGTAACAATTGGTCTCCCAGAGTGTGTCCCAGAGTATCATTAATGACCTTGAAACGATCTAGATCGAGGAAGATTACAGCTAAACTTTCGTCATTTCGAGTGGCGTTGGGCAGAGTTTTACTGAGCAGCTCATTAAATAGTAGACGATTGGGCAACCCTGTCAGCAAGTCATGGAGGGCTTGATAGCGAATCTTTTCTTCTACTTGCTGACGCTGCCGTGCACCAATGATACTAGCGGCCATCGTCAAAAGAGTAGATTCTTCGTGCTTTGACCAATGACGCTCAAAGGTGCAGTCTGCCAAGCCAAGATACCCCCAGAAATCATTATCCAAGCGAAGAGGCACTAACAGAAGAGATTGAATGCCATCTCGAATCAAGAATTCTTGTTCAACGACAGGAAATTTTTGAGTGATACCGCTAATCGACTGACCGCTAGAGAGAACTGTGTACCAACGGGCTAATCCAGGAGCTTGATAAGATTGATTCTGCCAATGGTGGTGGGTAGATTCAATACAAGATTGTGTCCATTCAAACCGTAGGCTGACTGCCATTTCTTCTGTAAGAGGATGGGGATGGTTCTCAAAGAGATAGACACGATCTGCCTTGGCAGCTTCGCCCAGTACAGCTAGAGCTTGATCGATACCAGTTTCGTAATTCATTTCTTTTAGCAAATAATTGGCAGCTTCTACAACTGCTTGTAACAAGCGATCGCGCTGCCGTAGTTCGGCTGTAGCTTGCTTTTGCTCTGTAATATCTCTAATAATAAAACTTCTAATTAAATCACTTTCAGGAAGATAAAGAACGGATTGTTCAAAAACTTCTGTACCGACTTCCACCTCCCGCACAAAAGAATTGTTTTCTAGATTTTTAACTCCAATTAAGAGTTCCGTTAAGATTGGGTGTTCTGTCCCAACTTCCCTAAGATTGGGAAACTTGATAGCTGCGGCTGGATTGATATAAGTAATTCTTCCCTCGAAATCCATCTCAATAATTGGATTGGGGATGAGTTCAGGGAAGGATGCTAGACGAGCTAGGGCGGACTCACTAGCTGCTTCAAAGCTAGGATCGATGGCTAAGGTTTGAAAAGGATTGGCAGGACTGGATTGCTCTGATAAGAAACCAGATAAGTCTTCAACATCAAAAGATTCAGAAAATACTTGTTCTGAAATATTGGAAATAGCATAATATTTAGCCTGAGCTTTATTACTGCCAAAAGCAATGATATCTCCATGCCTAAGATTATGAGAAAAGCATTTATTCCCATTTACAAATAAGCCATTAGTACTTCCTTTACCCTTATAGTTGCCATCAATAATTTGGAAGCCGTATTGGTCAGTTTCTGGAACAGTTACTCGCAATAAAATTGCATGTTGCATTGATACTGACCGGGAAGCCAAGACAATAGTGTTTGCAGAATGCCGCCCCAGAGAATAAGTAGTCTCTCGTAAGGGGACAGTTCGCCGCCCTTCCAGGTCTTGGATGACCAACAGATGGCGTATTTTTTCCCGCTCATTTCCTCGCATGGCTGTTCCTCAATTTCTCATATAATTAATATTTATGTCTTAGTCTAAAAAAGACTGTTCCTCTCCTATAAGTCCAGAATTCCAGGCTGCACTTATGGTAAAATTTGCTCAATCAAAGTTCTCATATTTTGCGTAGGCGTAGCCTGCCCCAGGCATCGCAAAATATGAGGGTGTAAACCAGCCTTTCTCTTCATCGATTGACTGCACTCAGCGCTAACAGAACTCAATACTCTTCTTTTTATTGATTGAGATGGCTAATTGTTACAATCGGTTTTTTTGGTAGAAATTATAGCTTTTTTCTTTACTCACACATAATTTATAAACTTTGTTCCTT
Organism: Nostoc sp.; assembly: GCF_036917535.1. Taxonomy (GTDB): domain Bacteria; phylum Cyanobacteriota; class Cyanobacteriia; order Cyanobacteriales; family Nostocaceae; genus Nostoc. Next base: position 75,995 of record NZ_JBALDA010000018.1, read on the forward strand.
CGTCTATATCATCTAACCTTGTCTTTCTTAGGATACCCAGATTAAGAATTCAAAATGAAAATTTCAAAATTGTACCCTTACAGGGAAGCAAGCTAAGCGTAGCGTCACTTTGGCACAGCCTCTTGTCGAGAAGAAAGTTACATAAGGGAATTTTAACCCCGACTATAACTGAACAAAGTCGAAGCCAATTGCCTCCAAGCTAAGTTTAGACGTTGGCGTTAGCGTCTCTCTTTGGAAGCTAGCTATCCATTAGTCACATCTTTACTTAAGATTTATAAAACACTTAATCTCCGACCTGAAAAAGTTAGAACTTTTGATGTCCTATATAGAGTATTAGTTCAACAACTTAGGGATATAAGATAGAGAAGTATGTTTAACTTTTCCTTCCCCTAATAATGGGGTTGAAAAAATGAGCATTAGTTAAATATGGTTAATGAGTACAAATTCATACCTGTTATTTACGAGCAAATGCTGAAAGTCAGTGTTTTGAGTATTGGATGAGCATTTTAGAGAGTGAAGGCTGAAGTTTTGATATTATGTCGGTTTATCGTAATCTGCAAGAAACTCACTTAAATCGTGCCCGCGCCAGTCTCAGACAAGCGCTTTCTTGGTATGGATATCTTCGCAAGTCAGGACAGCATTCATCTAACCCAGAATTGGTAGGTTTGGTGAAACCAGAATTGGAAGCTTTGAGAGCCACACTCAACAAACTAGATTCAAACGTTATTAGAATAGCTGTCTTCGGTTTGGTGAGTCGAGGAAAGTCAGCAGTTTTAAATGCTTTACTGGGAGACAAAATTCTGCAAACTGGGCCCTTAAATGGTGTCACCCAATGGCCGCGTTCCGTGCGATGGCAGCCCAGTGATAAGGTACTAGTAGAGTTAATTGATACTCCCGGATTAGACGAAATTGCGGGTGAGTCACGGGCAGATATGGCACGAGAAGTAGTACATCAGGCGGATTTGATTTTGTTTGTTGTGTCTGGTGATATCACACGTACTGAGTATCAAGCACTGCTAGAATTGCGACAATCACAAAAACCTCTGATTTTAGTGTTTAACAAGATAGATTTATACCCAGATACTGATCGCGGAGTGATTTACCAAAATTTGCAACAACTGGGTGCTGGGAATCCCCAAGCGAAGCCTCTACTCCCGGATGAAATTGTGATGGTGGCGGCGGAACCAGCAGCAATGGAAGTACGGGTTGAGTGGCCCGATGGGCGTGTCAGTTATGAATGGGAAACACCACCACCGCAAGTAGACGAACTCAAAGAGACAATTCTGAATATTCTTAATCGGGAAGGACGATCGCTTCTGGCTTTAAATGCACTGATCCAAGCACGGGATGCAGAAGCCGCGATCGCTCAAAAAACTATCGATTTACGCGAAAAGGAAGCCGAAGAAATTATTTGGCAATTTACCAAATACAAAGCTTTGGCAGTAATGCTCAATCCCATCGCCTTCTTAGATATCCTTGGCGGAACTGTTGCTGATTTAGCTTTAATTCGCGCTCTTGCTAGATTGTATGGTTTGCCGATGACTAGCTACGAAGCCGGGAAAATTTTAAAAACAATTATATTTAGTTCTGGTGGCTTGCTACTTGGAGAATTAGGTAGTAGTTTTATTTTGGGTTTAGGTAAAAGTACGGCTGCAATAACCAGTGGTGAAAATCCTAGCAATATTACTGCTTTTGCTGGCAGTGCGATCGCTCAAGCTGGTATCGCCGGTTATGGTGCGTATTCTGTTGGCAAAGCCGCCCAAGTCTATCTCGAAAAAGGCTGCACTTGGGGAGAATTGGGCGCTAGCAGTATCATTCAAGAAATTCTTTCTCAAGTTGACCAAAACACAATTATGTATCGTCTGCGACAAGAGTTAGGTATAAAGTATTAAGATTTTTGAGTTGTGTTCCGAAAAGTTTCTGTTGACTCAAATTAACCAGGAAGTAAAATATTTAACTTTGGAAAAACGAGACAACTGCTACCTCAATTCACACAGAAGAATAAGCACGGTCAAATTTACAGGTTCATGGTGGCTTAGAGAAACTTTGACTTGCGGTACTAGACTAAACCTTTAGCTTTGCCTTGCTGCTTAGATTTTTTGCCCAAGAATATACCAAAAGCACTAGCCGTCAATGAACCGAATATGATTGAGGGTTCTGGAACAGAAGTAGGTTTCAAAACAGGTGTCAAAAGAAAAGCATGAACAGGATAATTACGTCCAGGGTCTTGAATAGTACCAGTACCTACAATTTGTCCAGAGTTGTTGATCCCATCTGCGTTTTCCAGAACCCAACCAGAATTAGCAGGGATGAGGTCGTTTAAATTACTTATTTTACCGTTACTATACAAGAAGGGAGCAGTGACTTTAGACCCCTTGATATAGCCTGCATTACCAACTACCTGCCCAAAATCATTAATATCAGTAGCGTCGCTGTTTGGTCCTCCAAGTGTGCCTAAGTCTTGTAGTGTTCCACTCCCACTGTAGAAGAAGGCGTGGCTAACATTACAAGGGCATTCTTTTGGATCGTCTGGTTCAAAAGTTGCTCCAGTGTCTGCGCTACCAACGACCTGTCCGAAGTTATTGATAGCAGAAGCTACACCTTCCTCACCGCCAAGTGTGCCTAAGTCTTGTAATGCTCCACTGCTGCTGTAGAGGAAAGGGTGATTTTGTCCTAACTGAATTTGTTTAGAGCCAACTATTTGTCCTGAGTCGTTAATATCATTTGCAGAGCTTAATCCCCCAACGGTGGTCAGGTCTTGTAATACTCCACTCCCACTGTAGAAAAAGGCGTGGAATTCTCCTTCCTTCGTTTCTGCCGAGCCAACGACCTGTCCTAAGTTATTAATAGCATTAGCGACGCTGGATTCCCCCCCAAGGGTTCCGAGATTTTGCATTCCAGTAGCATCACTCCAGAGAAAAGCATAATCAGATCCATATACAGACTTGTTTGATTCACCAACTACTTGACCAAAATCATTGATTGCGTAGCCAGTGCTTGAATTACCACCTAAAGTACCTAAGTCGTCAGTTGTTGGATTAATTGCACTGTTAGGAGCCGTGCGAAAGGCGTGAGAGCGGAAAACATCAGTACTAGAAAGAATTGAGCTACCAACCACTTGACCAGCATTGTTAATACCATATCCTGGACTATAAGCATCAAAGCCAGTAGCAGTAGGGTTTAAGGAACCAAGATTGGTAATAGAGTACAATTCCCCAGCAGCAGCCTGCTGGGGAATTGTAACTTCTCCTATGATTAAGGCGATCAGCCCGATACCAGTAGCGCCCAGAGTATACTTCGACATATTTTTATTAAAACTTTACCTTTCTAGGTTTTATCAGTATTTGCTCTACATTTAATAATCAAAAAATATACTTTTTTTAAGGAATATTCGTATTGGTACTTAATGTAAGCGTAGCTGCTTAGAGACAGTACAACCTCATGAATTGGATAGTTAGTTATATAGATGAATAGTTATTTAAAAAATTTTGAGTTACTACAGACACAAGTGTTGAGAATAAATAAAAATTGTTTCGCCTTTCTTACCATTTATAAGTGTTTATCAACTTCTATCAATATCTTCTGACAATTGGCTGACATTCCCAATTTGGGATGCAAGATTGAGAACATGACCATCTCTACTAGCGATCGCAACTAGTAGAATTCCCATACCTTTTTGAATCTAAAGATGACAAGAGGGTAATCTCACTCAAATTTGCTAAAAAGATGGCGGTGTTTACCACTACTTCTTGTAGGAAGCCTATCTAAACTAGAAATGTGAGCTTATTGAGGTCATTAAAAGCTCGCAGTTAATAACTCTGTCTGTAAATTAAAGGTGAAAGTATCATGACAACTACCTTAAAATTTGAAACTGCTGGGGCGGCAAATCTTGAAGAAGCCATTGTTAACGCCATTACTGAAGCCCGGACAACTTGCGATCTAAATGGCAGCAATTCTGCTGGTTGTGCCGTAGCTTGGGATATTGTAGAAGAATTGCAAGCTGAGAAAGCCCACCAACACCAAGCAAAATCAAAGAAAACCTCTTTGGAAAATTACTGCGATCACCATCCAAATTCCGTAGAGTGTCTAATCTATGACCTTTAACTCTTCCGTAAATCAGTTATTGCTGATTGCGTTATTTGCTTAATTGCCTCTAAATCAAGTGGTGGTGTTTCACTTTCCATTCCCAACCACAACAGATATTCGATATTCCCAGCAGGGCCAGTGATCGGCGACCAAGTTAAGCCTTTATATTTCCACCCTAATTCGTGGGCTGTTTGCAACACCTGAAAAATGGCATTAGCTTGGTCGTTTGGATCGCGTACAACACCTTTTTTACCCACACGGGATTTGCCAACTTCAAACTGTGGCTTGACTAACAACACAACTTCTCGGTTCGCTTGAGTTAGTTGCCACAAAGCAGGGAGAATTTTGGTTAAAGAAATAAACGATACATCGACCACTGCCAAATCAGGAATCGGGTCATCGTCGCCATATAACTCATCTGGTCGTAGTTGCCGTAAATTGGTGCGTTCCCGCAAAATTACCCGCGAATCGTTTCTTAAGAGCCAGTCAACTTGTCCGTAACCGACATCAATACCGTAAACTTGTTTTGCTCCAGCTTGCAAAAGACAATCAGTAAAACCACCAGTAGAAATCCCACCATCTAGACAAACGCGCTCTGCTACAGGAATGGCAAATACTGACAAAGCTTTGGAGAGTTTTTCACCGCCTCTAGAAACAAAAGGCGATCGCTCTTTAATATTTATTTGAGCCGAAATATCAACTTCAGTACCAGGTTTATCAACTAACTGCTGATTAACAGTAACTTCTCCCGCCTGAATTAACCGTTGTGCTAAGGCGCGAGAAGAACATAAATTTAACTCTACTAATAGTGTATCGAGTCGCTGTTTAGCCAATTAACTAGACTCTCCTGGTAAGATTAAAACCAAAGCACGATTGATAATTTCTTCTTGGTTAACCAGCTTTTCTAATTCTTGGACTTCATAACGACCTTCTTCTACTTCTAGAGAAGCCTCATCAATGGCATTTAAATAAGCTTCTGCTAAAATTTCTAACAATTCTTCTGGCGTGAGATAATAGTTACCAGCTTTGCGCCGCTTATTTTCTCGCTGAATTTCCCGAACTGAATTCCGAATTAAGACTTCCCAAGAGCGAGTCGTGCGATTTTCAGCTTGTTGTTTAATCAGATACAACAATAAAATCACTGCATAGTTACGAATCGTCTTGATTATGTCATTTCGGCTCATTTCCTCTAATTCTTCAACTATAATCAATGCTCCTTGAACATCCCCCTTAACAAGCAAGTCTTTTAGGGTTAATAATTCTTCCATAGTCAGTGCCTCAAACATCGGCAACTTCTATTGTGGCTGATGACGGTTTTAGTACAGATAACATAAATTAATGCATTTAATCTATGAGCGATCGCTACTTAAATGTATTATTCTTTTGGAATACACGACATCAAAATAATTAAGATACAGCAAAATCCGTGTATTGCCGTAGTTCAGTGGGATGGAAACCCAAGACAATATCTTCGCGCAAAATACCCGCTTCTAATAATGCCTCTGCGATTGGCTCGGAAGTACCATCATATTGAATCCACACTTTATCATTAATAATATCTATATGTACCACCGAACCATGTACACGGCGCACTCCATCCCAGCCAATGTGTAACACTTCGTAGTGGTCTCGCTCCGAATCAATGACTGCTTCTGTCTCTATTTGACCGTTAGCAGGCTTGTGACTAGCATAGTCAAATATCAACTGACGAATAATTTTACGATACCGAGCTAGTTTATCCATCTGATAATCCTTTCTAGTTGCTCGTCAAAGACAATTACCCTTATTCCTATACTATTAAGAATTAGCTGACCAAAGCGTTCGGAAAAGATACCTTCGTAAACCCGCTTGGGAACTGCTAAATAAAGTTGGCGTTTTGGTTGTAGTTCTTTAAGCACGCTACGATAAACTTCATACTGTCCTACAGCTTCCTGGAGATCATTCACGGGGGAAGGACTCAGAAAACTTTTGATTTCAACAGCTATTTTTTGATCGTCTCTCTCAGCAGCAATAGTAACTCTTTCTGCTCCAATATCTACGTAAAGTTCTCTACCTCCGTATGCCAGGTATAAGGGATCGTTGGTTATTGTCCAACCATCTGCTATAAGTGCTTTAATGACTGCGGCATGGTAGATGTCTCTGGCTGGCATTAGTCGAAAGATAGCTGCAAAAACACAGCTTTAATCTAGCAAAGTTATTTTAGAGAAGCGTTATTTTGATAGAAAAGCGATCGCTCCATTAAACCAAAGTGCGATCGCTATTTATGTTTATGTCGGCGCAGACACCTTGCCCACTTAAAATCTAAATATCTATTTCGCTCAACTCGCGTGCGATGTGATCGAATGGTTCATCTACAAAAGCAGTATTAACCACACCTGCTGCTACTACTTGTTCCTTAATCAGATCCTTGAGAATTTGGATACCGCGAACCGTAGGCCCAATAGGCACTCCTAGAGAATTGTAAGTTTCCCGCAGCCCTTGCAGCACCCGTTCATCCAATACATTTGTGTTCCCAGCAACCAGCGCATAGGTGGCGTAACGCAAGTAGTAATCTAAATCCCGCAAACAAGCCGCATAACGACGAGTCGTATAAGAATTTCCACCAGGACGAATCAATTCTGGCAGCTCTTCATATAACTTTAAACCAGCTTGCTTGACAAGTGCAGCCGCATTAGAATTGATTGCCGCCGCCGCTTGTACTCTTGCTGTACCACTATCAAAGTAAGACTTTAGGCTATCGATCGCATTCCGGTCAAAATACCGACCAGCTAGGTCATAATTCTTAATTAAACTTGTTACCGCATCGCGCATTCCTTCTTCTCCCAATCATTGCTATTTATGGTTTGATATTTATTTGGCTGCACTTATGCACCAGTAAAGTTTTGTGCTATTAAAAATAGATTCGGCACAAAAACAATCTATCCACTATCTATGGATTCTATGCCAAAGTTGACCCCTATATGATGAACTTTCCAGTTTTGTACAGATGATTGCCGAAAGGTTAATATAACCTGATAATCCAGATATCTGTAACATAAGCTACAAAATCCCTTAATGTCTCCTATTTAAGATATTTCAGGTGTGTCACGGTCTGATTGAGATCAGCAAGGTTACGATGCTTTGGAAGATTCTGGTATTACTTTAGGAAATTGGTAAAGAAGGAGTAACAATGACAACACCACAAGAAGTCTTGGAATTGATCCGAGACCAACAAATTCAACTGATTGATCTCAAATTCATCGATACAGTAGGGACTTGGCAGCACCTCACAGTGTACCAAAACCAAATCGATGAGACTGCATTCACTGATGGCGTGCCTTTTGACGGTTCCAGCATTCGGGGTTGGAAAGCGATCAACGAATCGGACATGACGATGGTACTCGACGCCAACACTGCTTGGATCGACCCATTCATGGAAGTGCCAACGCTAAGTATAATTTGTAGCATTAAAGAACCCCGCACGGGTGAATGGTACAATCGTTGCCCACGCGTTATTGCCCAAAAAGCAATAGATTACCTGGTTTCCACTGGTCTTGGTGATACTGCCTTCTTTGGTCCTGAAGCTGAGTTCTTTATCTTTGACAGTGCTAGGTTTGCCCAAACTGCCAATGAAGGCTACTACTTTATAGATTCCCAAGAAGGTACTTGGAATTCCGGCAAAGTCGGTACAGATGAAAAACCCAATTTGGCTTACAAACCACGCTTCAAAGAAGGTTACTTCCCAGTTTCACCAACGGATTCTTTGCAAGATATCCGTACAGAGATGCTGTTGACAATGGCACAATTAGGTGTGCCCATTGAAAAGCATCACCACGAAGTTGCCACTGGTGGTCAGTGCGAACTGGGTTTCCGCTTTGGTAAGTTGATCGAAGCAGCTGACTGGTTGATGATTTACAAATATGTGATCAAGAACGTTGCCAAGAAATACGGCAAAACCGTCACCTTTATGCCCAAGCCGCTGTTTGGCGATAACGGTTCCGGGATGCACACTCACCAATCTATTTGGAAGGATGGCAAACCTTTGTTTGCTGGTGATAAGTATGCTGGTTTGAGCGATATGGGATTGTACTACATTGGTGGTCTTCTCAAACACGCACCAGCCCTGTTGGCAATTACCAACCCCAGCACCAACTCATACAAGCGCCTAGTACCTGGTTATGAAGCTCCTGTTAACTTGGCTTACTCCCAAGGGAACCGTTCTGCTTCTATCCGTATTCCTTTATCTGGCACTAACCCTAAAGCCAAACGTTTGGAATTCCGTTGTCCAGATGCTACATCTAACCCCTATTTGGCATTTGCTGCAATGCTTTGTGCTGGTATCGATGGCATCAAGAACAAAATCCATCCTGGTGAACCTTTAGATAAGAATATCTATGAACTCTCTCCAGAAGAACTAGCAAAAGTTCCTTCAACTCCAGGTTCTTTAGAACTGGCGTTGCAAGCACTGGAAAAAGATCACGCCTTTTTGACAGAATCAGGCGTCTTCACGGAAGACTTTATCGAAAATTGGATTGATTACAAGCTAGGTAACGAAGTTAAACAGCTGCAGCTGCGTCCTCATCCCTACGAGTTTTACCTCTACTACGATACTTAATGAAGAGTCGTATCTAACTAAAAAGTAATAAATTTTACCACCCTAAAGTAGAGGGTGGCTTTTTTTTCCAGATTTGTCAGTTGAGACATTCACTCAAAAAATCCAGTTTAGAATTCCTGAAATTTAGCTCATGGAAGCATGACTGGACCCATAAATCATTCGAGTATTAGCATCTACCTTCCCTTGAATCGGGTTCCAGTAGTGAGATGCTTCTTCAGGAAGACCAAGCTCTTGTGCCGCCCGCATTAGTATTGATTGTTGGCGATTCTTGACTTGCTGATGTTCGCGCACCATTAACGCACGAGATTTATCTGCGATAGACATAATCATAGTCCTCTCTATTTCGTGAATATATAATTTTCCTTTCTTTACAAGACTAATATAGCAAATTTTCTGTAACATAAGCTACTTTTTATATAAATTTATATTTGCTTTTACTGACAATGTCAGCTATTTTTCCCCAAAGCTGGAAAAATCTTCCTTAATCTACCGTTAATGGCTAAAATCATCTGGCTTCAGATTTGTCTCACTTGGGAGCCTTTACTTTTCCAACATATAGATAATTTATTTGTTACAATTGTTTATCTAAAAAAATATAAGTAATCAAAACTTGAGCTATTTTCATGCCTGACACATTAACTAAGCTGACTTATCAGACTTTTCAACAGGGCAAAAATTACTTTGGTCTAGCTCACAAAATATTAAGTTCACAGTTGAGGAAGCTGATGTATCCAACGCTTGAACAAAAGACCAAACCAATACCGAAGGAGGTTGTACTCAAACTTCAAGAAAGATATAATCAGGTGCTGGAAACTGACTGGCAAGATGCCCACCAAGGTGTATATCCCGAAAGCTTGCTGTTTGACAATCCTTGGGAAGACTTTTTTCGGTATTATCCACTGGTATGGCTAGATTCTCCTCTAATATGGGAGCGCACAGAACGACTGAATTATCAAGATTTTTCGCCTGAGATAGATATAGACGGTTATCCCAGCTACTATATACAGAACTTCCATCATCAAAGTAATGGCTACTTAAGCGATAAGTCAGCCAATTTATATGACTTACAGGTGGAAATTCTTTTTGGTGGAGCAGCTGATGTGATGCGGCGGCGGATTCTCGCTCCCCTCAAGCAAGGGTTGAAAGTTTTTGAATCTGTATCACCAAGGCAAGTTCGTATTTTGGATGTAGCTTGTGGAACTGGGCGTACTCTGAAGTTAATTCGGGCAGCATTGCCTCAAGTATCTTTATTTGGTACAGATTTGTCACCAGCTTATTTGCGTAAAGCAAACGAACTATTATCTAAAATTCCAGGAGAATTGCCGCAACTTTTACAAGCGAATGCCGAAGAGTTACCATATCTAGATAACTATTTTCATGCTTTACTTTCTGTTTTTCTCTTCCATGAGTTACCAGCGATCGCACGTCAAAGTATCATTGAGCAATGCTTCCGAGTGACAAAACCAGGGGGAGTCTTTATTATTTGTGACTCAATTCAGTTGAGTGATTCACCTGAGTTAGAGCATATAATGGACTTTTTCCATACAACATACCATGAACCTTACTACAAGCATTACACCACTGATGATTTGGTAGAACGTTTAGAGAAAGCAGGCTTTGAGAATGTTGAAATCCAAGTCCATTTTATGAGCAAGTATTTTATTGCTCATAAGCCAGCCTAAATGAGTGAATAGTCATCAAAATTTGAGTTAGGGATTTAAACCCTAACTCAAACGAGGTACGTTATGAGGCTGAGTGAGATGAAACGAAAGGGATTTTATGCTTCGGCAAAGAACGCTAAATAAGCGTCAAAGCGAAGATAAATTACTTGCTGATATAGAAACCAACTACTCAATGTATGAAAAGAAAACCTATTGAAGAATAAAGTGAAGTTGCCTTAAGACTATTTCCTCAACAAGCAAAATGTCTGAATTAGATGTGCTTTAAATTAACTGATAGCCTAAGTAACATCTATTTCTAATGCCGTTGAGGATTGAGATGCAAAGCTTTCCAGCGAATATGAGCAACAGTTGTAGAGCTTTTGAAAAGTTGGTAATGCTATCGAGCAAAGCACTTAATTTGATTTGCTTTTTGAGCGGCAAGATTGAGACCAACTATATATATACAAAGTTTGCAGTTGAAATACTAAGCGATCGCTGAAGACTTTCGTGTGTCAACTGTATATATCTCTGCCAGAAAAACTGTGTAACAGATGTTAGCACAACATCCTGTTTTCTGGTAATTTTGTTCCTTTGGGAAAAGAGGCATTACCCTACAGTAGTTAAACCACAGCATAGATATTTCGGGCTTTTTATGTCACTTCTCTGCGCCCACTACCGCGATGACGTGGCGCATCATCTGAAGCTTGTTCAGATGCCGCCGAGTGCCACTGTTCTGAAGTAGGCGTGGAAGGCAGCCCTGTTGATAAGTGATTGACCATTGCTTGGCAATTAAAAGCTAAGGGGCCGAACACCAGACTCGAGACTAAAAGTGAAATGGCAGCACGCATAGCAGATGTCTATTTTGGAACTCTCCTTTTCACTGATACTTAGCTTTTTAATGAATATCCGGACAATTAATCAAAAAGTATTCTGCTTTACTGAAAATAAACTCTTCTTATCCTCTGTTTAAATATTCGACTAATAACCAATTACCAGAGTGATTGTAACGACCCCACAATGTAACTAATTGTTCATGGGGATAAGCGCGTAGTTGCTCGTTGATATGCGATCGCAAAGTCACAAGCTGCCAACTTTGCCCTTGATATGCGGCTGGGGCTATGACAGTGAATTTGTATTCCTGCTGTTCCAAGCGGTAAAAAATCCCTTTGAAACAGTTACTCTCCTGAATTAATGCTTTGTCAAAAGCAGAGTCAGGGCAATCGCCACTAACTGGATAGGCTTGTGGGTTATCTAAGTAATACAGTTGCCAGTAACGCCAATCCGAACGATTGGAAGGAAGATTAAAAAAAGGAATAATTAGCGCTTTTGAGCGATTATCTTCTAATAAAGCCGTTTGCAACGTCCTAACAGGTAAATCTCTTGGCTGGCAGTTTAACTCAACACATATTGCTGCTGCCATTCCTGCTGCTTGACCAATTCCCATAACCACAGGTTGTAATCTGGTAGCGCCATTGGCAATATGAGAAACAGAAATATTCTTTTCACAGACCAAAAAACCATCTGTTGTGGCTGGAATCAGACAACTGTAGGGAATTGTAAAGGGAGTCCCCGTCCAACGTCCTCCCCAGCGGATAGATTTTGGTTGTAATGGGAATTGAACGCCAGGATAATGATGGTCATTAGCGTAGTTACCAACTGCGATTGCTTCGCAAACGCCAAGGGCGAACGCATCATTAAATATAGATGCAACTCTACCTTTGGCGATCGGCAAAATATCCTGTTCTCGGACAGTAGTTAGCCCCACCAAGCGGCGGCTTTCTCGGTAATAGGGATGCAGTGCAAAAGCTGTAGAGGTGTGAGGAAATACTTTTTTTGCTAAACCATAGCGACTACCAAGTTGTTTTTGGATAAAATGAGCAAAATTTTGGCTATGCCAGCAAGATTCTTGGATGAATTCACTTCTGGATAAATCTGACTCTATCAACCGCTCTACCCCTTCGCCGTAGTCATTGCCACAGATTGGCCAATTCATCATAAACAAGCCATCAGGCAAACGTCCATAATTTAAAAATGTTTCTGCTGCATAGCCATGCCAAGCACCTGTAAACTGTGATGGATTATAGTTAGGGGCAGCCGGAATCTTTGGTGCAATTGATTCACCAAAGTCTTGCATAATCACTACATAAGTGGGCGCTTGCACAGGATATTTCTGGGTTAAAGAGTTAAAAGTCACCGAGGCGCTGGGTTCTCCCCACTCCGATTGCAATTCCCAGCCCCAACGGTAAGGTATATCAGCTAAAGGTAATAAATCTCCTAATTCTGTGGCGTCGAGAATAATCTTGGCTGTGACAGCAAAATCAGCAAAGCGCACACCAGTAATCGAATCACCTTGGCGGTAAACCTCCATTGGCACTTGTCCAGAAATCCAGTGCAGATTCGGCAATTCCTGCACCCAATCAGCAAAAATCTCTGCCCCAATCCGGGGATCGTAACTAAAAAAGCTTACCCAGCTGTTATCTAATCCTCCGAGCTGTCGTTGTCGCAATTCCTGCAAAAATGCGCCCCATAACCCTGTTTGAAAGGCTTCTAATTCATTGCCATCGGGTGCAGATACTCCAGCTGAAGTTAACATTCCCCCCAACCAAGAAAATTCACTCACCAGAATCGTTTTGGCTCCCCGTCGCGCCGCTTGGATAGCAGCCGCAGTCCCTCCGGTTCCACCACCAACAACTAAGACATCAGCCGTGTATGTTTGATTAACCATCCTTTAACCTCACTGGAGTTCCGACATATTTTCCTAAAAAAAGCGATTGCATTCCAGTTTTTATCTCAAACTGAGTGCGATCGCGATCGGATTCCTGAAATCAACAGAAATTATTAGGATTATTTCTCAATTAGTACTTACCCTACTAAAAGTCAAGGCAGTGTTGAGTTAGATTTACTTTGTCAAACCCTCAAACACACCGCTCAAAGCTGCAACAGCATCTTGAGTCCGCGCCCAAACTCCTTGATCTGGGTCTTGACCTGTAAGTTCTCTTGTACCCAAAACTTCTAACACACCTTTCAACTGTTCTTGATGAGCGCGATTTTGAAAGTTCACTTGATTGAGCGGTCCAATAGCTTCTTTCACGTCATCACCTACCACCTGAGAAGCCTTATGGATAATTAAACCAGTCATTACGGCTTGGTGCTTAATCCTTTCGTGAATAGAAAACTTTTGGTATAGTGTTAGCTCATCTCCATCTATTATCCGGTTTACTTGCTCAATGTACTGCCGTATAGTGTCTCTAGGTTGGGCTGAACCACCACCAAATTTTGAAATAACTCCCTCGATCACTGTGAGGTTTTCTTGGTCATCTTTGAGAAAGTCGTTTAGGCGTTGGCTAATTTCTTGATCGTTGCTTACAACAGGTAGTACTTTTCGTTGATTAGAAATTAGCAACTCTTGTATAGCTTTCAAATCTGCTAGCTCTGTAGCGATCGCGCTACGCTTGGTATCATCTAAAGCCACAACCATTTCTAGACTTGCCTTAAATAATTTAGGATACTATTAACCTCTCACATTTGTTTTGCTCAACAAATCATTCTTGAGATTTATTATCATTTATTTATGTCTAAAGTCGCAAACAGGAATACAGCGAATCTGACACCCGGATAAACTTCCAGAAGTCGAGTAGCTGTTCTCCTACAAGCTGATACTGGGAAAAGTGAAAAAAATGCCCTCCTTCTAAACAAGACCAGAGGCGATCACCCTCCTTCAAATGCGATCGCCATCCTTGCAGTGCCTCTGGTTCTACAACAATATCGTTTAAACTACCACAAACCATCAAAGGTACTGTAACTCCGTTTGCCTTTATACTCACCCTCTCAAACAGAGAATGAGGAGAAAGCGAACAATCTAAGTCTTGCTCCAGCAGATGTGTCAAACTTTTGAGAGTACGTTTATCCTGATAACCAAACAAGTTGTAAACCATATCAGTCAAAAGCTTTTGGCGACTTAAAAACTGACGGTGAATATAGTAATGAGCTTGCCAATCAACCGCTGTATCAACACCCACGGCTAATAACGTCAAAGACTTGACTGTTTCTGGATAGCGACGGCTATAGAGTAGCCCTAGTAATCCTCCTGTACTATGACCAATGAGGTGAACAGGTCGATTGCAAGATTTGAGGTAGTCATGAAGCAGAACAACAGCAATATCTAGTGAACTTACTTCATCTTGGCTTTGGCGATATTTCCACTCTTGGATTGTCACTAGATCGGACAGGTAACGAAGTAGTGGTTGAGCAAAGTATTGCAAACTAGGGCTTGTATTTAACCAAAGAACATCCGGCAGTTTAGACATCCTGATTTTCCTGTAAATAGAATAAACTCTCAATTTGCTAATTAAGAATTTTTATAAATAATAATTACAAGTTGCTATATCTGATTCCAGCTTATTTTTCCAGTTAGGCTTACCAGTGTTCAAACCTCTTGTGAAAGTTTGTTGATAAAAATATTCAATATATTTTAGAAAAGCTTACAGCATTAAGAAAATTATTGCAAATAATTCTTGTTAGTGTATTACTACTGTTTCTCTGTGAAGTTACACAAATTTTCCTCGCCGATCAGCGTCTTCCTCTTTGTAAGGCTACGGTGTACACACAAGTAGAGTTAAGAATTAAATGGACAGAAAAGAACGGAAAATTTGTTTAAAATCCTTAATTTGACCTGAAATCTTTATCAACAAGCTGACACTATTGACAATATTCTTGGTAAACTCAAAACCTTGCCTACTAAGGCTTGTATTTTACCAAGCAAGGATTTTAAGACTTGTGCATACACTATATTTAAACAAGCTAAAACACAGAAATCTCAAATTTGATAGCTTAACGTTGACTGCTAATGTTACATCTAGTATCGTTGAGTAGGAAAAAACCAACGTGAAAGCACAGGTATTTAGAGGCGTTAATCAACTGTCTTACGAAGATATCCCAGTTCCAAATCTGGAACCAGATGAAGTTCTGGTACAGGTGCGGGTTGTGGGGTTGTGTCAGTCAGATATAAAAAAAATTCGTTATCCGCTGTATGAACCGCCGCGCATTTTTGGACATGAAACTGCCGGCACGATCGCAGCACTAGGCAATAATGTCAAAGGTTGGCAAGTTGGACAACGTGTAGCAGTGATGCACCACATCCCTTGTATGCATTGCACTTACTGTCTAAATGATAATTTCTCTATGTGCGATGTTTACAAGAACATCTCCACTACCGCAGGCTTTAACGCCAGTGGCGGCGGTTTTGCTGATTATGTCAAGGTTCCTGGACATATTGTGGAAAATGGTGGGTTGATTCCCATCCCAGATAACATCAGTTTTGAAGAAGCCAGTTTTGTAGAACCAACTAACTGCTGCTTGAAAGCTGTGAAAAAAGCCCAAATTGCTCCAGGACAAACTGTGTTAGTTACTGGTGCTGGGCCTATTGGGTTAATGTTTATCATGTTGGTGAAGTATTTCGGAGCAAAAGCGATCGCTACCGATTTACTACCCTCTAGAATTGATAAAGCCTTGAGTGTCGGTGCAGAGGCTGCTTTTGATGCTCGCGATCCCGATTTATCTGCCAAAATTCATGCCCTAACTGGTGGACTAGGTGTTGATGTTACCCTGCTGGCTGTTCCTAGTGAGAAAGCCTTCTTTCAAGCACTTGATAGTACCCGCAAAGGTGGCAAAATCTTGTTTTTCGCCGAATTCCCTGATGAGGTGGAAATTCCCATCAACCCCAATATCCTCTACCGTCGGGAAATTGACTTGATCGGCAGTTATAGCTCATCTTATCGACTTCAGAATCTATCAGCCGATATTGTATTTAATCAGTGGATTGACGTACAAGCATTGATTAGCGATCGCTATCCATTAAAAGATTTATCAGCAGCTGTGGAAGTTGCGATCGCACCCACACCGGATACTTATAAAATCTTAATTTATCCGTAAAAGGAAGATTAAGGAGATGGGAGAGTGTTAAAACTAGAAATTTAAAGTTCTGAGGTTCAACGACGAAGCTCAGAGGTTCAAAGTTCACCCTTAAAAGCTCAAGTTTGCTCCTCATCTCTCTCACTTTCCGTTTGTCCCCAACAAAATGCTTATTACTCTACTTTTCGTCGCTCTACTAGCTTTCTACGTCGCCTGGAATCTCGGAGCAAACGATGTCGCTAACGCGATGGGAACCTCTGTAGGTTCCAAAGCTGTCACCCTCAAACAAGCGCTAATAATTGCTGGGGTTTTAGAGTTTACGGGTGCTGTGTTGTTTGGACATGAAGTAACGGAAACTCTAGCCACAAAAATTGCTAATCCCGCCTTATTCGCAGCTACACCCCAAATATTAGTTACTGGGATGGTAACGGTACTAATATCGTGTGGTATATGGTTACAAATTGCCACATCACGTGGTTTACCAGTGTCATCTTCTCATGCGGTTGTAGGTGCGATCGCTGGATTTAGTTGGGTAGCTTTAGGAGTAAATGCAATTGATTGGTCATCAATTGGCTTCATTACCATTGGCTGGATTTTAACGCCGTTAATTAGTGGTGCGATCGCCGCTTTATTCTACAGTCAAATCAAGCACTGGATTTTAGATCAACCCAATCAAGTAGTACAGTTACAAGAGTGGATTCCCTGGTTGAGTACTGCGCTGCTAGGTGTCTTCGGCGTGATTGTCTTACCATCACTCACACAACCGCTAACCGATTTTGTAATTGAGCAAGTTGGTTTTACGGTCCCTGCTTACGACATTCCTCTGTTAACTGCTGCAGTAGCAGCAGTTGGACTCACAATAATTAGTTGGCGACAATTGAGAGATTTGGGGACAACAGGGCAAACACAAGAGTCTACTCAATCCCCCATGCCCAATTCTGTAGAAAGATTATTCGGCCGATTCCAATTGCTAAGTGCTTGCTTCGTCGCCTTTGCTCATGGTTCTAATGATGTGGGAAATGCGATCGCTCCTTTAGCTGCGATCGTTTACATCAATCGCACTGGTAGCGTACCTACCGATGGTATAACTATCCCCCTTTGGATTTTAATCCTTGGTGGTGCTGGTATTGTTGGTGGTTTAGCTATCTGGGGAAAAAAAGTCATTGCCACCATTGGCGAAAACATCATTACCTTGCAACCCAGTAGTGGATTTTGTGCCGAACTGGCAACTGCTACCACCATCCTCATTGCTTCCCGGCTAGGTTTACCAGTCTCCACCTCCCACGCTCTCGTCGGTGGTGTAGTTGGTATTGGACTAGTGCAAAATCTCAAGTCAATTAAGTTTCAAACACTAAAAGGTATTGCTGCGGCATGGCTAATTACAATCCCTGTCAGTGCTGCCCTTAGTACTGCTATTTTCAGCATTGCCCAGATTTTATTCTTCTAAGAATTATTAATATTTTCCAAACTTTTCCTCTATTGGAATTTACTCAAAGCAAAACCCAGACTGCAACAACGCCAAAAAAAGCGTGCTTTTGCAGAATTGCTGCTCATTCATTAGAATGTTGTGCAGGGGATAGCGTAACTTTGAATTTCCACAGAAGGATACTTTAATCTCCATTTAGAGATATAAACTGTCACACCAGTTACATTCCACACAAATTTACAGCTAGTTTCGCAAGTCAGACAATTTGGTGGGGATATCTAGCGACGAGTCGCCTACGCACACGCATCTGTAAATCTTTGACAATTATTATTGGCAGCAAAACAATAAATATTTATTTGGAGTGAGATTTTTTTAAAAGTAAAAATTTCATTGGCAAATAATTTATGAAAATTAAACTGACCAAAAATCAAAAAGTCTCTATATAAGGGGCTTTCAGGCGTGGCGATCAATCCAAAATCCCTTCGGGTTAGGCAATCCCGCAGACGATCTGGTGTTGCTAACGATGGAAATCGCCCTTCGGGTGACGCTCTCTACGAGACGCTACGCGAACGCAAGCTCGCTAACGCTACGCTAACGCCACTTTGCCAGACGCTCGTTCGCTCTTAGCGTCTCCCCTTCTCCCAAAGGGAGAGGCTAGCGCCAAGGGAGAAGACTCGCTCTAAGCGTTCGCGTAGCGTCTCTAAGAGTTGCCATGCCGTTGGCGTTCGCTGTCTTCGTCTCTGAAAGAGAAGCCTCTCGTTCGCGTAGCGTCTCCCCTTGGGAGAAGAGAAGGCTTTACGCTGCGCTAAGGACGCAAAGCGCCAAGACGGCAAGTGGACTCACCAAGACGGGTGCTGCTACCTCACCAAAATTCAAAATCTAATGGTTTAATACTTATCAATGCTGAAGAGAACACGGTGTAGTAAGCTGTGTGGCAAACTTAGATGCTTTGCTAACTTGTGTCTACTATGACAGAATTACGTTGAAATGCGGAAGTACTGTTAAACTTTTTAATTTATCTGGCAAAATACAGGAAATTAGGATGACC
This sequence comes from Nostoc sp., assembly GCF_036917535.1. Lineage (GTDB taxonomy): Bacteria > Cyanobacteriota > Cyanobacteriia > Cyanobacteriales > Nostocaceae > Nostoc. The sequence goes on from NZ_JBALDA010000018.1 coordinate 94,720, forward strand.
GCCAATAAAGCGTACCGGAAGCAGCTTTATCGTCAAAGTGTTAGAGGTTAGAAGCTAATGGGGCGATTCGAGAAGCAACCAGAAAACCCAAGAGTCAGAGGGGAGCTATCTAGAGCAGCAGAAAATGCTCTTTGGGCTGTAGTTGAAGACTTAGAAAATCTTCAGCAGAATGTCCTGAGAGCTTTGCAGGAAGACGTAAAGCGGCTTCAGTCAGAAAAAAATCGGTTATCTGATGAGATTCAAAGCTTGGTAGAGGAAAAAGAGCATTTACAACAAGTGCGCCAAATCACCGAGCAGCAAGTGTTAATTCGGCAACTGGCAGAAGTTCTGGCAAAGCATATATCTTCACAACTGCAATCCTCTCTAGTAACTTTAGCGAATCAAAGCATAGAGGGCAAATCTTACGAACAAGCTGCGCTGAAGTCTGCTGAAGTGAGCAGCAATGTAGTCGGTGAAATCAATGAAAAAGTCGAACACATGTTTGACAGTCTGGATGACACCGTTACTGTTACTTTTAATTCCTTACAACAGGAGCTAAAGAACTATCAAAGTAATCTTTCCCAACAGCTGTCACGGATGTATAGCCAGCAGCAGCAAGGGGAAACGATTTTGGCGGAGTTTGTTAATCGCCTGCATGGAGAACTAGAAAAAACTATAGAAGAAACTTCACACAAATCAGCAACAGTAGGTGGACCTACTGTTTTGCAGTTTACGGAGCCAGAAAAAAACAGTTCTGTTGAAACATCCTTACCAGAGTTTGAGGAAGTAGTAAGAAATTCCCTTGAGCCAATTTCCCCGATCTCTAATAAATTTTCACCAAGGGAAACAACATCAGAGCCGCCGATTACTAGAGAAAGCGTCGCGAATCCAATTTCTGTCCCCAGCAAGGATTTGTCGCCAAGGGAAACAACATCAAAGCCGCCAATTACTATAGAAAACCTCACGAATCCAATTTCTTCTGTCCCCAGCAAGGATTTGTCGCCAAGGGAAACAACATCAAAGCCGCCAATTACTAGAGAAAACGTTACGAATCCAATTTCTGTACCCAGCAAAGATTTGTCGTCAACGGAAACGCCATCAGAACCTACTGCGGCTGTAGTTCCGCCATCAAAGGACAATACCACTGAAGGAATTTCTGTTCTCAATCAGGAATCGCCGGAAAACGAAACGAAATCAGAGGCTTTGCTCGGATCTTTGCTACAACCGAGAATGATCCGACCTTCTCCAAAAGATCCTAATGAACCAATTGTTGTCCGCCGCAAGAACGTATCGCAAACCAAAGCTGAATCCTCATCTACCACTGCGCTAGAACCGCAAACAAAAGCAAAACCCCTAGAATCGCGATCGCCTAATTCCTCTAGCTTCTCAACACTCCAAATCGGTTTTTTGTTGATCGTCTTATCGGCGGTGGTATCGTCGCTTTACAACGTAGCCATCAAGGTGATTTTCCACGAAGGTTCCCAGATTTTTGGAGTATTAGAGGTAGAGCAGTTGCTACCGCCGACTTTGGGCAATACTCTGTTAATTTTGACGCTACGGTTTATGGTAGTCGTACCATTGATGGTACTTTTATCTCCGATATTGCATCCAAGACTATGGCAAGACTTGGAAAACTTGTCTGCTTCAGTCCGAGGAAATGCTACACCTGCCAATGCAGCTACCAAGCAGATTTTGGTGTTGTCAATTGTGAGTGGGTGCTTTTTGTTTTTATCTCAGGTACTAATCTATATTGCGATCGCTCAAGTCACAACTGGAATGGCGATCGCACTGTTCTTTATCTATCCAATGGTTAGTGGTCTGTTTTCGTGGTTTCTGTTTCGCGATCGCCCCACTCTATTCCGCATCGGTGCGATCGCCGCGATTTGCTGCGGTGAATTGTTAGTTTTAGGGGGTTCTCCCAGCATCGGTATCGGTAATACTTCAATGGGAAGCAGCACTGCCATTCTTTCGGGTGTGGCTTTTGCTGCCTACATAATTCTGACGCGAGTCTGTGCTAGCAAACTACATCCGGTGACTTTTACTTTAATTAACTTCACTACGATGTTGTTGTTGAGCTTTATTTGTTTGATGCTACCTTTGCCAAGCAGCTGGAACTTGGTAATAGTTGACCCCTCTAAAATGCTGGAACTGGTTTTAAGCGCGTTTATTTTGGGTGTGCTGACTCTTGCTGGCTATTTGCTCAATAATGTTGGTATTAGTAAACTAGGAGCCTCGCGATCGGCGCTCATCGGTGGTAGCATCCCAGTTTTAACCGTGATTTTTGCTGGGTTAATAATTCAAGAAAATTTGGATATTGTGCAAATTCTGGGAGTGTTATTTGTAACTTTTGGCGCGGCTGCTTTCAGCTTTGAAACAATGCGAAATCAGGTTAAAACCTCTAATCCCACGAATTAAATGGCGAGTTCAATCAGCTTCAGTGTGATGGGAGCTACTTTACCTCCCATCACTCTCAGCATCAATCTTGACGCTAATACACCCACTTGTAACTTCTCTAAATCATCTGTGACAAACAAGATCCCCGACTTCTCAAGGAAGTCGGGGATTTATGTTTTTACGAATGATTTCAGAATGCTGTATAGGTGCAGATCACACTTAATAGATCGGCAAACAGTATTCAGAAGAAATCGACTTGTAATATATTTTTAGAGATTTAACCTGATACAGGTAGGGAAAACACGTATATGTAAGCAAGATGAGTAGTACTGACTCCAGCAATTGAGCACGAGTACTTGCTCAAAGAAAAGATTCACAAGGAGTTAAGACCATTGCAGCACATTTTGGAACTAAGAGATGGAGAAGTCACAGAAATGTTTACAGTAACTCGTTTTTTTGAGGCAAGCGCATCTAAATTAATTACTTTTGATCGCAACCAATGTTAAGAACTAACGACAAAATCAGCATTTCTCGTTAGGTTTGGTAGTTTCCAAAACTCAAAGCGATGTCTACGGTAGACTGCACCTACGCGAAATCTGTATCAATAAGCAGTTTTTAATGCGACTAATTTGGAATTTATTGAGAATATAATCTCTTTGTTGATATTAAGCAGCCGGACTGCTTGTTTTTCCGTGTGGGAAGCTAAATAAGTGGGCAAGAATAAACTAACTTATGTTAAATACTGTAAATTTGTCAAATTGCCTTATAGTGAGGGCTAAAACCCTTATAGTTCGGTTTTCTTTGTCGCTTATGGAAAAGACCCTAGACGGTGCTAAGTCACCATAAATCTTTAATTATTCACACCCACTTGCTAATTGTGTTTCGTAAGATGGTATCTTTATTTCTGTCGTTTTATACCAGTCAACTTAATCTGCGATCGCCAAGACACCCAGAAAAAAAGCTGATATCGTAGCTTGTTGCGGATTATTATCCTTTTATAGCAACAAACCATCTATGTAATTTAAGTCTCTCAAATATATAAAATAGCGAGGTAAAAACATACTTGAAAGTAGCCAAGAAATTAGTTCAATCATGAAAATTTAAAACTTTTTCATGAAATAAATATAAATTTATAGCAAAAAAACCTCTAAACAATCATCGGATGGAATCTAAGATGTTTTATTATATTTATGGCTATTAACTAATCTTTCGGTTATTAGCATGAGCGCCAAAGCCTTATAGATACGCGATTTAGTTAGAAGTAATCGCGGCTTTTTGTGTCCAGGTATTAATATAAAATCATAAATAAAACTTGGATTTAGAAGTAGATATAAAAATATCATCAAACCTTGATTTAAGCAGAATATAAAATATTTAAATATTCATAATTTAGAAAATTTAAAATGCATAATTTTATTTAAAACCTAAAAAATAGTGATATGATAAGGAACAATATTTGAAAAACAACAGGTATTTTGAAATTGGAATTATTTGCTCTACTTGATGTCTACGATCTTTTCTCAAGCCAACGGCTGATACTGCCGAGACATCACTGGAGGTTGTGAACGGAATGATAGTTCACAACGAGCTGTATAGCTCAACCTCTAAATGTGGCTACACCTGGTAAGCGATTTGTTTTGAGACTATTCCCAATTATTTCTAGTCACTTGTGTACTACAAATAATTCGCCAAAGCTGAAAAAAAGCATCCTTTTCTAGTAACAGATATCCCAGATTAACGGCGCAAACTAGTTTTTACTCTGAGTGTGTAAGCAGCTTGACGTTGTTGCTCTTGTAAAGATGAAAAAAACCAGAAAACTGAAAGGCTTTGTAGATTAATTGCAGCATAGTTGACTGTTGGGACAAAAACCGCCGTTAAGCTGGATTCGGTGGGTCTCTAATTTTCTGGTTAGATGCTTCAGACAGTTATAGTCACAACTACCGACTCTGCTTTTGTACCAGGAAATATTATGCGAAAATGGTAGTTTGCGCTACCACCGATATCATCGTTATCGCATACTAATATAGTTTGAAGTAAAGACAGCCTTTAGCCAGGTGTATACTACCTATTTTCACTCGATTAAAAACTGTGTAAACGTGCTATTCAATTGTCTGTAATATGAGTAACGACATAGATCTGATCAAACGTCTTGACCCCAGTGCGATGGATCAGATCATGCTTTATCTGGCTTTTAGTGCGATGCGGACGAGTGGGCACAGGCATGGGGCATTTTTAGATGCAGCCGCAACAGCAGCAAAGTGTGCAATTTACATGACCTATCTAGAGCAGGGACAAAACCTGCGAATGACAGGGCATTTGCATCACTTGGAGCCGAAACGAGTAAAAATTATTGTAGAAGAAGTCAGACAGGCACTAACAGAAGGCAAACTGTTAAAAATGCTGGGTTCTCAGGAACCTCGCTATTTAATTCAATTGCCTTATGTCTGGCTAGAAAAATATCCTTGGCAACCGGGGCGATCGCGCGTTCCTGGTACCAGTCTGACAAGTGAAGAAAAAAGACAAATTGAGCAGAAACTGCCCAGTAATTTACCTGATGCTCAGTTAGTTAGCTCCTTTGAGTTTCTGGATTTGATCGAGTTTTTACACAAGCGATCGCAAGAAGACTTACCACCCGAACACCAAATGCCTTTGAGTGAAGCTTTGGGTGAGCATATCAAGCGTCGTCTGCTTTACTCAGGAACGGTGACACGGATTGATTCTCCTTGGGGAATGCCCTTCTACGCGCTTACTCGTCTTTCTTATACCCCAACAGACGATGAAGAACGTACACACATCACCGTGGAAGATACCGCTCGGTATTTCCGCATGATGAAAAATTGGGCAGAACGGCGACGAAACGCCATGCGCTTGCTGGAAGAACTTGACATACTGCCAGAAAAAATAGATCAGGCTATGGAAGAATTAGATGAAGTTATCCGTGCCTGGGCAGACAAATATCACCAAGACGGTGGTATTGCAGTGATTTTACAGACAGCTTTTGGTGAAAAAGAAGACTAGTACCGCAAGGCGGAATTCAAAATTCAAAATTCAAAATTAATACAGCGTAAGCATTTCATTGGTTTTGAATGGTGAGGCAGTCCGCAGAAAGGGGGTTTCCACGCCAGTTGCTTCAAGTCGGCAGAGCCGCCCAACGCACTGGCTCCCCATGAGGAACTGCTGTTAGCGCAGCGTTAGCGAGCCTGCGTTCGCGTAGCGTCTCGTAGAGAGCGTCACCCGTTCGCCCTTGGCGTTCCCGAAGGGTAGGGGTGGTTTATTTACGCCGTACTGTACTAGTACAACTAACTGTGCAAACTGTGCAAAATTCTAAATTAACTCCAATCTCGTCAAACTCCGTAACCTCACCAGATTGATGCACTAATTTATTTGTCAGTGGCTGTTGCTCTGTCGTTATTTGACGAGATTCAAAGGCAGGTTTTACGATCGGTTGGTTGAATTCTTCCTTGAATGCTTCCAGTTCAGAAAAGTCAAAGTTGGCAGTCGGGCGAATTTTGCCTTTTTCGTATTTAACACTGATTCGCCCCTGTTGTACATACTGCTCAAGCGCCTGGACACTCACGCCAAGAAAGTCTGCTGCTTGGAGTTTGTTCATCGGATTCCCGCCAAATCTCGCCGTCATCCTAGCATACAGTGTGGCGGCATTTGACGATATTGGTCAGGATGGGTGAGGGCGATCGCTATTTTGGTGCTGTTAGCTTCCTCCCTGCCTCTTCTGCCTCAATGTCACCTAACTACTATTTCACGACATTTTCCCAAACTGGTAAGGTGTTGGGTTAGGGAAACTATTTTGCTATTAGATTTCAGCTTCTAGCCATTGGAGAGTTAAATGTAGCGATCTGCAATACTAATCGCTTATTTTCTTAAGCAACTATATAAAATCTCTTTCCATTTTGGTATGTCAATTTCTCGAACTACAGTTATGTTTGGTTCTTTATGAAGGACATCTAATTCATCAATAACTGTCATACCGCGAGTTAGATCACTTGTTATTTCTATATCTACAAAATATTTGCCTTTACGGGTTACAATCGTAGGATCAAGCGCAACTGCCATCGCTACTGGATCTGCTAGTGTTAATCCAATAGCTCCTTGTAGTTTTCTAGAAGCTTCAAAAGAAAATCGATTGCTATTCACTGCTAAAAGCGATTTATCTGTTCCGAAAGCCTCAATCATGTCGATTTCAGTAGAGCTCAATGCGGCAGTATATCGACTGAGTTCCCAACCAACCATTTCAATTGGCATTTCACTATGAAAAACAACCTTTGCTGCTTCTGGATCTACCCAAATATTGTATTCAGCAGCAGGTGTAACATTACCAACTGTATTAGCAGATCCACCCATTACTACACAGCGAGGAACTAGGGAAGCAATTTCAGGAGCACGGCTTAATGCAATAGCAATATTTGTAAGAGGACCCAAGGTGACGAGGGTAATTTCATCAGGATAAGTTTTTAGTAAATCTATGATTGCATCAGTTGCATGTGACATTTTGGGTTTGATATGTGAATTGGGATAGTACATATTTCCCATACCATCTTTGCCATGAAACCATTCAGCATAATTACTTTTTCTTAAAATTGGTTTTTTACATCCAACATACACAGGTGTAGTAGCCTTACAAGTTTCTAAAGTGTACAGTGCATTTTTCAAACCCTGTTCAACAGACACATTTCCATTAACAATTGTTATTGCAACAACTTGTACATCTGTCCAAGAATGGGCCATCATAATTGCTACAGCATCATCAGAAGCAGTATCTGTATCAATTAGTAGTTTACGCATAAAAAGTGTAACGTCTTTTGTAGTCAAAGAACAAAATAAATCGGATATTTACGTATTTGGCTCAGACTCTCTAGATCGCAAAATAGCTTCAGAATTTTTCATCACTAAGTTCCTAATATCGTCATTTGTAAGTGAGTCATATTTGCCAAACATATCAAAGATTTCTTGTTTAGTAATTCTTCTCAATAGAATTGTCATTTCAGAAATTTCATCAATATTTATTTTCTAAAAACTAGCTCTATTTTTGTCAAAAATATGTCCTTCACTCGGATGAAAATTGAAGAAGCATCAGCATAAAAATTGAGACAGCCGCTTCCTAATATATCTTTAGCTGAATTAACATATCTTGCTGTATATGAATAATAAAGTCTTACTGATTTTTCATTTCTAACTAAATTTATATCATCTGTAATAGCGTTAAAATATGCTCTTTGTTTAAACGTTAAATCTTGAAAACTTGAGCCATAAATTCTGTATTTTACTTGAGCTATATATTCAATTTGCATATAATTCCAATGATTTTTTATTTCCTTATCAATAATTTCTTGCATCCATTCCCAAAAACTCTGCCACTATTTCCATTGTTAAAACTTCGCTCCCCCTTAAGCTTGGAGCAAAACCTCGTCTCTTGCTCGGGTAGGTATGTGTGATTTCAATCAACAAGTCGTTAACACAACAAAATACGGCAATGATAAACTCTTCAATAGAAAACATTTTTCCCTCATTTCAGTCACTGGTGACGATTTTCTCTCTCCAGATGAGGATTGTGGGAATTTTCTTTTCTATCGTTCATACATCCGCCTTATGTAACGAAACAATAAGTTGTACATCGCGTTATATAGTCAGCAAACAGAAATTATCCAGTCAGGTTGAAGCATTGTAATATATAAGGTTGGGTTTCGCTGTTGCTCAACCCAACCTACAAATTAAAATCGGATGATTTATTTTTTGGTAGTCCCTGAATCAGGTTGGCAAATAGCCACTCTCTATTCAACCTGTATTTTCAATCAATTATACAAAGCACTGTAATCTAATTAGTGCCCGGTTGAGTTGGAACAACTGGTTGAGTTGGAACAACTGGTTGGGTTGGAATAACTGGTTGGGTTGGAACAATTGGTTGGGTTGGAAATGGGGTAGTTTCTAAACTTGGACTTGAACCCGCAGGAATTATTGTTGGCGGTGTGGACGAAGATGAAGCACCGATAACACTATCATCAGCACTGATACAAGTATTTAGTGCTTGAGTAGCAGGAAAGTCGATTTGACTACGCAAGCCAACCACACATTGGCCAAAGCGCACGGGTAACAAACTGCGTCCACAATAATCTAAAACTGTCGGATTAGCTTCTTCCTTAGTACTTAAGCTGACGCCAACTACACAGGTTGCTAACTCTTCAGGACGCCGGGCCTTCCCACAAGAAAAAAGCGCATCCGTTGCAGCAATTTGAGTTTCCTTATCAATTTTCACCACACAAGCAGCCAAATCTTTTGGACGCAGTGCTGCTGCACAACCTTCTGATGCCGCTTCTGCTTTTACACCCACACTCAAGAGGCGACCCGCACAGACACTATAATCATTGCTGTAGGAAGCAGCAACAGTCACATTAGGCAAGATTGTTAAACATCCAGCTATAGCCAAAACTGGTAATGTTAAAATCCTGGAGGTGGAACTGCCTTGTTTGTTCTTAACTCTGCTAACCACTTTTTTGCTCATTGACATTGCCATTCTCCAAACACCCAAAGTTATGCTAACTCAAATATCTTAAAAATCCTCTGTAATCTAAGAATTTCAGAGGTAGTAAAGTACAGATATAATTAATTATGTCGAAAATTGTGTTAATATAGCTGTTTGAAAGATAAGTAGGCAACGTAAAAAGTATTTCAGAGTAAGAATACTGCGTAAACCAATCTAATGATTGAGTAGCCTACGAAACTAAATAAACACAAAAAACCTATTGGCACTAGTACGACGGGGCACGTCGGAATTCAAGCTTGGAAGCTAGTATGTCGGCTAAACCGACTTAAAGCAACTGGCATAAAGAAGATGACTCTACATTGGTAGGATACATCATACCAATGTAAGCACCCTCAAAAAACCAAGAATCCGCTGATTTATCTTCAGTGGAATGTCAAAATGGAATGTTTGGGTAAAGTTTAAACAGGATTAGATTAAGGAAACTCATGTCCCGATATAGAGGGCCCCGCCTCAGAATTGTCCGCCGCTTGGGCGACTTACCAGGATTAACTCGTAAAAGTGCCAGACGCGCTTACCCACCTGGGCAGCATGGTCAAAATCGCAAGAAGCGCTCTGAATATGCTATCCGTCTAGAGGAAAAGCAAAAGCTCCGCTTCAACTACGGTTTGACAGAAAAGCAATTGCTGCGCTATGTGCGGAAAGCTAGACGTGTTACTGGTTCTACCGGACAAGTGCTGCTACAATTGCTAGAAATGCGCTTGGATAATACCGTTTTTCGCTTGGGTATAGCCCCGACTATCCCAGCAGCTCGTCAACTAGTAAATCACGGTCACGTAACTGTTAACGGTCGTGTGGTGAATATTGCCAGCTACCAATGCCGTCCTGGTGAAGTAATTGCAGTCAGGGATCGGGCACAATCACGGAAGTTGGTAGAAGCTAACTTGCAATATCCTGGTTTGGCAAACCTCCCTAGTCATTTGGAGTTTGACAAAAATAAGTTGGTTGGTAAAGTCAACGGCGTTGTTGAGCGGGAATGGGTGGCACTACAAGTTAACGAACTACTTGTGGTGGAATATTACTCACGACAAGCGTAATAGTCATTTGTCTTTGAAGTTTTGATGCCTTCTCTACGAGACGCTACGCGAACGGAGGAAGCCTCCACTCAGACTTTTCTCTTAGTTATTTGCAAAGACCAAGTCCCAAAGTGTGAGCAGAAGAAACGAAACCTCTGCTCACACTTTTTAATTGAGAATAATTAGTATGGGGGTCTGTGTTTAAGCACACCCCTTATTTTTTTTGAGGTTGGCTATTTAGGGCGTGTCATCAGTTGATGTAAAGAAAGATAAAGTAGAAATGACCAAGCTACAAGGATTTGCTCGCGATGACAAGCCGTCGTTATGCTCTAAGGGATGACCAGTGGGAAAGGATCAAAGACCTGTTGCCAGGACGAGACGGTTATGTCGGGGGGACAGCCAAGGATAATAGGCTGTTCGTGGAAGCAGTGTTGTACCGCTATCGAGCCGGTATCCCGTGGCGGGACTTACCCGAAAGGTTTGGGGACTTCCGAATCGTACACACCCGCTTCAGTCGATGGAGCAAAACTGGGGTGTGGCAAGGGGTATTTCAAGTGTTAGACCAAGAGGCAGACAACGAGTACGCAATGATTGATTCCACGATTGTCCGCGCCCATCAACACAGTGCGGGTGTAAAGGGGGGGATGCAAACAGCGAAGCGATTGGACGTAGCAAAGGTGGGTTGAGTACCAAGTTCCATACGGTGGTAGATGCGTTGGGGAATCCGGTCAGCTTTCACCTCACACCTGGACAAGCCTGTTCTAGATGGTGCGGATGTGCTGTTGCCTGACCTGAGAACGGACACTGTGTTAGCAGATAAAGGATACGATGCTGATGCACGGGTAATCAATGTTCTCCAAGCACAAGACAAGACTGCTGTCATTCCCTCCAAGTGTAACCGCACCACTAAGCGCGATTATGACAAACACTTGTACAAAGCCCGTCACTTAATTGAAAACTTCTTTGCCAAACTCAAGCAGTACCGTGCGATGCCTACGGCGGGCTACGCCTACGCCACCCGCTACGACAAACTCAAAGTCAATTTTCTCAGTGCAATTTACCTTGCTGCTACGGTAGTTTGCTCAACTGATGACACACCCTAGTGTAAAGATGTCACTGTAGAACCATTTATTACTTTCACATTCTGACCACAGGATAAATCGTGTGTTGGTACTTTCTCTTCTATACTTTGTGCAAAGAAGTTAAATTTTTTTAACAATAATTCTGGCAATATTGACCAAAAAAGACTTATGATACAAGCCCCTAAATTTATTTATGGAAAATAAAAAAAATGTATTTCGAGATACGCAGTACAAGAAATACTACGTCAGTCGACTCAAGCCCCTCTCTTACAAAGTTGAGGCAGTCCGTTGGCGGGGTTCCCCCGCTTAAAGGAACTGCCGTCTGATGCCTGCGGCGGGCTGCGCCAACGGATAGCGCAGCGTAAAGCCTTCGGCATGGCTTCGCTTAGAGCGAGTCCGCGAGCGTCGGAAACCTCCGCTCAACGCCACTTCGCCCAAGTCGGGAAACCCTGACTGTGCTACTGGCTCGACTTTGCGCTAAATTTATTTTGGTGGTTCTAATTTTTGAATTTTGAATTTTGAATTTTGAATTCCCCGTTCGCGTAGCGTCTCGCAGAGAAGGGGTTGACATTCCATACAGGAAGAGAGTTTCAGCCTTTGATTCAGTATGACCAATGACTATCCGCCAATTTGCGACATCGTGCGGGTGTATACACCCTTATTACCAGAATCGCGTGCTTTAAAGTTAATTTCTGGCTTGATTGCTAGTAAACGCCTCACTTGCTCTTGTAGGTGAGCAGTACTAGTGCCAGAACGCAAAGCGGTTTTTAAGTCGAGTTCACCTGTTTCATTCAATAAACACGGACGCAGCCAACCATCAGCACTCAGGCGCATCCGGTTACAACGATCGCAAAAACATTCTGACATTTGACTAATAAATCCCAGTGTCCCCTTCGCACCGGGAATTTGAAAGACATCAGCAGGACCAAAACCACGAACTTGTGATTCTGTCAAGCCCCAGCGATCACGAATCTGTCCTCGTAACTCGGCTGAAGATACCCAACCGCGATCACCAAACAAATGCACATTCCCAATGGGCATAAATTCAATAAATCGAACGTGCCACTGTTTATCGATTGTCAGGGCAGCTAAATCTAAAACTTCATGGTCGTTAACGCCGGGAATCACCACTACATTCAGCTTCAGGGGGTCGAATCCGACTTGATGGGCAGCTTGAATTCCATGCCAAACTTGTTGCCAACGAGAACGCCCCTGATTACCAATAATTTGATCAAAAATGTCGGGATCGAGAGAGTCCAGACTAATATTAATTCGTCGCAGACCAGCATTGTAGAGGTTTTGTGCCATCGGAGCCAGCAAAAAACCGTTGGTGGTCATTGAGAGGTCTTGAGTTTGGGGGAGAGTTGCGATCGCCCTGACTAAATCCACCACACGCGGACGCAATAAAGGTTCACCCCCAGTCAACCGAAATCGGCTAAAGCCTACTGGAATAAATACTTCTTGAATTAAGGTGAGCAATTCCTCATCAGTTAACAGCTGTTGCTTGAGAATATAATCCAGTTCTACTCCCTCTGGCATACAGTACTGACAACGAAAATTGCAGCGATCAATTAAGCTAATCCGGAGGTAGTCTACCTGGTTCATCGTTTTATTTTTATTGTTTCAGATTAATTAAAGACTTTACAAAGGTGGTTTACCCCTTCTTACTATCTTTGTTGTAACTCAAAATACCGTACTCCCCCTTAAGTGAGAGTCCACAGATTATGGCATAATAAGCCGATCGCATCCACTAGTTAGTCATCAATCGTGCAAGACACCGACTCCATCAACGACCTTGCTGCTGCCTTACAACAGCCAGCTGATATCAGCTTTGAACTGCCCGATCCAGAAGATGAACAGATTCTAGAGTCAGATTTTCAACAGCAGCTAGAAGTAGCCTGGCAGGTATGCGATCGCTTTGATTTGCAAACTGAAATCTGGCGGGGGCGAATTTTACGGGCGATCCGCGACAGAGAAAAAGTGGGTGGTGACGGACGCGGTACTGGCTTTCTGCGATGGCTAAAAGAGCGGGAAATCAGCAAAAGTCAAGCATACTCTTGGATACAATTGGCAAATAGTGCCGATACTCTGATTGAAGACGGTAAACTTGACCCAAGCTCTGTGAACAACTTCAGCAAACGGGCATTTGTCGAAACCTCCAAAGCAGTCCCAGAAGTGCAACAGATGGTGAGTGAAGCTGCCCAAAAAGGCGATCGCATCACTAGGCGGGAAGTGCGTCAACTCAATGATGAATGGACAGCCATGTCCTCAGATTTATTACCTGAAGCAGTCAAAGAAAAAGCAGCAGATAACACCCTTCCCCCGCGCTACATCGCCCCACTGGTGAAGGAAATGGAAAAACTGCCAGAATCGCATCAAAAGTTTATCCAAAAGGAAATAGCTGCCAATCCTGATGTGGATACCCTCAAACAGGTAACTACCGAAGCGCGTAACTTGGCTAAGTATCTTAAAGGAGCGGCTCAAGTTCAGGCGCTGACACAGGAAAATATTGACATTGAAATAGCCTTAGAAGAAGCCCAAAGAGTCGGCTGTTTGAGCATTGCTGCTGACTTGGTAAATCAAGCATCCCAAATTGAACAAACGATCGCTAAACTGTACATGACTTGGAAACGAATCGGTAATTTAGCAGATCGATTATATGTAGATACTGGTGCAAGTACACCCAACTTGCGATCGCTCCTCACTTGCTTGGAACCTCTGGGTGGTGAAATCATGGAATTGCAACTTAGTGGTGCGACTGAACACACTGTTCGTTTGCAAATTCAGGAGACGAATTAGAGAGTGGGGAATTAAGAGTTGTGCGACATAATAGCAATAACTACCTGACTCCAGGTTTCTATGTCAACAACTATCATTGAACCCATTGTCACTTGGGAAAAGTTACCTGATGACTTTCCTTTACCCGATGAGCCTGTGGATAATATTAGTCAGCCAGCGATCGCATTTGCCTTAACTGAAAGCTTGGAACTGGCTCTTTTAATTCAGCCTCAGATACTCATTGGTACAAATTTTGGGATTTGTGCAACTGTAGATGGCAAGTTGGTAATTAAAGCCCCGGATTGGTTCTATGTCCCTTCTGTGTTACCGACAGTTCCACTAAACCAAAACCGTCGTAGTTATACCCCGAAGCTAGAAGGAGAAATTCCGGCGATCGTCATGGAATTTTTGTCAGAGACAGAAGGTAGTGAATACTCAATTAAAGCTAAGTACCCACCTGGTAAGTGGTACTACTATGAGCGCATTCTCCAAGTCCCCATCTATGTAATTTTTGAACCAGAGGCGGGGTGGGTGGAAGTCTATCAACTTAGTGCTTCAGGGCAATACGAACTCCAGCAACCGAATCAGGATAGACTGTATTGGATTGCTAACATTGGACTGTTTTTAGGAATTTGGCAGGGTGCGAAAGTAAATCGGACTGGATATTGGTTGCGCTGGTGGGATGAAACCGGTCAATTGCTGCTGTGGGGAGCAGAACGCTTACAACAAGAGCAGCAATTGCGATCGCTTATGGCTGCAAAGTTACGAGAATTAAACATTGATCCAGAGACAGTTTAACTTATAGCCTTTTATGCTCTTTTTGAACCACAATCTCCTCTAGGGGCACACAGCTAGCTATGCGTCCCTATCCTATGGTTTTATTTGTTACTTCTGCGAACGCATTTGTTACTTTGGCGAACGCATTTGTTATTTCGGCGAACTCATTTGTTATTTCGGCGAACGCATTTGTTATTTCGGCGAACGCATTTGTTATTTCGGCGAACTCATTTGTTATTTCGGCGAACTCATTTGTTATTTCGGCGAACGCATTTGTTATTTCGGCGAACGCATTTGTTATTTCGGTGTACGCATTTGCTATTTCGGCGTACGCAGTTTATCTTTCAATCTTTGGAATTGCTGAGAGTAAGGCACGGAGAGCGTTGTTAACAGCTTCTGATGTTTTGAATATCTCAGCGACATCAGCATCAAGAGTAACTGTCAAAGGAGCTTTTTCTTGCTGACTAGCAAAACGGTTGGGTAAGGCTTTGTGATAGTCAAAGTTATACTCTGGAAGCAAGTCATCATCTGCGTTGTTGCAGAATTCAGAAGCCTGTGAATTCTTCATAATCTCATTGCATCATGATTTGTGGAAAGCAGAGCGATCGCAACAAGAGCAGCAATTGCAGCAATTGCGTAGGCATAGCCCGCCGAAGGCATTGTGCATGACCACAAAGTTACGAAATATCGCCATATTTCAAATTTTAATGAGCAGCACAAGATGTAGCGGTGAGTGAGGAGTTATGGGGCGATTGTGTGGGTACTTGAGCAACCAGAACTACGTTCCCATTGGCATCCATTACCCAGCCTTGGGCTTCTACAATTTGAGTAGGTTCAGTGACAGAATTAACTTTCTGTGATTTTTGTTCTGTGTTTCGCTGCGCCTGAACAACGGCTCTTTTCTGAATACCATCACCACGATTCTGACTCTCTGGAGGGAGCGCGATCCAATCTGCCATCACTGCATCATCAGCTATCAATGGCTGGGTGGGATCGGCTATTAGTCCTCCACGTCCAGTGGTAATAAATGAATTTCTTGCTATTTTTCCACCAGAACTACAACTAGCAACAATTTGCCGCGAAGGATCAACCAGATTTACGGGCAATTCCACTAATCCTTTACTGGGGTCAGCATCTGGTGAGTTGATTTGTACAGTGCCATTTAATGAAGGGTTTTGCTGAGAAAATGCCGTGATATCACTTGTTTGGAGATTATTCGGGTTTGTTTCGCCTGTTGGATCGAGTCTTTCTACGTCTGCACCTGTGCGAGGCACAAAACCAAAGAGATTCTTAGCGGTGATTGTGATTTTACCACCAGAGCCAGAGAAGCCGTTGGCGGTGATATCGTTGTTTCCGAAGGGAGTGGCGACTAGGAAGCCATTAGGTGCTTTGATGGTGATATTACCGCCAGTTTTATCACCCCCTCCATTAGTAGAGATTTGGCTGTTGCGGCGCATTAGTAATAAGTCCCGTACCTGTAGCAAAATATCACCACCCCGACCTGATTCACTATTAGATGTGAGTTTTCCTTTATTGTCGAGCAGGATGGAGCGAGCAGTTATATTTATTTCCCCTGCTGATCCTAAATTATTTACATCTCCTGTGGAGATTGCATTTGGTGAAAGCTTTGGAAGTTGACTGCTCACAGTTATTGCAGCCCCATCCGAGATAATCAATTGTCCTGTGGCGATTGTCACTTTTCCAGCTTCTCCAGAGCCTAGAGTCCTAGCAAGCAAGCCGCTAGGCGAACCATTTGCTGCGGTTCCAATTAGATTTATAGACTCTGAGGCATTGACGGTCAAATTCCCTCCTGGTCCAACGGCTGGTACAAATTCTTGTTGAGTTCGATATGCTCCACTAGACTCTGTTGAAATTTGTGCTCCACCTTGGATAAGCAATTTCTTAGTATTGAGTGTCAGGTCACCTGCCTTTCCATCAGATATAGTTATGCCAGAAAGTGTACTAAGTAGAACCCTATTATCGGACGTAGTAAAAGCACCAGTTAACTCTACTGAGTCGAAGGCATTAACGATCAAATTTCCCCCTGCACCACTGCCTCGAGTAGAAGTCAATACTTGTGCAGCATCTCGAACAATTAATTTCCTGGTAGTAATCCTTAATTCTCCACCATTTCCAACACCATTATTCCGATTTTTCAAGATCACAAAAGGACCAATTAGTTCCACACTTTTGCCCTGCACCTTGATATTACCACCACCCACGCCAGTAACATCTACCTGAGATGGAATTCCAGAACCGTCAACAGTTCGCTGGATTAGTTGAATTTTCTGGAAATTCTGGACGCCTTCATATCCCAAGACCCAATTTTGGTTGTTTGAGTTCAGACTGACCAGACTATTGTCAGCAACGCTTCCTAACTCAATTCGTCCTGATACTGCTGTTAAACTTCCGCCTTGCAGTAAAAGATCACCGCCTATAAGTGCCAAGGTTTGGCCTATCGGCACCTGTAAACCAACAGGTTCACCCAAACTATTGACTGCACCATCTGGGCTTGCTTGGGATTGATTATAGATAGGAGCCGCAGTGGCTCCAAATTGTAAGCCAATGGGAACACTTACTGTTAGCAGGGTTGTGGTTTGGGGATTTGTGGCGCTAAACTTTGTACCATCGGCAAAGTTCAGACTACTCGCTGTACTTGCAATAAATGAACCGCCGATGTTTAAAGAAGCATCAGTACCAAAAATAATCCCATTGGGATTGATCAAAAACAGGTTAGCTGGGGCGTTAGCTTTAAGGATACCATCAATCTTAGAAATAGAATTACCTGTTACCCGGCTAATAATGTTCTGAATACCATCAGTATTTTTAAACTCAGCTGTAGTCCCATTGAGTACAGAAAACTCTTTAAAACTGTGGAACAAGTTGCTTTTTACTTGGGTTCCACCTTCAATAATTGTGATATTACCCTGTGTTGTAACTTGAGAATTATTAGGTAGAGTACCATCCGGGGTGATTTGGGCAAAAGCACAATTAGCAGAGAAAGCTATTGCACCACCTATTACAATTCCTAACCCTTGAAACCAGCCATATAAAATACTCATAACGAATAATAAACTCCTCTAAAAAGGTACCATTTGCTAAATAATGGTGATACTGCACCTCTATTCAGTAAAATATATTTATCTCAATCAAGTACAATATTGAAATCGTTAATATACGTTTTGCTATTCCCTAAATATGATAATTTTCATTGTTAAAAATAATACTAGTAGAGGCACAACAATGTTATGCCTCTACAAAAACTTCTAATTCTAACTGTCTAAAAGCAATATTGTTAACTTAACTACCAACAAGCTTGTTGATTAAGAATAAAAACGTAATTTTGTGATATTACTAAAAATTAATTTGGTTTTTTATAGTAATATTATTACTTTTATTCTCAAGAAGCTAGAATCACAGATATTAAGTTGATATAGTGTTACAGTTTTCTAGCATTGAATGCAACGTCCTTGCCAGTCTAGGCAGCACTTCAAGCCCGCTGCTGGCAAAAACTTCTTTGGTTGCTGGCTATCAACAGTATTACTAAATTTAACTTTAGTTTGGTTGATAGTGAAATTAAATTTCCGATTATTGTTTCCAGAGATACCATCATTTTCAGGCTTCTTGTTTAAAAATTGGCTTTCACTGTTATTTTCTTGTGCAATGCAAGACTTATTAAGTAGAGTACTATCTTGGTTAATTTGGGCAATAGCAGAAGTTCCAGAAAAAGCTATTGCACCAACTATTGCAAATCCTAAAGCTTTAACAGAGCACAAAAAATTACTCATACTTAGTATTGCACCTTTCCATAAAAGAGATAGTTATTGAACAACCGTGAAGCTGTAACAATTTTAATTAGGTTACATTGAAATCTGTAAGATATATTTCGTTCTTTATAAAAATTTAAGTATTTTACATTGCAAAGAATACACAATTAAGATTACAACGATGCTAGCTACCCGAAAAACCTGTATTCCAGTTAATTCAAAATTGCTATTATTCGCAACGGTATCTATTGTAAGCTTACAGATGAACCCGTTGCTTATTGTGCATAACAAAGAAGTTTTATAACATTACCAACAAAAAAAAACTGGCTTTTTAGAGCAACGCTATTAGGGATTACCCAGAAACAAATTATCCAATATTGTGAGATGGACATCTTGTCTGCCCTTGGTTACGGGCGGGCGAGACACCCACCCTACAGATATTTTTTTATTTGGAAGTTCCTTACCTTTATTCTCAATTAATCGAGATTAAGTGTTAAGTTAACAATACCGCTACGGTTTTCTAGCAGGCAACGCAATATCCCTTCCAGTCCTCGCAGCATTGCAATTTTAAGACAACAGGACCTAAATCTGGTGGCAAAAATCCCTGGGGTTGCTTATTATCAACAGCATCATTAGATGAAGTTGGAGTTAGTTCGATATGGCACTCAAGCTTAATTTTCAGAACTCTATCTTTTGATATACCGTTTTCTTCGAGTAGCGTTCGGAAATTAGAGTTTTTCAAAATTTCTATAATTTCCTGTTGAATTTTTTCTTCTAACTGCTCTAAATTTTCAGAATCAACGACTGCTTCCTGTGAATTTTGAGATGCCATAAATTTTACTCTCCTTGTAGATTGGTAAATGTATAAACTTATCTTGTGATGTACTAAATAAACGTGAGTTTGATTAGTACAGTTTGACAACGAGGAAATCAATAATACAAAGTCTAGAGTGGTACGAAAGCATTAAGTTTCTAACGCTCTTGTGAACTCCGATAATTATGAATTCAGCTTGGCTAGTTATAATTACGCACTGTGTTACAAAACTTCATATATTTCTGCCGGATTTGTTTAAAGCATTCATGAATCTGGCTACTCACCGTTGATTACTCAAGAGAATTGAGTAATTGATATCCCCTCAAGTCTCACACTCTGCTTACGGTTTGGATAAACTTAGAAGCTTTATTAAGGCGATCGCTAACTATGCCCCATGCTCAATGCCCAATCCCCAAAATCCGAAATATTTTGCTCATTAACCGTGCCACTATAGAAAATAGAGCTGCAAATTGAGCAATAGGAAGACTAAAGAACACTGTGCAGATAACATTCTTAGGGACGAGTTCCGGTGTACCCACGCGATCGCGCAATGTTTCCAGTGTCGCTCTGAGATTACCCCAAAGGGCACAACTGTGGTTATTCGACTGTGGCGAAGGTACTCAGCATCAAATTATGCGGAGTGAACTGAAAATCAGTCAAGTCTCTCGAATTTTTATCACCCACATGCACGGCGACCACATCTTTGGCTTGATGGGACTTCTTGCTACTTGCGGCTTGGCTGGTAATGTGGAACGAATTGATATCTATGGCCCACCTGGATTAAATGATTACATTCAATCCGCTTCACGTTATTCCTACACGCACTTTTCTTACCCAATCAAAGTTCACGCCATCCGTCCAGGGATAATTTATGAAGACGATGACTTTACCGTTAGCTGCGGTAATTTGCATCATCGGATTACAGCTTTCGGCTACCGCGTAGCCGAAAAAGACCGAGCCGGACGTTTTGATGTGGAAAAAGCCAAGGCGTTGCAAATTCCTCCTGGTCGGGTTTACGGTCAACTCAAGCGCGGTGAAACAGTTACCCTTGCGGACGGACGGGTGATTGATGGCACCCAATTGTGTGGTCCTACAGAAATTGGTCGAAAGATTGCCTATTGTACAGATACAATTTATTGTGATGGTGCAGTGGAATTAGCTCGTGATGTTGATGTATTAATTCACGAAGCAACCTTTGCCCATCAAGATGCAGATATGGCTTTCCAGCGGTTGCATTCCACAACCACAATGGCAGCGCAAACAGCCTTAGCCGCTGGGGCGCATCGACTGATTATGAGTCATTTCAGTCCTCGCTATGCTCCCGGAAATACTTTGGAGTTGAAGGATCTCCTCAAAGAAGCTCGTGCTATTTTTCCCTGTACTGATATGGCTTACGATTTTATGATTCATGAAGTACCCAGACGGCGGGAAGTAGAGTTAACCAAGGTAGGCGTTTAAATTTTGGACTTTGGCTACGCTCAATCGAACAATTTTAGATTTTAGATTTCCTATTAAACGCTTCTAATCTAAAATCTAAAATTAACCAGTTTCTATCTTAGATTTTAAAAGTCTCAATCATAAAATCAAGCAAATAAACAGTAACTTCGTTTTTCGCGTAAGTCAACTATTTAACCAACAATTTACGGTTAACTAGATGTATCAATAATATACAAATAGTATGGTTGAAATATTTTTCTCAATGTGTTTTTTCTATTAAAAGTTATTAAAATAACTTGAATATATATATGTAAGATTGTGATTTGGATAATTTTATACTCAAATACTTAGAAAAAATAATTAATTTTTTGTCAAGATTTTTATTTCTGAAATAAAATATTTATTAAAAATTTATTCTTCAAACACTGATTAAGAATTTATATGCATGAATTGATGAACATGAAAGCGCCAGTTGGCATAATGTTGTGCCAAATTAGCTTGTCATTGTTGGAAGAAGAATTAAGTATGCGCTCGCAGCTATTAGGTGTAAAATATCATTTCATATTTCTCATAAATCTTCCAAATAAATATAGTGTTTCGATATTAAAGGAGTTTAATAGTGGCTAAGACTAGTCTGAATCAAGAGCAACAGGTTACTACTTCAGCACAAGGTGCAGCTGACATCAAACAACTATCTACTATTTTGCTTCGCCGACGCTTTTTGATCTTTGGGGTTTCCTGTGTAGTTATGTCAGCTGCTAGCCTCTTGGCTATCAATGCCAAACCTACTTACCAGAGCAATATGCAGATATTGGTGAATTCCAATTTATCTGAAGGGGCACAGTCAAATACTCAAGTTACCAATTTAAATTCTCAAGTTGTTGATTCCACTACTCAGATGAAACTCATGCTGAGTTCTAAGTTGCTTCAGAAGGCTGTAGATTTACTCCATTCTGATTATCCTGATATTACCTTACAAGACATCAATGGTCAAAAAGAACATAACAAAAAAGCACCTTTAGAAGTAACTCCAGAAGCGGGAGGCATAGGGACAAATAAAGTTTTTAATCAGGCATTTAAAGTTTCTTTTAATGATGAAGATCCCGTCAAAGCACAAAGAGTACTTCAAGCTCTACAGAAAGTCTACCAAAACTACAACAAACAGCAGCAAAAAGAACGTCTAAATCAAGGATTAGCTTTTGTAAACACTCGCTTGCCTGAGATAAAAAAAGAGGTGAGTAAAGCTGAGAAAAACTTAGAACAGTTTCGCAAAAAACATAAATTACTCGATCCCGAAGTCCAAAGTAAAATTCTGCTAGAATCTTTAGCCGATATTCAACAACAGCTACAAACCACTCGTGCCAACCTTCAAGATGTAAACGCTCGCTACAATAATCTAGAGCAACTAATAGCGTCTTCGTCGCAGCAGAATACACTGATTTCTTCTCAATTAAATCAGTCAAGCCGCTATCAAGCATTATTAAGTGAAATTCAAAAAACTGAACTAGCTTTGGCTAAGGAGCGGCTCCGCTATACAGATGATTACCCATCGGTACAAAAATTAAAACAGCAACGCCAAAGTCAACTGTCCTTATTACGAGAAGAGGTGAAAACTATTACTAACAGCAATAAAGATAAACCCTTCTCAAAAGGACAAATGCTAGGAGTTGATCCAACGCTAGTAGATGAGTTTGTTTTAGTCCAGACAAGTGTTTTAGGACTGACTGCTAATGAAAAAAATCTCATTGAGTCAGAACAGCAACTACGGTCTGAGCTAAACAAATACCCAAGTTTAATAGCAGAGTATAATCGTTTGCTATCAAAGGTACAAACTAGTCGCAAAAACCTTGAACAACTACTCCAGGCACAACAGTCATTGGGACTAAAAATTGCTCAGGAAGGATATAACTGGCAAGTTTTGGCAGAACCTTCTCCCGGTACTTATATGGGTAACAACAGATTATTACTCTTGCTTGGAAGAGCGGTAATTGGGCCGATTTTAGGTATCTTAGTAGCCCTAATTTTGGAAAAGTTTAATGACGCTATTTATTGTGCCGGAGATTTAAAGAAATTGACAAACCTACGTGTACTGGGATCAGTACCCAAATTACCATCAAGTGGTGTCAAAAAACGGCGGCTTGGTCTGCCTTGGAATGGTCGAAGAAACTCAAATTATTCTGTAATAGAAGCCAGTAATAAATTGCCCGTCCATGAAACTTTGGACATGATCTACCAAAATATTCAAATATTAAAATATCCTTTACCGTTCAAGTCGCTGATGTTTACTTCAGCACTACCAGGGGAAGGGAAGACAACCTTAGTGTTAGGCCTTGTAACTAGTGCTACCCGAATGCATCGACGGGTATTAGTAATTGATGCTAACCTACATAATCCTAGCCTGCATAAAATCCTGGAACTATCCAATGACTGGGGACTATCTCTGTTATTAGTTGATGAGACAACTACTGATTTTCAAGATTATATCCAGCCGATTCACCCCTCCATTGATATTTTGACTGCTGGGCCAGAACCAGAAGATACAGTGAAGTTGCTCAGTTCTCAACGGATGAAAGAACTAATAGAGGTGTTTGAGCAAAGTTATGACCTAGTACTAATAGATGCTCCATCTATTTTAGGCACGGTTGATGCCAGGATTGTGGCATCTTTTTGCAGTGGTATTGTAATGGTAGAGCGCATGGGAAAAGTGACTCGAACTGAACTGACTCAAGCAACAGAAATTTTGAGTAAGTTGAATTTAATTGGAATTATCGCTAATGAAGTGAGCAATTCTCAAAAGGTATTGGCATCGTAAATCGGAGAATAAAAGTTTCTCTTCTACGGCAGTCAGATTTAAACGATTCACTTTCCCCAATTTCTGATTTCTACCTTATATTTAAAGCAAAATGCATAATTAGTAGGAGGTGGCAACCTCCAGCGTTGGAGAACTGTCTCATCTTAAAGTAGTAGACGTCAAAATCTAGAGCGTCGATTAGATACTAGTGTAATTAGATGATCGGTATGAAATTCCAACTTTACTTAGGCTCTTTATTTTCTCAGATTAAAATACGTTATTGGTGGGTAAGTATCTTTTTGTGGATAGCTTTGGTTGCTCCAGCCCAAGCGTCTGTAATCCTACGTGTGGCAATTGAGAGGGACGTTAATCAGGTAAAAGTGGGTAGTTCCACTACTGGGATCGTTAAGGATAGTACTGGCCGGACTCTTGGACAGTTGCCAGCAATGAGTGCATATTATGCTCAAGCCGTTCCTGGCGGAGTTGCTTTAGATAAGTGGCAGTCTGGTTTATTTTGGATTGAGCCAACTGGCAAAGGATTTGTTTATATTGGCGATCGCTGGTATCGGGGCAGAACTCTAGTTGTCCCCACAGATAAGGGCTTAACCGCTGTTAACTGGGTTGACGATCAAGAATATCTCTACAGCGTTCTTGGTGGCGAAATGGATGCTAGCTGGCCCCAAGAAGCTTTAAAAGCCCAAGCGATCGCAGCCCGCACTTATGCCCTCTACGAACGGGAAAAACAACGAAATAATCCTGTTTATGATGTAGGCAATACCCCCGATCACTGGCAAATTTACAAAGGTGTCATTAGTGAATCTCCTGCTACTTACACCGCAGTAGATTCTACTCTAGGGCAGGTACTAACTTACAAAAATCGGATTATTCTCTCAGTCTTCCACGCTTGTTCTGGGGGACACACTGAAAACGTAGAAGATGTTTGGGGAAGCAACGAACCTTATCTACGTGCTGTTCAAGACTACGATCAAAATATTCGCGAGTGTAATTGGGTGAAAACCTTCTCACCCAGTGAAATTAGCGTTAAATTTCCTGAGGTGGGCAGTGTGACGGCGATGATTCCAGAAACATACTCACCTTTTGGCAGTGTTAAAGTTTTAAAGATTGTCGGCAACAAGGGCACAAAGATGCTACAGGGCGAGGCAGTACGAACAGCCCTCAAGTTAAAAAGTACCCGCTTTACCGTCACCAAAGGAGGCGATGGTAGTTTTGTACTGCAAGGGCTTGGCTACGGTCATGCTTTAGGTATGAGTCAGTGGGGGGCGTACAATCTGGCTCGGCAAGGAGTAAACCATCTGCAAATTTTGGGACATTATTATCAAGGTGTAGCTCTAACACCGATTCAGGCGAAGTAATTAGGCATTGGGCATGGGGTATTGGGCATTGGGCACAAGAGGCAGAGGGGTAAAACTTACTGCTACTTCTCCTCTGCTCCCCTGCTCCCCTGCTCCCCTGCTCCCCTGCTTCCTATTCCCCACTCCCACGTTCTAAGCGCCGTTGCCATTCAGCATCAATTTTTGCAGAACGTTCAACTTCTTGGTCAAGTAAGTCAGTTTCGCTAGAATACACTAAATCTTCGTTGCCAATGACTTTTTCTGTTGCAAATTGTTGGGCATAGTTGATTTTTTGTTGCAAAAGTGCATCAGGACTTGTCAATAGCCTTGCTCTGGAAAGGCGATCGCGGTTGCGATCGTTTATTTTGCGATTACGCCACTGAATCCAGAAATAACGCAATAGCGGTATGCCTAAAAAACCTGCTCCGTAAGCCAATAGCAGCCAATAAATTCCTTGTACAAAAGCTACCAGTCCACCTAACTGCACAGCAACAGTTCCATCTCTCAATAAACTTCCCAGTACTAAAGCACCAACAAAATTTAGTATCCCTAACCCAGCACTCAGCATAATTTGCCCTGAACTTGCAGCGCTAAAACGCCAGGGAAATTCCTCTAAGTGATCTGATATTGCATGACGGCGCTTTTTAACTGCACTCACCTGCAACTCTGGGAAGTAATAAACAATTTGACCTTCTGGGCTTACTCCTGGTTGCCCATTAAATCGCGTCAGAACGGGCAGCATATAATCTTCGTACTCTCTTGTGTATCCTTGGCCAATGTCATCCAAATATGGGGCAATTTGTTCTGCCACCACTGCACCACGGTTACTCCGAATCACCGTAGCAATTTCTTGCCAGCGACGTTCTTCTAAGTTAGCGTTTGGATTACCATCGCCAAACAAAAACGAAAACACAGCTTCAAAGAAATTCAGATTGCTTTCTTGCCGGCTTTCACGTCGCCGTTCCTGGTAGTGGGTGTCATAATTTGGGCTAAGATACCAAAATAAATTTGGAAAATAGAAGAAGCCCCCACCGCCGTAATTACTGCCCCGATTGTCCCCATTACGGTCTGAATTGGTAGAGGTAGTAATAATGTAGATAGCAATAATTATCAGGGTGATAGAAACAATTAAGAAAATTAAAAAAGAAGCGCGAATCACGTAAAACAGAACACTCCAGACCTTTTTCCACCATTCCTGCAATCGTAGCCGGAAGTATTTATTACGCAAAATTGCTCGAAAATTTTGTGGAAAGAGGAAAACTATATCACCGGAATCCGCTACCTGTAAATGTCCGCCAGCATCAGATGCCAGGGCTAACAAGCTTTGAT
Source organism: Nostoc sp. (assembly GCF_036917535.1). GTDB lineage: Bacteria > Cyanobacteriota > Cyanobacteriia > Cyanobacteriales > Nostocaceae > Nostoc. The sequence goes on from NZ_JBALDA010000018.1 coordinate 120,789, forward strand.
TAGCTTCAGCGACGTTCAATCCTGCCTGAGTTGCCACATCACCAACGGTAACACGGTAGCCCAATTGTTCCACAGCTTGCATGATGGTGGGACTGGGAGCCATTGCTCTCCCCTCCTATTAAAAATTATTCCCTTTTCTTAAGTATAAAGTTTTATTTTGAGGGACTTGGTAAAAGTAGGAATAACAATTATAGCAATGGACAGGGAGCTTAGGACAGCAATAAAATCACATAGTATCCTGTTGAAGGCGCGTTTCCCACGAACTGTCCTAACGGCTTTGGCGACTGCTATAAATCATTAAAAAAGATAATAAATCACATGAATTTAGCAAACTGATACTAAAGTCGATAAACCAATAAATGACCTAAGACATAATATGTTATAATTGTTTTCCTCAGCTCTGGTTAACCAGCAAACTTTCTGCTCAAATATGGTTCAATACACTCTCGCTCAAAGCCCAGAAATTATCCTTACTGTTTCTGGAAAAGATTCAGCTAAAGCCCGTGATAAAGCAATGGATCAGCTAATGGAACTGATGGATGCAGGTAAGCTACCCACGGAACTGGAAGAAGGATTTGGCCCTCAACAATTAATTGAGGTAAAAGAGTCAACTATTGATACTGCTAGTGGTGAGGATACAATTACACAAGCTGTTCAGGTTCTGAGTAACCTAGCCACGCTCAAATTGAAAGTTCAGGAGTCACGAACTGAGGCGTTGGAAATTCACAAAGCTGTTGATATTTTGTTCAGCGATCAGTTGGTAACAGAAGAGGAAATTACTCGACTCAAGGAAGGTTTTAAAGTTCTCAAAAATTTTGCTCAAGCTAATGTGCGTTACCAAGAAGCGCGGTCTAAAGCAGAACTAGCTAGGCAGACTCTAGATCAAGCTCTCAAATCCCCTGACAAGTAACATTTACAGAATTATATGCATTGAGATACATTTTAATCAAAACGCAAAAAATCTATAACATAGAATTTTCAGCCTGTGTTCTAGATCAACTGGGGCGCTAGGATTCGAACCCAGGGATGGCGAGACCAAAACCCGCTGCCTTACCACTTGGCGACGCCCCAATAATTTCACTATGGTTAGTATAACATTTAGTCCTGGGTTAATGTCAAGTACTTTAATAGTTGATTTCAGATAATGGGTTTTTACAGCAGGACATTAATGAGTTGGAATCCTTAGACTTAGAATCTTTGATCATTTTGAGGTTGATACCTTGAATCTTGATGCTTCAGGCATAAAATTCTTTCCTTAGCATCTAAAATCTGGTTCCTTTGATGGTGAACGCATTAGAGTTAGTCTCACTTATTTCTTTTTCTTTAGTCCCCAGTCTCGTGAAGGAAGACCGCTGCAATCCGACTTGATGATAATAGTTGTTTAGTAGCTAGCCATATAAAGAGTGGAATAGTCTTGGCATAACGACCACAAAGTCGGCGTGGTTCTTGAATCCATCGATATAGCCATTCAAGTCCTAAGTCTCGAACTATGCGGGGTGCCCGCTTATGAATTCCGGCATAAACTGGGAAAACTCCACCCAGTCCAATCATTACAGCTTGTATTTTGCCCTTATGTTGAGCTATCCAATTTTCTTGTTTGGGACATCCCAGAGAAACTAAAACAGCGCTAGCACCACTAGAGTTAATCTTTTGAACCAAGGTTTCGTCTTCAATTTCGGTTAAAGGACGAAAAGGTAGAGGTTCCATCGCCGCAATCTTTATTTGTGGAAATTCCTTCTCTAATCTGTTTTGCATCCTAGACAGAATTTCTGTTTGGGAACCTAAAAAGAAAATGCTTAGATTTTGTATTTGAGTTAGCTGACACAATGCAAGAAAAATATCCATCCCTGCCACACGGTCTTGGTAAAGCGCTCCCATTTTTCGCATCATCCATACCAGAGGCATACCATCAGGAGTAACTATATCTGCATTTCGCAATACGGTGGCAAACTCTGGATTCCAATGGGCTTCTATGAGCATGTGTACATTGGCTACATATACAGTTTTGCTCTCACGCCTACTCGCCCACTTCAGTATTGTTTGTATCTGCTCATCAAACCGTAAAGCAGTAATAGGAAAATCAAGCACTTTTTTAGTAGGTAGAAGCACTCTAGCCACCATCAATAACTCCTGTATACAAGAAAACAATTCATAGATTACCTAGACCAATCCAAATTATTTAATATTTCGGATTGGATGACTCCTGACTTTTTGTCGGCTTGTGTCATTGTTGGAAGTTAACATATGGAGGTGCAATTGCCTTTTTAGTATACTTTTGGCTTAATCGGTAATACTAGAATTATTTGCTGCTGTGTCTTAGCTTACTGTTTTATGTTAAGGATTTTAGATACTGCTTGACAAAATTCATACTTCCTTCATAATTAATTTTTGATTAGTTCATCCAAGCATTATAATTGCGATAAATTCCTAGATAAATGCTGTATATTAAGTAGTATATAGTACTTAAGTCTTTAAGTAGAAAAGTAAAATGCTAGCCACTAAGTCTGCCAATTTTATACGTGAATATGCGCTTAAGAGGTTGAATGAAAATTAGTATATTTTAAAGAACAGCTAATAACTTTTGATTATAATTTACAAATTTATTACAGATTTAATTTAGTCTCTGTATTGATGAAAAATCTCTAGATTTTATCAAAACAGAATAAAGGCGTCAGTCGCCAGAATTCTCCAATTGAATTGGAGTGTGACTGGTGAGGCAGCGCGCAGAAAGGGGGTTTCCCCCATGAGCGACTGCCGTTAGCGTAGCGTTAGCGAGGTACGAGCGTCACCCGAAGGGCGGATGAATAACTGGGTTTAAGACCCTCGCTAAATCTTTTCTTTCTCCAGACGCTACGCGTAGCAAGCTTCCCCGTTCGCGGAGCGTTCCGTAGGAAAGGGGTACGATTTAGCGGTCTACAATCACCTGTAAGGGTCCCAATCCCCCACTGATAGCGAAGCTCCTTCGAGTCCGCGATAGCGGAGCGGTAGCGAGTATTCGAGCGTCGCGTCTTGATTCTGACGCCAAGCCGCAGAGCTTTCCAAGTCTCCGCTCCTGAATTCTGACGAATGTATTCTTCTTCAATTGTTTCTGAAATAAAAGCCCAAAAAAGAAGGGAAAGATAAATTTATCTTTCCCTGCTCTTTGGTTTTGATTATTGTCTGATTTGTTACTTTCTTTAAGTTTTTGGCGTAACATTTGCCTTTGTTTTTTCAGTTGACGCTTCCTAGCAGAACCGCCTTTACCTTTATCATTTCTGCCTTCTTTACGGGGAGATTCCCATCTTTTCAGGCGCATAAGTTTTTAACCTCTTTAGCAACTTTTTTGGCAGTGGGCAGGAGGAGAATCGAACTCCTATGACCGTAAGGCCGCCACATTTTGAGTGTGGTGCGTCTACCAATTCCGCCACCCGCCCTTATATCGTAATCTTAACTAGTATATTCTAGATTAAGAGATTTTGTAACAAGTTTGAAAATTATTTCTCAAAGTTTTGCTGGAATAACAGTTTTAAGAATCTCCAGCTTAAAGGCGTGGCAGGTTCAATAAACTAGGGTCAATATCCTGTATTTTGGCACAGCCGCTAAGGGCCATTCCTACATTTAACTCATCTTGCAGCAGTGAGATGATATGAGATACGCCGATTTGTCCTGCTACCGCTAGTCCCCACAATATGGGTCGTCCGATCAGTACTGCTTTTGCTCCTAATGCCAGAGCTTTGAGAATGTCAGTGCCTCTACGAATGCCTCCATCCAATACCACTTCTACTTTACCATCGACTGCGGCTACTATTTCAGTCAGGGCATCTAAAGAAGCGATCGCACCATCGAGTTGTCTACCACCATGATTGGAAACAACAATTGCTTTGGCTCCATGTTCTACAGCCCGCACAGCATCATCTGGGCGTAAAACTCCTTTGATGACTAAAGGTAGCCCAGATAAAGACTGTAACCATTCCAAATCGTCCCAAGTGACTGCTGGGCTTAGCTGTTGGGCAAAGTAGGTAAATAACCCCGATTCTCTTTTTTCATGGGAAATATCTAGCCCTGAGATGCTCGCAAGATTAGCCAGATGTAAGTCTTGGGGTAAGGCAAACTCATTACGTCTATCTCTCTCGCGCTGTCCGAGAACGGGTGCATCTACAGTTAGACAAAGTGCTTTGTAGCCTGCTTTATCAGCTTTTTCTACCAAAGCATGAGTTAATCCCCGGTCTTTATGGATGTAAAGCTGGAACCATCGTAGAGAATCTGGAAACTGATTACATGCAGTCGCCACTTCTTCAATGCTCTTTGTTGCCATTGTACTTAACACCATACCTACACCAGCTGATGCAGCAGCTAGGGCTGTGGCAACTTCTCCGTCTGGATGAGCTAGACATTGAAAAGCCATCGGTGCAATTAACAAAGGTAATCGCAGGGGTTGTCCTAAAATAGAGGTACTCAGATTGCGATCGCTCACATCGACTAATATCCGAGGTCGCAGCTTGACTCGCTCAAAGGCAGCACGATTATCTCGCAATGTGATTTCGTCCCAAGCACCACTGCTGTAGTAATCAAGTGTCGTTTGAGACAGATGTTTTTTTGCTAGCTTTTCATACTCAAAAAGGTTAATGGGTTGAAAGCGATCGTCTGTGGATAAGTAGGTAGACATAATTAAATCTAAGATAAAACTTTTGTTCGTAGTCAGCGATTTATCGCTCTGCATAAGATTTTAAATGGCTAGAGCCGCTGACTACGATTATTCCTTGTCAAGGCTTTCAAATGGATTTTTAGCATAATTGTATTTATTTTTACTCACTTGGTTAACGATCGCTCAACTGTATTTATGTACCGAGGTGTTACTCAAACAGCATGAAAATTACTCCCAAAAAAGACCTCTGGTTTGCGCCAGAGGTCTTTCCGTTTCAGAACGTTGTAAAATTCATAAGCAACGTAAAACGCTGATATGGTTAATTTAGTGGCTTCTGTGCCATGAACGCAAAAATAACAACCCAATTGCCAATTCCATACTGACTATTATTACTCCTATACCAAAAATGCGTAGGCGCAGCCCGCCGCAGGCATCGCCAACATTTAGGTATAGACCCAGAAATCTCATCCTGCGACCAAAACTTCATCTTATCCAAGATTTTAAGAGAACTTTTCCCAGGATTGGGCAACTAATTGGCTTAACCAACGGCGTTGTTGCTGATCCAACAGTGAATCGTCTGCTAACAACTGAGCAGTCAATTCTTCCAAAGATTGACCCTGAGCGCGGACAATTTTAATTACTCCAGCGATCGCACTGGCAACTAATTCTTCGTCAATTGGCTGTTGTCGCAGAGCAACAATTTCTTGGGGACTGTCTGGAATGGGATAATTCATGGCGTGGGTTTACAGAAATACAAAATGAACAATAACTTTGACAAACTCTTAAAATTTCTTCACTGAATCTTTACGAAACTAATAGGGCGGAGCGTACCTTACTTTATGTCTTAAGAAAATCTGTCTTAGTGAGTAAATTGAGAGGAGATGTCAGGAAAAAATGAAAGAAATACTTTATTTAGAAGTTCCAACTCCAGATATAGAAACTGTGCGTAGTTGGTTACAAACAGATTTTGAACCTGGAAATGGAGAAAAAGAGCTTACTTCGGAAGGTTTTCGCCTTCAGATACCCAGTGCTACTACACCTGCTGGAGTGGCTTTTTCCGAAAACTTGCCTACAGAACTTTCGGTATTTGTCTGGTCGGTGCAACAAACTACCTATCTGAAAGTGTTTCGCTGGTCAGAACAACCCTTTCCCAATGAAAGACAAATTCTGCAACGCTTGACTAAGGAAATCAGAAGCCGTTTTCCGCATGATTACCCAGAACCGCCAGCAATTGATTTATCCCAGCAATCAATATTTGCCGCACTAGCCTTTACTTATCCCCTTACCGTCAAGTATTTTCAGAAAATGCCCAACGGTGAATATGACCTAACTCGTGCCTATTGGTGGGAACAACGATGGCGCGAAGGGGTGCGGAATCCGCAACAGCCGCGTCAAGTCGTGTTTTCGCAACAGAGCAGAGGAGCAGAGGAGCAGGGGAGCAGAGGGAAAATAACCAATGCCCCATGCCCCATGTCCCATGCCCAGTACGACATCATCTATATCGGTGGCGCACTAGGCGTAATCCATGCAGCAGTAATGGCAAAACTGGGATATAAAGTCTTGCTGGTGGAACGAATGCCCTTTGGGCGGATGAACCGAGAATGGAATATTTCCCGCGACGAAATTCAAAGCTTGCTTAACTTGGGTTTAGTCACCCCCGCTGAGTTAGAAACCATCATTGCCAGGGAATATAAAGACGGATTCAATAAATTTTTTGATGCTAATAATCCAGCCAAACTGCGATCGCCCGTCCTCCACACACCCACAGTCCTAAATTTAGGCTTAGATTCCGAAAAATGGCTCCAAATGTGTGGGCAAAAACTGCAAGCGGCAGGCGGTGAAATTTGGGATGAAACAGAGTTTATCCGTGCAGATATTGATATATCACAGGTAGTTTTGCAAGTCAAGCACTTGTCCAGTCAGATTGAGAAACAAGTAAGTGGACGACTGCTAATAGATGCAATGGGAACTGCATCCCCCATCGCTTGGCAATTAAACGGTGGTCGTGCCTTTGATAGTGTCTGTCCGACAGTAGGAGCGGCAATTGAAAGCGGATTTGAGCCGGGAGTATGGGATTCCCAATATGGTGACGTTCTTTACAGTCATGGGGATATTTCGCGGGGAAGGCAGTTGATTTGGGAATTGTTTCCCGCAGCAGATGATGAACTGACGATTTATTTATTTCACTACCACGAAGTCAACGCTGAAAATCCTGGTTCCTTGCTAGAGATGTACGAGGACTTTTTCACGATTTTGCCAGAGTATCGCAGGTGCGATATGGATAAATTGGTGTGGAAGAAGCCGACATTTGGGTATATACCAGGGCATTTTAGTGTGGGAAGTCGCGATCGCACAGTTGCCTTTGATCGATTGATGGCGATCGGTGATGCTGCATCACTTCAATCTCCCCTCGTTTTCACAGGTTTTGGTTCCTTAGTTCGCAACTTAGAGCGGTTAACAACGCTGTTGGATACTGCCCTCAAACATGACTTGTTGAGTTTTTGCCACTTAAACCAAATTCGCGCCTATCAAACCAACGTTTCCGTGACTTGGCTTTTTTCCAAAGGCATGATGGTACCCACAGGAAAATTTTTACCGCCGCAACGAATTAACTCCATGCTGAATACCTTTTTTGGGCTGTTAGCAGACGAACCGCCAGAGGTGGCAGATAACTTCATCAAAGATCGGTGTGATTGGTTAACCTTTAACCGTTTAGCACTGAAAGCCGCTAGTAAAAATCCTGCCTTACTTTTATGGATTTGGGAACTTGCTGGCCCTAGAGATTTAGTGCGATGGCTTGGTAGTTATTTCAACTTCGGTCGTCATGCCCTGGTTAGTGCTTTACTAAGTCCCTGGTTTGGGCGCTTCTTGAACCGAGTCGGTTTTTGGCTAGAACCCCGGAATCCAGGCTTGTGGCTGTGGTTATTAGCGATTAATTATGCGATCGCCACAGGCAAACCGCGATCGCCCAGCCAGGTTGCAAAAACCAACCCAGAAGCCATAATTCCAAAGTCAGAAGCAAGGATTCTGAATTAATCATTGGGTATGGGGCATAAATCACTTGACTCCCTATTTCCAACTCTTGTACAGACAAGGGTTAATCGCGTCTCTCCTGACTCTTGGGGCGAAAATTCGGCAGTTCTACAGATGCCAATGACTTACGCCCTTTGGGTGGACGCTGAGGATAAACTACTGGTGAAGGTGAATTGTCATCATTGGTGTTATCACTTAATGACTCTGAGGACAAATTACTTGCTGACAATTGTGAAACTTCTGACCAGTAGTCTTCAGTATCTCCGACTGGCGTTTCAGTGTGAGATGGAGTAGAGGAAACCAGTAAGTCATTGGCTGGTGAAAGCACAGAATCCGTCCTCCAAGAAGTAGAGGTAGTTGCAGGAGGATTAATTTCTGCTTCCAAATGTTCCTCCTGTGGATTTTCTAATTCCTCATCGTCTTCTAAGATTGTTGCTAAAGTCTCCCAAATTGGAGCATCACTAACATCCGTTTTCGCAGCAGGTGGTGGTGATGTAGATGCAGGCTGGGAGGTGAAAAACATTTGGATTAAACTATCTAATTGCCGATCTAAATTTGATGAACCCGAAGGTGAAACTCCTTCAGTTGTATCTGGTGTATCTAGAGAATCATCAACTTCTGGAGATGGCGCGGGTTGTGTTGGTGTTGGCGTGTCTTTCTTAACTGTCCAGTTCCAAGGAGATGATGGCGGTGTCGCAGGGGCTTCATTTCTTTGAAATGGGATTGGTGCTGAGGGTTCACCCCAAGAATTATCTAAATCGTTACTTAAGGATTCTTCTTCTGCTGACCAAGGTTGAATTGGCTGGGCGTTAGGAAACAAAGACCGAGCTTTTCTAGAAAATCTTCCTTGGCTACTAGTTATGTCTTTAGGATGTTTTGCAGCATCCTCTAAGGAGTCATAGCTAGGAACTGATGTATCTAGACATTTTTCCAAAGCTGCTTTGAATTGCAACGTCTGGCGTTGTTGTCGCATCAGTCTTGTACGTAGCTCCCGACAAACATTTTCTGACTGCAATAACTGCTGAGATTGTTCGTTATTATTAGTGTGTAGCAACGTACATTCTCGCTCTAACTGGGCAAGGCGTTGTTGGCTAATTTGTAGCTGTGCTTTATAAGTATCAGTGAAAATTTCCTGGCGTTGAACAGTTTGTACAGCAGTTTCTAATTGTTGAAATAAAGATTTTATCTGTTCTTGAGCCGCAGCTAGTTCCTGAGTATGTTGGTTGAGCATCGACTCACTAACGCTAGAACGCGTTTTCTGCCACTGCAAAACCTTTTCTGACTCAGCTAGGTTGTCTTTTAGCTGCTCTACTTGTTCATACAATTTATTGTTAGCCGTACGTAATTCTTCGTTCAATGCCAGCAGTTTCTGAAATTCTGAGTCAATAAGTGCTTGTTTGCCGCTTTCAGGCTCTGCAACCCAGTCCTGCTGGGGGGTATCTTGTAAAAATTGTGTATCTTCAGCGGGCATGAGGAGTGGCAGTTTTTTAACTGTCATATTGTCATTAGGCACTACTGAGTAAAAGGGACAACTCGCCTGCTCTAATTGTGGCGAATTAGCAGAATTTAGGGATTCCATCACAGCCCCCTTGTTTGAGGTGTCAGCTTCATTCATCACTTTTGACTCACCTGCTTAAAAATATTCAGCAGTGCTGGCATTAGCATTGCTTATAAACTGTGTCTAATCAGGGTTTGCTCTAAAAGCTAAGTTTAACTTTCTCCAAGCACCAGCAATTAATTATCAATTGGTGTTCCCCATTTTGTATCTAGACTGATGCCGTTATAACACTATGATGCTCTGCCCCGTCAAGAAGAGGTAGAAGGGGAACTTTGGTCGCCTTTGAAGATAGGCGAGAGAGAGGAGAAACCCGATACATTAAAAATTAAATTGTATTGGCTGGCTGATGAAGTTTTTTACATGAAAAAACTGTCTCACATTATACTTTATTTTTTATAATCGCATCTTTCTTAAGAGATAAATTATGATTGTCTCCTGAAATACATTTTGTAATGCCTTATTGAGTACTTAGATATAGATGTCCGTACAAGTATCTACTTTTCAATGATAATTCTCTAATCCTAAGCGATCGCTATTTAATGTCAGCAAACAACTAAGAGCTTCCGCTATAACTGCAATGTTAAGAGATCCTGTTAAATACGAGTAAATACTTATAAAGTGTTAGCAAATAAGTAACAATTTACTTAAGTAAAATATAAAACTTTTTTAAAGAGTAATCTCAACTTAGTGAGGGCTTTTTTCTCGATAAATACGTTGCCAGTAAGCAATTGCAGGTTGTGTTAGTTATAAGCTTTTCGATCAACTTATCCTCAATACGTCAAGTTTGTTTAATGATTAGAATAAAATTGTTTAAAGTATACTTAACTACTTAATAATATTATCTACATTGTAAGTTAATTTACAACAGCTATATTTAAATCAAGTATTAACACGGATAGTATTTTTAATTATTTTATTAAAGAATAATTGTATTAACCGCGTTTTCTACTAGAAATAAAGTAATTATAAAGACCATCATTTCTGGCGATTAATCTGATTGCAGCGCGAAATAGAGTGTTGTGGCAGTTAGGCTTTTTCAAAAAAATCAAAATTTAAAATAAGAGTGCTAAAAATGACTGATGTACTTGCAATGGGCGCAAATATCAAGCAAGAGACTGCTAAATTACCGCTGTTTGTAGAGAATTGTAACAGCTTTTGGGACAAAGAAATCAGACCGTTATTTACAGATGAGTCTCTATCTTTCAAGGTGAAAACTCTTAACGGAAACTATGTCAAGTACGTGAACTTGGATAATGGAGCTACAACCACACCCCTTGCAACTCTCAAGCAGTACGTGGACGAAATGCTTGACACCTATGGCAGCGTACATCGAGGTTCTGGACAAAAATCCATTATCACTACACGAGAATATGACGCCAGTCGAAACATCATTCGCAACTTTGTGGGATCATCTTCAGACAACTATGTAATCTTTGCGAAGAATACAACAGAAGCAATTAATGGAGCTGCCACACTTTGGGCAAAAAAACCTGGAAAAATTCTAGTTTCTGATATCGAGCATTCATCTAACCTGCTGCCTTGGGTTACTAGAGACGAAGTTGTGCAGTACAGAACGCAACCAGATGGAAGTGTAAGTATTGCAGAAATTGAAGATATCTTCAAGGCACACCAAAATCTCCCTGAAGCCGAGCAAATTAAGTTAGTAACTATTACAGGTGCTTCCACAATTACAGGCTATAGACCCCCAATTTACGAAATCGCAGCTTTAGCACATCGGTATGGTGCTAAGATTTTTGCCGACGTGTGTCAGTTAATTCAGCATGAACAAGTCGATATGCGTGCTGATGATGATCCATGTCATTTAGATTTTGTGGCTTTCTCTGGACACAAGATGTATGCCCCTTATGGAACCGGAGTTTTGCTAGGGCCAAAGGAATTTTTTGATAGCTCCTACCCTTATCAAATTGGCGGTGGAAACCTGCCTTATATCACCAGAAACCTAGAGATAAAGCGTTTTTATACAGAACGGGCCCATGACCCCGGAACACCAAACGCAATGGGTGCGATCGCCATTGCCAAAGCGATTGAAATTATCGAAGCAGTAGGGCGCTCGCGCATTGCTCAGTACGAACACTCTCTAGTTAAATTTACATATACACGACTTGGGCTGATTCCTGGTGTCAAAATACATATTCCTGGAGATAATTTAGCCCATGTTATTCCCTTTGATATTGATGGATTTGATGGACGCTTAGTAGCAGAGATTTTAGCACAAGAATATGGCATTGGCGTTCGGGCTGGGGCTTTTTGCACTTATGAATACATTCGCAAACTCAAGAATATTTCAGACGAGCAAGACTGCGAGATTGCTCAGGAAGTAGACAGAGGAATTACGCGTAATATTCCTAGTATTATCCGAGCCAGCTTTGCTGTATATAATACATTAGAAGATTGCGATCGCTTTATAGATGCGATCGCTCAAATAGCTAAAAACGGATTGTCTCACTATTTGCCCAACTACACACAAGATCGGATAACTGGTGTTTGGACAGCGATAAACAGCTAGTGCCGCAAGGCGAAAGTCAAAAGGAGCCAGTGCGTTGGGCGGCTCTGCCGACTTGAAGCAACTGGCGTTCAAAAGTCAAAAGTCAAACAGGTATACAGCATAAGCGTTCTATTGATTTGGAATGGTGAGGCAGTCGCTCAGAGGGGGTTCCCACGCCAGTGTGACTTAAAATTACGAATTAAAAAGGGGTAATAGCTTGAGCGATGAAAATCTCTTTGACCAAGAGGATTATTTACAGGCACGGGTTGATCAATGCATCTGGCAAAAAAGCACAGATGCGGGTATTTCGCGCCAGCGCTTTCTGAAAATCCTAGCTACTATGGTTGGTGCCACAGCCATTGCGGGGTTAGCGAAACCTGCGCCTGCTCACAGTCGGACAGCTATTAAAACTAAAGGCAGCAAAATACTTAAGCCATTGCCACCAGGGTATATCTCTCATAGCAAGGGCACATTAGAGATGAACTGGGAAGCGATGTATGGGCGTGGCTATTTAGTACCAAATGACTGGTTCTATGTTCACAACCGCAGTACACCTCCTTTGTTTGACCCGTCTACATGGCGTTTACAAATTCATGGAACTGGCGTTTCTGCACCTTGCGAGTTTACTTACGATGAAATCATTGCTATGCCATCCATCTCAGTCACTTGTGCCATTGAGTGTGCTGCTAATGGTCGGCGCTTCTTTGAAGAGGCTTACAACATACCACTCCCTGGAACACGGTGGAGACTTGGGGCTATTGGTGTGGCTGAGTGGACTGGTGTACCACTTAGTATGTTATTAGAGCGAGCTGGACTGAAATCCACTGCAAAAGACGTACTCGTTGAGGGTGCAGATGTAGATTCGCTGGACTCAAAACAGACAAATAAATCCAAGTTCAACAGTGTAGTTCCAATTAGCAAAGCATTAGCAGATAACTCGCTCGTCGTCTACGCTATGAACGGAGAACCATTACCTCCAGATCATGGCCAGCCGTGCCGTGTGTTATTCCCTGGTTGGGGAGGAAACGCCAACGTTAAATGGATTGAGCGAATTGAGGTTTCCCAAACACCGATATATACGCAGTGGGTAACGGAGCAGATGGTGCTGATTGGTCCAGATTACCCAGCGATCGCACCATATAAAGGTAAGCTGATTACCTATCAAAATGTTAAGAGCGCTTTTGAGTTGGCTTGGCCCGCTACGCTTTCGGCTGGAACCCATTTACTACGTGGACGTTCTTGGTCTGGGAAAGGAAAAATTATCCGTGTAGAAATCAGTCTAGATGGCGGTAAAACTTGGCAATTTGCACGACTGAGAGAACCAAATTTTCCATTTGCGTGGGTACGCTGGGACATTGAATGGAACCCACTTCCTGGGGAATATTTTCTCCAGGCTTGTGCTACTGACAATTTAGGTAATACACAACCGAGTACTGTTCCGTGGAATGACTCTGGATTGCTCTATGGAGGTGTTGTTAGCCATCCGGTAACAGTACAGGCATGAGGAAAATAAGGGAAATTAGGGGTACAAGAAGAATAATCTATGCCCAATGCCCAATGCCCAATGCCCATGCAGTACTATCAGTTCTCTAGAAAAATAATTATTTATGATTGATTTTAGTTGGTTGATTTTAGTGAGTGGAGGTTTAATATCTGGAATCATAGCTGGACTTTTAGGAATCGGTGGCGGTATTATCACAATTCCTCTTTTAGTCACACTAGGTTATACTCCCGTTCAGGCGATCGCTACTAGTAGCCTTGCTATTGTAATTACTTCAATTTCTGGAAGTTTACAGAATTGGTGGATGGGCTACTTTGACTTTAAACGAGTAATTTATTTAGGAATTCCAGCTTTTTTAACTACTGGAATAGGTGTATATTTCGCCAATAAAATTCCATCTTATATAATACTCTTTACATTTGGCATCATACTACTTGCTAATATCTACCTGATTGAGCTTCGCAAGCAACTGTCCTTACAGGAAAAAGAACATATAGCCCCAGTATTCAACCCATTAGTTTCTAAAATTGGCACTGGGGGAGCAGCAGGAATTTTAGCAGGTTTATTCGGCTTAGGTGGCGGTACAATTATGGTGCCACTACAAATGTTACTACTAAAAGAAGAAATTAAAGTAGCAATTCAAACTAGTTTAGGTGTGATTGTCATCACTGCTTTAGCTGCCTGCACAGGACACACATTAGAGGGAAATATTCTGTTTGTTCAAGGTATAGTTTTGGGATGTGGCGGTCTTTTAGGTGTTCAAATGAGTACTCGTACATTGCCAAAACTACCAGATTCTACTGTGAGTTTAGTACTTCGTATTTTCTTAGGAATACTATCAATTTATATTTTTTGGGAAGCTTGGACAAATTATCAATTCATAGTTTCAAATCCAATAAATGAGGAATTGTCAGCTTGGTATCAACAAGATTTCCAACTTCTCTAAGAAGTCGGGAATCTAAGCTTTTTTAAGGTAGCCAACGGGGATGAAACCCGGCTAAGGGGAGTTGTTCTGGTCTAATTTCAACAGTCGCAGCATCAGCGATGGGTAACAGAGGCATTAACCACAGGCTACTGGTAGCAATAACATCTCCATCATCAGTTTTCAAAGTGTTTGTGGGTAATGATGCTGTTGTGTTTGTCTGCGGTACTACTTGGTCAAATAACAAGCCCAAACCGTCGGCAGATAAACTCATTTGCACATTTCGTTGAGCGGGAGGCAGTACTAACAGTGGTTTCTGTTGCCCGGTTTTCAAATCAATTGCTACCACATAAGGCTGTTCTATGTATTGTTCTTTGGATACTAGCTGTGTTAGCAAGCAGTAGAGGGTAGGTGAGGCAATGTCAAATTGGCAACTGAGAATTGAACCTGTTGTTTTTAATAGTTGTTTCTGCACACCTTGGTTTGTCACCAAAAACAAATCCCGCGTGTAATCTGTATTAAACTTTACCATCGCTGCTTGAGAGCCATCCTTGGAGAAAGCCTGTACCAAACCAAACTGCGGCAGAAAATCTAGAGGTTTACTGGCATCACCTTGCAGTGGTAAAATCGCTGCTCCCTGTCCTTGGGCAACCGCTACGGCTTTACTATCTGGTGTCACCATAAAATCTCCCCCTGGTTGACTTTTTAGGCGTTTTGGGGTGGGTTTTTCTGCTGAACCATCACTGGTTGCTGGCATAAACCATAGTCCAAAATCACCAGGATTAGTTTTATTTCCCCGCTGGATGACAATAGTTTGCCCATCAGGTGATAAGTCAAATTTCAGGTTTTGATAATCTTTACTATCTAAAGTCAGGTCAACTTTGCCTTCTGGTTCTGCTTTTTGTCCAGATTTAGCAGAAACGCCTGTTGTCACCGTATACAGTTGGGCTGAAAGTAAGTCTTGATTGTTTGCGGCACGAGCAGAAAATAAAATTTTCTCCCCATCAGGAAATGACTCAAAGTCGATTACTATCAGGTCTTTGGGGGTAAGTACCCTTTTTTGCTCTTGGGTCAAATTGTAAAGAACTAACCGTCCCTGTTCTTCTTGCTCGGTTCCGATGTAAAGGATAACGCGATCGCGTGTACGGAAGCTACCTGTGAAGGGCTGTATGACCCGATTTTTGCCTTCTTGCTCTGCAAATTTATCTTTAGCTCCCTGTAACTGCACTTTATAATTTGTACCATAGGGTGCTGGTGTCACCAGTGTATAAACCATCCGCCGCCCCGCCCAACTGAATTTACCTGCTAGGGGTGGATCGATTTTCAAGTTATCCTCGACGCTTTTTGCTTCCATTGGGCGGCTGAAGGTGAGGGTGAAGGAATTATCTTCTGCCCCAATTTGTTGATTTTGCCAAGTAAATTCCCGGACACGAGCAGTTACCACATCACCTTGCAAGATGATTAACCCAATCAACACACTCAGCAGTAGCATTAGTGCGATCGCTATACGATCCAGTGGTTGGATAAATGCTTTAGATTTAGTCATTGGTTATTTGTCATTTGTCATTAGTCATTTGTGATCAACAAATAACTAATAACTATAAGGATTTTGGGGTTGAGGAATCTTTTTGAGAGAGGTAGCGGCAATGGTAAGTTGGCGTTTACCTGCCAAATTTTCTGTCACCATTTGTCCTTCTACTTCTAGCCAGGTATCAGCGGAATAAGGCTCTTGATTATTTGGGAGTTTAACTGGCAATCCCACTGGGTAAGCATCTGCTGCACAGCAAGTTAAGACAAATCGAGCTAAAAACAAATATTCTTTTCCTATATCCGGCGGGTGAATCACAAATCCCTGCACCTTGACTTTTTGTCCTGTATATGTATCTGGCTCTGGATAGACATTGACAGTGCGTACCCAGTCTACAAGCGATCGCTCCTCTGGACGAACAGTAGCCCGAAAGGCTTGAGGTTTGACACGTGTGCTTCCCAATAAATCAGCCGTTACCCCCCTTTGGAGTGCTTTATCACTGGCAAAAACTTGCGGTGTAATGATAAAACCTAAAATCGCTGTAGTCAACAATAAACCGCTGCCCCAACCAGGGGGAAATAAACTACTATGCGGAGCGCTTGGTGTCACATCACGGCGACGACGTTGCCAAAGTTCCTGCATTTTGAAGAAACCAATAACAATCAAGCTAATACCAGTTACAACTACGAACCAAATGTAATTTGGATGAATCAACAGGTTCAGCTTATTAGTTAACCAATATCTCAGCATCAAAGTCCCCCAAGCTGTAATTGCTAGAGCATCGAGCCAAGGGAGTAATAAATTTGGGATTCTAGATTTGGGATTTTTGTTAGTCATTAGTCATCGGTCATTAGTCATTGGTCATTGGTTATTAACAATGGACAAATGACAAATAATTTTTTAAAAGACGTGCAAGTTCAGGAAAAGGGTAAACACAAATGTTAATTGTGCTGCTAAGGCAAATAAGTAAAAAACTGTTTTGGGTTTAAAAATGGATAACATCAAACCAATGCCTTTGATGTCAATCATTGGGCCAAAGACTAGAAATGCCAACAATGAACCGCTGCTAAAGGTTGAGGCAAAAGATAGGGCAAAGAAAGAATCAACTGTAGAACAAATAGACACGACTACCGCTAATATCAGCATGACCACAATTGAGGTAATCGGCCCAGCACCCAAACTAAGAATTAATTCACGGGGAGCTAAGACTTGAATAGCAGCAGCGATCGCACTTCCAACAACCATGACTCCGCCGAGCTCTCGGAATTCTTGAATGCTATTATCTACAACTAGACGCAGTTTCGCTGCCAGCGGTTTATTGGAAGTAGAGACTGATGTAGGTGGGACTACAAAATTAGCATCTATCCGTAGAGGTATACCTGCTTTTCCTCCTAAGATGTAAGTCCCAGATTGCAAGATATTTGGTATTGTTGCTTCATCTTGTGCTTGGTGACGCTTACCACGGCGTTTGGTTTCAGGCTGAGCGGGTGGATTAAACTTCACATAGCGAGCGATCGCAGGTTGGACTATGGGATTTAAGTCCTTTTGAAAACTGAAAACAAACCCGATAATTGTGGCAATCGTTAGGGAAAATACGACTCGTAAGATTACTATTTCTGGCTGATCTCGAAATGCTGTCCAAGTGGCCCAAATTACAACTGGGTTAATTGTTGGTGCTGCTAGCAAAAAACCAATCGCGACTGGTGTGGGTACTCCTTGAATCAGGAATCGCCGCGCTACCGGTACATTCCCGCACTCACACACCGGAAACAAAAAGCCGATCATACTACCAACTAGAGCACCTAACAGCGGATTTTTGGGCATTTTTTCTACTAGTTTGCGCTCATCAACAAAAAACAGCAGCAAACTAGAGAATAAAACCCCAAGAAGCAAAAAAGGCATCGCCTCGACTAGCAGACTTAAAAATAGCGTAAAACCATTGTTCAGTTGATTCATGAGCGTCGCAGTCAAAAGCGGTTTTTAGTTTTAGGGTTCTGCCTAGTCATTCTATCGAAATGGGGATCAAAAGCAGTTCGGAAAAATTAAACATTATTTAAGTAGCAAGTTATCCTACTTCAAAATAGCGGTTAAGCGCTACAAACCTTGGCTTCACACGAGTTCGTGACTTTTAACTGAGCGCATTTACTGACGATGACCATTTTCAAGATTGTCTAAGTTCAGAAATTGTTCCGAGCTAGAGGGCAAGTAACTGCACAGATGATTTTAAATTACCTATGTTTATACTTACAGTAATTTTCTGGATAAGATATTAGTTCGGCTGTATTTTCATCAAGTATTCACAGTTCTTCAAAATTTGGGGTAGGCGTAGCCCGTTGTAGACATCGCTATTGGTTGCTACCATCATTGATTTTGACTAGTTATAGCAAAATTTGATCTGAGCTTTGGTTGATTTTTTACTACAAAAACTCTAAAAAGGCAAGATCAAAGTTTAGCAGATACAGGAAATGATTGGGGGAATCTTTCGGCGTTAGCGATAGCCTGACTTTCTACATGACATGAAAAGTTGAGCTATGGTGAGTCATTCAGCTTTGAAAGGACCGTCAACATGATATCCCCGATTTATTTTCAGAAGTCGGGAATATAGTCTACTCTTTGACGATTATTTTCTGAGATCGCTGTTAATTACGTTTTGTTGGAATGCCCCAAATCTTGATTTGTCGATCAAATCCACCACTGGCAAGAATTTTACCATTTGGACTAAAAGCGATCGCGCTTACCCAGTCTGAATGTCCATTCAGTGTATTTATTAACTCACCTGTAGGTAAATCCCACAATTTAATTCCATCTCTGCCTGCACTAGCAAGAGTTTGTCCATCGGGATTAAGAGCGATCGCATTTACCCAGTTATTATGTCCTGTAAGAGTGCGGACTAATTCTCCAGTATTAATATTCCACAATTTTATAGTGCGATCGTGGCTAGCACTAACTAATGTTTGTCCATCTGGTGTAAAGATCACAGCGCTAACAACATCGGAATGAGCTGCTAATTGACTGATTAATTTACCAGTACTCAAATTCCACAGCTTAATTACACCCTTATTATCACCGCTAGCCAAGGTCTGTCCATCAGGACTAATAGCTAGAGTATAAATCAAATTATCAAAGCGTACTATAGTCCCTAAAGGACGCTGCTGTAGCAAATCCCAGAGACGAATCCCATCTAAAGCTCCACTGACAAGAACTTTACTATCAGGAGACACCGCTAAAGATAATACGTTACTGGTATGTCCAACAAAAGAGCGGCTAAATTTTAAATTTTTCAAGCTCCAGAGGTTAATTGTATCATCATCGCTACAACTAATCAGGGTTTGCCCATCTGGTGAAATCACTAAAGATTCTACGGCTGCTTTGTGTGCTTTATTAATAGTCGCTAACTTTTTACCCTTTGCTAAATTCCACAGGCGAATTATACCCTCGTTTTCTGCACCTCCACTCACAAGAATTCTGCTATCTGGAGTGAAAGCAAGAGATTTAATGGTTCCGTTATGTCCGATGAGTGTGTAAAGCAGTTGAGCATTAGCAAAGTTGGTATTAGCTGGGAAGTTTGGCGTTACTTCAATGGCAGCATGAGCTTGATGAATATAAAACCCTTTCCAAGTAATCACTGGAAGGGCTATAGCTGCCATAAATGCCAGGATAATATCCGGCCGCAGAAATTTACTGCCACCTCTTCCCTCACTACTCACTCTTTTTCCTCACTTTTATAGATACAGTTAAACCCAATAAATTTTGCAGAGTTATTTAAGTAATAACTCTGCACATTTTAAAGAGGTGGTTTTTTCTTAGAAACGCTTAACATTGGTAAAGGCGCAGTAGAAGAACGAGAGGGCAAATAATGTTGCACTACAGGTTCCTGTGGTAAAGGACGACGCTGCTGAAAACGCCACAACTTAAAGCCTAGCGCTATCCCTGCCGTGCCCAAACCAAAAGCAAACAACGACCAGCTATCATTCAATCCGCCAATCATAGCATCCATAACACCTATCGTCATCAATACACTGATTAGTGGCTCTTTTCGGTAGGTTGACTTCAAAAAACGAGGTAATACAGCATTCATCACAGCTTGGTTGGTTCCAGTTCACCTTTTGTGTATATTTACCAAGAATACCTCACCCATAATTTGCCTTTCTCATTCAAGGCAGACACTAATTTATGATTTTTTTAGTAGGGGGAGGAAATTTACTCATTAATCGCCTTGTACATACTAGTTGCAAGTCTATGATATTTTGATCGCTAATAGGTATTTTGATTTCTCTCTTGCTTACATTCTAGGGCAGTTATTTATAAATAAATCTAATTAATCTATCTAAGGCGAAGTTCTCCGCTATCAATATATTGATATTGAAGTCAAAACCAACTGGTTGTTCCAGCTGGTTGAAACTCTTTTAATTACTAGCTTACAACTTCAAGATCATGCTTGTTGATAGCACTACTTCAAACCCAGCCATGATAGTACTCCTTGATTGGTAACATATTCAATCAGCAGCATCAAACCAAAGCCAATCATTGCAGCTCGACCATTCAAGCGTTCGGCATATTCGTTAAAGCCAAACTTAGGCTCTTCTAGTTTAGGTGAAATTGTTGGTTGTGTTTGTGTCATTTTTTAAGAAACCTTTTTTTGGCAAACGGGACTTGATATCAGACTTCTAGTAGAAGTCAGAGAATGTATGTATAATCGCTACTTACTTCTCATGGTATCTTGAAAACTTCTCTTTAAATCTCTCTTTCAAAAAGAGAGAGACTTTGAATTTTTACAGATGACGTGAAAAGTCAGGATAGCTTAAAAGCTGATTGCAGTGCTTGAATGCCAAGATGACTTGATAAATTCAGCAAAAGCCTCCCACTAATCCATCACATCAACTTTGGTGGATGAATAAGTTCGTAGTAAGGGCTAAAGCCCTCGCTACAAATTCCGCAAAGTTGGCTTGATAAAATACTAGTAGGGAGCTGTATACAATCGTTTTTTTAATAAATTGTTACTATTCTTTATATATTGTATAAATACTGGGGCAATAGTCAAGGGTAAGAGTTTGGGCTACTCAGATTGAATCGAGAAAGTTAGAACAGAAGTTAGGTATCTCTAATCCAGCTATCTCTAATACGGAACTAGCAAGACGGAAGTAGCAAGCTTGAAATTGGAAGGCTACAGTTAAAACAAAAAAATTATCTGAGGCAATATATGGAAATTGGCGTTCCCAAGGAAAATAAAGATCAAGAGTTTCGGGTAGGGTTAAGTCCTTCTAGCGTGCGGGTGCTGCAAGAAAATGGTCATAGCATCTTTGTCGAGACGCAAGCAGGTAATGGTGCTGGATTTTCTGATGATGATTACAGAATTGCTGGCGCCGAGATTGTCCCTACATCAGAAATGGCTTGGAATCGGGAGTTGGTTGTTAAAGTCAAAGAGCCGCTGACCTCTGAGTATAAATTTTTGCAAAAAGGGCAGATATTATTTACTTATTTACATTTAGCAGCCGATCGCAAATTGACAGAGCATTTAATAGATTGTGGCACTTGTGCGATCGCTTACGAAACTGTAGAACAACCTGGTGCTAACAGATTACCCTTGCTCACTCCCATGAGCATAATTGCTGGTCGGCTAGCAGTACAATTTGGGGCGAGATTCTTAGAACGTCAGCAAGGTGGTAGAGGTGTACTTTTGGGCGGTGTCCCTGGAGTTAAACCTGGCAAAGTAGTAATTTTAGGTGGCGGCGTTGTCGGCACAGAAGCAGCTAAAATTGCCGTAGGCATGGGTGCTAGCGTCCAGATTTTAGATGTAAGTGTCGAGCGCTTATCTTATTTAGAAACACTCTTTGGCTCTAGAGTGGAATTGCTTTATAGCAACTCTGCTCATATTGAAGCCGCAGTCATTGAAGCCGATTTGCTTATTGGTGCAGTTTTAGTGTTAGGACGTAGAGCACCAATACTAGTATCTCGCGAATTGGTCAAACAAATGCGTCCTGGTTCGGTAATAGTTGATGTTGCTGTTGACCAAGGCGGTTGCATAGAAACCTTACACCCTACATCTCACACAAATCCGGTATACCTTGAAGAGGGTGTGGTGCATTATGGCGTTCCTAATATGCCAGGAGCAGTACCTTGGACAGCAACTCAGGCACTTAATAATAGTACATTACCTTATGTTGTCCAGTTGGCGAATTTTGGAATTATGGCACTGGAAGTTAACCCAGCATTAGCTAAGGGTGTGAATGTACAGAATCATCGCTTAGTGCATCCTGCTGTGCAAGAGGTATTCCCTGATCTGGTAAATTAAGGTGTGCAAGGATTTGGCAATCGTTTATTTTAGTGGTCGTAGCGATCGCCAATCAGACTAATTTTCTTGCTAAATGCGCGGATGGGTAGATGTACAAAATGAGAAGGAGCAAAAAAGGCTGTACACTCTATTTATACAAGACTTTGAGGACAATGGTATTTTTAAACCATCCGCGCACCTTATGGGGAGTGGTTTCTTTCATCAGGTTATTTCGATGTGAAAGCTATCTTAAATAAGGGTTATACCCTTTTTTATTCTTTAGTTTTGTTTAATCTCGCTATCAGTAACCCGCTTTACTCCTAACTCATTTTTTAGCTAGTTATAAAAATGTGATAATTCCTTAGCTAAAAATCCTCCTGCTGTGGGGGCAAGGTTTTCTTAAGCAAATTGGTATCTAAGCTGTTTAATTATTTATTGTTGCAATCCATGCAAATTAGGAACTTAAGTTAAAGGTTGTGATATTATTTCTTACAACTGAGTTTCAGATAAATTTAAATTTTGAGCAAAAGTTAAAAGTAGCGATCGCATTTTTTTAGTGTCTTGAATTTTGAATTTTGAATTTTGAATTTTGAATTGTTAAGATATTGTCTCTGAGGTAGCTCATAGAAGCAATATTAGTTCGCTTTCCACTCATGCTCAAGGATCGCGTAAAGAAAGTTATCGCACCATCTGCCTTTAATTAACTCTTTTTCCCGCAAATGACCTTCACAACGCATACGAATTTTTTCTAACACCTTTACAGAAGCAACATTCTCTGAAACACACCAAGACCAGATACGATGCATTCCCAGTTCTTCAAAGCCAAACTTTAAAATTGCCTGTGCTGCTTCTATTGCATAACCTTGTCCCCAATATTGAGTATTTAGTTCATAGCCGATATTTGCTTCCCGCATTTCTGGGTCATTTACACGGATACCACAATTGCCAATCAGCTGATTTTCTTCTTTGAGGACAACAGCTAACTGAAACTTAGTCCGAGGTTGCTCTTTTTGCTGATCGATAAACATTTGGATAAACTCGCAAACATCCTTCTGTGTACGTTGTGTCCAGTAGCTATAACGCAAATACAAAGGATCGGATTGATAGGTGAAAACTGCCTGCCAGTCTGTCTCTACAAAATCACGCATTAGCAAGTGGTGTGTTTCTAACATCATGTCTTTTTCTATAGGCAACTTCTACCACATTTACGTTAGTCAGTGGAATAATTGGCGTTGCTAAATTCAGCTATGAAAATGATTTTGCATGATTTCAAAATTTTTATAAAAACGTTACATTACAACGTCTTTACACCCAGATTCATACATTTAACTAGCAACGCCGAATAATTAAGTTGCCCGATCAATTTTTTGCACTTCTTCGTCAGATAATTTCACGTTGATAGCACGTGTTGAGTCTTCAATGCTGGAAACCTTGCTAGCACCCGGAATAGGCAAAATAGCAGGCGACTTGGAACGCAACCACGCTAGAACGATATTATACACCGACACGCCTTTTTCTTTAGCTAACTTAGCGATCGCAGAAATATCCTGCAAATCCTGATGGCGACGCCTACCACCAAAGGGACTCCAAGGTAAAAAGGTCAATTCCTGCTGTTCGCAATATTTTAATACGCCGTCATTTTCTGGCTGTCGTTGCCAAGGGCTGTATTGATTTTGCACCGAGACAATATCCACTACATCCCGCGCCCGCTTAATTTGTTCAACGGAAAAGTTAGAAACTCCCACAAACCGAATCAAACCTGCTTCTACTGCTTCTTTAACTGGCGCCAGGGATTCTTCAATCGTGTAATTAGTATCAGGAGAATGGTATTGCCAAACATCAATGGGTTTAGCATTACCCAATGCCTCAAAACTGACTCGAATTGTTTGGCGCAAATGTTCTGGGTCGCCGTTGTTTGTCCAGTTGCCATTGGGACGCATCAACCCGCCCTTAGTTGCTACAATCACTTGGCTAACATCGCCTTTATAACTACTAAGTGCTTTGTGAATTAAGCGCTCATTGTGGTGCTTATCTGACTCATCTTTGCAGTAAGAATCGGCAGTGTCAATAAATGTAATACCCAGATCCAAAGCCCGATGAATAACTTGGATTGATTGCGATTCGGGAGGGCGATTAGAAATTGACATTGGCATACCACCCAAACCGATTGCACTCACAAAGATATCAGTTTTTCCTAGCTGTTTGGTTTTCATCTTTCTAGCTATAGCTTTCTGCCACAATTATCTATCAGTTAGCTATTCCTCATAAATCCTCCCTAGTACTTAGACTTAACGATAACTGAATATAATTTTTTTTTCTACTAGGCGTGGGGATATCATATTATTTCATAAATAATCGTCGATTCCCTTTAACCTCTACTTAAGAATAAACCTCAAAATACAAAATTTACTCACCCTACACAATCTTGCTATATCCCCCAACCCTTTTCCTAAAATTAGGAAAAAGTGAGCTAATTCAAAAGTCTTTTTCTAAGCATGGAAGAAGGATTTATGGTGAAGACTTCTGACTCATGCAAAAGTTTTAATAATTATTAAAGTAAAGTTAAAACTTAATTTTTTGAAAGTCGTCTTTGATGGCAGTCTTATTAAATTTCACTTTTATTCAAGTTTATTGATATTTAACTAAGTTTGCCGTGCTATTAAAGAAAAAAAATTCGCGTTTGATTAGAGTAACTTGTTAATATTTACGCCCGTTAAACGGACGTAAATATCATTATACAATTGTGTTGGCTAATTACTTCATTTAAATTTCTTAAGAAATTTAGATGAAGTAATTAATAGCCCTCTATAGTAAAACCAGCAGATTGAATCATCTGTTTAATTGACTCTTCAGAAGCCTCAGTATCTACAGTTACAGTTTTAGTATCTACGTTCACGTCTACTTTGGCATCAGATTCCATAGTCAGAATAGATTTAGTTATTTTCTTGGCGCATTCTTCACCTTTAATATCCGGAACTTTCAATTTAATTGCCATTACTTACCTCATTACGCCAACTGGAATTTACATTTAATCAATATAATATCGATTTTAAGAATGAGCGACATCTTACTGGAGTTAGGGAATTAGGCATGACAGAAATAGTAACAAATAATAGTTATACCTAAATCATTATTGACAAATTGCTTAAGCAGTAAAACAAAATAAAATGCCAAAGTATATAAAGTAATTTATGAAAATACACTTAGTACTGCTAACTTATAAAAAGCCGCTTTTTTTGTTTCTTCTGAAGACTCCATGAGACGTTCCTCCTGCTTTTCTAAGCGTTGGTGTTCAACATAATTGTTCTCACAGCCCTGCTCAATTGTACAAACGTCTATACGTAAATTACGAAACTTTTTTATCTATAGTTTTTAATTGATTGTATACTTTAGATACTTTTACCCAATTTTTAAAGTACATATAGATTCAAAAAACAGCTATCTTGCGGCATAGATATACTGTGGACTTTGCAACAAAGACCTTCAGTGACGCAATTATGGTATGAGTGTTGGACGCTGCTAATTTGGGTATTGACGGTAGAGACTGCTTCACGTTGCAAATGGAAACGATTACTCAAATGTGCTATTAGTGGAAGTGCGATCGCTAGAAGCAACGAAAAAATTAGCATTTCTCGTTTGATTTATCTTTTAATCTCTACGACTAGCTGTGACCCTCGAAGGAAGACTCGCTAACGCTTCTCTAAAAGACAGCTTACTTACGCTATCGGTGGCGCGGCTTCAGGATACTGAAGTCGTCTTGCTTATAAACACAACCTAGTCAACTACAAATACCCACTTTGTCAGTTTGTCTAATTAAGATATGTTTGGTAAATAAAATAAGTAGCCTAGATCATTGGCTGTTATTCCACACTTGACATAAAGCATTGTGAGTGCAAAACGTCTGCCAGAAACCATTGCCCATGTCAGAATTACCCGCCAATCCTGGCAACACGGCTTCCTTGAGGGTGAAGTGAGTGCGGGTGAGTTTGAGTGGCATTTCCAGTGGCATTTTCGCCGGGGGGAACTTGCCGTCAAGCCTTCCCAAGGTCGCGCCTTAATCAAAGAACCTCTTGGTCGATTCTTAGAGCAACAAGATTACCAGCTAGAGCCTGGAGGAGACTATGCTTTTACGATTCGAGCGGAACTTTAAAAGTTAGGGAGTTATTCTTGACTGGTTGCTGATTCAGTGAGGCGATTTAAGTATCTTTCGATTAAAAGGATGGCAACAATGTCATCTATGGGTCTTGGAGGCTGTCGTAGACCCTGTGGTAATAGCTTGATTAGCCCTTTGGGCGGAAACATTTGCCAATAGCGATCGCGTGCTTCTAAGGTTGTGTAGCGCTCATCTACTAAAATAATACTCAACGGTTCTGTCAATTCTTGATATAATTTCTGTCTCCACTGTTTGGCTGTAGTTTGGTCGCCCATGACCATCAAAGAAATCGGAAACCTTTGACGCAGTGTCTCAATGGTAGTGATCGCCTCTTTTGCTAGCATGACTTGATGATAATACAGTTGCCGATCCAGCCCCATCACCGCTAAACCACACTTATCTCGACCTGGATCAAACCCCAAAATGACTGGTTGCGTTGGTGAAAATTGCCGGAAATTCATAATAAATTAAAAATTAAAAATTAGAAATGTACCCTTACAGGGATCTTGCTACGCGTAGTGTCTGCTAAATAAAAATGCAGCTACAGCAACTATTCTGGCTGCTGTTCAATATGTTTAAATCTTACTAATAACAGTGTGCAAATAATTTTTTAAGTACTAAAAATAATTTTTCCGTTAACTATTGCCACCAATTTTACTCTCAATGGCCCGGCTGTATAAGTATCCTCTGCTGCGATCGCTTTGATCTCCAAGGGTTGATTATACAGTCTTAGTTGACTGACAAACCGCAGAAAAGTCCCCTCTACTTGCACATTTTCGACAATTCCGGCATTACGGGCCCGAAATTGGGAAGCAGAAATCAGTATTTCTAGCCGTTGCTGTAACTGATAAGATGTCATGATTTTGGAATCAGCAGTAGTCGTGGCTAGCACCGCGCCTCCCGAAAAAACCAGTTGATTCTGGGCTGTATCCGCGAAAAATTCTATCTGCTTTTCTCCCCTGACGTAATTACCAGCAGAGAAAATTCGCACGACGTATTCTTTACCATCGCCAATCTGCTTGCTTAATTGATCGACTCTATCTTCGGTCACGCGCAGCAGCTCTACATTGGCAGAATTTGCACCAGGCTCGCTTAACTCAAGGTTAGCGTTACGATTGGCTTCTTGTAAAAGTTGTACCACTGCCTGACGAGCAGCAGCAGGTTGAGTAACACGAATTACAGCAGCGGACAGAACTTGACCACGAACTAAGGCCAGCTTACCCAAACGCAGGTCGCGGTAAGACTGATAATATTTTTCCAGTCTGGCAACTTCCTGTTCTAGTTCCTCCTGTTGTGCTTCTAATTCTTTGAGGCGCGATTCTCGTTTGGCAATCACTTGCTCTCGCGCTGTAATTTCGACATTACGCTTTTGAATTAGTTGATCCAGTTGGGCAATTTTTTGATCGCGCTGTTCTATGGCTTCTTGACGGTTGGCAAGTTCGCGATCACGTTTTTCAATTGCTGTTTTGGCTTCGTCAATGGCTTTTTTCGCTTCTGCATAAAGTCGTTGACGTTCTGTCTTCAGTAGTTCAACTGCCGCCTGTAGTTCTTTTCTCTGGTTGTAAACACTTTGCAATTCAGCTATGGCTTTTTGGTATTGAGTTACCACCTGATCTAGCTGACCTCGAGTGCGTTGGAGTTGAGTTTGAGTTTGGGCTTGTTGACTAATGGTGCGGTTCAGCTGAGCTTGCGTTTCCCTCTGTTTGGCATTTGCCGCCTGCAAGGATTGATTAATTGCCTGCAAGTCTTGTTGTGCCTTCGCTTGAGCAATTTTTGCTTGGTTTAGCTCCCCCTCTACCTGACTTTTCTGAGTTTCTGCGGTTTTTAGCTGTTCCCGCTTCTGTCTGAGGTCTGTTTGAATATCCTCTAACTCAAAAACTCCTTTTCGCAAGCCTTCGTCGGCAGCGAATAAAATCCCTAAAGTTGATGCTGAAATCAAACCACCAGTAAAAATTGTTACTAGTACAGCAGTATTTTTCGGACGAAGCTTAAAAAGTGAGAGGCGGGCTTTGCCAACTCGTGTGCCGATGCGATCGCCGACAGTGGCAATTACGCCTCCCAGAATCAAAATTGCTGCGATGAGGATGTATCCGGTGGTCATCTTTAGCTACCGAAATCCTTTCAGATACAGCCTACTACTTTTAAGCATTGTCTGTGGAGAAGCGGAAATTGGCAATAGCTGAAATTATTCAATTTTAGATTTACTTCTAGCTATTAGTGTCATTTTTCAAAATACAACACGCGCCGATTCCCCTTTCTCCAATTGTTTTTATGTGAACTGCCTACTTAAGGTAACAGGTTTATGCACAGTAATCTTCTTTTTGTGGATAGAAATCATCTTTTTCTCACGCAAATCTCCCAGTAGCCTAGTAACGGTAACACGAGTTGAACCAATTGCCTCTGCGATCGCTTGATGAGATAACTTCAAATCAATAGTGATCCCATCTGCACAAGGAACGCCAAAATCCCGACAAAGAATTAACAAAAAACTCACTAACCTAGAACCCATATCGCGGTGGGCAAGAGTTTCAATCATCATCTCCGTTTGTAGAATTCGCGAAGACAGACCTCGCAGCATTAACATTGATAATTCTGGATTTTCCTTGAGTGCTAGCTCCACCTGTTCAATTGGTGCTGACAGTAATTCCACTGGAGTAAATGCAACCGCATGGTAAAACCGATCCGACTTATTTCCTGTCAGCAATGACAATACACCAAAAACACTATTTTCCCGCAGCAACGCTACCGTTATTTCCTCTCCTGCCTCATACACCCTGGAAAGTTTAACAGCACCTTTCAAAAGAAAATAAACTCGTTCGGCAGGATCGCCAGGAAAAAAGATCGTTTTATTGCGTTCAAACGTTTCCACAACTGGCGGAAACGCCCCGGTCGCCATCTGACGAAAAACATTTGCTAGGGCTTTATCTTGTGTCACGATCATCTCCCTTCCCCTACCCAATGCCGGAAAAACAAAAACTGATTACCTAAGAATACACCCGAAAAATGAATAAAGCACCGTCAACCTTTCTGTACTTTCCTATACTCAAACTAATCTCTTCATAACTCTTTGTTTATAATGATACATAATTGTTGATCCTTTCAGCTACTAATTGTTGATAAGTAGTTCCAATAGCTATATTCAAAAGGTTTTTTGAAGAATAAATAAAGATATCTTGAGAATATCTTTATAAAAAATCAAGATTTTTCTCACAGCAAACAGCCTTAGCAATATTCATTTTTGTCAATACTGTATAAAACAAAGACAAACTAGCCTCAGATTCTAGTATGCTCCTAATGATCGATCGCATTAACAATTTATATGCTAAATTTGACTGGAAAAAATGCCCTTGTTACAGGTATTGCCAATAACCGCTCGATCGCTTGGGGCATCGCCCAACAACTGCATAAAGCCGGAGCAAACTTGGGTATTACCTACCTGCAGGATGAACGCGGCAAGATGGAAAAAAAAGTTGCAGAATTGGTAGAATCTCTTAAACCCAGCTTATTTCTTCCCTGTAATGTCCAAGATGACGAACAAATTAAATCTACTTTTGAGACAATCCGCGAACAGTGGGGAAAGCTAGATATCCTGATCCATTGTCTGGCTTTTGCCAGCAAAGATGATTTAAGTGGAGATTTTAGCCAAACCTCTCGCTCTGGGTTCAACACCGCCTTAGAAATTAGTACCTACTCGCTGGTGCAGTTAAGTGGTGCAGCTAAACCTTTGATGACAGAGGGAGGTAGCATCGTCACCCTGACATATTTAGGTGGTGTTAGGGCAATCCCCAACTACAACGTTATGGGAATTGCCAAGGCGGGGTTAGAAATGAGTGTGCGTTATCTGGCTGCTGAACTAGGGCCGCAAAATATTCGTGTGAATGCCATCTCAGCAGGTCCTATCCGTACTTTGGCATCTTCAGCAGTGGGTGGGATTTTGGATATGATTCATCACGTAGAAGAAGTAGCTCCCCTACGACGCACCGTCACTCAGTTAGAAGTGGGTAACGCTGCGGCTTTCTTATGTAGTGATTTGTCCAGTGGGATTACCGGACAAATTCTATATGTAGATGCAGGATATGAAATTATGGGAATGTAAGATAATTTGGGCATGGGGCATTGAGAATTGAGTATTAGTAAAATTCTTGTCCATTTTTCATTCCCTATGCCCTATGCCCTGTTTCCCATGCCCTATTTCCCATGCAAATAACTAATCACCAAGTTAATTCAAACTATGATCGCTTAACTCAAACCCCTCGGATTGCCACTGTTCACCGCACCACTAGTGAAACTAATGTGCAAGTTACCATCAACCTGGATGGTAGAGGAACTTGCACAGCAGCAACAGGCATTCCGTTTTTGGATCACATGTTGCATCAAATTGCCTCCCACGGGCTGATTGATATAGATGTCCAAGCCAAGGGAGACTGGGAAATTGATGACCATCACACCAACGAAGATGTAGGTATTACCTTGGGGCAAGCTTTGAACCAAGCATTAAGCAACAGAAAAGGCATTGTCCGCTTTGGTAGTTTTCTTGCACCACTGGATGAAGCCTTAGTTCAGGTAGTGCTAGACTTTTCTGGACGGCCTCACCTCAGCTATGGCTTGCAAATTCCTACTCAGAGGGTAGGAACCTATGACACCCAACTGGTGCGAGAATTTTTTGTAGCACTGGTGAACCATAGCCAGATGACACTGCACATTCGGCAACTGGATGGCATTAATTCCCATCACATCATTGAAGCGACATTTAAAGCTTTTGCAAGAGCAACACGGCTGGCGGTAGAAATTGACCCCCGACGTGCTGGCGTAATTCCCAGTTCTAAGGGAGTTCTATGAAAGGAGTCAAATTGGATATTGGGCATTGGGCATTGGGCATCGGGAAAACTCTACCCTTGTCTTCCCAGTCCCCAATCCCCAGTTCACGATAATTGACACACAGCTTGGTGATGGTTATTATCAGCCTACCGGGTAATTTTTAATTAATACCAAGCTGATAAATAGTGATTTAACCGAGATGAAGTCTGTTGCAAATGACCCTAATTTTCAACTTAATACGACAGACATTCCGCCAGTAGTCCTAACTTCTGAGTTGCGAAAAGTCTATCGCACTGGTTTTTGGCTAAATCAAAAAGTTGTATCTCTCAAAAACTGTTCTTTAATGGTTTACAAAGGCGAAACCTTTGGTTTGCTAGGGCCTAATGGTGCTGGGAAAACCACCCTTTTAAAATTGTTGCTGGGAATTATTCATCCCACCTCTGGACGGGGATCGTTGTTGGGTAAACCAATAGGCGATCGCAGTGTTAAGCAACATATCGGTTATCTACCAGAAAATCCTTATTTGTATGACTATCTCACTGGTTGGGAATTTTTGCAGCTAGCTGCTGGGCTATTCCAAATTCCCCAAAGTGTCCAACGCCAACGCATTCCCCAACTGCTAGAATTAGTGGGTTTATCGCAAGCTGATGCTCGTAAAAAGCTGCTGCGTCGTTATTCCAAAGGAATGCTACAGCGTGTTGGTATGGCACAGGCATTAATAAATGAGCCAGATTTAGTTTTTTTAGATGAACCTATGTCTGGTCTTGATCCTGTGGGACGCTACCAAATGCGGGAAATTATTTTAGCGCTCAAAGCCGCTGGTAAGACGATTTTTTTCAACAGCCACATTCTGAGTGAAGTAGAACAGATTTGCGATCGCATTGCCATCCTCGCTCAAGGTGAACTAATTTGCTCTGGTTCCCTTAATGAACTCTTAGGCGGAAAAAACACATATTACGTCAAAGGTGAAGGTGGGGACTGGGAAATTCTCAAAAAATGGATACCCACTCTCATATTTGAGCCTGATGGTTCCTGGCACGGTACACTACAAGATGATTACTATGATTTTCTTGCCAGTCTTCGTCTGATGGGAGGTAAAATTATCGCTATTAACTTGTCACGTCACTCCCTAGAAGAATTTTTTATTCAACAGATCCAAAAAAAAACAACTCATTGAATTAATCTTGTTACCAAATAGTAAATTGTCGACTGGTTTAAAGAACAAAACCCAACTTCTGCCTTTTTAAGTTATCTTTGCCAACGCCACCCATAAAAATAAAATTTCGATATCTTTTCAAGGTTATTTGTATTTATTTAATGAACTTGTTCCTAATTTTAGTAGTCCTTTACTACTCATCTCAGATTTTAAACGTCATCAAATTAACTTTGACAAGAAAACTTTATTCGTGACTACTTGATTGTTAGCTAACAGACAATTTTTTGTATAAACTGGGTTTAGTTGCGTAAATCCTATATTTTTTGATATTGTTCTATTCAAGCAATATTAACTTTCAGCTAACTTCACTAAAAATTTAAGTTTAATAAACTTAAGCTAACTTCACTAAAAATTTAAGTTCAATAAACAAATTTACTCCGGAAATTCACACTTTTCTAGGAAAATAAGAGTGTCGGGGAACTTGAATATTTAGGTATAGTCAAAATAAAAATGTTTAGACAGTACTTTATTGATTGTAGTTTCAGAGTCTCAGGTAAATATGCTTAACAAAAGTTTGTCTAAATTTTTAATTCAGCCAGCTGTCGGTATGGCTTTGTTAACTGCTGTCAATGCCGCTGTGTCATCTGCCAGTCTAGCTCAGGGACAACCATTACCACCAACTACACAACCACCAATTATACAAACACAATTAGATACTGATTACTCATTAGGAGGCGGCGATCTCATCCGTGTAAATGTATTTGAAGTACCTGAATATACAGGTGAATATCAAATTCCCCCAGGTGGAGCAATCAATCTGCCTTTAATTGGCAGTGTGTCAGTACTAGGGCTAACAACTGAACAAGCTTCTGACGAAATAGCTAGAAGATATGCTCGCTTCCTCAAACGTCCCTTGATCTCAGTCAATCTGTTATCGCCTCGTCCTATCAATATTTTCGTTGCCGGAGAGGTGACACGTCCTGGAGCTTACACTCTAAACTTAAGCGGTGGCGCTGGGAACAATCCAGGCGTACAATACCCAACTGTATTAGCTGCATTAACAACAGCGCAGGGGGTGACTTTAGCTGCGGATGTGAGTCAAGTTCAATTACGGCGTAAGATAGGACGTTCTTCAGAGCAAACTGTCACTCTCAATTTGAAGGAACTCATTCAAACAGGCAACTTATCGCAGGATATTACCTTGCGGGATGGAGACACTATAGTTGTGCCAACTGCAACTAACTTCAACGTCGCAGAATCACGCAATATATTTGCATCTAACTTTGCTGCTAGCCAAACCACACCCCGCACAGTAACAATTATTGGTGAAGTTAACCGTCCTGGTTCGTATCTTGTCACCCCAGGTAATACAGATAGCCAAGTGGGCGCAACCCCTAACAGTGGCACTGCTAGTCCCACTGGTTTACCAAATGTGACACGGGTAATTCAATTAGCTGGCGGAATTACAGCACAAGCTGATGTTCGTAATCTCAAGCTACGCCGACCTACAAGAACTGGCTCAGAACAATCTATAAATATTAATCTTTGGCAACTATTACAGAGTGGTGATGCCAATCAAGACATCATTGTGCAAGACGGAGATACGATTGTTATTCCGACGGCAACTGAAATTAACCCCGCAGAAGCTACTCAATTAGCTACCACTACTTTGTCTCCTACACGAATTCAGGTTGGTGTGGTCGGCGAAGTTAAAAAACCAGGTCTAACAGATGTTCAGCCAAATAGCTCTTTAAATCAAGCTATACTCGCTGCTGGCGGATTTAATGATGCTAGAGCTAGTAGTAAAGCTGTTGATTTGATTCGCCTTAACCCTAATGGTTCTGTCACTAAACGTATAGTAAAAGTGGATTTCTCCGCTGGGATTAATGAGCAAACTAATCCTATACTTCGCAATAATGACGTTGTAGTAGTAAACCGATCTGGTGCAGCTAAGACTGGCGATACCGTCAACACTGTAACTGGACCTCTAGGTATTCTCCTTAATCTTCTGAACTTATTCGGACTCTAATTTAAGAGATAGATGCAAATTGGGGGCGTTGGCTAACCCTCTTCGTCCCTAAAATTGCACTATCCTTAATCAAAAGCAAGTTACACATAACCATCCGTGAGAGGTTAAAATAAAGCACTTTTTGTCAATCAGCTAAAATACTCAAAATAGTTTTAGTAAGAATGATAATCGTATATGGTGAGAGGGGGAGGAGGCAAGGGTTGCTTGCCTCCTCCCCCTCTATTTGATTATCATTATCTTAAAGGGAGTTGACAACTTAAATAAAGTAAGAAAAAGTATTGTAACGACAAAAAACTAAAGCAAGAAGCGGGCAACATTGTTAGGTAAATTCAATTATTAAATGAGGTAATGAAAAGTTTGGTTTACCACCATGCCCAAGCGACCAAAACAAAACTCTGACCACCCGCACCGACATAATACTCCCACGATAGATAATGAAGCGATCGCTAATCATTTAGAAGCTTTACTAACCCCATCAGTTTTTGCTCAACAAAAATATTATAAGCAGTTAGGATTACGAGATAGAATTCTAAATTTATCGTTAATGGTAGCAGTAGTTTTAACACTGTTATACACTGTTATGGCGGCAAGTTCTTTTATGCCGTATTAGTTGACTTGGGAGATGCGGTAGCTGATGAATTATCTTTGCCATTTGACCGCATTTCTTTGGAAATGATTTTTCGAGGTTTGTACCATTTCAGCGTTGCCTACGATAAAGGTAACGCCGATGACCCCATTAAGTACTTTGCTGCAAAAGAGAATCAAGATTTAGGAGTTGTCAAAGCCCTGCGAAAAGCAGTCTCCAAGCTGGATTTATCCCCTTTTCCCGTGCCCTCTTGACAAATGTGCAATCATTCTAACCTCTCACCGATGCACATAACAAACGCTCCAAAAGGCATCGCTTCTTCCAAATTGCGTTTTATAGGGGCTGTCATCCTGGTTAGGACAAGTCTGCGATAAATATCTGACAGATGCTCTCTTCTGATTTGCCAATGTTTTAAGCTATCTCACCACTTCTACATATTTGTCATTATAATAATTTCAAGTAATATTACTCATAGAGAAATACTGTAAATTCTTAATGTGCATTAATAGGCTTTTGCAATCTTTATTGTAGGTACTCGAATTTCTTATGATAATGAGAATATTTTAGAAAGCAGATTCGTTAAGTACTATTCCATAACTTATTTTGGTCATTTAGTGATTCTTATTATCATAAGAATTATTTAAGTAAATTAACTAATTGATGACAGATATACTATTTTAACTACAGACACCGCGTATACACAGTAGAATGATGTCGAATTGGAAATGACGCCATTTGTACGGTTGCTTGGTGTTCATGAATAGGGTAACTCTGGATACTGATATTTTTATTCAGTGATTTTATCAGATGTTTGCGATTTTTTGGAACACAAGCTCAAAAGGTGGTTCAGCCACATTTACGCGAAAATGCCCAGGTTTAAACTTATAAAACCGTGTATAAACTTACAAGTGGCAGTGATACGACCGTATCCAATACTGGGTTATTAACTAAGGCTAGAGTTACTGACCGTTAACAATTGAGTTTTTGCAACATACCCTATTTTTCCCTATGATGATTCATGGTTTCGGTTTTCTCAGTTTGAGCGCATCTCTTGTACTTCCCTGGGCATTAACAGGTCTGGTTCAAGGACAGAGAATAACAGAGTCTTTATTTAAAGATGTTCCGCAGTCATCCACTGTTCAGGAAATACCACTACCTAACCGCAAGCTGATCAGTCGTATTTCGACTGCAACAACATACTATGTTAGTGGTAACGGAAACGACAGAAATAGCGGGCTTTCTACCTCATCCGCTTTTAGGACGCTTAAAAGGGCAGCAGACCTTACTAATCCTGGCGACACGGTACTTATTATGAACGGGGAATACAATAATAGACCTCAAGATGGGGCTGTACTAAATATTAAACGTTCTGGAACAGCAAATGCATGGATTACATATAAAGCATATCCTGGGCATTTTCCAAAAATTCAGCACAATACATGGAATGGTATCTCGATTTCAAATGGAGCTTCATATATCGAGATTAACGGGCTGGAGGTCGTAGGGAACAATGCTAAAATCAAGCTTAAATATGCGATGAGTCAGAAGTATAACAAAAAAAATCAGTTTACTAACGGAAATTGCATAAGCATTGGAGGAAAAAACGAAGGCCATTCTCATCACATAAATATTCTGAACAACAAAGTGCATGATTGTGGAGGAGCAGGTATCTCAGCAATCCAAGCTGATTATGTGAAAGTGGATAATAACACTGTTTTCAATAACTCTTGGTACACAGTTAATGGTTGTAGTGGCATTTCCATGCTTAATAATTGGAGTTCTGACAACAAGCAGGGATACAAAATATTTATTACCAATAACAAGAGCTACAACAATCGAATGTACGTTCCTTGGATTGAAGCCGGAAAGATTACAGATGGTAATGGCATTATTGTTGATCTTTCAAAAGGATATAGAGGACGGATTTTAATTGCCAACAATATCACCTACAAGAATGGCGGTTCAGGTATTCATGCCCATGATAGTCAGCATATCGATATTATCAACAACACGGCATATTTGAATCAGCAAAGTCCAGAAATTCAAAAAATAGCAAAGGGCGAAATTTATGCGGGTTATTCCTCTGATGTCAGAATTTTCAATAACATTATGTATGCTTCTCCAGGTAATGCTGTGAATAGCAACATGAAGAATGTCAACGTCACTTATGACTACAATGTTTATTCCGATAATAATTCGACGATCAAGATTACAGGATCCCACGATATGATTGCAAATCCACAGTTTGTTAATGCTTCGGCTCGTGACTTTAGGTTAAAATCAACAAGTCCAGCAATTAATAGTGGTTTAAAGTGGGGTAGTTTGACAACCGATTTTCTAGGCAATCCTCGTGTGTCCGGTTATGCAACCGATAGAGGAGCAATTGAAAGAAAATAGGTAGTAGTTAAAAATATAGCATTGGGTTGTAAGATAAAGTTTTTATTTATACAAAGCTTTTGTCTACAACCCAATTGGAAAAGGACTAGGAAGAGCCACAAGGCAAAACAAGACCCAATAGAACAACTGTACAAACAAGAAGAATAGAGATGCTGAAATTATGTGCGGCTATAGGAGATATTTGGATGAATAAGGTTTTGTGCACGGACCGAACTGAGTTACACATATTACTTTCGAGGCTAGTGTCAAACCCTAATAAACCCAATTAAACTGAAGTTGCAATACCTAAAGAAATCGGACTACCATCCTAAAAATTATTTATAGTTCTTAATATAGCGTTTCCTATACTGATGAAGATATACCTTATCAGATATAGGAGCGCTATATAATTCTAAGTCTGGTTAATTACTTATTATTTAAAACTTCTTGCGTCTTGGCATCAGTCTTTATTAATAAATATTTATCCGAACTTGATGTAACTCCTAAAATAATTTTTTGGAAACTTTATTTCTTTGCCAGTCCCTTAAACTCTTTTGTCAATTCTCTCGGTTTAAAATATTCGTGAGAAC
The DNA here is from genome assembly GCF_036917535.1 of Nostoc sp. Taxonomy (GTDB): domain Bacteria; phylum Cyanobacteriota; class Cyanobacteriia; order Cyanobacteriales; family Nostocaceae; genus Nostoc. The sequence goes on from NZ_JBALDA010000018.1 coordinate 158,440, forward strand.
GATATCGATAACTACTAGATTCATTTTTATCAATGACTCCATTGACTACTAAACCTAAAACGTTGTAATTGGATCTCTCTAATGTCTCTTGAGCAGCATTAGCACTGTTGGAATCAATCACTCCGGGTCGGGCTACTAACAAAATACCATCAGTCATTTGGCTTAATGTCAAAGCATCGGCTGCCAAAAGTAGTGGAGGGGCATCAATAATTACAAAGTCATATTTATACTGAGATGAGAAATTCTCAATGAGTGATGCCATCCGTTTTGAGTCAAGCAAAGCAAGTGGATTGGGAGGTCTAACTCCAGCAGTTAAAACATCAAGGTTGTCCATTACTTTAGATACTGCAATGTCAAATTCAGCCTGACCAACAAGAATCTCACTTAAACCAACTTCATTGGTTAGTTGCCAGAGATGATGCTGAGAAGGAACTCGCATATCTGCATCAATTAGTAAAACTTGACGTCCTAATTGAGCGATCGCTGTTGCCAAATTAGCTGAAACTGTAGACTTGCCTTCTTTAGGAACTGCGCTAGTAATCACAATGGTTTTGAGCAAATTATCTGAACTTAAGAATTTCAGATTTGCTTGAATCATCCGGTACATTTCACTCGTTAAAGAGTGGGGAGTATCCCTGACGGCAATTGTTTGAGATATTGATTCTGCATTTGAATAACGAGAACGAAGCTTTTTAACAGACAAAGGTACAATTCCTAGCAAAGTATATCCAAATACATCTCTGATTTCTTTAAGTGTTTTTAGAGATCTATCTCTCATTGCGAGAAAAAGTACAGTTGTGCTAGCAAAAAACAAACCGAACATCACTCCTAGAACCAAAACAATTATTGGTTTGATTAATGTAGGATCTTCGGGCACTAAAGCCTGAGCAATAATCCGGGAATTAGGTGTATTTGTGTTTTCAACTAACTGTAGCTCTTGAACCTTTTTCAATAGACTTTGATAAGTTGATTCTGCAACTTCAACTTTCCGTTCTAACTCTCGTTGGTTTTGTGCCAACTGGGGTATGACTTTCACCCGCTGTTCGTAGCTGGCACGAGAATTATATAGAGAAGAGAGTCTTTGAGTTAAGCCAAAACGTTGTATTTCTGATTGCAAAAAGTTTTGTATCAAGCTTTGTCTAAGTTCTCCAATCTGCAATAAGTTCTGAGGAACTTGTGTTTGATTGCCAATAGTCTGACCAACTTGCTGTTGCAGGAGAGATTTTAAATTAGCTTTTCTTGCTTCTAGGTTAATAATTATAGGATTGTCATCTAGAAAACGGCTGCGCTCAACCGCTAACTGCCGATCAGTATCTTGGAGTTGTGTAAGAATTCCCTGTACTGCTGGTGACTGACTAAGGGCACTCACAGCGATCGCTTCCTGAGAATTTAGCTCTACTTTCTGCCGCAGTTCATTGGTTTGGGCATTTACTTCATTCAGTTGAGCCTTGACAGTATCTATCTCATTGTCTAGATTTCCAATAGTCGCAACAGCTGACTTTGTCTCCTCTGATAAATCTGCAATCTGATGCTTTTGTTTAAATATACGTAGCGCTACTTCTGCATTATTAACAGCAGCTTGAGTTGTAGGAAGTTGCTTGGCCATAAACTGACGAGTTGCTCCTGCCTCAGAGCGATTTGTCAGAATATCATTTTCTAAATAAAACCTCATAATTGTGTTGACTACTGCCGCTGCTTCTTCAGGATCGTGACTTTTATAAGTAATACGCAATACATCCGCCCCACCAACGATTTTTAGGTTCAGGAGTTTTAGTAGTTCTTTTACCTCTAGAGGATCACCATCGTTGTCTTTAAGTTGTAATTTGTCTATTGTCCGTTGTAATAAAGTTGGGGAAGAAATAACTTCTATCTGACTACTGATGGGATTTTGAGTTGCTACCAATGGTTTCAAATCTCCTGGATCTCCTCCTTCAGAGGTATCAGGGTAAAGATTATTGCCTGCTACTTTAAAACTGGGAACCCTGAATAACAGTTCTCCTTCTGCTTCATATTCTGGTCTCATTAATAGTACAGCTATACCACTGAGCATAACTGTAACTGTAAATACCGCAGTAGCAGGTAGCCACCATCGTTTCAATATCAATAAGTAACGCTTAAGGTCTAAATCAATAGATTCTCTAGATTCCATAGATTTTTCTGACATAAATCTTCTAAAGTACAGGTCTTAAGAAAGAAACTCAATATTGATCTACTCTAAGTAGCTACAAAGCATACCTATTAACTAAGAGTGATACTATTTTACAATATGATATATAGTATAGACTATTTAAGTTAAAAAACTAAAATCATTTACAGGCTTTGGTTTCAGCAATCTAAGAGCCAATACTTAGGAGGTCGAGGAGCATTATTAAAAGTATATGCGACACCAGAACATGCTGATTTATGGTTCAATTAACCCTCTTTTAAAAAACTGTATTTGCTTCAGGTTAAGGAATAAGTTTAAAACCAAAACCCTAATGTTTTTTGTGGAGGTTATTAACCGTTCGCTCTTGATAACACTGCTCATAATAATCCATACCAAGATCGGTGTAATTTCTTCCTATTGTCTAAATTTGGTAGAAAATCCACGCTATCTTATAAGCAGTAGCAGTAATGGCTTTAGGAGTGCCAATTCGAGAACGTAAATGTGCCCAATGCAAATGGTTCTTTCCTGCGATTTACGCGACCATACGCAAAGCATTGGTTGCACGATTAACAACTGGACGAGTCTGAGAGCTTTGGACTTTTTTCATAGCTTTACTTTGGTTTATTCATCTATATCGGACACAGCCTCATCCGTTGAGGGCTTTCATCATTTAGCCTTGATTATTTTTTGCCCAAAGCCATAAAAGAGGGTTAGTCAATTTGAGGTTTTTGAAGATCAAAATTTCCTTCTGATTGCTTAACTTCTGATTGCTTAACCTGATCAAATTACAAATATATTCTCACGGCATTTCCATCTGCCGTGTTGCTACTTACGTTGCCAAGCTTTCTCATAAGCCTCTAACAGCTTAGGTACTTGATGTCGCCACTCTAGTTTCTCCTCCATTCTTTTTCTACCTAGCTCTCCCATCTTTTGTCGCCGCTCAGTGTCCTCTAAAAGTTCAAGAATGTTCTCGGCAAAATCCACCACATCGTTGCCTTTGGCATAAACAGATGCTCCCTCTGCCGATCGCCTTCCTTCCAAAAGGTCAAACTGAACAATGGGTTTTCGCATTGCCATGTACTCCATGATCTTGTTCATAGTAGAACGATCATTGTAGGGCATTTTTTTATCGGGATTAGCACATATATCACAGCTAGAAAGTCGTGCCAAAAGTTCATTATCAGGAATACGCCCAGTAAATTCTACAAACTCCTTAACTTCTAACTCTTCAGATAGTGCCTGAAGCTTCTCAAACATCGGTCCACTACCAATGAGCATAAACTGAATGTCCTGGCGTTTTTTTTCATAGACAATGTAGCGCACCGATTGCAGCAGGTAATCGATTCCCTCCGGTTCTCCCATAACACCAACATACCCCACCAAATATTTTCGACCTTTACGGTAGACTGGGTTGGGCGGTACGGGTTGAAAACGGGAAAGGTCAGGTCCACTGCGAACAACGAAGACATCCTTTGGACTCTTGCCTCCACGGGTAAGTGCTACCGAGAGGTAAGATTCATTAGTTGAGATAACTACGTCTGCTGTCGCAAAGGTCAATCGCTCTACCAACGAGAGTCCATAATAAAAAATGTCTCGTCGTCCATACTTAGCTTCGTACATCTCCAGATTGATATCATGGTGGTCAAATATGACTCTTACACCCTTGAACAACTTGAACCATCCTGCCACCAAAAACAGTAAATCTGGAGGATTGCAAATGTGAACGATATCAAACCCTCGCTCTCGCCACACCCGATGAGCAAGGCGAAACTCCCAAAAAATAGCTGTACCATACTCCCTTAAATATCCTGAGACCGAACTGATATCAGGTGGCATTTGGTGGCGATAAATATGAACTTGATCGATTACCTCATATTCTTGTTCAAAGCCTTTACCTTTGGGGCAAATCACCGAAACTTCATACCCAGCTTTTGTTAGAGTAGTGGCTTCCATCCATACGCGCCGATCAAAGGGAAGCGGGAGGTTTTCGACAATAATCAGTACCCTACCACGCAATGCCATGATAACCTAACTCCTTAGTTGTTTGATTCAAGACCCCGGCTAGATCCAAAATTTGTATTTCTTTGGGGGTCTCGAGTAGTACTTGGCGAAACTCTGGTGTAGCATGAGTAACCACTGCCAGATCTACTCCCTCCAAAGCTTGCTGGGAATTTGGTACTAGCAATGCCTCAAAATGAGGCAGGTTACTCTGGATATAGTCAAGGTTGGTTCCCATTAGTCGGGCCTCATATACGGCGGGGTCGTAAATTTTCACCTGACAGCCTTCTCCAATCAACCGCTTGACTAGCAGTACCGCTGGACTTTCTCTTAAATCATCTGTACCTGGTTTGAATGCCAATCCCAAGAAAGCAATCTGTCTGACTCCAAGGCGTAACACCTGTTGGGCAGCCAAATCAACTTGAAGGCTATTAGTAGTTGGGAGGGCATTTAGTAGGGGGACTGGTACATCCATATTCTTTGCGTGGTAAAGCAAAGCACTTAAATCTTTGGGCAGACAGGAACCACCATAGGCAAATCCAGGACGCATGTAAACAGGGGAAATATTTAACTTTGTGTCCTGCACAATGATATTCATTACTTCCCGTCCATCTACGCCAAAGGCTTTGGCCACTCGTCCGATTTCATTAGCAAACCCCACCTTGGCAGCGTGCCAGCAATTGGCCACATATTTAACCATTTCCGCCACAGAAGGTTGGACTACGGTAAACGGTGCATCTACTGTGGCATACATCTGCCGTACTGCAGCTTCTGCCACAGGAGATTCAGTACCGATAATGGTGTAAGGTGGTTGATCGTAATCTTTGATAGCCGAACCTTCGCGTAAAAACTCTGGGTTGAATGCTAGATGAATAGACTTATCACCTATAAGACTATCTAGCAGGTTTTGACACTTTTCCAATGTTCCTGGAGGAACAGTGCTACGCAACACAACCACATGGCTTTCAGTCTTATGGATGGCAGCTTTTCCAATCTGCTTGCAGACATTCCAAACGTAGGTAAGATCCGGTTCTCCCCTCTCTCTTGGAGGTGTGCCGACGCTAATGAGTGAAACATCTGATGCTAACACAGCTGCTTCAGCATCTGTAGTAGCTTTGATTAAGTTAGCTGCTACTCCGTCAACTAACAACTGACTCAGCTGTGGCTCTATAATGGGCGACTCTCCCTTGGCGATCAAATCCACTTTTTCAGGATTTACATCTACCCCAATTACTTCGTGTCCATCTCGTGCCAGACAAGCTGCTGTTACGGCACCGACATATCCCAAACCAAAAATGCTAATTTTCATATTTTTTATGCAGTCCAATTGTTATTCTTTCATGAAGTACAAAATAATCAAGCCCATGAGGCAATCTTCATCTAGTATTTTAAATTTAATACTGAGCTATATAAATCCATAAAATAAACCCAATGTTTTTTTATATCTAGAGGAAAAACACTTGTTCTCGCCTTCGCTCCTATAGAAAGCCTCAGAGCCTCATTTTCAATCAAAGACTTAATAGCATCTGATAACTGTTCAATATTACCTGGATTAACGATTAATCCATTTTCATATTGAGTAACTATCTCAGGTATGCCTCCCACTGGTGTAACTATGACTGGTAACTCCCAAGCCATTGCTTCCAGCATTGCTAGTGGAAGACCTTCATTGTAAGAGGGCAACACAAAAACATCTGCTTGAGTTAAAAGAATATCACGTTCATCTGATCCTATCCAGCCAGGCAATTTTATGTAATTCTCTAGATTGAGAGTTTTAATTAAATTGCCTGCTTGTTCTATGTCTCCGTCTCCCGCCATAATCAGACTTGATCTAGTTTGATGTTCAATAGGCAAAAGAGAAAAGGCTTCGATCAAATCAAATGCTCCTTTACGTTGACCAATTCGTCCTAAAAAAAGTAATTTCACTTTTTGAGTGACTGAACGCTGTGGAACTTCATCAGGAAGTTTTACTGGATTATAAAAAACTACAACTTGTTCGGGTTTCAGACCAAGGTTTTCTATGTAGAAGCTTCTCCAACTTTCTGATAACACAATTAAGCGTTGACATTTGCAAAATACCCAACTTAGCAATTGCTGTATCCATTTTGCCAGTTCAGTGTAGAAAACATGAAATTGACTACCATGAGCATGTATAATTATCGGCTTGTGAAATACCCAAGCTAAAAATGTCATAATCCCTTGTCGTAAAACACTGCCACGCTGTGAAATTTCAAGTTGAACAATATCAACTTCTTCCATCAGTAACATCCACACAAATTTCCATATAGCTTTCAAAAATACTATAATTTTTATTGCTATAGCTCCTTCTTCGTGAGTAATTATATGACATATGTGGACATCAGAAGGAGCATACTCCAAAAAAAGCTTTTCGTAATTGGAAATGCCACCTTGTTGGAGTAAGCTAGGTCCTAACAGGACAATTTTGAGACTTTTACCTTGATACAATATAGGTTGCACTTTTTCAGTAATTTGTCTATCCTTGGTTGATGTATCAACAATAGAATTAGAGTTACTCATTTTAATATTTTTCCCATAAATTTAATCATCGCATACTATCTGAAAATATTCTCAAAATGTGATTACTTTCCAATCTTCTCAGCTGAAAAGACTTTTTTCAAATAATGTACGCCTCAGAAAACACTTATAGCGACGATCTACTTTTCAAACAACCTCTCACTGAAAAAGATACCGCCACATAAAGCATCCAATTCAAACTATTAGATTCCAGCAAGGCAGATTCAGTAAGGCTAGCTAAGGCTATATATGTCATATGTATAAGTGGCCAAATATCGAATGCTGTTTTACTACTACGCACCCAAGCGAATCCTTGAAGATAACTGCGCCAAAATCCTAAAAAGAACAATCCTAACCCTAAAACACCCAAATCCAACCAAAGAGCCAGATAACCATTGTGGGGATGGTTTGGCATCCATCCAACTATGCGCCAAATATAAGCAGATTCGCCATCCCATCCTTGCCAAAATCCGCCATAACCATAACCAAGCCAAGGATGTTTCCAAATCATATCAAACACTAATGGCCAAATGTCTGTTCGACCCGTTAGTGTTGTATCTTTACCAACTGAACTGAATAAGACATTAGCGTTCTCAGAGAACCAAAAATAGAAACTTTGGCTGATTGTTGCCATCATTATTAGGGTTGGTACCATGACATGGTATGGCCAACGCCAAATTAGAAAAGCAAAAAATGCCAACATTATAATTAATAGATTAAATAGAGCTGAAGTGGAAAAAGCAAGCAGTAAGAGTAATATTGACAAGCTAAAACCCACCCAGAAAAACCAACGATGTCTTTTAGCTTGATAACCAAGGATAAAAAAAACCATACTACTAATTACCATCCTGCCTCCCAGACCGTTTTTATGCGTGAATACTCCACGCAACTTTGGGCTACCAAGGTCGTGCTGTATGCCGTATTGAGGCAAAGCTACAGCAAAAATGATACTCAATACTATAATAATTCCAAAATTCCAAGCCAGTAAATGTAACTGCTGTTTTAAGCTATATCGCGAAGCAAAATACAGCCCAAATAAACTGGAATTAATTAGGGTAAAACTATTTTTTAATGTTGTTGATGGTGCAAAAGACCAAATAATAGAAATAGCTGCCAATAGGAGTAAACAATAAAGCCAAATGTCTTTACTTATGACCAAGAAATAAACAGTTTTCTTCCAACGCAAAACTAGTAGTGAGAATGTAATTGCATATATTACAAAAAAAATAATCCTAACTACAGAGCTATCATATTCTACTAAATCATTCTGTCCAGCTCCTCCTGACAGAAGGAGAGTGAAGATTGCTCCTGAAAACATCAGTAAGCTTACAATTGTGAATCCCTGTTCAGCAAAAATTAGTATTTTTCTCATAAATTAACTAATATTTATTTTGCATATTCATTTTTTTATAATAAATTTGAGCTGTTTGAGCAGCAATATTTGACCAATTTAAATCTTCCTGACAACGAGCTAGTGCCGCAGTTTGCATGCGTTGTCGCAAGTTGCGATCGCTTAACAAATAAATAATGGCATCAGCTAAAGATTGGGCATCACAAGGTGGAACTAACAACCCATCTTTTTTATGCTGAATTATCTCACTTAATCCTCCTACTTCAGAGGCTACAACCAGTGTTCCCATTCCGTAAGATAAGGCTGCTACACCACTTTGAGAAGCTTCTATGTATGGTAAAACTGTTATCGTACTGCGTTGAAATAGCTTACTTACTTCTTCAAGGGGAATAAAGTCATTGATAATTTCGTAGCGTTTCTCATCATAACCATTAGGGAAATATTGTTTTATGTTTTCTCCCCGTCCAGCGATAATCAACTTGACTTCAGGTATACGTTCAACAATTAAAGGCATAGCCTGAAGCAAATATTTCAATCCTTTATAAGGCCAGATGCGTCCAAAAAATAATAATGTATTTGGCTCGCGAGTCTGACTATTATGATTACCCCGACGCTTATACAAACTACCAAGTTCCCCATGTGGTAAAACATTGACTCGTTCTTCAGATATACGGAATTGTTCAATTAGAATCTTTTTTAGTTGATGAGTATGAACAATCAATTGTTGAGAACGGAAGAAGGCAATACGCCTGGTATACTCTGAACCGAATACAGACATACTATCCCCTGGGTGACGGAATAGATCATGGATAGTTGTCACCAGTGGTGGCATTTTGTTGAGTAACAGTGTCCAATCATACCAAGGATCGTTAGTTTCCTGCACATGCAAAATATCTGGCTTTATATCTTTGATAATACGTATCATCGCATACATAGACAGTAGGTTGCGCGGGTCGCGAATCCGTGGTTTTTTAAAGGTAATCACGCGGATACTAGGATCAATAACATTGCTGCATACATTTGAGACCTTTTCCGGGTGAATAAGCGTTAAATCAACATATTTAACCAAACTGTTTGCTAATTCAATAGTGTAGTCTTCAAAGCAAAAATGTAATAAGGCAACTTTAATCATAATTTATTATTATACTCTTGCTCAATTTTGATGAGTTAATGGTAAAAATTTATCTTGAACAATTACTACTATTTTAAAAATTTTAGCCATAAGAAACGAAACCCCCCAAACACACGAATACCTAAATAAATCACAAATAAAGAATAGGCACAAGTTGCAATGAGTAAAGTAAATATAAAGTCTAAGTTAATTTTTTGTAATAAGATTAATATAGGTAGCATTAGAATAGTAATTATTAATGGACGCCGGAATATTCGCCATAATTTTAATGAAAATAAGCGAGTATAAGTGAAATAAATATACTGGATAAAACCAAAAATAGTCATTAATAGTGCTATTAAAGCTGCACCTAGTAAATGATAGTGCGAAACTAATACCACACCTACTAAGCTCCCTAATGTAGTGGTAATAACTACTTCACGTAGGTTCACTATCTCGAAACCATTGGCTACAAGTAAATAACTCAGTGAGCGTGTAAACGGCAAGAAAAGGAGTGATGCAGCGGCTAAATTAAGCGCTATATTTGCTTGAGCAAAGCTAGTATTATAGAGAAAAACTAATAAATCTTTACCAAAAAATAAAATTCCAATGTATAACGGCAATGCAATAATTAATAAAATTTCAATAATATTTTCAGCTATCTGTCTTTGCTTGTCCCGTCCTTGCTCTACTGCCTTTGAAAATCTTGGAAATATTGCTAAAGTTATACTATTAGCAACAATCAAAAAGGGTTGTAGTAATTGTGTTATTCCGCCAAATAGACCTACTAAAAATTCACTTCCTAATAATGAAAGAATTAATATTTGAATTCTGCCACTAACTACAGCCATTGCTTCAATAGCAAAAAATGTCCGTGCTTCTTTAATTGTCTTAAAGACAAAACTTCGATCAATTTGCCATTGTATTTTTACTAAAGGGATGATAAAAATCCATTCAATTATCAGAATTAGCGTTTCTGAAAAAAATAGGATCGCCCCCAAATATTCAATTCCATATTTTTGTTGCATCGCCCAAATCATTATTATTAGGCGTAGGATATAGATCGGCACTGTAGCGATCGCTATCAGATGCATCTTTTCTTTAGCTTGAAAAATCGCCTCTGTTATATTAGAAAGCGCAAAAGGAACGATTGTTAAGCCCATTATGTAACAAACAGTCGAGGTCTTGGAACTATAGGGAAGCAAGAACACTAAAATTACCAATGCTGCATAACTAAAAAAACTAAATATTAACTGTAGCCACGTACCACTCATTAGATAGACTGGTGTTTTTTGTGGCTCACGAGCTAGTTCTCTAGTAAACAATGTCTTCAGCCCTTGTGAAGCAATGCCCACAAAGATAAAATAGTAGCTATATCCTAGTAAATACTGCCCTAAAGCCTCAGCTCCTAAAATACGAGCAATATAAGCGGTTAATACAAATGCTGTAATGCTTTGTGCTAACCGATTGAGTAGCATTGAAAGGGAATTACTTATTAATTTGTACTTTTCTACCATTCTTATAATTCTTGATTCAGCTTAATTCGTTCATTTTGAGTCACCATAATTTTTTCAGATAGATCATTATAAATAAAAGATTCTTTTGATCCTCTTAAAACAGGTAACTAATCAGCAAGATAGAAAAATCCAAATTTAATCCACTATCAACTAAACTGTAAACTGCAATACTTTTATCGATACTTAACCTAAATTATATAATCATGAACCTGTACGGTTATGATTTTTAGTAAGCACCATCTTTTTTCAAAACCACCATAACTGTTTTAAGGAGAATCTCAAAGTCTAAAGCAAGTGACCAATTTTCGATGTAACTCATATCCAGATGAATCACTTGTTCAAAATCTAAAATATCAGATCGACCTGACACTTGCCAAAGACCTGTAATACCAGGCAAAACTTCATGTCGAATAAAATGATGTTCAGAAAACTTATCAACGTCTCTAGTAGGTAGAGGGCGAGGACCTACTATACTCATTTCTCCAAGGACAACATTAAAAAGTTGGGGCAATTCATCTAAGCTGTAACGACGGAGAAATTTTCCAACACGGGTAATACGAGGATCGTCTTTTATTTTAAAGATAATTCCATCTTTTGTTTCATTTAAAGCTTCTAATTCCTTCTGTAGTGTTTCTGCATCAGACCTCATAGTTCTGAATTTCCATACTTTAAACTGTTGTCCATGTAAACCTATACGAGTTTGCTTGTAAAATACTGTCCCAGAAGAGTCAAGTTTTATAGCTATAGCTATAGCTATATAAATCGGTAATAATAACATTACAAATAAAGTCGCCAAACAAAAATCACAAATACGTTTTATCCAAAAATCTTTACCTGTAATTATCGGACAATCCAAACTAAGACAAGGCATTCCCCCTATCTTATTAAATTCTATGTTTTTATAAATCGGTTTTAATTCCATCGGTAGGATATGTACTTGAATCCCAGATGCTTGAAATAACCAGCACAAAAACATTCTATTTTTTAGAGCATCCCAAGATATAAAAACTTCTGTTACACCTAATTCATTGAGTTGACTTAGTGTTTGTTGGCGTTTATATCTGTCTAATGAGTTAGCATTTGCTGTTCCAGAGACAATATAATGCTTTTCTTTTTTTATAAAGCTAGCAATCTGCTCGCGATCTTGAGGATCGCAAATAATGAATACAGAAGAACGAACGATTTTTTTCTGCTTACGCAAATATTCAAGAGTAACATTTACAGCATATCTACCAGTACAAATAAATAATATACTTAGCAACCAAGATAATAATATCAATCTTGGGCTTGTGATATCAACAACTGGCTTATATAAAGAACAAACAAGCAGTATTAATCCATGAGCAAAAGTTAACGATTTGATAATATTCCAATAGTCATAGCGTTTTTGACCTTCTCGATAAAGACCTTGGATAGCTAGCGATCCGATTTGAATTCCAATAGTTGTTAAAATCGGTAAATATTGACTCGTTACATACCAAGAAAGATGCTCATAAGAAGATTGATATCCAGCAAAAATCCAAGCTAAGGACAACAAAGTACAATCTACTAAAAACAATGTTGTTAATCTTAACCACCACGAACCCTTGCGTACCCTGACAAATGCAGATGCACGTAAATCTGAAGATACTTCACTCAATTTATTTGTTGCAATGCTTTGATTACTCATAGTTTAGTAATGCCTGGTATCCTTAAAAAGGTTATGAAAACATAATATATATCATCGGGACATCTTAACTCACGTTTTTATTTCAAATAAACTTGCTTTTTCAAATAAACTTGCTTTTTATAGTCTACTATTGAACTTTTTTCAGAGTAACTTAATAAGTTCTTATTAAAAGCATATCCCAGGATTTATTTCAGTGTAACTACTACCTTAGTACTTAACTTTTATTGACATGGTAGCACCCATCCTGTTTTGCCCGTAAATTTTTAGCTTTGATGCTAAAGGAAAGGATTTGTTGGTAAATTAACTTACTATGTTTGAATAACATTCCTGACATTAACAATCAACTTTGTCAGGTAGACAATATTAGTATTTTTAATGTACGTGTACAAAATAATTAGCCTTTTTTAGCAGATTTGATCCTCTTTTGGCAATTTACCAGAGAATAATCTCTAACTTTTATGGACTTTAGCATCAAAGCCATTTAAATAGACAACTCATAGATAGCGATTGCATAAACCATAATTTTGCTTAAGATTTAGGAGATATACATAATAAATAATGATAAATAATGTACTTTTCTCTCCAAAGTTACAAAACAGGAATAGCATTGCAGAGGTACTTTCTCTAACAGATATATGCTACACGTAACTCTTTATAAATTACCTTAGCATGTTTGCTTATGCTATTTTAGTTTTAATTAAAAGCTTCTTTGTTTTTTTACGCATAATTACTTATTAACAAAACTTACACAATAAACATATAACGAAATGCATCAAAAATTTGATTATTGTTACAAAACTTTACATAAATAAATAATATTATGTAATTTAACTTGGGTTAGCTTCATAGCCTTTTTGTGTCCTAGATTTGGATTTTAGACCGCTCTAAATTCTTGTCTATTAAAAATTGAGGACTTAGGCATGCTCATATCACCGTCAAAAAATCAACATTGGACTTGCTGCGAGTCATTATTTATAGCCAAAAAACTTGAATAAGTTTTGCTCTAAGAAAAAGCAGTGCTTTTAATGTATTTTATATTACACTCATTCAAGTGTTAATTCTATTTGCAAGATTTTCACTTTATGTATACTTTATATAGTAAGATAAAATCGTGCTGATAATGGTTTCACTAAATCTACATAACGCTCTTTCGTCAGTCTTGGTAAAAATCAATGATTTTTTATCGTCTCAGCTAATGAAAAATCAACCCTTCAACCTAAACTGATGGAAGAATAATAAGTATAAAAAGATAAATTAGGCTAAAACCCTCTTTTTTCTCGACAAGTGATTCATTTGCTTTGACATTATAGATGATCAATCTCTCAAATGCCTATTTTTCAGCATTTTTAGTTTTGTATGCACCCTAGTTTCATACTCTATTTTCACACAAATGTAAAAAACCTACACCTGTCAGAGGTGGAGTGCCCCAACACCGGAAGTCAACGATTAAACTTCTCTTTGCCCCTTCTTGATTCTAATGACAATTTTTTACACCGAGTTGAGGTTACTTAAGTCTTTTAGCAAATCCGATTGTAGCTTTACACTATTTTTACATATCAATAAACACAATGAAGATTCGGTAATAATGATTTTTCCATTAAGCAAACTTTCGTAAAAAAGGATAGAGTATTTTTAGATATTGTATTACTATCAATTATACACACTAATGCAAATATTATTTTTTAGTTAAAGATATAGTCGGCAAATCATAATAATTGCCTACATTTTTCATTTTTAGTTAATAGTTAAGACAGAGATTAAGTAAAATTGAGAAATAGGCTATTGTACGGATAATAAATCGATTAGCTAGATATTTAAAAACCTTTTTTTATACATAAATATTATATCATAACTAGCCGACAAACTAGGAGCAAAAGCTACAACCCTTTAAGCTAATAGCATTTTTCCAACCTTACAGCTAAAGAGGCTTTGTTTTTGTATTCACATACTCCTAGTATTAAGGCATTAATTTGTAGTCTCATATAGGATTTGTATAAACACATATTACAATAAATAATAATTTAAAAAATTGGGTTTCCTGATGGAGCCTATACATAAAAAATGCAGATAAATAGCCAAACTTCAGAATATAAGAAAAATATTCCGTTAGATACCTTAACTCACATCATCGGCACTCAAGTTTTACAGGAATGGAATGACACCCAAGTAATTCATCATCAGGATCTGTGCATTCATCAAATGTTTGAGATCCAAGTAGAGCGATCGCCCCAAGCAATTGCTGTAGTATGTGAAAATACACAACTTACTTATCAGCAACTAAACCAACGGGCGAATCAACTAGCGCACCACCTACGTTCTTTAGGCGTTGGTCCAGAAGTACTTGTAGGTATATGCCTGGAGCGCTCCTTAGAGATGATTGTAGGACTCTTGGGAATCCTCAAAGCTGGAGGCGCTTATGTGCCTCTAGATCCAGCATATCCTTTAGAACGTTTAGCTTTCATCTTGGAAGACACTCAGACACCAGTATTGTTAACCCAAGAAAAATTGGTCAAGAACTTACCACCACATCAGGCACAAGTGGTTTGTCTGGATTTAGACTCGCAAGGGAATATCCAAAACAGTCAAGAAAACCTTGTAAATCAAACTACAACTGATAACCTTATCTACGTAATCTACACATCTGGCTCTACAGGACAGCCTAAGGGTGTGATGATTCCTCACCGCGGTATCTGCAATCAACTCCACTGGAAGCAAACAACTTTTGGATTAACTCACACAGACAAAGTTTTACTAACTATTTCTTTTAGCTTCGACCCTTCAGTGTGGCAGATATTCTGGCCATTATGCTTTGGGGGCCAATTGTTCATAGCTCGCCCTGGTGGACATCAAGATACAGCCTACCTTGTGAAGGTAATTACTGAGCAGCAAATCACAGTTCTGGCTTTAGTACCTTCTATACTGCGTGTCTTATTGGAAGAGAAGGGAATTGAAAATTGCCGATTCATCAGACACATAACCTGCGGCGGTGAAGCTTTACCTGGCGAACTTATAGAACGCTTCTTTGCCCAACTGAATTTGGATAATGTTTTACATAATTGTTATGGCCCGACAGAAGCTTCCATTGATACCACTTTCTGGAGTTGCCAACAGAGAACTAATTATGCTATAGCACCCATTGGTCGTCCGATTACCAATGCAGAGATTTACATCCTCGATGAAAATTTGCAGCCAGTGCCTGTTGGTGAATCAGGTGAACTGCACATTGGCGGTATTGGTCTAGCACGAGGCTATCTTAACCGTCCAGAATTGACCACAGAGAAGTTTATTTTCAACCCTTTTAGCTCTGAACCTGGGGCACGTCTTTACAAAACTGGAGACTTGGCTCGTTATTTGAATGATGGTAATATCGAGTTCCTTGGTCGCATTGACCACCAAGTTAAAATACGTGGTTTCCGAATTGAATTAGGAGAAATTGAAGCCATACTAGCTCAACATCCGGCACTGACGCAAACTTTAGTCATAGCTAGAGAGGATGTGTTTGGGGACAAGCGACTTGTGGCATATATTGTTGCTAGTTCAGAGCAAATTCCTAGTCAGGCTGAATTGCGTGGCTTTTTGGAAACTCGGTTGCCTGAATACATGGTGCCTGGTTTCTTTGTATTTTTGGACACTCTACCATTAAATCCTAACGGTAAGATAGACCGTCACGCCTTACCTGCACCGGATACATGTAATATTAGGCTCTCTACTAACTTTGTTTCACCTCAGAATTCCACAGAAGAAGTCTTAGCTGGCATTTGGGCAAAGGTTTTACGTCTCGAACAAATAGGCATCCACGACAATTTTTTTGAATTGGGAGGTCATTCACTGTTGGCCACTCAAGTAATATCTAGGGTTCGCCAAGCTTTTCAAATAGAAATACCATTGCAACTATTATTTGAAAATCCGACGATCGCTACTTTAGCTCAAGCGATTGCTCAAAACCAAACTCCAGAAAACGATCCCCAAAATCAGACCATTCTCCAAATAACCAATCGGGAATTAGCCCCTTTATCTTTTGCCCAACAGCGAGTCTGGTTTTTGGAGCAGTTGGAACCCAACAGTACTGCATACATCGTCTCCAATGCACAGCGCTTAACGGGCAAGTTAAACGTCGGTGTATTACAACAGTCACTAGATGCGATCGTTGTCCATCATGAGGCTTTACGAACTAACTTTATTAGATCATCTGATGGTAGCCCCATACAAGTAATTGGTACGCCTCGGTCAGTAGAACTCAAAATTATTAAAGTAACAAAAGAACAAGTAGAATTTCTCCTAAATCAAGAGGTGCAACGCCCATTTAACTTAGAATTTGACTTGATGTTGCGAGCTACTTTGCTCGAAGTAGACGAACAGGAGCATATACTCTTGTTAATGATGCACCACATCGCCTCGGATGGCTGGTCAATCGGCATTCTCTGGCAGCAGTTAACAGCGCTCTATGAAGCCTTTTTAAGCAGTAAGCCTTCTCCCTTGGCAAAATTACCCATTCAGTATGCCGATTTTGCTGTGTGGCAGCACCAATGGCTATCAGATGAGGTACTTTCCAGCCAAATTAACTATTGGAAAACCCAGTTAGCAGGTGCTAATACTGTACTGGAATTGCCTATCGACCGACCACGGCCACCAGTGCAAACTTACCAAGGAGCAACCCAATCTCTGATACTATCGCAGACTTTGAGTGCATCACTCACAAAACTCTCACATCAGGAGGGTGTCACTCTATTCATGACATTGCTAGCGGCCTTTGGAACAATATTGCACCGCTACACTGGGCAAGAAGATATTCTCATCGGTTCTCCCATTGCCGGCCGTAACCGTTCTGAGATTGAAGGGCTAATCGGATTTTTTATTAACACCGTTGTTTTACGGACTGATTTTGCTGGCAACCCTAGTTTTCGTTCAGTGCTAAATCGAGTTCGCCAGATGGCATTAGCTGCTTATGCTCATCAAGATATGCCCTTTGAGAAACTGGTAGAAGAACTGCAACCAGAGCGAGATACCAGTCGCAACCCACTGTTTCAAGTGTGGTTTAATATGCTTAACTTAAGGGACGTTCAACTGGAACTACCTGGAGTGGCTATAGAACGAGTCTCGATCCTAGAAACAGCTTCTAAGTTTGACTTAACCCTTTACGTTACAGAACAAAATCAAGGAATCCAACTTGATTTAGTTTACAACACCGATCTGTTTACTTCAAAACGGATGATGGAAATGCTTCATCAATTCCATCACTTGCTAAATCAAATTGTTGCTTCTCCAGAGAGGCAGATTAGTTTATATTCCTTGGTGACGTCAGAAGCGAGACCTTTGCTGCCAGAGCCAAGGGTGGTTCTGTCAGAACCACAGTATGAGTTGACGACAACAATGTTTACCTCTTGGGTAAATCGTACCCCAGAACATTCATCACTTCGTCAAGGATTTCGTACTTGGAATTATGAAGAATTGGGCAAAATCGCTCAAACCTTAGCACAGGTTTTGTTATCTCACGGAGTAGAGCGGGGAGATGTCGTAGCCGTGTTTGGGACACGCAGCTTTGGGCTAATTGCTAGTATGCTTGGCGTACTCTTGAGTGGTGGTGTGCTACTCACCCTCGATCCAAAACTTCCCAGCCAACGCCAACGGCTGATGCTACAGGAAGCTAAAGCTAAATACATATTATATATTGATGGTCAGTGTCCAGAAGACGAAAAGATAGGAAAGTCTTTAACAATCATCTATGTCAACCCAGACACAGGAGAAGCCATAAATTCAATCAAAAAAAGCATTGAAGCCGTAAATCTACCTGAAATCGCTGACGACGATGCAGCTTATATTTTCTTTACTTCCGGCACTACTGGTGTCCCGAAAGGGGTGTTGGGGTGTCATAAAGGGTTGGCGCATTTTCTGAACTGGCAGCGACAGACCTTTGAAATTAATCAGCAAGACCGCGTTGCTCAATTAACTGGTCTTTCTTTTGATGTCGTTCTGAGAGATATTTTCTTACCTTTGACTAGTGGTGCAACCCTCTGTTTGCCAGAAGAAGAGGATAATCTAGAACCGACTCGAATTCTGCGTTATTTGGAAAATGAGCAAATTTCTGTACTTCATACAGTTCCTTCGCTGGCGCAATTATGGTTAGCCAATGTGCCATCAGGAGTCTCTTTACGTAACTTACGCTGGTTGTTCTTGGCTGGAGAACCTCTGAAAGAAACCCTTGTACTTCGGTGGCGGGATGCTTTTCCAGAATCAGGTGAAATAGTTAATCTCTATGGCCCAACAGAGACAACTTTGGCAAAGTGTTATTACCAAATACCTGTTGAGTGTACACCAGGCATACAGCCAGTAGGATTGCCGCTGCCTCAAACCCAAGCACTAGTTTTCACACCAAATCACCAACCATGCGGTATCGGTGAACCAGGCGAGATTGTAATCCGAACTCCATTCCGCAGTTTGGGTTACATCAATGCCCAGGAAGAAAACAGTTCTCGGTTTGTCAAGAATCCTTTTCGGAACGATCAACAGGATTGGCTTTATTATACAGGCGATCGCGGATGCTATCGTCCAGATGGCTCTCTAGAAATTCTCGGTCGCCAAGATCATCAAGTCAAGATCCGAGGAATACGCATTGAGCCTGGGGAAATTGAAACGGTGTTAGCCCAACACCCAGATGTACTCCAGACTGTAGTCATTGCCCGTGAAGATGTTCCTGGCGATCAACGTTTGGTGGCTTACATTATACCAAATCAAGACTCAGCAATTGCGATTACTGATATCCGTAGCTTATTGTCGACAAAATTGCCACAGTACATGCTACCTTCGGCTTTTGTCGTGCTGGACACCATGCCCTTAACTCCCAACGGTAAGGTAGACCGTCGCGCTTTACCAGCACCAGACTTATCAAGGCAAGAACCAGAAGCCAGCTTTGTTGCTCCCCGCAATCAAGTGGAACACCAGTTAACACAGATTTGGGAACAAATTTTAGGTGTCCAGCCCATTGGTGTTAAGGATAACTTCTTCGAGCTAGGAGGACATTCTATCTTAGCAGTAAAACTGTTTTGGCAAATTGAAAAGATATTCAGTAAAAACCTGCCACTTGCCATTCTTTTCCAGTCAGGGACTGTAGAGGCTTTAGCTAAAATAATCTGCCAAGAAGAAGATTTAACAAAAAACTCGGCTTTAGTAAATACCTTAGACCAATCAAAATCTTGGTCATCCTTAGTAAAAATTCAATCCAACGGCTCCAAGCCACCTTTCTTCTGTATTCATGGACTGGGTGGAGAAGTCTTATGTTTCCGTGAATTGGCATTGCATCTGGGGATAGAACAACCATTTTACGGATTACAACCACGGGGACTAGATGGAAAACACCCTCTTCATACCCGCATTGAAGATATGGCAGCGCACTACATTCAAGAAATTCAGACCCTTCAACCTCATGGTCCTTATTTTCTTGGAGGTTATTCCTTTGGAGGTACAGTTGCCTTCGAGATGGCTCGACAACTCCATGAGCAAGGCGAACAAGTTGGCATTTTAGTTATGATTGATAGTTGTCGTATAGGTTATAGCTGGCAGGCGCCATTTCTCAAGCGAGTTTTTTTGCATTTAAAAAATATTGTTCAGCAAGGGCCTAATTACCTTTGGCAAAAGGTTGTGAGATGGAGTTATTGGCGTAAGCAAGAACTGCAAAATACATATAACCGTTACTTGGAAGACGTACTTCATGTACCTGAAACTGACAAGCATTTAAAGGTTATAGATACTAACACTCAAGCTATCAGTGACTATATTTTTTCACCTTACCTTGGTCGAGCTATTCTTTTGCGGACAGAGGATAAAAATCGGGACGAAATTATAGGCACAGAATACGCTCCTCAATTCGGCTGGGACGAGGTAGTAGTTGGAGGATTAGATATTCATTACATTCCCGGATCTCACCTTAACATACTTAATGAACCCCATGTACAAGTGTTAGCTGAAAAATTGAGAAATTGCTTAACTCAAGCGCAGTCTCAGTCTGCAAAGAATTAATTTGAACTTTTTTGTTAGTTCAGCTTCGCACAACTCAGCATTGCTGGGTCGTTTTGCCATTTCTTGGTCTAAACTTGAGAGAATGATAGAAAAATTCTTGCTAGTGGTAACTAGGGTGAGATAATTATTCTGTGGAACTGGAATATTGGTAGGTAAAAATCCAATAACCAAAAGATCTGACCGATTTAATAATGCGATGAATATTGCTAGTGTCACAGATTGAACAGAGGAAATGATTGTGGCACTAAAAGCTAAAATGACTATCGTTTTTAGATTTTAAGTTGGTAAGCAATCCACAATCCACTGATGCTATATAGAAGATTTGGACGCACAGAATTACAGATGCCAGTGTTTTCCTGCGGTGGCATGAGATATCAGTTCAAATGGGAGGATATTCCCAATCATGAAATTCCTGCTGATAATCAGGCGAATCTGGAAGCGACTATTAGAAGGGCAGTCGAGGTTGGGATCAATCATATTGAAACTGCCCGTGGTTATGGCACTTCTGAAATGCAATTGGGGAGAATATTGCCCAAGTTTCCCCGCGAAAAGTTAATTGTTCAGACAAAAGTAAATCCAAAGACAGATGCGAAAGAGTTCCGGGCGATATTTGAAGAATCCTTGAAAAATCTCCAGCTAGATTATGTTGACCTTTTAGGGTTGCACGGCATCAATCATCCTGAGTCGTTAGATGACAGCATCCGTCCAGGTGGCTGTTTGGAAGTAGCGCAGCAGTTGCAAGCAGAGGGAAAAGTTAGATTTATTGGCTTTTCCACACACGGTTCAACAGATATGATTGTGCAGACAATTAATACCAATCTATTTGATTATGTGAACCTGCACTGGTACTACATTAATCAATGGAATTGGGCAGCAATTGAAGCAGCTAAACACCACGATATAGGGGTGTTTATTATTAGCCCATCTGATAAAGGAGGTTTGTTATATAAACCACCACAAAAATTAGTAAATCTTTGCGCCCCGTTGAGTCCAATGGTATTTAATGATTTGTTTTGTTTGAGTCATCAAGAGGTACATACCTTAAGCTTGGGAGCAGCAAAACCAGAAGATTTTGATGAACACCTGAAGACTTTAGAATTAGTAGATCGGGCATCAGAAATTTTGCCACCAATTTTAGCAAGGTTGGAAGAAGAAGCGATCGCTACTTTGGGAGAAGATTGGGTAAAATCCTGGGAAACCAATCTACCAAATTTTGACGAAACCCCTGGTGAGGTAAATATTCGGGTGATTTTGTGGCTGCGGAATTTAGCGATCGCCTATGATTTAGTAGACTATGCCAAAATGCGCTACAACCTGCTTGGCAATGGCGGGCACTGGTTTCCCGGCAACCAAGCCGATCGGCTAGACGAATTAGACTTGCGGCAATGTCTCGCCCGTAATCCCTACGCCGATAAAATCCCCCAACTCCTGAAACAAGCTCATCAGTTGTTGGCAGGTGAAGCAGTCAAACGTCTATCTCGCACTTAATAAATTGCATAAATTGGGCATTGGTTATGGTGCATGAGAAATAGGAAACAATAATTATCAATGCCCAATGCCCAATACTAGTCAGATTTTTTCGTATCTGCTGATTTAGATGCCTTCGGTACGATTAGCACCTTATCAACGCGATTACCATCCATATCCATCACTTCAATACGCATACTTTGCCATTCAAAATAATCTGCTGCGGTGGGAATACGACCTAAATGGGTGATCACAAAACCGCCTAATGTTTGATAACTGCCGCGTTCCTCAGATTCCCACTCTTCCATACCAAAAAGTTCCAAAAACTCCTCTACAGGCAACATCCCATCCAAAAGCCAGGAACCATCTTCGCGTTGTACAGCTTGTGGTTGATCCTGTCCATCTGTTGAAGGAACATCACCCACGATTTCACTCATGATGTCGTTGAGAGTGACTAATCCTTGAATTACGCCGTATTCATCCACTACCAGCGCCATGTGAGTTATAGTTTGCTTGAACAATTCCAAAACCTTCAAGCCACGGGTGCTTTCTGGCACAAATACGGGTTGTCGCAATCCGATCGTTAAATCCAGTGGTTCCCCTCGGAAACTCCTGGCTAATAAGTCGGTGACAGGAATAACACCCAGCACATTGTCAAGTCCTCCCTGACAAACTGGATAGCGAGAATAAGCACTATCAACCATTTTTTGGCGATTTTCTTCGGCAGAGTCGTCTAAGTCTAGCCAAACAATATCGGGACGGGGTGTCATTAAGTAGCTGACAGGGCGATCGCCTAAACGAAAGACTCGCTCTACCATATCCTGTTCAGCTTCCTCAAAGGTTCCTGCCTCAGTGCCTTGCTCAATTAAGATTTTAATTTCTTCTTCGGTGACTTGCGGCTCGGTAGAAGCTGTAATTCCCAGTACTCGTAAGATCAAATCTGTAGAAGCACTTAAAAGATATACCATTGGCGAAGTGATCGCCGACAAAGCACGCATTGGAATAGCTACAATCGAGGCAATCCTTTCTGGGTTGTTTAATGCCAGACGCTTCGGTACCAATTCGCCAACAATGAGTGATAAATAGGTGATGATCAAAACCACTATTCCAAAAGATAGCGGTTCACTATAAGGTGCTAACAAAGGGACAAGTTTTACATAGACTGCCAGTCGGTTGGCAATTGTTGCTCCTCCAAAAGCACCAGTCAGGATACCGATCAGGGAAATACCCACTTGAACAGTTGACAGGAAATGATTTGGAGACTCCGCTAGTTTCAATGCTGCCTTTGCCTTGGCATCTCCTTGATTGGCAAGCTGCTGTAGTCTAACTTTCCGTGCCGAGACAATCGCCATCTCAGACATAGAAAATACGCCATTGGCAATAATTAGCACCAAAATGATTAAAATTTCAAAAGTTATGGAGGACATGTTTAAAATTGCCGCTTATCAGAGCGAACGTAGCTCAATCCCTAGTATCTAGTATTAAAGGTGTTTCGATAAATGCTTTGACTATACATAAAGTAATAGTTATAGTTCTTAAGTTTATTAGTCGCTGGGCATTATTCTTCCACCGAATAAATAAGAAAGCTGTTAACACTTTTAAAATAGTTGACATAAACTGCCTCAAGATTTGCTGACTCACAAAGACTCCCATCGCTAGTAGTACTTATGTCATTTTCTTCTATTGTGCGTGCCTTAGGCCGATCGCCGCTCACTACTGAATTTCTTTCTAAGCTGAATCGACAACAAGAATTGCGGTTAAATGGCATTCCCAGGCTGCCCAAGACTCTAGTGGCTTCGGCATTAGCACAAGCTCAGGGCAAGGATTTATTTGTGGTTTGCGCCACTCTGGAAGAAGCTGGACGCGTTTACGCACAACTGGAGGCAATGGGATGGCAAACAGTACATTTTTACCCCACCTCCGAGGCTTCTCCCTACGAACCTTTTGACCCGGAAACTGAGATGAGTTGGGGGCAAATGCAGGTATTGGCAGATTTGGGAATGGGGCATGGGGAAGAAAAACCCCCAAGTTCTAATTCTCAGTTACCCAAGATGGCGATTGTGGCTACTCAAGGAGCGCTGCAACCTCATTTACCTCCACCAGAAGCTTTTGAGCAATTCTGTCTTACCCTGAAGCGGGGGATGGAATTAGACTTGAAAGCCTTCAGTGAGAAAATAACTGTTCTGGGGTACGAAAGAGTGCCTTTAGTGGAAACGGAAGGACAATGGAGCCGACGGGGCGATATTGTTGATGTGTTCCCGGTTTCCTCTGAGTTACCAGTCCGGTTGGAATGGTTTGGCGATGAAATCGAGCAAATGCGAGAATTTGACCCAGCAACTCAACGTTCAGCCCTCGACAAAGTTGACCAGTTAATTCTGACCCCCACAAGCTTTACTCCTGTGGTGATGGCTGCACTGAAAAATAGTGCTGAGTTCCGAGTGCTGAGTGCTGAGTTAAATTCTGAAGCAGAACTTAGCACTGAGAACTCATCAATGATGGAGGGTAGTCGTCGCTTTTTGGGGTTAGCTTTCGAGCAACCAGCATCTCTGCTGAACTACTTAGCAAAAAATACCTTGATTGCCATTGATGAGCCAGAACAGTGTCATGCTCATAGCGATCGCTGGGTAGAAAATGCCCAAGAACAATGGGGAATAACGCATGGGCAAGAATCTACTCCCTTAACATTGCCGAAAATACACCGTTCGTTTGATGACTGTCTGGTTGATGTTGCCAAGTTTAAAACATTATATTTATCGGAACTGTCAGAGGAAAATGATGGAATAAATCTTGCTAGCCGTCCTATTCCAACCACGCCACACCAGTTTGCTAAACTAGCTGAAACCATCCGCCAAGAACGCGATCGCAATTTCTCGATCTGGTTGCTTTCTGCTCAACCTTCGCGTTCTGTCTCGCTGTTGCAAGAACATGATTGTCCGGCTCAGTTTATACCCAATCCGCGTGACTACCAAGCAATAGATAAGCTCCAAATCAATCACATTCCCGTAGCCCTAAAATATTCTGGTCTTGCGGAACTAGAAGGTTTTATTCTGCCTACATACCGATTGGTAATTGTCACAGATCGGGAGTTTTTTGGGCAGCACTCCTTGGCGACTCCCGGCTATATCCGCAAGCGCCACAAAGCTACTTCTAAACAAGTCGATCCTAATAAGCTGCGTCCGGGCGATTATGTGGTTCACAGAAATCATGGTGTTGGTAAATTTGTCAAGCTGGAAAGTTTGACGATTAATAACGAAACCCGTGATTACTTGGTGGTACAGTATGCTGATGGGTTACTCAGAGTCGCAGCTGATCAAGTAGGTGCTTTATCGCGGTTCCGGGCCGCAGGTGAGAAAGCACCAGAACTCAATCGGATGACCGGTAAAGCTTGGGAAAATACGAAGAATAAAGTCCGCAAAGCGATCAAAAAATTGGCGGTGGACTTGTTGAAACTGTATGCAGCGCGATCGCAACAACAAGGTTTTAGCTTTCCAGATGATATGCCTTGGCAGGAGGAATTAGAAGATTCTTTCCCCTACCAACCCACAACGGATCAGCTCAAAGCTGTACAAGATGTAAAACGCGACATGGAAAGCGATCGCCCAATGGATCGCTTAGTTTGTGGCGATGTCGGTTTTGGGAAGACGGAAGTGGCGATTCGTGCTATTTTTAAAGCAGTCACCGCCGGAAAACAAGTGGCACTCCTTGCGCCAACGACTATTTTAACACAGCAGCATTACCATACACTCAAAGAACGTTTTGCACCTTACCCCGTAAATGTCGGTTTACTTAACCGTTTTCGTTCCGCTGAAGAACGCCGCGATATTCAAAAGCGATTGGCAACGGGTGAATTAGATGTAGTGGTTGGTACACATCAACTTTTGGGTAAAGGCGTGTCATTCCGCGATTTAGGACTGTTGGTAGTAGATGAAGAACAGCGATTTGGGGTAAACCAGAAAGAGAAAATTAAAAGCCTGAAAACTCAGGTGGACGTGCTAACCCTCTCTGCCACTCCCATTCCCCGGACTTTGTATATGTCCTTGTCAGGAATTCGGGAAATGAGTTTGATTACTACACCACCCCCAACCAGACGACCGATTAAAACCCATCTATCACCAATTAATTCCGAAAGTATCCGCACTGCGATTCGTCAAGAATTAGACAGGGGTGGACAAGTATTTTATGTAGTTCCACGAGTGGATGGAATTGAAGAGACAACAGCCAATTTACGAGAAGTGATACCGGGAGCTAGATTTGCGATCGCTCACGGTCAAATGGATGAAAGCGAGTTAGAATCAACCATGCTCACTTTCAGTAATGGTGATGCAGACATCCTTGTTTGTACGACAATTATTGAATCTGGCTTAGATATTCCGCGAGTCAACACCATTTTGATTGAAGATGCTCACCGCTTTGGATTGGCACAGCTGTATCAATTACGCGGTCGTGTGGGACGTGCAGGGATACAAGCTCATGCTTGGTTATTTTATCCGAAACAACGGGCATTATCTGATGCGGCACGGCAACGATTAAGAGCGATTCAGGAATTTACTCAGTTAGGTTCTGGGTATCAACTAGCGATGCGCGATATGGAAATCAGAGGCGTGGGTAACTTGCTAGGTGCAGAACAATCCGGTCAAATGGATGCCATCGGTTTTGATTTATACATGGAAATGCTAGAAGAAGCAATTCGGGAAATCCGAGGACAAGAAATTCCCAAAGTTGACGATACCCAGATTGACCTCAACCTGACGGCGTTTATCCCAGCAGATTATATTACCGATTTGGATCAAAAGATGAGCGCATATCGGGCGGTGGCGACAGCTAAATCTAAATCAGAATTAAAACAGATTGCAGCCGAGTGGAGCGATCGCTATGGTACTTTACCAGTCCCTGCAAATCAACTTTTGCGAGTCATGGAACTCAAACAGCTAGCGAAAAACCTCGGATTTAGTCGGATTAAACCAGAAAACAAGCAGCACGTCGTTTTAGAAACGCCGATGGAGGAACCAGGTTGGAATTTGTTGGCGGCGAATTTACCAGACAATCTCAAAACGCGCTTTGTGTATTCTCCAGGTAAAGTGACGGTGCGCGGGTTAGGAGTTTTTAAAGCAGACCAACAATTGCAGAATTTGATTGATGCTTTTGGGAGAATGCAGGGTGCGATTCCAGAGGCGGTTGGTGTTTGATAAGTAGAAAAAGATTATTCATCCAATGAAAACCTATGTCAGAGTATTTCCCTTATTCTGTATAGGTTTGAGGCTTGTTTCTGCCTCAAAAATGTTTAAGTCCCGTTAGGTTAGTTTTACCTCAACGTCTTTGCTTTTATTGTAAAACTGTCTTAAACTCTACTATTTCTACTATTTCAGCGCTCGCTATGGTACTTTACCAGTGTCGGCAAATCAACTTTTGCGACTTTTGCGAGTCATGGAACTCAAACAGCTAGCGAAAAAACTTGAATTTAGCCGGATTAAAACCAGAAAACAAGCAGCACATCGTTTTAGAAACGCCGATGCAGGAACCTACTTGGAATTTATTGGCGGTGAATTTATCAGAGAATCTTAAAATGTGCTTTGTGTATTCTCCTGGTAAAGTTACAGTGCGCGGTTTAGGAGTTTTTATGATAAATATTGGTGTTTAGACTAAGACATGGTTGGAGAGTGATGGTAGAAGATAATCGCTAAAAAAATACGGCAATGAAAATTAAAGTTAAAAATCTTGGTGCTTTAAAGCAAGCCGAATTCACACTTGGCGACCTGACGATCATTTGTGGCTGCAATAATACGGGCAAGACTTACGCTACTTATGCGTTGTTTGGCTTTTTATCTACTTGGCGACGAATGTTTGCGATCCAAATCAAGACCGATAAGATCAAACAGCTCCTTGCAGACGGCGTAATTCGTCTTGATATACAAGAATATATTAAACAGTCTGAGCAGATTGTGAAGACAGGTTGTCAGGCATATACTCAGGAATTACCGAAGATTTTTGCAGCATCGGCACAACGATTTAAAACAACAGACTTTCAGGTAAGCCTGGACATCCAAAATATTAGTTTAGCTTTTCAGTTTAGTCGGGAAATTACCTCCGGCGAGGCATCACTTTTCTCTATTACCAAAAGTGAAAAAAGCACAGAATGGGAAATCATTCAGCAACTTAAAGGTGCACAGTGTTTTATCGCCTATTGCCAACAAATTGGTAAAAAGTATTGGGGACAAAAGAATTTCCTTGATACTTATGTCTATCGCTTTGTCACCATCAGAAATATCAACATTTATAAGAAACCAACACGGGAAAAAATAACTGATGATCATGACAGTCCAGAGCGGATGTTAAAAATCAGTTCTCCACATTATCTTCAATTTAATCGTTTGATCTGAGGGAAAAATAATGGTACTGTATAGAAACTTCCCCAAGTTGCCCCACCTATCCTTGATCCAACAAATCGTTGGTTTTCAGCAGTGCGATCGCGCTTTGCTCTCACTCCAATTAATCGTACCCTAACAATTCCAACAGAGTGCAAGCAGAGATAATTTATAGTATGACTTTCATAACGATTGACAGCAATGACAGAGCTACTTGAACAAGCGATCGCCAAACTAAAAAAACAGTGACACAATTAACAGCAAAGCAATCTTAGTAAATTTCCAGATAATTTATAAATATTCAAAAAATACTTCAGGTACTAATCTGAATTCCCCAGATTTCAAGCGAGATATATCTATCCATAACGCTCTATGTTTATGATGTAGCGATTCGGAAAAAATTAAACTTTCCAGTTGATAAAATTTGGAATCAACAAAGTCACATTGAAAAAGCTGAATAATTTCATGACCTTGCCTACCATTAAATATAAATAGGTTCTCTATACAACCAAGATATTTAATATTTGTTAAGTCTGCCTGAATTTCCTCTTGAAACTCTCGTTCTAAGGCGGCACAGCTAGTTTCGCCAAATTCGACACCACCGCCTAAAGCACGATAAAACGTTTCTTGTTTTACGGGATCGTAGCCTTCAGAAAGAAATATGCGTTCGCTATCCCGAATTAGCCCCAAGGCTATTACCCGAATTTCGCCAGCTTTATTCATTTTTGTAACTAATTATCATAAATAGACTGAGGACGACTTTCGCTATCCTCAATAGGCCAATCTGGATTTTCACCACCGATGTACAATTCTTCAATGGTGACATATTCCTGACTTAGCTGTGTGAGAGCGTTGATTAAAATATCCAGAGCGATCGCATCACTGGTTCCTAAATCAAACCAACAACGTCCCCACTGTCCTTCATATTCAAACTCACCCATGTTGTGCATCAATGCTAGTAGGCTTTTGTCATAGCCTTGTTCATCATAATTCATGTAGCTGATATCGAGTCCAGTGTCCTGCACCTGAAGATTCTCAGCATTAAATGCACCCAATTTACCTAGATAAAACCAGGAATTGAAAACTTCTTCTACATACTGCTTTTCACGCGCAGAAGGATTTGTACTGAATTTCAGCCAAATCCACACATCAAAAGGATTAATTTCGCGAAACTGAATCTCCATTTTGGCCTAATATCTCAATTACTCTCCTGGAAATAAGCATATCAAAATGGGGAATAGGGCATAGGGAATGGGGCATAGGAAAAAAACTTAATGCCCAATGCCCAATTATCCAGGATTTTTAAGACTAACAGCACTTCTGCGTTCACGCTCAATTTGTTTGACTAAATCGCCTGGTAATTGTGATTTTTTAGTCAATGCTTTGTCAAAATTAGCGATCGCTTCCTGAATTATTTGCTGGCTATTTTCTTTTTGCCCCAGTTGTCTAAGAATTTGGGCTTTAAGATAATAAATTTCTGGATTATCGGATGTGGTTTTAATCGCTCGATTCACATATTCTAGTGCTTGTGGATACCTTTTTAAATCTCGGTAAGCAAGAGCAATACCCCGATCCACTAGATATTGAGGAGAAGCATTTTGTTCTAAGCGTCGAATTGCCTGATCTGGGCTAGCAAAAGGTAAATTAACCGCCAATAATAAATCCATATAACCTTTGATTAAATTCAGTTCTGGATCGTTGGCAGAAATTGCTTCGGCTTTGTCTAAATATTCATAAACTTGTCGCAGCTGACTCAAGGCTTGGGGTACACCGTTGACTGTACCTTTACGAGTGATAACTACTGCACCTTCTAAAAAATGACCAACAGCAGTGTATAAATTACCACGCAATGGATCGCTAGTAATTAGTTTTTGTCCTGTTTCTAGTGTTTTCTGACTGTAGGTGTCGAGTTTAGCCCAATCCTTATTTCCGTACGCTAAAGATGCCTTCATCGCATAAGCTAGAGGTTCATTTGGCTCTTTGGATAGTGCTTGTTCCAGATAACGATCTGCTGCTGGATAGTTGCCCTGTTGGAAAATCGCTTTAAAAGCTGCTTCTGTTTGGTCGCCAATTTGATGAGGTTCGCGATTGCGAAACGGATCGCCAGCCAGGGAGGGATTTACCCAGACATTAAATGCGATCACAGCTGCAAAAGCAGTCTGAGCAAAGGTAGTGAGTTTAGCAGACACTACTAATTGAGGCGAGGAAAACCTTTTAGTCATTTTAACCTCAGAGGATGTTTGAAAAGTATTGAATTAATTAATTAGGCGAGTCTTCTGAGCATTAACCGAATCATTACAATGTATACAAATGTTTTATAAATCTCTGGTAGAATCTCGTAATCTTGACTTAGACGACGACACCAGTTAAACCAACCAAAACTGCGCTCAACAACCCAACATTTTGGCAGAAGAATAAAACTTTTGGCATTTGTTGGACGGCGCACAACTTTTAAAACCCAACAGTAAGTATCCATCATCCATTTCAGAAATCTAACGCAAGTGATACCCGGCATCAACCCAAATACAGACAAGGCGTTTTAGGCGATGGCTAATTCGCTTCTTCTCTAGGGCAAATAATTTTTTTGCCCCTGCTTGGTCAGACTCGTAAGCGGATGTCATTAAGACTATCAGGACTAGTTTAAGGATATCAACCAAGAAATGTCGCTTACGCCTTTGACTTTTTTGCCTGAGTGATAATCAATTGCTTGTACCACCATTGTTCCAAAGTCAGGTTGCTTAGGTAAAATTTAGACATGGCTTTCGTAACACTGTCGCATTTGTTTCTACTGACACAGTACCGTTACTTGAGCTTTTTTTGACTTTCCAAACATCCTCTTAGAATGATACCTTTGTTATTGAGATTGGGATTAAGTTTTGAAGAAACTGCGAAAGAGTTAGGTTTGAGTCTAGAAGAGATTCAGCAAGAAATGCAAAAACAGTTTTCAAGTCAGGATACGTAACCTACAATTACAGCAGAATTCAGAATTCAGGAGCGGAGCCGGAGACGCTCCGCCAAGGCGTCAGAATGGGCTACGCCCCACGGCGCTAACAGAAGTAAAACAGGCTTGATACCCGGCTTTGAGACTTAGCTTGTGTACCTCACTAACTTGAAATTTGCTGTATCCTTTATTATGAATTTACCTACATATTCTTGCTATTTTCCATTCCGATAATTTTTAATTTTTTCTATGATTTCGCTCTCTCCTATTCTTCAAGCTAGACTCTCCCAACCCTTAAAGATTGGCTCTTTCGAGTTAAAAAGTCGGGTTCTCCAGTCGCCTCTATCTGGAGTGACAGATATGGTGTTTCGCCGTCTTGTGCGTCGCTATGCACCAGATTCAATGATGTATACCGAAATGGTAAATGCTACAGGGTTGCATTATGTCAAGCAGTTACCCAAAATCATGGAGGTAGATCCCAACGAACGCCCGATTAGCGTTCAACTATTTGATTGCCGCCCAGATTTCTTGGCAGAAGCAGCAATAAAGGCAGTTGCTGAAGGTGCTGATACTGTTGATATTAATATGGGTTGTCCGGTTAATAAAATCACTAAAAATGGTGGTGGTTCTTCGTTGTTGCGGCAACCAGAAGTAGCAGAAGCAATTGTGCGGGAAGTGGTAAAAGCTGTTGATGTACCTGTGACAGTAAAAACCCGTATTGGCTGGAATGATAACGAAATTACTATTCTCGACTTTGCCAAGCGAATGGAAGATGCCGGAGCGAAAATGATTACGGTACATGGACGCACCCGCGCCCAAGGGTATAACGGTAATGCTCGTTGGGAATGGATTACCCGTGTAAAAGAAGTGCTTTCTATCCCAGTGATTGGGAATGGAGATATTTTTTCCGTTGAAGCGGCAGTAAAATGTTTAGAACAAACTGGCGCTGATGGCGTCATGTGTTCCCGTGGGACTTTGGGTTATCCCTTTTTAGTGGGAGAAATTGATCGCTTCTTAAAAACAGGAGAGATACTACCGACACCTACACCGATTGAGCGCTTGGAATGTGCAAGAGATCATTTACAAGCCTTGTGGGAATATAAAGGCGATCGCGGTGTACGTCAAGCCCGTAAGCACATGACTTGGTATGCTAAAGGTTTTGTTGGTGCTGCCGAACTTCGAGGACAGCTGAGTTTGGTTGAAAAAGTAGATCAGGGTTTGGCAATGCTTGACAAAGCAATTGAAAAATTAGCTAATGGTTATGAACTAGAGGAAGAAGCACAAGGTAGTTTGGTAATGCTTTAAAAAGTTGATTTTATCACTAGCTTGGAGTGATATTGTTGGTTACTAAAAGTGACGCAATCGCTTGGATACCACTATTTCGGTTGAGGTTTATATCTCTTTGTGTAATCCCAATTCAATTAATGATTGCAACACATCTTTCGGTAAAGACGCGATCAGTAAAGACGCGATGAATCGCGTCTCTACAAATAGTCTATTTGTCACATTCTTTTTTCAAATTGGTATAACTCTCTTTTATTTTGAATTTAGAACTCATGCATTGACAAATTAGACAAAAAATGCATTAAAAAATCAGAAAAAACAGGCGATCGCTAATCACTCTGGAACTGGAAAGATAGTTAACAATTCAAAATTCAAACATTTTTTCCTCGTTGTTGCTGTTTTGGTAACTTGAATTGATCCACTGACAACAGCGTAGAGTTTTGCCGGTAAGCGATCGCCTTTATGGAGAATAATCTCTCTTTTGGGATAGCCTTGCACCTGAGTGTCAGGTTGCAAACCGATCTTCTCTGCTGTTCTAAACCTGCAAACACGATAATTTGTGAAAGTTGTTCCAGGGATGCCTGCATGATTAGCCCGATATTGCCCAGGCTGGACGATGATGAATCCAAGGGTTAGCCGCTTCTAATTGTGCTGCTAGGCTGATGATTGTGGCTTCAGCGGCAGGTTTACCAATTAGTTGCACACTGATGGGTAAACCCTTACTGTCAAAGCCTACAGGAATTGCGATCGCAGGTTGTCCAGTTGCATTCGCAGACGGACAAGGGGCAACCCACTCAATAATATTTTGGAATGTCTCTTCTGGACTCAGCGAAGCCCATTCCCCAACGCGGATGGGTGAATGTAGATAAACTGGCAATACTAGCACATCCACGGTATCGAAAAACGCTACAATCTGACGTGCTACTACCTGCATTTGGGAAACTGCTTGCAGGTATTGGGCAACAGAACCTGTACGTGCAAATAGCCAGCGATTCAATGGCTGCAAGGCTTCAACAGGAAGTCCTGATGCGGCTACCCCAGCTTGCCAAACGATTTGAAATGGTTCAATTAAACTACTAAAATCTGGGGATTTTTGTTCAACGTGGTGGCCGAGTTGTTCTAATAACTCGACTGTTTGGCGGACACCTTGCTGACAGTTGGCGTCAGCTTCTCCCAAAGGAGAAATGCTAGTGTCAAAGGCAATTTGCAAAGCACCAAGTTTTGTCCCAGTAGCAGCGAGAAATGATGGTTCGGGATCTGGCAACCAGTAAGGATCGCCTGTAATATAGCCAGATATGGCATCCAAAAGGGCAGCAGCATCAGCCACAGTGCGGGCGATTGGCCCGTTGACGGCAATTCCAGCGAGGCGTTCGCCTACGGGTGCTTTACTTACCCTACCCCTAGATGGTTTAATTCCCACCAAACCACAACAAGCCGCAGGCCCCCGAATTGAACCACCGCCATCAGAACCTTGAGCGATCGCACACAATCCCGCCGCTACCGCCGCCGCTGCGCCACCACTGGAACCGCCAGGGGTGTATTCTAAATTCCACGGATTTCTGGCTGGGGGAAAACCCGCAGGTTCGCTGTATGGGAATGAACCTAATTCGGAAGTGGCTGTTTTACCAAGAATAGTAAATCCAGCTTGCTTAATCCTCGTTACAACACCATCATCATAGTTAGGGATATTGTTCAGTAATGCCGGATTTCCATAAGTACAAGTAATACCCGCTACTGCGTTGAGGTCTTTAATGGAAATCGGCACGCCAAAAAATGGCGGTAGTTCTGAGCTAGTTGTCAATAATTCTGTTTTGGCTTTGGCATCTGCGATCGCTAATTCTGCCGTCACCGTAAAATAACTTCCTAATTGAGGATTTAATTGTCCAATCCGTTCTAAATATATTTCTACCAACTCTAGCGGTGATATTTCCCGGCGACGAATTAATTGCGCCAACTCTAGTGCTGGGGTAAATGCTAAATCAACTTCATTCATAGGTTAGTGAATGGGTAATTTTGTCTTTCTCTGGAATTTTTAAACTGAAATTGTTACTTTAGCAGGATTTCCGGGAACTATACATTTTATGGCTCCTGAGATTTGCCACTCAAGGAAGAGGCAGTTCTTGAAGGGGACAAGAAGAATGGAAAACTTGTTGCAAGTTCTAACATTTTGTCACCTTGTCCCCTTGTCTCCCCTACTCCCTGGCCTCTTTTTCAAGCCATTTTAATTGTTTCGCATAAACTTTCAACAAATCCCTAAGGGGTATTTATGGCTAACCTAGAAATACTTGTTAGTGAATTGCCAACACTGATTCAGAACCTTAAGCTGGCTATTAGCGATTCTAATCAAATCATGGAGCAAATTATCCTGATCAATAATGCTCAGGAACAACTACGGAATATTAAGAAATTAATTGCTCAGGAGTTGAAATTTGATTGCGTCAAAAATTCTGTAATCGCTACACTTCCTCAAATAGGTACTGTAGCTAGTTTGTTTATACCTGGTGTGGGATTAGTAGATCCTGCGATCGCAGAAAAATTTGGCCACTCAAAAACTAAGATTTCATTAACTGAACTACAATTAAAAATTGATGGCTGGATTGAATGGGGTTATTTTTTGCAGGCAATAGCTGCTGATATTCTCAGTGATGTTCCGTTTGTAAATCAACTAAATTCTGATATTAATCATTTAAGTATACGCACAAAATTTCAGATTATTGCTGAAAATTTAAAAAATAACTTAGTTTTTGAAGATATTAATATTTTAGAGCGTCAAATTCAAAAAATCAGCAATTATCAAAATGAATTATTAGAACTGCAACAGAAATTAAATTATGTTTTTGATACTATTAAAAATAGCCGGACTTTATTAAAAATTTTATTAGGTGTGTCTGCTTTCTGTGGGAAATCTGGTTTTGTCTTGGAGTGGTTATATGATGACCACGAATTAATTATATCGAGTGAAGGAAAATTTCAAGAATTGACAGATATTCTCAATGATTGTGATTATTTCCAAGAACAAATTGCTGCTTTAATTATTCAGTGTAATACTTTAAGTAAACAGGCAGAACAAGCCCTAAAAAAGATTGAACAGGAAAGTAGTAAAGAACCAATTATTAGCCAGCATGTAGAAATAGTACCAAAGTTTTCGACACAAAAAATAGTACATTCAGCTTTGCCCATAGCTTCAAGTTTATTAATCTTAGGTTTTGGTGCTTGGAAAATTAAAGAGCAAAGTCCACAATTGCAGCAGATGAGTCTAAGTTTAACTCAAGAAGAGAATGCGAGCACAAAGTTTAAATCTGCTGAAAAACTCGGTATGGAGGCTGCTTCTTTGGTTCAAAATCCGCCGCATCCTCTACAAGTCTGGCAAGAAGCAGAAACTAAATGGCATCAGGCAATAATCTTGTTAGATAGTATTCCTAATGAAACATCAGTTTCTGAGCAAGCAAAGAAGAAATTGGCTTACTATCGAATTAACTATAAATTTATAAGTCAAAGAGTGTTAATTGAAAAGAAAGCCTTAGCAAACTTAGAATCGGCCCAAAAGCTAGCAATAGAAGCTAATTTTTTTGTAGAAAATTCGCCTCATTCACTACTAGTTCGGTAGGAAGCGCAAGACAAATGGCAACAGGCAATCTATTTTTTTTATAGTAAAAGCAATATTATTTTCTGACTTACTATAACTTTTACTCTTTTGATGTTTTTTTGTAAATATTAATTATAAATGCGATTAATATCTAATCTAGGAAGCTAACCTTTTCCTAAGTTCTGCCTCTAGTTGTTCCGGCGTTGCCACCACTACGCGCCCCGGTTTAGCTCTCATGATTGATAAATAGTGTTGAAATGCATCTTCATCATCTGGGTGAGTGATAACGTATTGACGTAAATCTGCCTCGCTAAGGTTCATATAGTCAGTCATCCTATAATGTTCTCCCCATTGCTAAGTATTTCTATTTGAATAGATTCACCAATTAAAATCACAATTCTGTTATTCTCTGATCGTACCGGACTAGGGCGATATCGCGTAGCAGGTTGCTAGCTCTCACGCAGAAATCAAAGAATGCCTTAAGTTGCTCTATGGTCGGTTCCATAAGGATTTTTGGATTTTATCAACAAACTCATCAACAGTATCAACAACCATAGAATCAGGGTTTCAGAGTTTCATCTTAGTGGGACTTAAACATTTTTGAGGAATAAATAAGCCTCAAACCCTTGCGGGGTAAGGGAAATACACCAAATGCCCGAAAACGCCTGAAACCCAGATATATTAACAAACCAAGCAAAACAATGTCAAAACCCTTTGAGATATACGTTTGAGGTCATTTTATCGGTGTTTTTTGCCTAAGTCCCATTAGAAGCGATTCCAGAGAGTACATCTGTCTCTACATAAGCTAAAGAAACATTTCCTATTTATAAAACTAACTATGTAGCGATCAGATAAATAATTCAAAACTAAAAAACGATTACAATATTTATAGTTTCTCTAAGAAGTCACGAATCTGAGCCTTTCGATTTTCGTAAAAAAATCAAGAGGCAAATCGCCCTCTTTCGACGCTCTACCTCTTAACAATAGATAATTAGAACTAATAATTACACCTTAGAACGGTCAGTTAAAATCTCATAACCAGTCTCCGTTACTAAAACTGTATGCTCAAACTGAGCCGATAAAGAATTATCCATAGTGACTGCTGTCCAACGGTCAGATAATGTTCGTGTGTGTCTAGAACCCGCATTTAAAATTGGCTCAATTGCCAGTGTCATCCCTGCCCGGAGTTTAACATTTGGCATCTCACGAGTACGATAGTTGAATACTGAAGGTTCTTCATGCAGGTTACGACCGACACCGTGTCCAGTGAATTCTTCGACTATACTAAAACCGTTAGATTTCACATGATCTTCAATTGCTCCAGCTAAGTCAAGCAGGTATACACCAGCCTTTACTTGCTCAATGCCTTTATATAAAGCTTCTTCTGCTACGCGAATTAATTTAGCAGCTTCTGGCGTCACTTCACCGACAGCAATTGAAATGCAAGAATCACCATGAAAGCCTTGGTAATAAGCACCTGTATCTACTTTTAATACATCCCCGACACGAATCACTTTTTTGGGACTAGGAATGCCATGTACAGCTTCATTGTTAATGCTGGAACAGATAGAACCTGGAAAACCGTGATATCCTTTAAAACTCGGTGTTGCACCCATTTCGCGGATGCGTTTTTCTGCATAAGTATCCAAATCAGCTGTTGTCATTCCTGGCTTTACTAGTTCGGAAATTTCTTTTAGGACAGTTGCGACAATTGTCGATGATTGCCGCATGATTTCAATTTCACGCGGCGATTTAATTTCAATTCCTCGGCGCTGTTTTTTCGCAGGTGTAGGTTGAGTCGCTTGAGAAAGTAAGTTACTGAAAATGTTCATGGGAAATTAATAATTACTGGTGGCTCTAACGCTGAAGTATCAATGCTTTCTCTGGGTTAATTGAGAAATAATATCTATAATTTAAGTTATTTTAATCCCTGATAGAAATTCTTATATTTTGGGCGCTAATGTATATAGAATAACATATTTGCATACTCCTAATGTGTTGGACTGGAATCAAAAACGCCCTAAGTTTTTTTTTCACGATACACTATGGGAATTAGTACAGTTTTATCTAAAATCGTGATAAATTGAGGGTTGAAATTTAAACGCAGAGGGGCGCAAAGGTACGCAGAGAATTTAACGAAATGTTGTATTTAGATCAATTATTTTTATATTTTTAATTTTTGATGGCAATCTCTCCAGTCATACCTGCTTCTGTATGTCCTGGTATTGTACAACGTAAGCCATAAGTACTAGATTTCAAAGGCACAAATACCCATTCGGCTTCAGCACAGGGCTTGAGTTCCAGTTCGTGAATGGCTCCTTTGATTTCTACTTTGCCTGCTTCAACTTTTTGGATCCAGATGCCATCGGCAAAATCTTTAGCGGTAAAATAGTGCTTCAGTTGGCTGGGATTATTAAGCCGTAGTTGATAGCGTTTACCAACCTCAAATTTCAAATGATTTGGCTCAAACTTAAGTTCGTTAGCTGAATTACCCAAGCTAACTGTAATTTCTGTAGCTGGTTGCTTGAGCAAATCGCCAGACAAATTCGCCGCCATTGCTGGAGTAGCAGTGATGAAATTTAAAGTTAAGAGCAACGTTAATATCACGTAGTTATGTTGTAATATTTGTACCCAAGCAGGAATTGTGAAAGTAAGAGACTTAATTACAATTTCGTAAAAATAGTTATAAATTTTCATCACTAATTATCAAAAGGCAATGCTGATGAGCAAGAACAATTAATAGGTAACGGGAAAAACCACTTTATACCAATTCTCTAAAATAAGGCAACAGATGTAAGCCGGAAAAGCCTTGCTGCATCTAAATTTCTCAATTGCGTTAGCGCAGCGTTAGCGAGTCCGCGAGCGTCATTGCGAATTGCGAATTACGAATTGGTATTACCTATTCTTTATATTATCCATGCCCAGTGCCTATCTCTACCTAATACTTTTCTCTGCTAACACAGATGGCCCAGCAGTAACGACTACGATTTGATCTGCATGGAGTAACTCACGAGCCGCTT
Organism: Nostoc sp.; assembly: GCF_036917535.1. Lineage (GTDB taxonomy): Bacteria > Cyanobacteriota > Cyanobacteriia > Cyanobacteriales > Nostocaceae > Nostoc. Next base: position 197,440 of record NZ_JBALDA010000018.1, read on the forward strand.
GATTCACTTGGGCAAGGGTGACTTTCTGGATTTTATCAGTGAAAGAGTGCAACTCTACTTTATCTAGTCCGTATACCTCATTTATCAGAATTCTATCTGTTAATTCCTCTGGATTTGCCAGGGAAACGTTGTAGTTGCTGATGAGGGTGTGTTTAGCTGTTTCTACTTCCAGTGCAGTTACACCTTGTTGATGGATTTGTTGTAGTATTTGGCGCGTGCTAGCGATCGCTTTACTGCTATCTTCAGGACTAGTCTGCATCTCAATCAAAAATGTCCCTACATTCTTCCCGACTTGGAAGGAGCTATAAATTCCATAGCTCAGACCTTGGCGATCGCGCACTTCTGCACCTAGTCTACTAGATAAAGTATCACCTCCCAAAATCTGGTTCAATACTAAGGCTGCATGAAATCGAGGATCGTAACGGTTAATGCTTGTGTAACCCATATAAGTTACAGCTTGGGCTTTATCTGGTAAAACTGGGTTGACACTCACTATTTTCTCCGGTATTGCCACCGGAGGATATTTTAATGTAGGTGCTTTTTTGCTAACTTCCCAGTCTCCAAACTTATTTTTAAGCAGCGATCGCACTTTGTCTAGATCAAAATCTCCCACCAGGGCTAGCACTGTTGTATCTGGACGATAATGTTTCGCTTTGAAATCAATCACATCCTGGCGTTGAATCTGCTGTAAACTTTCGTCTGTAGGAAAAGTATGTAAGGGATGTTTTTTCGGGTAAATTGACTGAACAAATACTCTTCTGGCTACTTCTGATGGCTCATCTAATTCCTGTTGCAGTTCAGTTAAAGTTTGTTGGCGATGCAATTCCAACTCTTTGACTGGAAAGGTACTATTTTTCATAACATCTGCCAATATCTCAAGAAGTATTGGCAAATCATCTGCTAAACTATCACCTTCGATATGCACACCTTCGCGGTTGGCTTGAAAATTTAGACTCGCCCCTCGTTCTCCTAAGACTTTGGCAATAGTTAAAACATCTTTGCTCTTAGTGCCATTTAGCAAGTTCTCTGCTACAAAAGCAGCCAACCCAGCTCTATTATCTGGATCAAATTCTGTCCCGGCTTGAATATAACCGCTCAGGGTAACGGTGGGAGTACTACGATCAGGTAACAGTAATATCCGCAGTCCGTTAGGAAATTTAAATTCATCAGGTAGGACTTGGGCAATCGCATCTGTAGCCAAATCCACAGGCGGTAAGTACTTTATCACCTCAGAAAAAAGCACGGGTGCGCCAGCAGAGAAGTTTTCTCTAGTTTGGGCTGAGTCTGGTTTGTCAGCAACTTCTGTTATCCGCTTCTGGGTTGGTTCAAAAAAGCCAACTGTCCGTGCTTCTTTTGTCAGGTATTTGTTAATCACAGCAACGACATCAGCCGGCTTCACTAGACGAACAGCAGCCAAATAGCGGTCTGTGTAGTTATAATCACCAACAGTTGTCTCATCAGTACCCAATCGCATTGCTTGAGAGGTGATATCACGGTTACTCAAAATTACATCTGCTGTTAATTGAGTTTTGGCTCGTTCTACTTCCTCAGATGTCACGCCTTTTTCTGCTACATTGGCGATCGCACTACTCAACATTGAGTCAATTTTTTTCAAATCTTGTTTAGAACCAGCTGTTACTAACACCTCATACCATCCAGATTCTCGCAAACTGTTGACAGAAGCTGTTAATTCACTAGCTAAACCTGATTCCACCAATGCTTGATAAAGTCTAGAATTCCGTCCCTCTGTCAAGATGTAATCCATCACATCCAGCGCCGGGATATCCGGTTGATTTGCATCCGGTAGCGGATACACAACTTGTAACAGCCGCCCTGCTCCCGGCTGTCGCAATACGATGGGAGATGAGGAGGAAAGACTTTCCCCTCTGCTCCTCTGCTCCTCTGCTCCCCCTGCTCCCCTGGCCCCGTGCCCCCTGCCCTCTGCCCTCTGCCTCGGTACTTTGCCAAATACCTCTTTAATTGTTTCGAGGGCATTTGCAGTTTGAAAATCTCCAACAATCACTAAGACGGCATTATCGGGACTGTAAAAATTGCGGTAATATTTTTCTACCTGCTCAACTTCAAATTTTTCGACATCAGCTTTTGTGCCACCTACAGGCAACCCGTAAGCATGATTGGGAAACACCGCTTGCATGACGGCGCGGTTGAGGCGATATTCTGGACTATTTTCGTAACCTTGCAACTCGGAAATTACTACCCGCTTTTCACTCGCTAGTTGCTCTGGCTCAATCTGGGAATTTTGCATTCTGTCTGCTTCCAGCACTAAGAGCGCTTTCAGCTTGTTTCGTTCCACAGTACCGTAATATGCAGTTTGATCGTAGCTGGTGAAAGCATTGGAATCACTACCTAAAGCACTAAACAAACGTCCAAATTGAATCGGACGATTTTTTGTGCCTTTAAACATCATGTGTTCCAGCTGGTGGGCAATGCCATTCACGCCCGGTTCTTCGTTGCGTGAGCCAACCTTGTACCAAACTTGCACCGTCACTACTGGCGCAGTATGCACTTCCTTTGTCAGGACAGTTAGACCATTCTCTAGCACTGTCTTGTGGACATTTTCTGTCAGTGTTGAGGGCATTATTCTTTTTGCTAGCAAGCTTGACTGAAATTTTTCTTTATTAGCTGATGTGACTGTATATTGGCTATGAGCAGGTCGATCGCTCAATAAAAAAACCGCTACTACCCATAAGCTTAAAAGTAATAATGGCAAAGGATATTTATAAAATCTGGAAAATCCATACATGTATTTAGCAGATATATCTGTAAATTAAATTACATAGTTATTTAGGAGAGTTACCATAGTTTAATCTGGCAAAAAAATCTGTTACCTCAGCAACAATACAGAAAAACAATATATTAGCAACAAAGGTAATAAAAAAGCTAAATTACGGGAGTTTTGCTAAAACCCGAATGAATTCCAGAGGTAAGCCATCGGTATCGGCGATGAAAGCCACTTCGTAAATGCGATCGCCTATTTGCTGTTGTGTCGGTTCTAAAAGTACCTTCAACGGTTCTAATCCTTCGGTTTGACTCTCCGCAGCTAATAGTACACGTTCTTGCAAACTTGTCAACCAGTTAGGTAAATCTGGTGTAATCTCAGTTAAATCGAACGAGAGATGATAGTATCCCACATAATGTTCGTCAGCAAACGCATCTGGGGCTGGTTTTGGTTCGGGAATTTGGATCAGTTCAATTCTGCCGCCCAATCCTTCCATCCAGCAAGCTAGGGTGTAGCCTGTGGTAAAGCGTTCTGAAATTGTAAACCCTAAATGTTCGTAGAAAGCGATCGCTCGATGAATATTCGCAGTCCGAATAGAAGCGTGGTGCATAATTTGTCCTTTGTCAGTTGTCATTAGTCATTTGTCAAATGACCAATGACCAATGACCGAAGTAAAAAAGGATGCAAGCCCCTAAATTTATTTATAGGGATTATTAATTTTGAATTTTGAATTTTGAATTCCCCGTTCGCGTAGCGTCTCGCAGAGAAGGGGTTGACCATTATTCAAATAACCTGAAATAAGGGTAGCGTACAGGGACACCAGGCTCTTTTTCCAAGTCAAAATTAATCACTTCCCAACAGGCATCATCTGAGGTATCGGGGCTAAACTCTACAGGTAAACCGTACAAACGCGCAGCAGTAGCTTCTGGTTGTCCAGAACGCCAAGGGGTGCTGCGTTCTAAATAGCCGCTCATCAATTCCTGATAACGTCGAGCAATAATCACTCGTGTTGCTCGAAAGCCTTGGGTATAGAGCTTATCTAATGCCTCGTGAATTTCAAAGCGAATACCATCAGGATGAGTGTGTTGTCTATACCATTCATTATTCCACCTCCGCCAATGACGCCCCGATTGCAAATGGATTAACTCTCCATTTTTAGGATTAGCTTCAAAGGCGCCATGACGAGGACACAAATAAGTATCTGTTAGTGTCAACGCCGGAATAGTCTGGCGACAATGGGGACACTGTATTTCCGGCCCAAACATCGGGTACTGCAAACCTGGATTCATCATGAAGTGCGTACAAACATAGTTTTGTCTTCACCAGCACTAGTGGGTTGGATTATACACTTCGGCTCAACCACTTTGGGTTACTTGCTCACTGCTGCATAGACACGGTGTTGCGGCAGGAACATTGTTCACTAGTGTTTTCCTCAGGGTAGAGGCTTGACGCTGTGATATCCTGGTTGTACAACCAGCCTCAAAGGTTGGAGTTTCTCCAGTGTTCCTGGGTACCATATTCATATTCTATCGTGTCTACCGCTTCTTACTGGACATCTCCTGATTTTTCTCAAGCTGCCTTCATTGCGGGCAATGCTGTTGTTATGGGTTCGGTAAATATAGCAGCAGGAGTGAGCATTTGGTATGGAGCAGTGGTTAGGGGAGATGTAGAACAAATTGAAATTGGCGAATGCACCAATATTCAAGATGGTGCAATTCTACATGGTGATGTTGGTTTTCCAACAATCATAGAAGATCATGTTACCGTAGGGCATCGCGCTGTAGTACATTCTGCTTACATTGAGCATGGAAGTTTGATTGGCATTGGCGCAGTGATTTTAAATGGGGTACGAGTGGGCGCTGGTAGCATTATTGGTGCTGGCGCAGTCGTAACTAAAAATGTACCGCCTTTGTCCCTAGTTGTCGGTATTCCTGGTAAAGTATTACGCCAAGTCACAGACGTTGAAGCCGCAGAACTGATTGAACACGCCAAATGTTACCAAAAGTTAGCTTTAGTTCATGCTGGTAAGGGTACTGATATTGGTTTTAGCAAGGCTTAGGGAGTAGGGAGAAATCAATTCAAAATTCAAGTTGCGCTTTTAGCGCACCAAAGGTGCGACTCAAAATTCAAAATTGAATAAAAAGATTGGGAAAGCAGGGGAGATGGGGAGCAGGGGAGATGAGGGAGAAGAATTAATAACCAATGACAAATGACAAATGACAAATATCCAATACCCCATAAATTAAACATTCTTTACATTTGGATTTGGAAAAATTGCCCACTTCAGCTAAAAATAAAAATGAGAGCAGTTGACAAAACTTTAATTTCTAATTAAGAGAGGGTTTTAGATATGGATATCGATTTTCGTATAGCGATCGTTTTAGCACCAGTTGCCATTGCTGCTGGCTGGGCAGTGTTTAATATTGGCGCTGCGGCTTTAAGACAAATTCAAGGCTTTTTGGATCGGGAAGCCTAAATTCATTAATCGGGCATGGGGACATTGGGGAGCCAGTGCGTTGGGCGGGCAATGCCCGACTTGAAGCAACTGGCGTCATTGGGCATTGGGCTTAGTCCCCCTTGTCCCCCTTGTTCTCTTGTGTCTTACCCTGCAAGAAGCTAAAGCTACATCTTCCCCAATCTTTTTATTCAATTTTGAATTTTGAGTCGCACCTTTGGTGCGCTAGAAGCGCAACTTGAATTTTGAATTGATTTCTCCCCCACTCCTCTTCCTTGGATATCGATTTTGTAATACAACCGCTGCAACGCTTTGGCGTCCATCTGGGACTTGATCGCATTGTCAATCTATTGGCAAATCTTGGCAATCCTCATCACCAAGTCCTGGTAATTCATGTTGCTGGTACTAATGGCAAAGGTTCAGTCTGTGCCTATCTTTCCTCAGTACTCACGGAGGCTGGTTATCGTACAGGACGCTACACTTCCCCCCATTTAGTTGATTGGACGGAACGTATTTGTCTGAATGAACAGCCAATTTCCTCAGAAGAATTGAGTCAATTATTAGAAAAAGTCCAAGCGGTTATTCGTCCTGATGACCAATCGGCAACTCAGTTTGAAGTAATTACGGCTGCCGCTTGGTTATATTTTGCCCAGCAAAAAGTTGATGTGGCTGTGGTAGAAGTCGGACTAGGAGGGCGCTTAGATGCCACCAATGTCTGCTTAGAACCTTTGGTTACGCTCATTACTTCCATTAGCCGGGAACACTGGCAGCAACTAGGCCCTACCGTCGCTGATATTGCTAGAGAAAAAGCAGGTATTCTCAAACCTGGATGTCCCATTGTGATTGGGCCATTACCACCAGAGGCAGACAAAGTGGTGCGATCGCGTGCCTTAGAATTACAATGCCCGATTTTTACCCCTCAACCCGCCCGTGAAATCGCTACAGGATGGGCAGAGTATATAGGGAAAGCAGAGGGGCAGAGGGGCAGAGGGGCAGAGGGGAAAATTAAAGAATCAGCTCATCATTCTATTAAATATCCGTTACCGTTAGCGGGACAGATTCAATTAACTAATTCTGCTTTGGCTTTAGCTGCTTTAGAAATTCTTCAACAACAGGGTTGGCAGATTTCAGAAGAAGCCATAACCAAGGGTATGGCTAAAACTAAATGGCCGGGGCGGATGCAATGGACTACTTGGAACAACCATAAATTATTACTTGATGGCGCTCATAATACCGCCGCCGCCCAAGTTCTCCGCCAATATGTCGATAGCTTAGATGCAGTTAACCCCAAACCTGTAAATTGGGTTATGGGAATGTTTGCCGATAAGGATCATACTGATATTTTTACCGCTTTACTGCGACCAGGCGATCGCCTTTATTTAGTACCAATACCAGTAGAACCTTGGCCCGGTAGAACTTCTGCTGACCTAGACTACTTATCAAATCTAGCTTACAGCCTCTGTCCCGAATTAAGCGATCGCCAAATCCATCCAGATTTATTCACAGCACTCGAAACCGCAACCTCAACCACTACCACAGACGATTTAATAATTGTGTGTGGTTCACTTTATTTAGTAGGCGATTTTTTAGCAACAGCTATATCTATAAATTCACTACAATGATTGTTGCAAATACTTAAGCCTTTCTTATATATGTAATAACATTTGTAGCAAATGTTCAAAGTTGAGATAATAACGCCATTTATTTTTGAAGATGCGCGATAAGCGCGGGTGAGGTATTTCTGTACCTCACGTTGGTGTAGCCTCTCGTAGAGAAGTTTAAATCTGCTCTAAGTGCCTCCAGCATAGCTGCCTCTGTCTTGCGATCAGAATTACACCCAGCCTATTGACAAGATTTAAATATTCATCAGAAAATTTAAGTTATTTAACGGTTAATTAAGTAATTTTTATTACAAAAATTCAGCCGTTGACTAGCTGATACCAAAAGACCGCTATCAATACAACTGGTAATTGTAAGCCTTGTAATTCGTGATTAAACTTCCTAATTAGGAATTACATAGCTTGCTTCTCGCCGGAGGCGAGTATTAGGAATTATAAACGGGATGTTGCACAAGGGCAGGTTTCAAAACAGGAATTGTTTTGTGAGTCCGTGCAGGCAAAAAGACTTTGTATAGCCGTCAATTCCATAGACCAAGCAAGACTCACGAATGCTCAATCACTACAAACACAGGAGAAAATCATGGTTAATGGGACTTAGACAAAAAGTAGCCTTAAAAAACCATCAAACCTATATACAGAGTGACTTTGACATCGTTTTACCTGTTTTCTTGATATATCTGGGTTTCAAGCGTTTTTGAGCTTTCGGTGTATTTCCCTTATCCTGTATAGGTTTGAGGCTTGTTTCTGCCTCAAAAATGTTTAAGTCCCGTTAATTCATCGTTTAATCTCTCTGACCTCAACGGCGCTAACGGCTTCGTGATCAACAGCATCGCGGTGGGTGACAACTCAGGCTATTCTGTCAGTAGTGCCGGAGATGTCAACGACGATGGCATCGCTGACCTGATTATCGGGACAAGTAACAGTGGCTCTACTGAGCAGCAGAGCTACGTGGTATTTGGCAAGAGCATAGGATGGAGCGCCACTCTCAATCTCTCTGACCTCAACGGCGCTAATGGCTTCGCTGGCATCGCGGTGGGTGACGAACCAGACGTTTCTGTTAGTAGTGCCGGAGATGTCAACAACGACGGCATCAGTGACCTGATTATCGGGACACCTGGATCCCTCTTCAACGGCGACAGTCCAGGGCAGAGCTACGTGGTATTTGGGGGGAAGAATATAGGTAGGGGCAGCACCATTAACCTGATTGGAACTGCTGGTACAGATACTCTTGTAGGCACGGCTAGCAACAATCTCATCGATGGCAAAAGTGGTAACGATACCCTCACAGGCAACGGTGGTCAAGATAAGTTTGTGATTCGCTATGGCGATGGCAATGACATCATCACCGATTTTGGTGGTGTAGGTAAAGGCATAAATCCAACAGCAGCAGTGATTGCCAATGTTGACACTTTGAAATTTACAGGTTCGGGATTGACTGCTCGAAATCTACTGTTGACTCCTGATGGCAACAACTTGGAAGTCACCTTTGAAAATGCGGCTAATGCCAAAGTCACACTGCAAAACTTCCTCTTAGAAAACCTGGATAACCTGCCAGCAAATTCTTCAACACCTGCACAGGGCAATATAGAGTTTGATGGGCAAACCAGCATCACCGATAGCTTTGATGTGATTAATGCCAACTCTACTCAAACTAGCATTTTCAACAAAAATACTGTCACTTTCCTCAATGAATTAAACAATAACATTGCAGGTTTTGATCAATCCAATGATGTGATTAATGGTCAAGGGGGTAACGACATCATTAATGGCAACAGTGGCAATGACCTGTTGCGGGGCGGGTCAGGCGATGATATTCTCATCGGTGGAGAGGGTAATGATACTCTTGTGGGTGGATTCGGCAATAATATTCTCGTTGGTGGTATAGGTGCTGACTCTTTCGTTTACAACACCGATGCAGACTTTGCCCTGACTGCTATTGGTCAAGACACGATCGCTGACTTCAACTACTCCCAAGGTGATCAGATTATCTTGGATCAAACTACTTTTAGTGCGATCGCTTCAACAAGAACAGGTTATCTTAAGGATAGTGATTTTCAAATCACAACTTCTTCGGTGGCGTCTAGCACGGCGAAAATTATCTATGACGCTGCCAGTGGGCAGTTATTTTACAACCAAAATGGCAGTGCCGCAGGTTTTGGTAGTGGTGGTCTATTTGCAACTCTAACTGGTGCGCCAACTCTTACGGCATTAAATTTTGTGGTGCAAGCGTAGTTTTTCTAAGACACTCTTTTTCAAACAGGACTTACGCAACTTGCCTAAGTTCTGACAATGCGAGCGTAAGTCTTACATCCATTTTCCGCCCCGGAATTCTTATATTTAGCTATTTATTTTTCGTTTGTTTCCTAACTCCTAGTACTGTTCCACTCTTGCGCCGCATCTTCTACGGCTTTATCTACAGTTTTCTCGCCTAACATTGCAGCTTGCAAGTTTTCGTAAACTGCCTTTTGCAGTTTGTTGGAATCCTTCAAGGTAGGGGTTAATATTTCTGCCTTTAGCAGTTCTTGAGCACTCATAACTCGCGCTTTTTCTATTGTTGAAGCATTAGCTGGAACATCTTTAAAGTAACTATCAGATAATGCTTTGACTGTAGAAGGTAGAACATTTGCAGCTTTAGCAAAGGCTAGCTGATTTTCGTCATTGGTGACAAATAAAGCAAACTTCACAGCGCCATCTGGTTGTTTAGTGTCGCGAGGAATAACTATGTTCATCACCGCGACATTCTTCTTACCTGTATCACCAGTAAGTTGAGGTGCTATTCCTGAATCTTGAGCGATTTTTGGGGCATTATTAGCGATCGTTTTCAGGAACTCTGGCCCAGAAGCGAGAAACGCCGTTTCTCCCGATTGGTATAAATCGATCGCGTGGCGATGTCCTTGGGTTAAAGCCTCTTTAGGAAGCAACCCTTTTTTATACAAGTCTACCCAATACTGAAACGCAGCTTTTCCTTGTACTGAATTAAACGCCGCTTTACCTTCAGCATCTATTAGAGTGACTCCCATTTGCACGAAAGATTCCAGCACTTCACCAGAATCTTGCGGTACGAAAGTTACAAAAAAGGCATATTTGCCCGTCTTGTCTTTAATTTGTTGGGCGGCTTGTGCTAATTCTGCGTAGGTTGTGGGGACTTTATTGATACCTGCCTGTTTTAATAAATCAGTGTTATAAATGGTTAGCCGTGTGGTGAGATACCAGGGAATCCCAAAACTCTTACCATTAAGCGTGCTTGCTTTCCAGATATTCGGCAGATAGGAGGAACGTACATCATTCGGGACTTTCGCATCTAAATCTAACCAGGCATTTCGTCCGGCAAGCTGAGAAGCAAAACCCGGATTCAAATTAACTACATCTGGTGGCGTTTTTGCGGAGACAGCTGTTAATATTTTGTTCTCCATTGCTGCCCAAGGTACATCGACCCAGTTAATCTTTATACCTGTATTTTGCGATTCAAAATTCGTAATTAGGCTTTTGAAGTAGTCGGTAAATTGAGGTTGGAGTTGCATTGTCCAAAACTCAACAGTTCCCGCTCCTGAAGTAGCTTGTTTTGTACTTGTATTAACATTACCTGTGCTGCAACTTACAACCCAACTGGTTATTAAGCCAAGCAGTACCAAAGCAACAAGTTGTTTAAATTTTCGCAATTGAATCATTTTCCCAGTATTTTTACGCTTGATCGGTGTGAAAAGCTTAGACAGAATTGTTGAGATTATAGGCTAAATAAATTACCCGTAAAGACGTAATATATAGCGCCTTTACTGCAACAAATTTAAATTTTCAATTTAGCAGTCCAGCGGGCACAACTGTGGTAAAAAGCTTCAATAGTCTGTTTGGCAAATCGAAAAAAGGGGTAGGCATTGAACTCGCTCCCGAACGGGTGAATGTAGTTCAGCTACGCAAGCAGGGTCAAGGCTTGAAACTAGAAATCTGTACATCGGTAGCAGTTCCAGAAGGGATAGTTATCGATGGTCAAATCAACGACCCTCCAGCAATGGCGCAATTAATCCAGCAGGCGCTAGTTGAGAGCAAAATCAAAACTTCTCGCATTGCTACTGGTGTCCCTGGACGAGATTCTATCGTTCGGATTATACCAGTGCCAGCAGAGTTAGATGATAAAGAACTGCGAGAAATGGTGCTGAACCATGAAGCAGGTTTGTATTTACCTTATCCTCGTGAAGAAGCTGATGTAGATTATCAGAAACTTGGGTATTTTGTAGATGAAGATGGCATTGAAAAAGTACACGTACTCTTAGTTGCCACCCGCAAGGAGATAACGGATACCTATATAAGTACCTTCGAGCAGGCAGGATTACAAATTGATGTTTTAGAAATTAACAGTTTTGCTCTGATTCGGACTATTCGCGAACAACTGCGACAATTTGGCCCGCAAGAAGCAGCAGTACTAGTTGATATCGAGTTTGACAGTACAGAAATCGCCATCATCGTTAACGGAGTGCCGCAATTTTCGCGCACAGTCCCCATTGGGACTTATCAAATGCAAACTGCCTTAGCAAGGGCAATGAGCTTACCTACATCACGAGATATGGAACTGTTACACGGAATGGTTATTCCTGCAACTCCCATAGACGGCGGTAAAACTGGCGTTACTGAACTCGATCCTGGCATGGCTGCCATATTGAGAGTCTTGGGAGAACTAACGGATGAATTGCGCCGTTCCATCGATTTTTACCTGAATCAAAGTGAAAATTTGGAGGTAGCGCAGATTTTATTAGCTGGACCAGGAGGTGGACTTCAACAGTTAGATGAATTTTTTACTCAACGATTGAGTTTGCCAACTACCCAAATAGATCCAATCGGGTCTTTATCTTTGGAAGTTGACACTGATAAATATCCACAGGTACAACGCTCTGGCTTGGCGATCGTACTCGGTCTAGGAATGCGGGAGGTGTAACAAAATGTACAGCCTAGATGTTAACTTTCTTAAAGACCGCCCAGCATACCGGCCACAGCCAGACAGAAAGGGAGGAATAGCCCTAAAATTTCCTACGGGAGATTTGACACTACTATATGTCGGAGTTGCAGTAGGTGTAGGTCTTCCAGCTTTATTAGGAGTTGGTTGGTGGTTCCTGCAAGGGAAGATTGTTGAATTAGATGGTCAAATAGCACAACTAGACCAAGAAAGCAAGAGGTTAGATACAGAAATAGGAAATATTAACAATATCAAAGCCGAGACAAACGCAATTAAAGGGGAAACTCAAGCTTTAGTAACTGTATTTGACCAGATTCGTCCTTGGTCAGCAATGCTACAAGATTTGCGCGATCGCATCCCAGCGGCAGTGCAGATCGAGAACATTAAGCAAATCCCACCTGTAGCGGTAGCGGCAGGTCAGCCACCAAATAATCCCGCAGGGGGATTAGAAATTAACGGATTGGCTCGTTCTTTTAATGATGTCAATGATTTCTTATTGAGTTTACAACAGTCTCAGTTTTTAAAGCCCACAGAAACCAAAATTCTGACAGCAACGTTAGTAGATGCTCCCTTAACACCAGGTGCAGGCCAATCTTCTACTAATGTAATAATTAAGCCGCCCCAAGTAGTTAAATACACTATTCAATCGAGCATGAACGACGTTCCAGCGTCGGAATTAATTCGAGAGTTGGAAAAAAAAGGCACAGTGGGGTTAGTGACTCGAATTCGTAATATGCAACAAACAGGAGTCATTTCAAAATGACGCTGAGTGATGATTTAAATTTTGCTGAACAAGGTGGGGAATTCGATCCGGCAACGCTAGCCGCACCTGTGGTATTTGGTATTGCCTTCACACCAAAAATTATTGGGATCTTGGTGGGGGTAGTTGGTTTAGCGGGAGCAGCTTATATATTTTTAAACCTGCTGATGCCAGCTTGGGAAAGCTATCAGCAGCAGCAAGCCAAAAGTTCTGAACTGCAAGCGCAAATTGAGCAAAAAAAAGCCAATATCAAACAGATTGACAAAGTTAAAGACGAACTAGCACAGGCAAAGCAGCAAAAAGTTCAGGTTTTAAGTTTATTTGCTAACGAAAAAACCTTAGATACATTGCTATTGGATTTGAACCGCTTAATTGAGTCTGGTAATAGTGCAACTTCTATTAATGCAGTAAAAGCCAAACTTAAAAGATTTGTGCCGATTTCCCAAAAACCAGAACCGATTACCGATGGAAGTCTGGGACAACAGGTTGACGGCAAGCTGCAACGCAGTAGTATCAATGCCGAGATTACAGCAACTTATGAACAAACACAATCGATAATTCGTAACATTGAGCGGTTACAGCCTTTGTTAATAGTTAAAGATTATCAAGCAACTTTAGCTCCAGCAGAAACAAGATCCCCATTAGATAAAACGCCGATGCAGGTAGGCCCCGCAGCGATTAATACATCATTCCAATTACAGGTATTGATGCCACTTAGTCCAGAAGAAATCGCAGCAGCAGCTAAAGCTGCCCCGAAAAAGTAGTCAAATTAGAGCTAGGACGAATAGAATTAACGGCTACACAAGCGTAGATAAAGCTTTCCTGCACGCAAACTAAGGAATAATTGAGGGTTTTGAAATTCACGTTCGCCCTTGGCGTTCTCGCAGGGTACGTGGGTAAAGTCTCGTGTGTCAAGCCAGCGATCTTCTGCAAAAAGGAGAGGCTAACGCCAATAGGGAAACCCCATAAGCAATTGGCGTGTGGTTTCTAACCGCCTACTCAAAATTGTTTGTAAACAAAGTTTTATAAGGTGAGGAATGAACTGTGAAACAGCTTCACGGTAATAGTTTTATATTAGGTACTGCCGCTTTTGTATTTCTAATAGCTCAACCAGTTTGGGCACAAATGAGCCAAGTTACTGGTGTGCAATTAAATCCAGCTAATGGCGGAGTTAGTGTTGTTTTGAAAACTTCTTCCGGGTCGCGCTCCCAAGTTTTTACCACAAAAAGAGGCAAGGCTTTAGTCGCAGATGTTATCAACACTCAATTACGATTACCACAAGGTAATAGTTTTCGTCAAGATAGCCCAGCACCAGGAATTGCGTCTGTTGAGGTTAATCAGCTTGATGCTAATAGCATCCGAGTGACGGTAACTGGCAGCAACAATACACCTAGCAGTCAACCGATGGTGCGATCGCCAAATGGAATTACACTCAGCTTTAGCCCTTCAACAGGCACTACAGCATCAGCACCAACGCCAACAGCCCCAATATCCACACCACCACCTATTACTACTCCAGCCCAACCTGGTCAAAATCCAGGTGTTCTCGTTCCTAACCCGGAAATCACGATTGACGGAAAACCTGCACAAGCTGCTGGGCCGGGTCAACCTGTGAGTCAGGCTCCACCTTTCTTACCGAGAGCTGTTGCCCCACCTGTGGGAGATATTGCTATTTCCAATACTGATGCTTCTCCTAGCAGTATTGACTTAGGAACTCAGGAACGTGTACCCCGCTTAGTGCTGCGAGATGCCCCAGTGCGTGAGGTTTTATCATTGCTTGCCCGTGCGGCTGGTTTGAATCTGGCTTATGTGGGAGGTGAGCAAGGTGGTGGAGGTCAACCAGGTGGTACTACTGATGCACCAGCAGTTTCTCAAACAATCTCGCTAGATATAGAAAACGAGCCAGTGCAAGATGTGTTTAACTACGTTTTGCGCCTGAGTGGTTTAGAAGCTAACCGCAGTGGTCGTACAGTTTTTGTAGGGGCTAAACTACCTAATGCAACCCGTGATATGGTTGTGCGTAGTATACGACTCAATCAGGTAAGAGCGTCAACTGCACTGGACTATTTGGTTGGTTTAGGGGCAGAAAGTGCCACCATCAAGGAACGCCTGATTACTACTACTAAGACTAGCAGTGTGGGACAGGCTGACCAAGGAGGCTCACAACAAAGTGAAAGTAGCTCCTCTACAGAAAGCAGTGTTCAAACTCGACGCGCTGACTTTAAAGACTCAACGCCTTTACTCAGAGGGTTACAGGCGTTAGGAGACGAGCGCACGAATTCCATCACCTTGATTGGCCCTCCCAAGTTAATTGATATTGCCATAGCTCAAATTTCTTCGCTTGATATCCGCCGCCGTCAAGTAGCAGTAAACGTTAGGATTATCGACGTTAACCTCTTGGCAGCCAATGATTTCAACACTAGCTTTTCTTTTGGGGTTGGTAATAACTTTTTTACTAGTGAAGGCGGTGCTGCATCTCTAAATTTTGGCGGTTCTAGACCGGCTACTAGGACTGAAGCGGCAAACAGCTTGACTAGTACACCGATCATCAATAATCTTGCTAGCACTCTTACATCGCCATACCAGTTCCCTAAGCGTCTTCTTGCTAGTTTGCAGGCTCAGGTTACAAATGGCAATGCCAAGATTTTGACTGACCCAACCTTAATTGTGCAAGAAGGTCAAGCAGCTGTTATAAATTTAACCCAAGAAGTGGTTGGACAAATCACAACAACGATAGTTGATACTCCTGGTGGCTCTAGACAAGTGACACAAGCAACAAAACAGGACGTAGGTTTAACTATGCAAGTTAAAATTGATAGAATTGACGACAATGGTTTTGTCTCTCTATCAGTCGCTCCTAGTGTTAGCTCACCTCAAAGTGACGTAGATACAGGAAATGGGCGAATTACTTTAATATCTAAACGTGACCTTAATTCTGGCTTAATTCGTCTACGAGATGGTCAAACGCTCATTCTTAGCGGTATTATTCAAGACTCAGACAGAACAAGTGTCTCCAAGATTCCTATCTTAGGTGATATTCCCCTACTTGGTTCCCTGTTTAGAAGCACAAACAAAATTAATCAGCGTCAAGAGGTGATTGTGTTACTCACACCTCAGATTATGGATGACTCTGAGAACTCCTCCTACGGCTATAACTACACTCCCAGCCCAGAAGTGCGGCAAATCCTTGAGCGTCGGGGGTTGAAGTTTCCTGGTAGGTAATAAAGATGATAAGCAGGTAAGTCACCTCTGGCAAAGGCTTAGATCCCCGAGTTCTTTAAGAAGTCGGGGATCTTCTTGTTCACCAAATTCTCCGCGCAGAGCAAATAAGTGGCTGAGGCGTTGCAGTGAAATACTGTAAGTTAGTTTTTATCTCTTTTTATTATGGTGTGAAAAAAATGGATATAGGTTTGTAGCCCAGTCAGCTAACAAAAACGGGAAATACTCTTATGACAGCACTTACATTAAATCTCAATTCTGTAATGAAATTGACAAGAGAGCAGTTTTATCAATTGTGTGAAGAAAACCCCAATTTAAAATTAGAACGCAATGCCCAAGGAGAGTTGATTATAAAGCCACCTACGGGAGGAGAAACAGGAAAAACTAATTCTACTATTAACGCTCAAATATGGTTCTGGAACAACCAAAATCAATTGGGCGAAGTTTTTGATTCATCAACTGGATTTACTTTACCTTCAGGAGCTGACCGTTCTCCAGATGTTTCTTGGGTGGAAAAATATCGTTGGGATGCTTTGACTAAAGAACAAAAAGAAAAATTTATTCCCCTATGTCCTGATTTTGTGATTGAGATACTTTCGCCTAATGACAGCTTGAAAACAACTCAGAATAAGATGCAAGAGTATATCGAAAATGGTTGTCGTCTAGGTTGGTTAATCAACCGAAATAAACAGGAAGTAGAAATTTATCGTCCAGGACAAGATGTGGAAGTTTTCAAATTTCCTCAAACTATTTGCGGGGAAAATATTTTACCTGGTTTTGTACTTAATATACAACGAATTTGGTAAAAGCTTCGGTGTGTGAATTTCAGTTCTCATATCCTATAAAAATATTTTAAAAAATATGAGTTTTCAGCTTGTAAGCCAAGATTCAATAGATAATGTTCTTACTTGTTGAATACGTTGAAAGTCGCTATCGGCTGAGACAATAGTGAGATTTTGTTGCAGAGCAATAGAAGCAATCCACAAATCATTTTCACCAAAACCTAAATCAGTTATTTTAGTTTTTCTGCGTTTACTTTTTTCTTTTGGTGCAAATTGATTGAATAAAGCAGCTTTGAGTTGACCGCAAATGTATTTGTGGCTACGTTGGTAGACCTCCAGCTTGAAAAATCTGTTCGGCGGTTAAATTCAATTCCGGGAAAGTAGGCGAGACGATGCGATCGCTGCCTCTAAATTGAGTAACTTGGTATTCACCATCGATTAATTGATAAATAGATATAGTAGGCTGTTTGGGGTTACCAGTGAACTTTTTAGCGCCTAGACCGAGATAATCTACAACCCAGTATTCAGGAATTCCAATACCTTCATACTTACCCTGTTTTGTGTAGTAGTCATCATCCCAGTTGGTACTAACAACCTCAACTACTAACGGAATTGATGCAGCAAGACTTACAGTTGATTCTTTTTTCCATAGCGGCTCATTTATCAAATTAGGGCGATTGAGTAATAGCACATCTGGGGAATAGGCAGATTCCGAATTAGTTGGTTTAATGAGCGCAGTTTTGGGGATTGTATAAGGTAGACCATTACGAACGTACTCAATAGCAATTTTTTCAACCAAAAACCCGACAATATCCTCATGATCTCCTGCTGGTTGTGCCATTTCAACGATCACTCCATCATGTAATTCATATCTTCCACTTTCGGGTCGCCACGCTGCAAAATCTTCAAAGGTTACTAGTTTGGGTATAGCTTGAGTCATAATTTATCGCCCCTAGTAGTCGTTTCGATCATATCGCTTTCTTACGTTCAGCCTTAACAGTAATATTAAGGGGTACAGTACTCGAAAAAGTTTGTTGCGGAGAACTTAACTATGGTGGCAATAACAACATCCGCAGAAAATAGGGTTTTACTCCACAACATCAGCTGGCAAACTTTTAAAATCATGCTGGCTGAAATGGGTTCAGATCGTAACTCTCGGCTGGCTTATGACAATGGAACTGTAGAAATTATGACCCCACAAATGCCGCACGAGAACTCAAATCGCTTAATAGAGGTTTTTGTTGGCGTGCTGTGCGAAGAGTTGGACTGGGAAATTAGACGCGCTGGTTCATTAACTTTAACGCGGGATGATTTGCAGCGGGGAGCCGAGCCAGATAGTAGCTACTACATCCAAAATGAAGCATTAGTTCGAGATAAAGAAAATATTGACCTCGCCACCGACCCGCCCCCTGACCTAGTGCTGGAAGTGGAATATTCCAGGTCTGCAATAGACAAGCTGAGGCTTTATGCTGCAATGGGAGTCCCAGAATTTTGGCGTTATAACGGCAGTGTGTTGCGAGTATACACACTTGCAAGTGGGCAATACTCAGAAGTTGAAACCAGCCCTACTTTTACGCCTGTGTCAGTCAAGGAGATTCCTCAATTTATCCAAGAAGCGAAGAAGAATGGGGAAATTGCCACTACCCGTGCTTTTCGGGCTTGGGTGCAACAGAAAATTTCTGCTAGGGATTGACCGAAGAACACTCATTATACAAGCCCCTCTCTTACAAAGTTCTGATCGGAGGAAACCTCCGCTCAGACTTTGCGCTAAATTTATTTATGGGGATTATTAATTTTGAATTTTGAATTTTGAATTTTGAATTCCCCGTTCGCGTAGCGTCTCGCAGAGAAGGGGTTGACTCACTCCAGCATTTTTCTTATAAGTGACTTGCAAAAAATAAATAATCCCAAAGTACATGGAGACAGTTAGAGGTGTAACGGACGCCCCAGAAGAAGTTGTCGCAGCGATCGCTACCACAAATGTTAAGAAAGGTGTGACTAATAGATAGCCCTGTAGGGGAGAAGCTTTAATTTTTATCCCTTTCCTACTAAAGAAGCTTGATATGGGGTTAAATTTCGGATTGGATTTTCCACATCAGATGAAAAGTGAGCAAAATCCCCGACTTATTAGAGAAATCGGGAATCTGAGCTTTTAATTTACATAAAAATTGGTTAATCTTAGCAATAACTCTTCAACATTGGTAATGAATGCCAACAAACATTGACCATCTCCCACCTCCCTACTCCCCTGTTTTCTTGGCAATTGCGGGATTTACTAGGTATTTTTTCCTACTTTTGGGGTGGTTTTTAGGGAAATAAGTACCCTAAAATTACAAAACATCCTGAAATCTATATAAATTCATGGTTTCATCTATCCACATCAGGCTACAACACCTTAGAATGATTCATTGAAAAGTCGAGCCGATGGGATGTACAGCCGTTTTGAGTAAAAGTACTCCCAAAGGCTGATTTTTGTATATCCGCAAGCAAAGATTTCAGTACGGATGTATTAATATGCATCCGTACTAAAATCTCAAGTAAACCTTCAGGAGTTTGACATGAACAAAGGTGAATTAGTTGATGCCGTAGCTGAAAAGGCTAGTGTTACCAAGAAACAAGCGGATGCAGTCTTAACTGCCGCTTTGGAAACGATTATTGAAGCAGTTTCCTCTGGTGATAAGGTAACGTTGGTGGGATTTGGCTCATTTGAATCACGGGAACGTAAAGCCCGCGAAGGCCGGAACCCGAAAACAAATGAAAAGATGGAAATTCCAGCGACAAGAGTTCCTGCCTTCTCGGCAGGAAAACTGTTTAGAGAAAAGGTAGCACCCCCAAAATCATAGGCTCTGTCTTCGGGAACCCTTTTTTAATGCGGCAACCTGCACATGGGGGAAATTTAGCCTGGGCAGCAGCACTGGCTGGCTGTCCCCCTGATGCGATTCTGGATTTTTCTGCTAGTATCAGCCCGTTGGGGCCTCCAAATAGCGCGATCGCTGCTATTAAGTCCCAAATTGGTAATCTTAAGCACTATCCAGACCCAAACTATAGTGAACTGAGACTAGCTCTCAGTCACTTCCATCAATTGCCGTCTGAGTGGATTCTGCCGGGTAACGGCTCCGCAGAATTACTCACTTTAATTGGTAGGGAATTAGCTCAATTAGCCGCGACAATTTTAATCACTCCAGCCTTTGGCGACTACTACCGAACCTTGGCAGCGTACAACGCTAAAGTGCTGGAGTGTCCCCTGATTAGTTCTGAGCGACAAGTGCCGAGTGCTGAGTTACTAGTTTTACTCAGCAACGCCAGTCGCCTCAAGTCGGGAGACCCGCCCACGGCGCTGGCTCCTCAGCACGGGCTAAACGCCCCGCTGACGCTAACAGCACGGGCTAAACGCCCCGCTGACGCTAACAGCACTTACTGTGGACTATTGCTGAATAATCCCCACAACCCAACTGGAAAGCTATTTTCACGGGAGTCTATTTTGCCCTACTTGGAGCAATTTGCTTTGGTTGTGGTGGATGAAGCATTTATGGATTTTGTGCCGCCTAATGAGGAACAAAGCCTGATTCCGGTGGTGCAGGAATATCCGAATTTAGTAGTGTTGCGATCGCTGACCAAATTTTACAGTCTCCCAGGACTGCGATTAGGATATGCGATCGCACACCCTGACTGCCTAGCTAAATGGCAGCTATGGCGCGATCCTTGGCCCGTAAACACACTAGCGGCGGCAGCGGCAATTGCGGCACTCCAAGATACGGAGTTTCAGCAGCAAACCTGGGCATGGCTACCACCTGCACGAAACCAACTGTTTCAGGGTTTAGCTAAAATCCCAGGATTGCAACCCCAAGCAAGTGCTGCTAACTTTTTACTGGTTGAGTCCCAAAAATCTACTTCCCAGTTACAGCAACAATTACTTAAGTATCACCAGATTTTAATTCGCGATTGCCTTAGTTTTAAAGAACTAGGCGATCGCTTTTTCCGGGTTGCTGTACGTAAAGAGTTTGATAACCAACGCTTATTAACAGCGTTAAACTCAGTGCTGAGTGAGGAGTAAGAGTAGGGTAGATGAGAGAGATGAGCTAATTTTTCATTCTCCTTCATGCCCAATGACAAATGACAAATGACAAATGACAAATGACTACGATGTTGTAATTATTGGCGGCAGTCTTGCTGGATACTATGCTGCTCTTGCTGCAACCCAACTACGTGCAACAGTTGCCTTGGTACAACCCAAAGTAGACTACGGGTTTACTCATCACCATGCTCTTAGCGAAATTGGTAAAATAGCGCAGAAGTTGAAGGATGTGGCTGATTTTAGTATTCATGCCACATACACTGATACTTCAGAAGAATGCCACATATCTATGGCGTGGCAAGAAGCGATGCTGTATGCTCAATGCATCGCCTCAAATTTCCAAGAACAGTATTCCCCAGCTATCCTGGCCGCGCAGGGAGTCGATGTCATCATTGGCAGTGGTCAATTTCAATCTTCACCCCAACTGGCTTTTGCTGTTAACAATCGCCTACTACGCGCCCGTACTTATTTGCTGGCTAGTGGTTCGCGTCCAGAAATTCCTGAGATTGAAGGATTGCAAACCACTGGCTATCTAACCCTTTCTAATATTTGGCAATCTTTCCAGGGAACGACATTACCCAAAAACTGGGTAATTATCGGTGGAATTCCCCAAAGCATTGAAATTGCTCAAACTTTAGCCAGGTTTGGTTGCAGTGTGACGCTGGTAGTCAAGCATCCTTATGTTCTTCCATACCTAGACCCTGAGATAGCCATATTACTTCAGGCGCAGTTAGAAGTCGAAGGTGTACGCGTCCTCACCGAAAAACCAGTAACTCAGGTGAGGCTAATTGAAAATAAAAAGTGGATTCAAGCAGGAGATAAGGCCATTGAAACTGATGAAATTTTAGTGGCGACTGGACAACAGCCGAATCTTGAATCTTTAAATCTGGCAGCAGTAAGTGTGAAATGGCATCGGCGTAGCTTAGTTGTGAATAATAAGCTGCAAACCACTAACCGCCGTATTTATGCTTGTGGTGATGTAATTGGTGGTTACGACTTTGCCAATATCGCTAATTATGAAGCAAAAATTGCGCTAAACAATGCACTCTTTTTCCCCAGGTTACGAGTAAATTATCGCTCTATTCCTTGGGCGATATTTTCTGTACCGATGCTGGCGCAAGTGGGTTTGACAGAGGCACAGGCAAAACGCCTATTTAGCCGAGATAAAATTTTAGTTTTGCGACAATATTTTAAAACAGTGGCATCAGCCCAACTTCGGGACGAAACCACTGGTATGTGTAAATTAATTGTGCTACACAACGGCGAAATTTTGGGAGCTTCGATATTGGGGGCAGAAGCTGGCGAATTAATTAATTTGATTGCCTTGGCAATTTCACAAAAAATTAAAGTCAAACATTTAGCAAATTTATCTCCTGCCTATCCCAGTTTTTCAGAAATTTTGGAACGAACTGCAAGAGAGTGGAGTAAGCAAAGGTTAAATACCAATATTCCTTTGCAAGAGTTTTTAGAGAGCTTCTTCCATTTTTGCCGCAATTGGAATTAGCATTTCTGCACAGAGTTATCACCATAATAACTTAAAGAAGGTGCTGATATTATTACTGACTTTGCCAATATTGACAGCACCTTGATTGCAAACGCAACGTCATCAGAATTGGGAGTATCCCTCAAAATGAGCTGAGAGGATGTTTTAAAAGGGTTTTTGCTCTCATAGTTAGCACAGCCAAGCATCTCAGTACATGGCTAAAACCTTAATTTTTTGTCGCACTTAACCCCGTGCTGAATAGCAAAATTATACCTTTCGGGACTTTTAAAACATCCTCTTATTATTCTTATTGAAGTGCAAACTTTAGCTCTGTCAACTGTAATTCTCCTCCGGTTGTTGTTAATACTAAATTAATGCCTAAAACACTTTTTCCTGGAGTTGTATAGTTAGTTGGAAGTATTTTATTGGTCAAATCAAAATTCGTAGCACTTCCATATGTCATTTGATATGGTGTTGGTTTATCGCCAAGTAAAAATGATGTGATAGCTACTCCTGCTGGTGCTTTTTTTACTACACCTTTTAAAGCTAAAGGCACGAGCCTAAATTGCTTTTGAGTATTAGAGGTATCAATTCTAACTATACATCTAGCCCTTGACGATTGTGTATTTACAGTTATAGGAGTGCGAAGCGTAAACTGATTTATTTGCGGATCGAAAGTTATATTACATCTCTTATTAACCAAAAATCGTGGCTGGTTGTTTATTGGAGCAGCAGCTCTAGATGAATTGGCATCATAACAAAAGAAAGAAAACAAGCACATTAATATGAAAAAATTACGTGTATCACTTAATTTCAACATCATCTTATTCTCCATCAACAGAAATTTGTAATCTTAAAGAAGAATAAATTCGGTAGATTCAATGAGTGAGGGATTTAGACCTACCACTCATTGAAGACCACTAAATTTGGAATTTGGTATGGTGCATCACCATCTATCCGCAGAATCGCTAAAAGCAACGACTAGCAACGCTTTAAGTCAAAATAAAGTCTCACATCTCCAGCATTGATATCTGCTGTATCAACGACAATATTACTTCCTGGTGAGGATTGTGCAATCAGATTAGCACCAAGTAGTCCTACCCCACCACCACTACATAAACCTGTAGAAGCTAGAACAGTAATATTATCTTGCTCTGCAAATGCCTGCATAATTGGCTTAGTAGATGTAAACTTGGTAGTTTTAGGAGGAGCTACGGCTTGACCAAGAGCACCACCACTAAAGCTATAAGTTCTGCTTAAGCTGGTACCATCTTTATTTCCTGCCTTAATCTCAGTAGTTCCTTGGTACAGTACTTGTACATCTTGGACGATGAAACCACTTGGAATAAAAGTTTGAACACGTAAAATACACTTTTTACGTTCACCACTGTATGCACTAAAGTTATCCAAGATGATCGATAAGCTTCTACCATCCTCTCCAACAAGCTGATCGGCAACCTTACATCCACCAGATCCGATTGCATCTCCAAAAAGAATACTAGGCGAGTCTTGAGCCAAAACCTTGGTCGTAATCACGTTGATTCCAAGAATTGTAGATACAGACAGTAATACACCAAATTGTTTAAAGTTCATATTCATTTTGCTTATGTTGCTAGAGTTGGTTTTTGATGAAAAATGTATTCAGAAGGCAGAAGATACGAGATATGAAGGCATTTTTGCTTTAATCCCACGCTTAAAAGCATGAGATTGAAGCAAATATATTTTGTGTCTGGTGTTACACATCTCGACACAATTATTGTTCTAATAGTGGGCAATCACCCACAACTAAAGTTTTGATTGATACTTACAGGCTTCTGCCTTCTTCAATTGTGGGAAATCCTTTCAAGTATGCTTTGACAATTTCTGCTTAATCAGAAAATGAAGCATAACGGTGTATCGCTGGAATTAACAGAAAGAAGATGGACATCAAGTTGCAAGATGCGTTCTTGCTGTACTTCCATGTGGGGAAGATCATATAATTGTCTCAATCAACAAATATGTGTTCTTGATCACAGACATATTGTGTTTCCAAACACTGCAAATTTCAAAATAGTAGTATGAAGGTAGTATGAAGAGGTAGTATGAAGGAGCAGTACTCCAAAGTTAGGTATTAAAAATTAGGGGTATAAATCGCCGATTTAATAGTGCGATATCAATAGCGCAGCGTTAGTGAGCCGTGGAGCGTCACAGTTCGCCGCAGACATCGCAGTGAAATAACTGTTTTTATTAGACCCGTCCTAAAATTAAATTACCGTAAAGATAGAATATAAAGTTTTGTTTTTATAAATTCTAATCTTTACCATATATAGCTTTCACAGATTGTATAGAATAATAAATTGTGTTGAAGCTCAAAATTTGAAAATTCTATTTTTTTTCTCTAAACTATCATCAACTATCCCAAACCCTGATTGCTACGTTGAGCGAAGACATATAAGTACCCTTTAAAACCCTTGTACAGACTGGGTTATAAATTTACGGACAAGTCTATTGAGAATTATATTATTAAGCAGCTGAAATTCTAGTTGTAGACTGAAAACGAGGTAATTGGGAGTGCTTTAAAAACCCTGCATGAAAATCCAAACTACTCCCGCCGCTGTTAGAGGTACGCTGAGGTTATCTGTGCCGTGGGGCGAAACTGCCTCTGCAAGGGTTGCAAAAGTAGCAGTTACCACTGCTATTAACAATGCCCATCCTAAATTTAAAGGCGTTGCGAGGGGACTCAGCGACGAACCAGGTAGCAGTAACAGCACTAAGAAAATCACTACTGTACTTGCTACAAACATTACTGCTGAACCTTCCCAGGAACGTACAGAATTTCCTACTTGGTATTTATGCTGCCCAAAACGTCTACCGATTAATGCTGCTAGTGCATCACCCCACGTCATTGCCATTATCCCTGCTACAGCAATTGGAGCGCTATCTACTGGCCCCTGTGGTCGCCATAGTAGCCCGAACAGCAGTGTCACTGAGATAGCGAAATAAACTGTACCGGGTGAGCTATCCTGGGTATCCATTGCACCGATGATTCGGTAGCGATAAAACAAGTAGTTCAGTCCGATAAAGGTAGCAAAAGGTATAATTCCGATTTCCCAGTTCCTAAACAGTAGCAGAACGCCGAAAGCCCACATCCCTGCACCAATATGGATTACTTTGCGAGTCAAATCTGGCTTCACAGCAAACAGCTTACGCAATCCCTCGCCAATCACAAGCAGAGTAATAGCGTAAACATAAGAAATTGCTAGCCCAATAAAATCATTTGTCATTTGTCATTTGTCATTGGAGAAAAACTTACAGAAAGCTGCCCCTCTGCTTTGCTGGTTCACTTAGGTCGATCGCTATTTCGTCTCAAGTTTTTTTCTACTGACGAAACGCTACCAATACCTTGAAGAATACCACGACCGATTAAACCTAAACCCCGACCAACTATTTGGGTAAGGATGAAAACTATACCGCTCCCGACAAAAGCTACTAGCGATTTTAGACGCGGTGCGATCGCATCACTAAATTCTAGGAGCAATGTCACTATTAAAGGAATATTAGAAAGTTTTACCAACTCTTGATTTCGAGGAGCATAAACTGAAGTATTGGCAATGCCACGAGGCACAATTACAAATAGTTCATAGCGACTTTCAAAAACTGCTTTTGGCTCGTTTATATAATTTTTTAATCTATATTTCCACGATAAATTATTTCTAAACCTTTCAATTTCTCTTGTAGAAATCAATTGGCGCCCATAAAAATTTTGCTTAATCTCTTCTACATCCGCTAAAGAATTTAACAGTGGTTGCACTACTCCATTGGCTACCTGAATCAACAAGTTCTCTAAAATCGCCAATGCTTGCGACTTGGCTTCGGCGCTCACTACTGGATAGGAGGTATTATCAATATTCAATTCTGTTTGAAATAAAAGATAAGAATACAACTCACAAACTAGCGGGATTTTTTGGAGAATATCTCTTTGCACAACCTCTGCATTTTGCAGTAAAAAATTAACAATTTCTATATTTTGATTAACTATTTTTATCCGAGAAAATTTCCCAAAAAAATCTCTAACTGCCGCTTGCCATAAATCACTTATCAAGGTATCTTTTAGTTCATCTAATTGATTTATCTCTACTTGAGAAGCACGCATTTCATCCAACTGTTCAGCCAATTTTTGGAGGATCAGATAAAGTAATTCTCGTTTTTTATCTTCACGAAAGATGTCAATTTCTAAAGGTATATCTGTGACATTTCTTAAAGGAAATTGAAGTTTATTAACGCAAGATGTAAACAAGGCAGATTGCAGGGTTCCCGGACTAAGTAAAGGTGATACGGTTTGCCTTTGCTGAATGGCACTGCTTAATGAAGGAGTTAAAGGCGGCTCATCAGCAACTGGAATCTGTTCCTCTTGCCTTTCTTGTGGTAAAACCAACAACCGATTTAGCAACCAACGAGCTGCTAGCAGTTCTCGCCGCTGTCCAGCTAGAATGGCTCGATCTAGTACTGGTAATCCAGGAACTTGTAATTGTGTTGTTACTGCGGCTAAGGTAGCATCAATATTAGCGATTCCTAACAAACGTAAATTATTTCGCAGTTTAGAGAAAGGGAGTGAGGTGTGGGCAGAAACGCGATTAATCGCTGCTGTACTAGAGGAATTAGGAGTTATTATTGCTTGTGTGTCCTGAAACCAATAGGAACCACCATCTGCAACTTCTTGCATAGCGGCGACTAACTCAGAAAGTAGTGTACCTTTGGGGCAGTAGCCATTTACACCAATAGATTTCGCAGCTAATAGCAGTCCTTGTTCTTGCACAGAACTGAGGAGCAAAATTGGTAGGTTAGGATATAAGGCTCTGATCTGCCGACAGAATTGTAAACCTAGCTGTTGACTGGTGGTGGAGCGACTATTACCGAATTCTAAAACTACCAAATTTACTTGATTAGGGTCTTTTTCAGCAATTTCTGCGAGAATCTGCAAGGCAATGGTGTAAGTTTCTACAACTGCGATCGCTTCTAAGTTAGGAATCGCTTCTAGGGCTACCTGTAATCCCAGACGAAAAATCGGATCTTGGTCGATTAACAATAATTTTAGAGGGCGATCGCTCATAATCCACTCAATTACATCAGCACTGTTTTTTACCAATCAGAAAACAGCTTTGATACAAAACTTTGTCTTCCCCATTGTTACCTGTTTTCGCAAACTGATAAATCGATCATAATTGCCTTATGCAGCCTTCACTGTGTAATTAAATGAACTTGAGTATTCGGCACTGGTTGGCAGAACGCCATATCGCAATCAACCAAATCAAAGGCTTTTCTGAGGGGCAATTAGCAGGTATTGCCTACCATATTGTTCAGGATATGGAAGTCAAAAGTCTAATGCCTTTTGATATCTGTACTTTGGTAGAGGTTTTAGAACTGCCCTTAAGTATTGTTTGGGAAGAAATCAGTGTCATTTCCCAGTTGACCGAAAAACTGTTACGTAGCCTTAGCCAAAAAAAACCCTTAAAACGTAACGAAGGGACGTGGCTAGCGTTTCAAATTGCCTATCTCCAAGCTTTGCAAGTAATTCTAGAGCAGGAAGCAAGCCTACAAAGACTGTGGCTAGATCGGGCAATTATACCTATCCAACCACACATCTTTAAAGAGGACGTGGGTAAACTCATCCTCCAAGATCCGCAACTGCAAGGATTACTGAAAACTCTCATCCCAGGTAAATTAACTGATACTCAAGCTGAACAAGCACTGTCTTTGGTTGCAGATTCATTACTGGTGCAACAAATAAATAACGCTGCCATAGCTTGGTTAGTTGCCAATGGTGCAGAGGAACCTGAAGCCAAACTTCTAACACAGCGTTTGCTCAACTCACTTCCTGGTGACATCCTGGTAGTTGTCACCGAGAATGCTGCACCTTTAGCCCAACTGCAAAAATTTTTCCGTTTGGGGATTTCATTATCTCCCAGTTCGATCACCCCAGAAGTTGGTTCTACAGTCGGTGAGAAAATTGATTTGCACCGAGAACTTTATCGTGCAAGTTTGATTAAAAACCTCAGCATACCTTTGCTAATCGAATCCTTTGCTCTTAAGGATATCTATGTGCCACAAAAAGGCTTACCAATAGAGGAAAATATTTCTGAGCAAGATAAAAAAGCCGGTTTACCAGTTGATTTAAAAACATGGGCGCAGCAACAGCTAACTGATTTAGAAACGATCGCTGTTATTGAGTCGGAACCTGGTTATGGAAAAACTAGTTTTTGCCAACTTTGGGCAGCACAGGTAGCACAGGAACTATACCCTACTTGGATGCCTATAGTAATTAGGTTGCGAGATGTAAAATACGGTAAAACTCTCATCGAAACTCTAAATTCTGCCTTTGGTGTTAATCTTTCAACTTGGTTAGAGCAAGAAAATCTCCCTTGTCTGCTGCTGCTGGATGGTTTGGATGAATTGCCCCATTCTGCTTGGGGTATTAAGGCACAAGCAATTTTTATTCAGCAATTATTGAACTTTCAATCTCAGCAGCGGCACAAAATTGTCTTAACGAGTAGGTCAAAGACGTTACCAGAAATCATTTCCGAACTACCCTTATTGTTGTTGAGGCGAATTATTATTCAGCCGTTGGATGTGGACGAACTTAAACAATGGTTTCAACAGTGGGCAAAAGTACAATCATTACCCATTACTCAAAATTTCTTTACATTTTTAAAACAGGCAGGGTTATTTGCCAGCCAATCAAAGTTAAGAGAATTATCTGTCCTTGTCCGTCAACCCCTAATGCTGCATTTGTTGGGCATTTTGCACCGCGAAGGATTGATAGATGATGAACTGTTGCAGTTAGCTACTAATAGCCAAAAGTCTTTTCTGTTATCGGAAATTCATCATCGTCTGAGTCGATGGTTGTTGGGTTATCCGCTAAGTGGTGGGAGCAAAACAATGCTACTGCGTTCGGGTACGGCTCATATCCATCGGACTCCAGAAGCGATCGCTAATTTACTCGCCGATCGTCATCCCCAAGATTTACTTGAGCAGATGCAAGCGATCGCTCTCAAAATTTTACACTCGCAACGTCATCAAATTAATCTAGCTGGTGAATTTAATACTTTACCAGCCTTTTATTTTAAAATTTGGGATATAGAAAGCTCAGGCGAAAGCGCAGCAAAAAGTAGTTTAATTGAGTTTTCGCATCTCAAGTTAGGAGAATCTCTTTGTGCAGATGCTATTGTTACCCAACTTAAATTTCTGACTCAGTACCAAGATGACGCTTATGGTACGCCTACTTTTATAATTGATTCTCCTAGTAGCGTAGCCCAGAATATTTATAATTTACTAGGTTACGGGATACTTAGCCAAGAAATTGAAGAACTAGCGATCGCCGGATTGCGTCGTCAACAAAAGCACAAATTTTCGTTTGAAGTTTTATTTCAACGTCTTTTATCTTTCTGGCGTGCTTACTGTCAAGGACGTTGGTTAGATGAGGGGATAGCCCACAACGCTTTGACTAATTTTCATGCCCTGCAAAACCTTGTGAATGTTGAACAGGTGAATGCTGCGGTAGGACTAAATGTGTTTTTATTGCTTTGTGCTTGCTACCGAGAAACAAAAGTTCCTTTTTGGCCTTGTGGGAATCCAGTAAATTTGACAGAATTCAATCCAGAGGCGCTAAGTGCGCTAATTGCTAGGACAACCGTTTTGCATAAAAGTGCCTTTGCAACCCGAATCAAGTCTTTGGCTGGACTCAATTTATCGGGAGCCTCTTTGTCGCAAGTGATGTTAACTGGGGTAAATCTTGAGCAAACAAACTTATCTAATGCAGAGTTAACAGGGGCGAATTTGGCTGGAGCTAATTTGCAACAGGCGAACCTTGTAGGTGCGAACTTGCAACAGGTAAACCTCATAGGCGCAAACCTGCAACAGGCAAATCTCACAGGTGCAAACCTGCAACAGGCAAACCTGATGGAGGTAAATCTCAATACTGCCAATCTCACCAATGCTTGCTTATTTGATGCCATCCTTGCTGAGGCTGACAAAAAATTGGCCACTGATAATGGTGCCTTGTTCTCTAAAGAGTCATTTCAAATACTGAAACATTTGCGTAGTTTACCGCCGCAGGCATCGCAGCAACCCTTCTTAAACACCGTGAAAATCACGCCAAACACAAACGTTAATTGGAACAAGACTCCTGCGAGCGGACTAATTGAAAGCTGTGAAGGCGCAATTTTGTCAGTAGACTTAGATGATGATGCCGATGATGAAACAGTTTTTGGCAATAATTCGATTGGGCAATAGGACATTGGGCATTGGGCATTGAGAAGAGACAAAGTAGACAAGGAAGAGGTGGAGATAAGGGAGAGACTTGTTCAATAATTCACCCTTGTCCCCCTTGTCCCTCTTGTCTTTCTTGTCTTTCTGCTCCCCTACTCCCCAATCCCTAAACCTCCTGCGGATTGCGGTAGCCAAAAAAGTTAATACTGTAGTCAGTAATCTGCACTCCTGTTTCTTCTTCAATTTTGCGGATCAAATCTTCTGGTAGTTCCACATGAACATCAAGAATTTGATTTGTATCCACACAGTTGATATGACTGTGAGAGTCACTAATGTTGCCGTACAAACGCCCATCACAGCGCTCAATACACTCAATGATGCCTTGACTGGATAATGCTTCTAAATTTTGATAAACAGAGGTATGACCGATCTCTTTGCCTTGGTGGTTCAAGCGATCGTAAATCTCTCTTGCAGCAAGATGTTCATTTGCTTGCCAAAGTAATTCTAGAATAAAGCGACGCTGACGACTGACGCGCATACCCAAGATTTGACAGCGCTCAAGCGCATCTTCTAAGGAACGAATTGGTTTTGTAGTAATTGTTTGTTTTTGCATATTACAGCTTGTTAACTGTTAGGGGAATTTTCCGATCTAAATGTTTATTGGTTATTTCTATATATGCAATGATATTGCACGCTGCTGTTTTACCTGCACTTATGTTTTGGCTTCTGATGCTGTGAAAGTGACAGGGTGACGATAATGATTTTTTTGCTTGTTGACGGCTACTTTGTCAGACCTTGATCTAAAACAAACTCATTACAACTTTAACTTAAAATTGCTGTAAATGTCCACCTTGGGGCAGGTATTGCCTTACCCAAGTAGGTTGATTCTAATGGCGTACCATATTGCTCGTGTAGTAATTATTTATTAGATGCGAGTAATTATAGCAATGATAAAAGTAACATTTAATTTTAGTAATCGGTGAAGTGAGTCGCGTAGGCGAGCATTTATCGCAGGCATCGCCAGTGCCTCATATCAAGGCTATTAATGGATGTATATTTGTTATAACCAGCAAAAATTAACTAAAAGTATCAAATAAATTTGAGCAAGGTCAGACTTGTGTTTAAACCTTGTACGGGTTGACGAAATTATCAGCAAAAAAGTATCAGTAAATACTAATTGATTTATGAAGAAGACTTTGTGCTATCAAAAGTTTATGTAGCGTCAATCCCTGAAAGCTGCTACTGTATATTCTCGATCCTACAGTTGAGCATCAAGAAAGTGGCTGCTGAATCAATGACAATTGCGATCGCACTCAATAATGACTTCATTAACAATCTGGATCTGTCCCCTGCATCAACGGTGATTGAAAAACTGCTGCAAGATGGGGTCGCATCCCACGAACAGCAGCTACGCTTTGATGTCAATTACGATCTTGAACCTGGCGACCCACGGGAACTCTCAGAAATTCCAGAGGTGCGGCTGTGGTTTGTGCGTCTAGATGCCAAATATCCCTGGTTGCCATTCTTACTAGATTGGAAAGCTGGAGAATTTGCTCGTTATGCTGCAATGCTTGTACCACACCAGTTTAGTCCCCAAGAAGGTATTCAGTATAATCCCGAAGCCTTAGAGATATTTTTGATGCACAAAATCTTTATTTTAGGTGATTGGCTTAAACAGCAAGATATCCCCAGCCTCTCGCGGCTGAAGTCTATGGCCCAAATTCTAGGTTATGAATTAGATGATGCTTTTTTTGAAATATTTTAAATAGCTAATAGGTGATGGAAGAGTTTTAAGAAAATTTTCTTCGTTTTAGTGGACTGTGTAAAGTTACTCTTCTTAGATTGCAATATCGTTCAGTTAAGCCCTAAATCCTTTGTAGAGAAGCGTTAGCACATCGACACGAAGTATAATTTCGCGCCTCTATTTGCCGAAATCAATACCAAAAACTTAACTAAATTGTATTGATATAGCAATCGCCAAGAGAGTTAGGACATATAATGTAAACAGTCTGCGTTCAAAAGGTAATTGAATTGCGTTATGGCAAAAGCCTACAGTTA
>NZ_JBALDA010000019.1:0-134411 GCF_036917535.1 Nostoc sp.
TCTCTTGAACTGATGAGAATATCTTCAATTTTACGAATAATACGATATGCTGTTGACTCGTTCACTCCCCAAGATTGGCCAATATGAAAGTATGTACGGTACTCCCTCCAATATTCCAATGTCATCAATAATTGGTTTTCCAGACTCAGTTTCCCAGGTCGTCCTGTTTTCAGCTTGATTTTTGAGCGCGGTAAGCGAAGCTATGCCGTTAGGCTTATCGCACTACCTCTGTCATCTGGCTAAAAGTCTCCGGATGCACACCACACAGGCGTTTGAATTCTTCTGGTTTCAGGTTCTTTACCTTTTCGTAGCTCATAGATTTCAAGAAAGCTCTAAGCTACTTTTCCCACGGTCATGGGACTTTTGCAAGAGGTCTACTCTAGTGTAGGTTGGGTTGAGGAACGAAACCCAATATTTTGTGAGGTTTATTGGGTTTTGCAAAGCCTTAACGGGACTTAAACAAAAATTAAGCCCAAATGTAACCCAAACTAGCTTTATAAGCAGCAAACAGGTCACGATTGAGGGTCAACCAATCGAAAAATCGATAAGACATAGCTGTTCTAAACGCCTCTAAAGCTTCGGTAAAAGTGTTTAGAAGCTTGTTAGCCCACCTTCGCCTTAAACCCCCAGTCAACTGATGCCAAAGAATAAAAGTGTAAGTACAAAAAACTAAAATAAAATGTCGAAGTAAACTTCTTTGCTCTCGAACTTGATATTCTTTTAACCCTAACCAACCTTTGGCTTCCCTATAGAAAACTTCGACCCAATTTCTTTTCAAAATTTGGGTCTTGTTTCCCGGATGCTAAAGAATCAGCGTGTTGATATAACTCTATATCTAACGGTAAGCTTTTTCTGCCATCATATAAATGCGTTGTTACCACTACTATTCCTAAATCTATTTTTTGAGCTTTATGAGTAAACACATCATCAAATCTTTCACACCATCTTTCAAAGCACGGGGGCATCGCTGCGGGGGTGGTTTCTTTCATCAGCCATTTTCAACGTGAAAGCTCTGCTGAATAACCATCATAGCCTTTTTTACTCTTCCTTTTGTTTAAGTCCCGTTAACAAACCTACAAATATTCTTAACCGAGCAGTAGTATTGGATCGCATTTATAGTAACTATCACTTACAAAAAACCCCCTTTCCAAGGCAGGGCTAATTCATTGTGATGAGAGAAATTAGGGTAACCAGAAGTTAGCATACACTAAATCTTTTAGCGGCTGATTTGATTGTCCACTTTCGCATTGCCAAGTCTCATTTCCAAGTCGTGTTTGTTTTGCTCGACAGGACGAAAGTGGAACTTGTTGTTTGCGAACACTGTGATTTTTCGGTCTACTGAGTTAAGTAACTTAAGCTTCGCTTGCTAGCTTGCCGATCAGCAGAAAAATCTGCTCAAGGTTATGACCAATCATCCTCACCGCTGTGGTGATCGAAGAATAACCGTTGTAGCGCAAAATAGCGATCGCGCTTACTACGGATAAACGAATCAAAGGTAAAGATAACTCCTTGTAGCTTTAAAGCAGCCAAGAGTGACTGGACAACGGCAATTTCACTACTTTGTTTATTGTGGAACTGTTGCAGGGCGATCGCGACTCCACAACGAGTATTGAAAACGGAAACCACATTGATAAAATCTTGGGTTACCTGGTCATAATTGCTGACAGTAGCTTTGATGCTTTTGCCATCAACTCCTAACCAGTCTTGCTCTTGGGTTGGCATCCAATCATTTGCCCTAGTTTCAGAACACCTTGGCTAAATCAGTAAAATCAATACCCATCATTACCCGTCGAAACGTCGAGTTTGATGGGAAACGAGTTGGAGGTAATTGTAAACTGACAAACTTTGGCTTCATGATGCCGACGAGCAAAATCTTTATTCGGCTCGATAACCCAGACAACCACTCATAGTCCCCATAATCACCACCAGCAGCAGCAACCACAATGGATAACGCTGTCCTCTTGCAGCGCGAAAATCTTGCACTTCGGTTAAGGCTTCCAAGAGATTGGCTTTCATGGGGGAGAGTGGAAAAATCAAATCAGCCGCTAAAAGATTTAGTGTACCCTAATTTCTGACTGCCCTAATTTTCTCTCATCACAATAAATTAGCCCTGCCTACAGGAGGGATGGCAGAGGACGAAGCCTTTTATTCATTGAAGGGTTAGGGGGCGAAGTGCAGTATGCAAGAGGTCGAGCGAGAGATGTGTATACACCGTACCCTTAACAGGGGGGAATTGAGTGTGGTAAGCAGGGGTATTTTTTCTTGCATGGGGATGCACAGTTTAAATCTTCTCAGAAAACAGGTAAATCTAAAACAAATCCTGGCAAGACATCTTCTCCTGAGAAACTCGCAGGTAACTGCACAATCTCAACGGTTTGATTCAGACGATAGATTTCTACTTCTTGTGCTTGGGGATTAATCAACCAACCTAATCGCAAGCCACTGTTAAGATATTCCTGCATTTTTTCTTGAAGCTGTGGCAGAGAATCGGTTCGAGAACGCAATTCGATGACAAAATCAGGACATATTGGGGGAAACTTTTCTTGTTCTTCTGGTGTTAGAGATTCCCAGCGTTCGTTGGCGACCCAAGCGACATCGGGCGAACGATCGCCACCATTGGGTAAACGAAATATGGTAGAAGAACTAAAGACTCTTCCCAGTTGAGTTTGACGATTCCATAGCCAAAGTGGGCCGTTTAAATCGGCTTCTCGATTTCCACTGACTCCACCAACAGGAGGCATAATTACTAATTCTCCTTTGGCAGTTCGTTCGAGTTGCCAATTTTCATTGACTTGGCAGAGTTGGTAAAATTGCTCGTCGCTTAAGTCTACATTTTTTAAATTTAAAATTACCGAAGTGGAAGTCATCATTGCTGAAGATTCCTCATGCCAAGAAAACGCCGTAATTTAAAAACTGGATACTCTCACCATATCACCACCCGTTGCAATAATCACGAGTTTAAGTTAGCTAGGCACGAGTGTCGGGAAGTGTTTCTTTATGCAGTTAAAAAGGTGTTGGATAAATACAAGTTCAAACTCTACGCCATTTGTATCATGTCCAATCACGTTCATTATCTGATCGAACCTGCCCAAGCAAATGAGCTACTCTCTATATTTATCATTAACACTTATCATATTTTACCCTTCAAGATTGTTATCGTTCTCGCAATATTTCTCGATTTTGCGATCGCTAATCTATTCTTTACCTAGTTGTTGCACAAAATCTTGATGCGCTGGACTTGCTAATCCCTGCTGCAATACTTCTAAAACTTTCGCTAAATTTCCTGTTAACAAAGCATCTTTATCTAACCACAATCCTGGAAAAATTTGAGAGCATATTACCCTATCAGTATTGGGTTCCAGTTTAATATATTCCCCAGCGTTTAATCTCAACCAATCAAATTCTCCGTCCAAAACTCGCCACACCAAATACTCTTGTACTTCGTGGCGACAATAAACGTTTAATTTTTGGTGTAGATCGTAAGAAGCACTAGAAGCAGCAATTTCTACAATTAGTTCTGGCGCACCTTCGACATAGCCATCCTGACTAATAGTAGATTGTCCTCCTACTTCAATTCTTAGCAGTGCATCCGGTTGCGGTTCGTTATCTAGATCGAGTCGTACTGTACAATTATCTCCTAATTGTAGGTTGGGGGTAAACGCTTTGTAAAAACTTAACCATCCGATAATGTCTGCATGGGGTTCGCCGTGTTGGGTAATTCTTAGAGCAGATGCTATATAAACTATTCCTTCAATTAATTCTGCCTTCTTCAAATTAGGCATAGCTTCATAGCGACGCTCAAATTCAGCACGGGTGAGTTTGTCGCCATTTTCTAAGGGCAGAATTGTTGCAGGAGTAGAAAAGCTCGTGGAGGTAGTCATGGTTTTTGGATGTTGCCTTGCGAATTGCTAGATGGAGTTGCCGCTCTGGTTCAGTTTCTTCTAATATATTTTGGGAGAAAAGAAAAAGCGAAAAAATGATCTAAAAACGGCGATAGACCTTGCTGATACCAAGGTTTTTCTTCTTGTCCTTGCTGAAGTTGTTGCTTTTCTTCCTCAGTCAACTCTTGCCAAGGGAAAATAACAAGACCCAAGGAATTTCCGGTATCCTTTCTGCAAAATCTCTTGATCCGTTAACAAATGCAACAATTAGTTTTAGATCAGACATAATTTACCTTGTTGACTGCTTGAGCGATCGCCAAGGCAATTCCCAGTCATAGACTGGGAATAAGGGAGACTGGAAACGAGATAACTGACTGTACTTTTAATCTTTTGCAGAATTAATTGGTTTTTGAGCAAAGGGGATATTCTTTTTACCTTCAGGAGAAGCACCTCCAAGGCTACGGAAATACAGTCCTCCAATGGTGAGTAAAAATGCCACATATCCTACTGCTTGCACAAGATAGAGATTGTCTCTGTAACCAAATAAAGATTTGAGGATAATCCCAGGAAACTGTTCGTCAGGCAAGATTGTGGAAGTATTGGAAACCATTGGCCCCAAAATACAGGAGTGGACTTTAGTAAAACGTTCGTAATAGAAACAAAGGCTTTCTGTAGCACGACTGCTAAGAGCAAGGTTGGCCACAGCGTCGTCAAAATGTTTTAAGGCTGAAACTACTAACCCAGCGACAATCAACACTAATAAAACGCCCATTACCTGGAAAAACTGGCGGATGTTAATTTTGACACCCCATTTAAATAGCAGTACTCCAATGGCAGTTGCCCCTACCAAACCACCAATAGCACCTAACGCTGGCATTAATCCCTGTTGAAAATTAGCTGCAACGAAGAGAACAGTTTCAAAGCCTTCGCGGACAACGGCAACTAAAATTAAAGTAAAAACACCCCAGCCAGCATTCGAGTTTTGTGTCAGCGCTTCTGTTACTGCTCCCTCAACTGTAGCTTTCATGAATCTGGCTTGTTTAGTCATCCAGATTAGCATCCAACTGAGCATTGCGATCGCTAATACACTAAATACACCTTCTAGCCCTGGCTCAACTACAGAGGTGTATTGAGGATTAAGTGCTCCCAGTACTTGAATTATCCAACTGAATAGCACACCGATTAAGGCACTGACGACAATGCCAACGCCGACACCAGCATATACCCAAGAGTTGAGCCGGGATTGTTTAGCTTTTTTTAGTAAAGCTAGCACAATACCAACAACAAGAGCAGCTTCCACTCCTTCTCGGAGTGTTATTACAAAAGTAGGTAGAGCAGTACTAAAATCCATCTTTTATCCTTTGTTTTTTGTCCTTAGTCATTTGAATTTGTTTTTGACTAATGACTAAGGACTAATAACTATTAACCAAAATCGCGTAGCATTTTTTTCAGTTCGAGATTATGCATCTCTTCTTGCCCAATCATGCCACGAGCGAATTCTTCAAGGTAAATGCTGGCATCGGTAACAGTGTCGAGCAATTTTTTATACAGATCCAATGCCTTTTTTTCATGGGATAAGCTTTCTGCCAAGATATCCTTGACTTTATGCTGGTAAGTTTCTTCCATTGGGGCGATTTTCAGGGAGGGATGTCCATCTAAACCAGTGAGAATTTCTCCCACTTGTTCGGCATGAAGTAAAGATTCACTTGCCTGTGCTTTGAAAAAAGCCACAATTGGAATGCGGTTAGGGCCAGTTACCATCAAAGAATAATGTGTGTAGCGCACTACCCCTGCTAGTTCAAATTCCATGATGGCATTCAGCAGGTCAATAGTCTTTTTCTGGTCAAGTTCTTGCATCAGTTGTTAGTAAAAGTAACGAATGGAGTGTAATTAGTTAGGAGTTAGAAGTTCGTAATTCGTAATTCGTAACTTCTAATGATTTCCTCATTTTAAACTCCTTAACCTGTACTTCCCATTAAATTAAAGTGTTATCGCAGTGCTTGAGTATTGGATTTGTCAACCACTTTTTGAGAGTTTTCCTCAATGGTTTTCACCAGTTTGGTAACATCATTAGGAACTTTTACTGCTTTTGCTGGTGGGATGGCGGCGGGCCAAACTTTTATTAGTTCGGCAAAACTAGTGTCGATCGCTTTGTGTGCTTCAGCATCTGTTTGAGCTACTTGACTAGAAATTCCTTTGTATAATTCATTGGCGTAAAAGACAAAACCACGGGAGTCCTGATACTCAATTGGCGCGGTTACTTTACCATTTGCGATCGCCGCGCCATATTCGGAGTTAGCTGAATCTAGTAGTTCGTTAATTACCTGTAGCGCAAATCCTGGTTTTGAGCGTTGATCTGCTGGCAAAGCTGCGATCGCGGAATCTACTGCTTGCATTGAAGAAGTAAAATTAGTTTTAACTTTGCTATCTTTCGGACTAGATTTTACTAAATCTTGCAAACTTACCAAAGTTGTCTTAAATTCTTTGACTTTTCGTTCGTTCAATTGATCTTCCACATCAACGTAAATCTCCTCAACTGGATGTCCAATATGAGGTTCTGCCTGTTTCGGCTGATTCTGATCCAGCAGTTCTTGTGCTACCAAAAGATGCCCTTTCATTAAGCCTAATTTAGACATATAGTCAACATCTTTTGCCTCACCTGTGAGTACCACTTCTTGAACACCAACCTGGTCTTTAATTTGGTCGAACTGTTCTTGAGTAATTACTTTTTTAGTAACTAAATCTTCTGGTCTGCCATAGGGACGATTCGCCTGAATTTTGTTGGATAATGCCGGAACCCCTAGCTTGGCTTCAAATTTATCCAATTCTGATAATATAGCAGAGTTGATGTTAATTTTTTCTTTGCCACCGTGACCACTATGACTGTTACTACTTACTGCCTCTGTAGCTTGAGGGCTAGTAACTGGTGCTGAGGGATTTTCTGCGGTTGGTGTACTGCTACAGGAACTTAAGGTAACTATTGCCGCAGCTGCCACTGTTAAACAGATATAGCGAAATTTTATCATTTCTGTTCCTCGCACAATTTAAAAGGTATTGGTTCAAATGCTTCAAACTATTACTCAAAAATAGTTTGTTTGACAAATTGTCATAGATTTTACTTTCGCATATAATGATATTTTTTATCAACTATTTCATTTAAAATTTTATTAATTACCAATTAAGTACCTTGTACTTAGCCTGAATAGAAATTACTATTGATTTTGTCATGAATTGTTAACAGTCTTTTGAGAGCTGCTCTGGGCAAGTACTTCAAATTGACCCATGCAACCGTTTTCGGCGATCGCATCCTGATGGGGATGGAACATATACTTACCTGGATAGCGAAAAGAAAATTCTAATATGTGCCTTTCTGCGATACCCATCGTAATCACATCTGTTTTTTCGCTCTTCTTCATACTCATGCCATAGCGATAGACATCAAAGAAGTTGGCATGGAGATGAAACGTTACTGCCGGATCGTATTCAATGATGTTGAGGATATACAGCCGAATCAACTGATCTTTGTAAATTTGAATGGGATGATGCATGTAATAGTGGGGCGAACCGTTGAAGGCATAATAATCATTATGGCTATCATCATTCACATCATACCCAGCCATCACTAGCACCATCTCATCAGCTGGGGGACGGGGCGTAGGTGGATCGATGATAAACATCCCGTACAGTCCCTTGGCGATGTGACGGGTAACTGGTTCAATATGGCAGTGGTACAAGTGAACGCCATAGGGTTCAGCATCAAATTCATAAATTGTGGCTTTGCCATTGCTGATTGGGCGAACACCATCCATTTCCGCCGGATGAACGCCATGAAAATGCAAGGAGTGAGAATGTCCCGCATTGTTGAGAAAAAGCACTCGCACGCGATCGCCCTGTTTAGCCCGTAGCGTTGGCCCTGGTATGCGACCGTTTAAATCCCAGATGTTGTAAGAGACTGCACTATTAAGTTTTATGATGGAAGTACCCGCAGTTAATTGAAATTCCCGGATAGTCCGCCCATTTTCTTGCTTCACCGTCCCATAATCAAAATCCCTTAACATCTTTATCGGATTAGTACCGTCGTCTGGTGCTTCCATATCGAGTGGTGGCACTTTGACGATTGATTGACTTTGTAGATTTAGCATCTGCCAAAGTCCAGCTGCACCAGTTATGCCAGCACCTGCTAGTCCTAGCTTCAATAATTGACGGCGGCTCCAAGGTTTGACGTTACTACCTAGAGCGAAGTTGTTGGGCATGACATTTAGTTACGGTTAGCGCTAAATAATTGCAAATATTTTGCAATTACTCTTAATATTTTAAATGAATTAGTAATTATTGTCAATAATTTTGAAGTGCTTCAAAACTGCTACTAAAATTATTAGATTTAGGTCAAGCTATAATCTGTCTTGAAAATAGGAAGTGGGGAGTAGGGTATTCCTTTTTCGTTCTTGGTTATGGGATTTTAGCGTGATTAGCTGTCTTGCAAAACTGTAGGCAATTTTTCTTATTTTCATAGTATTTTTACTTAAATTAAAGTATAAAAAGGCTAAAAATGAAATAGTTTTTTGTCTCTATTCCCGATCTGACTAATGCCTTAACAGCAATTTGATTGCAAACAATGCATATCATATTACTTAGGAAATAAATGCCAGCAATAAACTATTAGTAAGGTGTAAAATATTTAATTAGCTTAGAGATAAAATACATTGCATTTCAAGAAAATTTTGATGCTTAACAATATAACTATTTTTAACTTTTAATTAATTTTGTCTATAAGAAATTAAGTTAAAGTCTATAGCAATTTTGTGTTGTCTTTTTCTGATGCGATCTGGCAATCGATTTAAAATGCTTTATTTAAATCCAACTCCAAAGAATTCAACTTCTCATATTTTTCTAAATAGTAATGAACGTCATTACTCATGAAAGCAACAAGTACTGACATAAGTGTTTAGGGAACTGAGGAAAATGTCTATTGACACGGGGGCAGAGGTGGAATCCGGGCGATCGCTCCGGCTCTGAGTAGTTCTGGGCGCTTGGCGTATGGAAGCAAACCATCCGGCTTGGCATGATACTGACTAGCACAGTCAAGTACAGCTGTTGCTGTCTTTTCTACACGTTCAGTATCAGCAGGCAGATCGCCGAATAAGTAGGTGTGTTTGTCAGAACAGACGAAAGCAATTGCACAAGCCTGATCGCAAACACCCATACATTCAACGGGTTGAATTAAGAACTCGTCTTGCAACATCCAATCATGATATAGGCTTTGTAATTTTTCTAGCAGTCGTTCGCCATCGCTTTTAGCAACATGCTGTTTTGTGCGATCGCTACTTCCACAGTTCGTGCAAATGAATATAACGTGTTGATGATTCATAGATAAATTGCTCCCGTTCAATTTCTGATGCTGTGTTTATAAAAATCCATGTCGAATACTTAATGGTATCCGACATGGATTTTGGGCAATTAGTCTGTTTAATTATCGGGCGAACAAACTAAGAGCAAATGTATTTACAACTTTTTGACACT
Source organism: Nostoc sp. (assembly GCF_036917535.1). Lineage (GTDB taxonomy): Bacteria > Cyanobacteriota > Cyanobacteriia > Cyanobacteriales > Nostocaceae > Nostoc. The sequence goes on from NZ_JBALDA010000019.1 coordinate 9,402, forward strand.
GACTTACGAAACACTACGATTCCAAGTCAACCCGGTACGCGAAGTCCGCCGATGTCGCAGCCACAGTCCCAGCAGTAAACCAATTATCACAATTCCGGTGAAGTAAGTTAGCGAAATCAACCGGACAGACATCGGCGGAGCGACACCTTCGACTGGAATATTCTCTGCAACTTGGAATGGCTGAAATTGCCGGGTTGCATTTGCTTGCGGCCCAACCTCTACAACAATGCTATGCGGGGCACCATCAAAGAACTCTTGCTCCCACGTTAATTTTCCGTTGCTGTCTGGAGTACCCTCATAAGCAAACGCCACCCAATTATTTTCTAGTTGGGTGGTTGTTACCTTCAACACGACATCTGTGACGGGTTGGCTGGTTTTGGCATCGCTGACGCTGACCTGCAATTTGGCAGGTTGACCCACCGTTGCACCCTCGTCACCCGATAGTTGCATATAAAGTCCTTGAGACTGTAATTTAGCGGGCTTACTAGAGGGGGGAACTTCTTCTCCCATGCCTGGCATCGACATCGCATGGTGTGATTCGGCAAGTTCAGCGCTGATGTTGACCCAGAGGAGTGCAGCGATCGCTACTACAATCAATCCACTTAACAACAATCGCACCTGTTGCGGGGCAATTTCTCCCGGTTGAATTGGTTGTCTGCCCCCAATCACCCAACCTCCTAATAGCCCAACAAAGAGCAAAATCACAACCAGGATGCCAAAGTAGCGGAACTTTAAAGAATTTTCAGGCAGCGTCAGCGTCAGCGTTTGCTGAATCGGCTGAAACGCATTGGCAACGAGCGGAGTAACTGCTACTTGGAGTTGATACGTTCCCCGGATCGGCAGGGTTTGTTGTACCTGTAACTGACCTGTTGGTGCATTGCCCTCAATATCCAACAACTTTGTCCCTTCAACGATCGGAAAATCTGTTGTGAACCAGGGGTTCTTAGGACGGGTGAACAATTGCAAGTGGATTTTGGCATCCTTTAAAGATTGCCCTTGAGCATCCACGGCTTGCAGCATCAGCTGCACTGGCGGATTGTAGTGTCCCGAACCCAACACTGTAGTGGCTTCAGCCTCAAGGGGTTGAACCTGATTAATCGGTGGATTGGTTGTTAGGCGCACCGATGGTTGAGGGGATTGTGCAAGTCCGATCAAAGCATACAGAACAATTCCGAGCGTGCAAATTACACCGATCAGCTTAGACCACTTAAATAAAGTCATTTATTTGTGAACTCCTGCTAATCATTGACTCAATCAATTAATGGCAACTCACCATCAGTGTGTGGTGACGCAGAGTATGAGTTGTGTCATGAATAGCAGGGTATGTACTGAAATAAATTGTCCAGAGAGTCAAAGAACACAGTGCAACATAGAGCGCTGATTGTACAGGTACTGATAGTACTTGACGGGTGATTTGTTGCTGAATCGAACTAGAAGATTGAACTGTCATTTTTGTACCTCGTAGATAAAACGATATTGATGATTGATTCGGTGGGTATTCTGACTTCTACAGTTAGCAGTGAACAGTAAATCACTGAAAACAGATGAATTAGACTCTGTATGAGCCGTACCAGCATACTGAGTCAGCTATTTGGTTTTCATTCATGAAGATTACCTATATTAACACTGACGTAAGGTTTAGTAAAACCTATCTAAATGACAGAAGCATTGCAATCTTATGTCCTAAGTGTGACTATTCGTGTCGCTTCCTATTCACAGATAGTGGAGAGCTACCTTATACCTTCTTGGCTATTTTATTAGTTTTACTTATCTTGAATTTCTCAACAAATTTCTAAAAAATGTATTTTTAAATACGGTTTTTTGGACAATAAGTGGGTTGATATAGCAATCCTAAATGAGTTACAAACAAAAAGATCCCCAACCTTTTGAACAAGTCAGATATCTGAGCCTCTCGGTGTCTGCAAATCAAATAGGATTACTATATCTTGGGGAAGATGCATCTAATGGTATTATAATGTGCAATATTGCTTGCAAAAACTTTGCAATTAGAGAGTTATAACTATGGTAGAGTTAACACAATTAAAATTATTAAATAAGGAAAAATTAAAAGTACAGATTGTTGAAAACCTTGAAGAACTCAAGCTCCATGCAGACAGTTGGAATCAGCTTGCTTTTGAATCTACTCAACAGTTACCAATGACATCCTATGCATGGGTATCATCATATTTTGAACATTATGTTGAAGTTGACGAATCATGGTTTTGTGTATTTGCTTATAAAGATTCTGAGTTAGTAGGTGTTCTGCCGCTAATTGTAACTTCACAACGGTTCTTTGGATTCAATTTTTTGTTCTTAGTTACACGTAGAGCTTCGCAATCATGTGCGCTTGATATTGTAGTCGCATTGGGACTTGAAAATATAGTTATTCCAGTCCTTATTGATGCTGCGAGACAATTTTGCCCCCATCATCTGGGAATAGTATTTAACCGTTTACCGGAGAATTCACCTACTATTACTGCTTTAGAAGGGATGTCAGATACTATCCTCATTAAAGAGCTTGATTGGATGATGGGAGCTCACTTAAAAATAACTAGTAGTTTTGATGAATATCGAAAAACCCTCAGTGGTAATTTAAAAAGTACTATCAAAAGGTCGGGAAAGAAACTCTATCAACTAGAAGGGGTAAAAACTATTTTCCTCAAAGGAAGCGATGCCACTGAAAAAGATTTACCTCAATTAATAGAAGTGGAAGCTGCCAGTTGGAAAAGAACTAGAGGAAAATTAATTGCAAGTTCATCCAAAGATGTATCATTTTACACAAATCTGACACGCCGACTATCAGAAGCTGGTTGGCTTGAATGGCAATTACTTGAAGCTGAAGGTAAGACAATTGCGATCAATTTAGCGATTAAGTTGAAGCGTTCAACCATTATTTGGAAGCTGGCTTACGATGAAAGTTATTCTAAATTTTCTCCTGGCAGTATACTTTTTGAACAAGTAGTTAAGTCAGCTTACGAGGATAAAGTTGACGAGATTAATCTAATTAGTGATTTTCCTTGGTACGATAATTGGAAGATGGATAAACGCCCACACTATACTATAAAAGTATATTCGTATCAACCTATTTCTTTGATGTTTGGATTGCTGCCTGCATATATCCTTAAAAAGCTTAAAGTGCTTAAAAGACAATTTACAAAGCGGTATCAAATTTTTAGTAATTAAGAATAATAGAGGTCTTCAATCAGTCGCTACTTTGAATCCCCGACTGATTGATTCTGACGCCTTGGCGGAGCTTTCCTTGCTCCGCTCCTGAATTCTGACGAATGTATTCTTCTTCAAGGTTTAACCACACTATTTTTTATTAATGGGTTATATAAACTATAAAAAGGTAGTGTAATCAGACAAGGTAAGCGATTGCAATAGCTTTCAAGGTAAAACTTATGTTTGAGCTTGGTATTTTCGAGAAATTGGTATATTTATTAAGTAAAATTTGATTATTTACAAGCTCATAAAATTAAGATTTACCGAGAACTTAAGAAAGTAATGCTGACAAAAATTACGTTTGAAACAATTCTGGAACGTGCTTTGATGGGATACGACTTATCTCCCGAAGAGGGAGTGGTATTGTTACAACAAACAGAGCCAGAGGCGATCGCCGCAATACGTACTACATCCGATACACTCCGCCACACTCAAGCAGGCGATACTGTCACCTACATAATTAACCGTAATATCAACTTTACTAACATTTGTGAGCAGCACTGTAGTTTTTGTGCTTTCCGTCGAGATGATGGTAATGCCGATGCATACTGGTTAGATTCGGCGCAAATTTTGGAAAAAGCCACAGATGCAGTACAACGGGGTGCGACAGAAATCTGTATGCAGGGGGGGTTAAATCCACAAGCACAGATAAATGGTAAATCTTTGCCCTACTACCTCAAGGTTATAGAAACCATTAAACAGGAATTTCCCCACATACATTTACACGCTTTCTCCCCCCAAGAAGTGCAATTTATCGCCAGACTTGACGGACTGCAATATGCTGAGGTGATTACTGCTTTGCGCGATGCTGGTGTTGGCTCAATGCCGGGAACAGCAGCAGAAATATTAGACGATGAAGTAAGACGGATATTGTGTCCAGAGAAGATTGACACAGCCACTTGGCTAGAAATTGTCAGCACCGCTCACAAATTAGGCTTGCATACCACTAGCACCATGTTATCTGGGCATATTGAAACCCACGAACAGCAAATCGGGCATTTAGAAAAATTGCGATCGCTCCAAAAAACCGCCATCAATCAGGAATATCCAGCAAGAATTACAGAGTTTATTTTATTACCATTCGTTGGCCAAGAAGCACCCAAATCCTTACGTCGCCGTGTTGGACGCGATCAACCAGTTTTAACCGATGCACTGTTATTAGGGGCTGTAGCGCGGATTTACTTAGGTAATTGGATTTTCAACCATCAGCAGAGTTGGGTAAAACTGGGGCTTGCAGGTGCAACAGAAGCCTTAGCTTGGGGTTGCAACGATATCGGCGGCACCTTGATGGAGGAGCATATTACCACAATGGCAGGTGCTTTAGGCGGTACGTGTATGGAAGTGGAAACCTTACAAACTGCGATCGCTTCTTTAGGAAGACCTTACCAACAACGGGATACTCTTTATCAAAAAGTTATTAATCGTTAGGCATTGGACACTTGTACTGAGTGAACGCGAGTGCTCTCTTAGAGAAGCCGTTGGCGTAGCCTCTCCTAAAGTTGTATTGGGCATTGGGCAAGGTTATTTTCATTGTCCCCCTTCGGGTTCGCCAGTCCCCCAGACGCTCGTTCGCTCTTAGCGTCTCCCCTTGGGAGAAGACTCGCTAACGCTGCGCTATCGTGACGGAGACCGCCAAGACAGGGGCTGGTCTCACCTTGTCCCCCTTGTCCCCCTTGTCCCCCTTGTCCCCACTTCCCATTCCCTACTTACTCAATTGCTCCCCAAGTTACCAATCCAAGATAGGATGGACGTTGATTTAGTATTCTTTTACTTAATGCATATGAAGCGCTATTGGTCGCGTTTGCTTGCGCTGGTTTTGGTTGTAGCTATCGGCTTAATGGGTTGTTCTGGCAGTCCAGATAGTTTGACTGGGGATTATCGTCAAGACACCTTGGCTGTGGTCAATATTATGAGACAAGCTCTGGATCTTTCACAAGATTCACCAGACAAAGCAGCAATTCAAGCACAAGCGCGTCAAAAAATTAATGACTTTTCAGCTCGCTACCAGCGAGTTAACTCTGTTTCTGGTCTTGGTTCGTTTACAACCATACGAACAGCCCTCAATTCCCTAGCTGGACACTACAGCTCTTATCCAAATCGTCCCGTACCTGAAAAACTCAAAAATCGTCTAGAGAAAGAGTTGCAGCAGGTCGAGGCGGCGTTGAAACGTGGCGGTTAGCTATTAACTATTGCTTACTCCATCATCAATAGTCAGGTGTCAAAAGTTTTGACTCCTGACTATTTTGTTTGTCAAGGCAGGAGGCAGGAGGTAGGAAGTAGAAACTTTTTATGTCTGATGCCTAAGTTCTGGATTTTGTAGCTCATCTACTTGAAAACTGCTGTAACAATGCGATCAATGCATTAAGAATGTGAGTTGATGCATTAAGAATGCAAGCCGATGCGTTAACAATGCAAGCCAATGCATTAAGAATGCAAGCCGATGCGTTAACAATGCGGGTGAAGTTTTAATATCTACTTCATGCACTGGAAACCGCTATAAAACAATACGGCAACAGAAATAGACCTTTGAGAGTCTTGAAAAAATAGGTTTTAAAACCCTTGGTATTTAACTATATAATTCGATACACGTTGCCCACAATTATTTGAGTTGGGATCGATTATTATCGCAAATTAAAGGCTTTAAGATCGAACGTCAACACGTAGCTCAGAGTTAGAGCCACTTCGCCTTTGCTCAGTTACCCTGTGGTAAGCAAGTTACAGTCGGAGTTTAAATCTTTGTCTGAAACTTTTTTGAATTTTGAATTTGTTCATCTACTGGTAGGTATGTCTAACTGTCCCTTGAACGTTGCAAGATCAACATTATTTTGGCGGCGCTTATGCGCTGTTGTTTTTACTAGTAGTTTGTTGCTTCCAAACTTGAGAAGCGAACCAGCAAGGGCGCAAGTAACTGAGTATTGTCAGTTATCATCAGCTGCGGCGCAACAAAAAGAAAACTTGCGTTTGTCAGCCCTCAAAGGCAAACAAGATGCTCAAACGCTCTACCAAAGCATAATACAAGAACAGGCACAGAAATTAAAGGAATGTCGCTCTCGAACTTGGCCGCAAACCCAAGCCATTTGGTTACGCTTGTATCCCTGCGACATTCAGCCAGGAATAGTCGATCAGATTATGGATCGGATTGTTAATCGTGGCTATAACCAAGTTTATTTAGAAGTATTTTACGATGGGCAGGTACTTTTACCAGCAAAAGCTAACCCGACGGTTTGGCCTGCTGTGATTCGCACTCCAGGGGCAGAAAATATCGATATACTCGCTACGGCAATTAAAAAAGGTCGGCAACGTGGTTTAAAGGTCTATGCCTGGATGTTTACCACAAATTTCGGCTATACTTACGCCCAGCGCCGAGATAGAGAAAGTGCGATCGCTCGTAATGGCAAAGGTCAAACCAGCCTATATGTGGTAGATAATGGCTCTCAACTATTTATCGACCCCTACAACCTGCAAGCAAAACGCGATTATTACCAATTAGTACAACAAGTTGTGCGCCGTCGTCCAGATGGCTTGCTATTGGATTACGTGCGTTATCCTCGCCAAGCTGGAACTGATTCTATCGCCACCAAAGTTTCAGATTTATGGCTATATACTCCCGCAACCCAAGAAGCTTTATTTAAACGGGCACAGAATTACAAAGGGCTGGACTTAATTCGCCGCTTTTTGAGTAGGGGATTCGTCAGCGTCGGAGATGTAGCGGAAGTTGATAAACTTTATCCCCAGGAAGGGGAACCCCTTTGGCAAGGACGCACTCTCCCACTAGCGCAAAAGTCAATCCTATCTGCAACCGATAGACAACCAATTTTACAATGGGAGTTGTGGCAGCTAGCCGTTGCTCACGCCATGCAAGGAATTCTAGATTTTGTCACCATCGCTAGTTACCCAGCAAAGCAGCAAGGTATTTCCACAGGAGTGGTGTTTTTTCCTTATGGCAACCAAACTGTCGGACAAGGGTATGATTCCCGTTTGCAACCTTGGGATCGGTTCCCCAATACATTAGAGTGGCATCCTATGGCTTATGGGAATTGCGGTAATACCAGTTGTATTGTGGCGCAAGTGCAACGGGTTTTGAGTATGGCAAAACCGGGTACGCAGATAATCCCGGCTTTAGCTGGTCAGTGGGGAAAATCTGTTAGTAATCGTCCATCCCTAGAAGTGCAAATGCAGGCACTCCACCAATTTGCCCCCCAACTGAAGGGAGTTAGCCACTTTGCCTATTCTTGGCAATATCCTCAGAGTGATAGCGATCGCAAATTCTGTCGAGTTAAGTAAACTTCTTACAGAATTAGTGAAAAGGGATTGAATTTCCCTTTCAATTTATAGAATCACACACTTTACAAATTCATACCAAATATAGCGATCGCAGTCATAACTACAGCTTAAGTATAGTGTGCAGCGAGTCGTTGGAATGCCGACGGTGCTGGACTATCTGTGAGGTGCTGGCGTATCACCTCGGCACACGCACCTGGGCTTAACAATGAGGTATCCACTTCAAGGTCATAGATGCCAGGGATGTGAACTTCACGCTGCCATAACTGAACCGGATGTGGTATTGGGGAGTCGGCTGTACTTCCCATGTTCCACCCTGTGTTTTGTCGCCGTTCCATAACGATCTTGATGGGGCAGTGAACGCCTACGAACAAAACCGGCAATCCTTTCAAACGTCGGGCACTATCAGCCAGAATGCCCCGCTCAATTGTATAGGCGTCATGGTGTCCGACATCAACCACGACATTAAGACCCAAGCGGCTGTGGGCGGCGATAGACTCATACATGGCGCTGTACAGAATGGGAACAAAGGGTTCGATGTCCTGGCGTTCTCCCCCTGGCCGCAGACCAATCCCAGGCAGGTATCGTGCGGGAGTCATTTGCATAAACCTATCAACACCCAAGTTCATCCACAGACCATCAAATGTCTCCTGAATCACTGCGACAATGCTCGACTTCCCCGATCGCGGCACACCATTTAGGATGATAATCTGTCCTAGCTTCTGTGTCTGCCCCATGATTCCTCCTCGCATCCTAAAGGAACTCCAAAAAATAAATTATCCCAATTTATGGACTCAACACGACTGTTCTTCCCCCTGCTCCCTGCCCTAAATGCGTTCGCGTAGCGTCCCGTAGGGATGGGATATTTTTTTAGTTGGAAGTTCCTTATATCTGTACTTTAAACTAAGAAGCACAAAATAACTTACGGAAGCTGAATTGAGAAGAAACAATGCAAAAAATGTCAAAGATGAGAAATCAAGCAGATTTCTGCGCTGATTTAGCTGAAGTGGAAGTATGCTTTTTAACAAAAAGATAGCAAATTCTACACATTAAAACAAAAAGCGCTCTCCTTTTACGGAGAGCGCTTTTCGATTTAGCTAAACTTCAGAATTAACCGTTGATAGCAGGAGCAGTTAGAGCTACAGGAGCAAGCTCACCAGCAGCCAAATCGAGAGGGAAGTTGTGAGCGTTACGCTCGTGCATTACTTCCATACCCAGGTTAGCGCGGTTGATTACATCTGCCCAAGTGCTGATGACGCGACCTTCAGAATCGATGATTGATTGGTTGAAGTTGAAACCGTTCAAGTTGAACGCCATTGTGCTCACACCCAAGGCGGTGAACCAGATGCCAACTACAGGCCATGCTGCTAACAAGAAGTGCAAGCTACGGCTGTTGTTAAAGGAAGCGTATTGGAAGATTAGACGACCGAAGTAGCCGTGGGCTGCAACGATGTTGTAGGTTTCTTCTTCTTGACCGAATTTGTAACCGTAGTTAAGGGACTCGGTTTCGGTGGTTTCACGAACTAAGGAAGAAGTTACTAGGCTTCCGTGCATTGCAGAAAACAGCGAACCGCCGAATACACCTGCTACACCTAACTGGTGGAAGGGGTGCATCAAGATGTTGTGTTCTGCTTGGAAGACGATCATGAAGTTGAATGTTCCGCTTATTCCCAAGGGCATACCATCACTGAAGGAACCTTGTCCGATCGGGTATACCAAGAATACTGCACTTGCTGCTGCTACTGGGGCTGAGTATGCTATCGCAATCCAAGGACGCATTCCTAAACGGTAGGATAGTTCCCATTCACGACCCATGTAGCAGAATACGCCAATTAAAAAGTGGAAGATTACCAGTTGGTAAGGACCGCCGTTGTACAACCACTCATCTAGAGATGCTGCTTCCCAAATTGGGTAGAAGTGCAAGCCGATGGCGTTGGAGGAAGGTACTACTGCACCTGAGATGATGTTGTTTCCATAAATCAAGGAACCTGCTACTGGTTCGCGGATACCATCAATGTCTACTGGAGGTGCGGCGATGAAGGCGATTACGAAGCAAGCGGTTGCCGCTAGCAGGGTGGGGATCATTACGACGCCGAACCAACCGATATATATGCGGTTATTGGTGCTGGTGATCCATTCGCAGAATCGATCCCAGACGTTGGCGCTTGAGCGCTGTTGTAAGGTTGCTGTCATGGTTTTATGATTGCGATTATTTATGAATCAGGCGGTTTTGTTTTCGCCTGTGAAATTACTTTACACTGCTTTACAATTTTTAATCAAGTTTTATTACTTCAGTAAACCTGATACTAGTTATCAGGTTTGCTTATTTAAAAGCAAACAACGAGGCAGAAATACGCCGAAACTCTCTTTTCCCGGATTTCTTACTACAATTCTCAAAGCCTTATAAAATCTAGATTCCGGTTTTTCACACAGGATTAAAAAATAACCTGTAAAAAATGCCCGAAACATATTCTGGGTAATGATTATGAAGAGTGCGTAGGCGTAGCCCGTCGCAGACATCGCAGAACTTGTGAGAAATGCGGGTTTTATATGACATCATATATCTGGTTATATGGCTCTTTAGAATCGGTGTCTGATTTACAGCCCAATTCAGGAGTAAAACACGCTTTATATCTGGGTAACAGACGAATCGTTGTTTACCTCACTTTCCTTGAAATCTACTGTATGTCTACGATTGCTCAACGGGAGTAACTCTCTATTCGCGCAGCCTTTTGTAGAAAAAGGAAGAAGAAGTTCTGATTGCAAAGACTGACCCTGTATTACACCAAATTAAAAAGGGCTACAAGTATTATTTGCTTACTTATCTGGGAATAATAGCTTTGTATATTACCGCTATTTGAAAAAATTAACCCTCAGCTTACCACTGAGGGCTTTTTTGTTTGGCAAAATGGCATATCTGTAAACTAAAGGGTTGCTATGGTATTGGAGTAGGATACATTCCATGCGAAAGTACTGACTTGCATTACCCCTGGTAGCTAGCCAGGGGTTTTTATTTAAACTCAGAAACTGAGAGCGATCGCTCTTAAAGATTCTGCTGAAAAATTTATTTTTAGCGATTTTGATATAAGTGATTTTAGAATTCCCTGCTTTTGGGAATTAATTAGCGATCGCGATTTTAATTCAACCAGGAAATTGACAATAAATATAAGCTTATATTAAGTGGAAAAATCAAGTACAACGAATTAACAATGACAGACGCTAAAAATGTAATTGATGGAAACCTAGAGGTTTGCTGTACTTCTCCTATGACTGGGTTTTACCGCGACGGTTTTTGTCGTACGGGTGGTCAAGATTTCGGATCGCACGTTGTATGTGCCCAAGTGACATCAGAATTCCTAGAGTTCACCAAATCGCGGGGAAACGACCTCAGCACAGCTGCTCCTGATTCTAATTTTCCTGGATTGAAGCCTGGCGATCGCTGGTGTTTGTGTGCTTCTCGCTGGCAAGAAGCTTTAGAAGCTGGCGTTGCTCCACCCGTAATACTTTCAGCAACCCATGCTAGAGCTTTGGAAGTGGTTTCTCTAGACGAACTGAAAAAACATGCTCTAACTTCGTCTTGATTGGGAATTGGGGATTGGGCATGGGGCATTGAGAAGAGACAAGGTAGATAAGGAAGAGGGGAAGATAAGGAGAGAAGTCTGAGCGCCGGCTTCCGGCGTTGGCGTAGCCCGCCGTAGGCATCAGAACTTCGGAGAGAAACTTGTTCATTAATTCACCCTTGTCCGCCTTGTCTCCCCTGCTCCTCTGCTTTCCCTACTACCCACTCTCGATTCCAAATCAACTCACTGGAACTTGCAGAGGCAGTTCTAATATGTTGGCAACCGCAGCAATCAATTTATTAGGGTCAATTGGCTTAGATAAATGCTGCTGAAACCCTGCTGAAACAGCTTTCAAACGGTCTTCCTCTCGCGTATATGCTGTTAAAGCGATCGCGGGGATGCGTCCGCCTTTTTCTGGTTTTAAAGAGCGCAGTTTCCTAATCAGTGTGTAACCATCTTGCTCTGACATACCGATGTCGCTAATCAGAATATCTGGTTTTGCTTGTTCAAGTACTACTAGCGCTTCATCAACTGATGCTACCGCAGTGGCAAAAGCCCCATACTCCTCAAACATAAAACTGAGAAAGTTACGGGTATCTGCTTCATCATCTACAACTAAAACTCTTAATCCAGCAAGGGGCGTCGATGCCACAGGGGAAGAAATTTCTCCTGTAGCTTCTCTACTCACCCTACTACCTTTATTGTCTTGTAGAAGTGGTAGTCTAACAGTAAAGGTTGCTCCTTGTCCAGTACCTAAACTTTCGGCAAAGATTGCACCTTTGTGCAGTTCCACTAGATGACGGACGATCGCTAACCCTAGTCCTAATCCATTGTGCGATCGCGTTGTGGTACTGTCTGCTTGCCGGAACCGCTCAAATACTTTGGGTAAAAACTCGGAACTGATACCAATACCTGTATCAATAACTTGAATTTGGGCGTACTGGGATTTTGAATTTTGGATTTTGGATTTGAGATTATTGCTTTCATCAGTATTTGCAGAGTCTAAATTTTCACTATCAGATTCAAATCTCAAATTGTTCGACTGGCTTGTACTGATGGTTGTGGAAGTAGCGCCCACACCAAAATCTGAAATCGAAAATCCAAAATACTTTGACAGTCTGACTTCTACCGTACCACCTTTAGGGGTAAATTTTATTGCATTAGTTAGTAGGTTCCAGACAATTTGCTGTAAACGGGCTGGATCGCCATAGACTGACCCTATCGAAGTATCCAGCAGAGTATTTAATTGAATTTCTTTTGGCTCTGCTAGGGGACGTACTGCCTCTAAAGCTGCCTCCATCACCGAGATTAAATTCACTGCCGATACGTTTAACCGCAACTGACCACGGATAATCCGGGATACATCCAAAATATCCTCAATTAGTTGCATCTGAGATATAGCGTTGCGTTCGATCGCCTCCAAGGCGCGGGAAGTGGCTTTTTCGTCAAGTTTCTTGGTGCGGAGAATTTTTGACCAGCCGAGCATCGAGGTTAGAGGTGTGCGGAGTTCGTGGGAGAGAACAGCTAGAAACTCATCTTTCATTCGATTCGCGGCTTCTGCTTCCTGTCTTGCCGTTTGTTCGCGAATCACTTGAGCGCGGACTTCCTCTGCTTGCTTGCGTTCGGTAATATCTTCAAGAGTGCCTACATAACCCAACAAGTCTCCTTGACTGGAAAGCATCGGTGATGAACGAACTTGAACCCAACGAATGTTACCGTGAGCAGCTTGAAAGCGAAATTCTTCTGAGTATTCCCGACCTTCACAAATGTAAGCAGACCAACTAGCGATCGCTCGTTCTTTGTCTTCTGGATGAACAGATTCCAGCCATCTCTTTTCTAAACTCTCTGACGCTTTCAAGCCACAAATTGCCTGATAGCGGGGATTAGTATATTTACAGTTACCTTCAGTATCAGTTTCAAAAATGCCAACGGGTGAGCAGGTACTTAGCGATCGGAATCGTTCTTCACTTTGCCTGAGTTCGGTATTCACAGCGACTAGTTGTGCTGTTTGTTGCTTGATGGCTTCTGTTTTCTTAAATAGTTCTACAAATACTGTGACTTTAGAAGTCAAGATATTAGGGTCTAGTGGTTTGAGCAGATAATCAACAGCACCCAAGGCATAACCTTTAAACAGCATTTGGTCGCTGGTGCTAAAGGCGGTGAGAAAGATAATTGGAGTATGACGCGATCGCCCCCGATTACGAATTAAGGTAGCAGTTTCAAAACCGTCCATCCCTGGCATTTGCACATCCAGCAAAATCACCGCAAAATCTTGATGCAGCAGACACCTCAAAGCTTCTTCCCCAGAAGTAGCTCTCACAAGATTTTCCCCTAATTTTTCTAGGATTGCCTCTAGTGCCAGCAAATTTTCTAGTTTATCATCTACTAGGAGGATGTTGACTTTGGGTTCCATCTGCATCGGTTTATTTCTGTGATGATTGACAAAGCTTGACCATTTGGGAAGCAATGTTTGAGAGTGTCAAAATCCAGTCTACTGTAATGGCAGAAATTGCTGCCTCTGGCATAATGTCGCTTTCAGCTGTGGCAGGTTCTTGTACAATGGTAATTCCTCCCCGCGCTTTTATTTTTTTAAGACCTTGCACACCATCTTGGTTTGCTCCTGTCAATATTACACCAATAACTTGCTCTGTGTAGACATCGGCTGCCGACTCAAACAGCACATCAATAGATGGTCTAGCATAAGAAACAGGCTCATCAGTCGAAAGGGCAAAGTGACCTGGTTCAACCAGTAAATGATAATCTGCTGGGGCTATGTAAATATGCCCCGGTAGTATTTCCTCCTTGTCTTCAACTTCGCGAATTTTCAACAAACTGGATTCTTGTAATAAATCCTGGAGTGTGTTGCTAGACTCTTTGTGACGGTGTTGCACGATCGCGATCGGTACAGGGAAGTCTGCTGGTAAACTACCCAGGACAATTTTCAATGCTGATAATCCGCCTAAAGAAGTACCAATTACCACAATTTTAAACGACACTTGTTTCGCCCTCACACCAGCGGAATGTGGGTTATGTAAATAGCAAAGGCTATTTCATCCTGAACTAGTCAGTGTTTTCTTGCTTCTTTGCTCTTACCAGTAACCCATGTTTAGGTGCAAAAATCATTGCTATGACAAACAACAAGGTTTGCAACACAACTATGCAACCCCCTGTTGCACCATCGATATGATAGCTGATGTAAGTCCCCATAACACTAGAAAATACTCCAGATGCCATTGCAATTAGTATCATGTGGTCGAAACGGTCTGTTAATAAATAAGCCGTTGCTCCTGGAGTAACTAACATCGCTACAACCAAAATAATTCCCACTGTCTGAAGTCCGGCAACAGCAGTTAACGAGAGTAATGATAGTAAAATATAGTGCAGCGCTCCTGTGTTCAAGCCGATGGAACGTGCATGAGTGGGGTCAAAACAAAATAATAGTAGGTCTTTGCGTAAAATAGCTATTGTTACTAAAGTAATTACGCTAATAATCACCGTTTGGATAATGTCTTCATTAGAAATACCCAAGACATTACCAAATAAAATGTGCGTTAAGTCTATGGTGCTTGGAGTTTTGGAAACTAGTACCAAACCCAGAGCGAAAAATCCTGTAAATACAAGTCCGATGACAGTATCTTCCTTAATTCTCGTTTTCGCTTTAATATAACCGATCGCAATAACTGAACCCACTCCAAAAACAAAAGCGCCCACAGCAAAAGGAATATTTAAAACATAAGCAATTACTACCCCAGGCATTACCGCATGGGAAACAGCATCTCCCATCAATGCCCAACCTTTGAGGGTCATAAAACAAGATAAAACAGAACAGACTACCCCAACTAAGGCACTTACATAAATTGCCTTCACCATGAATTCATGCTGTAGGGGTGTGGTTAACCAATCTAGGAATGCGAGAGTATTCATATTTTTAACAATATTAATTAGTAATTAATCAGATTCATTTTTATTTCCACGGATTATCTGACTTTTGCTGAGAGATAAATCTCCAAGAGAACCGCCAAAAGTGCGTGATAGATTTTCTTCTGTGAAAACTTCTGATGTATTTCCATAAGCTAAAATAGTACGATTGATAAGTACTACTTGGTCGCAGAAAGTAGTGATAGAAGCTAAATCATGAGTAGAAATTAAAATTGTATGACCTTCTTCTCGCAATTCTAGCAATAAGTCAATCATCGCTTTTTCTGTTTTGATATCTACCCCGGTGAAAGGTTCATCTAATAGCAAAACTGTTCCCTGTTGTGCTAAAGCACGGGCAAGAAACGCACGTTTTTTCTGTCCACCAGAGAGTTCTCCTATTTGGCGATCGCGCATTGACCACATTTGCACTCTTTCCAAACTCTCTCTCACCACACTTCGATCTTTCGCCGATGGAATTCGTAATATATTCATGTATCCATAGCGTCCCATCATCACCACATCATGGACACTTACTGGAAAATTCCAGTCCACCTCTTCTGACTGTGGTACATAAGCGACCAAGCTTTTTTTCTGTACAGTTTTTATCGGTAAGCCATTAATCAAAACCCGTCCTGTTACTGGCTTCAAAAAACCCATAATCGCCTTAAATAGGGTTGATTTACCACTACCATTCATCCCCACTAAACCACTAATTGAACCTGCTTGGATTTGCAAATAAGCACCATGTAAAGCAATTTTGCCGTGGTAAGCAACTGTCAAATTTTCGACATCAATACTAATAGATTTCACTAAAAATCACCTCTAAAATTAATCATTATTTTGTAGTGAGTAACTCCAGCCTTTTTTACAAACACGTAACGTTTTCCATAGAATAAAATAGGATTAAAAGTCTTCCCTATAAGCAATTTTAAATAATTAAATTTATTCTTACATACTTGCTTATTTTTCCTCTAATCCCTGAGTTAGAGTATTAATATTACCTTCTAGCAACTTGAGATAAGTTGGTGCTGGGCCATTTGCTGGAGACAAGGAATCAACGTAAAATACTCCACCAAACCTTGCTCCTGATTCTCTAGCTACCTGACGTTGCGCTCCATCGTTTACTGTACTTTCACAGAAAACTACAGGTATTTTATTTTTTTTAACTATATCAATGACTTTTTCTAGCTGTTTAGGAGTAGCTTGCTGTTCAGAGTTGACTGCCCAGAGATAAGCTTCTTTCAAGCCATAATCGCGGGTGAGGTATGAAAAAGCGCCTTCACAGCTTACCATGTAGCGCTTATCTGTTGGAACTACTGACACGGTTTTTCGCAGTTTTTCATCAACTTCTTTAATTTTTTGGCTGTATGCTTTGGCATTGGTATTATAAGTCTCTGCATTCGCTGAGTCTAAATTAACTAATGCCTTGCGAATATTCTCTACGTAAATCAAGGCGTTTTGTGGTGACATCCAAGCATGAGGATTAGGTTTTCCTTTATAAGCATCCTCCGTAATTTCTACAGGCTTAATTCCCTCTGTTAGGGTAACATGAGGTACATTAGGGACGCTGTTATACAATTTCTGTGCCCAACGCTCTAAATTCAGACCATTATTCAAAATTAGGTCTGCTTTTTGCGCCCTCACTAAATCGCTAGGAGTTGGTTCGTAACCATGAATTTCCGCCCCTAGTTTGGTAAGGGATTCAACAATCACCTTATCTCCCGCCACGTTTTGCGCCATATCTGCAATGACTGTAAAGGTGGTAAGAACTACTTTTTTGCCTTTTTTATCTAGATTTGTGGTGGTAGTTGTGGCTGAGTTTGGACTTAACTGTGGTTGAGAATTAGAGGCTGACAGGCTACACCCAGCTAAACATAGCCCCAATAGCAGCCCAGATGCTATAGCCAATTTTTGTCCGTACCGCGGTAGTTGTATCTGAAAGTTATTGATATTATATCTCATTATACTAATTTCATAATCTTCTCACTTTTGTCTCACTTTAGCAGAAGTAAGGTAAAAATGAAAGAATTATGAAAATAATCTTGGAGAAAAAAAGGGAACCTGTTGCAATAAACAGTATTTCTGGGTTCTGACTTAACTTGATTCCTTGCTTTTCTTATTTTAAGGGGCTTTTTGAGTGGTTCAAATATTTTTGTTATTTGCATTACAAACAAATATTTAATTATTGTGAAAAACCTCACAGATAAATTTTGTACTTGAAGTTTTTTAAGTTTAAAATAATGCCAGAGTAAATACATTATGCAAACATTTTTTTGTTAGATAACGAACTTTTAAAAGTTTAATTTGAATTGTTTTGACAATTCATAAAAATTTACTTAAACTAAGAGATAGGTTAAGCAAATCAACAAAAGACAGCGATTTGATTTAGCTACATCAAGAATTGCTGTTGCAGACTATTGATATAAGGAAATGAATCAAAACCAAAATTATTTCATGTAGGCAATTTAACCAAATTTTGCTACAAAAAGCTAAGACATGATTAAGCGTATTGCACCACGCAGATATTGAACAGATTTCGGTCAATTATGGATGGATACTTGTGGTGATGTTAGTGAGTGTCCATCAATTATTGAAGTTTGGCTAGCGATTTTAGATTTTTGATTAGGTCTTCTAGTTTATATCTCGTCTGGGACGAAATAAATCTAAAAGACGCTCGCTAAGACTGTGTGATCGCCAATCCAAAATCCAAAATTTATTGACCAAAGTGCAGTAGATATGTTCAGGAGAAGACGATGCTTGAGTATTTGACATCTTTGAACGACCACAATTTGCCCTATCCAGATACGATTCATCCCATCGTTGTCCACTTCGTAATTGCGATGGTATTGTTTTCCTTCTTCTGTGATGTAATTGGCTATTTTACTGGTAAATCCGGTCTTTTTGAGGTGAGTTGGTGGAATATGTTAGTTGCCACGATCGCCATCTTCGTGGCGATTATTTTTGGTCAGTTTGAAGCGGGATTAGCACAGCCTTACAGCCTCGCTAAATCGGTGCTGAATTTACATACGCTAATTGGTTGGTCGCTTTCAGGAATTATCACAGCGATTACAGCTTGGCGCTATGTAATTCGTGCCCGTAATCCGCAAAAAGTATCGATTTATTATTTGGGAGCTGGACTAGTTTTAACCTTGATAGTTGGCTTGCAGGTATATCTCGGAGATGAACTTGTTTGGGTGTATGGATTGCATACCGTGCCAGTTGTAGAAGCAGTAAAGGATGGTGTGTTGCGATGAACTCAGAATTGATTAACCAATTAACTGACTCTCTAGGCGCAAACGGATTACCTTACACCATTCCCGTTCATCCCAACTTAGTCCATCTGACAATAGGTTTGTTCATCATTGGGATGACCTTTGATATTGTTGGTGTTCTCTTTCCCTTCCAAAAATGGGTCTTCAAATTTTTGGCAATTACCGTGGAACGTCAGAACTTCTTTGATGTTGGCTGGTACAACATATTAGCTGCTAGCATCATCACATTTTTCACAGTGGGAGCAGGCTTTTACGAAATGCTATTGGCAGCACCACCAGCTGATATGAAGAGTGCCTGGGGATTACAGGCGATGGAAACTATGCTTTGGCATGGTGTGGGTGGTGTGTTCTTATTAGCGCTGATTGTTAGCATGACCGTCTGGAGAGGATGGCAGCGCTTCGTTTGGGGCAGACAAGAATATAAACATACAGATAGAGAAGTGCAATGGATCTATCTGTTTGCAGGCATAGCAATCATGTTCATTATGTACATCCACGGCACACTAGGAGCGCAACTAGCCACCGAATTTGGCGTACACAATACAGCAGATAATTTGCTGCGATTAGGTCAAGACCTCAATACAACACTCAAATAGAGTCCTTTGTCATTTGTCATTTGTTATTTATTTAAAGTTAATAACCAATGACCAATGCCCCATGCCCAATACCCAATGCCTAATAACCAATGATGAAAATCCAGAAGATTTTAAATATTTTGACGCTGCTTACAGGCGCGATCGCAGTGACTTCTACCAGTCTGTGGATCGGCAAGCAGACTTACTTTTGGCTTCCTCCCCAAGCAGCAGCCGAATCCCAACTCATTGATGATTTGATTAGCTTCTTAGCAACCCTCGGTGCATTCATCTTCTTAGGAGTAACAAGTACTCTGATGTATTCTGTAATCTTCCATCGGGCAGTCAAAGATGACTTCACTGATGGTCCTCCGATTGAAGGTAATATCACCCTAGAAGTTGTCTGGACAGCAATCCCAATTCTCTTGGTATTTTGGATTGCAGGCTACAGCTACCAAGTTTATGAACAAATGGGAATTCAAGGCCCATCAGAACTAGTTCATCTGCATAATCCGCTGGCAATGGAATCAGCTTATGCAGCACCAGCTAACGCCTTAGCAGAACCTGTTGAAAAAATTGATGTACTAGCAAAACAGTGGGCGTGGGTTTTTCACTACCCAGAAAGAGATATTACTAGTACCGAATTGCATTTACCAAGCGATCGCCGGGTGCGTTTAGCACTAAAATCACAGGATGTTTTGCACGGCTTCTATATTCCTGCATTCCGCCTCAAGCAGGATATTATTCCTAACCATGCGATCGACTTTGAATTTACTCCCATCCGCCCCGGACAATACCGATTGACCGATTCCCAATATAGCGGTACATACTTTGCGACAATGCAAGCGAATGTAGTCGTCGAATCTCCTGAAAATTATCAGCAGTGGCTAGCCCAAGCTGCAACCCAAAAGCCATCCCCAGCAAAGAATCAAGCAGCTTCTGAGTATGCTCAAACATCCAATCAATCAGTCCAAACTGGTTGGGTTACAGTTCCACCTGCTGCATCTCCTCTAGTCAATTCTCCTGGTTAAAAGGAAAATAACCGATGACTAATATTCCTATTGAAGGCATCCTTCTCCCAAATGAGAAGCCCAAGCACGAATCTCCAAGTAACTGGAAAGAATACTTCAGCTTTAGTACCGATCATAAAGTTATTGGTATCCAGTATCTCGTTACCTCATTCTTCTTTTTTCTCGTCGGCGGCATCTTTGCGATGGTGATGCGGGGAGAACTGATGACACCCGAATCAGATTTAGTTGATCGCACCGTCTACAACGGTATGTTCACCATGCACGGCACTGTGATGCTGTTTTTGTGGACATTTCCCTCACTGGTTGGTTTTGCCAACTATCTAGTACCCCTGATGATTGGGGCGCGAGATATGGCATTTCCCCGCCTGAATGCCGTCGCCTTTTGGATGGTGCCAGTAGTTGGGATTTTGATGATGGGTAGCTTCTTTGTCCCTGGTGGCCCAGCCCAAGCCGGTTGGTGGTCTTACCCACCAGTCAGTCTCCAAAACCCTACAGGTAACTTAATTAATGGTCAAGTTATCTGGCTCTTGGCGGTAGCAATATCTGGCGTATCCTCAATTATGGGGGCAGTCAACTTTGTCACCACAATCGTCAAGATGCGCGCCCCAGGAATGGGATTCTTTCGGATGCCGATGTTTGTCTGGGGAGTATTTAGTGCCCAGATTATCCAACTATTCGGACTACCTGCACTGACAGCTGGTGCGGTAATGCTGCTACTCGACCTAACTGCTGGTACGAGCTTTTTCGACCCCGCTAAGGGTGGGAATCCAGTTATGTTCCAGCATTACTTCTGGTTTTACTCCCACCCTGCCGTTTACGTGATTATTTTGCCCGTCTTTGCGATTTTCTCAGAAATCTTCCCAGTTTATTCACGTAAACCCTTATTTGGTTACAAAGTAGTCGCCGTTTCATCGATCTTAATTGCCGTAGTCAGCGCTATCGTTTGGGTACACCACATGTACGTCAGCGGTACAGCAGGTTGGATGCGGTTGATTTTCATGCTGACAACAATGTGTGTATCTGTCCCCACAGGAATTAAAGTATTCGCTTGGGTGGCAACGATTTGGGGCGGTAAACTGCGACTACATACACCGATGCTGTTCGCCCTGGGTGCATTGATCATGTTTGTCTTCGCAGGTATCACAGGCATCATGCTTTCCTCTGTGCCTGTGGATGTCCACGTGAATAACACTTACTTTGTGGTAGGACACTTCCACTACGTTCTCTACGGCACTGTGACGATGGGCTTGTATGCTGCCATCTATCACTGGTTCCCCAAAATGACTGGGCGGATGTACTCCGAAAGCTGGGGTAAAATCCACTTCTGGCTAGCATTCATCGGCACTAACCTCAACTTTTTGCCCATGCACCCATTAGGATTGCAGGGAATGTTACGCCGAGTTGCTTCCTACGCCCCAGAGTATCAATACTGGAATGTCATCGCTAGCCTCGGCGGATTCCTATTGGGAATGTCCACCTTACCCTTCATTTTCAATATAGTGATTTCTTGGATGCAAGGCGAGAAAGCACCTGATAATCCTTGGCGGGCAATTGGACTAGAGTGGTTAGTTTCTTCACCACCCCCAGTAGAAAACTTTGAAGAAACTCCCATCATCATCTCCGAACCCTACGGCTACGGCAAATCAGAACCCTTGACAGCCAACCTCCCAGAATAAACGTAAATAAATTATTGGGAAGACGCAGAAACCCTCTGCGTACCCACTGTACCCCTACGGGGAAGCAAGCTACGCGCAGCGTCTTTGATAGGAGAAGTTCAGATGCCTGCGGCCGGCTGTGCCAACGGCAAAAGCCGCCGCTCCGACTTCTCTGTGCGCTTCCCTTTGCGTTTCAAATTCCCTCCTCAAAAACTAAAATGGACAGCTATATCAATTCCGAAGAATTGCACCATATAAGCGCAGAACACAGCCACGACGAAGAAGGCAATAAAATGTTTGGCTTCATTGTCTTCCTGCTGTCAGAAAGCGTCATTTTCTTGAGTTTTTTCGCCGGATATGCCATCTACAAAACAACAACACCTAATTGGCTACCAGCAGGTGTTTCTGGACTAGAAGTAAAAGAACCGGCAATCAATACAGTAATTCTTGTTGCTAGTAGCTTTGTAATTTACTTTGCAGAACGCGCCCTTCAACGCCATGACTTAGTGAAATTTCGCCTGTTTCTGTTGGCAACAATGGCGATGGGAACTTACTTTTTAGTTGGACAGGCGATTGAATGGAACGGCCTCGCCTTTAATTTTACCTCCGGCGTATTTGGTGGAACGTTCTATCTACTTACAGGCTTCCACGGTTTGCACGTTTTCACAGGTATTTTGTTGCAGTTGATAATTTTGGTACGTTCTTTCCTACCTGGCAATTACGATACAGGTCACTACGGCGTAAATGCAACCTCATTGTTTTGGCACTTCGTCGATGTTATCTGGATTATTTTGTTTATCCTGATCTATGTTTGGCAGTAAAAATTGATAGGAAGGAAAACCCAGATAATTCATCTGGGTTGGTGTATGTGGCATTGTTAATTACTTTTATGCCCCATACACCATTCACTGCAATAACTATACTTGGGTCTTAGTTCAACTTTTCAAATTCAACCTTTCCTCAAACTTGGACCCATCTTGATGAGATAAAAATTTTTCACTACTGTGATAACTTCTTCGCCATTGTTCGAGCTTATCTATAGATATTGATTTAGATGTGACATTCACACCATTTCCTCGCCAAGCAACTTCTGCATCTGTTGTGAAAACCCCGCACTCTAATTGATCTAGCCTCATATTCCAATATTCGCTAAATCGACCTTTTAAGGTAATAACTTGCTCAAATACCTTGTTTCGATGCTTATTTCTTCTTTTTCTTTCTGTTGCTCCAGTTGCTTCTGTATCAATAAACTTAGTTTCAATTAAAAACAGACTACCTTTAAAAGTCAGGAAGACAAAATCACACTTGCCTAAATCTGTGTAATCTGAAATTGGAGACTTTTCAAATAACAGCAATTCAGCGCACGAGGGAAACAATTCTTTAATATTCAGAAATAAATAAGCTTGCAATAGAAGTTCCTTATCATAAGGAAATAATATCACTCCTTCAAAAAATTTTTGAATGTCCTCGTGAGTTTGGGGTTGAATTTTTTTACAGTATGAAACAAATCTATGTAGCTCGTTGACGATCATCAAGTTCTAACTCCTTCCCCCGGTCGCAGCCTTAAGGGTGTTAGCATAAAAAGATACCACTACCTCAAGGAAATTCTCATCCGCGTAAGTAACTAAAAAAACGATTCAAATCCTGAATACTTAAGGCAATTTACTGTTGACAGTTCAATAAAACTAATTCTTAAGCTGCTTTTCAGTATTGGTGGATTTTTCACTGCTGGCGTCAGCTACCAGTCAGGGATTTTATATGAGCAGGAAAACTGGCGTTTTGCAAAGCTTGAACAGTTATTCGAGAATCTTGTACACAAAATTGCCAACCCAAGCGAACAAGTTTACGAGAAGTTTCAGTTTGGATAATTCCAATCACTGGCATTTTTGCCTTTTCTTTGTCTACTGAGTGGTCTTGTAAAATTGTTTTCAAGCGATGTAAATCTTCCATATTACCTGCTTGCTGGGGATTTAATTCCACCATTACCATTTGTACTGTTTCCACTGGTTCTGCATCTTCAAGAATAAATTGAGTTTGCTCGTCACGTCGATCTACTTTTCCCCAAATAATCAATCTAGTATCTACTTGGAGTAGGGAACTAATGCGTTCATAAGTTTTCGGAAAAACTACAGCTTCTGATTGTATAGTTAGGTCTTCTATTTGCAATATTGCCATCTGATCGCCTTTTTTCGTCACCACTTTTTTGACGTTATTCAACATCACAACTGCACAAAGCCTTGTATCTTCTCTTTGTTCTCCCAACTGC
Organism: Nostoc sp.; assembly: GCF_036917535.1. Classification (GTDB taxonomy): domain Bacteria; phylum Cyanobacteriota; class Cyanobacteriia; order Cyanobacteriales; family Nostocaceae; genus Nostoc. The sequence goes on from NZ_JBALDA010000019.1 coordinate 33,179, forward strand.
GAAAGGTTAATTGGAGTCAAAAGTGGTGCTATTTGCCGTAAGGATTTCAAAGGATGATCTGATACATAAAAGCCTAGTAATTCTTTCTCCATCTGCAACTTTTTCTGTGGGGGTAAATCCGTCACAGGTTTAGATTTGGGAGCAGTTTCAAAGGCATTATTTGCTCTTTTATTCTGAGTCAAAGAAAAGCCGTCGCCCAATAAATCAAATAGATTTCCTTGACCAGTGGCTCTATCTTTCGCACGAGATTGTGCCCAATCATACACTAATTCCGAGTCGTTAACTAACTGTTGGCGATTGGGTTCAATTTTGTCAAAGGCTCCACAGTAAATTAGCGACTCAAGGGTTCGGCGGTTAACAGCACGTAAATCCACGCGATCACAAAAATCAGCGAGTGATTTAAACTCTCCTGTCTCATTTCTCGCTTCCAAAATAGAAGCAATCGCATTTTGTCCCACGTTACGCACCGCCGAAAATCCAAACAGAATCTTGCCTGCCGTTGGTGTAAAATCAACACCAGAACGATTAATATCTGGCGGATCTATAGAAATACCCATATTTGTACAGTTAGTAATGTATCTCTGTACCTTATCGGTATCACCACTGTTAGCTGTTAACAGTGCCGCCATATATTCCAATGGGTAATTAGCTTTTAAATATGCTGTTTGATAAGTTACATAACCATAGGCTGTCGAATGGGATTTATTGAAACAATTAGCAGCTATTAAGCCATTTTTGATTGCAAAATTATGGTCACGCTCAACCCCAATGTCATAAACATTTTGTTTGCCTAAATATTTACGTGTGGTTATTTTTATCATCCTACCTTACCTTGAAAAATTTTGTGGAATTGATAAAATTATGAAGTTTGTAGTATTAATAAGGTGGTAATACAAAATTATATCATTAGAAAACACTGCTATACTCTTACACAAAAGTAGCCAATAGCCAATATATTATGAAAACTTTAGCAAACTATTCAATAGACGGTTGATAGCTATGTATTTGCTGTTTTTCAAAAAGTACTAAACACATTTCAATACATATTAATCCGCTTAGTCAGATGAATGGGGAATGGGGCATGGGGCATGGGGCATGGGAATAAGAAGAAATAACAATCACCAATTCCCAATAGATATATCGGCAAATTAACCTCGAAACCTTATAAATCAAGGATTAAAACCTAATTTTTGGATAAGTTGAATGCCCAATGCCCAAAGCCCAATGCCCAATGCCCAATAACCAATACCCAATTTTGACCAATATGTACTAGAATCAATGATTTGAGTCACAAAGAGAGCAATCATGGCATCCATCCGCGAGTTGCACCAACAGCTGGTTAAAAAAGAACGTTCTGCCGTTGAAATTACCCAAGAAGTTTTAGAGCGCATTCAAGCGTTAGAGCCGAAATTGCACAGCTTTTTATGTGTGACGGCAAATCGGGCCTTAGAGCAGGCAGGTGCTGTGGATGCCAAAATTGCTGCGGGAGAAGAAGTTGGGCTGCTAGCGGGCATTCCCGTGGGTATCAAGGACAATATGTGTACTAAAGGAATTCCTACTACCTGCGCCTCCCGGATTTTGGAAAATTTCGTGCCGCCTTATGAATCAACAGCGACGCAAAAACTGGCAGATACTGGGGCGGTAATGGTAGGCAAAACCAACTTGGATGAGTTTGCAATGGGTAGTTCTACAGAAAACTCTGCCTATCAAGTCACGGCTAATCCTTGGGATGTATCAAGAGTTCCAGGTGGTTCTTCGGGGGGTTCGGCGGCGGCGGTGGCGGCTCAAGAATGTGTAGTTGCTCTCGGTTCTGATACTGGCGGTTCGATTCGCCAACCTGCGTCTTTCTGCGGTGTGGTGGGGATGAAACCCACTTATGGGTTGGTTTCCCGTTATGGTTTGGTGGCTTACGCTTCGTCTTTGGATCAAATCGGGCCATTTGGAAATACAGTGGAAGATGCGGCAATATTATTAGGTGCGATCGCAGGTTACGATCCCAAAGACTCTACTAGCCTGAAGGTTGCCATTCCCAACTATGCTGCTAGCTTAAAACCAAACTTCAAACCCAGAGGTCAGCTAAAAATTGGTATCATTAAAGAAACTTTTGGTGAAGGTTTAGACTCTGTAGTGGAACAAGCTGTTACCAAAGCAGTAGATCAACTACAAAGTCTAGGAGCGGAAATTCAAATAATTTCTTGTCCCCGCTTTCGTTATGGCTTACCCACCTACTACATCATCGCCCCATCAGAAGCATCAGCAAACCTAGCTCGTTACGATGGCGTTAAATATGGGTATCGCGCTCCTGATGCAGATAATCTGCTATCAATGTACACTCGTACCCGTGCAGCCGGTTTCGGTATAGAAGTCAAACGCCGGATTATGATTGGCACTTACGCCCTCTCGGCTGGCTATTATGACGCCTACTACTTGAAAGCGCAAAAAGTCCGCACCTTGATTAAGCAAGACTTTGAAAAAGCTTTTGGTGCAGTTGATGTGTTAGTTTGTCCCACATCTCCCACTACAGCATTCAAAGCAGGGGAAAAAACTACTGACCCCTTAAGTATGTATTTAAATGACTTGATGACTATTCCTGTAAATCTTGCTGGTTTACCCAGTTTAAGTTTGCCATGTGGTTTTGACGAACAGGGTCTACCGATAGGATTACAGCTAATTGGCAATGTGCTGCGAGAAGACCAACTGTTTCAGGTAGCTTATGCTTATGAACAATCTACTACTTGGCATCTGCGTAAACCGCAAATATCTTAATTGAAAATGGGTATGGGGCATGGGGCATGGGGTATTGCGGTATTCTTCTTGTCTCCCTTGTCCCCTTTATCTTTCCCTGCTCCCCACTCCCTCTATGTTTTTGGTCATTTGTTAGTCTGATTACTGACTATTGACTGTTGATTATTGTCTTCTGGAGTCAGGGATTCAGCTGTAAGCTGTGGATTAAGTATATGAAAAAGACCAACAGATGCACCGACCAATAATAAAATATAGGTCAGAACAAGAGGTATGTATGTATTTTGTTTGTTATCTGAATTGTGATGAGCTTTTTTGGAGTCTTGACAGACAACATTGGTTATAAGGCTGTACGATAAAGCATTTCCATCCAGCCCTAAAGCATCTCCATAACGACGGATGAATCCTTGAAGAAAAATTGGCTCAGGCAATTCTTCAAATCGATCTTCTTCTAAAGCTTGCAAAATACCTACTCTAAGCATTGTCTGAGAGGCTATTTCTTCTATGCGGATAGATTTTTCTTGTCTTACTTGTCGCAAGCGTGTGGTTATTTCCTTTAATTGCTCTACTTGAGCTTGATTTAAGAGCGTCACAGTCTTCTCCTGTATGGGCTAATTCTACTTTCATTGAGAAGACTTCAATCCGCATACGTAATTTTACTGAATATTTGATTTTAAGATAAATTTTTTTGAGAATGGCTCAATCCTGTATTTTAAAATGCTATCCCAACCAAAATAAATACGTTTATTGTCATAAATAATACTTTATAAACAAAAAATCCGGACGTTAAAATTAACAAGGCGCAACTTATAATATAAGTATTTTCCTAACGATTACTCTGGGCTGGAATAATTGTAGCGATCGCTAATGTTCTGCTCAATAGTTAAGCCACCACTATAAGCGTTTGATTGGCACTTTGATTACCATTCAGAAAAATTACAGTTACTGTTGCAATTGGCCCGGTAAAATCTAGTGATGTGACAGGCGTCCATGTTCCTGTTGTTAAACTTGTGAGAGTTGACCCAGTTTGATAACTGAATTTCAGCTGTTGCTGCGATGTATTACCGCCATTACGCCATTGCTTACCCGTGTAGCCTACTAGCAACTTAGTAATTAGTACACAAGTACGAACAATCAGTGGCAAGTTTGAATCCCCGACTGATTGATTCAGAATTTTGGATCAATAACAGTTCTGATGCTACTAATCCTTTTTAGATAGCTAAAACTTTGGTCTGGATGCGATCGCGTAGTTCTAGTTTCGTACAAGATAGTATGGGCAGAAACCCGAACTGTTCCAGAAACCTTGATGAAAAAGTATATTTGGCAAGTAGACCTATAAATTTTGCTTGATTACCTTCATAAAGCGGGGTAACTTAGATACTCTCATCTAACACAAAATTTTGTCTATGCGCCTGACTTCACTGGATGTTTTTCGTGGCATTACCATCGCTGGAATGATTCTCGTCAATATGGCGGGTGTTGCAGATGATGTATATCCTCCCTTAGCCCACGCCGATTGGCACGGCTGCACGCCAACGGACTTGGTATTTCCCTTCTTTCTCTTCATTATCGGTGTAGCAATGACTTTCTCGCTGTCAAAGTATACCGAGGGCAATAAACCTACCTCAGCTGTTTACTGGCGGATATTGCGCCGCGCCGCTATTCTCTTTGCCTTGGGATTGCTACTAAATGGCTTTTGGAATCAAGGTATTTGGACTTTTGATTTGAATAGTATCCGGATTATGGGAGTGTTGCAGCGCATCAGCCTTACTTATCTGCTGGCTTCCCTAGCTGTTCTCAACTTTCCGCGCAAAGGTCAATGGATACTAGCAGCAGTGCTACTCATCGGCTACTGGCTAATGATGATGTATGTAGCAGTGCCAGAATATGGTGCGGGAGTTTTGACGCGAGAAGGTAATTTCGGTGCTTATGTTGACCGTCTGATTATTCCCAAAGCACATTTATATAAAGGTGATGGTTTCAACTTTATGGGAGATCCAGAAGGACTTTTCAGTACTATTCCCGCTATAGTAAGCGTCCTCGCTGGCTACTTCACTGGTCAATGGATACGCAGTCTACCTGTACAGTCACGTACAAGTATCGGTTTAGGATTATTTGGAGTCGGTTGCTTAATTATCGGTTGGGCGTGGGGATGGACATTCCCTATTAACAAAAAGCTGTGGACAAGTTCTTATGTAGTATTTACAACAGGTTGGGCGTTACTATTGCTAGCAGCTTGTTATGAACTTATCGAAGTACGGCTGATGCGTCGCTGGAGTAAACCTTTTGAAATTATGGGCTTAAATGCGATCACTCTTTTCGTTGCATCAGTTTTGTTAATTAAAATTTTAGTCAAAACCACTATTGGCACTGGCAAAGACGCTCCCAGTACCTACAATTGGATTTACCAGAATTTTTTCGCATCTTGGGCGGGAGCGCTGAATGGTTCCCTGTTATTTGCCTTAGTCACCGTGTTGTTGTGGTGGGCTGTTGGTTTTCTGATGTATCGGCAACGCTGGTTTCTAAAAGTGTAAAAAAGATTTTTGTTGTTATTTACGTTTTAGTGTTTTTAATGTTACAACAGGTGTTAAGTGATAGCTTGTAACACTTTAGGAACAAAGGCAATCGCAACTTTATCAATATTATTGGCGCGTTAATCTGCGCTTTCTTTAGCGAACTTACTAAAGTCCTGATATCGTTTCTAACGGCAGAAGCGTCTACAGACTGATCTGTGCGTTGAAAATTCTTATTTCTTCTAATTCACTAAATTAATCCATAAAAAAATTGTGAGGTAATCGATGCGTCGCATGAATTTTTGGGTATTTTTGCCAATTACCTTGATATTGGGCTGTTCAAATCAACTACTTCAATCTAACCCGTCTGTAGCCAACTCTAACCCAGCAGTACAAACTAGTCCAACTTTATTAGCAAAGGCGAGTTACCTTTCACCGTTGGAACAACAGATAATTGTAGAAACAAATAAGGTGAGAACAAATCCTAAAGCATACCTTCCAATTCTGGAAAACTATAGAAAGCGCTTTGAAGGGAACCGAGTCATAATTTCTAATAATACTTATCTGCGAACTCAAGAAGGAGTCAAAGCAGTTGATGAAGCGATCGCATTTCTCAAATCAGCACGTCCTATAGGAGCCTTGAGTACATCTAAAGGTATGTCTTTAGGAGCAAAAGACCACGTAAAAGACCAAGGTTCAAAAGGTGCTATAGGTCATGATGGTAGCGATGGTAGCAACCCTTTTACTCGCATCAACCGCTATGGTAAATGGCAAACAACCGCAGGCGAAAATATCAGTTATGGGCTAAACAGCGCTCAAGATATCGTTATGCAGTTAATTATTGATGATGGTGTGCGCGATCGCGGCCATCGAAAAAACATTTTTAACGGTGCTTTTAAAGTCTCTGGTGTTGCTTATGGAACTCACAAATCATATAAAACAATCTGCGTGATTGACTACGCTGGGGGGTATAGTGAAAAATAATTTGAGGAAATAGGGAGGAATAGCTGGCGATTAGAAATCGCGGCTATACAAACCAAGTCCACCTGCCAAAGAATTTAAAACCCGCTTAGGCGGGTTTTGTTTGTGTAGACGCAGTTTCTAACTATCCATTGAGCTATTCCCCGGCAAACCAAGCACCATGAAACCCATAAGGTACTCGTTGCGGAATTATCACCCGCGCTACAGGTTTAGCCGTCACATCTTGGGCATTCACTACTACTAATTCTGAAGTATTTGAATTCTCATCGTGGACAAAAGTCATCAGCCAACCATCATCCTCAGCCGTTGCACCAGGACGCGGCGCAAATACAGTTTCGCCGCTATAGCGCCCCTGTCCAAATTCATGTGTTTGAGATTTCCCATTGCTGAAGTCGTATTTGATGATACCTTCAAATAAAGGTAGGGGACTGTTCGCCATTTTGTTAGTGTAGCCATATCGGTTTTGTTGCCCCAATTGGTTTTCGTTGATGCGGGGAAATTCCGAAGCTACATCATCCAACATCTCTTCACGTACTGTCCCCGTGCTGAGATTAAATCGCCAGCGATATAAACGGGGAATATTTGCGTTTGGATCGGGTTGCGAATCATCAGAACTCAAAACACTTGTAGAACTCATACGACAGGCAATCAGCACTACTTCGTCTCCCTCTTCGTAGGCGTTGAGGGTATGGAAGACATAGCAAGCAGGACTTTCAAACCAGCGGATATTACTGCTGTCACCGTGACGTGGTAAGATACCAAAGCGACTAGAGCGATCGCGCTCAAACATCATTACAGGTTCTCCCCGTTGCGATCGCTCTGGGTTAAAAGTCAGCGGCAAATCCATGAAAATCGTGTAGTTTTCAGTGATGGCGAAATCGTGCATCATCACTCCTATTGGTAGTTCAATTGGCACTGTCTGCAACAGTTCTCCTTTTGCTGAGACTACACTATATTGCACATACGGTGGTGCAAACAGAGAGTAGCCAAAGAAGATCATTTCCCCTGTAACGGGGTCTACTTTGGGATGGGCTGTGAAGGCAGAAATCAGCTTGCCATTGTAGCTATACTCGCCAATTGTTTCTAATTCAGGCAGCTTGATGGCGTGAGGTTTACCCCCCTCATTCAGCGCCAGCATCTGACCAGCGTGCCACACTAACGCAGTATTGGCAGTATTTTTATAGCGACCGTGGGGGTTATCCATTTGTGGTGGTTCTAACAACCCAGTCCAGATAGCTTTACCTGCTTCTCGTTCTTTTTTCCATCCGACTGTCTGCACGTAGCGGTTACGATAAGTGGCTATGCCGTTGCTAATTTGCACACCATGCAACATCCCATCCCCATCAAACCAATGATATTGACCGATAGGCGTCCATTGAGGGTTAGGGCCATTCCGCACAAACATCCCTGATAGGTCAAAGGGTAATTCACCGATGACTGGCAATTTGTCGGTGGTGATTTCTTCATAGACTGGAGCAAAATTGCCATCGAGATAGGGATTGACTGCTATTGTTACCATTGTCTTGATTTCAACATACATTTGTACTATACATTCAGGTCTCTTATCATGCCCAGATGGATGCCAGAAACTACCTGACTAAATGGGGAACGACATTTCGCACCAAGTGTGCAGTCGAAGAAAACAAAACACAACTGAGCAAAAAAATCCGTACGGATCAGCGAGAATTCGATGCCATAGGTGGCGGTGTGCCCCGAACAAGCCGCTTAAAAAAGAAGTCAACAAACATAGTTTAAAAATTGGGCATGGGGCATTGGTTATTCTTCTTGTCTTCCTTGTCCCCTCATCTCTCTGTCCCCCTTTCCCCGCACCCTTATCTTCTCATCAGCTAAGGCTTCTGACTACCAACTTCTTGTGTTTCAGGAGTAATGGGAGCGTCATTGGTTAAGTTAAGAATGCCGGAAACAACAATTTTCTCCCCCGCTTTTAGTCCTTGGATAACTTGATAATTATTCCCCTCAATAACTCCTAATTTCACAGGCTTTTGTTTAGCTACTAAAGAAGATGGCGCTCCAGGTTTAGACTTTTCTGCTGGCGCTTGTTGCGCCACAAATACAAATGTCTCTCCACCCAAGCGAGATACTGCTGTAACTGGAATTAAAATTCCTGGACGTTCGTTCCAGATTACTCTAGTTTGCACTGACTGAAGATTAAGCAGTCGATTTCTCGAATTACCAAAGTTAGCTTTTACCAAAACTGTCTGCGAATCTAAACTAGCGTTTGGGGAGATAAAACTTACCTTACCCCTTGCTATAGGATTGCCTTGGACGTTTAGCATTTGCACTGGTAATCCCAAGCGCAGCTTTTTGGCATCTTCTAGCGGAACGGAAATATTCAGTTGTAAAGAGTCGTTTCTAGTCAGTGTAGTGAGTTGATCGGCTTTTTCCACATAATCTCCCACCTTTGCTGGAATATCACCAACAATGCCAGTGAAAGGTGCTAAAACTTTTGTGTATTGCAATTGGACTTCGGCAGCTTGAACTTGGGCAGCTGCTTGAGTTACTTGCGATTGCGCTTGGGCAATTTCTTCTGGACGAGAACCATTTTCTAGTTGTCTTAAGTTTTGTTTCTGTTGTTCCAAGGCACCAGCTAACTCATTGATACTAGATTTTCTGCCTTGGCGGAGTTGATCTAAGCGTTTCTGGGCAACAACTAAGGCAGCTTCAGCACTTTGCTGTTCTTTAACATATCCCTCTAAGGTATCTTGAGAAACTGCGCCCTCTTTTCTCAATTGTGCGTATCGCTTGGCGCGTGACTGTGTTAATTCCACATCGGATTTAGCTGACTGAATTTGAGCCTCAGCCTGAGCAATTTCTTCTGGTTGCGATCCCGATTGGGCATCTCTATAGCGAGCTTGGGCTTGGGCTAACTGCGCTCTAGCTTGGGCAACTTCTTCTTGTCGCGTACCTGCTTTGAGTTCAGCAAGACGTGCCTGGGCTTGTTGCAGTGAGCCTCTAGCTTGTAACAATTGAGCTTGGACATTATCACTTTGCAGACTGATAATCACTTGTCCTTGTTGAACGCGGTTGCCCTCTTGGATGAAAATCTCAGTAATTCGTCCTTCAACCTGTGGCTTGATGATTACTGAACGTGGAGCCTCCAAAGAGCCAATAAACTCCGAACTTTGCTGCACAGTTTGAGTTTGCACAGTCCTTAGCTTGACCGGAACTGCTCTAGGTTGACCAGCATCTGCCCCAGCTGCTGGTGCTTTGCTAGCATTACTAGTTTGCCACCAGCGCCAACCAAAACCTACACCTGCAATTAATAAGACGATTCCTAATATCAGGGGCCAACGCCGTTTTTGAGGTGGCTTAGGCGATCGCGGTGGCAATTCTTGCGACTCTTGACTAGAATCTGTAACAGCGGGTTGTTCTGTTTCAATGGAAAGGGGAGAGTCAGGGAACTCAGAATGGGGCATCTTCGTTTTCTCGTCTTGTGGATTTAGACTTGGGCAATCTACTTTTCGCTAAAAAAGCATTATTTTGAATAGTTTTTTAGCCTTTCTTTCTCTATGTTGGTGAAAAATATGTCTGGGTATTTGGGCGATCGCTCACGATGTCTAGCACCTAAAATGAACCAATTTTGTTCAGCACATTATGGTTTATTTGTACATTACTTAACTCCGTTCAATTTCTTAAAGTGTAACTTATAGTTTTTTGTTAGTCAGTATAAACACAGTGCTTTAGCTCAGAGAGAAAGCACGGTTCATGTTGTTGTAGCTAAAGCTTCTGCTGGGAAAGCGATCGCTTCGGTAATCAGAGCAAGTTAGTAGTTGCTCTTTAGTTCTGGAAATGACGAAATAAATTTACCTCATTGACCCCAGCAACACGAGCAATTTCTCGCGTTGTCGCTGTGGTTAAACCTGTCGTTTGCAAATACCTTAGTTGCTGACTAGATCAAGGGTGCATAAGTTTGTGCCGTACTTGATGCTAAGTTTTCTATGAGTGTTTGCAAGCGCTTGCTTGCATTATAACCACATAGCAGATGAGATTGGTATTATTTACAAATGAGTTTATCGCTCTTGAGTAGTACTGAATACTGATCTTAAGGAAGAAAAGAGTCTGGAACGATGCCTTCTCTACGAGACACTTGGCGTGGCTTGCTTCCCCGCATGAGTACGGCGGGCTGCGCCTACGCTGATTAATTCAGATTTATAATCATCAAGTTATCCTCACCCAGAACGACATGCAATCAATCAGTATTCTCTAGATTCCTATTTTTGATCAGTCTCAACTTCCTACAGTTAGTTCACCCGATCGGTTGATCTTTAACTCACCCGAATGGGTGATTTAATTTATCCCAATCAAAGTCTTATTTGTGTAGCTAACAAGTGAGAAATCTTCAATCCTGTTCAACCATCCACAACTGATTTCTCAGAATCGAATTTTGGTAAGATACCCACAGTTGATTTTCGGTTGGTAACAATATGAGAAAAAAGCCACTCATATCGATCAAGCGCTTGCTCTAAGGAATAGTTTTCTTCGGCAAATTGTCTTCCTGTGTTACCTAGCTTCGTTCCTAGAGCAGGATTAGCATATAAATCATGCACCGCCGCAGCCATTGCTTGGGGTGATTCTGGTTCAACAACTATCCCACCACCACTAAGTTCGATCGCTTTAGCAGCAGTACCAGTGGCGGGAACTGAACCTACAATTGGGCGACCACTCGCCAATAACAGTGGTATTTTTGAAGGCATATTGAACGAAATCACATTGTGCTTTTGCACAATTAGCCCGACATCAGAAGCTGCTAGCATTTCAGGTAGTTTATCTCGCGGCTGTAACGGTAGTAGCAAAACATTATCTGCTCCATTTGATAGACAATATTCCTGCAACCTTTGTAATGCTCTTGATTCGCCAACAATGACAAAAACAATATCTTTGATATGACGTAAACAAACGGCTGCTTCTATTACTGTCTCTAAACCTTGCGTTAGAGCAATGTTGCCTGAATAAAGTACTATAAATTTCCCATTTAGTTGATGGTTAGATATCCAAGAGTTGCTCTGTTTCGGTAACGGGCGAATGAAATTTACATTTACCCAATTGGGAATACAAATGATCTTATTAACAGGTACTCCTTTATTTACTAAATTCTCACGAAACCCATCAGCGATCACACTAATAGTGTGTGCAGTCCGATATGCAAATTTCTCTAAAGCTGCAAGAGTTCGGATCATCCACTTGTTTTTTAATAACCCGATACGCACAGCAGCTTCTGGTAAAATATCTTGCACATTTAGAACTACTGGGCAGTTGTATAGCCAGCCCAATGTTGTTGCTGGTAACGTACCTAGTAGCGGCGGGACTGTTAAGATAATCACATCTGGTCGCCCACCTTTAAAGGCTTGGGGTAAGCTGGTGAAAACAAAACTCAACTCCAGTAACAGCCGATCCACAAGGTTTGGTTTAGACTTAATTCGTACGTAACTTCGCTGAATAATAACGCCATTTTTTTGTTCTGTAAGATACCATCTATTTTGATACCCATCGTAAATTTCGCGCTGAGGATAGTTTGGCATTCCCGTAATCACTCGCACTTTATAACCTCGCTTTACTAGTCCTTCTGCCAATTCAGTCATTAACGGAGCAATTCCAATTGGCTCTGGATGATAGTTGTAGGAATAAATTAGAATATGCATGAACTATATTGTGAATTTTGTGAAGACAGCATGAAACGATCGGATTACTTACTTAAATAGACAGTGAAAGCTGCTATTTTTATTACTTACAGCGTTTTTTCGCATAAAGTTTATATCTGACTTGTCTCTCTGCATTTTATTACTTCATTTATTTACAAATGCTGTATTTTGACTGGTAAAACTGTTTGATTAAAAAAATGTATTAAACATTGCTTATAAATTTTCTTTGTGGTTTTTAAAAGATAATTTTTGTACTGCATAGAACACTTAAAAACAAAAATATGACTTTGTATAAACGAGTTAGGCTATTGATAAATATAGGTTTTATTTCTGGTGATTATGACAATAGTTGGTCTGTTTATTTCCGAACTAATGCCTAAATTTACACTTGAGAAATTGTAGCATTATATTCAGTATTATGCATATAACCCTCATTCCGCCTTTTAAACTGGCACATAAAGTATTTTTAACCAAATCATTAGTATTGTATTAATTAAAGAGAGTCCCACTTTTTAAGTAGTTTAAAGGCACTGACCAAAACAGTGTTGAGTCACCGAAGTTTGGATCGGAGGAAGCCTCCGCTCCAACTTCTCGCTGAGTAATGAGTGCTGGGATAAAAGTAAAATTAATTGCAATCAGCACTGAGCTTTGTAAAAGTGTTAATGACGAAATATTAGACATCTAGTGAAATTAAATATGCGTTATCCAAAATCCTTGTAGAGACTTAACAATGTTACGTCTATACATTCTTTTTCACTCAATATTTATAATGAGGTTGAAGATAACCCCACCAGTTTACTGAACTAAGTAGGTAGAACGACGTAAATATTTGTAGTTGGGATGAGGCATAAGGCAGGAGGGAAGAAAGTTTTAGCTTAGTTCATTTTTATTAACATAGTTTAGTTTTTTTCTACCGACCTACTTAAGCTTACGATGGAAATATATATCCGTAAATACCGCATAAAACTACGTATGTAATGTAATGAATTTATAAAGATAAGCACTTTTTTTATAAAGTTTTGCATAAAATGCCAAGTTTATAGCGATGTTTTACGACAAGCCGCTCCTTTGTATACAATCCAATTTGACCTAACTTCCATCCCTGATTTATCTTAGGACTCACGCAAAAAACCTCTCTAACTCTTATTCCTCTGTGTTCTCTGCGCCGCGCCAGTTGCTTCAAGTCGGGGAACCCGCGCAACGCAGTGTCTCCCCAACACACTGGCTTCTCTGTGGTTTGATGCAAGCGTGACCTATGCGTAAGTCCTATATCTATGGGGTATTTCGCCTTATCCTCTTCGATGACCAATTTAGCTAAAAATCACGAGCGATCGCTTGAGAATAACTGATAAAGTTGAGCTACGCAAAGTTGAAAACAGTGTCCTATGCCTGGGTTTCTATTAGAAGTTGGTACAGAAGAACTACCTGCAAGTTTTCTCAGTGATGCTTTAGTGCAATGGCAGGAACGCATTCCCCAAAGCCTGGAAGCAAACAGCCTCAAGGGCGAAAGTGTCCAAGTGTACGGTACTCCCCGGCGGCTGGCGGTAGTGATTAGAGGTCTACCATCTCAGCAACCAGACCGAGAAGAAGAAATTAAAGGGCCCCCCGCCCAAGCCGCCTTTAAAGATGGTCAGCCAACAGCAGCAGCAGCAGGCTTTGCCAAAAAGCAAGGTGTGGAACTAGATGCGCTGTCTGTTCGCCCCACTGACAAAGGGGAATTTATATTTGTGCAAAAAAGAATTCCCGGTCGTCCTGTGGCGGAAATTTTAACAGAACTTGTTCCCCAGTGGATTTGGGGTTTAGAAGGTAAGCGGTTGATGCGTTGGGGGAATGGTGATGCCAGGTTTTCCCGACCAATTCGTTGGCTGGTAGCTTTGTTAGATGAGACGGTGCTGCCTCTAGAATTAGTAAATGGTTCTAAAACGATTCAGAGCGATCGCATTTCTCAAGGTCATCGGGTCTTACATCCTGAACCTGTGACAATTGCCCAAGCTACTGATTATGTTACCACCCTCAAGTCTGCATCTGTCACCGTTGACCCAGAAGAACGGGTAAATTTGATCGCAGAGCAAGTAAAGGCAGTAGCCGAGAATTTAAGTGGATATACGGTAATTTACCCCGATTTGTTAGCGGAAGTAACCAACCTTGTAGAATATCCTTCCGCAGTTGTTGGTAAATTTGAACCAGAATTTTTGGAATTACCAACTGAGGTAATTACTGAAGTCATGGTTACTCATCAACGTTATTTTCCTGTATTTAAACCAGGTAGTTTTGAACAAGAATTATTACCTAATTTCATCACAATTTCTAACGGCGATCCGAAAAAATCAGACATTGTTGCCGTCGGCAATGAAAGGGTAATTCGTGCTAGATTAGCTGATGGCAGATTTTTCTATGAAGCTGATTTAACTAAGCCAATAGATAGCTTTTTACCCCAATTAGAAAAAGTCACTTTCCAAGAAGAATTGGGTTCAATGCGTGCCAAGGTAGATAGAGTAGTCAAGATTGCCGAGCAAATTAGCAGTCAATTAGAATTAGGGGAAGACCAGAGCCAAAGAATTCAACGTGCTGCTTTATTATGTAAAGCAGATTTGGTGACACAAATGGTGTATGAATTCCCAGAATTGCAAGGCATTATGGGAGAAAAATATGCTTTAGCTAGTGGGGAAGATGCCGAAGTAGCAAAGGCAATTTATCAACATTATTTACCAAAAGGAGCCGGTGATGTCTTACCTGAAACACTCACGGGTAAAATTGTTGGTTTGGCAGATAGATTAGATACTTTAGTGAGTATCTTTGGTTTAGGCTTAATTCCTTCTGGTTCATCTGATCCCTTCGCCTTACGCCGTGCTGCTAATGCTGTAGTTAAAATTACTTGGTTTGATAATTTGCTGATAAACTTAGATAATTTATTGGCGCAAATAGCAACAGACTTTGCAGCAAAATATCACAAAGATCGAGTATCATTAACCGCAGCATTACAAGAGTTTTTCTTGCAACGCATCCGCACTTTACTACAAGAAGAAAAGCAAATTGATTACGACTTAGTAAATGCAGTTTTGGGAGAAAATGACCCAGAATACACAGAACGGACGTTAAAGGATTTATTGGATGTCCGCGATCGCGCCTTATATTTACAACAAATCCGCAATGACAGTACTTTAGATAACATCTACGAAACTGTTAACCGTTCCACACGATTAGCCGCTCAAGGTGATTTAGATACAAAACAGCTAGAACCAACAACCGTAGTCCGTCCAGAATTATTCCAAAAACCCTCTGAGATAGCCTTGTATAATGCGCTAATTGAATCAGTACCTCAAACTCAAGCAGCACAGCAGACACGAAATTATCAACTGTTAGTAGCAGCATTAGCAAAAATTGCTCCGACAGTTAGTAACTTCTTTGATGGCCCAGATAGCGTTTTAGTTATGGACTTTGATCCAGAAGTCAAGCGTAATCGGTTACATCTGCTCGGATTAGTTCGCAATCATGCCCGTGTTTTAGCTGACTTCGGTGCGATCGTCAAAAATCTGTAGCGTAGGTCAACAAAAACTTGTGTAATTTTTGCCAAGAAACGCTAGTATAGGGAGTGCTTAACCAGGGACACTCTGCTGCAATCTATGTCCAAAGCTACTGTTATTGGATTGGGAAAGTCCGGTGTTGCAGCGGCGAGATTGTTGAAACGGGAAGGTTGGGAGGTAGAGCTGAGTGATCGCAACACCTCCAAAACCCTCCTAGAACAACAACAAGAACTCGCTGCCGAGCAAATAGCCGTTAAACTAGGACAATCCCTAGAATTGAATCGTGCTAATTTACCCCAATTAATAGTCGTTAGTCCTGGCGTGCCTTGGGATATTCCCGTATTAGTTGAGGCACGCCAATTAGGTATTGAAACCATTGGGGAAATGGAACTCGCTTGGCGAAATTTACAATCGCTACCTTGGGTAGGAATTACCGGCACTAACGGCAAAACTACTACCACAGCTTTAATTGCTGCCATTTTCCAAGCAGCAAAATTAGATGCACCCGCCTGCGGTAATATTGGCTACGCCGCTTGTGAAGTTGCCCTCTCTCAGGCGAGCAGAGGTGAAGAAACTGCAATTCAAAATCATATTGATTGGGTGATTGCGGAAATTAGCAGCTATCAAATTGAATCTTCTAGTTCCCTTGCTCCCCGGATCGGTGTTTGGACGACTTTCACGCCGGATCACCTCAGTCGTCATCAGACTTTAGAGAACTATTACAATATCAAAGCCAAGTTATTACGTCAGTCCGAGTTGCAAGTGTTCAATGGTGATGATGCCTACTTGAGCCAGCTAGGTTTAAGTGCTTGGCCTGATGCCTATTGGACAAGTGTCAGAGGAAAAGATTTTCTGATTAGCGAAAAAGGCTTTTACATTGAAGACGGTTGGGTTGTGGAAAAATTGACTGCAACCTCTGCACCAGAACCGATCGTAAAGGTATCTACCTTGCGAATGGTGGGAGAACATAACCAGCAAAATCTTTTGATGGCAGTAGCAACAGCAAGATTAGCGGGAATTAATCGTGATGCGATCGCGCATGCGGTTCGGGAATTTCCTGGTGTTGCCCATCGTTTGGAGCATATCTGCACGTGGGAAGGTATTGATTTCATTAACGATAGCAAAGCCACCAACTATGATGCTGCTGAAGTAGGTTTAGCATCTGTTAACAGTCCAGCGATTTTAATTGCTGGTGGAGAAGCTAAAGCAGGAGATGATATCGGCTGGCTAGCACAAATTCAAACCAAAGCTGCTGCTGTGTTATTGATTGGCTCTGCTGCACCCGCATTTGCCAAACGTCTCCGAGAGATAGGGTATCATACTTACCATATTGTGGAAACTATGGAAAGGGCAGTTCCCAAGTCGGCAGAATTAGCCAAGCACTATCAAGCGCCTGTGGTGTTGCTATCTCCGGCTTGTGCGAGTTTTGACCAGTACCCAAATTTTGAGGTGCGGGGCGATCGTTTCCGTCATCTGTGCCTTGCTTGGGCAGGAGGTTGGAAAACCGCCAGAGTAGAACTTCCAGAACTTGAAAACTCTAGTCAAGAGTCCATAGTTCAAAGTCGATAAGCATTATTATGTCTACAAGTTCGTAGTCAGGACTTTAGTCCTTGTTTTCTAAGTACTAAAGTCCTTACTACAAACTCTCAAAACTAACTTGACAAAATACTAGAAAGATTATTTGGTAATAATTTAGTAGTTTTCTATAATTATATTTTGCTGTGTTTGCAACCGCGTGAACGTTGAAACGCCACAATGTAGGGGCGCATTTGACTCTGAACCATAAAATCCTTGACTGTGCTGCAAGTTGTCAGTGAGGAACTAGAAAAGTTTATAAACTACCTCAAAACCATTGACGCAAAACTGGAACAGCACGAAGCGACATTGCTAACAGCAGTGCTTCTCGAACAACTTCCGACAGTTCTTCAAAGCAGTCCAGACCTACTCAAGTACGTTCAACAGAGCGACTATCGCATCAAGCAAAAAATGCGCCCCTGACCAGGTATGGGCGGTTTTGTTTTTTGCGATCACAGTTGATCGATGACTAATTTACGTAACCTGTACTTGTTTCATTCAGCAGATAATCTTAAAAATAATACGGTTGACATTTTGGTAAAATTACGAAAGAACGCATTTTTTCAAGAGATAGTCCGGTTTGAGTAATCCACGCGCAACTTGAGACTTAGCTGTGGACGACGTTAGATGCTCCATTTGGAAGGAAAGTTTTTATTCATACTTATTTCCTCCAGTGTAAGAAGTAGAACGACGTTAACGATTAAAGGTTTATATTAAGCGGCTCTAGCCCTATTTTGAAGGCTTTAGCCTTCAAAATAGAGAAAAATATATTTTTTACATTACTTAACATACTTTAATTTATTCCTGCCTACTTACTTAAATATTTTTGGGACTTCAGCTAATTTTTAATAAAATGAAAAGTCAGTGTTGACGCGATCGCAGAAACTTTAAACTTTAAGTTCATATCCTAAAATTGCCTTGCTCTTTACCCTGTTAGGATATTAATCAGTGTAGAATATTCGCTTAATTTTTGATTATAAAGGTTGATGATTAATATTACTAAATTAAATAAAATTGACTTTCTAGTTTTGATTGCAATTGTGGCTATTGGTCTTATACATTTGCCTTTTCCATTTGACGGAGATCAAGCATTTTTTAGGCTGGGTGCTTTGGAGATGCAACAAGGAAAGGTACTCTATCGTGATTTTTGGGATGTAAAGCAACCGGGGATTTTTTGCTTTTACTTTTTAGCGGGAACTTTCTTTGGTTTTAATGAGATTGGCATCCATCTCTTTGAACTTATTTATATGGTGTTTCTGTCTATAGTATTGTTGCTGAGTCTAAAAAGCTATTTTCGGCATCCGATAATCGCAAGTCTAGTACCTTTGTTAACGGTTGGCGTTTACTATACTGTTTCACAGCCTTGGCATCTTACTCAAGTTGAAGCACTGGTTGGTTTTCCTTTATTCATTTGTCTTTGGCTAACTTCTCAATCTTTTCAATATGAAGGAAAACAAAGATTTTTTCTACTTTTACTGTCAGGTTTTATTGGTGGAATTGTCCTAATTTTTAAATTAATACTTTTGCTAATATTAATTTCATTTTGGCTAACTATTTTTATATATTCTGTACTAATCAAACGACAGCAAATTCCAAAAGCTTTTTTAGAAATATTTATTCCAATTTTTCTAGGGATTACATTTCCTATTTTGTTTATTGTTAGCTATTTTGCCTGGTTTAATAGTTTACCAATTTTGTATGAAACATTTTTTTTATATCCACCTCGAATTGTTGCTAATTCCCAATTTGATCCAAATGGGCTTTTTGTAGGAATAAAATGGTTCTTAAATAATTTTTATCCTCTACTTTTAGTCGCTACTGTTGCAGTGGATGTATCACTGCGTAAGTCTAAGAATATATTGACTTTGCTACTTGTGATTTGGTGTATTTTTGCTTGGGGTGTCATTGTTCTACAACGTGGAGCATTTTGGGAATACCATTATTTACTATTTTTTGTACCTTTAGGTATTTTAGCAACTAAAGGATTAGATGTTTTATGGGAGTCTTTAAAAAAATTGAGTTCCCCATTTACTACAATCCTGCTGATATTTTTGTTTTTCCTGCCTTTATCAAACACTCTTATGAAAAAGAGTATTGTTCTGGTTAATAATAACTTTGCTTTAACTGAAGATACAAGATTTAAATATCAAACTATTTTTAGAGACAAATATCCATCTCTTCGTTCAGAGGCTGAATTTATCTCCCAACCAGGAAGTCTTCCTGGTAAGATTTATGTAGCTGGCGATCCATCTATTTACTACTTCTCCAATCGGACTCAGGCAACATCAATACGTGGTTGGGCACTTGAATATTTTCTGCCTGAGCAATGGACCAAACTTCTAGAAGAGTTAGATTCATCTAAGCCTCCTTATATCTTTATTGATTATATTCAGCAGCCTACTATCAACAAAAATTTCCCAAGAATGCGAGAATTTATTGAGGGAAGATACCGTATTTTACGTCAAAATGATAATGGGATTTGGTATATTCTTTTGTAGACAAACCACTACAGGAGTTCTGAATCATTCATGAGAAACAAGATCCCTGATAACTTTTACGAAGTCGGGGATTTGCGGGTTGCAATTCTCTTAAAACTAGATAAATGAACTGTTTGTGTTGCTATAACCCTTACCAAAAGAGGGTTATTCATACTTCATAAATAATATAAAAGCTTTTGTTAACCTCTTTCGTAATTGAGATAGTCCAAACTTGGACTTGAGGGATGGTGGTAAGTCTTTAAAATTAACGGATACAAAACCTCTTTTAATGTAAAAATTTACCAATTGATGTTTTAAGCATTTTAAATAAAGCGGTTGACTAGCTTGAGTAATTAAATGCTGCACTAAAACAGTCCCTAAACCACGGTTTCGCCAAGCTGGTGCAACAAATAAACTACCTAGCTCTTGTGCTAAGTGAAAGTTTCGGAGCTGCCCGAAAGCCACTAAATGCCCATCAGATTCAATGACCCAAAATTGCTGCCATCTTAGTTGACTAGGGTCTAGCTTTGCTCTAAACACAAAAAATACTATTAACCACATATCAAAAGGCTTGGCTTTACGAAGAACATACTCAGGTGGCAACGAAAAATTACACTGTATCATCTATCCAGCCATAATTTAGACAATCCCAATTTACCTTGACTGGTTGAATTTTTTTGATCAAAACAGGGTGTGGACTGTAGGGGAAAGACAAAATGGTAAGCTGAAGAAAGTTATGAGGACGCAAATATGACTGACAAAAATCGTTCTCAATGGGACTTAGGCAGGTTTATCGAAACCCTGACTTACTTTGAGGTAATTCCTTTCCTCAACTGGGTACAGCAGTTAATCCAAGGTCGTCCTAAGGATAGTCAATATAGACCCAATGGAGGAAGAAACGTGGGTGTAATATTAGTAGCAGGTGCAACAGGTGGTGTTGGTAAACGAGTCGTGCAGCGATCGCTCCAACGAGGTTATAAAGTTCGCGCCCTAGTTCGAGATATTGACAAAGCGCGGTCAATTCTTGGTAATGATATAGATTTAGTAGTTGCGGATATCACGCAACCAGAAACTTTAATTCCTTTAGTCCTGTCTGATATCCAAGCTGTAATTTGTTGCACAGCAGTACGCGTACAACCAGTTGAGGGAGACACAGCAGATAGAGCTAAATACTATCAAGGTGTTAAATTTTACCAACCAGAAATTGTTGGTGATACTCCCGAAAATGTAGAATATCAAGGAGTCAAAAACTTAGTCAAAGCGGCAGCAAAATATCTACCCCAAGCGAAGGAAAAACTAATATTTGATTTCACTAAGCCATCAGCAGAATTAAAGGATAACTGGGGAGCGTTGGATGATGTCGTCATGGGTGGCGTGAGTGCCAGTAATATCCAATTAGTAGAAAATACAGCTTTATTTGCGGGTAATGTCTCCACTGCTAACTCTGGCGGATTTGCTTCTATCAGAACTAAAAATTTTGATCCACCCTTCAACTTATCTAGTTACGAAGGTGTAGAATTGCGTGTCAAAGGTGACGGTCAGCGTTATAAAATATTTCTACGGACAGATACACAATGGGATGGTATTGGCTATAGCTATTCTTTCGATACCGTAGCTAATACCTGGATAGATATTCACATTCCCTTTGCAGATTTAATTCCCGTATTTCGGGCAAAACTTGTCAAAGATGCACCGCCACTTGAAGAAAGTAAAATTTGCTCATTCCAACTGATGTTAAGCAAATTTGAACATGATGGCGCTTTAAATCCGAAATTTTCCCCAGGTGGTTTTGCTTTGCAGTTGGAATCAATTAAAGCTTATGGAGGGACAAGTTTACCACAATTTATCCTCGTCAGTTCAGCAGGTGTCACTCGTCCCGGCCGCCCTGGCATTAATTTAGATGAAGAACCGCCAGCAGTGAAATTAAATGACCAATTGGGAGGAATTTTAACTTGGAAGTTGAAGGGAGAAGATAGTTTAAGAGAAAGCGGAATTCCTTATACGATTATTAGACCTTGTGCTTTAACTGAAGACATAGGTGGTAAGGAATTAATATTTGAGCAAGGTGACAATATTAGAGGTAAAATCAGCCGTGAGGATGTGGCAGAACTGTGTGTGCAAGCGCTAAAACTAGGAACAGCATCTAACGTCACATTTGAGGTTAAACAGGGAGAAAATACTGTTAAATATATCGATTGGCAGAGTTTATTTTCTAACTTACAACCGGATAAGAGATGAAATATTCACAGATTTTTAGACTGTAACTATCCTAATCAAGTTTGGTTAGATAGACTGTTCTAACAAGTCAGCTATTAATATGAAAAAAATCAAGGTGCTAGTAATCGCCGGGATTTTAGTAACAATTATCTGGGGCAGTTTTTTTTCCAAAACTGCCTCATCACAGCAAGTAGAGTCCCGCATCAATAACTTAGAAGCGGACTTAAATCGTGTTGAGTCGCGGTTAAATCAGCTAGAGTCTCAGCTAGGTAGAACCCGTCAGTCTCCATCCTCAAGAACAAGACTTACCCCACGACAGTCAACTGGTTCCAGAAGGAACTTAGCACAGCAAGATCCAATGTTCAATCGGCTTGCAACTTTGGTAATTGAAGTGAAGCAACAAGTTAATAAATTAGAGGAGCGAGTTGCTAAATTAGAATCACGCTAAATATTTAATCAAATTTTAATTTTTGGAGAAGTTCAGTGCTAATGGGTGATTTAGCCAAAATTGGATGCTTAATACCTCCCCAAATACTTCCAGTATGGATACGATGGGAAACTAATATTTCAGGAATTTTACTAGAGATTAAAACCTGTGGTGGCGTGAGTTGACCGATGGTTCGCGCTCTCTTGTAATGATATGATTCTGATAAAGCCAGATCCAGTTGTTTAGCAATGATTTCTGGGGTTTCTTTTGCCGAATCTAGTAATAGAATATAGTGTGGAGGATCGGCAATCGGCATCAAACTTTTAAAATTAGTTTCTTGCAAGTTCAAGAGAGTCAAAGCATTCTTGACAAAGATTTCTTGCAACTTTTCGCCTACCAAATCGCTAATAGTTTGATGTCGTCCGAGAAATTCTAAACAGGGAGTGCGGCGATAGTAATGAGTTACCCGGATGCGATCGCCAATTCGATAACGATACAAACCTCCTTTCTGCGATAAAATAATCGTGTATTCCTTGCCAATGCTGAGTTGATGTAAACCATACAGGAAACCAGTCTCATCCTCGAACTCGAAAAATACTTCATTTAAAATCGGCACATATCCCCCAGCAACAATCAACGGAATTGTCATTGGTGCTTCCGTTGCTAGTAGTCCTTTACCTTGAATCAATACACCTGGAAATTGTGAACGCAATCCCTGAGCTTGATCTGCTGCATTGGCACTATCCCAGCAAGAAATCAGTTTCAAATTTGGCCAAAGTTGCATCCAGGGAATATTACTTTCACTGAGGAGTTGCAACCGATGATCTGAAATCTGATTGTGTAATTCTGCTCGCAAGAAATTATGATTTTCTTGAATATATTTTAAATGTACTTGCAGAAAACTAGGACTCCAAATAGAAATAATTTCTAGTTTTTCAGCCTGTAATAATGTCAATGCCAGTTGATGTTTAAACAAATTCGCATCATGTAGCAGATTCAGTTTATTTGGCATCACTAACCAAGGACGTAAAAACCAACGCAACCAGCCATCTAAATAATCTAAATCGTTCTGTAAAGCTTGGCTATCCACTACATTTAATTGCGGCGAGATACATGCATAAATCTTCCCTGTGCTAAATTTCGGGCCGTATACAATCAAATCATGCGCCCATACACAGAACATCTGATTAAACGATCGCCGCAAAGATTGAGTATAAGGAATCCATTTTACCGCCCCACTACTACCAGAGGTTTTTTCATAGAACAAAATAGGTTCAGGTGTAAGGGAAATTTGCTGCTGTTTGTGATTTAAGTAGGGTTCGAGTGCATCATAATCTACGATTGGTACACGCTGCCAATCGTCTATAGAATTAATCCCCAAAGTTTTACCATACTCGCTCTTGATTAGGCGATCGCAAATCTCCCTTTTTACAGATGTCTGCATTAACTCTGGGTTATCCAAAGCTTGATGAAATCGCCTCGCCGTTGGTGCGAGGATTTGCCCAAAAAGCTGAATAATCGGACGCATTATTGTACCTTTTGATTAGGATAAAGGTTACTGGCTGCTGGTAAATAAGAACCATCGCCAATAACTACACCAGGAGCAAGATGAGATCCGGCTCCCACAAATACATTGCTGCCAATCTTGACTTTTTTGACATACAACATTAAATTTTGCTTGCGGGGTTTAATGATATGGGAATAGATACCGACACCATGCCCAACAACAACGCGATCGCCAATTTCTAACAAACTGCGATCGGCAATTTCTAAACCTGGTGTCCAGTAAACATCTCGCCCTACTTTAGCACCCCACAATCGCAACCAACAGGAAAACACCCCCGGAATCAACCGCAGCACTGCTTCCAAGGCGGGAATGGTAATATAAATTACCTGGATTTGATGACTACCCCACCAGGGACTATATTCTTTACCTTGTAAATAACTAATACCCTCCTGCACGGGATAAACCCATTCATGCAAGCGGTAAACTAGCACTGGTAGCCCATAAATAGAAAGGAACACCGCCAGAATGCTGAAGATGTTAGGTGAATAGGCAAGGTAGACTATTGCTGCTCCAGTTAGCAATAATATAAAGATGGGAAAAAACGAAATAATTTTACTTATAACTGTCATGAAAATGGGAAGAAAAGTTTTTGGAACAAGTTTAATGAGCTAGGAATTCCGATTATATATGGCAATTTTTTGTTTTGATAATATGTTCCATGTAAATTATCCCAAATTTTCAGATTAGCCCCATAGTTATAATTATGGACTTCACGGCAATGATGCCAAGCATGATCCTGTGGTAAGATTAACCAAGGAGATAAAAATTGATAAAGCCAGCTACTTTCAGGAATTATCAAGTTGCTGTGTCGCCATAAATCTAAGGCAGAAGTTAGACTTACTCCAAATAAATAACCTGTTGGATCGGCTAACAGATACAAAAATAAAGTGTGTATCCATAAATAAACAATTAGTAAACTTGTCCAAAGTGTGTTACGAGAAGTTCCTAATACATCCATCTGAGTAACAGTATGATGGACTTGATGAACTTTCCACAAGAATTTAGTATGTAATAAACGATGATTCCAATAATATAAATAATCAATCATAACAAAACTGATAATAAAAGCCGGAAATAATGATACTTTTAAATATCCTTGTTGACTGGGTAATAAATATTGATAAAACCAATAAACTAAAGTAGCTTGTAGTAAGGGAATTAAAATCCCTTGAATCGTTAATCCTATACCATCTAGCAACCAATCTTCACGACTTTTAACTTGAAGCTGAGTTCGTCCAACCTGATTGGTAATAGTCCAACTAAGTAATCCGATAAAAGAACCAAAAATTAGTAGTTGTGCAAAGTTTTGTATTCCCACTCTGATTACTCACACTGATATTGATTAATTAAGAATTATTCTTAAACCCAAAATGTAACTTTTACCGATTGATTTGGCAATAAACGCGGATCTTCTCCACGAGATATAGCTGCTATAATTGACTCTACAAATATATGAATTGTGTCCGCAGGCGTATTATAAAATTGTGTCCCGTATTTAGCGATCGCTTCTCCCTGAATACCTAAAATTTCCACGTCTTGGCGGATAATGTGTTGAGCAGTCCACCGCACAAAAGGACGTGCTAATTTATTCCAGATACCGTAGTTATAAGTGACATCCGTGTAAACCAGAGTTGAATTATCAGTTTCTGGAATAGATTGACTGGTAATGAACAAATGGCGATTGTGTGCCATTTTATATTCCACAGAGGTAATATTTGGCATATAAAAGCGATCGCTATGTTTAATCTCTGCACCCTGCAAATTCAGAAAACGGCTGTACCATCCCAAATTACTGTTTTCGTTACGATACTCCACCAAAACCGAACCATTCCACCGTTCTACAGTCATCTCTAGCTTTTGTTGGCGGGAGGTACGGAAAACACCAGGATGAACAAAAGCCGTATGGGGAATATCAATAAAGTTTTCCGCACAATTAGTAACATTGTTAGCAAAATGGTTAATTACCCGCACTGTCTCCCATCTTGTTTCTCCGTAGTGAGGCATAGAAAAGGGTTCAAGATCAACACTTGGGGTATCGGCTAACCGCACATAAACATAGCCATCTTGTTCTTTGGTAGCGTAACACTTGGCTCGACGCTGTGGGGAAGGTTTGAAGTCATCTCCTTCGGCTGGAACAGCAATAACGTTCCCAGCACCGTCATATACCCAACCATGATAGGGACATTGTAAAGCACCGTTACAAACTTTACCTGTAGACAGACGGCTATTGCGGTGTAAACAGCGATCGCGCAAAGCTACGGGTTGTCCATCTTCACCGCGAAATATCGCTAACCATTCTCCTAATACGGTGCGTGGTAATACCTTATTAGGTTGTAACTGTTCGCTGAGTGCGACAATGTACCAGAAATCTGCAAATTGCATGGTGGGTGGGAGCGATCGTATTTAGATTATGGCAATGTCTTGAGTAGAACTGCATTGCTGTATCTATCGGATTCCAAAAGAGCTAATTCTGAAAAACATGAATAATGCGAATTTTAATTGATACAAATGCTATTCTTGATTTTTTACAAGCGCGTTTGAATCGTTCTCTATTGAATTTAAGCACGTATGGATGTTGCGGAAGCCAAAGCCCTACTGAGAGATGCTAATGAAGATGAACCAGTTTTTCTTCCTTCAAGTATCTTGGATAAAATAACATTGGTTGATATCCCTAATGAGGTAGCGATTGAGGTTGGCTTACTCAAGGATGGCATAATCCATCATGATTGGAGTGGCAGGTTGTTTAAAGACCAAGACCAGATTAAGGGTGAAGCAGATTACACTTGGACACGAAAGTATTGGTACTCTGCGATTGGATTAGAACACTATCTAGACTTAGTGCGCCGTGCTGTTGAGGTGCGTAATAGAGTACATGGTGATGTGAACATAACACACTATGACGATGATGGTGCTTATATACAAATGACATTTGTTGTAAGCACAGGACAAAATAATCTTGCTAAAGCGTACCAGTATGTAAAATTACTCTGTCAAGAGCTAGAAGAAACAGCCGAAAACGCTGCTGATGAAGCAAGTAAGCGACTTTCTGAAATTGCGAGTCGGTTATCTGGACGGGGTAGCCAAAATCTAGACACACTTGTAGATGCAGTTGAGAAAGCTTCTTCTAATGATGAGCGCGGTAGATCTCTAGAAGAGGTTGTTAGTAGATTGTTTGAGACCATACCAGGCTTTACCGTCAAGGATCGGATCAGGACAGCAACCGAAGAAATAGATATTACTGTGCTTAACGATAGCAATGACCCTCGCTTTAAACGAGAATCGGCTATTTTACTTGCTGAGTGCAAAAATTGGAGTGATAAATGTGGAAAGAACGAGTTTGTTCTGTTCAAAGAAAAAATTGACAACCGAAGCAATCGATGTTCTTTAGGCTTCTTAATTTCATGGAATGGCTTTAAAGACACTGTTACCAAAGAGATGTTACGTGGAAGTCGAGAGCATACACTTGTAGTACCTATAACTGGAAAAGATATTCGTGCTGCCATCCGTAACAACAACTTTGCTGATGTATTAACATCATGTTGGGAAAAAGCAATCACCACATAAGCTCTCTAAAAGTAACCGCTATATAGTTGTTTTTAAATCACCATCTAAATCTTACGAAGTTGAATATTACCTGTAACATCAACCTGACAAGCTAACCGCATATTAGTATGATTATGTGCTAAAGTCTCCAGCATTTCCTGTTCTTCAGGTTGAGGAGGAGGAATATCACCAATCACCTCAACCAAACAAGTGCCACAAATACCAGTCCGACAACCAAACAAAACAGGTGAATTCTGAACCATGAGATGTTCAGACAAACTTTGATGACATTCCAAAGTGATTGGAACAAAATTACTTTCCGGAAACGATATCTTACAGAAGTCAGTCATAATACACAACAATCTTACCTAAACAATACTCTTACATTCCTCTCTACGACTCTGCGTTTCTGCGTAAGTTAAAAACAAATCATCTCGCTGTTCAAAACCTTGAAAAGCCATTTTTTGAGTTGCTAAATATCGAGAAATTGAATTAGTAGCCATCAGTGACATATTCCGATTACGTTGCCAAAGATAATCGAGTTTTTCAACATACACTTGATAAGATTTCATCGCCTCGTGATGAGTTGAAAAACTGCGCTGTAATCCTTCCGACTCCTCAGTAAAACAACAGCGCATCATTTCTTTAGCATCCCTGTCACTCATCTCAAAAATGGGCGATCGCAACACCCGATAAATCTTGCTATACAGCGCCGGATCGTACCAAAAAATCCCATTAATAGCAGCCGAAAAATGAAAGTGATCTCTCTGACATCCCAGCAATCCTAAATTAGCCACCAGTCGCTCAAATGCAGTTGGTGGCTTCAGACAAGTGATAACATCGTGAGATATAATTGTCGAACTGTTGAAGTGAAAACTTTCATCCAGAAAGTGATAATATGAAACTTTAGCCGGAATGGGAGCAGCTTCAGGATGCGGATGTTTTTGATAATAATTGCTGAGTTTGTGCTGTACTAACTTGCCATTTAATGTCCGCACTCCCCGGATCGTGAAATACTGACAAGCTAAAAAAGTATTATTCGCAGAAATCAGCCCAAAGTATTGAAGTTGAATTTTTTTCCACCAAGTTTTTAGGGCATTGGTGTCAGCATAAACCATCGTTTCTGTAAAGGGGCCGCGCATGGGGTAGGTAAAGATCAGTTCCCCAAACAACGCTTGTTCAACCTGTTTAGCAATTGTGCGGAAGGCGTTAATGTGCGATCGCTCTTGGTAGGATTCCAAATCTAATGTATCGCAGATTAAGCGAAAATCTTCTTGAGCGTAAAGTCCGGCTGCACTGGTTTGATTGAAAAAGATAGTGGCAATTTCAGCAGAAACAATTTGTGAGTAGTAAGCTACCCAGTAAAGTTGGTTCAAAATTATACGCTGATGTTGGCTGGACTGTTCCCATAATGGTGTACCATATAGTAGGGAAAATTCCTCTAGGTTCCAATACTCGTTTTGACAATCTTCATAGCGAAAATTGCTAACTGCTTCATCCATTAAAGCAGTATGATCTTGCTGTTTATTGCGGGTGTGGTTAATTTGTAATTTGCGATGAATAGTTTTTTCCATATCCGTTTTTATTTGACGCAGAGATAAGATTGATATTTATTACACACATTGATGGGCGGGGAGTGGTTGAAAAGCTCCGCGTTCTTCTAAATTTTGCAGGATAGACTGGGCTGATTTTCCTCCCATGAGCGATCGCAATATTTGTAATCGTGTTCCACTGTGAGTCTCTGTATTCAACTCTTCTAAAATTTGGATTTTTTGCGATCGGGTCAGATGTCCTTTCACTTGTTCCACTGCTGCTAATACGCTTTGCGGCCCCAGCTGTACCATAAACAAAAACTGTGCCAATACATCAAGAATTGTTGTTTGACTGAATGCTGAAACTGGAATTTGATTAAACAAGGTGGTTCCTGTGGCGTGATGACGGGATTCAGATTGTAAAAAACTGGAAAAAAGTTCTGCTAAAACTGGATAGCGGCATTCCTTCGCTAAACGCCGATAATGACTTAAACCCCATCCTTCTAAAACGACTTGCAGCACAAACAACAAAACTGTTTTATCTGCACTTTCAACCACTTCTGATAATAAGCGCAAAAACGGATCGTCCGTGCTAGTTACTTGCATTTCTGGTAAAAAATGACTAATTTGGTGAAGGTGGGTAGCTTCATCAGCCGTAAACAATCCATAAAGCATTCGTTCTTCAATTGTTTCTGCTAACAGTACCATTTTTGCCATGTAGCCAACGCCTGCTTTCTCAATGAAATATGATTCTTCTAACAAACTGCGGTTGGCAAGTTCCAGAATAGCAGATTGTTCATTAATATTAGATTGTTGAAAAATTTTCACTTGATGTAAGTTGAAAAATTCAGCATCCCAATAATTTAATTGCGGGTAAGGAGCATAATTATTCTGATTGGGTAATGCTGCTGTTAATATCCGTTGCAAACGGTCATGAGAATCGGTGTGTGGTAGATCCAAACCGACAATATTATATTTTAAATCCATTTTTTTCTTGTTCAATTAAAGTCAACTCAGAGTTAGGTGTTGATGGTATTTGACTATTTGAGTAATTAACAGTTTCCCACTTTTCCCAAGTTAAGGCTTTTTGGTGATTAACGTGCTGAATAAATTGCAAAATTGATTTATCTGCTTTAGTAGGAGTCTGCAAATTAAATTGAATAGTTTGGAATACCTGGGTATCCCCCTTTGCAAAATAATTACCAACCTGCTGGGTTAACCATAGCAAACCACGATTTACTACCCATCCTAAAAATCCAGGACGTTTAGGAGTCACTAAAATTGTTTGTCCCTCGGTTTTTCCTCCTTCTATCATTCGCAGCGCAAATATAATGTAGAAGTGTAGAAAATCCGGCCCTAGTGTCACAGTGCCAGTGCTGCCATACCAATAACACATACTATAAGTAACTTCTTTGCGGTATAGAGGACGAATCAGGCGGATTAACCAGGAATCATCACCTCCGCGTGTAGTGTTGCTGAAGGTAATAGCGTTGGGGTTGAGGTCTTGGGAATCAAATACAATCTCTAAGGGCAGATTGTGTACTGTATTAAAGTGATGAGCATCAATCGCATTAATTAGTAGGACATTGGGATGGCAGTTTTTAACAAACCGAGTCCCTAATATATAATCACAGTCTGCCTGTTCTAGTTCTAGTACAAAAGGCAGCGAACTTGGCTTTTCTTCTCCCACCCAAACCCAAATCATGCCGTACTTTTCCGCCGTGTGCCAAGTTTTAATACACACAGGTAGCGGTTTTTCAAGAGAAGGAATATCTACACAAATTCCGCGCTCATTGTATTTCCAATTATGAAAAAAACAGCGAATATTATCACCTTCTACGTTACCTTCTGCTAAATGTGCGCCCATGTGTGGACAATAAGCATCTATAGCTACTACTTGACCACTAACTCCCCGATAAATTGCCAGATTTCTACCTAGCAACGTTATAGCTTTTACCTGGCCAATTTTTAATTTGTTTGATGGTAATGTCCAATACCATCCCTCTATAAATTGTGTTGGATTGTTAAAGTTTAAGTATAAGTTGGTAGATGGCATAAAAATTAAATGAGAACACAATCTTGCACAAATTTTAACGATGATTCTGACTCCCACATCCGTTGTCCAGCACGGGTGAGATTGTCATAACTGATCTCAGTTAAACAAACCAATTCATCTCCTTGTCGATAGCCGGGGTTTTTTTGCTCGAAAAACTGGATATGGGGATTAGTCTGTCTTCCTGATGGAATTTCAATCAACCCTTCCCGTAAAATTTGGGGATGCAGAAACCGGACAATACCAGTTGCTTCTTGGTATAAGCTACCATAGTATTCCCGTGCCAAATTCCCCATTAGATTCTTAAAATCGGCAGGTGTTGTGACATCATAACGGGGGTAGAAATCTTGCCAAAAGGTAGGGAGAAAACGATAAGTGCGAAAACCAGAGCAAATTAGCAGCCAGTAAAGTTTATTTTCTGCATGTAGTTGACGTAGAAAATTGATAGCGGCAATCCAACTACGTGGTAGTGTTGTACTCGACCAAGCACTAGGATCAACAATAGTGTCGCCGGAATATACCACACTAATTTTTTCTCCTAAAAAAGTCTTTTGACATAACATCAAAGTTGAAAATCCTTTGAGTGCATTAGATGTTTCATCTCTCAACAACAAAACCCAGTTTTTACGCTCTAGATCAACTTGAAATCTATCCCAGGTTATACCTTTAAAGTAATTTTGCAGCAGCGCATACATGGCGGTGCGATCGCTTAGTTGCAAATTTTGAACAGGAATCAGCAAACTCTTCATTATTCGGAAATTACCTAAAATCAATTTGTAATATAGTTTTAATTATTACTGTATCGACAAATTTGGTAAATTTACGGTATAATGTGACAGATTCCAAAATGGTTATTTACACTACAATTCTGTATTCATATCTTGCACCTTCTCAATAGGAGTTGGTGGGCATTGCCCACTCTAAAAAATAATTCAGATGTAGGTTAGGTTGAAAAACAAAACATTACCAAAGCTTTTGTTAGGTTACGCTGTCGCTAATCTAACCTATTATTTTACACCTCTATTTTTTGACCATCGAGATGGTTTTAGCTGATTTACATACTCCATATATTGAGCTAATGGTCGATCAATACTAAGGAGCAACTTCGGATTAAAGCGAATATTGTCGTAAATCTTGCCATCTTCATCTTTGAGCATATAGTAAGCCAAGCGAGTACAGAATAGCAAAAACCGACTCAGCAGATATCCCACAATACCTTGACGTTTTTCAGTTACATAAATCGGTTGAATTCTCGTTCTTCCAGGTGCAATTGGAGTATAAGCATATATCATATAGAGTGGGGGAAAAAGCTTAACATTTTTCATCATTGTTAACAAACCAATGCAACCATGAGCATAACGCATTGAATACTGATATGTAGAACCAAGAAATCTTTGACCTAACTTTTCTCTCCAAGTAGTTTGAGGGAATTGTCCCCGCATTGTAAAGTCTATTTGTGTGCCTAATTCGCTACGATGTAGCGACAGATCCATTTTGATGTCTAAATGATGAATTGTTTTTAAATGTTGAGCATCAATTCCATTCATCATACAAATATGATGATGGCAACTTCTGACAAATGCACTATCAGCTTTTACAACAATTTCTTTACCTTTCAATTCATCAAAATCAGCCACTCCCTCTGGTGCTTTAGCATCTGGATAAATCCAGATAAATCCATACTTTTCCTCTGTTGCATAAGCTTGTAATTTAGCTTGAGTAGGAATTTCTGATTGACAGGGAATATTTCGACAAAGCCCTGTTTCATCAAATGCCCAATGATGAAATGTACAACGAATCCAATTACCATCAACCTTCCCAATTCCTAAATCTGTCCCTAAATGAGGGCAGTAAGCATCCAAAGCCCGTATTTGCCCATCTTCACCTCTAAAAATGGCAATTTTCTGACTGCA
The DNA here is from genome assembly GCF_036917535.1 of Nostoc sp. Classification (GTDB taxonomy): domain Bacteria; phylum Cyanobacteriota; class Cyanobacteriia; order Cyanobacteriales; family Nostocaceae; genus Nostoc. The sequence goes on from NZ_JBALDA010000019.1 coordinate 65,903, forward strand.
CACTTCTACAGATTTTGCTATTTTTTTAGATATTTTATGACTAGGACAGGCAATATACCAACCCTTAGCAATTATATTCCAATTGTTAAATATTTGCATAATTGTTTGACAGATAATTATTTAATATTTCTTGTCGTTGGCGAATATCATCTTGTTATCTTGCTGGCATAACTCAAGACCTATAGTGCAAGCACTAAACGAAGACCTTCATCAACAAGCACCATTACACGATCGCTTACTTGGCTTACCTGCTCCATCAAAAACGACTTGTCCATAGTAATCACTTGGGAAACATTCACAACTGAGTCTTGGGGTAAACCAGTTTCATCTGTTGTCACCAAAATGTTGCCTGGAGCTTCAGCCAGCCGCAGATTAGTTGTGAGTACAGCAGCAATTACAGTCCGAATTCGGCTACGATTAAACTCATCTGACTGAATGATCAGAACTGGTCTACGATATCCTGGTTCGGAAGCAACAGGCATTGGCAGGTCTGACCACCAAATTTCACCTCGCTGCATCACCAATTTTCCTCAGATATAGTATGCGCTTGTAGCTTTACAAACAATGGATCAAGACTGCTATCTTCATCAGCATATACAGCATCTAACTGTTGAGTAATTTCATCCTGTTTATGCGATCGCAAGTATTCTTTAAGTGCCACAGCATAAAGCTGACTACGGGATAATCCCATGCGTTTTGCAAATTCCTCAGCAGCCTCAAAGAGAGGATCGGGGATGGAAATCGCTGTTTTCATAGATTGGTATAACTTGAGTTATACCCTTATCATACAAGATCGGCGATCGCACTAGTCAAGGTCTAATAAATAACGTAAATAATCAATTGTATTGTTTGAATTACCAGCATTATAAGGTTTAAGAAGTAACTTGCCATCGAGATAATCAACTGCTCCGTAGTATGTCTGTTTATCGCGTTTGTTAACAACTTTGATTGCTATTTTTTGGTCAGTTTTACCCCAAACATAACCAGTTATACCAATTCAAAATTCAAAATTCAAAATTCAAAATTAAGAAAGGCAGACAGAACAAAGGTTTGAGAGTATGTATCTGTCGTATTCTTTTTTCAAATTGGTATTACATCTCCCCATAACAAATGACACTCATCTATTAGTAATACTCTCAGCCTTCGGGCTTCTATGTCCTCTGTGTTGTTTGCCAGCAATGTTTCAATCGCAAGACCTTGCACCCCTACTGCGTGGTCTATTTACTTGAAAATAGCTGTAAACGTCCCACCATTCCTATATCGTTGGTCCAGTTTTTGGTAGCGATCACTTGTGACACTTGCGTAAGTCCTGGCTTTCACGAAGTGGTACGACAGGCTCAGTACATCGCTGGCGGATAGCGTAGTGTTAGCGATTCCGCGATAGCGCAGCGGTAGCGAGTATTCGAGCGTCGCGTCTGAACAAGAGGGTTTTAAACCCTCACTTCATTCGCATAACGTCTCTGAAAGAGAAGATTTAGTGGTTTTCAATCAATGGCGGGTCTGTAGCAAGATCCCGCAGGATATCCCTCACTGATTGTTCTTAGGACTTACGCACACTCTACGATTCTTGGCGTTCTTGGAAGTCTTGGCGGTTCGATAAATTAAGCTTTTTGGCGATTTTTGCGTAAGTCCTAGTTCTGACCGGAGGCGGAGCTTCTCCGGCTCCGCTCCTGAATTCTGAATACTTCTTCAACCAGAATTTGTATAAGGAACAAACAATTAATACATCTGCGTCTTGTCTTTATATCTCTCTGACAACATAGATACTAAACTAATTCCAACTAATAAAGTTCTGGAATTATATACTTTTTTGTCTATTTGTGGCTGGATACTATTTTTTTGTTTTATCTTACTATGAAAATTATGCTGAAAAACTACTTTAACACCAATCAAGCGCGAATTTTCACTGCTTTGATTTTGACTGGTATTTTGTCTGTTGCTAGCGGCTTAACACTTATCAAAGGTGCAACGGGCGCTTCTGCAAATTTATCTTTAGAAACAAGCAATGAAGTTCTTAAAGACAATATTAAACCAAACCGCTTGCCACGTCCAGTAGCTAAGGCAGTACTGCGAGATTTAGCCCGCAGGCAGGGGATTTTTACAAGACAACTGCAAATTATTGACTACAATCAACAGACTTGGCGTAATGCTTGCTTGGAACTGCCTCAAGCTAATGAATTCTGCACCCAAGCGTTAGTTCCTGGTTGGCGGATTGTGGTATCTAATGGCAAAGAAAAGTGGATTTATCATACCAATAACAATGGCCGATCGCTACGTTTAGCTTCGGCAAACAATCCCTCAGAAAATCTGCCAAATCAATTACCTACATCTGTAAAAAATGCAGTTTTACAAACCGCATCTAGACGTTTGCAACAGCCAATTTCTCAGTTAACCATTATTGAGGCTCAACAGCAAACCTGGAGAGATAGCTGTTTAGAATTAGCTAATGCTGATGAATTCTGTACTCAAGCTTTGGTATCAGGCTGGCGGGTTGTTGTCGGTGCAGTTGAGCAAACGTTGGTTTATCATACCAATCAAACAGGTTCTGCACTCAGGCTGAATCAAAAGGCTAACGAAACTACACTGGGGCCTGTGCAAATTCCAGCTAGTGAGTTACCACCACCGTTAGATCGAGATATAGTATTTCGCCAAATCTCCAGTGGGGGTTTTGCTGGCAGAACCTATGAGACTGTTTTACTCAAAGATGGGAGACTGATTCGCGTGCGGATTGGTGATGCTAATGATTCTGAACGTAGTGTTCGCCGTGTTTCAGTGCAACAGGTACAACAATTTGTGCGATCGCTAAAACGTTCTCAGTTTAGTAAATTTCGGAATTTGAGTTACCCAGCTCCCAGTGGTGCTGCTGATTATATCACCCATACCCTCACCAGCCAAGAAGGTACAGTTCAGTACAACGATATTTCTCAAAATAATCTGCCAAAGAATTTACAGACAGCAGTCAAAGCCTGGAATCAAATTGTAGCCAGCGCACAATCATAAACTTCATTAATGGAATTGAAGCATAAGAGAGTGGCAAGAACTTAGTACTGCAAGGCAAAATTCAAAAGTTTTATGGAATAAGCTCTTTAGAGCTTTTCAATGGTCTGTTTATTTACGCCGTGCTGTACTAGCTACAGACTCGCCACTCTCTTATAAAGTGACAGGTTTCAAATTTCCCAGATCCTGGCGATCGCACTATCTTGAAAAATCAACTTTCAAGATAGCGAAACTAATGAAAGGTGTTTACAGCAATATGTTAGTTGGAATATTAATCTAACTTACCGTTTTGTAAAATACCACATAGGATTAAAATTAAAAATATTATTTTAAAGCAAAAATTAGGGCAGCAAGCCAAGAAAGCGAATCTGCTATCAAGTACTTTAATCTCATACAGAAATTACATGGAACAAGTAATTACTTCAATGGCGGATGCTTTGTTAGTAACCAGTAATTCCGGAAAAATTAAGAAAGTAAATCGTGCTGCTCAAAAATTATTTGGTTTTGAGGAAAAAGAATTAATAAATCAACCAATATCACTAATACTTGATGAGGATCAAATTTTAATTAAAGCTATTTATCAAAATTGTTACTTAAAGCGTAATTACCAGAACATAGAAGTAGTTTGTCGAACCAAAAATAGAGAAAAACTGTTGATTGCTTTTTCTTGCTCAGTGATTCCAAAAAAAACAGAAGGGCTAGAAGATATTGTCTACATTGGTCGGGATATTACTGCTTGGCAACGCCGGGAACAGCGTACAAGTGCCCAGTATTCTATTACTCGCATATTATCAGAATCACAGAGCATAAAACAGGGAATTCCACAAATTTTGCAGTCAATTTGTCAAAACTTGGGATGGGATTTAGGCGAACTTTGGACACCAAGCCAATATATTGGCACTTCGGTAAAAGGAGATAGCCTCAATGCAGTACTAAGGTGTGTGGAAATTTGGTCAAGTCGATTAGTTTCTGTCCGAGAGTTTAAAGCAATCACTTGGCAAGCTACTTATATACCCGGTGTTGGCTTACCTGGGCGAATTTGGATCAGACGTTTGCCTTTGTGGATTAAAGATATCACAGTAGATGGAGATAAAATGCGATCGCAACCTGCTGTTGAGGCTGGATTGCACGCAGCTTTTGGCTTCCCCATTTTAGACGATAGCGAAATCTTAGGAGTGATGGTTTTCTTTAGCCGGGATTTACTACCAAAAGATAAAGACTTATTGCAGATGATGGGTTCTATTGGTAGCCAAATTGCCCAATTTATCAAACGCAAACAGGCAGAAGATGCTCTTGTAGAAAGTGAAGAACGATATCGAGATTTATTTGAAAATGCTAATGATTTGATTCAATCCGTCAATCCATCTGGTCGTTTTTTGTACGTCAATCGTGCATGGCGAGAAACTTTGGGATATAGCGAAGCTGAAATTGTGAATATGAGTATTTTCGATATTATACATCCAGAGTTTAAACAAAGCAGTTTGCAAAGATTTTATCGCGTGCTATCAGGAGAAAAGTTTGGGCAAATAACAACTATATTTGTTACTAAAGACGGTCAAACAATCTTTCTAGAAGGTAATATTAATTGTAAATTTGTTGAAGGTCATCCAGTTGCAATTCGCGGCATTTTTCGCAATGTAACCCAACGAGTAGCAGCAGAAGAAGCACTTCGCTATCAGCAGAAAGAAACCGAACGTTTATTGCTAAATATTTTGCCAGTCACAATTTCTAGAGAGGTGAAAGAACAACCAGATAGCATTGCCGAAGACTTTGCTGATGTCACAGTTTTATTTGCAGATATCGTTGGCTTGTCCGAAATTGCTACTTCTATGAGTGCAATTCAACTGCTGAACCTACTCAACTCAATTTTCTCAGTTTTTGATCGCCTCACCGAACGATATAGTTTAGAGCGAATCAGAACCATTAACGATGCTTATGTGGTGGTTGGTGGCTTACCTACACACCGCCAAGCTCGTGCTGAAGCGATCGCTTTGATGGCACTGGATATGCAAACTGCGATCACTCTATTTAATACTGAGAATAACCAAAATTTCAGCATCCGTATCGGCATCCATAGCGGTTCAGTAATGGGGGGAGTCATCGATCTCAATAAGTTTACTTATGAATGTAAAGACACAGTAAATATCGCTAACTGTATGGAATCCCAAGGTATTGCTGGTAAAATCCAGGTTACAGAAAATACTTATAAGTGCTTGTGTGATCAATTTGTATTTGAAAAACGAGGCGAAATTGAAGTTAAAGGCAAAGGGAAGATGACAACTTATTTGTTAATTGGACGGAAGAGATGAGGGCATTAGGAAAGAGGAGGCAGGAGGCAGAAGTTCTTTAATTTTGAATTTTGAATTTTGAATTGATTTCTCCTCCTGCCTATTCCCTTAGTGAGTATTCGGAATCAGCCGACCACAGGGATAAGTCGCTGTTTGCTGTGAAGCACTTTCAGCAACTGCTGCTGGAATCTGATCCAATGGTCGGGTTTTGGCTGCGAGATAGTCTTTTTGCAGTTTCTCTAAAATGGCTTCTCGCCTGTCATACACACGCTTCAGGGGACGAGGCTGGCATTTGTTTAACACATACGCACTCACCAGTGGTAGAGCGATCGTGCTATCGGTATAACAAACGATTGTGTTAGGTAACTCATCTGGGTCAATTTTACCCCAACTGACAGCTTCCGATGGGGTTGCTCCAGATAAACCGCCTGTATCTGGACGTGCATCGGTAAACTGCACAAAGTAATCGTGTCCTCGTTCTTCCAACCCCAAGACTTCGTGAAGTTGCGGTTGAGTTTGTAGCAAAAAGTTTTTAGGACTACCGCCACCAAGAATTACAGCCGCACTTTTACCTCCAGATTCACGGGCATTATATGCGATCGCTGCTGTCTCATTCACGTCAATTGATGGATCTATTACCAACTGCGAACCTTCTAATGCTAAAGCCGCCACGTTCATCCCAATTGAGCTATCTCCTGGAGAAGACGTATAAATCGGTACGCCATATTCATAAGCTGTAGCTAGCAAGCAGGAATGCTGCACACCCAATTGCTTTTCTACTTCTCGGACATATTTACCTAGTAAATGGTGAAATTCAGCCGTTCCCATCCGCTTTTGAAACGCTTCTCCTTGGAGAATCTTGCGGATGAACGCATCAGTTTCTAGCAGTACATCGTAACCAAAGATAATGTCATAAATGCGGATCGTGCCTTCTTGACGAAGTTTCACATCATCCAAAAACGGATTACCAGCAAAGAGTTCAAAACCCAAACCATAGTGCATATCGTGGTAAAGATTTGCACCAGTGCTAATCATCCAGTCAATAAAGCCGTTGCGAATTAAGGGTGCAAGCGCTGAAACCCCAAATCCTGCTGGCGTCATCGCACCAGAAAGGCTAACTCCCACTGTGACACCTTCTGTTAATACATCGCGACTCAGTAGTTGGCAGATTTCCCGCAACCGCGCTGAGTTGTAAGCAGTGAAGTATTGATCGATCAAATCCACTACATTGATATCATTTGATATTGGTGTAGGGGCAATTTTTTGACCCAGCTGTTTAGACATTTTGGCACTCCCGAACAGTAAACACGCCGAATCTAATGGTATCTAGCTTTCAGTCAAAGTGATAGCAATACTTTTTTGCCGCTAATTTGAAAAAGCAAGTGAGGCGTAGGAGAAGAAACCTTTTTCATCCCTTTTGGGATTTTCCGTTATATCAATTCAATTAATGATTGCAACACATCCTTGGGTAAAGACGCGATGAATCGCCTCTCTACAAATAGTCTATTTGTCGCATTTTTTGAAAATTGGTATGACCTCACGGTGACAGCAGTGTTATCAAACTGCTGTCACCAATTTGCTCCCTTTGTTTGAGGAGTAGGGACTAGACGCACTCGGCATTCTTGAAAACGTGGAAATTGATTTGTAACTTTTTTGGGTGGAATATGAGTCAATTTTGCTAAACTTTCAGTTAGCCTGAACTTATAACTCACCACTCAGGACTAATGCAAGATAGGCAAGAACAATTTTCGCAAGTGGTAGTGACTGCTGGGCAGATGCGCGATATTGAAAAGCGGATCTTTGCAGCGGGAATGCCTGTAGTTGCTTTGATGGAAAAGGTGGCGGGATTAATTGCTCGTCGCATTTTAGAGATTCTTTCAAACACCGCTTTGTTAAGGGGATCTCGTGTGGGAATTCTTGTCGGCCCTGGTCATAATGGTGGCGATGCTTTAGTCGTAGCCCGTGAATTACACTTTTGCGGGTATGAGGTTTGGATTTATTCTCCTTTTTCTAAACTTAAGGAATTAACTTCGCAGCACTTGCAGTATGCCGAGAGTTTGGGCATTCCAATTTATCAAACAATTGAGCAACTGCCAGATTCTGATTTGTTGATTGATGGCTTGTTTGGATTTGGTTTAGAAAGAAACCTGACCGATCCCATCGCCTCTGCAATTAATCAGCTAAATGAATTGTCTGTACCGATTTATAGTATCGATTTACCTTCAGGTTTACACACCGACACAGGCGAAGTATTGGGAACTGCCATTCGCGCCACTCACACATTTTGCTTAGGTTTATGGAAACTCGCTTTCTTCCAAGATCAAGCGCTGGAATATCTTGGTAAAGCTGAGTTAATCGATTTTGATATTCCTTTAGCTGATGTAGAAGCCGTTCTCAAAGATGCACCTAAAATTAAACTTATTACACGAGCAAAGGCACTTGCTACTTTACCTTTACCCCGTCCAGCAGTTACTCACAAATATAAGGAAGGACATTTACTGCTGATTTGCGGTTCGCGGCGCTATGCAGGTGGAGCAATTTTAACTGTTTTGGGTGCTAGGGCTAGTGGTATCGGGATGCTTTCGATTGCCGTACCCGAATCCCTGAAATCCCTTTTGGTGTCACACTTGCCAGAAGCGCTAATTGTTGGTTGCCCAGAGACGGAAAGTGGAGCCATCGCCCACCTACAACTACCAGAAAACACCGATCTGAGTTCCTTTAATGCGATCGCCTGTGGTCCCGGTTTAACACGAGATGCTACTCCCATTGTGCAACAAGTCATAGAAAGCGATCGCCCTTTGCTTCTCGATGCCGATGGTTTAAATATCTTGGCACAAATGGGAGCGATCGCCACGCTAAAAAAACGCCAAGCAGTAACCGTACTCACACCCCACACTGGCGAATTTGAGCGATTGTTTCCTGATGTCCCCGATGCCAAACATGACAGAGTGAAAGCAGTACAAGAAGCTGCCGCCCAAAGTGAGGTAGTAGTATTGTTAAAAGGGGCAAGAACTGCGATCGCAAACCCTGAAGGTGCTGTTTGGATTGTTCCTGAAAGCACACCCGCCTTAGCGCGTGGCGGTAGCGGCGATGTGTTAACTGGGCTACTGGGTGGATTGTTGGCGCAAGCAGCAATTAAACAGATTCCCGTAGAAGATATTGTGGCAACTGCTGCATGGTGGCATTCGCAAGCGGGTATTTTAGCAGCCCAGGAGAGTACCGAATTGGGTGTAGATGCGTTTACATTGACACAATATTTGAGAAAAGTTCTAAGTAATTAAACGGCTTTTAACTATGACTCTAAATGTTAAGGTTATCAACTACCAGATGAATCTCGGAGGCTTGTGGACAATAAATGTCTACTAAATTCTTCATTTGGATGGCGAAATCTTTTTTAGTTCTCTGTTGTGTAACTTCAATATGCCGCCAACCAGCTAATGGCTCAAAAATCGCAAACAAGTTGACACTACCGTTACGTTTATACTCGTAATCGTAACGTTCAGGTTGTTTTGGTTCGGCAGGTAATGGTTCTCTAACATCCTCTAATAAAGGATATGGACGTACCCTTCGGGAAGCTTTGCAACATCGAAACAAATTACTGGATATTTAGGGTCATAGGGTTGACTGTATAAATCTAATAAATCTTCCATCCGTAAAACATACTCGGCATCCACTTTGGGGATACACCATTGTTCTTTTAACCAAGGTTTAATTTCATTTTTTTTAAATAGCAGCGAACAGTTTCTTTGGAAACTGAATCTATAATGTTTAAACTAACCATGCGCTCTGCTAATAGTTTCATCGTCCAACGATTTCTTCCTGATGGTGCTTTAGAACAAGCTGTTGCAATCAGAAATGCTTCTTGTTCACCATCTAATTTCCTTTGTTTTGGTGGATGAGGGCGGTCTTGTACAGCTAAAGATATTCCTCCCTCTACGTATCTGGCACGGGTACGCTCTACGGTTGAAACGTGTACTCTGAGACATTCTGCAATCATCTTGTCCGTTTCTCCCTCCGATGCCATCAACAGTATATGAGCGCGAGTAATACTCCTTGCTTTACTTTTACCTGTTTTGATTAGCGATGCCTACGGCGGGCTACGCCTACGCAGTTTTTCTACTTCCTCTTGGATTAAATTTACCGTATATTTCTTTGCCATGATGCTACCCACTACGCTGCTCAAATTAGTTTACCAAAAACCTGTCTCACTCAGCAAAGTTGGCTTGCCAGACCACTAGTACTCTGGCAAGTTAACTTTTTGCTGGCTAAGGAAGTAGGACGAGCAGGAGAGACAAGGGGACAATGGGAATAAGAGGAAATTATTGAACAAATCTCTCCCCGAAGTTCTGATCGCCGGAAGCCGACGCTCAGACTTCTCTCCTTGTCTCTTCTCAATGCCCCATGCCCCAACTAAGTATTTTCCCGGTCTTGCTTCACACAATCTTCATATAAAAACTGGTGACAACCCTCATACGTAAAATGATATGCTGTGGTAAGTAGATGCACCCTGATGATCTGGAGAGCTGCCTAAGTAGCTCTCTTTTTTATTTTATTTTCGTGGTATTTACGGATAAAATTCAAAAAATTTTATAAATAATCTTAATAAATAAGTATTAACCCTTAAAAATTAAATCAGACAGATTAGTAAGTAGATGTATCCTAACGATCTACAGAGCAACCCAAGTGGCTCTCCTTTTTTGTTTTTGTTTTTCGTCATAAGAAAGGTAAAAACAATTATGCCAATCGCCAACTAGTGCATTATTATTGCCATCAGCAAATAAACTCACAATAAAAGGAAGTAGAGAGTAGGGGGAAACTAATAACTCTTAACTCCTAACTCCTGTAAAGAAGCGATTAATCGTGTTTATCCTAATTCAGCACTTTTGTAAAGTACATATTGACCTATCCAACCTGATAGTTTAGGTGAAGAATAATGGCAGATTGGCAAGAAATAACAGGTGGTATCACAGCACCAAGGGGGTATCAGGCAGCGGGAATTACCGCAGGATTAAAACCTTCGGGGTTGCCAGATTTAGCTTTGATATTCTCAGAGGTGGAAGCGATCGCAGCGGGTGTGTTCACCACCAGCCAAGTGAAAGCTGCCTGCGTAGAATATTGTCGCCAACGCTTGCAAGCCAAACAAAGCGCTCGTGCCATCCTCTGCAACGCTGGACAAGCAAACGCCGCTACAGGAACTCAAGGCTACGTTGATACCCTAGAATCTGCTATGGCAATAGCCCAAGCTCTAAACATCTCGTCTGAATCTGTGTTATTGGCTTCCACTGGTGTGATTGGTCAAAGAATTAAGATGGATGCTTTGCGAAGCGGGATTCCCAAGGTAGTAGCAGCACTATCAGAAACAGGATCAGATGCCGCCGCTGGAGCGATTATCACTACAGACTTGGTAACAAAATCTATTGCTTTAGAGACAACTATAGGCGACCGCTCGGTACGAATTGGCGGCATTGCCAAAGGTTCCGGCATGATTCACCCCAATATGGCAACCATGCTGGCATTTGTGACTTGTGATGCTGTGGTTTCGCCTCACCTTTGGCAACAGATGTTAGCAAGGGCAACTGATAGAAGCTTTAATTCCATTACAGTGGATGGTGACACCAGCACCAACGACAGCTTAATTGCCTTGGCAAATGGTCAATCTCGCACCCCAGCAATTATAGAATGGGGTGCAGAAGCAGAGAAATTAGAGGCGATGTTAACAGCAGTTTGCCAGCATTTAGCCAAAGCGATCGCTCGTGATGGTGAAGGCGCAACCTGTCTGATTGAAGTGCAAGTGACAGGGGCCTATGATGAAATCTCAGCCCGACAAATAGCCAAAACCATTGCTGGTTCATCCTTAGTTAAATCTGCAATCTTTGGACGCGATCCAAATTGGGGACGCATCGCTGCCGCCGCCGGACGTGCAGGTGTGCCCTTTGAGCAAGAAAACCTGCAAATTAAGCTAGGGAATTTCTTAATGTTAGAAAATGGACAACCTCTACAATTTGATCGGGCAGCAGCAAGTGCTTATTTGAAAAAAGCAGCGGTGGGTGCTTATCTGCAACAGGATACGGTGTTAATTTCCGTCAATGTTGGCAATGGTTATGGTATAGGTAAAGCTTGGGGTTGTGATTTGAGTTATGACTACGTGAAGATTAACGCTGAATACACTACATGAACTACTCCCAATTGTTTGCGCTGTAGAAACGCAATTCATCGCGTCTTTACCCAAGAGACATAGGAGTGAAAATTAATTCTGCGTTGCCCGAAATCCTTGGTAGTGGGACTTAGGCAAAAAACACCGATAAAATGACCTAAAACGTATATCTCAAAGGGTTTTGACATTGTTTTGCTTGGTTTGTTAATATATCTGGGTTTCAGGGGTTTTTGGGCATTTGGTGTATTTCCCCTACCCCGCAAGGGTTTGAGGTTTATTTATTCCTCAAAAATGTTTAAGTCCTGGTAGGCACAATTCATGAATTGTGCCTACGTCATTTCTGGAGATGTCTAAGGATGTGTTGCAATACGCAGAACTACGACTGCTGCTTAAATAGACGAGGTTTCTTACTACTGCTAGAAACGGCAGATAGTTGCGATCGCTGGATAAGAAATACATCTAACAGTATGGACATCGCACAGTAGAACACCTCAATTCACCCCTTTATTATGCAACGCCAGGATAATATAATAGTTGTTATAAATAAAAACTTATATATGACACTTAAGTTACAAAATAAGTGAAGATAGTCAATCATAAAGCAAACATAATAGTCTTCATAAATAAGAGTTGATATATTAAAAACTCTTCTTATAGTTAAGTAAAATAGATAAATTTTTCTTTATACATCCAATTTAATATTTGTTTAATAATCCCGACTCCAAGTTAACAATTTCGGCTTCAAAGGCTGTAAACTGATTTCAACAAGGTGAATGATACCTCTGCATCACACTAAAAAAGCAGAGCCAATAATTTAACCGAGTTTTTATATAGGTAGCTATTTTATTGATGAAATGGCTGCGATCGCTTGGTCAAATATAGCTTGATTTATCATTAATCATGCAAGAAACATAACGTTTTTTGCCTAAATTGTCATAGCTATAAAAAATAACATTTACGTTTTCAGGAGATATTTATGACAGAATTTTTTAATCAAATTTCTCGCCGCAAATTTATCTTCACAGCCGGAGTATCTGCAAGTGCTGTATTGCTCAAAGGCTGTTTGGGTAATCCTCCTGAAAACCTGACTGGTGGAAGCACTCAAGCACAACCAACTGCTCAATCAGTAGTTAATATTAGTCCCGAACAAACACCAGAAACTACTACAGTCAAGTTAGGATATATTCCTATTGTAGAAGCGGCTCCTTTAATTATTGCTAAAGAAAAAGGATTTTTTGTCAAGTATGGGATGACTAATGTTGACCTTTCCAAACAAGCTTCTTGGGGTGCAGCTAGAGATAATGTAGAAATTGGTTCTGCTGGTGGTGGAATAGATGGCGGTCAATGGCAGATGCCAATGCCACATTTAATTACAGAAGGTTTAATTACCAAGGGTAATCAAAAAATTCCCATGTATGTATTATGTCAATTAATTACGCATGGAAATGGAATTGCGATCGCCAACAAGCACCAAGGCAAAGGTATTACTTTACAACTCGCCAGTTCTAAGTCTTTATTTAAGGAATTAAAATCTTCAACTCCCTTCACAGCTGCATTTACCTTTCCCCACGTCAACCAAGATTTATGGATTCGCTACTGGTTAGCAGCAGGCGGCTTAGATCCAGATGCAGATGTCAAATTGCTCACAGTACCTGCGGCGCAAACTGTAGCCAACATGAAAACAGGAACAATGGATGCTTTTAGTACAGGCGACCCCTGGCCATATCGTCTGGTTCAAGACAAAATTGGCTACCTAGCAGCATTAACCGCAGAAATTTGGAAGAATCATCCTGAAGAATATCTTGCCATCAGAAGCGATTGGGTTGATAAAAATCCCAAGGCTACCAAAGCAATTTTAAAAGGAATTATGGAAGCCCAACAGTGGTTAGATAATTTTGACAATCGCAAAGAAGCGGCTGAAATTTTAGCTGGACGAAATTATTTCAATCTTTCGTCGCCAGAAATTCTGGCTGATCCATACCAAGGCAAATATGACATGGGTGATGGTCGCAAAATTGATGATAAATCGATGGCTGCTTACTACTGGAAAGATGAAAAAGGTAATGTTTCTTATCCATACAAGAGCCACGATTTATGGTTCATAGTTGAAAATGTTCGTTGGGGATTCTTGCCAAAAGATTACATTGCCAATAATGCCACCAAAGCCAAAGAACTTATCAACAAAGTCAATCGCGAAGATATTTGGAAAGAAGCTGCAAAAGAAGCTGGAATTGCTACTGCTGATATTCCCACAAATACATCACGTGGTGTAGAAGAGTTTTTTGATGGCATTAAATTTGACCCCGAAAAGCCAGAAGAATATTTGAAGAGTTTGAAAATCAAAAAGGTCAGTGTTTAGTCATTGGTCATTAGTTATTTGCAAATGATAAATGACAACAGACAAATAAAAAATAAAATTTGAGGAGAATACAATCATTATGACACTTGCCCAAAAACGCCCTGCAAGCCCTAGATTTAATAATAGCTTTATATCTAGTCTGCAAAAGCAATTTCCTGACCTGATACCACCAGCGATCGCGATCGCCATCTTCCTGGTTATCTGGCAACTCTTCGCCTGGACTCCAGGAGCCACATTACCAGGGCCAATACAGGTTATCCAAGACACTTGGGTTTTGATTTTCTGGCCATTTTATGACCGAGGTGGTATTGACAAAGGTCTATTTTGGCAGATTCTCGCCAGTCTGCAACGAGTTGCGATCAGTTATACCCTAGCGGCAATTGTCGGTATTGGTTTAGGTATTTTGATTGGGGTTAATAAAACCATGTCCAAAGCTTTAGACCCGATTTTTCAACTACTGCGGACAGTACCACCTTTAGCTTGGGTTCCCATTTCTTTAGCAGCTTTACGACAAAATGAACCAGCAGCATTATTCGTAATTTTCATCACCGCCATTTGGCCCATCTTAATTAATACTGCTGTCGGCGTTACCCAAATTCCCCAAGATTACAACAACGTCGCCAAAGTTCTGCAACTTAGCCGCAAAGAATATTTCACTAATATTTTGATTCCGGCAGCATTACCCTACATCTTTACCGGCTTGAGAATTGCGATCGGTTTAGCATGGTTAGCGATTATCGCTGCTGAAATCGTCATGTCCGGTATAGTGGGAATTGGTTTCTTTATCTGGGATGCCTATCAAAATAACAACGTCAGCGAAGTGATTTTAGCTCTAGTTTATATCGGTGTCGTTGGTTTGCTGCTAGATAAAGCGATGGTTTGGCTGCAAAACAAGATTTTACCAGCAGAACAAAAGTAATAATGCAGTAGAATTCAGAATTTAGAATTTTGAATTGGCAAGTAAAGCAGTCTTGACACCAGGATAGCAGACTGAAGTCGGTGTTCCAAGAAACTGCAATCTGCTGCAAGTTTGTCGCTCCTCCTTAATTAATACGCTTGGGTTAAAGCTTGATTTTCGCTAAGTTTCTTGAAAAAGCAGGCAATTAATTCCCATTTTTAAAGCAAGTTAGAGAAATCTTCTCAGGCTAAATATCACTAACCTAAGCGTATTTTTCTTTGATAAATTTTATTTTTATTACTGATGATAATCATTGGTTTATTCCAATGATAAATATAGGCAGACGAACAATAATTTTTTTTAATAGTTAGCTTTAGAAATTGGCATTTTACTAATTAAACATTTCAAGTAAATATAAGAAGTAACCGCACTTGCTCTAGATAATCTCTTGATTGGAGAAAACTAATGGTCGCACTCACACAGCCTACTCAAATTATTTCTCATCCCGGACGTTTAACAATTGAAACTGTTGAAATCGCTTCTCAAACGACTGCTATCCGTTGCCTCGATTGGGATAGAGAACGTTTTGATGTGGAGTTTGGTTTACGGAATGGCACGACCTATAATTCTTTTTTAATTCAGGGAGAAAAAGTAGCTTTAGTTGATACTTCTCATGGCAAGTTTGAGGAGTTATATCCAGAGATAGTAACAGGATTAATCGACCCAACCAAGATAGATTATTTGATTATTAGTCACACCGAACCAGACCATAGTGGCTTAGTAAAAAATATTTTACAACTAGCTCCTGACATTACTATTGTTGGTGCGAAGATAGGTATTCAATTTTTGCAGGATATGATTCACCAGCCTTTTAAATCAAAGCTGGTGAAAAATGGAGAGTTATTAGATTTAGGCAACGGTCATCAATTAGAATTTGTCTCGGCTCCTAACTTACATTGGCCTGATACCATCTTGACTTATGATCACAAAACCAGCACTCTTTACACCTGTGATGTGTTTGGAATGCACTACTGTGACGATCATACTTATGATGAAAATATCACCATTATCGAAGAAGATTTTAAATATTACTATGAGTGTTTGATGGCTCCTAATGCTCGGTCAGTATTAGCAGCTTTAAAGAAAATCGAAAAGTTAGAAATAAAAACAGTCGCCACAGGACACGGCCCTTTATTAAAAGAATATATTCCAGAATGGCTAGGACGGTATCAAAATTGGAGTTTAGAGCAAGCCAAAACAGAGACATTAGTGGCTTTATTTTATGTTGAAGATTACGGATATAGTGAGAATTTAGTCAGGGCGATCGCACATGGAATTGCCAAAACAGGCGTAGCGGTAGAATTAGTAGCTTTGAATAACACTGAGCCTCAAGAAGTCCGAGAATTAGTTGACCAAGCTGCTGGTTTAGTTATTGGAATGCCTCCGCAATCATTAGATATTGCTCAAGCAGGTTTAAAAATTATCTTGGCTGCTGCTCACAATAAACAAGCAATTGGTTTATTAGAGTCTGGAGGAGGAGAAGATGAACCTGTTTTTCCCCTACGCAATAAGTTTCAAGAACTGGGATTAATTCAAGCCTTTACACCAATTTTAGTTAAAGAAGCTCCCTCTAATGTATTAGAACAACTGTGTGATGAAGCGGGGACAGATATGGGTCAATGGTTAACCCGCGATCACACAATTAAACAAATCAAATCCATTAATAGCGAATTAGAGAAATCTTTGGGACGAATTAGCACAGGATTGTATATTATCACCGCCAAAAAAGCAGAAGTTCAAAGCGCAATGCTTGCTTCTTGGGTAACACAAGCAAGTTTGAATCCTTTGGGTGTAGCCATCGCTGTTGCCAAAGACCGAGCGATAGAATCATTGATGCACGTTGGCGATCGCTTTGTTTTAAATATTTTAGAAGAAGGCAGATATCAAGGATTAATGAAACATTTCCTCAAGCGTTTTGCTCCCGGTGCAGACCGCTTTGCTGGCATCAAAACATATCCTGCTGCTACCAATGAATCTCCAATTTTAGCTGAAGCTTTGGCTTACCTTGAATGTGAAATTACCAGTCGTATGGATTGCGGAGACCATTGGGTTATTTATAGCACTATCCAAACTGGGCGAGTTGCCAAAGTCAACGGATTCACCGCCGTTCATCACCGCAAAATGGGCAATCATTACTAAATTTATCATTTGTCATTTGTTATTTTTTCCTTTGTTTCTCTCTCCACTCTTCACTTCTAAAAAGCCATGTATAAGACTGTTGAAGATAGCCCGATTTCCAAGTATGAAATTTCTCGAAAACGCATCGTACAAACCTTGGAATTGATTCAAGATTTGATTGTGATTTCTCTGTGCATGGGTTTGTTTACCTTCATGGTAATCCAGGTGAGAGATATGTTTTTCTCCCTGCTTCCCCCATTAAATTTTCATACTGTTACTGCTGATATTCTGTTTTTGCTCATTTTAGTTGAGTTATTTCGATTGCTGATTATTTATTTGCAAGAACAACGAATATCCATTGGCGTAGCTGTAGAAGTCTCCATTGTTTCCGCCTTGCGAGAAGTAATTGTAAAAGGAGTTTTAGAAACTAATTGGAGTCAAATTTTAGCAACTTGTGCCTTTTTATTAGTTTTAGGAATAATACTCGTTGTTCGAGTTTGGCTACCCCCAACCTTTGAAGGCATCGATCCCGAACAAACAATATCTAAACGCTTTAAAAATCGAGTCAAATCAGAATTAGCTGAAAGCAATGGGAATTAGAGAGACGCGATTAATCGCGTCTGTACGAGAGAGACGCGATTAATCGCGTCTGTACAAAAGTTTTATCTTCCCTATGCCCCATGCCCAATGCCCAATGTCCACCAAAGAGATTACTATGTCTGCTAATACTTTAATTACCAGTCGCCCCAGAGATGTGCAGGTTGCTGAAATTGGTCAAGATACGTTGGTTTTGCGATCGCGCACTTGGGAACGACTAAAATTTGAGGTTGAGTATTCCCGCCAACGAGGAACTACAGCAAATTCTTATCTGATTCAAGCTGATAAAAAGGCTTTAATCGATCCTCCCGGCGAATCTTTTACGGAAATTTACCTCGAACAACTAGCACAATATCTAGATTTCACTACCCTAGATTACATTGTTCTCGGTCATGTCAACCCGAACCGCAGAACCACCCTACAAGTATTGCTTTCCCAAGCTACTCAAGCTACTTTAATTTGTTCTCGTCCTGCTGCTAATGCCCTAAAAACTGCTTTTCCTGAATGGAAGTCACGCATTCAAGCTGTGCGCTCGGAGGATACTCTGGATTTAGGAAAAGGACATCATCTCACATTTATTACTGTACCGACTCCTCGCTGGGCAGATGGATTGTGTACTTATGATTCTGCTACCAAAATTCTCTATACAGACAAATTTTTTGGCGCTCATATTTGCGAAGATACCCTCTTTGATGAAGACTGGGAAAGTTTAGATGCAGAACGTCATTATTATTTTGACTGTCTCCACGCACCCCAAGCTAAACAAGTCGAAGTTGCTTTAGAAAAGCTTTCGATTTTCCCAGCAAAATCTTACGCTCCTGCTCACGGCCCTGTTGTTCGTTATAGTCTTAGCCGATTTACTTTTGATTATCGTCAATGGTGTCAAGGACAAAAATTACAAGAATTGAGTGTTGCTTTACTTTACGCCTCTGCTTACGGAAATACAGCAATTGTAGCTAATGCGATCGCTCAAGGTTTAATTAAAAATGGCGTTAATGTACAGTCCATCAATTGCGAACTTGCAGAACCAGCAGAAATTACCCGCATTGTGGAAGCTTGCGACGGATTTATTATTGGCTCACCCACTTTAGGCGGCCATGCACCAACTCAAATTCAAGCAGCTTTAGGAATAGTTCTGGCTACAGCAGCAAAAACAAAATTAGCCGGAGTATTTGGTTCTTATGGCTGGAGTGGAGAGGCAATTGATTTACTCGAAAGTAAGTTTAAAGATGCCAATTATCGTTTAGGATTTGAAACAATTCGAGTCCGTTTCACTCCTACAAATGAAATTCTTCAACAGTGTCAACAAGCGGGTGCTGCCTTTGCCCAAAACTTGAAAAAAACTAAAAAATTGCGGACTGCGCGTCAAGTTGTCACAGAAACTCACGTAGATCGTACCGAACAAGCTGTAGGACGGATTATTGGTTCCTTGTGTGTTTTAACAACTTGTGATGAAGAAAGCCACAAAGGAGTTTTAACTTCTTGGGTATCTCAAGCAACTTTTAATCCGCCAGGAATTATGATTGCTGTTGGTGACGAACAAAATGCAGATTTAATGTGTCATCCCGGCGATAAATTTGTATTAAATATTCTCAAAGAAGGTAGAAATGTCCGCCGCTATTTTTCCTGTAATAGTGTTTTAGGAAATAATCCCTTTGTTAATCTTTCTTGTCAAACTGCTGAGAATGGCTGTCTGATTCTTACCGAAGCATTGTCCTATTTAGAATGTACCGTACAAAATCAAATGAAATGTGGTGACAGGTGGTTAATTTATGCCGGAATTGATAAAGGTGAAGTCTTAGCAACCGATGGTTTAACAGCCCTCGAACACCGTAAATCTGGCAGTTATTATTAATTGGTCATTAGTCATTTGTCATTTGTCATTTGTTTTTCTTTGTGTTCCCGCGTCTCCTCCATTTTGTAACCAAATTATCAATACCAAGTTACTATGTCTACATTTGTTGCTGTTGATCGCATTGATAAAATTTTTGAATTAACCGGTGGTGGTCAATATATTGCCCTGAAAGGAATTGACCTGGAAATTAAAAAAGGAGAATTTGTTTCTTTGATTGGTCACTCCGGTTGCGGCAAGTCCACCTTATTAAATATGATTGCAGGTTTGGATTTGCCCAGTGAAGGTCTTGTCACCTTAGAAGGGCAAAAAATCAGCAGACCAGGCCCGGACAGGATGGTAGTTTTTCAAAATTATTCGCTATTACCTTGGCGGACAGTTAGAGAAAATATTGCCCTCGCCGTAGACTCAGTAATGAAGGGCGTACCCGCAGCCGAACGCCAAGCCATTGTCGAAAAACATATAGATATGGTGGGTTTGCGTCCCCATGCTGACAAACAGCCGGGAATGTTATCTGGCGGACAAAAGCAGCGAGTTGCGATCGCCCGCGCTTTAGCAATTCGTCCCAAGTTACTATTATTAGATGAACCCTTTGGTGCTTTGGATGCACTCACACGCGGCAATTTGCAAGAACAACTGATGCAAATTTGCGAAGAAAATCAAGTTACTGCGGTGATGGTGACGCATGATGTCGATGAAGCAGTGCTGTTATCTGACAGAATCGTAATGCTAACCAACGGCCCCGAATCTAAAATTGGCGACATTTTAGAAGTGGATATTCCCAGACCCCGCAAGCGCATGGAAGTAGTAGAACATCCCAGCTACTACAGTTTGCGGAGTGAGATGATTTACTTCCTCAATCAGCAAAAACGGATTAAGAAAATTCGGGCGCGGAAAACTGCGGACATTGCCCGTCATGGATTGGAAAAAGTTAACCTAGAAATTGGCTTTTTACCTTTGACAGCTTGCGCCCCCTTAGCAGTTGCTAAAGAAAAAGGTTTTTTTATCAAGCATGGTTTAGATGAAGTTCATCTGGTGCGGGAAAGTAGCTGGCGGGGTATAGAAGATGGCATTAGTGGCGGTTATTTGGATGCGGCTCAAATGCCTTCAGGAATGCCGATGTGGCTTTCTTTGGGAGGACATAATAACCAACCTCTGCCCGTTGTTACTGCCCTGACCATGACTCGCAACGGTAACGCCATCACCTTAGCAAAACGCTTTTACGACCAAGGCGTGCAAACCTTATCAGATTTCAGAAATCACCTGATTCTCACCCAGGAACAAAGGCATACAATGGGGGTAGTACATCCCGCATCTATGCACAACTTGCTGCTGCGTTACTGGCTAGCAGCTGGAGGAATTGACCCCGATGGCGATGTAGATATGAAGACCATTCCCCCAGCGCAGATGGTAGCCGACTTAAAAGCTGGAAGCATTGATGGTTACTGCGTCGGTGAACCTTGGAACTACCGCGCGGCTGTGGAAGGTGTCGGCTTTACCATCGCCACCGACTTAGAAGTTTGGCTGGGACACCCTGGAAAAGTTCTTGGTGTGCGGGAAGATTGGGCAGAAAATTATCCAAATACGCATATCGCCTTAACCAAAGCTTTGTTAGAAGCTTGCCAGTATTGTGCAAATCCCGACAATTCCCAAGAGATTCGCCAAATTTTAGCAGGGCGAGAGTATGTCAGCACTGATTTAGAATACATTCAACTCGAAGATCCAAATAGTCTTACCTGTGACTTAGACCATCCATTGCGGGACTATGCCCATCACCAGTTTTATTCTGACTCTGCCATTAACCGCCCCAGCCGCACCGAACAAATTTGGATTATGAGTCAATTGGCGCGTTGGGGTGACACTCCCTTCCCCAGAAATTGGGTAGAAGTCGTTGAACGCGTGTGTCGAGTCCGTGTTTTCAGCACCGCCGCACGAGAATTAGGTTTGGATATTAGCTATATTCGCCAACCGATTAAACTGTTCGATGGTACTCCCTTTAACGCCGACGATCCGATCGCTTATCTCAACAGTTTGCAGATTAAACGTGATTTTTCAGTCGCAGAAGTTGTTCTTGATGCACCTAGAAGAAGACTGGCTTCATAAAAAAGTTGTGAGAGAAAGAGGAAGTGGAAGAAGTAGTACATCACGCGCGAGGCTTTGAACTCCGTTAATGAACCTCTGAACTCCATTAATGAGGCTTTGAACTCCGTTAATGAACCTCTGAACTCCATTAATGAGGCTTTGAACTCCGTTAATGAACCTCTGAACTCCATTAATGAACCTCTGAACTTCGTTAATGAGGCTTTGAACTCCGTTAATGAACTTCTGAACTCCGTTAATGAGGCTTTGAACTCCATTAATGAACCTCTGAACTCCGTTAACGATCTGACTTTTTACGTCATCTGTAAAAACCAACAAAAGACCTAACCCCATCTCTACAAGCGAAGCTACGGTGTGTACACACAAGTCAAATTACCCCCCTTAATCCCCCCTTATAAAGGCAGGAAATAAGAAATCTTGTTCCCTCCCCTTTATAAGGGGAGGGTTAGGGTGGGGTAAAACTGACGCGAAAAACCAGGAGAGTAAGCTATTTTAGACTTGTGTATACACCTAGACAAGCGAAGGAAAGAGGTCAGAATATCAAATTGCACTTTGTTAATCCCCAAATACCATGCCAAACCCTAACTTTCCAGCTACAAACACATTAGGAAAACCATTAGCTTCTGCAACCACCAGCCGCAGACCTTTCCTAGAAATTAAAGACGTTACCAAAGTTTATCCTACAAAGAAAGGCCCCTTCACCGTACTCGACGGCGTTAACCTCAACGTCGAACAGGGCGAGTTTATTTGCGTCATCGGTCACTCTGGCTGTGGCAAATCGACGCTGTTAAATATGGTATCCGGTTTTAACTTTCCCACCTCCGGGCAAGTATTACTAGAAGGAGAACCCATTACCAAACCAGGGCCAGACAGGATGGTTGTCTTCCAAAACTATGCCCTGTTACCGTGGCGGACTGCTTTTGAAAACATTTATTTAGCTGTTAACGCCGTTTATCCTAACAAACCACAAGCCGAAAAAAGAGCGATCGTCCGCGATCATTTGGCAATGGTGGGACTGGCTGATGCAATGGAAAAGAAACCAATGCAAATGTCTGGTGGGATGAGACAAAGAGTTTCTATCGCCCGTGCTTTGGCGATTCGTCCGAAAGTCTTGATTTTAGATGAACCTTTTGGGGCGCTGGATGCGATTACCAAAGAAGAATTACAAGAAGAATTGCTCAAAATATGGGGTGATAACCGTTGTACAGTGCTGATGATTACCCACGACATCGACGAGGCACTATTTTTAGCAGATAAATTGGTGATGATGACCAATGGCCCCCATGCAAAAATTGGTGAAGTTATGGAAATTCCTTTTAGTCGTCCTCGCGATCGCAGCCGTATTATGGAAGATCCACAATACTACCAACTGCGTAACTATGCCTTAGACTTTCTCTTTAACCGCTTTGCCCATGATGACGTAGGTTGAGCTAATCGTCATTCATTTTTGCAAAATAGTAAGCTGTCGCGCATTTAATTTGCACAAATAGGGCGGGCAAGATGCCCACCCCACAAGAGATTTATTTTTTGGAGGATGCAAATTAAAATATTTTTAGCTTACCAGATGGTAGCGAGAAGAACCCTGCAATCAGTAGGGGCAATTCATGGATTGCCCCTACAACTATGTCTACAAGTTATAAAGTATGTGTAGAACGAGTATGTTGAGAAAAAATCTGTATGACGAGCTACCCAGAAACCCTAACTAATAACGAATCCGTTAATGCTTTAATCGGCGAGACGACGAGCATTAACCATCTTGAGGTAATTGAAAATGTCATCGACTCTTTGGAACAAGATGATAGTGCGATGGTTAGCCAGACTCCAGAGGGTGGTTATCTCTGGAAGTTTAAATATGGAAGTGTGGAAATATTTGTCCAACTCAACGGGACAAGCGATGAAGACACCATAACGGTTTGGTCTGCGGTGCTAAATTTACCTGCCAAAGATGAACCCAAGTTGATGCGGTATCTTTTGGAGTTAAACTGCTCTAGTACTTTTGAAGCGCGTTTTGGTATTATTGAAAACCGGGTGGTTGTAATATCGACACGCACTTTAGCAGAGTTATCTCCCGGCGAAGTGTCTCGGTTAATTACCATTGTGGCAACGATCGCTGATAATAACGATGAAGCTTTACAAACTGAATTTGGTGAGGCTTAAGGAATTTTAGATTTTAGATTGCGCTATTGCTACATCCGATGTATGGCAATCCGGTTTGGGCGAATCTGCAAAGACTTTTTTCTGTATACCAATTAAAAGCGCCTGGGAGTGTTGCCGTGTTTCCACCCCAGGCGCTTTTTATTTTTAACTTGCTCCTCACACAAATAAATAGTATCACTGCTTCAATCAAAAAGCGAGTCTGGTAAGTGACACTTTTAAAACTGCACCGTCAATTGAATTTAGGTTTATATTACCTTGACTTGACCACATCTGCATTTTGGGTGCGATCGCTCCAGAAAGGCGGTTTGCTTGACAGACTCGATTGCCATCCAGGATATGTGTTGGACTGCTGATTTCATTACACAACCGCTTTATTTGTAATCACCAGCCTTAAAAAGGTGAGTTAGGGAGGAGCTAGTCTTTACAAGTCGTAACGTAACTAATTAAATAATTATTAAAGATATATGCATCGCTTAATTAAGGTCTGAAACTCTTTAGTAATCAATCAAACTATTAAATAAATATTAGCACTCACAAGCATTGAGTGCTAATTTATCGCTGAAGTTTAACGCCTATGATATAGACCAAAACTGCACTTTTTGTAGATGCTTTAGTTCCTTTTAAGATATTATTTTCTAAATAGAAAAAACTAAATATTTCCTATAAGTAATATAAAATTGGGAGTAATGGCATGAAATATACTTTTGATATTGTCGGAATATCTCCACTTTTGCAGTTTTTTAATCACCAACAGCAAAATAGGCAAAAACCACCCCAACCAGGTGTGGAATACTTGGGAATGCATACGTGTACGCTAGATACGTTTTTAGAATCGGTAGAATCAGTTCCAGCAAAGTGGGATTGGAATTTGGATCAAGTGGTAGATACCGTGATTAAGTTTTGGTTGAATAATTCAGACAGTATTCGTTATTGGAAAGTGCGTTTAAATGATGCTGGTAAGGATAATTTACTAGTCACAAGGTTGGCGGATATGACCGCCTTACAAGCTGAACTTGAATCTCTACTAGATCGGAAGTGGTAAAGAGATAGATAAAATTGAAAAAGAATTCAAGAGCGGAGCAATTCCTGCTCCGCCTCCAGTCAAAATCTGAAGGAAAATTCATTTTTGAATATTTTAAAAAACTCTGAAACTTTAATTATTTTCAATTAACTATAAAAAATGTAAATGCCCGCATGCAGCTTTACTAGTCACACTATAGAAAGTACGTGCTGATTAATTCTACGCATGTTATTATTCATTTTCTCTTCAGATTATACTAGTATATTTTTAGACAATGTATTTGGTTTACCATTGATGCGGACTTTACTCGTGTGTATGCATACAAATCACGCAAACCCAATAATTGCCAAACTTTCTGCTTGAACATTGTTATGTCCTGGAAACAATTGCAAGTTAAGGCTTTGAGATTCATTGCACCTGAAAATTCCAACTTAATTGGTTTAAAATATAGCGCTCAGTGTTGACAACTTATAAATAATCGAATAACAAGGTGGCAGTAGCATTAAAAAAAGCGTTGGTGCATTCCTACCTAGAAACTAATTAACGCCCTTCATTAAACTTCATACGGTTAGCATAATTATGCCAGAAAATACGGATAACAAAACTTCCCAATCAGACAATCAAACTATTGCGTATAAAGAACGCCTTAATTCTTGGGCGATCGCTCGTCAACTTCCTAATACGCAACGGGAGATTGTTGCTCGCTTCCGCAGCCGTTCTGATGCCGATGGCTATATGCGACACCTTCCTCAAGAAATACCAAATGCTTCCTACATGGTTGTTTTTGATTGTCAACGCCAAGAAGCTGTAATTTAAAGTACAAGCATAGGCATTAACCCTTGTTTTTATCCAATACGCTTGGGTTAAAGGTTATTGGTGTAGATAATCGGTCTTTCAAGATAAATCAAGACGCAATAAATCGCATTTCTACAATCTAGGTTTTGTTGTTGATTCCGGACTGTATTGGTTTTGAATCTCCATTACCCTTTTCTTGCGATCGCGGATGTAACCTACATAAAATTTGCAGGAACCACTATATTCAACTTGCTCTCCAGCGAGAGGCTTAAATCCCCAACTTCCTTCAAGAAGTCGGGGATCTTTTGGTTTGTAGTACCTTCTACCATCTCAATTAACCAGACAAATTGCTTTGAGCAACTTGTTAGAGGTAAGCAAACTTCCGCCACACTGTACTACAGAAAATTTGCAGTTCTCATACTAATTCTCAGTGAAGCTGCACATATTTTGACCCCTGCCAACCTCCTCCACAGGCGGTAGGGTTCCAACACTTTTCGGTTAAAGGGGAAAGGGGAATGGGATTGCGGTTTGAATTTACCTTTACCCCAAGCCCAGCAACCTTTCCCTAGACCAAAAAAGAGATTGTTGGGTTTATCCGAAAAGTATTGGGTAGGGTTCTTTCTATGGGTCTTTATAAAAAATTGGTATCAAAAGAAGTGTAACTATAATCAGAAATGATTAATTTTTTCTGGCAATATATAAACATTTTGATATATTAACTCCAAATAAATTCCGTAATTGTCCCCTTACTACTGATATTTTAGATTACATAAAAGTAAAAGTTAGTGCAATAACCCCTGAAAGTGCTAGAGAGTTAAGAAGTGGTAAAACAGCACCGATATGACTTGTTCAATGTGATATTTTTCCGTCAACGAGAATTACTCGCCCTGTTGCTGGGAATTTTCTTCTCAATCTCTGTATTCTTACTCTGGCAAAGACCTTTAATCCAAAATGCGGGGTTATTAACACAAGTAGAATTGATTGCAGGGTTATTAGTTGTTGTCACGTTGACATTGTCAATCTATTTTGCCCTGGCAATGAATGCAAGAAACCAACAAATAACAGCAATCAATCAGGAGTTAACTCACAGGATTTTTGAACAGAAACAAGTAGAAATTGCCCTGATCGCCAGTGAAAATCGTTTGCGACAGCTGCTGGAAACTGTCAAAGTCATCCCTTGGGAATTGGACTTAAAAACTTGGCGATTTATTTACGTTGGGCCGCAAGCGGTAGATTTGCTAAATTATCCGATCGCAGAGTGGTACGAGGAAAATTTTTGGGTCAATCATCTGCATCCAGATGACAAGGAAAAATCTGTTCGTTTTTGTCAAGAAGCAACTGCTAGGTGCGAAAATCACGAATTGGAATACCGGATGTTAGCTGCTGATGGGCGAGTTGTTTGGCTGCGAGACATTGTTAGTGTCGTTGAGGAAGTCGGAACTGCGATCAGGCTAAGGGGGTTTATGTTTGACATTACCGATTTGAAACTGGTTGAAGAAACCTTGAGACTCAGGGAAAGGGCACTTGCCGCGACCAGTAATGGAATTATGATTGCTGATGCCAAACTGCCCTACAATCCAGTTATTTACGTCAACCCTGCCTTTGAGCAAATAACAGGCTACAGTGCTACTGATGTAATTGGGCAAAACTGTCGATTTTTGCAACGCACAGATACCCAGCAACCAGCACTTAATAAATTGCGCTCATCTATTCAAACTGGAATAAGTTGCAAAGTTGTTCTCCGCAACTATCGCAAAGATGGTACTTTGTTTTGGAATGAATTGAGTATTTCTCCTATTCATAACGACAATGGTGAGTTAAGCCACTTTATTGGCATTCAGAGAGATATTAGCGATGTCTACAACGAGCTTTGCTTACGCAAGCAAGCTGAAGCTAGTCTGCGTCGCCAAGCCCTCACCTTTGAAAATATACATGATGGTGTAATTATCACAGATTTAACCGGAAGTATTATTGACTGGAATCCTGCTGCCGAAAGTATGTTTGGCTATACCAAAGCCGAGATTTTGGCTAAACATCCCAGTATTTTGCATCAGCCGGAAGTAGCCGCAACATTAAGCACCAACATTTTGTCAACAGTTAATCAGCAAGGACGCTGGTCAGGAGAAATACACTTTATTCGCAAAGATGGCAGTGAGGGAATTTGCGAAACAACCGTAGTCGCTCTACAGGATGAACAGGGGGAAACTGTTGCGACTGTTGGCATCAATCACGACATTACCGAACACAAACGAGCTAAAGAGGCACTGCAAAGGCAATTACATCGCACCCTACTACTTGAACAAATTACTCAGGAAATTCGTCAAAGTCTTGATACCAGCAAAATTTTTGAGACGGCTGCTACCCAAATTGGACAAACATTTGCAGCCGATCGCTGTCTGATCCACTCTTACATTAGTCACCCCACACCTCGAATTCCCTTAGTAGCAGAGTATAATACAATCCCTGGTCACTGCTCCATGTTGAAATTGGAAGTTCCCATGACTAACAATCCCCATGCCGAGCAGATGATGACCCAAGAAAGTGCGATCGCTTCTCCAGATGTGTACGTTGAGCCTTTACTGCAAATAGTTCAACCTATCTGCCGAGAAATTGGGCTGAAGTCTATGCTGTCAATCCGCACTTCCTATCAAGGAGAACCCAATGGTGCGATCGGCTTACATCAGTGCAGCTATTTTCGCCAATGGACACAAGATGAAATTGAATTATTAGAAGCTGTGGCGGCTCAACTAGGTATTGCTCTAGCACAAGCTCACTTACTGGAACAAGAAACGCGCCAACGTGAAGAACTTACCTTGAAAAACTTTGCTTTGGAGCAGGCAAAACGTCAAGCAGAAGCTGCAAATCGGGCAAAAAGTGAGTTTTTGGCGATGATGAGCCATGAAATTCGGACTCCAATGAATGCTGTTATTGCCATAACAGGTCTACTGCTGGACACCGATCTCACACCTCAACAGCAAGACTTTGTGGAAATAGTTCACAGTAGCGGAGATACTTTACTCACCATTATCAACGATATTCTAGATTTCTCTAAAATTGAGTCGGGCAAACTGGAATTAGAAGAACAGCCTTTTGATTTGAGAGCTTGTGTGGAAGAGGCTATTTCCTTTTTAGCTCCGAAAGCTGCCCAAAAGGATATCGAACTAGTTTATCTGATCCAGCCCCAAGTTCCCATTCAGATCGTCGGTGATTTGACTCGTCTGCGCCAAGTCTTGATGAATCTTCTCAACAACGCGATTAAGTTTACCGAAACCGGAGAAGTAGTACTCTCTGTTGAACTGGGAAGAGACAAGGTACACAAGGGAGACGAGGGAGATCACAGAGAGACTTGTTCAATAATTCACCCTTGTCCCCCTTGTCTTTCCGGCTCCCCGGCTCCCCTGCTCCCCAATTCCCAGTTCCCAATACCTGTTGAAAAAGAGCAGCTTCTCTACGAAATTCAATTTGCAATCAAAGATACAGGTATTGGCATCTTACCAGAGAAAATAGAGCGGTTATTTCAACCCTTCACTCAGGCTGATGTCTCCATGACTCGACGATATGGTGGCACAGGGCTAGGACTAGCGATTAGTGAGCGGCTCAGTAAGATGATGGGCGGCACTCTTTGGGTAGAAAGCCAGGGGTTTGTTGGTGGCAATCCTAGCCCTAGATGGGATAATGAAAAATTATTATCATTTCCTGACTCTTCAGTAGGTTCAACATTTTACTTCACCATTATTACCAAAGTCGCTGCTAAGTCAGTACAAGCTGAATTAAGCACCTCGCGATCGCTGCTTGCCTCCAAGCGACTATTAATTGTGGATGACAATCTGACCAATCGCCAAATTCTCAGCTTACAAGCAGAGTCTTGGAAGATGGAAACTTATGCTGCCAAATCTGGTAAAGAAGCTTTAGTTAAACTTGCTCAGGGAACGCAGTTTGATATTGCTATTTTAGATATGCAGATGCCGGAAATGGATGGCATAACCCTAGCTCGTCAAATCCGCAAGCAATCTGGTTGTCAAAATCTGCCTTTGGTGATTATGACCTCTTTGGCTAAACTAGAAACTTCTTCTGACTTTAATGATGTCCAATTTGCTGCTTGTTTGAGTAAACCGATCAAACATTCTCAACTCTACGATGTTATTACTCGTGTTTTGGGAAATCAGCCGATCCTAGCCAGTATTTCTCATTTTTCCTTAATCGATCGGCATTTGGGTCATCGACTACCACTGCGGATTCTTCTAGCAGAGGACACGGTTGTTAATCAGAAAGTTGCCCTACTGATGCTACAGAAAATAGGTTATGGCGCAGATGTTGTCAGCAATGGGCTAGAAGCGATTGAAGCTCTGCAAAAACAGCGATTTGACGTAGTGTTGATGGATGTCCACATGCCTAAAATGGATGGGTTAGAAGCAACTCGAAGAATCTGTCAAGAATGGGAGGTGGGTTTTCGTCCCCATATCATCGCCATAACTGCCAATGCCATGCGGGGCGATCGCCAAGTTTGTCTTACTGCTGGTATGGATGACTACATTAGCAAACCCATTCAGTTGCAAGAGTTAGCTCAGGCACTCAGCAAATGTCTACCCCAAAGAAATTTTGAATTCACTTCCATCGAACAACAAAAGGAAGTGATGCACCCAGAATTGCAACCTTTATTAAAAAGCGCCAAAATTGATGCCAAAATTCTCCAATCCTTGCAGAATATGGTCGGAGGAGATCGTGTAGCATTTGCGGAACTAATTGAGTGTTATCTTACAGAAACAGCCAAATTAGTGCAACATATCAGCACAGCGATCGCAAGTCAGGATATGCAGACTATATGGAACACAGCGCACAAACTCAAGTCCAGCAGTGGTTCTATTGGAGCGATCGCCTTGGCGCAGCTTTGCAAGGTGTTAGAATCACAGGCACGCAGCAGTAAATTAGAAAACAATTTAGAATTACTTTCACTACTGTATCAGGAATATGAACAAGTTAAAACTGCCTTAGAAAAAGAACTTGCGAAGGAAGCACCATGAAAGCCACTGCTCAAGAAAGCGAATCTTTAGTTTTAATTGTTGATGACGAACCTTTTATTCGCATGATATTGCGGCATTTCTTAGAAGGGGAAGGCTATCAAATAGCGGAAGCTGAAAATGGCATAGAGGCAATAAATGTTTTTTACCAATTGCACCCTGATATAGTACTCCTTGATGCCATGATGCCGGATATGGATGGATTTGAGTGTTGCACTCAGTTGGAGCTTTTAGATTGTAACAAGCACACTCCAGTTTTAATGATTACAGGACTTGAAGATCAAGAGTCAGTTGACCGTGCATTTGCAGTGGGGGCAATAGATTTTGTTACCAAACCGATTCACTGGCCAGTTTTACGACAACGGGTAAAACGCTTGATTCAGCAATCTCAGTTACAGCAAAAACTGGAAACCGTGAATCTGGAATTGCAGCGATTAGTTACTATCGATGGATTAACTCAAGTAGCTAATCGCCGACGATTTGAAGAGTATGTTTCCCAAGAGTGGCAGCGCCTAAAACGCGAGCAACGTCCGCTTTCTCTAATTCTTTGCGATGTTGATTTCTTCAAATTATATAATGATACCTATGGTCATCGGGTAGGCGATCGCTGTCTTCAGAAAATTGCTCAAGCTTTCAAAGATATTATTAAACGTCCCGGAGATTTAGTTGCCCGTTATGGTGGGGAAGAATTTGCTGTGATTTTACCTAACACAGACACCAAGGGGGTGACTTATGTTGCCGACATAATTTGTCGTGCTGTCCGAGCACTAGCAATTCCTCATCAAAATTCCCAAGTTAGTTCTTACGTAACTATTAGTGTCGGCTTTACGACAAAAATTCCTCAGCCAGATTCTGACTTAGAGGAAATGATTGCCGCAGCGGATCGGGCGTTATATGAAGCAAAGGCAGCAGGACGCGATCGCTTTGTGCGAAATATTTTACTACCTGAAAGTACAAATTCCCGCTAATGTGCCAACATTCAGTTATCTGCCCAATGCCCATCCCCCATGCCCAATGCCCAATGCCCCATGCCCCATGCCCCATTTAAAAATCTACACCTCGTTTAAGTTCTACACCTTGATTAGCATAGTGTTTGTGGCAATAAACCTCTGAGTGGACGCTAGCCAAATCAAAGTACGCGGGTGGATTTTGGCAACGGCCAGTGATAATAATTTCGGTATCGCGGGGTTTGCGGAGTAAAGCTTGGACAATGGGTTCAATGGGGAGTAGTTCTAAGTCAACAGTGGGGTTGAGTTCATCGAGAATAATAGTTTTATACAATCCAGAAGCGATCGCAACTTTTGCAATTTCCCAACCTCGTTCGGCTTCTACGTAGTCTAATTCTTGTCGGGAATTTCGCCAGACGATTGCATCTCCACCGCAACGCTGATGATCCACCACTTCTGGATATGACTGTTGCAAAGCGGCGATCGCTGCGTCTTCTGTGTAGCCACTACCACCTTTAAGCCATTGCATAATCAATACACGGGTAGACCCTGGATGATTAATTCCTCTACCAATCGCCTGTAAGGCTTTGCCCAAAGCGCTGGTAGACTTGCCTTTACCAGCACCAGTATAAATTTCAATCCCTTCTAAGAAGAGGGCTTTGGCTGTTGGGTGGTGATGAGGTTTCATTTCTGAGTGTAAATCTGCAATATCGAGCAATTTTTGGGGTGCAGCGCGTCCGGTAGCAATGATTTCCAACTCTTGGGGTTTGGATTTTAATGTCTTTACTACTTCATCCACTGGTAGCAAACCTAAATCCAGAACGGGGTTAATTTCATCCAAGACGACGACTGAATATAAACCACTAGCGATCGCACCTTTAGCGACATCCCAACCCCGCATTGCTTCATTTCGGTCAAAAGTGGTAATTTCTTCATGCCCAAAAAATTCCGCTCTCCCAGTGCGAACCTGGTCAATTAAATGGGGAAACCCGCGTTGTAAAGCTGCGATCGCGCCATCTTCGTCATAATCACGTTCTGGTCCTTTTAAAAACCGCAGCAGTAAAACACGATTAGAATTGCTAGGCGTATTTATTCCCAAGCCAATGGAGCGCAAAACCACCCCCAAAGCCGCTTGAGATTTACCTTTACCCAGACCATCGTAGACGTGAATTTGACCAATAAGCCGTTCTTGACGCACTTGCGCCGTCCGAATACCAATACCGTTCCTTGTCATCTCTCAAAAAGCTATAACTATGGCAGTCTTTAATCTTACCTAACCTCTTGTACTCTCATCTTAGAAACTGCCCCTTTAGAGCGTCTATACAAGGATCAGTTCGATCTATTAACAATATCAACAGAGAAATACTGGCACACCCGCATAGTAAAGGACAAGAACAATGGGATAATTTCCCCCATCACCCTTACTATCCCAGTTATACTCACTACAGTTAACCCTTACCCTTAACCATTTATGCCTGACAATTGGATGCTTCCCAGGATTTTTCCCATTGGTGGATTTTTGTTTGACTTTTTATTTGTACTGATTGCCATCCCCATCGAAGCTTATGTTTTGCATTATCGACTAAAATTCGACAAGAAAACCAGTATTTTTTATGCAATTTCTATCAATCTGTTTTCGAGTGTAATTGGTTGGTTCATATTTTTTGTATCAGAACCACTGTTACCGATACAGCTAAAATCAGAATTAATTAATTATATATTTTTTAATAATTTTAAATCGGCGAATACACAAACTTTAATTATTTTAACTGCTTGTATATTTTTTTTTACTACCTTTTTAATGAAATTTTTTATTTTAAGGGTTTTATTATTCTCATTAAATGCATCATTTACTAAAAAAGAAGAGGATCCTCAAACATCTCAACGATTGCAACGGCGTCGTTTTACCACCCTTAATTTCCAAAGTACTAATTTAGTTACTACTGTACTAATAGCAAATTCTCTGAGCTATACTGCAATAACTATTATTTTATTATTCCGTTCAAAATAACAAGATTTACTTGTTGATTTGAAAGCAAAATTATTGATTGATCAGGTTGACGGAGGAATATGAATACGCTACTAAAAGATTTCTTTGGGGCTTTTAAATTTGTTGAAGGACTTTATGCAGGAATTAGAAAAATATTAGTTCCACCCAAAGCTTATTCTTGGCAGACATTTATTTATTTGAGTATTTTTTCTTGGGTACTTTCATATTGTGCCACAGGTTATATTAAAGATATAATTGCCTTTTTTGGTTGGTTATTTTTAATTGCTGGTACAGCTTGGTATACAACTGAAGATCCTTTGAGGGTTCCTGGTACTTTTATGCCAGTCGGGGCAGTAATCACCGGATTTTTAGTAAGTGTTTTTGCATTTGGAGATCAACGAGATGTGATTACACCCAGAACAATCGTTTTTTGGCCGACAATATCAGCACTAATCACGGCAATACCAGAGTTTATTGAAGGAAATGACACCGATGCAAAAGCTCGCATTCCTAAGCCAGAAGACCGCCAAAGAATTATAATTTTAGTTGCTAGTAGTATGCTGCTAAGTTGCTGGATTCAGTTTCACTTTGTAATGGATAATTGGTTACGACAATATCCCAGTTTACAGGCAGATACTTTTAAATATAGTACCTTTGTTCCCAGAACAGAAGAGATAGTAAAAATTCCCAAAAACGGCGTTGTAATTCTGGAAAAACTTCAACCAATGGTAGTAGAACAAATAGCCAAAAGACCTTGGTCAGAAGTAGAAAGATGGTTGCTAGATGCGAGACAACGGGTAGGAAATATGGGTAGGGAAATAATTCAAAAAAATCTGAGTCAATATGAAGAAAAGGAACTATGGCGCGTTGAACCGCGTGTAACTAATACAAAGTCTGGATATATATTAGATTTATTAAGTATTTGGATAGGCCCCAGTTCTAACCCACGAGGCTATTACTTAAAAAAATCTTGTCGCATTGAACCAGTTGCAGCAGCCAATAATTCTGAGAATAAGATTACAGTTGCAGAAATTGAATGCGATCGCGCCAGTAAATTAATTTCTGGTTCACCGCCTCCGCAGCAGTGAGGAGAAATCAATTCAAAATTCAAAATGACGCTCTCTACGAGACGCTAAAAGCGAACGCGGACTCGCTAACGCTGCGCTAACAAAATTCAAAATTAAAGAACTTCTGCTTTCTGCCTCCTCTTTCCCAATGACAAATGACAAATGACTATTAACAGAATTTTGGTATTAGCAAAGAATGTGTTTCAGGAAGTGCTACGCGATCGCATCCTATATATTATTGGTTTTTATGCGCTAATACTCGCCACTGCTTTCCGCGTCCTTCCTGAATTTGCAGCTACGGCTGAAGATAAAATGTTTTTAGACTTTGGGATGGCAGCGATGAATGCCATCGGGTTAATTATTACGATATTTATTGGTACGGGACTAATTAATAAAGAAATTGAAAAACGCACTATTTTAGTATTAATTGCTAAACCTGTTAGTCGCAGCGAAATTATCGTCGGCAAATACTTGGGTTTATCCGCAGTCCTAGCTGTGCTTGTCACCACGATGACAGTAATTTATCTGCTATTTCTGCAATTTGGTAATATTCCTCATCCTACAGCAAGCATTCTAATTGCTGCAATTTTCTTATTTTTGCAGTTGTCATTAATTACTGCCGTAGCTATTACCTTCGGTGTTTTTACTGCTTCTTTGCTAGCGACTGTTTTAACCTTTGCGGTATATTTAATCGGAAATATTACTCAAGATTTAGTACAACTTGGTCGTCTGAGCCATAACCCTGGTATGGAACGTCTAACTCAAGCTTTGTTTCTTTTCTTGCCAGATTTATCTCGATTAGATTTGAAAAATGATGCCGTTTATGGTCTGCAAGCATTACCTGACAACATTACACTAATTATGAATGCTGGTTACGCCTTAGTTTATAGTACCATGTTGTTAGCGATCGCTATTCTGATCTTTTCACAACGCGAATTTTAGGCATTGGGCATGGGGAAAAGGACAAGGGGGAGAAGCAGGCAAAGTTAATATTGGTAATTGCTTTACTATCGCTGCTAATTGGCTAGTGACACCGACCATGTTGCAACAATTACTTGTCAAGTATAACGAAGATGGGGCTTTTGCTATGCTAACGCTGGAACTAGGAGAAAAACCAGATTCCTAGTTCTACTGCAATATGTTTAATCACCAAAGGGAATTACGAATTGCGAATTGTCAGCCCACGAGAAGCGTCTAGTGAGCGTGTACAATGACTACGAACTGGATAAGCTCGACAAGCAGCAGTGGGAAATCAGATATCAATAATCGGCTGTCCGCTCATGTCGAATTGTGAATGTTTGAAATTCTATATTTTTATCTTTCAACTTCCATTATTTGAACCTCGATAAATTCGCTCCATCTGCTCTGGAGAAAGGCGTCTCATTGGAAACCACTCAAATGCAGAAATAGACTGTTTCTCATAAGGTTGAACATCATCTTGCTGATTCCGAGGGGGACGTACTACTAAATTGGTATTTGGCACCTCATCCCTGAACGACTCATCTATTTCTAATTCTGAAAACTGACTTTGAGGCAAAACATAAGCGTGCTTCTGGGGATCGTATGCGAAAACTTCTCCTGTTTCAATGTGATAAACCCAAGCATAAATGCTGAGTTCTCCCTGATAAAGCTTAGAGTGAATCACTGGATATGTCCGTAAATTCTCAATTTGAGTCAGAACATTTTCAGCAATCATAATCTCTAGCAATTCTTCTCCGTCGTAGTGACTGTAGTGGTCTATAACTAGCCTTCGAGTTGCCTCTGCATATTTAAGCCAATCATGTACAAGCGGCATTTCATCGCTGAGATTGTGTAACTTCATTAATCCTTTCATTGCACCGCAATGAGAATGACCACAAATAATAATTTGGCGAACATCTAAAGCTTGAACAGCATATTCAATTGTCGCACCTTCACCGCCATTACTTGCCCCATAGGGTGGGATGATGTTACCTGCATTGCGAATCACAAATAATTCACCAACTTGGGCTTGTGTAATTAGATTTGGATCGAGACGCGAATCAGAACAGGTAATAAATAAGACCCTGGGCTTTTGACCGTGTGAAAGTTGCTCAAACAGTTGTTGATGTGTCGAAAAATAGCTAGATTTAAATTCGCGCAGACCTTTAATTAATCTTTTCATTACTAAGTTCTACAAATATTTAAGGGTTAAGAATCCAATCACAGACAGCAGATCGAGGTAGTAAAGAGGACTTTCTTTCTACGTTTTTTTAATTGTAAAGATTACTATATTATAAATTCATTTGGTGCTTTTAATATCCTCTACCATTTGGTTAAGTTACTTTTTCCCTTGCTGCCCTCTGTTTCTTAGCAGGTCACATTACGGTGTAAGAATGCGTTGAGCCTATTTCAAACTAGTTATATACTAAGATAAAAATGCGATGCTTCGTTGTCACAATCAACCGAGAACGACAGATACAGAATAGATGATTAAAACTATACCAACTGGTTATCCTTCGCACTTAAACTTTCCTAAGATCGTGTCCGGTTGAATAGTTGTAATTAGGATTGAGGCAAAGAATACACAAACGCAGAGATTTTTGAACTACAAGTAATTTAGTCAGACATGATATCATCTGCTCTGGGAAAATTTTGATGGTGAGTTTGCAATATCAAAGTTTTTGCCATACACTGAGCGATCGCCTGCGGTAAGCCTTTTGGGTGAGCTTGCAGGCTCATCGCAACGCGTCTACAATAATCCCCAATACTCCCTCCTACCCTCTTGCGAATTCTTAATTAGTTGATACACTTGTTCTTCATTAGCTCAGGGAACCAGCGCCTATGGTGCACATCAAGCGCGTGGAACTTACGAACTTCAAATCCTTCGGTGGCACTACTTCTGTCCCTTTGCTACCGGGGTGTACTGTCATATCTGGGCCAAATGGTTCGGGTAAGTCTAATATCCTAGATGCACTGCTCTTTTGCCTGGGACTCTCTAGTTCTAAGGGAATGCGAGCCGAACGCTTACCGGATTTGGTAAATAACACTCAAACGGCTAAAGGACGTGCTTCGATTGAGGCTAGCGTCACCGTGACATTTGATTTGTCGGATGAAATCTCACATAAAGACGCAAAGGTACAAAGGGAGGAAGTAGGGGAAGCAGGGGAAGTAGGGGAAGTAGGGGAAGCAGGGGAAGAAAATCCAAAATCCAAAATCGTTCGACTGAGCGAAGCCGAAGTCCAAAATCAAAAATCGGCAGAATGGAGTGTTACTAGAAGGCTACGAGTCACTCACCAAGGGACTTACACATCGAATTACTATATCAATGGTGTACCTTGCACGTTGACAGAGTTGCATGGGGAACTAAGTAATCTACGGGTTTATCCTGAAGGCTACAATGTGGTGCTGCAAGGGGATGTCACCAGCATTATCTCAATGAATGGGCGGGAACGGCGGGAAATTATTGATGAATTGGCTGGGGTGGCGGCGTTTGATCGCAAAATTATCCAAGCCAAATCAACTTTAGATGAGGTGAAGGAAAAGGAAGATAGCTGTCGGATTATTGAAACGGAATTAACTGCACAACGCGATCGCCTTTCCCAAGATCGGGCGAAAGCTGAGAAATATCAAAAACTCCGCACAGAATTTCTCGCTAAACAATCCTGGGAAGCTGTTTTATCATGGCGATCGCTACAAGCACAACAAGAAAAGTTAGTTCACGAAATTCAAACAGGCGATCGCAATTTTAGCGAACTCACTACCCAACTCACAAACCTAAATTCCCAAATCGTTCAAAAAACTGCTGAACTGGAACAACTCAATGCCCACGTGAAAGCATTGGGAGAAGAGGAACTATTGGCGGTACAATCTACCCTCGCCACCCAAGAAGCAGAACGTAAACAACTCCAGCGTCAGCTAACAGAATTACAAACAGCAACGCAGGAAACTGCCAAACGTCTGGCTCAAACTCAGCAAGAGATTCAAAAACACCGTCATTCCCTAGAAGAAATTGCCAAAACACAGATTGTAGAGGGGCAATCTATTGTCTATTGTCAGCAACAAAGAGATGAAACACAGCAAGCTTTAGAAACTTCCCGCGAAGCAGCAGCAGAAATCGCCTCGGCTTCAGAAGCGTGGGTGCAGCAACAAACAGCATTCAACCGTCAAATTGAAGCTTTGCTGCACACTCTAGAACCGCAACGCACGGAACAAGCACAACTTAGAGAACGCAATAATCAGTTACAGCAGCTGATCCAAGAGCAAACCCAGTTAATTGAACGCGATGAACCGTTATTAGCAGAAAAACAAACTCAGTGTAGTGGAGTTGAAACGGAATTTAACGCCTCTAGCGAACCGATCCAAAATTTAGCCCAAAATCTCTCAGCCACAGAGCAAGAACTGCAAATTCAACAGGAAACCCAAAAGCGGTTACTTTCCGAACAACGAGAAAAACAACGCCAGCTGGATAAAATAGAGGCGCAGGCGCAGGCACAGCAAGAAGTCCAAGGAACCCAAGCTAGTAAAGTCATTTTACAATCGGGAATGCCTGGACTTTGTGGCTTAGTTGTGCAGTTAGGAAAGGTAGAACCCCGCCATCAGCTTGCTTTAGAAATGGCTGCTGGGGGACGCTTGGGACATATTGTGGTGGAAGATGATGGTGTAGCCGCAGCAGGGATTGAATTGCTCAAACAGAAGCGGGCAGGGAGGGCGACTTTTTTACCGCTGAATAAAATTCACGCTCCCAAATTTACTCAAGATGCAACGCTGCGTTTTGCTAGTGGTTTCGTTAACTATGCTGTTAACTTAGTCGATTGCGATCGCCGTTACAAAGATGTATTTAGCTATGTTTTTGGCAACACGGTAGTATTTGCCAACCTGGAGGCGGCGCGGAAAAATTTAGGACTGTATCGCATCGTCACCTTAGACGGGGAACTTCTGGAAACCAGCGGTGCAATGACTGGTGGTAGCAACAACCAGCGTTCGTCCTTGCGGTTTGGCAATGCGGAAGCGGTGGAACCCGATGAAGTGATCGCTTTAAAAACTCGCTTAGTTGACATTGAACGAATTTTAGAGCGTTCTACTGAAGCAATCGCTACTTTGTCAACCAAAACCAAAAAACTCACCCAGGAACTCACTGAAGCGCGTCAAGCACGGCGCGAACAGCAGTTGCAATTGGAGCAGTTGCAAAAAGACATTAAGAGTTTAACAATGCAGTTGCAGGGGACGCGATCGCAACTTGCACAAAACAGCGAAAAATTAGCCACTGCTCAATCTCGTCTGGAAATTTTAGAGCGGGAATTACCTGGTCAAGAAAATGAATTGCAACAATTGCGACATGCATTAGCAGAGTTAGAAGCATCCCAAACACCCAGTGAATGGCAACAAATCCAAGCAACCATAAAAATCCAAGAGCAACAATTGCAACAACGGGAGACGGCATTAAGAGAAGCTGAACAAAGATTAAAAAATTTAGAAAATCAGCAACAACGTTTGCAAGAAAAAATCCAAGAAGGGGAGACGCGAATCACCGAATACGAAACCCAACAAATCTCTTGTAGAGACGCGATTCATCGCGTCTGCACACAAATCACAGCGATAGACGATCAAATCACCCAAACCCGTTTATTGTTGAGTCGAATGGAGCAAAATTTGGGTGAAGAGAAACAAAAACGCGACGCCACAGAACAGGAAGTGCGATCGCATCTTTTACGCCAACAACAATTGGAATGGGAAATCCAAAAACTCCAAGAAACCCAAGAAAAGCGACGAGAAGAATTAATTGCATTGCAAAGTCAGTTGCAGGATGTAGGAGCAGAATTACCAAATCCCTTACCGGAAGTTCCAGATAAAGTAGATTTAGAGGAATTGCAAAAAGAATTGCGATCGCTTACCAAACGCTTACAAGCAATGGAACCTGTGAATATGCTGGCGTTGGAAGAATACGAACGCACTCAAAACCGTCTCCAAGAACTCACGCAAAAATTAGAGACACTGGAAGGAGAACGCACCGAATTACTTTTGCGGATTGAAAACTTTACCACATTGCGGCAACTTGCTTTTAAAGAAGCTTTCGATGCTGTCAACGAAAACTTTCAATCAATTTTTGCTATCCTGTCCGACGGCGACGGCTACCTGCAACTCGAAAATCCCGAAGATCCCTTTAGCAGCGGATTGAATTTAGTCGCTCACCCCAAAGGCA
The DNA here is from genome assembly GCF_036917535.1 of Nostoc sp. Taxonomy (GTDB): domain Bacteria; phylum Cyanobacteriota; class Cyanobacteriia; order Cyanobacteriales; family Nostocaceae; genus Nostoc. The sequence goes on from NZ_JBALDA010000019.1 coordinate 106,481, forward strand.
AACCAGTACAACGCCTAGCTTCTATGTCTGGGGGAGAAAAATCACTTACAGCCTTGAGCTTTATCTTTGCCCTGCAACGCTACCGCCCATCGCCATTTTACGCCTTTGACGAAGTAGATATGTTTCTAGATGGGGCAAACGTAGAGCGATTAGCTAAAATGATTAAACAACAGTCACAACAAGCGCAATTTATAGTTGTGAGTTTGCGTCGTCCGATGATAGAATCAGCCGAACGCACAATTGGCGTTACTCAAGCACGAGGAGCTTACACTCAAGTTTTGGGGATTAAGTTACAATCATCCAATACATCTGCTTGAGTTTTTGTTAATAATAGTGTATAGACAAACCGGATTCGAGATCAGGACTCGGTATAGAATGACCTCCGAACAGATAATTAGGCGTTCCGACATATTAAATACCCAGGTGATTACCCGCGATAACGGCAAGCGGCTAGGCATCATCAGTCAAGTCTGGGTTGATATCGATCAAAGAGAGGTTGTGGCTCTTGGTTTGCGAGACAGCCTGATCTCTATTTCGGGCATACCGCGCTATATGTACCTCAACAACATCAGCCAGATTGGTGATGTCATCCTGGTTGATAACGAAGATGTCATTGAAGATATCGATGTTGAAGCTCTCAGTAATTTGATTAACTGGGAAGTAATTACAGAAACAGGTGAAGTCTTAGGCAAAGTTCGCGGCTTCAAGTTCAACGGCGAAAGTGGGAAGCTTGAATCTATAGTCATTGCTTCTTTAGGATTGCCCCAAATTCCCGATCAATTTCTGAGTACTTACGAGTTCTCAGTGGATGAAATTGTCAGCACTGGCCCCAATCGGTTGATTGTGTTTGAGGGAGCCGAAGAACGAGTAAACCAGTTGACAGTTGGTTTACTAGAGCGCCTGGGTATCGGCAAAGCACCGTGGGAGCGAGATATAGAAGAAGAATACGGCTATACTCCACCGCGCCAAGTTGCACCAGGTAATCAACTGCCTAGTGGAGTGCCATTGCAGCCACCCAGGCAAAAAGTTCGCGCCCCCGAACCAGTAGCGCAAGAAGAGGAATGGACAGAAGACTATGTGGAAGAAGAAAGACCACAGCGTCAGGTAATGAAAGCGCGGCCGTATGAATCTATTCAATACGAAGAAGATGAAGAAGAAGATAACTGGAGCGAGGCAACCGGCAGCGACAGGTATCAACAACCGCAGCCACTAAAATATGAAGCCCAGCCCTACAACAAGCCTTATGTTGACGAATACGATGATTATGACGACGTAGAGGGCGATGCTTGGGAAGATGCGCCGAAGCCAGTGAATATTCCTAAGAAAGTCAAGGAAAGACAGCCAGAATACGAAGAAGAAGGCGGATATTAAGTAATTCGTAATTCGTAGTTCGTAATTAAATTTTAAGATTAATTTAGCTCTTTCCTTAGAAGTTAGGAGGGGGCTAATTTTTTAGAACGCACTAGCGATAGCATAACGCATCAGGGGTAATACCAATTCAAAATTCAAAATGACGCTCGTGGATTCGCTAACGCTGCGCTAACAAAATTCATGCATTAAGAAAGCCAGACAGAACAAAGGTTTGAGAGTATGTATCTGTAGCATTCTTTTTTTAAATTGGTATAATTTAAGTAAAATTATAGCCGTAGTCACATAGGTTAGGACAGTGTTGAACGCTCAAAGCCTTGACAAAACTAGGTTTTTACTCAGCACGGGCTAAACGCCCCGCTACCGCTAACAGCACTTTGCTATATCTTGTTGCTTAATATGTACTGATATCTTAGTTGGGAAGGGCGTGAAAAACTGGAGTGAAAAAGTGAACAATGCGCTATTGGCTCAGGGGTAGATATTCAATTCGATCCTAGTATTCATTTTCAAACGAAGCTTCCACAATGATGATTAATTCTTCAACAGTTTGTCCAATACTTTGGTTTACATCGATGGTGAAAATTCCAGGAATATGGCGACCTGAAGCTAAATGATCAGCTAAATGTCCGGGCATGGACTTACGGTTGTTAGTCACTAAAATAAATCCATTGGTTTCGGGAACTCCAAAAAATAAATTATCCAATTTGTCTATTCAACTAGACTTCTTTGTTCCTTGTCCCCCTTGTCTTCCTTGTCCCTCTGCGATTGAATATTTTTTTACTTGGAAGTCCCTTCGCACCAAATCAAAATTTCTGGATCTGGAGTACCTTTGGGTGGCACATCTAAATCCCCAATGATTCGCACGACTAATTCAGGGTTGCGCCGCACAAGTTGGGAACGATATGTAGGATTAAGATGTTCATCCAACAGATACCGGATTGCCATTAGCTTTCGTGTAACTGCTTTGGAGCGTTTTCTGACTGCATCCGCCAAAATCTCATCCTGGCAGAAGACGGATTTCGCTGTTGTTCTTCGCGCATGGTTCGGGAAAATTCCAACCAATCTACCAAATACGCATCAACCTCTGAACGATGATGCAAGTAATACAAAATCGTGGCGTAAACCTGTTCCAACTTCACCGTATGAAATTGTTCAGCAATTTCTTCTGGTGTTTTGCAGCGATAAATATACTCGTAAAGAATGCTCTCAATACCAATGCGGGTTCCTTTGAGTCGGATGTCATCTGGTGCAAGTGCGTTGAAATACTCTTCCAGTTTCATAAAGCAAGACCCCTTGATGAACATTTCACTTCAATCATAAAAGAACATCGAGAAACTCTACGATGAACGCTAAAACAGTTTTTAACTTAGGATTTACGCAACACCGATATTGTCATTGCAACCGAAACGGAGTGTAGGGAAGCAATAAGAGCGTCAATTATTTCTTAGATATAGCAAGCGAATTAAAGGTTAGGACATAATGACAAGCGTGGATGTTAGGAATAGTAATGTTTTACCTCCTGCCTCCTGCCTTTTGCCTCCTGCTATAAGTTTAGCCTCCTGCTTGCAAGCAAGGGGCTAATTTTTTGTCTGCCAAAATCTCATCCTGGTAGGAGACAAATTTCGGTGTTGCTCTTGGCGCATCACCACTGAGGATTTGTCATAATTAATGCCGTCGCCTGAGAGCTATCTAATGGATAGGAGAAAAAATATCCCTGCCCATATTCACAATTCAACTTTCTCAACATTGCTAGTTGTTTTTCTGTCTCCACTCCTTCGGCGGTCACATCCACACCTAATTTGTGTGCCAATGTAATAATTGTCTCAACAATATCTAAATTTCCATCATCAAAAATGTTTTCGTTAACGAAGGAGCGGTCTATCTTCAACTGATTAATTGGAAAGTGGTGGAGACGACCTAATGAGGAATAGCCCGTACCGAAGTCGTCAATTGCCAACTTAATTCCTAAATTTCTCAGTTGCTTTAGCCTAATGATGGCTTTATCGTTGTTTTCCATAATTACGCTTTCTGTAATCTCCAGCGTCAAACTCGGTGCGGTGAGTCCAGTGTCTTGTAGAACTTTATTGATGTGCGGCAGCAACTTTTCTTCACTGAACCTAGTACTACAAAGATTGATATTAATGCTCAAGGGAGACTTAGGCAGATCCTTAGAATTAGAGGATAATTGCTCTTGCCACTGCTGTATCTGACCACATGCCTCATATAAGACCCACTGTTCAATAAGGATTATTAGCCCAGTTTCTTGGGCAGTTGACATGAAATACTCTGGCAAAACAATGCCATGTTTTGGATGTAGCCATCGCACAAGCGCTTCAAAACCAGTTATCCTGCCGCTACTGAGTGATACTATCGGTTGATAATAAACCTGAAACTCTTGAAGCTCAATGGCTCGGCGCAGCTCGTTAACCAACTCCAAGTGTGCCATTGCTTGAATATGCATATCAGTGTTAAAAATCTCATAGCGCCCCCTGCCTTGTGTCTTAGCTCGGTACATGGCAATATCGGCGTCACGCAAGAAGTCTTCTGGTTCTTGACAACCTGTTATGCTTAAGGCAATGCCAATACTTGCTGTAGTAGAAACTTCCTGCCTGCCTAAAACCACAGGAAGTGCCAGTTTCTTTTGTATTCGCTCAACAACCGCTACCACTTCTAGTACATCTTTAATTCCCACCAGTAAGATGATAAACTCGTCTCCTCCCAGCCGTGCAGCTATATCTACAGAGCGCAAGCATTCTTGAAGCCTTTGAGCTACGGTAAGCAGTAATTGATCTCCCAATGCGTGTCCCAAGCTGTCATTGATCAACTTGAAGCGATCTAAGTCTAGAAACAAGACAGCAAATAAATAATCTGAATGCCGTTTAGAATAATTGACCGCATCTTCTAAACGGTTCATAAATAAAGCGCGGTTTGGCAGGCCCGTTAGTACATCGTGAAACGCAAGGTGCAGCAGTTGTGACTCGGCTCGTTTACGCTCTGCAATCTCACCCAGTAATTGCTGATTTACTTTTGCCAGTTCCACTGTGCGTTTTGCCACTCGTTCTTGTGCTTGTTTAGCTTCGCTGATATTATGCAGCAACCAACGCCAGCCTACCAACTTTTGTTGTGAGTCATACACTGGAGATGCCCTGAGACTAACAGGAAAGGGTGTACCCAAGCGTGGATTTATGTCAATTATGCAGTCTTGTATCTGCTGCGAATTATTTATCAGGGAGCTAAATATCTGTCGGTCTTGTTGAGCAATAAACAGAACTAATGGTTTACCTATGAGATATTGTTGGCGCACAGAGAGCATAATTGCTGCTGCATAGTTAGCCTCTAGGATCTTCCCTACGGTATTAGTTACTAAGTAACCATCTGGCGCAAAATCGAATAATTCTTGGTAACGCTGACGTTCTTTCTCTGCTTGTGCTCTTGTTACCTCTAACTCCTCAGAGGCAACCAATAGTTCTTCTACTGCTATTTGGAGTTCCTCGAAAGCTTCTATCATTAGCTCTTGTTGTGAGTTCGGTTGAGTTGCAGTGCGCTGCCATATTCCCCTTACCCGTGATCGCAATTCATTTATTTCCTGGCTAAAGTTATCTACATCCATGTTGCTAGAGCTGCAAAACTATGAAGCGTGGGTGTAAGCAATAGTCAAATCTGAATATAAGTATTAATAAATACTAAAAAACAGGCATCTATACAAGGATATACTTTTAGTACTAATACTAATTCTTTGTGTATAGATTATTTGAACTTGAACGCTACAACAGTTTGTAACTAATTAGTGAACTATTCAGAAACTCGCCAAAAACTGCTAGCGTCAAACAATATTGATTGTTGTGGATCTTCGAGCTTGAAAACCCGTTCTAATTACTGGCAACTACTGCCTTATATCCGACTCCAATGGCAAACCATTACCAAAGGACTTATTGGTATCTTGGGATACGTGCTGGCGACTTTAATATTAATTAATCTCGCTGGGAAATTGGCAATTCCCTTTGCCCAAGGTAATGTAGTCGCGATCGCTCAAATAACTGGCAGTTGTGCTTTAGTATTTCTGGTGAGAGGCTTATTTCAGTCTATACAAGATATGTATATGGCAAAAGCTGCTTTAAGAGTTGCTTTTCATCTCCGCCAGCAAGTCTACGCCCACCTCCAAAAGCTTAATCTCAGCTATTTTGAAACGGCAAAAGCAGGTGATTTATCTTACCGCCTTACCGAAGATGTTGACCGCGTTGGCGAAGTCGTAAATAAAGTATTTCACGACTTTATCCCCTGTATTTTGCAGTTGCTAGCAATTCCGATTTACATGATTTACTTGAATTGGCAACTGACACTTGCAACAGTAATAGTTGCCCCACTGATGGGTATTTTAGTTAGTTGGTTTGGTGAACGATTACGCAAGTATTCCTTGAAAAGTCAAAATCGCGTGTCGGGTTTATCAGCCATCCTCGCGGAAGTTTTCAACGGTATTCGTTTGGTACAGGCTTTTGCTGCCGAAAATTACGAAATTGCTCGCTTTGGCCATGAAGCAGAACGCAGTCTCAAAGCAAAATACTCAGCCGAACGTCTGAAAGCGATTCAGATTCCGATTATCGGATTTTTTGAAGCCTTAAGTGCCTTATTGTTACTAATTGTGGGAGCGTGGCAAATTTCCCAAGGTCACTTGACAGTGGCGAATTTTTTCAGTTATCTAGCGGCGGCGGCGCTGTTAATTGATCCCATTGGTCACACTACTAATAATTACAATGAATTTAAGCAGGGTGAAGCATCTGTTGACCGCGTTTTTGAATTGATGGCAATTCAGCCAACAGTGATCGAAAAAATAAATGCGATCGCTCTTTCTCCAGTCAATGGCAAAGTAGAATATCGTCATATTTCCTTCGCTTATAAACCAGGCGAACCTGTCTTAAAAGATATCAGTTTATTGGTATCACCAGGTGAAGCGATCGCTCTTGTGGGTGCTTCTGGTGCTGGTAAAACCACATTTGTGAATCTTCTTCCCCGTTTTTACGATCCTGAAGTTGGTCAAATCTTCATTGACGGGGTTGATATTCGAGATGTGAAGTTGCATAGTCTGCGGCGACAAATTGGGATTGTTCCTCAAGAAACCATCATGTTTTCAGGGACAATTGCTCAAAATATCGCTTTTGGACAAGATATTTTTAACATAAAAGCAGTTAAAGAGGCGGCAAAAATTGCTAATGCCCATCAGTTTATTAGCCAACTACCAGAAGGTTATAAGACTTGGGTAGGCGAACGTGGGGTAAACTTATCAGGTGGACAAAGACAAAGAATTGCGATCGCTCGTGCTGTTCTGCTCAATCCCCAAATCTTGATTCTTGATGAAGCGACATCAGCATTAGATTCCGAATCAGAAGCACTGGTACAGGAAGCGCTGGAAAGATTGATGGAAAAACGGACGGTATTTATTATTGCTCACCGTTTATCGACAGTTAGGAGGTGCGATCGTATTTTAGTTCTTGAACAGGGTCAAATTGTCGAATCAGGAACTCATGAAGAATTATTAGCCCTAAAGCGTCGCTATGCGCGGTTTTATGCCCAGCAGTTTAGTTAGCCAAAAGAGGGATAAGTCCTATTACAGTTGGGGTTAAATCCCCGACTGAAACCGTGATAACTATTCTTTAATATCGCTCACCTCTATCGCTTGCGGTGATTTCCCAGCAGTGTAGATATCCCACATAGCACGGTAAGCTTGTTCTAGATTGTGGGTAAAGCGTGGTGTATCAAACAGTGGGTAAGTGGTACGATTTTGTGCTAACTTCTGTTTGAGTTCCTGCAATGCTGAAGGGGAATGGCCTAAATGTATTGCCAATTGCTCATATTGCTCTAAGTTCTTAATAATTAAGTCTGGTAAACCAACTGCTGTCAGCAAACTAGCAGCAACACGAGAAGCAAAGGTTTTTCCTAGACAGGTAATAATTGGTAAACCTGCCCATAGAGCATCACTAGCAGTAGTGTGAGAATTATAGTATAGAGTATCTAGAAATAAGTCTGCTAATTGATGGCGGGCTAAATGTTCTGCTTTGGGGTGATATTGGGCAAAAATTAAACGCTCGCTATTAATTCCCCGCGCTTGGGCTTCTTTTTTGAGGTTATCCTCAGCAGCAGGAAATCTCACAAGTAACCACAGCACACTTCCTGGAACTGCGGCGAGAATTCTCATCCAAATATCGAAAATCTGCGGTTCAATTTTATAGTTGTTATTGAAGCAGCAAAAGACAAAACTCGACTCAGGTAAACCATACTGAGAACGAGTCACAGGGGTAGAAGCGATCGCTTGTTGATGATCGTTGACTTGATAACTGTGAGGTAAGGTGACTAGCTTTTCGCTGAAACCATCAGCAAATTCTGGTGGTGTGAGTATTGGATCGCTAATAATATAATCGATAAAGTCAGCACCCATCGTTCCCGGATAGCCCAAATAGCTAACCTGAATGGGAACAGGTCGCAAAGCCAAAATCGCACTGCGAGATCCAGCTGTGTAACCCTTGAGATCGATTAATATATGAATGCCATCATTATAAATCTGACGGGCGCTTTCTTCTATCGATAAAGTAGTAATATCTTGGAAGTGTTCGCAATTAACAGCGATGTGTTGACGGTATTCGCTATTGTCATCTGCACTCAAAGAGTAAACAAATATCTCAAAATTAGCTCGATCGTGCAAGTTAAATAAGCTTTTCGTCAAATGACTAATAGCATGGTTGTGGGAATCATTAGATAAATAGCCAATGCGTAGCCGCCCATTCAAAGAACGGGAATGAGTAAAATTCAGAGATTGTTTTTGACTTGCCCATTGTGTTTTAATATTTTCCCCATGAGTCCGAGCTATTTTGAGCAAAAAAGTCCTGTCCCAAGGCTTGTATAAGCTATCGAAGGGGCTGATTGTTGTCAGTTTTGCTTTCTCAACCTCCCAAAGAGTTTGCTCCCAGATGCGGGTTAAATCAGACTGACGCATCTGCCAATCGCAACTCATTTCTTTGAGGTAAAACAAGTAATTGAATGCTTCAGCCGAGTCTGGTTGTAGTTGTAAAACTTTTTCAAATGCTACCCTGGCTTCATCTACTTGACCTTGAGTAACCATCGCTAAAGATAACAGTGCTGATCCTAAGCGGATATAAGCTTTAATATAGTCTGGCTTGTGGCGAACAGCTGAACGATAACAAGCGATCGCACTTTGTAAATTCTCTTGTGCCTCTAATACAATGCCCAAATTCAAATAAGCTTCTGCATACTCAGGATTTTTCTGTAAAGCCTCCTGAAACTTAGCTGCTGCTGCTGATAGCTTACCTTGCATTTGCCAAACTAGACCAAGATTATTGTGAGCAAAAGCATAGTTAGGGTTGCTGACAATTGCAGATTCAAAACAAGCGATCGCTTTTTCTAAATTTTTCTCGGCTACTTCCACAATACCTAAATTATTATGTGCTTGTGCATATTTTGGGTTAATTGTCAATGCCTGTTGATAAGCCAGAACAGCTTGCTGAGTTTGTCCTTGATTGTCCATAATCACCCCCAACTGATACCAAGCAGGAGCATATTGGGGATATTGGGCGATGATTTGTTCGTATTGAGCGATCGCCTCTGTCAATTGTAGTTGTTTTTGTAAAGCTAATGCCTGCTGATAAAGTTGTTCTACGATTGGGAATTGCTGCGCTTGTTTTGTCCATAAATCAGACCAGACTTGATTTTCAGTCGAGATTACAGAGATGATATTATCTTTATCTGTGTCTCCAGCAAATGGCAGATTTCCCCCAAGTAGAGGAGAACGGGGGTCGAGGGTAATTAACTGCTGAATCTCCTCAGTCTGGAATCCTAATGCTTGGGGGCGACGGACTCCTGGTAACACCTGCACATCATAAAGTTCCGTCACTTCTCCTTCTAGACGTAGCCAGTGAACAATTTCGCCAGTTTTCAAATCAATGACCATTAACCCACATCGGGGTTCAGCATTTTTACTGGCTAAATTCTCATCCAGTTTTAAACCAGAAAAAGTTTTGTCGCGGGGTTTAGATAAGCCGACAATGGCATAATTTCCACTAAATGCTAAACCACGTAGAAAACCGGGACAAAAAGCAACAGCCTGAAATTCTCCATCGGAATCGATATAGCCAAATTCCCCAGTGCCAGCATTTAGCAACCACAACTTACCCTGATAAAATCTTGGAGCATGGGGCATAGATAAACCCCTAGCAATCACCTCATCAGATTGAATATCAATAATACAACCCCCGCCTCGTCGCTTGTCCCGCCAACCATCCACCACATCAGATTCACCGCAGAGAGTAACATAGCGAGGCTTTCCGGCTACCATCGCCAAACCATTGAGGTGACAGCGATCTTCAGAGACCAAACTAGAAATAAACTTCGGTTTCCATAAAGGAATGCAACTATGGCGATCGCTCACTGTTGCTAAACAATTTAATATAGTACTGATAAAAATAATGCGTTCGTTATCAGTTTCTACTACCAAATCATGAATATCTAAATCCCCAGTAGTATAAGCAATCCGGGGAATATAAAGCTTGTCATAACCATCATAAAGTTGTCCGGGAGCCAGCACATTGTCTAACTGCCAGAGTTGCGATTTGGAACTGAGATAAATTCGTTCTGGGGTAGCATATAACCCCATTGCACGGTCAAAAACACGCTCAAATCCCGACAATTGTCCGTGGGCGTTCACCCCTAATAGCATCAGACGCGAACTTTGATAAGTAGTGAAAGCCAGACTAATTTGCTGCAATTGCAGCCAGTCTATGAAATTACGCGAGGCGAGTATTTCTACAGGGAGAGCAGCTTTAGCAGTGGATTGTACAATCATTAGCAAAAAAATTAACTTTTGACACTAGTAATAAACATTGCTAGAGTATTGGGCGTTTAGTTATTAACTATACATATATACAAAATCAAGTCAATAGCTACGTAAAATTCATTAAAACATTTCTCGCCCCCGCTCTTCGCCGCCGCAATCCTACTGGGAGCTTTAATATCTCCGACTTATTAGAGAAGTTGGGGATCTGACCACTAAGTGATTTTACCCAAGGTCAAATGAATACCAAAACAGGGAAAAACTTAAACATTATGACAACTGCAACTACCACAAAGCACACCCTAGTCATCATCGACTCAGCAATTGAAGATCATCAAATACTCGTCCAAGGCATCATACCCACAGCCAAAGTAACTGTCCTCAACAAACACCAAGACGGCATTGCCCAAATCAGCGCCCTCTGCCACAACTATCCGACAGCCAATATCCAGATAATTGCCCACGGTAGCCCCGGCAACTTGCAACTAGGTAATAGCCAACTAACTTTAGACAACCTCCACACCTATCGCCAGCAACTACAACAATGGCTTGCTGCCGAAATCCTCATTTATGGGTGTGAAGTTGCCAGAGGAGAAACGGGAAAAACCTTTATAGAACAGCTACATCAACTTACTGGGGCAAACATCGCCGCCTCAGCCCAGAAAATCGGCAATGCCCAACATGGGGGAACCTGGGAACTAGAGGTGAAGATAGGGCAAATCGGCTCTACTCTGGCGTTGCAACCAAAAATTAGGGAAGCCTACCCTGGAGTATTTGCTAGCTTTGGCACCGCCACCAACTTCACCGTCGGCAGTAATCCCCAATCAGTAACAGTGGCAGACTTCAACGGCGACGGCAAGCTGGACTTGGCTGCTGCTAACTACAGCAGCAACAACGTCTCAGTGCTGCTAGGCGACGGCACTGGCGGCTTTGGCACCGCCACCAACTTCACCGTCGGCAGTAATCCCCAATCAGTCACAGTGGCAGACTTTAACGGCGACGGCAAGCTGGACTTGGCTGCCGCTAACTACTACAGCTACAACGTCTCCGTGCTGCTAGGTAACAGCACTGGCGGCTTTGGCACCGCCACCAACTTCACCGTCGGCAGTAATCCCCAATCAGTCACAGTGGCAGACTTCAACGGCGACGGCAAGCTCGACTTAGCTACCGCTAACCACTTCAGCTACAACGTCTCCGTGCTGCTAGGCAACGGTACAGGCGGCTTTGCCACTGTCACCAACTTCGCCGTCGGCACTAATCATCCTGTGTCACTGACAGTGGGAGATTTTAACAGCGACGGCAAGCTCGACTTAGCTACCGCTAACCACAACAGCAACAACGTCTCAGTACTGCTAGGCAATGGCAGTGGCAGCTTTGCCACTGCCACCAACTTCAGCGTCGGCAGTAACCCTCGGTCAGTCACAGTGGGAGACTTCAACGGCGACGGCAAGCTGGATTTGGCTACCGCTAACTACAGCAGCAATAATGTCTCAGTGCTGCTAGGCAACGGCAGTGGCAGCTTTGCCACTGCCACCAACTTCAGCGTCGGCAGTGGTTCCCAGTCAGTCACAGTGGGAGACTACAACGGCGACGGCAAGCTGGATTTGGCTGCTGCTAATGCCAGCAGCAATAATGTCTCAGTGCTGCTAGGCAACGGCAGTGGCAGCTTTGCCACTGCCACCAACTTCAGCGTCGGCAGTGGTTCCCGGTCAGTCACAGTGGGAGACTACAACGGCGACGGCAAGCTGGATTTGGCTGCTGCTAACTTCAGTAGCAATAATGTCTCAGTGCTGTTGAATACTACTCCCAAAATCAGCATCACCGCAGGCACCAGCCCCAAAGAAGGCGTTACAGATGGCACTTTTACCATTAGCCTCGATACTCCTGCCCCAGTTGGTGGTTTAGTCGTCAACTTCAACACCACAGGCACCGCCACCGCCACCACCGATTACACCTTGGCAGCAGGTACAAATATTACCTCTGTCACAGCCAACACCTTTGCGATCGCTGTCGGAGAAACCACCGCCACCTTAACAGTCAAAGCTGTCGCCGATGGAGTCTCTGACCCCAACGAAACCGTCACTGTCAACCTAGAAGCCAGCCCAGACTACATCCTTGATGCCAACAGTAATCCCAGTGCCACTTTAACAATTGCCGAACCTGATGTCCCAGTCACCACCGCCACCAACACCGCCCTTGCCTACACCGAAAACGACCCTGCCACAGTCATCGACTCTGGCATCACCGTCACCGATGCCGACTCCAGCAATCTCAGCAGCGCCACTGTCAGCATTACCAATGGTTTCGCTTCCACAGAAGACACCCTCGCTTTCACCAACCAAAATGGCATTACTGGCAGCTATACTAACGGTGTCTTAACCTTAACTGGCAGTGCCACCGTCGCCGACTATCAAACTGCCCTGCGATCTGTTACCTATCAAAACAGCAGCGAGAACCCCAGCACCACAAAGCGCACTATCAGCTTTGTTGTCAATGATGGCAGCTTAAATAGTACTGCTGTAACCCGCGACATTAATCTCACTGCCGAACCTGATGTCCCAGTCACCACCGCCACCAACACCGCCCTTGCCTACACCGAAAACGACCCTGCCACAGTCATCGACTCTGGCATCACCGTCACCGATGCCGACTCCAGCAATCTCAGCAGCGCCACTGTCAGCATTACCAATGGTTTCGCTTCCACAGAAGACACCCTCGCTTTCACCAACCAAAATGGCATTACTGGCAGCTATACTAACGGTGTCTTAACCTTAACTGGCAGTGCCACCGTCGCCGACTATCAAACTGCCCTGCGATCTGTTACCTATCAAAACAGCAGCGAGAACCCCAGCACCACAAAGCGCACCATCAGCTTTGTTGTCAATGATGGCAGCTTAGATAGTACTGTTGTAACCCGCGACATTAATCTCACTGCTGTTAATGATGCCCCCACAGATTTGGCGTTGGATGAGACTGATGTCAACGATAAAGCACCAGCTAACACAGTCATCGGCACATTCAGTAGCACTGACCCAGATCAAGAGGATAATTTCGTATATAGCTTAGTTAGCGGAATTGATGATACTGATAATAATGCCTTCACCATTGATGGCAATAGCCTCAAAATCAACAATTCTCCAGACTTTAAAACTAAGTCTAGTTACAAAATCCGCGTCCGCACTACTGACGATGGTAATCTCACCTTTGAGAAGGCATTGACTATTAATGTTAATAATGATGTGCAAATACCCAGTCGTCTCACTAACCCGAATGATGATGTCTTTAACATTAAAGGTGAGGATGGCAAAGTCAAACTGGAAATCAAACTCACTGGACACAATTCTAAGCTGGTGAATGAACTGGGTTTATTTACTGTTGATGATGATAAAGGTACGATTGACGGTATTGCTCCTGGTGCTGAAGGTTATGCCAAAGCGGCAATAGATCGGTCGAAGGTAATTTTATCTGCGATCGCTAATACCCCTAACGGTTTTGACTACAATAATCTCAGCAGTCTGCTGGAATTAAATTCTGGCGAGAATTTCAGATTCTTGTTAGTCCAAGACAGTACCTTGGATGCTGTACGCAACGATCCTAACTCCATCGGAAAATTACTGTTTTCTGGTGTTTCAACACAACAAATTACAGCCTTGAATGATGATAGTTTCTCTCTAGGTTGGAAGGATGTTTCTAATAACACTGCCACAGATTTTAACGATTTGGTGGTGAAAATTAAGCAGACGAATCAAGCTTTACCTATTGGTACAAATCTCCAAGAACAATCCCAAAAAGAAGTGATTGATTTGCGAGATGTCAAACAATCAGTTAAAGCTGAATTTAATGTTTACAGAGAGGCAGCTTACAATAATTACGTCGGCTTCTATCAGATAACTGATGAAAATGGTGGAATTGATACCAATGGCGATGGTAAGGCTGATGTTTTCATCGGACAAGCTGGTTATACTCAGGCTGCCGTACGTAGTCAGGTTACTGGTATTGATTTGACTGTGAGTAACCAAGGTAGTGCAACTTATAGTGGTACTTTCCAACCTGGTGCAATTTTCGTTCCCTTTATTATTGTTAATGGCCGTCCTGATGCGGTTATAGATAACAATTCTAATAACGATCCGGCGGTTTATTTTCCATTTTTGGGTGCTAATTCTGATAAATCAGATCACATTCGCCTGTTAGCAAGTAATACCTTTGGCTTTGAGGATTTACCTAGTGGTGGCGACAAGGATTTCAATGATGTGATTATCAAAGCTAATTTGACAACTATAATTTAGTCATTTTGGAAGAAGACCGCAGTAGCTCCCCTTAAAAAGTTAAAAAGCTACGGTATACACACAAGTATAGTCCGCAAGAGTTTCAAGCCTTTTAGCCCTATAAATACCCCACTTTTGGGTAACTGGAAACTCAATTTCTCCCCCTTATTTTAGGGCTAGGGTAACGAAACCAAGTTTTAAGTGAGATTTCAAGACTTGTGTGTACACCGTAGGATGCATTAGAGGGAAATATCCGGTTCTCCCCCTTACCAAGGGGAAGTTAGAGGGGGTAAAAAGGACTTGTGTATACACCGTAGCCTTAAAAAAGGGGGTTAAAGGGATCAATAAGTGGTAAATATGTAGTGAATCATATTTATTAACTAAATTATTAGTTTTTAACAATTTCCTTTTCTCATGAAATCGCCAGAAAAACGCATCTAAATATTAACAATAAAGCAGGGAAGCAGAGGGGCAAAGGAAAAAATATTTTCGGTACAAGCCTTGCCCCTTATTAATTATCTCCTACACTGAATTGCCTGGATCAACTCATAAAACGGTTGCCAATTATCTTCTTGGGCAATTGATTCCCAAACAGATTCAATTACTGGTCTTAATAATACCGTTTTGGGATTATGAACAGCTAGAGTTTGAGCAATTATATCGGTGCGATCGCTATCAAAATCGTTCAAAATTTGATGGTATAGTATGCACCAATCATCAAATATTCCAGATGCACCTGGTACTGGCACAATATCTGAATTATCCATTACAAAACCTGGTTCATCTCGCCATTTCGATGAAAAAGTACGAGCCATCTCATAAAAAAACTGGTGATAACCAACTTGGCTATCTTTCAAAAACTCAATCGTTAGATTCAATATCTCCACTGCTTCTCGATACGGCAAATTCTCAAAACCTAACTTTTTCAACATCAAAGAACTGTATTCAGCTTCGTAATACTCATCAAATCTAGCTAATCCAGCTTCCATTGCACCTTTATCAATAATCGCCTTTAAAGGTTCTTGGAGCATTTGTAAATTCAGATGACAAATACTTGGTTGATTCCCGTAACAGTAGCGTCCATAATAATCAAAATATGCAGCTATGAAGGATGGGTTATAACTCGGAATAAATGCGTAAGGTCCATAGTCAAAACTCTCTCCAGTAATCGACATATTGTCAGTATTCAGGACTGCATGACAAAAGCCAGCCGCCATCCACTGGGCTACTAGTTCTGCAACCCGTTTCACTAATTCAGCGTAAAACAGAGCATATTTATCTTTTTCAACATTTAAGTGTCGATAATACTGCTCAATTACGTGGTCTAACAGCTTCTTAGTTAAATCTGGACGCTGGAAATAGTGCAGTCGCTCAAAAGTGCCAAATCGAATATGAGAACTGCTCATTCTAATCATCACACATGAACGAGTAGGCGAAGGTTCATCGCCCCGCCAGAGTGGTAAACCAGTTTCAATCATGCTCAGACAGCGCGAGGTACGTACACCCAAGTAGTGCAGCGCTTCCGCAGCTAGAACTTCCCGTACTCCACCTTTGAGCGTGAGCATACCATCGCCACCACGGGAGTAGGGCGTTCTCCCAGAACCTTTAGTGCCAAAATCGTATAATTCGCCATCATTGGCGCGTACTTGCCCGTAGAGAAAGCCTCTACCATCACCCAACTGTCCGTTATACTCACCAAATTGATAGCCGTGGTAGCGCAGAGCCAACAAGGGTTTGCGTCCCTGAAATTGACCAAAGGCTGCGATGAAATCTTCGTCTTTGACTACTTGGGGGTCTAGACCGAAACGGGGCAATAGTTCATCGTTACGCCAACGCAGGAGGTGTTGGGGAAATTCAGCTGCTGCAACCTCATCGTAGTAGTCGCCGCCTAGAGATTCTAAGGCAGTTTCGTAGTTGAGGGTGAGAAAAGGATTGCTAGAATTCTTGTCGTTTGGAGTTTCAGCCAGAGTCATTACGAGCAAAGCTAATTCATTCTTCCTTTAATACTACCTCTGGCTTTTTGCATCATCAGCATAGACGCAAAAAGCGATCCATATCTAAAATATGGCAGCACTTCAGCAGGCAGAAGTAAGCCACCTTGAAAAACATGGAATTGAAGCAAGAACGAAACATCCAGGACTTAGGCAACTGGCACAAAGCGTTGGCAGGTAGACAAGGGCAAACACATCTGAACATGACTGACTTGCGCGGGGGTAGTGTGAGGGATGCTAACCAGGCAATTTCAATATGTATCATCAACTAAACGGTTTATCTTAAAAGGACAGTAATAAACTTTGTCTAGACTATCTTGCAGGAAATTACAAGGATCTTGGCTCGATACCAGATTGAGGCTCTCAGAGTCAAAAAGCCAGCAGGATTAATTAATAGTTTGTACACGAAGTTTTTGTTGAGTCACTCTCTACCACGGACTAATTTGTAGTTGTAGCGAACTGCTTAATAAAATCATCAGCGAGAAATTTCAATTTTGTATTTTTTATTACTAGCAAACTTTACATTAAACCATGCTCTATCTGCTTGAAATTATTCACTAGATAGAAGAATAAGTTTAGTAATAAAGGTATTCTTTTGAAAACAAGACTAAATAATTTTTTTAAATGCCAAGTAATTTTTTTACACCAGTAGAAGAAAGAGAAAAAATCTTTTACACAGAACTGGTTCAGTGCGGTGTGTTACATGAAAAAGCGTTTACTGCCGCTAAAATTTTAGCTTCTGGTCAGCCAGATGAGCTTTTGTCGTTTGAAGAGAGAAAAGTTGTCAAAGATGCCTGTGAAAAGTGGTTTGTAAAGAATAAGCTCTATAAACGTTGAAGCTTATATACCCGTTTTAGGTTAGGCAACTCAGAATAATTAAAACGCTGAAGCTGGCTTTTGTTCGTAGACACGTGTTAATCGCTCACGAGTAAATTTCGTAATTGCTCAACCCCCTTGACAAGAGGCTTACACTCGAATCTTGACCAAGTAATCATCGCACAAGTGAAGAGTTGCCCCGATTGTGGAGAGGAAGTAAGAAGCCAAGAGCAAAAATTGTAAGCAATCTACGAAAAAATAGAAATACCGCCGATTCGCCCAATTGTCAGTCGAATCGAAAGGTATGCTGGTCATTGTCGCTGTTGTCAAAAATGTTTTTCTTGAAGATGCCTCGATTCCACCAACGAATAATTGTAGCGAACAGGCTATTCGCATGAGTACGGTATTTCGTAAGGTGACTAATTGCTTCCGTTCTCAATGGGGACGGGATTTATTTGCGGCTGTTCGTTCTATCGTTAATACTGGCAAGCGTCAAGGTTTGACAGCTTATCAAGCCATTTACAAAATACTCTCTACTAATTGCTCTATTTTTAGTTCTAGTTGAGCAATTACGAATATTTATAATTACTGGAGTTTAGACTAAGCAGCAAAAAACGACCCAGGAACGCTGAGTTGGAAACAAGCAGTCTTCAGGCATGAAAATCGGCAATATTAAGCAGATTCTGGTTGTTGTTTCCGTGGCTTATTTGTAGTTTTTCTAACAACTGGATAGCGAATTCTACGTTGTCGTGGTTGCCCTAATTTCCAGCCTAGAGACTTTCCGCGCACTTCACCTGCCCACTTCAGCAAATTCATCCCTAGCAAGCTTTTTGGGCTTTTCTATCCGTCGAACTCACGTTAACATTGGAGTTGATTGATGATAAGGGCGATCGCACAGGGAGCAACGCGATTTTGTGATGTTGACAAAAAATGAGCGATGCCTACGGCAGGCTACGCCTACGCTAAAACACGTATTTAAGTACAGAGTAATTTTTTTGACGATTAGTTTACTACATATCTGGAAACAAGTGTTTTTACTTTGTTCCATAAATAAATTTAGGAGCCAGTTGCTTGGGCGGGTTTCCCGACTTGAGCAAACTGGCGTGGGCTTGTAACCATTTTTATTATTCTTTCTTTTGTCTTTTAACTTTTTACTTTTGCCTTGTTCGGTCAACGTACACTTCAGGGAGGAGATATCTTAATGAATTCTAATCAGCAGACCAAAGTATCATAGCAACTTACGGGAGGTAAGCGAGATGATCGAACATTTGACGCTCTAAGAACATTTCCATCTATACTATCAGACTGGTTACAGCAATCAAAAGACGAGAATTGAGTACTTCAGCATCTATTATGTTACATCTGACTCGCTATCAATGGACGGTCTTGTTTGCTGCCTGGTTAGGTTGGGGCTTCGATGCCTTTGACGGGTTGCTTTTTAACCTAGTTGCACCCAACTGTGTGCCAACTTTGTTGGGTTTAACCATTGGTTCTCCCGAAGCCAAAGGACCAACTCTTTACTGGACGGGATTGTTAACTTCGATTCTACTATTGGGATGGGCGGTCGGCGGCGTTTCATTTGGGGTGCTGGGCGATCGCATTGGACGCACCAAAACGCTGCTACTCACCATTTTGCTCTACTCTTTAGGAACATTCGCCTGCGCTTTTGCTCCAAATATCTGGGTGTTTACAGCCTGTCGAATCATTGCCAGTTTGGGCATTGGCGGAGAATGGGCAGCAGGGGCAGCGATGGTGGCAGAGGTGGTACCAGAACGAGTACGCGTCGAAGCGGGAGCATTACTTTACACCGCAGCGCCAGTAGGACTGTTTTTCGCCGCCTTTGTCAATAACCAAGTTACGCTTACTCTACCCGGTAATCCAGAGGTATCTTGGCGCTATGTGTTTTTTACAAGCCTGATTCCAGCGGCGATCGCGATTGGCATGCGATTCTCGATTAAAGAACCGGAGCGCTGGCAGCGCATTGAAAAGCAGTCTGCTGCTCATATCAGCGAACTGTTTACGCCACAATATCGTCGAACCACGCTGGGCGGGCTGGCGCTCGCCGTGGTCGCTCTGTTGACTTGGTGGACTTGCAACGCCTTCATTCCCGTGATTGCCGCAGGGCTGGCTCAAGTGGCTGCCAAAGCGCAAAATGTCGTGGCTGGGAAAGCTATGCAATTGCTCATCGAACAGTGGAAAACGGCAACCACCTACAGCTTTACGGTAGGGGGATTGTTCGGGACGCTGTTGACCGTTCCAGTCGCCAAGTTTCTGGGACGCAAGTGGATGTTTGTCATCTACTTTTTGCTGTCTGCGATCGCCATGCTTTTCACCTTCGGATCGAATCGACCTGCCAACATGCCATTGTGGACGGGGCTGTATTTCGCGATTGGACTTGCGGTGTTTGGGGTGCTGAGCAGCTTTACCTACTACCTACCCGAACTGTTTCCAACACGGTTGCGGGCAACGGGTGCAGGATTCTGCTACAACATCGGGCGTGTGATTACAGCAGTAGGCCCGTTTCTAGTTGGTTATATTGCTTCTCAGAAAACGAATGCCTTGCAAACCACGGTTGAACTGTTGTTTCTGATTGGATTCATCCCGCTAGTGGGTGTCATTCTGAGTCTGACTCCTTGGGTAACGGAAACCAGAGAACAGAGACTGGCGGATTAATGTTAACTCCTGGTTCGCCCATTAACCATTTTCTCTGTCCTTATACCTTGTATATCTCTATTTGTACTGTCTTCTTGGGTAATACCAATTTGAAAAAAAGAATGTGACAGATACAATACTCCTAAACCTTTGTTCTGTCTGGCTTTCTTAATGCATGAATTTTGTTAGCGCAGCGTAAAGCCTTTGGCATGGCTTCACTTAGAGCGAGTACGCGTACTCTGTAAGAGTTGCAAGCCACGCTTTTAGCGTCTCATAGAAAGCGTCATTTTGAATTTGGAATTGGTATAATTTCTATTGTCAGCGGGGTGAAACTTCTGCATTCAACCAATTAACAAAACCCTGATTAACTGCTGTCGGAGAAATTTCGGCGATAAAATTAGTATAAGTAATATGCTCTTGAATAAGTTTTTCTATTTCTAAAGCATAACCATCTTGAGTTTTGATAATTAAAACAACTTCTGGTTCTTCAGTAATTTCTCCTTGCCAACTATAAGCACAAGTAATTGGGAACCAATTGACACAAACTGCTAACTTATATTCCAGTAATGCCTGACCAATTTGGCGTGCTTCATCTGTATTATTTAAAGTTACATAGTATAGTTTCATAAAAGTTTTCGACTTACAATCAGAGTGAAAAAACACGCCCTAATCCCTTTAGCTTGGCTACTGTTGCTTGCAAATGGAGTAAATGAGTATCCAGAGCTTCCACAGATATCCACTTCTTTACAAAAGTAAACTTATTTTATCTTGTTATGTCACTATATTGACTTCGTTCTATCGATTGGGGCAGCAGTCGTGACTATTGCTTTGAAGTTTGAGGCTTACCTACTAATCCTGTTAGCAGGGCTGCTTTCGAATGCCATTAAGTCGTGTGTGATACCAATTTGAAAAAAGAATGTGACAGATATATACGGACATACCTTTGTTCTATCTGGCTTTCTTAATGCATGAATTTTGTTAGCGCAGCGTAAAGCCTTCTCTTCTCTTTCAGAGACGCTAACGCTCGAGGACTCGCTACCGCTTCGCTAACACCAACGGCATGGCAACTCTACAAGACGCTACGCGAACGCTTAGAGCGAGTCCACGTACTCTGTAAGAGTTGCAAGCTACGCTTTTAGCGTCTCGTAGAGAGCGTCATTTTGAATTTTGAATTGATATGACTTATCTAGTCTGCTTTGTAGCTTCTTTGTCACGCCTTCAGAAATTCTACATATTCCAGGTTGCTACTTCCTTTTAAATTTGGCAATTTTGCTGTTTATTTCCCGATACAGAACTTACTAAAAATCCTCTCTAAAACTGATTCTGTTACTTCTTCTCCAGTAATTTCTCCTAAAGCTTGAATCACACCCCGTAAGTCAATTGTCCAAAAATCAAGAGGTAACTGCTGAACAATTGTTGCTTGTACTTGTTCCAAAGATATTTTAGCTTTAGTTAAGGCTGCTGCCTGCCTTTGGTTAATAGCTAAATCCATATCAGCCGCTTGCACTTTTCTAGATTGAACTATCTCTAAAATTGCTGTTTCTAAAGCATCAATACCTTGATTTTGGGCTGCGGCTGTGACAATTGTAGATTTTGGAGCGCAGATTTGGTGCGCTGACAGCGCAACTGGGATTTTGGATTGAAGGTTTTCCCTATCACTTTCTTCTACTAAATCGATTTTGTTAATAACTATAATCAACGGACGGTGTTGTACCTTTTGGTAAATTTCTTCATCGCCTTCTGTCCAACCTGCGGAAGCATCGATGGTAAGCAAGACTAAATCAGCTGCATTGGCGGCACGACGCGATCGCTCGACGCCAATTTTTTCCACTTGGTCTGTTGTTTCCCGAATCCCCGCTGTATCTAGCACTTGTACGGGAATTCCACCGACCACTAACTGAGATTCCACCACATCGCGGGTTGTGCCAGGTAAATCAGTCACAATGGCGCGATCGCTCCGGCTCCAAGCGTTCAATAAACTCGACTTTCCCACATTCGGACGCCCAACAATTGCCACTTTTAAACCAGTGCGTAGCAACTCACCTCGATCTTTGGTTTCCAATAACCTAGTTATTTCTGCGGCAATTTTATCGATTGCTGATATAATTGCTTTATCATCCAACGGCGGAAGGTCTTCCTCAAAATCAATCCGAGCTTCGATTTCTGCCAAAATATCCAAACAGTTAGCGCGTAACTGCCGAATCGGATCAGCTAATTTTCCTTGTAAACCAGCTAAGGCACTTTGAGCCGCTTGGGGCGACTTAGCTCCGACTAAATCAGCAATACCTTCGGCTTGAGTTAAATCCAATCGTCCATTCAAAAAGGCGCGGAGGGTAAATTCTCCAGGTTGCGCTAGTCTAGCCCCATTTTCCAAACACAGTTGTAATACCTGCTGCACTGCCATAATTCCCCCGTGGCAATGGAATTCTACTACATCTTCATGAGTGTAAGAACGGGGTGCTTTCATAATCAGCAACAAAGCTTCATCCACTATTTGTTGCATCTGGGGATGGCGAATGTAACCGTAGAGAATCCGGTGACTATCCCAAACTTGTCGCCCTGGTGCATGAAAGAGACTTTGGGCGATTGCCATTGCTTGAGAACCAGACACCCGCACAATGCCAACACTACCCTGTTGGGGGACAACAGCAGTGGCGATCGCGGCTATAGTTCCAGTAGTAGCAAAGAGTTCTGACATGAGCGCCCTTTATTAAGAGTGAGGAGTAAAAATCATAGCTTATAACTCATAACTTTCTAAATGGTAAGTATTTATTTCAAGTTGCTAAATTTTCAAATTTTTGAATTGACAAAAAGCTGAATTTTGATGTTACCTCAATTTAAGTCTAAGGGGGACTGTTACTAATCGAAAGAACGTGGTAAGCATTTTTAAGCTATCAGTATTTTGCCTTTCTGAATTGACAAAATAAAGGTTTAATTGAGAAAAGTCTCATTGCTGAAGTTTAGGGGAGATCAAGGCGCAACGTTTACCGTGCAACTGCCTGTCATTGGGCAAGTCATTCCATCGATTTCTGAATCTGTGCAAGTTCCAGTAGAAAATGCCGTAGACCCCCTCAACAATTTGCAAATTCTCGTAGTGGATGATGAGGCAGATAACCGTGAGTTTCAAGCCTTTGTGCTGGAACAGAGTGGCGCGAAAGTCATTGCGGTTGCATCTGGGTTGGAGGCGTTGCAAGTGCTGGATCAGACAATTCCTGATGTTCTGGTGAGTGATGTTGGCATGGCTGAGATGGATGGTTATATGCTGATGCAGCAGATTCACTCTCGTCCACCGCAGCAGGGCGGAACAATTGGGGCGATCGCGCTCACAGCTTATGCGAGAGACTTTGATCGGCAAAAAGCATTTGAGGCAGGCTTTCAAGCTCACATTACAAAGCCTGTAGAACCAGAAGTGTTGGTAAAGGCGATAATCAAGCTGCTAGACCGTAGCTAACTTAATTCAGGAGGCAGGAGGACGTTCGCGTAGCGTCTTTGGCAGGAGAAGGCAGTTCTTGCTGGAGGAACCCACCCTTAAAAGAGTGGGATTGAATTAAGGACGCTTTATATCAAGTTCGGCTAATTACTTACAATCTGGTTGGTCTTTTTGGTAATTGGTAATTGGTAATTGGTGATTAGCGTCACAATCAGCCCAACTCTTAGAGACGCTGTTCGCGTTCAAGGAATTTAAAATTCAAAACTGGTCAGGGTTAAAGCATTCTACAGCAACTAATTATTCATCACCACATCTAAAAGCACATTGGCATCAAAGCGGACTACATCGGTGCAAGGTAGCCCCGTTTCTGCTATTGTTTGAGCGATGCTTTCTTGAGCCGCAGACTCATCTAAATGGGCTGTGTTCAGTGCTATACCCACTACAGAAACACTTCCAAAAGCACCACCAGCATTAGCAACAGTTTCATAAAGCCGAATCACCTCTGGTAAAGGTGGAATTATCACATGGGGATGATTACGTACGTGGACTTGTCCCGCCCGATGTACTAATATCAGTTGGGTTGGTTGCGAACCACGAATTAAGGGTAGAGTTGCCGTTGAACCAGGGTGTAGTAGCGAACCTTGTCCTTCAATGTGCAAGATGTCATTGTTTTTGCCATAGCGCATGACTATTTGTTCCACAGCACCGGCAGCAAAGTCTACCCGCACGGCATCTAAAGCTACGCCGTCTCCTTCTAACATCACCCCAGTTTGTCCTGTAGCCAGGAATTTAGAACGCCAGCCCCGCAGTTTTGACGCCCAATGTAACTCTAGACTAGTTGACATTTTACCGATCGCCATGTCGGTTCCCACTGTCAACACCCGCCGACAGGGAAGAGTACGTGCCATTCCACTAGCAACACTGATATTAGACGGCTCTTTTCGTACATCCCAAATTAGTTGCCCTGGTTTGAGCAATGCATTTAATTCTGGGATACTTGCCATTGGTGTATGTAAACCATTCACCAGCGACATTCCCGCTTCTAAAGCGTCTTTGATTTCTAGCCAGTAATCATCTGGTACAGCACCACCTGCTGGGGCAATGCCAATTACCAAAATTTCCGGCTGATACTCCAGGGCTGCGGCTACCGATGCCACAATCGGCACATCACGCTTGATACCTGTTAATTCTGGTAGGGATTTACCAGCACACTCGCGATCGATTACGGCTACGATTGGGGCTTCACTGTAACGTAAAATTGCTAGCCCTGTTTTGCCGTGAGTCCCAATAGTCCCTTCATGCAGCAAGATAGCTACTCGTTGATTAAGTGATAGACGCACTGTGTTGTACTCCCAAACCTGGTAAATCGTTTGGCAAAACTCTTCCTTCTTTTAGCAATGCCCCCGTAAAAGGGTCATCAATTAAGTTAAGGTGACTGTCTAAATCTAAATAATCAGCTAGTGGTGCTAGCTGTAATGCTGCTGTATTAGCTAGCGAACTGTCAGAATAGCAACCGAACATTACTTGCAACCGATATGCTCGTGCTGTATGTACCATTCGCATTGCCTCTGTTAGCCCCCCTGATTTCATTAGTTTGATATTAATGCCATCCACGTAATTTGCCAAATCGGGAATATCGGCGCAGGTGAAACAACTTTCATCGACAAAGATGGGGAGAAGAGAGTGTTCTTTGAGTTTTGCTAAACTTTTTTCCTGACCCCGTGGCAATGGCTGTTCTACATACTTTATACCTAAATCAGCCAGCCAATTGCACATGGCGATCGCATCTTCTAAATTCCAACCGCCGTTGGCATCAACGAAAAATTCTAGTAATGGTGCTTCTTCTCGCACTGCTAATAGCATTTTTTTATCTGCATCTATGCCATCTGGATTACCTAGCTTTACCTTGAAAAGGCGGACGTCTGTAAACTGTAACCAGTCTCGCGCTCTCGCCTTAGCGCCTTCAGGTGAATTAATCCCAATTGTGACTGAAGTCGGGACTATTTGATTGCGATCGAGTCCCCAAAGTTGCCACAAGGGTAAACCTACGCGCCTACCCAACCAGTCATGCATTGCCATATCCAAGGCAGCTCTTGCAGCAGAAGGAACCTGGTTTTGTATTAAAACTTGCTCAATTTCCTGTCGTTGCAAGGGGCTAAATGCTTGCAACAGAGGCACAACTTGCTGTAGGGCATCTTTGATTGCATCAGTTGATTGCCGATGATTACCCACACCAAATGGTGATGCTTCCCCCCAGCCTTCAATATCATCCTGTGAAATCTTCACCCATACATTTGTTGTCTGTGCCGTTGTACCCCGACTAATAGTCAACGGAAATCTCTTATTTACTGTAAATAAATTTACATTTATTTGCATACTTATTTTACATATCATGTTATTGCAAAAGCCAGTGTAAGTTCAAAATTTAAATTGTCGGATGCATCTGTTATACTTTTTTACATTCATTGCAAAGTTTTTATACATACATTTTATTTGTTACTTAATTTATGAACAACTTAAAGAAATGGAAGATTTTAAAATCAAAAATGGTATTAGATAATCCTTGGTGTCAGGTGAGACAAGATGAAATAGAATTATCGAATGGGAAAATTATAGATGATTATTTTGTCAGTATTAGACCTGATGTTGCAATGATTTTACCTATCACTAGTAATAAAGAAATTATTTTTGTCTGGCAATATAGACATGCAATAGGTGAATTTTTCTTGGAACTGCCAGCAGGGAATTTCGATTCTGCAAAAGAGAGTGCAGAAGTAGCCGCAATTAGAGAACTGAGAGAAGAGACTGGTTATATTCCCCAAGAATTTAGAAAAATCGCAACTCTATATGATAAGCCGAGTAAAGATACCAATCAAATACATTTATTTTTAGCAGAAAATGTGGGCAAGGTTGGAGAGCAACAACTAGATATTACAGAAGAGATTGAAGTTGTATTTATTCCTGTAGAATCAGTTTTAGATAAAATTCTTCAGGGAGAAATTTCTGTCGCTGGAACAGTAGCGGCTCTATTATTAGGTTTAAATTTTCTCACTTAATTAATAATTAATGTAGCTTTTTTTGTTTTGTAAGAATAATGCTTGAGGTGAATTGCATCCTGAAGCTGTCACAGCAACTTTTTCGGGCGCTTTGCAGAGAATGATATTTAGATAGTTTCTGTGTAGCATTCTGATCCAGTTGATATTCATAATTTTTCTGAATATCAGCAAGGGATATAGGAATCCGATTTGATTTTTGAAAAAGACTACGAGATAATACAGAGGGATATATCTGTCTAACAACAAACAATGAGAAAGGCGATCGCAATTCAGATAAGAGTGCTTTGGAGACTTCCAACTAAAAAAATACCCATCGCTTTGATGAGCAGGGTAAGCTGTTTTTGCGCTCTTGAAGCAGGGGAGGAAGAATCTAACAATCGTCTTCGCTCACTATCATTGAATAATTTAATTTCTGGAAGTCACTTGATGCGATCGCGATCCATTAATACAAGTTGTTAAAATTGCTATAGAGTCTCACCGATTGGCGTAACTGTGCCAAACTGTCTGTCATCAGACCATTGATTAATTTCATCATCAAAAACAAGTAGGCTGCCAGTGAGTCCAACAATAATTAGGATGAGACCGAGAGCCAGTCCTAAATAGCGATGGAAGATAAAAATCCAGTTGCGAATGGGTTTAGATTTCATAGTCTTTACTTCCTAAACAGCATCAAAACCGCACTGAAATTGTTCCCTGCACGCTAAACGGCGCACCAGGAACAGTGCCAAAACTATACTCAGAGCTGTCGAAGTAGTGGGTACTAAACAAATTTTTGAAATTTAGTTGCACGCTCCAATCATTGCGCTTATAGAACAAGCTGGCATCGGCACGTACATAAGAAGGCAGTATGATACCGCCTTGATTCGGGATGTAGGTCTGGCGATCAGCCACATAAAATAGTCCCGCTCCAAAACCAAACCCTTTGGCAGAACCTTTCTGGATTTGATATGTTGTCCACAAACTTGCGCCCTGGCGCGGAGTAAATGCTAAGGTGTCGCCTTCCGGGCTAAATTCATCCCCAACGGTCACAATTGACTCATTTAGGTAGGCGGAGGCAACAATATTCCAGCCAGGTAGGATTTTTCCACCAATATCAAATTCAATGCCGCGACTTCTCACCTCTCCAATGGGAATCGAGAAATCTGTATCTTCGGGATCTTCTCTAAGGATATTGGTTTTAGTAATTTCATAGGCTGCCAGAGTTGCTGAAAGATTACTCGTCAAATCAGCTTTAATTCCTACTTCATACTGCGTGCCACGAGTTGGTTGAATCAGCTCTCCTTCTTTATGTTTTGGTATTGTTAGGATTAAAAGAGCGACTGTAGCTGGCATAAAGAGAGAGCGGTTTGATAGGCTGATATACCAAGCCTAAACGGGGAGAAAAGGCTTCATTATATAAGTTTTCTTCTGGACTTTCAGGGGCTTAACCTGGATTTCTCACAATATCTGAGAAAAGAGGGGTCAACAACTGCCAAAATGTATGTTGCATAAGAATTCCAGCAGTTTGAAGTATGACC
>NZ_JBALDA010000020.1:0-38235 GCF_036917535.1 Nostoc sp.
GGATTATGGAACTTCTACTTGATGGCTGCTTAAGAAAATCCCAATTACAAGACCAGCATTGCCTCACTTATCTTTTATTTCCCGACAACTCTAATCAACGATTTATCTATGACAATATTACAGGTGGACTGTATTTTGACCAAGATGGCAGTGCGGGTGCATTTACTCAGGTAAAATTTGCACAATTATCTGCTGGATTGTCATTGACCAAAAACAATTTTGTGGTTGTTGTTTAATCATAATTGGCGTTTTAATATTAGTTCATACAACCAAGACTTCATGTGGAATTATTCAACCTACAACTTGAACCCAACTTTTTATCCTAAATTGCTTTCTCTCATGAGAGTGATGGAAGCTTTTTACGAACGTCCTCGCTTGCGTTATGGATGGAAGAAACAAGTCAAATCCTCTTCCCTACTGCCTCCTGCCTTGTTTCTTAGGAGAGCTAAGTCTTTAGCCACACACGATATGACTCCTACTCTATTGTTGTAAATCATTATCAGAATCTTCCTGTAGATTCTGTTGTTCCGGCAAGCCACGTATTCGATTCATCTGAGTTAAAGCATATCGTGCTGTTGCTTGCACATCGGCATCTGGGTCTTCTAGCGCATGGCTCAACATCTGACTCATTTGACCCATCATGTCATAAACGCGCGTCAAGTCACGGATCGCATTTTGCCGCACTTGTGGACTTTCATTTTGGATGGAAATTGCTAAAGCACGGTTCATCGGTTTGAGTGTGCGGATGCTAATTTCTGACAAAGCTGCTAAAATTAAGCTGCTTTCTTGAGAATCAGCATCAATTATCAGGTCAACCAAATGCTGAATTGCCCGCGAATCTCCCTGCTGACCCAAATCCCAAATAGCTTTGCGCCGCTTCGTTGGGTCAGAACTGCGTAAATCTTGAATTAATTCGTCAACGATATTGAGTTTAGCAAGACGAGAAGTTTTTTCTGGTAGCAGTAATTGTGGAGGAAGTGGTGGTGTAGTTGTTTGTAAACTAGTGACAGTCTCCAGTAAAGGTGGTGTAATTGGGTCTTTGTTAGCTTCACTTAAACTTTTAGGCTCCGATATTTCGGACTTTTGCACTTGCTTTATCTTCTGAAACCACCTCAGCAGATAAATAAGTGCGCCAGTACATCCTAAAACTCCAATGGCAAATGTTAACCACCAGACAAAACCTCTCTCGGATGGTTTGGGTTTTGTAGAAGTTGGAGCAGTAGAGGTAACTATTGGAGAGGTGACAAACTGCTTTTTAGCTGCCAAAGCTGCTTGCAGTTTCTCCTGAGTTGCCGGCCCAGCAATCCCATCTACTTCTAAACCCTTTACTTTCTGGAATTTAGATACAGCGATTTGCGTACTGGCGTTATACTGTCCATCTATTACACCACTGTAGTATCCCAACTGCTTTAATTGGGTTTGTAGTCTCTGCACATCTGATTTTCGACTACCATATCTCAAAACAGCCGGACTAGCAGTAACTGTCGAACTAGCTTGTGCAAGTTCTAAAATTTTAGGTGCTAGGTTAGGAGTGACTGCGCTTGAGCAATTTGGGTAAAAACCCACGCCAGAAAAACAGGTAAATATCAGAATTGAGGAACGGCATAACCTCATATTGCAAGTTTCAGCCTGAACGTGCTTTTCAAATCTTCGATACCACAATAGCTTCTAGACGACCAAATGTTAACTGTCATTTTTTATTGGGAATTGCGAATGAGAATGGGGTATTGGGAAAAAGGAGGCAGGAGGCAGAATTTCTTTAATTTTTAATTTTTAATTAATTTCTCCCTCATGCTTTACTTAGAGCTAATTTGTAAACTAAAGTAAAGTAATTGTCTAGTAAGGGTTTCAGGAATTTCAGTCAATAAAGCACTTATTTGCTGAAACTCAGACCTAGTAATTAGTTGAGTACCCTTAAGATTTTCTTTACGAATCAGCTCTTAATTACTAATTAAGAATTATTTTAACAAGTTAGGGTAATATTTCTGGTTCAGATTCTCTAACTGCTAGGCTTATGGGGTTCAATTTTTTAGCAGATGCTTCTGAAACTGGTTGTTGTATATTAGCTAGTTCGCCGACAGTAACTGTGTCGTTTTGTCTTGCTAAAGTATCACGTTGGTTAATCAGATAGATGCTGATTAAAGTAAGAAATACTCCTACCCACTGCAACGGACTGAGGACTTCTGAGAGGAAAAGATTGCCGAATAGTAGCGCAAAGACGGGTGTCAGGAAGGTGAGAGAACTGAGACTCGTGAGACTGCCACTAGAGGCAAAGTAGAAGAATAACCCATAAGCGATCGCACTGCCAAATACGGTAGCATAACCCAAAGCCATGAAATCAGATCCTCCCAGATTCTCCCACTGCTGGGATTCAACAACTGATGAAATTCCCCATAGTGGCAATCCGCCTAAAATCATGTGCCATCCTGTAGCACTTACAGGGTCAGCATGTCGGCAGACAAACCGAATCAATACTGTTCCCACTGCCATTGATAGTGCTGCTAACAGCATTAACCACTCGCCACTAGCAAACAAATCTTGCCAGTTGCCGATTGTCATATTTGTGCCTGAGTCGAGAAAATGTAAAATCCACTCATCAGGTAAGCCAATTAAACTAATGCCTGTGATTCCCAAGCCTAGCCCCAGCCATCCCCAAAAACCAATGTGTTCTTGGAATAGCCACAATGACAGCAAGGCAACAGCCAAGGGTTGCGAGTCAATCATCACAGACCCCAAACCTGCACTAGTTCTGACTAATCCCTCTGCCAAAAAGCCTTGAAACAGTGTCCCATCTACTAGGGCAAATAAGCCAATCCACAGCCATGCAGCCCAACCCTTCGGCTGGGGTTTACCTATGAATGCTGCTGCAATTAGAATTAACATCCCTGCTGGTATCAGACGCACACCTGCCATGAATAGTGGTGTGGTATGAGGTATCACTCCTTTCATGGCTACCATTGCCGTCCCCCATAGGAAAAAGGGGGCAATTAACAACAGGGGGGCGAAGGGAAGTCGAGATGCACTGAGTTTCAGTTGCATGAGTTTGCTGATGCCTTTGTTTAACAAGCACAAAAATTGCTTTACCCAATTTTACCGAATTATGTAGTTTTGCGATCGCATAGCGTCTTCGAGACGGTGAAACTCTCCAGCCTGAGTACACGGCTAGGGGCACAGCCACTCACGTAGTATAATCAAATTCTCTTTCCTTCTGCCTTGTCTAGGACACGGTGCGCGATCTGCCTCCTGCCTTGTTTCTTGAGAGAGCTTTATCCACGAGAGTGACAGTATCAAAGCAATTTTAAGGACATGTCTTTTAGCTTAACTGATTGCGAAACTTACTAACACTAATAGTTAATAACACAACAGCAAAGGCGACTAAAGCCAAAACATTCATCCACAGTACATCTAAGCCAACACCTTTGAGCAAAATACCTCGAATGATCGCAATGTAATGGCGCAGGGGATTGAGTAGGGATAAAATTTGAAACAAAGGTGGCATGGCTTCAATGGGTGCGATCGCTCCAGAAGTTTGGATCATTGGTAAATTAATAAAGAAAGCTGTCAAAACTACCTGTTGTTGCGAACTATTCACAGTAGCCAACATAATACCCAAGCTAATCCCGACAAATACATATATACTTGATAGGGCGAAAAATAGCAGGAAATTGCCTCGAAATGGTACATGAAATATTACTGTTGCTAAAGTGATAGCTAATAAAACATCTCCCGTTAATAAAAATGCTAAAGGGACGATTTTTGATAATAATATTTGCCAGTTAGCAGCTGGAGTCATTAATAATTGTTCTAAAGTTCCGGTATCTTTTTCCCGAACAACTGTAATTGCTGATACTAATGTGCCAATTAATGTTAAAACTAAACCCATAACTCCTGGGACAAAAAACCAACTACTTGTCAGTCCTGGATTGTAAAGAAATACAACCTCAGGTGAGACTGGGGGACTTACTTGACCTTGGGTTAATTGTAAATTATATTGCTGGATAATTTGATTCATATAATTTACTGCAATCCCGGCTGTATTAGCATTTACTGCATCAATAAATACTTGAATTTCTGCTGATTTTTGTGCAAGTTGACGGGGAAAATTAGGAGGAATTATTACCCCAACATCTAGCTTTCCTTCTTCTACCTGACGACTTAATGCTTTTTCATTGCTTGGTACAGATTCTAAGGTAAAAATTCGATTTGATGTCATGGCTGAAACTAACTCCCGACTAGCGCTGACGTTAGCATAGTCAATGACACCTAATCGTAAGTTATGAACATCGGGATTGAGGATGAAGCCATACAGCAATAATTGGACTGTTGGCGGGACAACTAAGAGAACAATTAATTGCTTATTGCGGAGAATTTGATTAATTTCTTTCCGCATTAACGCCCAAAATGGATTATCAAATAATTGCTGAATAAGTTTCATAAAGTTACTTTTTATCAAACCACAGAAAAGACAGAGAGATTAATTTGGTAATTGCATTCGGCTTAAAACTCGGCGTGATACGTTGAAAAAGATTAATCCCAAAGCTGCAAGCATGAGTAAATCAAACCAAACTCCGCCAAATCCTGTACCACGCACGAAGGCATCACGAGTGATATCGATGTAATAACGTGCTGGAATTATGTTAGGTAGTAATGATAAGGGGAAAGGAATATTGTTCAGGGGATAGATAAAACCTGAAAGTAAGAAGGATGTGATAAAGCCCACGAGAGAAACGCCTTGTACGGCAGCATTTTGGTTACTACTACGGACTCCTAAAAGTAATCCGAAAAAAATGCTATCTGTTAGAAATAGTAAAGTGCCAATTACTAATATTATAGGGTTGCCAACTATGCCTAATTGGAAAATAATCGAGCCTAATACCATCACTACTAATGTTTCGAGGATAGCAATTAATAGATATGCTAATCCTTTACCAAGTAATAGTTCAGTGGCGTTAATACTAGAAGCGTAGACTTGTAAAATTGTCCCTTTTTCTTTTTCCCGTACCATTGCAATCGCACAGAGCAATGAAGGAAAAATCCATAGTACAACTCCGTAAGTTCCTGGCACAATATATAGCGATTCTAATCTCCCAGGATTAAACCATAGACGCATTCGTGCTGTAATACTACTAGTAGCAGGTAGCAGTCCATGCTCTTGCATAAAAAAGTTTGTCACTCTTTGAATACTATTTCTAATTACTCGGGCATTATTAACGTCAGTGGCATCGATTAGTACTTGCACATTTGTACTTCTACCTGCTTGAATATCACGGTTAAATTCCGGCGGAATAATTACTGCGGCTTTGGCGATTCCCTTATCTATAGCATCGCGAGTGGGATTGCCACCAGACCATTGTTTAGGTACAAATTGATTGGTGGCATATAGTCTTTCAATATAGCTATTACTTAGGTTTGTGCGGTTAAAGTCTTGTACAATTAAAGGAATATCTTTACTTTCTAATCTAATGGCAAAGCCAAAGATTAATAAGGTAATGAATGGCAATAAAAATGCTAGTGCCAACGTCAGGCGATCGCGGCGAAATTGAGCTATTTCTTTGACACATTGAGCAAAAATTCGTTTCATATATATTAAGTATGGCTTTGCCTAAACTCGTAGCGTTTTTCAACGCAAAAAAGCGCAGAGTCATGCGAATTTTTTTGGAGTAGAATTCTCTATCGGATACTCTTTTTCTATTCTTGCGATCGCTGTACTATACCAATAAAGGCATCTTCTAAAGAAAAAGGAATCGGACGTAAAGAATTGATGGTAATTTGATTAGCTTTTAAAAGTTGAGTTAGTTGATTTATTTCTTGTTCGGGATGATCAAGAACAACGTGTAAACTATTAGCGAAAATCGAGATGCGCCAAGACTCGAAGTGTTGTTTTAGGATTTTAGAAGCTACTTGGTTTTGATTGACAATAATTTCTATTAATTGTCCCGGTTGTGAGGCTTTGACAGAACTGGGTGAACCTTCGGCGACGGTTTCTCCTGCAACCATAAAACTCATGCGGTTGCACTGTTCAGCTTCTTCTAGATAGTGCGTTGTCACTAAAATGGCTGTACCGTTGCGGGCAAAATCATTAATCAGCTTCCAAAACTGGCGACGCGCCAACGGATCTACTCCCGATGTTGGTTCGTCTAAAAATAAAATATCTGGTTCGTGCATCACGCAAGCACCGAAGGCAACTCGCTGTTTCCAACCACCTGGTAGCTGCCCAGTAATCATATTTGCTTGTCCTTCTAAGCCACAAGTAGCAATTACCCAATCAATTTTTTCCCGTCGAAGTTTGCGAGGTACACCGTAAACTCCGCTATAAAATTCGAGATTTTGCAAAATAGTTAAATCGTCGTAAAGAGTGAATTTTTGACTCATATAACCAATGCGTCGCCGTAAGTCTGCACTACGTAGATTTCCTGTTTCACCACCCAAGGAAATTTCACCGCCGCTTGCTTCTAGTAATCCACACAGCATCTTAATGGTAGTGGTTTTTCCAGCACCATTAGCACCTAACAACCCAAAGATTTCCCCATAGCGGACTTCGACATTGACATCTTTAACGGCTTGGAACTTGCCAAAAACACGGCTGAGATTGTGAGCGTATATAGCTAAAGCATTTGTTCCCTTGTCCCTAATTTCCAGTCCTCTTTTGCGATAACGGGGAAATGGGAAAAATTGCGGTGCAGAACCTTGTTGTCGCAGGCGCGTGACAAAAACGTTTTCTAATGTGGGTTCGCCATGTTCAATACTGGGAGAAGGTAACTTATGTTGTTGCAGTAGTTCGCGGACTTGGGTTTCGCCAGAATTTATATCTTTAACGAGGACATCCAAGCGATCGCCAAAAGTTTGCACATCTACTATATTTGTTTGAGTAGTCTGGGAGAGTATTTCTTCTGTCGCTTCTAGGTTGGCTGTTCGCACTTCTAAGCGATGCAAGCCTAAATTAGCCCGTAAGTCTGCGGGTGTACCAATTTCATGAATTTGCCCACTGTACATCAAAGCCACGCGGTGACAGCGTTCAGCTTCGTCTAAATATGGTGTAGCAACTACAATTGTCATTCCCTCGGCTGATAATTCTCCTAGCACATCCCAAAACTCTCGCCGGGAAACTGGATCGACACCCGTGGTAGGTTCATCTAATAACAATACTTCTGGTTGCGAAACCAAAGCACAACACAGCGCCAGTTTTTGTTTCATTCCACCAGAAAGTTGTCCCACTAAGCGATCGCCAAATCGCTCTAAATTCATTAATTTTAAATATTTATTGCGGCGTTCCTTTAATAAATCATCTGCTACTTGCCGTAATCCTGCTGCATAACGCAAGTTTTCATCAATACTCAAATCCAAATACAGGGAAAACTGTTGAGTGAGATAACCTGTTATTAATCGGGCATCTCGTGCAGGTTGATTAAATATTTGTACCTCCCCTGCGGTTGTTTCCATCACACCGCCCAAAATGTGAAATGTGCTAGTTTTCCCCGCACCATCAGGGCCAATTAATCCAAACATTTCACCTTTGTGAATACTCAAATCAATTCCTCGCACAGCGGCTAAGTTTCCATAGTGCTTGTGCAAATTGCGAACTTCAATTGCTGTAGTTGGCAAACTAGATGATGGGGGTAAGTTTGGAGAGAAAGTAGTAATTTGTTGTTTCATTCCCTTCTACCTCCTGCCTCCTGCCAACGCTCGCGGACTCGCTACCGCTGCGCTATCCTGCCCCCTACCCCCTGCCTTCAAATTAATTTCAGCATCTGCTGGCATCCCCATTTTGGCACAAGGTAAATCTGATTCACTATAAGGTTTTTCGGGGTTAAAGCAGCTATCAGGGTTTTGAACTTTGATCCGAATTCCTACTACTTGTCTGACTCGATCTTTTTGAAAGTAAATATTTTCTGGTGTAAATGAAGCTTGTGGATCGATGGCAATTACTTTACCTTCTAATGGTTTCTCTGGTGCAGAATCAATGAAGATTTTTGTTGTTTGTCCTAGACGTACTCTGCCAATATCGCCTTCGGGAATAAAACCTCTAAAATAGACTGTTTTCGGGTCAACAATTGTCAAAATATTAGTCTGATTGCTAACTATTGCACCTGGTTCTACACTCCGGGCTGTCACTACTCCATCTAAGGGACTAACTACATTTAAATCTTTTTTGGAGTCTGCAATCTGGGTGAGAATTTGCTGATTTGATGCTTGGGCATCTTTCACTTTGGCACGCGCAGAGTTGACTCTCGCCTGTGCAGATTTAAGTTGAGCATCACTTTGCTGCTGCTTTCTGACTAATGCTGTCAACTGGGCGTTGCGAATATCAGGATTGAAACCTGTAGTTTTGGCTTGAGTTAACGCCCCTGACACCGCACTTAACTGTTGGCGTTCGGCATTAACTGCTGCAACTCGTGCTTCTAGGGTTGCTATTGCTGTATCTAAAGTGGTTTGGGCTTGATCGAATTGTTGTTGATTGACCGCTCCTTCTTTTACCAATTGAGCATAGCGATCGCGGTTGATTTTTGCTAAATTAACTTCCGCTGCTGCCTGTTTAACTTGGGCTTGTGCTTGCACGAGTGTGGCTCTGCCTGCGGCGACATTTGCTTGTGCCTGCTCAATTCTTCCTTGGGTATCTCCTTGAGACTGCCGTAAATTCAGTTTGGCTTCGTTAATTTGGCTGTTAATTTCTTGAATTTCTCTGGTAACTCGCTCTACATCTGAAATTGCTTGCTGTTCATCATACCTAGCAGATGTTACTCTCGCTTGTGTACCAAGTAGTTGTTGTTGCAGCAATTGATCGTCTGTGTTGTCTAACTTAATTAACTGTTGCCCTTTTTTAACTGCTGCCCCTTCGCGCACGGCAATTGTCTCAATTCTTCCAGAACGCTTGATGCCAATCTCGGTTTCATAACCCTCAATCCGTCCACTAACTTGCAGTACATTTGCTGATACTTGCGGTTGAGAGCGCCACACCGCGTAGCCAATGCCACCCGCCACCAACAGCACCCCAATCGCTAAAAGGATCGGTTTTTTGCGGCTTTGCTGCTTCGATACTGCATCTTTGAGATTTTCCGGGGATGTTGAGATAGTCTGAGTCATGGTAGCACCCTGGATTGTGAAAAATATTTTGTCTAAGAGAATTGAAAATTCTGAATTATGTGTCAATATACTAGACTGTCTAGTATGATAATACAAGATCATACGTCAAAAAATTTACTCTTCATGCCGATAAACCCTACTTTCCAACTAGAAAATCCTTTACCTGCGATCGCTCCCAAGCAAGAGCAAATCTTGCAAGGAGCTATACAGGTATTTTTAAAGGAGGGTTACGCTAGAACAAGTATGGATCGTGTCAGCGCAGCAGCTGGAGTATCTAAGCAAACAATATACAGTCACTTTCAAGATAAAGAAGGGCTGTTTAAAGCGTTGATAGAACGATTGACGCTCGCTTGTTTTCAAAGTATTTTTTGCACAGAAAAATTACAGGGTGAACCAGCGATTTTTTTGCGTCAAATTGCTGAAATTTATTTAACCAAAGTCGCTGATAATCCTGATTATTTAGCATTGTTGCGTTTGATTATCACCGAGTCACAAAGCTTTCCAGAACTAGCCAAACTTTATACCCAAACCGTTGTGCTACGCGGTCGGCAAATGCTGAGTCAGTATTTCGCATCTCATCCAGAATTAGGAATCACCGACCCAGAAGCAATGGCTCATATTTTTTTTGGTTCTTTGGTATCCTACGTGATTGTACAAGAAATATTGTATGGAAAGGAACTTACATTTTTATCACGCGATCGCTTGCTAGATAACTTAATAAATGCGGTCATCAGCCAGTCCCTAAATACGGTTACTCAGGCATAATAGGTGTATTTGTTTGAGATTATAAAGTGGAATCACAGGTAAATATTATGCTTAGTCAATTACCGAATTGCATTCCTAGCCCTTCGTGGCGGCAACTGATCGGATGGATTGCCGATCCGATTGGATTTCAGCAAAAGTTTAGTCAAGAGTATGGAGATATTTTTTCCATGCAACTGAGTGGACTCGGTTCTTATGTAATTCTTAGCCATCCCCAAGCCATTCAAGAAATTTTCAGTCAAGATTCTAAATTTGATATTGGTCGTGCGAATAAACATCGCTAAAAGTAAATAGCCCACAGATTATAAATCTGGGGCTATAAAAACAAAGCTGTGATTAGCAGGTTTGGGATTAACTTATCCTGATAAATCCTGCTACAGTTGCCATATCTCTTGTGAAGTTACCGCTTTTGTTAGCCTTGTTACCCTCGGAGGTTTGAATCACAGGGCTTCCAGGTGTGTAGCCTCTGACGATACCAATATGATTGAGTATGGAATCGGCATTCCAGTCAAACACTAGGATATCTCCTCGCTTGGGAGTGACACTTCCTTTTAGATTCCAGTAGCCCTTCTTTTTCGCCCAGTATTTCCAGGATTCGACTAAAGCCATACTCGCCCAAAATCCTTCAGGAATATCTGGAATCTCTGCACCAACATTTCGGCAACAATAAGTCACAAAGGCAGCACACCAGTCGTAAAATACTGGAGAGCTACCGATCTGACCTAATCTCAACATAGGCTCGCGGAAGAGTTTTAAATACTTCTCGGCTTCACTATTTACTCCATTCCAACTTAGATTTTTAGCAGCTTCATCTTCAGCAAAGGCAGCAAGTTTACCCAGAAATCCTTGTTCTGGAATAGAATCAGACTCACCACCAAGCTCTTTCCAAGCCTGAGGACCAACTTCTCCATCTACTGTAATATCTGCTTTCTTCTGAAATGCTCTGACAGCAGCTTCAGTATCAGGGCCAAATTCACCGTCCACTTTTCCGGCATTAAATCCTTTAGCATTTAGTACTCTCTGAAGTGCTTTAACATCCTCTCCTATGACTCCTGTATAAAGAATGCGGGTAAGTTTCGGCAGTGTAAATTCAGATGGTTCCCCACCAATTGGTACAGGCGTTTCACCAGCATAGATCAAATTCCATGCCTCACCCTGCTCGCCTGAGTTAGGAAGTCGCCAAATTGACGAACCCAGAAAACGATTCAAGTAAGATTGCAGTTCTTTTCTTGAAGCTGGCTGTTTTGCATCACTTTCAGAACTGAAGATGGGCAGAATAGGTTTTTTTAAACCCATCTGTTCATAAGCTTTGAGACAGTCTTGAACTTCTTCCTCATTGGTAGGTTTACTTTTCAAAATAAATCTGTGGCAAAGCTAAGTCACAATGCTCATCTAAAATCTGCCAAGGAACATGAGGATGAAATTGAGGATGACCGAAACTTGTATATCCGAGTGTTCCTTCTTTAACTAAAGGACGCAGAGCCACAAGAAGTTTTTCTACATATACGTGAGTGCTTTTATCTTCAACTTCTGCTTCCAAATCAAGGACATATCCATCAATTCCACAATCAAGAGCTTGTTTGACTTTTTCTATTTGCTCTGCAATATCTGAAGTTCCGTAGTGATATCCCCATCCATAAACTTCGATACCACGAGATTTAAATTTCTCAATGATATCTTGAGAACATTGCCAGTTCCAGAATGTGGGTTGAGGTTTACCCTGAAAGTGACCATCAAAAACCTTGAGGTAAACACGCTTAACTTGTTGTTTAACTAGCTTATCTAGATAGTCACTGCGAATTTTTGACAGTTCCCAAATCCAAACTCCGTTAGAGTGACCAGTCATATTAATTCTCTTCCTCTGATTGATTAAATTATTGAAAGCAAATCTTTTGCTACAGTTTATTTGCTCTGCTTATGTTTTCTGAATAACTGTAAGTCAAATCAACTTATGCACTTTTTAAAATTGCAATGACCAAAAATCAGAGGGTAGAAAGTAAGATTGGATATCAAGTATTGGGAAAAGGGTAACTTTGGGGTGTGGGGAATTAATTTCGATATTGCTCTGTTTGACGCACTCTTATTTCAATTGTCTTAAACACTACACCCAACACCCTACCCCCAACACCCTGCCCAAACTAGGTTTCACGTTTTTAAGCGTGACATTCTCCCCAGTCTCCATACTTCACTGCCTGAGAACTGCATAAGTTCAAAACGCTGGCATTTATTGAATAATGCAACTAGATAAGAATGTTAGTTGATCCCAAGCAGCGCATTATATATGAATGCTTCATTAAGATACTGGACAATTTGGCGAATTGATCTCGCCAATGAAAGGGTTGGATACAAACAGTTTTTAGTTCCTCTGGCACAGGAATTTCATGAGCAACAAGTTTCCAATTGGCAAAATGGTGACGTGCAAGCTGCTTTACTATCCTATTTTCATGGCAATAATGCGACTGTTGATGCCATAATTCGCGCTCAGGCTGGGCTTTGCTTACGGTGCTATGTTTCTTACCCTATTCTCAAAGCCTGTCAAAAAATAGACAGTCTTTTCAATGGTGAAAAATCTTTTACATACAAAGATTTACTGAGGTGTGTTCTCGATGATGATGGGAAGAAGTTAGTTATCTTAGATAGCGATCGCAAAACTCAACTCATCTTGAATGATGATGGTCGGCTTAATCCCACAGCTTATAAATTCTTTACGGTTGAGGTCTTGCAAAAATTTAAGCATGACTCCCAATCTAGTATGAGCCTAGATAATTGGGCATACCTTCAAACTAAACAAAATCCAGAAATTAGAAAGTTTTTATCAGAATTTGGTTTTCAGCATCTTAGCGACTGGGCATTATTGAACAGAGTTCGACCTAAACAACTAGAAACTTTATCACAGCGAGCGCGCCAATTAGTAGAAGTCTTTCATGCTGTCTATCGTCGAGATAGACGACAGCAACGACAGGCAGAAGCTAGAAGATGTCCAGATCCCTCAATCGCTCAGTTGCAAGAAATGCTTACCTACTTGCAAGCGCGAGATATTATAAATACTGCTGATGAGTTAAAAAAAGAACTCCACCAAATAGCAACGCAACTCAGACAGTATGACATTTGGAGTTATAGAGAACCCCTAGAAATTCAAAATCCTGATAATGGAAACTATACGCTGAGAACAGATTTACCTACTATTTCATTAGATGAATCAGATGTAGAACAGCAGGAAATTTTGGAGTTTTTACATACACAACTCAGGTTAGCGTTGACTGGTGCGATCGAGCAAGAAATTAGTAATTGCATTACCAAATTAGAAAATAGCACAAGGTACGCTC
This sequence comes from Nostoc sp., assembly GCF_036917535.1. GTDB lineage: Bacteria > Cyanobacteriota > Cyanobacteriia > Cyanobacteriales > Nostocaceae > Nostoc. The sequence goes on from NZ_JBALDA010000020.1 coordinate 13,170, forward strand.
CTCTCGCTCACAAATATATTCCTGGCTTGCAACTATATTACTGTCAAGGCAAAACTTTAAAAGAAGTTGTGCCACTGTTAGGAATGACAAGCTGGGATCAAGCTAGACGAGTATTGAATCCGGGAGAACTTCTCAGCAAGATACGTACTCTGACAGTAAGAGAACTTATCAGTAGTATTTTAAAAACAGCTCAAGAAAAAGATTTAATCAATCTTTCCCCTGAACCGAATTATCTCAAAAATTTGGCTGAGCAAATAGAAAATTTTGCCGATGCAGAAGTATTCCAAGAGGCAGGAGAAGAAATCAGGACGGGGAAAAATCGTTCTCTGGACAGCTTTTATGCTCAGCAACTTCGGAGCTATTTGGAAAAATAATCAGTAACCAGCCAGAAAGAGTTATTTTCCACAGCACAGATATGTAATTAAATAAATACAGAGGAGACAATTGATGATTAATATTCCTACTAATTCAACTAATTTGAGACTTGTTTTATCAGAAGTAATTTGGCTGGAAGCAGAACATTTGGATTGGGCTAGACATATTAGTCAGCAAGTAATTGGTGAACTGCATCAGTGGCAAACATACCTGAATGCACTAGCACTACTTGGATTTGAACAATGGTTAAGAGAACATATCCCAGAAATAGGAAATCGAGATTTCAATCTAATTGAACCTGTTGCTAATCTAAAATTAGGTGAGTTTAAATTTAGTTTAATTGCCACCGAACATCTGCTTGATGAAGTCGTCAATATACCTCAAAATACTATAGATAAGCCAGAATTAGCAACTCACTTTTACGTAGTACTTGAGGTATTAGAAGAGCAGGAAGAAGTTGTGATCAGAGGCTTTCTCCGTTATGACGAACTGATTGATTATCGAGGTAGCAATTTACAACTAAGCAATGGTTGTTACCAGTTACCACTGTCAGAATTTGATTTAGAGCCGAATCACCTTTTATTCTACTGTCGCTTTTTAGAGCCGGATATTATTTCTCTACCTGTAGTTAAAACTGAAAGTGGGGCAGAAAATTTATTGGGATATGTGAACGAAACTAGAACCAAGTTGAGCCAATGGTTACAAGGAATCTTTGATGAAAGTTGGCAAGCTATTGACTCGCTGATAAACCCAAACACCAATTTAGCTGTGAGTATTAGAAATACTAATGAAGTCATAAAGAGAGGTAAACAAATTGACTTAGGGATGCAACTTGGTAGTCAAAACGTAGTTTTATTGGTAAACATCACGGCAGAAAGTGAGGAAAAATTACATGTTTTAATACAGTTACATCCAACGGGTAAGCAAAAGTTTCTGCTACCCAATCTTAAGTTGACTTTACTGTCAAAAGCGGGGAAAATACTCTGTGAAGTTATATCTAGAAGTCAAGATAGCTACATTCAACTAAATCCTTTTAAAGGTGAATGCGGAAAAATTTTTAGTGTTGAGGTGAGTTTAGAAAATATCAGGCTCAGAGAAAATTTTGAACTGTAATCACAAGTAGATATATAGTATGTGAATTTGTCTATTATACTTGACAAATTATAGTATTTTCCGGTTGAAGGCAATAGACGCAATATAATTGCTAGCAATTATATTGCAATAATCATTATTATTAAATAAATTTTGATTGCATATTAAAACTACTAGAAATAAGTTTGCCTGTATTCCAATTAAGAACGCAGACTTTGTTATTTGGCAAACATTTTAGCTCTGAGCGCCAGACTTTTTCCATTGAACTAATTCTCGTGACAAAGAAAAATCAAAAAATATTGATAAATAAGGGTTATAGGATAGTTATAGTAAATATAAGACAAATAAATAAAGTCAAGCTCAGAAAAAAGTATTATTTTTGCAACAAAATCTTGTAAAAATATGCGAAAATCTATAAATTCAGCTCAGAGATAATATTATACTTACCAACTACACTTTATAATGAGCAAGACAGTTGTCATAAATCTGGGAAATGGCGACTTGCACAATGGATTTCCTAGCGTTACGGTGCAAATTCGTTCAGCCGATAATCTTCCCCCAGAGCAATTTATTGGTAGCTTGCCGGCATCTCCAGACTTGGTTGAACTATATAGAAACTGGCGGTCAAATTATCAGGCTCTGTGTACTCGTCAATCACTGCGTTCTCAAGGGGTGGAGGAAGATGACAAACTGGAAATAGAAGCAGGAGCTATCACTAACGTTTCTTTGCTCGATTTTGATGAGTTCTGCCAAAAGTTACAAGAGAACATTAATAGTTGGCTGAAATCTGGGGAGTTTTTGACAATTGAGCGGCAATTGCGATCGCAACTAGACCAAGCAGCAGAAATTCGAGTAATTTTAGAAACCAACGATTACAACCTGCGTCGCTTACCCTTGCATCGTTGGGATTTTTTTAAGGATTATCCCAAAGCCGAACTGGCTCTCTCGAGACTAGAGTCTCAACGGCGAGAATCTTTACAGCCAATATTCACCAGAAATCAAGTCAGAATCTTAGCGATTTTGGGGAATAGCCAAGGCATTGATTTGCAGATAGAAGCAAGTTTTCTCAAAAGCTTAGAAGACATTGCAGAAGTTGTTTCTCTAAACAATCCCTCGCGTCAAGAATTCAACGCGCAGCTTTGGGACTCTACAGGCTGGGATATTCTATTTTTTGCAGGTCATAGTCAAACTGAAGGTGACACAGGTAGAATTTACATCAATGAAAATCAGATAAATAATAGTCTGACAATAGAACAGTTAGAAGAAGCTTTGATTGCCGCGATTGAAAAAGGTTTAAAGCTAGCAATTTTCAACTCCTGTGATGGACTGGGATTGGCAAATGCTTTGGGGATATTGCATATTCCCCAGATAATTGTCATGCGGGAGCCAGTGCCAAATTATGTAGCAGAGGTATTTTTTCAAAATTTTCTCCAGGCTTTCGCGATTGAACGCAAGCCTCTATATCTAGCTGTTCAGCAAGCACGCAGGCAGTTACAAGGTTTGGAGGATGATTTTCCCGGTGCTTCTTGGTTGCCTGTGCTTTGTCAAAATCCAGCATTAGAACCATCAACTTGGGTGCAACTGGGCGGAATTCCCCCTTGTCCCTATCGCGGTTTATTTGCCTTCCAAGAAGAAGATGCACACTTATTTTTTGGCAGAGAAGAATTCACAGCTAATTTAGTCAAGGCAGTGAAAAGCGAGCGGTTTGTAGCTGTAGTCGGAGCTAGTGGCAGCGGGAAATCTAGTTTAGTATTTGCTGGGTTGATCCCCAAGTTGCGGCAAAACACAGATGGACTATGGCAAATCATTGCTTTTCGTCCTGGAAAAAACCCGTTTGAAGCCTTAGCAGCTGCATTAGTGAATTTAGCCCAGCTTTTTCCTGCTGTCTGCCTAGAAAAAATCTTAGGGTTGCCAGAAGATAGTACCAATACTCGCTTACTAGAACTAGATTTAGCGATCTTTTTACAACAAAACCACCAATCATTACACATCATTCTAGAAAAGTTTGTTCAGCATCAATTTGGCACTCGTGTATTTCTCATCGCAGATCAGTTTGAAGAAGTTTATACCCTTTGTCCAGAAGCCCAACGTCAGCCTTTCTTAGACTTATTACTCAATGCTTATAGTTTCACTCCTGCCTTCACTATCGTATTAACACTGCGGGCTGACTTTTACAGCTATGCCTTATCTTACCGTCCCTTTAGTGATGCATTGCAAGGAGCAGTCTACAACCTAGGCCCGATGAATAGAGAAGAATTACGTCGGGTAATTGAACAGCCTGCGAAACAAACGGAGGTAGGATTAGAAACCGGATTAACCAATCAATTAATCGACGAGATAGATAAACAGCCAGGGCGTTTACCTTTACTTGAGTTTGCTCTGACACAATTATGGTCAAAGCAGCAAAATCGGCTCTTAACTCATCAAGCTTATGAAGAAATTGGTGGCGTAGAAGAAGCCTTGGCTAACCATGCAGAAGCTGTGTATGCCCAGTTGCCAGAAGCAGACAGGCAAAGAGCGCAACAAATATTTATTCAGTTGGTACGTTTAGGAGATCAAACAGAGGCTACCCGACGGTTGGCAACTCGTGAAGAAATCAGGTCAGAAAACTGGGATTTAGTCACACACCTCGCTTCTTCGCGTTTAGTAGTCACCAACCGTAATGAGTCCACAGCCGAAGAAACAGTAGAAATTGTCCATGAAGCGTTAATTAGAAGTTGGGGAAGACTGGAACATTGGCTGCTGGTGGATGGTGACTTTCTACGCTGGCGAGAACAATTACGTTTAGCGATCCGGCAATGGGAAAATAGCGGACACGATCGAGGCGCGTTATTACGAGGTAAGCCCTTGATAGATGCCCAAGAATGGCAAGTCCAACGTTGGCAAGAACTCAGCATCAACGAAATCCAGTTCATTGAGCAGAGTTGGGCACACAGAGAACTTGAGTTCAAACAGCAACAGCGCCGACGTAAACTAACGATCTTATCCCTAGCCATTGGCTTAGTCTTAGCTCCCAGTCTAGTTGGCTTTGCTTGGTGGCAAGGGCAAAAGGCTCGGTGGCAAGGGCAAAAGGCACAGATTAGCGAAATTAAACAAATTAGGTCATCAGCCGAAATCTTACTTAATGTAAATCCAGAGTTGGATGGATTAATTACCAGTATTAGAGCTGGTAGCCGTATCAAAGGTACTGTAGGGATTGATGCCAACACGCGCACTCAAGTTACGGAAACTTTAGTACAAGCTATCAACTTTGTCAGAGAGAAAAATCGTTTAGCAGAACATGATGGAATAGTAGAGAGTGTAAGTTTTAGCCCAGATGGTAAGTTCATTGCCACAGCCAGCAGAGATAGAACTGTCAAAATTTGGAGTCTCGATGGCAAGAAACAGTTGGTAGAACTGCAAGAAAATCAAGGAGAAGGTTTTAATAGCGTCGCCTTCAGCCCCGATGGTAAACTCATGGCTACCGGCAGCTGGGACAAAACGGCGAAAATCTGGAGTCGAGGCGGCAAACTCCTGTACACTCTTGAGGGACATAAAGCAGCAGTTTTGGAAGTAGCCTTTAGTCCTGATAGTCAGCTACTTGCCACTGCTAGTTGGGACAAGACAGTTAAAATCTGGAGTCGAGACGGGAAATTACTGCACACCCTCAAAGGGCATCAGGATAAGGTCAATAGCGTCACCTTTAGCCCTGACGGTAAGCTAATTGCCACTGTTAGTTGGGATAAAACTATGAAACTTTGGAATCTTGATGGCAAAAAATTGCGAACCTTTACCGGACATCAAGATACAATTTGGAGCGTCAGTTTTAGTCCAGATGGAAAACAAATTGCCACCGCCAGTGGCGATAGAACTGTCAAAATTTGGAATTTGGAAGGTAAACAACTGCAAACCCTCAGAGGTCATCAAAATGGGGTGAACAGTGTCACATTCAGTCCTGACGGTAAACTAATTGCTACAGCTAGTGGTGACAAAACTGTCAAACTTTGGAACCGCAACGGTCAAATACTAGAAACATTTTACGGACACACTGATGCAATTAATAATGTCGCCTTTAGTCCTGACGGCACATCCATCGCTACAGCTAGTAATGACAAAACAGCTAAAATCTGGAAACTTAACAGTCCTTACAGCACTATTGTCCGAGGTCATGAAGATGAAGTCTTTGACCTAGCGTTTAGTCCAGATGGTAAGTTAATTGCTACAGCTAGTTGGGATCAAACCGCCAAACTTTGGAGTATTACAGAGGATAAACTTCAAGAACTGCAAACCTTCAAGGGGCATCAAGGTAGGGTAAATAAGCTGAGTTTCAGCCCCGATGGTCAGTTAATTGCGACAACAAGTTGGGATAAAACTGCCAAACTCTGGAATCGAGACGGGACATTACGTAAAACTCTCACAGGTCATAAAGATACAGTCTGGAGTGTAAGTTTCAGCCCAGATGGTCAGTTAATTGCTACGGCTAGTGAAGATAAAACTGTCAAAATCTGGAATCGAGACGGGACATTACGTAAAACTCTCACAGGTCATAATAGTGTAGTCAACAGCGCCGTATTCAGCCCAGATAGTAAACTAATTGCTACAGCTGGTTGGGACAAAACAGTGAAAATTTGGAGTATAGATGGCAAAGAACTAAAAACCTTAGAGGGACATAAAAGTGGTATCAACAATGTTACCTTCAGCCCGGATGGTAAGCTGATTGCTACTGCTAGTTGGGATAATACTGCAAAAATCTGGAGCATTGAGGGTAAAGAACTGCATACCCTGCAAGGACATAACAATGTGGTTCACAATGTTACCTTCAGCCCAGATGGTAAGCTGATTGCCACTGCCAGTGGAGACAATACTGTAAAAATCTGGAGCATTGACGGTCAAGAACTGCGTACCCTGCGAGGCTATAAAGATGCAGTTTGGAGTGTGCGCTTTAGTCCTGATGGCAAGACTCTAGCTAGTAGCAGTAAATATGACATTGTGATTTGGCATTTATATTTAGATGATTTAGATAGCTTACTTGTACGTGGTTGTGATTGGGCGCGAGATTATTTACAGAATAATCCCAGTGTCAAACCTGATGAAAAAAGTTTATGCGATGGGCTACGCCCGATCGCTCAACAATGATGAAGTAACATATTTGAAACTCTTAATTCGTGGGAGTCTCAAATATGTTATTTCTATTTCACCAGAATTTGTACTTCCATCGGGTGGAGAGTTACCTTCATCACCCGTATTGGCCCATCACTTTTTTGATCATTAGCTTCTGTGATGTTAACACCTTGTTTTTCTTCCACTGTTTCCGGCTCGGTGCTGTTATCACTTTTATTGCTAAATAAAACCTTGAAAGTCGGGTTTTCCGAATTGAGGTGGTAATCAACAATTACATAGATAGACCGAGTAGTTTCTGTATCGGTATTTGCTACCACAACCACTTCTTGGTCATTCAAGATGCGTGAGAACGCCACTACACCAGAATTAAAGGGCGAAATGCCATAATTAATGCGATCGCCTGATATAGGACGGAAATACTGCCGTCCGTAACGCATTGCCGGATGGCTTTTGCGGTATTCAGATAGTTTTTTAATTGCTTGATAGAAGGGGTGGTCACGGTTAAAGCCACCTTCTGGCTTACCCCATAAAGCTTGACGGACTACGAGATCGCCAAAATCGGTACCCTCTGGAACACTACCATTAAGTCCCTGTTCTGTGCCGTAGTATATGCAAGGTATCCCTTGTAAAGCAAACAAACAAGTAATAGCTAAAGTTACTTGGTCATCAAACTTGTGAGGATTGTCAGGGTTACTGTGGTAAAAGCGACTCTTTAAATCATGATTATCAACGAATGTCACCAAAAATTTGCTTGCTTCCCCATGAGAACAGATAATATTCCGAAGACTTTCCTTGCGCCTTTCATACACATCAGCTAGTGCTTTTGGCGGTTGTAATCCTTTCAACACACTACGAAGTTTGAAGAATACAGGAAAATCAAGCGCCGCATCAATACCCAATAAATCATCTGGTTCCGTTACATTGCGGCCAATAAAGCGGCTAATTTTCTCCTCTGTATTGTTTTCGTTAGCCCATATCTCACCAAAGGTAAAGAAATTTTGCTTACCAATACTTAAAGCAAATTCGCACATTGCATTACCAAAAACTCTGGCGAACTCTGGTTCAATAAACCTTAAGGTATCAATGCGAAATCCGTCGATATCGAACTTGGCTATTAAATATTGATGAATACGGATTAAGATATTACGTACTTCTGGAATATCAGTAACTAGCTCCCGCAAGTCGCTAAAATCGCCCCCTTCTTCAGTGTCATCTCTGGTTCCTCTTCTACGAAAAGACTCATTCTTGCAAAGTTCTCTAGGCCATACTACGGCATCCGGATGAAGGTCAGGATCTTGAGCGACAGGTGCATTTTCCCATTGCAATTGCGGCTGACCATATTTGTCATGCCAGCGAATTTGATATGGATCATCAACGAAGCCAGGCCCTTTAGGTTCTGTATAAATTTTTCCATTAATAAAATAACTGAAAACATTGCCAACATGGTTCAGCACAATATCAAAAATTACATAAATTCCGTGTGCATGAGCCTCATCAATTAATGCTTGTAATTCTGCTTCTGGGTTATCTTTATTGGTAGCAAATCGTGGATCAATTTGTAAAAAATCTTGAATCGCGTAGCCGTGGTAGCTACGTTTATACTGGCAATTTTTCAAACCAGGAGTGAGCCATATTGCTCCCACCCCTAAATCCTTTAAATATTGTAATTGCTGACGAATACCTTCAAAAGTACCACCTTGGAAAACCAAACCTTCTTCACCTAAAACATTCCATGCTTTTGTAGGCGCACCAGATGGATTATTAAAGCGGTCTACCATAATAAAATAAATCCATAAATCACGCCAATCTGACGGTGATGGAAAAGGAGAAAGAATTTCTTTAACTTCATCCCCAACTTGGACACGTTTCGTTGTGTTGTTCAGAGCGTTATTTTTAGCCTGATTGAAAGTATTATCAACTTCTTCTGAGTAAATTGATCTAACCATTCTCTCTCCTTAGCTATCCAAGATACTATTTCTGCATTTAAATACATACCTGTATTGTGAGCTTATGCAGTAGCTAATCAGATACATCCAGTACAGCAAGAACTTTTGCTGGCGATCGCCTATAGTGGTGTGTAGCTTATTACTCTGAAGTAGTGACTTGCTTTAATTAAGGATTATGCCAAAAACAGAATTGTTTAATATTTTTCTCTATCTCCATAACCATGTATCTATTTTTACATTTTTATTTTATCACTAGATTAATTGTTTTCAGTTTTAACAATTTAATTTTCCGGAGTGCATAAGCTAATTTGGGGGACAATTATTAAAAATCAGAAGAAAGGTAAACCAAGTAAACTCATTACTAACTTCAAGATTTCATTATAGATTTGAGGATGTGAGAGTTTAGCTACTAGTTGTATTCTTTATGCTTAAAAAAGTTATAGCTAGATTATTTATCATCTTCTAAAATACTCGATTGAACTAAATCTAAATCAGGATATCAAACCAATGAATACGAATTTCAATTTGGTCAAATTCTTTAATTTCATCAAAGATAACAATAAAGACCTCAATCCAGAACACTATCAGATTGCCTTTCGTCAGCATGGATTAGGTGCCCAGATTGTGCTGAAGTATATTCAAGTAAATCCAGGCAAAGAAGTTGTAATAGGGGAAATTGGACTCTAAAAATAAATATGTAAAGTCATAGATTGTTTATTGTTGCGGTAAAAGTAATAACTGAGTTTAACTCAGTAGAGCATCCACTCTGCTCAGTTTAACTCATTTACTACACGCATCATTATTTTCAAGAAAGCATAGATTTTCTAAAAATCGGAATTAATCATTATGAATGCACCAAATCAACCCACTGGCTTCGATAAACCTGTAGCCAAAAGTATATTTACAAGTAAAACATTCTGGGGTGCTGTTCTTGCAGGAATAGCATCTTTAGTTCCACTTGGTATAAATAGCATCAAGGCTCAAAAGTTAACTATTGACGATGCTGGGCAAGCAATCCTAATTCTATGTGGTGTAGGGACTGCAATTGTTGGACGTGTTGATGCTAAAGCACCAATCTATACTCCTGAAGGTCTCCCTGGACCTAATAAGTCAGATTATTAGAGAATAAGCTTAACGCGACTTAAACATTTTTGAGGCATAAACAATCCTCAAACTTATATAGGGCAAGAAAAATACACCAAATGCTCAAAAATGCTTGAAACCCAAATATATCAAGAAACTAGACAAAACGATGTCAAAGTCTCTCTGTATATAAATTTGAGGCTTTTTTCTGGCTACTTTTTGTCTAAGTCCCATTAACTAATTCAGTTATTCCATTGGGGAAGGGAGAGGCAGCCTGGGGCTGCCTCTCCCTTCCTCCTTTTTGTAGTAAATTCAAAAATGATTCGATTTTTGGGTATCCAAAGGTGTCTATACAATTAACGGATTCACTCGTAAAGTTGCTCAAAGAAACTGCACAGCAATTAAAAGGAGCAACCAGCCAAACGTAAATTTATCGCTCAAACAGTTGTGGCATTAGGACATGGAGGACAGTCTCTAGCACAGAGAGAGTTAGGATGGAATCGGGTAACTATATAACTGGGAAATCTGATCTGCCATCTGATGATACAAATTTAATGCTGGAATTACCAAGGTCATAACCAGCAATGACTGTGAGTTTACCTTTCTGCCCAGTGTTGCTGTTTTCGGTATTAACTGCCAAATCTGTCATATCATGTCTGGTAGCACGACCGTAATAAAATATCTGTAGATGCTTTACATGTTACGTCTCTGCATAATAGGTATTATGGGTAAGCCCCCGGACATGATATCATAGGTTTGAATCTTCAAAATATTTAATTGGCAAGGTTTTGAAATAGGCTTGCTACCTTGGTTTTGACTATCTCTGCAATGATGCAGTCAACTGCTTTAAAATCCTCGAAGACACTTGCAACACAGATAATACAGCGATTTTTGTCCTAGCTAATTTTTAACAATCGAATCAAATCGGAGGTATTCGCTAATGTTTACCACATAACAAGCGATCGCCTCCTTTAATATTCGCAATTTTGTAGACCACAGAACTTACGCATTGACAAATAAGACAATAAGTGATGTGGTAAAAAATAGAAAAGAATAAGCGATCGCTAGTCAGTAGACGGCTGGAAAGATGGATAATTTAGACCGTCTCTATAGAGTGTATGGACAATCAGAGTAACTACTAAGGCATCTACAGCAAAATGTGATCTCAACACTTACACTTTGTTTTTATTAGCAGCAATCTTTGTATCCGGGCTGCACACGTCTAGCAGATATCATAGAAGATTTATCTCATGATAGTGTCAACAGATTTTTGCTACGTGAGCGGTATGAACCGAAAGACTTATAAAAAAAATAACCCGCACGCTCCCCAGAGGTGGGTAAAGGTGCGGTTTAGAGTGTTAGTTTTCCCTGGTTTAATGCCAAGTTTTTTATACAGAAAGTATGCAAGAGGCCCTTAGAACTTTAAATAAGGGTTTCTGTATAAAGGGGAGTAAACTACGTATGTTAGTCTGCATACCTAAATTTCCATCTAGTACCAGTAAATCCCCCTCCTGTCTGAGGTGCTAGCCCAACACTTCCACTAAATGTTCTACCATCTAAGAATCTAGGACCATCTATATTTCCCAAACATTCAAATACTACTATATAATCACCAAAATCTTGAAATTTCCACTGAGTACCTGAAAAATTTTGCCGATCAGTACTAGGTGCTAGTCCAACAGTTTCATCTCCTGTTCTACCATCCAAGAATTTAGAACCAGGTATAGTTCCTTGACATTCGAGCGTTATGACATTATCTCCAGAGGTATAATTAACTCGCCATTTAGTACCAGTAAAATCTCCTGTTGTAATAGCCGCTAGATCAACAGTTCCATCTCCTGTTTTACCATTTAAAAATCTCGGACCATCTTGATCTCCCTGACACTCAAGTGTGATAATTCTACCGTTTCCAAAAGCCATGATTAGTTTCTCCTACTAAATTTTTTGATTGTTCAGTAAAAAGTTAGACTCTAGAACTTACACATTGACAAAAGTCAGATTATGTAATTAAGTCATATCTGTTTACTGAAGGTAAGTTGAGCTTAGAAAGCTAACCTTCCTGTTCCTTTATAAATGCCATCTTCATCAACTTATGCACTTAGTACACGACCGCCATCGTTCCAATAGTGATTTAATACAATGTCGTCAAATTTCTTTTTTCCAACTTTCTACAAAACAATACTCTGGACAAAATTAAGCAGCAATAATACCGTAATAGCGTAGATTTTGGTAGTTAGGATGGGATTTAATGACAGTCGGCGAGAGTCTTAATACTAATTCTTTATAAAGTTGTATTTAATAAAGCTTTTGTAATGTAATCCCATCCACAAATCGATGCGATTGCCTCAGTAGAAATAGAGTCAAAAGTAAAAGAGGACTGTTGTCGAGGGATTTAGGGTGAAAGCTCATTGATTCATCCAAAAAGTCTATTCTTTTCGACTATTGTTTGCGTAAGTCCTGTTCGCTTTTCGCTGTCCGGCTGAAGAGTCGATAGTATAACGATGTACTAATTTCCTTTAAGGGAAACAGCAGATAAGTAAGAGGATTTATTGCCACAATAATATTTCGGAAGTCTCGTCGGGCGAAAAATAAGATTGCACGAGCAACTTGCTGTGCAGACATCACTCCATAAGGATTAAGTTGACTCTTAAATGGTCCAAGAATTAACTTGCGAATTATACAATTCCTGTCCAAACGTTTGAGGGTAACAATATCTCCTAACGCTCTTTTGCTGAGTTCATAAAGCGGACTCAGTGCTGGAGAAACCTCAGCCTCAGAAGTGTTTACCCAGATTTCTTTGGTTGCTTTTGCTTGTGGACCTGTTACAGTTGTCGAAAATATATCTATCAACCGCAATGCTGAAAAGGTATTCACTTCATAAGAGGAGTTGATAGCCTCTGGTGTGCGGCTAGCATAGACATTGACTCCATGATTGATAATTAAAATATCTACTTTCTCTAAACTATCCTTCAGATTAGCTTCGTTGCCTAACTGCCAGGAAACCACCTTTACTCCAACTTGCTCTACTAATTTTTCTGGATTAGTGGTTAATGCCACGACTTTAACATTATTCTTTACAAGTTCAGCCACCAACGCTTGCCCCAGTGCTCCTGATGCTCCGGTTAAAGCAATGGTTTTACCTTTGAAAGATAGTCCTGTACCAAGAATTTTATCCACTAGGGGAAAGACGCCACTGTAGTAGGCGTTAACATCATCAAAATGATGCCGCCAATGGTAAGACCGATTTACCCACCAAATGGATGGAATTGTCTCTAAAGGGCCAGGTAAGTGGTTGTAGTCTGTATCAATTTTTCCTTGAAAATATCGCACAGACGCGCCATATAAAAAGGTGCAGGCGTAAGCTACTCCCAGCCATAACCCCTTATGCTGGACAATTAAGGCAATGACTATCAATACTACTAGTAGTAGACTCGATTCTAAAATGTCGTGATAAAGCTGAGATTCTTGGTAAACTTTCTGGGAAACTATAGATAAGTCGCGGCGATAAGCCATGTGGTGTTTGTTGTGCCATTTAGCAAGCCAATTGACTTGGTGACACAAAGCATGGTAACTGTCTCTCAATATCTCAGCAAGTAAAAGTGAAAAAAGTGCCCAACTAGCAAACTCTAAGCTGGCATTTAGCCAAACCCAATTAATTTGTAAGCTTGTTTCAATTCCTATCAAGTTTTCAGCTAGCATTTTTATCATTTTTGTTTATACTCGTTTTTTTAATCATTCTTCATGATCTAATAAAGGTGCATTCAGGTCGAGTCTAGAGCAAATTAAAATCAAAGGGAATGGAGAATGGGGAGCAGAGGAGCAGGGGATCAGGGGGGACAAGGAGGAATTATTGAAATCTCCTTTGTCTTTTTTGTCTCTTCTCCATGCCCCATGCCCAATGCCCAATGCCCAATTACGAATTAGTAATAATATCCCAGTTGACTTTCAGATATCCAGGTCCGATGTGGGTAAAGTGTTTGCTTAATTGCTGATGTGCTTTTGGTAGCGCGTAGAATGGAATTGATGCGTACAAATGATGCTCTGCATGAAATGGCATATTCCACATAAAAAATCGTACACACCAGAGTGTGAGTGTTGTGCGCGTATTGGTGAGCAGATTTGCATCAAGAGTGCAACCTGTATGTTCTGCTAGCAAAATAAAACGGAGAATTGGCTGACCGACAAGCAGAGGTAGCAGCCAATAGAGGAAAAACCAAGGCTGATTAACTACAATTGAAAGAGCGATCGCACCTGCATAAATACCTAATTGCCAACGTGTAGAACGCATAACTTCGGCTCGTGCTGCTTGTGAGACAAATGGAAAATTGTCAAATTGACCAGTGGCAACTTGAAAATGCCCGTGTATTTTACCCCACCACCACGGTAAACCGCTAATTATCAACAAGTATTTGCCCAGGTTGCTCGGTTTAGGATCGGTCAATTCTGGATCTTTGTCAGGAACGCGAGTGTAACGGTGATGCCATTTATGATAACGGCGAAAAAACGTACTGTTGTAAAATGATAGCAAGCCGGAAAACCAAGCTACAGCATCATTCAAACGATTGTTAGCGAAAGCCGTTCTGTGAACGCATTCGTGCATTGGTGCAAACATCGAAGCCAGACTGAAGCACTAGATTATCAGTGCTGGTATAGCCACCGACCAATTACCAAAGTTTGTTGCCCATAGGTAGCTACTGCAACCCATAACAATGAGATGAAAAATTAATTTAACTAGCCCTTTGCTGTTGGAGCGATCGTTTAGAAGACTTAATTCTTGTAGACTGAGAATTTTACGGAGGTTTTGCTCTTTATTAGCTTTGTCATCCAATAATTCAGATTGAATAATTGCGTCATTAGACATAATTTGAAGTAAATTGGCGTAAACAGTTGCGTGTGGGTTTCTTTGTGACTTCTGAATTTTAATGTAATTTTAATAGACACTCTAAGAGGTTGTTTGAAAAGTGGTTGACTGTGATTTTGATCACCCCCCTTAATCCCCCCGATGTATTGGGGGAAACCGGAAAATCTAGTTCCCTCCTCTTGTAAAGGGGAGGGTTAGGGTGGGGTAAAAATATTTTATACATCAGCTATGACTTTTCAAACATCCTCTGAATTTAGCTGACCACACCAGCGCAAAAAATTTTTTCTGTGGTTAAATTCAACTCTAGGAAAGTTGGTGATTGTTCATCTCATCTATCACCCCTTCTAAAACCTGGATAAAGCTCAAACCGGGAGATTCATGCGACAAATCTTCCATTATTTCTGCCAAACGGTTGCAACTTGGGTATTTTGATTTTACTAGTAAAAATTGTCTCTCACTACAATCCACTCAATACAATTCTTGTTTTAAAACTGGGTTTTATAACGAGAATTAAAGTTTTCATATCATGTCCGGCTAATTAGTTATAATTCCTAAATCTACCCAGAAAGCCCAAAAACCCTGCCCCCTGTCCTCTTCAAGAAACTTGTATATCTTGTAGCTTTGCCACCATTTCTGCACGCGCCGAAACCTTCAACTTCCGAAACATTCTCTTCAAAGCTTGTTTGACGGAATTTTGCGTAATCCAAAGTTTTTCTCCAATTTCTGCATTCGTTAAGCCCTGTGCCACTAACTCGGCAATTTCTAACTCACGCGCTGTCAAAGGACTAATTAAAAGGGAATTGGATATTTTGGGTTTTGTTCGTAGGGTTGCCATTTTTGCTGACAAATGAATGCATAAAGCGCTCAAGTCAGCTAAATCGTTACCATTAAAGGCAGGATTTCCCTTGTCACGTGCCAAATTAAGCGTTCCGACAAGACGACCATCGCAAACAATTGGCCCGGTCATCACGTGTTCGTGGTCGGAACGCGAACAAAAATGCTTCCAGTCTCCTGGCGATAATAATAACTGTTCGTGGGCGGGAGCATGACGCTCAACCACATAGCGCCCCACTGGATTGCTCTCTAAGCATACTGCCGGAATACCTGGAACATTAATCTCAGTGGTTGGCTGCTCATCTAAAAGATAAATACCCCAATTTTGCACGCCAAAATGCTCGCTAATTTGATCCGTAAGAGCAAGTCTTAACTCTTGCTCATTTTGGACATTAGCGATCGCATAAAATACAGCGTGTAGAGAATTAGCCATAAGTGTACCCAGTTGGGGACTATCCAAGCCTCAACAATTACTTCTATGCTAATACCAAGGAAACTAAAACGCTAATTACAGTAGCGACTAGGAGAAGCACATGACAGTTACACAACTCTCTGCTCAGGAACTTTTCCGGGCTGCTTATGAAAACCGCTATACTTGGGACAAGAATTTCCCTGGTTATACCGCAAATATTACCTTTAAGCATGATGATAAAGTGTTTACAGGCAAAGTTATCATCAATGCCAATCTCAAAGCCGAAGTTTTGGATGTAGATGATCAGTCAGCCCAGAAAGCAATTCATGGTCAAGCCTGGGAAATAGCAATTCACCGCATCCGCCGCAGCTTTGAAGACACCCATAGCGCCAATACGTTTAGCTATGGTAAAACTGACGAAACTGGTGCAGTTGAGCTTTTAATGGGTGGTAAGGCTGAAGGTGATAAATACAAAGTCCGCAATAATGAAGTCTGCCATGTTCACCGTCTAATCCACGGTACTTTTGTTACCATTGACACCTTCAGCAGTCACGACACCGGGGAAGGTTATCTATCCCATACCTATGACTCTGTGTACAATGACCCCAAAACTGGGGAACAGAAGGGCGGTAGAAGCGAATTTATTGATGAGTATGAAAAAGTTGGTGACTATTTCATCCTAAATCGTCGGGAGATTCGCACCGAGACAGCAGGACAATTTTCTACTCAGGAATTTATTTTCTCTGATATTAAATTGTTGGAACCTGTTGCTGCTTAAGCTGTATTCTGTAATTCAAAAATTAGCGATCGCTCTTGAGTTAAAGGGAGCGATCGCTTTTATTTTTTGGGCATTCCATGCATAGCTGTAGCCCATCTTAGACATCCCTCAATCACGTTAAGATACTTTATTAGGTGTTCCTAATCAAGTGGTAATCTACTTATGAGTCAACTTGAAAACATTCAAGCTGAGTATAAAAAGTTTCCTGAAGTATTTGAGAGTGTAATTATTAGCACTGTGAGCACACAGGCAATACCCAATGCTAGTTATGCTCCTTTTGTAATGGATGATTCCAAAAATATCTACATTTATGTCAGTGGTCTTTCGATTCATACCAAAAATCTTTATGCCAATCCTCATGTTAGTGTCTTGTTTATTGAGGATGAAGCTAAAAGTAATCTAATTTTTGCCCGTCGTCGTTTGAGTTTTGATTGTACGGCAACTTTGATAGAGCGTGAAACTGACAATTGGAATCAAATTGTTGAGCAATTTCAAGGACGGTTTGGTGAAATTATCGAGGTTTTACGTGGCTTATCTGACTTTCGGATTTTCCGGCTAACTCCAAGTGAAGGTCGTTTTGTTATTGGTTTTGGGGGAGCATATCATATTAGTGGCGATAACCTTCATCAACTCGTTCAAATCACAGGAGATGCCGAAAAAAACAAGAGTAAATGATGAATTATGAATTGCAATAATTTAGCACCCAAGAGTCAGAAGCTATAATTTAGCAAGAATCCAGTGCAATTGAAATATTGATTCATCAACTGTTCTCCTGATTCTTGAACTATTCAGACAAATGTAAGTAAGTCGACATAATAAAACCAAAATATGTGAATAAAAATTAACTAGGTTAAAACCCTTTTCCCTCCTGCCTCCTCTCAACGATAAATTTTTCCACCCACCTACTTATTTTGATTCCTGAATTAGTTTGACTGTATGCAAATTCAAATAAACTAAACTTTTTAATTTTATGCTTCAGTTTCAACCTCCTGGCTTTGGACATAAAGTCATCCATACATTCTTGGGGGCAATGGTTTACTATACCCAAACGAATGCACCTTGGGCGATTGCTGACACTGAAGATTTACCCCCATTACTATTTCTCCATAACTTTGGTGGGGGAGCGTCTGCTTATGAATGGTCTAAAGTTTATCCGGCTTTTGCCTCTAATTACCACATTTTAGCCCCCGATCTCATCGGCTGGGGAGAATCGGCCCATCCAGTCCGGGATTATAAAATTAGGGATTATCTCAGCACGATCGCACAGTTTATCATCCAAACTTGTCGCCAGCCGGTGACAGTGGTAGCCTCATCTCTCACAGCCGCTTTTGCTATTCGTCTAGCTATTGTTCAACCCAATTTATTCAAAGCACTGTTTTTGGTTTCCCCCTCTGGATTTGATGATTTTGGGCAGGGTGCTGGACGCAGACTTCCGCTTTCAGTAATTAATGCGCCTCTGTTGGACAATTTTATTTATATGCTTGGTGCTGAAAATGAAATTGCAGTCCGAAATTTTTTACAAAGTTTTCTCTTTGCTAAGTCACAACGAGTATCCCAAGAGATGGTAGAGGCTTATTTAACCTCGGCACAACAACCTAATGCCAAGTTTGCTGCTTTGGCATTTTTACGGGGCGATCTTTACTTTGATCTGAGTTTATATATTCAACAGCTGACAGTTCCCACTGTCATTTTTTGGGGAGAAAAAGCACAATTTACCAACATCAAATTAGGACAACGCTTGGCAAATCTAAATCCAAGGGCAATTCGAGATTTTTATGCGATCGCAGATGCCGGAATATTACCTCATTTGGAAATACCAGAAGTTTTCATTGGTCTATTGCAGCGGTATCTTTAAGAATTAGGAAAGATTTTCATAGTCAAATCATAGTCAATCTAAGTACATAGGTCGATGAGGTGTATTAAAATATTCAACTGGATTGAAAACACGTACATTTAACGCCTTAAAGATAGAATAAGTATTTATGGCTCGGTCGATTTCTACAGGCTAATAGCGATCGCCATTGTTGTTACTCATTCTGTGCCAATAGTCTGGCTAGGATTGATTGTGATGAGTATTTAAAATTTCCTTTCGAGATCGAGCCTATACTTTTATATTCAGTGAATAATCAGCTAGTTATGAAAGAAGAAATTGTTCATCAACATTTTTGTCAGTGTAAACTTGAAATTTTGTGTAAATTAAAATACATATAAATAAAGATAATAGTCTTTTAAGGAACATCGCAAACTTGACTCTGACTGCCATCAAAGAACCTTGCCATAATTATTACCGTTGTCATAATTTCTGGATCACTGCATATTTCTACAAGTACTATTGCAAAGTTTTCATAATTTTCTGATTTTTAACTGATATACAAGTAAGGTCAAAATGATGCTTATAACTGTGCTGCTGTCTCGTGTCTACTGTACTTTTTTTGGTCAAAGCTTTTATGGACGATCGGGATGAACGCCTGCGCCAATTGATTGCAACAGTGTGCCAACACCCAGATGGCAGCCAAGAATGGCGAAAGGCTATGAGTCGGCTTCTGATTTTAATTCAGGGACTACCAGAATTTAGAAAATACTCAAGTATAGACTGCCCCGATTATTTTTTAGATGCCCTGAACCAAACTTTGGAGTGGTTCAGCCAAAATGTTAGAAACTTTCAACCACGTACATCTTCAGTTGGAGATGATTTAATAAGATGGATTAAAAGCTACCTTTACTGGCGCATCAAAGATTTAAATTCACCATCTCCACTTTGGGGAAAAAAATTTCATTTATCTTTGGATGAAAGCATTTTGAATCCGGATGCAGAAATAACAACTTGGTTGGAACGAGTGTCAGAACAAGGACAACTATTAGGAACACCAGCAAATCCATATGTTTTGAGCGGACTAGAAATTTATCTAGAAAATTTACAGCAGCAGTCACAACAACGTCTAGTAGGCAACTTAGCAGTTTACATTGAGCAAGACCCAGACAAGCAACTACAAAATTGTTATCCTCGCAAACATCCCGAATGCAACTGTCAAGTACTAAGCCAAAGATTGCTGTTTATTTTTAAGAACCCACCGGATACACTTGCTGATATTGCTCGCGAGAGCCAAATCAATTATCAAACTTTGGTATCTCATTGGAAATTAAAAGCAATACCGCTTCTGCAAGAAGTTGCAATTCAACTTGGATATCAATCTAATTAACAATCATGAGTAGCACAGAAACACTTTGTTTAAAAATTCCACTTGGACGAGAAGCTCATGCGATCGCCCGCCAGTTTGCTCTTGAACAAACTACATCTCAAAAAAGTAAACAAATCTATTTGAATACACTAGCAGTTTATGCTGTTTACAGTTACTTGAAATGGATGCAGATTGATACAGCTTTAGAGAAAAGTGATAGTTGGCATCCCCAGAAACGAGCTTTATTTGATGTTGCCGATTTAGTTATTCCTAACATTGGTAAGTTAGAGTGTCGTCCAGTTCAACCTGGAGAAACGGCAATTTATTTACCACCTGAAGTAATGAAAAATAGAATTGGTTATGTGGCTATCCAATTTAGCGAACGCCTAAATGAAGTGCAGTTGTTGGGATTTGTGAGAACAACTACTATTTCTACTACTTCAAAGCAAATATCACTAGCAAGCCTTAAACCCCTTAATTTCCTTTTTGATTGTATTCCTAACACTGTCGCTCACCCTGCACTTAAGGCAAGCCAGATACAAGTGAACTTAAGTCAATGATTTGAGAATCTATTTGAAAACAGTTGGATGGCTTTAGAAGAAATTTTCGGTAATATAAATGAGAAAAAATTTGCTCTCAGAAATGTTTCATCGTTGGGTAAAGATAGCGTAGCGAGAGCAAAAATCATAGATTTAGGACTACAACTGGGAAATCAATCACTAGTGCTGCTTGTAGCGCTCGCACTATTCTCTCAACAGAAAGTAGAAATACTAGTACAAATACATCCTTTATCTGAAAAACTATATTTGCCATATAACCTGAGAATTAATTTATTCTCAGATACAAGAAACATTATTCAAGAAGTTGTATCATGAAGTAATGAAAACTTTATTCAATTAAAACGGTTTCGAGGGGATTTTGGAGAAAGCTTTTATATCCAAGTGTCTCATGGTAATTTCACAATCAAGAAAACTTTTGTCATCTGACACTTTTTTGTAGGAGTGTAATGAGTAAGTTAGTTGTCTTGAATTTAGGTAAGGGCGACCTCCATAAAGGTTTTCCTGATGTCACGGTTCAACTTGGGTTAATAAATGACCCACGTGCGATGGAATTTCGCGGGAGTTTACCACCAGCGCCAGAAATTTCTCAACTTTATCGAAATTGGCAAATACTATATTCAGCTCTCTACCGTCACTATAAATGGTGGATACGTCTGGAAATCGAAGATAGTGATGTCATAAATTTTTCAGAATTGGAATTTAACGATTTATGTCAGCAATTATCATCTAGAATCAATATTTGGCTTAATTGTGAGCAGTTTCACAAAATAGACCAAAAATTACGTACACAATTAAATCCAAATGAAGAAATTTGCTTTATAATTGCAACTTCTGATAACTTATTACGACGACTTCCTTGGCATTTGTGGAACTTTTTTGAAGATTATCCGAATGCTGAAGTTGCACTTAGTCCCTTAGAACCACAAAGACCAAATAAAATATATACTCAGGAAAAAAAAGTCAAAGTTTTAGCGATTTTTGGCAATCATCAAGGAATTGATATAAGTAAGGATAAGTATTTATTAGAGAGTTTATCAAACCAAGCTCAAATAAATTTCTTAATTGAACCACAACGAAAAGATTTAAGTAATGAACTTTGGGGCAAAGGTTGGAATATTCTATTTTTTGCTGGACATAGTTCTAGTCAAGAAAGAGGAGTTCTGCAAATTAATCAAACAACAACAATTACTCTAGATAAATTAAAACATGGACTCAAGAAAGCAATTGAGAGCGGATTGCACTTAGCAATTTTCAATTCTTGTGATGGCTTAGGTTTAGCAGAAGCATTAGAGGATTTACACATTCCCCAAGTCATTGTCATGCGCGAACCAGTCCCAGACTTGGTAGCACAGGAATTTTTAAAACATTTTTTAGGTGAATTTTCTAGCGGACAATCACTATACTCTGCACTACGCGAGGCGCGAAAAAGACTGGAAGGAATAGAAGATAAATATCCTTGTGCAACTTGGTTGCCAGTAATTTGCCAAAATCCCTTGTCAGCGCCAATGATTTGGCAGTCGCACCGAAAGATGTTTACCACTAAGAGTGTCTTAGTAATATTGCTGGCAAGCTTGTTGATAACAAGTTTAGTCATGGGAGTGCGGTATGGGGGTTATCTGCAAACATCTGAACTACAGGCTTTTGACCATTTTATGCAGTTGCGATCGCATCTTGTCACCGAAAAACCTGATGAGCGGATTTTAATTATCACTATTGATGAAGCAGATATTCAATACCAACTCAATAAAGGAATGCAAATGCGATGGTCATTATCTGACCAAGCCCTTGCTCTATTATTAGATAAATTAAATAAATACCAACCACGAACCATCGGATTAGATATTTATCGTGATGGGATTGTAGATCCCAAATATCCAAAATTAGCTACTCGTTTTCAAAAGGATAGTCGTCTATTTTTTGTGTGCAAAGTTGCTACTACCGATGATGATGGCGATAGTGATGGAATTCCGCCACCTTCTAAAGTTTCAAGAGAACGTTTAAGTTTTAGTGATTTTGTTGCAGACGGTGAAGATATTGCTCGTCGTCAGCTTTTAGATTTGACTCCTCCCCCAACATCTCTCTGTACCACAGAATACGCTTTTAATCTCCAACTAGCACTTCGTTATTTAGAGAAAGAAGGCAAAACATCAAGTGTTACAAAATCAGGTTATTTACAAATTGGTGATATTGTATTTCAGCAATTAAACGAACACACTAGCGGTTATCAAAAAGTAGATGCATCCGGTTATCAAATCTTGTTAAATTATCGTTCTCTTGACTCGGTTGAAAAAATTGCCGAGCAAATTAGTTTGAGAAATGTATTAGATGAAAAAATCCCATTAGAATCAGTTCAATCACTCAAAGACCGCATTGTGATGATTGGTCTTTCTGCCCCCACCAATACAAATGATTATTGGAAGACACCCTTCAGTTCCAATGCAAAACCGAAGCAAAAGCAAACACCGGGGGTATTTGTACAGGCGCAGATGCTAAGTCAAATCCTCAGCGCAGTTTTAGATAGCAGACCTTTATTGTGGTGGTGGTCTGGATGGATAGAGGCACTTTGGATATGGGGATGGTCATTAGTAGGAGGTATTACAGCATGGTATTATTCAAAACCGCTGCACCTGGGATTAGTGGTGATAGTCACACTTTTAACAGTATTTGGGCTATGTTTTGGTATTTTTGCACTAGCTGGATGGGTGCCATTTATCCCCTCAGTATTAGCGTTACTAGCTACCCAAGTAATGGTAATTTCATGGTTTAGACGTTTGCATATTCATAAGAGAAAATAATTAAATTTTGATCGTGATTAAAAAATTACTTGACCAACCAATTCAACGTGCTTGCGTAATTCCTTTGGTATTTATTGGTTTGATGAATTACTCGCAATCAGTGCAGGCACAACTGACAAATTCAATTCAAAACACTGTTAAAAATTCGCCCTCCCAATCCTTTCAGCAACCGAAATTGCCTAGAAACGGCGCACCCACAGGTCGGCGCAGAGCAGGGGCTGGGCGGAGTCCTGATTGTCCAAGCAATCTCACACAGCTTACTGCTTTAGTACCTGGTGATGGAGGAGAATCAGTATTGGCATCAACAGTTGCAGAAAATCCAACTTTTTGGTTTTATATTCCCCAATTACTACAAACTACACGTTCTGGAGAATTTGTGTTACAAGAAGTGCTAGATGGGAAAGATGTAAAAATGGTCTATCGAAGACCTCTTACTCTGTCTGGGAAATCGGGGATCGTCAGCATTACTTTGCCAGCACAACCGCAATATTCTTTAAAAGTATATAAGAAATATCATTGGTACTTTCATATTTATTGCGGTGATATAGAAAAAACATCTGACAATTTTTATGTAGATGGGTTTGTGCAAAGGAAAATGCTGACAGAGGCTCTTAATAGGCAGTTGAAGTTAGCAAAACCAAAAGAGTACATTGTCTATAGGGACAAGAAGATTTGGTACGATGCCCTCACTAATTTAGGTCAACAACGTCGTATTGATCCGCAGAATGCAACTCTTAATCAAGATTGGATTGACTTATTAAATGCATTTGGCTTGCAAGACGTTGCTCAAGAGCCAATTGTAGAGGATTACAACTTGAGAAAATAAGACTAGTCATGCGATGCAGTTACTGATTTACGTAATTGCGAATTGCGAATTGCTTTACGGGGGTGCTATGTCAGGAATTCAAAATTGGCGGTGTTGGTGTAGTAGGTTGGTGGTGGCAAGCGTATTAATTGCTTGTTTGCAAGATCGGGTTTTTGCTCAAATTACCCCAGATAATACCTTACCTAATAACTCTAACGTTGCAAAAGAGGGTAATACCTTTAATATCACTGGAGGAACGCAAGCAGGAAGTAATTTGTTTCACAGTTTCTCTGAGTTTTCTGTGCCTACTAATGGTACTGCTTCTTTTAAGAATGCAGGAGATATTCAAAATATTATTAGTCGGGTAACAGGTAGGTCTATCTCTAATATTGATGGCCTAATCCGAGCCAACGGCAAAGCTAACCTATTCCTGCTTAATCCCAATGGCATTATCTTTGGGTCGAATGCACGATTAAATATTGGTGGTTCGTTTTTAGCAACCACAGCCAGCAGTTTCAAATGGAGCAATGGTAGCACCTTCAGCGCCACCAATCCTCAACCTGCCTCTGAGTTACTAGCAATCAATCCTTCTGCATTGTTTTTCAATCAACTGCAAACTGCCAGAATTGAGAACAAGTCAACCACCGATGCTGGAAATAATCTCAAAGGGCTAAGAGTCCCAGATGGTCGAAGTTTGTTGTTAGTGGGTGGAGATATCATTCTTGATGGTGGCTCGTTGAATGCTTTAGGTGGACTAGTGGAATTGGCAGGAGTCTCTGGTAAAGGGATTGTGGGATTAAATGTTGATAGTCAAGACCTAAGTTTGAGCATCTCGAATAATCTACCAAGAGCCGATATTTCTTTAAGTAATGGTGCAGTTGTGGATGTGCGTGCTGGTGGGGGAGGCTCAATTACAGTCAATGCTCGGAATTTAGATTTAAAACAACAAAGTCAACTTGTTGCTGGGATTAAGTCGGATTTGGGTACAGCAACAGCTACAGCAGGAGATATTAAAATTAATGCTACCGATACTATCTCCTTAGATAACAGTTTAGTTAATAGTACAGTAGAAAAAAACGGGGAGGGCAAAGCTGGAAGTGTATCGATTAGAACAAGCTCATTAGAAGTAACCAATGGTGCCGTACTGAGTACCAGTACCTTTGGAAAAGGGGATGCAGGCAGTGTCAACATTACTGCTAGAGATACTATCAAGTTTGATGGTGAAGCTAACAATGGATCTGACAGT
>NZ_JBALDA010000021.1:0-16732 GCF_036917535.1 Nostoc sp.
TGTTCGCTGGTTAAATACGCATATCGACGTATTTGCCGCTCACAGAGCCAAGTCTGGTTATATTTGGGCTTAGAAATTTATAAAGTCCCATTAGGCATTGCGGCGCTCAGCCCGCTTGCCTACATCCTGGTTCTGATAGCTATGGTCTTCACCCCCATAAGTCATGTGGCTCCTATCCGAGAACTCAGTATCTTGGTTGGGGCTGTACTGGGGGCGAGATTGCTTTCAGAAGGAGATGTAACCCGTCGGCTATTGGCCTCTTTTGTGATGGTGTTGGGTATCATTATGCTGGCCCTCAATTAAGAAAACTTTCTGATAGCCAGAGCTTGAGCGCTTTTAGCTCAGAGGCTATCACATGGCAGGCATCGGTTTCTACTGGAAAACTAGATAAGGAGAGCGACGATGGGAAATAGTCTACAGTCCAATGGGAAAGTTAACCAACCACTACCTGATCCCTATGCTGCACTGCGGTTTCGCAATTATCACCTCATGCGACCATTTTTCAGCATTTGGCACGAGCGCGGCAAAACCAGTACCTTTTCTACAAGACGCACTCGCATTCGCTCAGTACAAGTCAAGGCAAGTCGTTCAGTGACCACCTGCCCCCTGCCGACGCTCTCTACGAGACGCTGCGCGTAGCTTGCTTCTCTGTAAGAGTACGCGGACTCGCTAACGCTGCGCTATCCTGCCTCCTGCCTCCTTCATGACTTTGTTTTTAATTAAAAAATGTTGAATGCAGTTGACAAATTCTTCTAATTCCAAAATTAAATTAGTAGTACCTTTAAGGTCTTGATCATTGGCTAGTTGTTCTAGTTTTTCAGTTGCTAAGTACATAGCTGTGGCTCCAATGTTGGCACTAGCACCTTTAATGTGATGAGTTTCTCGCGCTATTTGCCTAAAGTCATCAGCTGCGATCGCTGCTTTAATTATCTCTAAACGAGGTTTAATATCTTCAACGGATATTTGCAATAGATTTAATTCAAATTCTTGATCATTTCCCGATATCTGATGCAAGTGTTCCCAATCAATTGCTAAGTCAGTAGAAACTGTCTGTTCATAGACAACTCCTTCTTGTTGGGAAACGATCACACCTGTCCAATGTTCTAAAGTCTCAGCCAATTTTTCTTTAAATACTGGCTTACTCAAATAGTCGTCCATTCCGGCATTTAGACACGTTTGCTCGTCTTCTTTCATCACATTAGCTGTCATCGCAATCACTACAGGACGATGACCCAATGCAAAAACATCCTCTTGCCAACGATGAATTTCTTTTGTGGTTTCCAAACCGTCGAGAATTGGCATTTGGCAATCCATTAAAATCAAATCGTAAGGAATTTTTTCTAATAGCTGCAAAACTTCCTTTCCATTGGCAACGACATCGGCTTTATAGCCCAAACTCTGGAGTTGCTTTAGTGCTACTTTTTGATTCACCAAATTATCTTCGGCTAAGAGAATTCTTAACTTGGATTTAGTAGAGAAGTTAGGGGAAGAAGTCAGAATACCTGAAGTTTCTGTACTCGGAATTTCTTCTGTAGCCACTAGCCTCCTGCCTCTAAACCCTTGTTCTGATTCCGGCTGAGTTTTTAAAATATTTATGATGGCATCAAGGAGTCGTGATGGCTTAATGGGTTTAAATAAATAAGCAGCAAATCCGATTTTGAGCGCTTGTTGCACTTCATCCCGTTGATTAGTAGAGGCGAGCATAATCAAAGGGATCTTAGCAATTGCAGAATTGGCTTGAATTTGTTCTTTTATTGTCATGCTATTTGTTTGGGGTAGTTGCATATCAACCAAGGCAACATGATATGATTTCCCCTGCTCGCTAGCTTGCTGAATAACTTTAACGGCGGCAGCAATACTGTCAGCTCGATCTACCTCCATTCCCCAATGAGTAGTTTGATGGGAGATAATTTTATAATTAGTAGCGTTATTATCCACTATCAATAAGCGGCAATTTTGCAAAAGTCCGCGTTCGCATTTTGGCTCAACAGGCTCAACTTGTTTGGTAAAAAGTACCTCAAACCAAAACTTAGATCCTTTGTCCATCTGACTTTCTACCCCAATCACTCCTCCCATCAAAGTTACAAGTTGTTTACAGATAGCTAATCCTAAACCTGTACCACCATACTTGCGAGTGGTCGAAGCATCCACTTGGGTAAATGGCGTAAAGAGTTTGCGTTGGTCTTCAGGGCTAATGCCAAGACCTGTATCTGTAATGGCAAAATGAATGGTCGCTGTAGTCAAAGAAAGCGAACGCAATTCGGCTTGTACTAAAACTTCGCCAGCGCTGGTAAATTTGATCGCGTTGCTGATTAAGTTCATCAAAATTTGCCGCAGCCTACCAGTATCTCCTTTGAGTTGGGTGGGGACGTTGCAATCAATCAGTGCGGCAATTTCTAATCCCTTGTTATGGGCTGAGGGAGCTAATAATTCCACCACTTCTTCCACACAAGTGGATAGGTCAAAATCGAGAGTTTCGAGAGCCATCTCTCCAGCTTCAAGTTTGGAAAGATCCAAAATCTCGTTGATTAAACTTAAAAGAGCGTCTCCACTACTGCGAATTGTTTCAATAAAATCTCGCTGTTCTGCGTCTAACGGAGTATCTAACACCAAACCGGTCATTCCCAATACAGCGTTCATCGGCGTGCGAATTTCATGACTGATATTTGCCAAAAAGGCACTTTTCGTCTGAGAAGCTAATTCGGCTTGGCGACGGGCAATTTCAAGTTCTTGTCGCTGACGAGTTTCTGCTGCTAATAGTTGGGCTTGGGTTAAAGCAATACCTACTTGGTCGGCTATTTGCCGCAAAAGATCGGTTTCAAAGCTAGACCAGTGATGGGAATCGTCACACTGATGAACTATGAGCAAACCGCGAAGTTCTTCTTTAACAAGAATGGGCACAACTAAATTGACTTTCACCCCAAACTGTTGCATTAATTCCAAATGGCTTTGTTCAACTTCCAGGAGATCCAAGTTATCTAGTCCGAAAATCTTTCCTTGACGGTACTGCTGTAGATAGTACTGTTGGAGATATTCTGCTTCAAAGTAGGGGGCGGTGTTATTTTGCTCTTTGATTGCTGGTAAGCCAGAAACTACTGCTTCAATAACGATATTTGCAGACTGATCTGGCAAAAGCTGATAGATTAAAACTCGGTCAGTCTGGAGAATCTTTTGTACCTCCTCGACAGTGATTTGGAGAATTTCTTCGATGTCCAAAGACTGACGAATCTTCAGGGTGATTTCGGTAAATAGTTGCGATCGCAAATTTTGGCGTTGTATTTCTTCTTCAGCCTGTTTACGCTGGATAAATTGCCCTACTTGCTCACCGATAGAATTCATCGTTTTTACTAAATCTTGGTCAAGGGGCTGGATTTCACGATTAAAGCAGGTAATGACACCGAGGATTTTGTTACCACTGCGGATCGGAAAACCAAAAGCTGCGTGTAGTCCTACTTGAGCAGCAATTTTGAAGTTAGGGAAATTAATATCTTTAGCGATATCAGCAATCCAAACAGGTTCAGAACTAGCCCAAACCCTACCAGGTAGTCCAATTCCTCGTGTAAAGGTGGTTTGCCGCTTCAGTGTCTCAAACTCTTGCATTTCAAGGGATGGTTTATGCCAGATATCGAGAAAACGCAACACATTTGCCTGCCAATCCACCATCCAAATTTCACCCAAATCCCATCTCAAACTCTCACATATTCCTTGCAAGATTTGGTGGGTAGCTTCGCTAATTGTGGCGGACTCCGCTAAAACGCGGGTTGCAGCATATTGTGCAGTCAGATGCTGTTGTGTTCGTTTGGCATTAGTAATGTCAATGCCAGTGCCAACAATGTATTCAACACAGCCCTGATAGTCTTTTAAGATGGTATTCGACCAGGCAATCAGTCGCCGACTACCATCTTTCATTACCCAATAATTTTCATAATTATTGGAAAGTTGACCAGATCGTAACTGGTCAAAAACTGCTTTGACTGGCTCCACTTCTTCAGGAGGTAGAAACAAGTTCCAGCTATACCTACCCCTCACCTCATCAAAGGAGTAACCAGTTATCTGCTCACAGGCATGATTGAAACGAACGATTTGCCCTTGAGAATCGAGAACTATTACCAACGCATCGACTGTATCAAGGACTGCTGAGATAAAGTTGCGTTCTTGATTTAAGGTTTCTTCTGTCTTCTTCCGCTCAATAACCTCACCATAGATCAAGTAGTAGACTACAGCAAGAACGATAAAACTTAGACAAATAGCGATCGCCAGTGTGACAATTGTGTTCCGAGTCCAAGTCTTTGCTGCTTGTGACTGCTGTTGGAGTTGTCCCCTAGACTCGTTTTCCATCTTAGCGATCGCCTTGCGGATATCATCTATGAGATTTTGTTGATCGTTTCTCAGCAGTACTTGCAACGCTGCCTCTAATCCCTTGTTCTGGCGCAAATCGATAGTCTGTTTTAGTTCAGTAAGTTTAGCCGTTATCAGAAATTCAAGCTTTGCAATCTGCTTTTGTTGATTCGGTTGATCTACTGTTAAATTCTTCAGCTTGGCAATTTCTCGATCAACGTTACCAAGTGCTGTTTGATACGATTTTAGATAAAGTTTTTTTCCAGTGAAGATGTAACTACGTTGTCCAATCTCAGCATCCTTTACCTGGGACAGTATTTCCTCTAGGCTGTTAAGTTTTTTATAAGTATTTTTTACTATACTGCGATTAAAATTACTAAATACTCTTGTATTTTGATAAGAAATCACCCCAATCAGAACTAAAATTATTGACGACAAACCAAAACTTACTGCAATCTTTTTGAAAAATTGCTTGCGTACCATCTGTGCCTGTTTACCTTTCTTGGTAACAACTACCAAACTTGCTAAATTTCGGCGCAATTCTAGTTGCTTAATGACTTGACGGCCTAAAGTTCGTAATGCCTCTATTTGTTCTAAATTAAGTTCTCGTGGTACGTAGTCAATTACACATAGGGTTCCAAGGGCGTATCCTTCTAAGTTCGTGAGAGGTACACCAGCATAAAACCGAATATTTGGATCAGATATCACCAGTGGATTTGTAGCGAACCGTTCGTCATCTCTTGCATCAGGCACGACCAGAATATCAGGCTGGAGAATGGCATGGGCACAGAATGCGAAATCTCGATGCGTTTCTGGGGCATCTAAACCGACTTTTGACTTGAACCATTGGCGATTTGTATCAATTAAGCTAATTAAGGCAATAGGAGTCTGACAAATATACGAGGCTAAACGAGTCAGATCGTCAAAGGTGGCTTCCGATGGCGTATCAAGAATCTTGTACTGCAAAATTGCTTCGATTCTCTGTGCTTCATTATCAGGTAATGGTGCTTTCATCCTTGAGCTTTATCTACATTCTGGGGAGTGGAGGAGTGGAGGGATAAGGGAGCAGGGAAGACAAGGGGGACAAGGGGGACAAGGAGGAATTATTAAACAAGTCTCTCCCCGAAGTTCTGATGCCTACGGCGGGCTACGCCAACGCCGGAAGCCGGCGCTCAGACTTCTCTTTTTATCTCCCCCTTCTTCCTTGTCTACTTTGTCTCTTCTCAATGCCCAATGCCCAATTCAACAAACTTACCTTTAATTAATGACAATAGTTTACTTAAAAGCGTTAGCGTAATTTTACTGAGTTATATGTTATTAAATAATCGATCAAATGATTAAGTCTCTGCTGTATTTTTTGTGGGCTGGTTTATTGGAAATTGGAGGCGGCTACTTGATCTGGTTGTGGTTGCGCGAAGGTAAGCCGTCCTGGTTGGGCATATTGGGGGGAATTGCTTTAGCTTTCTATGGGGTTATTGCAACTCTACAACCAACAAATTTTGGCAGAGTGTATGCGGCTTATGGCGGCGTGTTTATCGCAATGGCAATGCTTTGGGGTTGGAAGGTAGACGGGGTAACTCCAGACCGCTACGACTTAATCGGAGTATGTTTAGCCTTAGTGAGTGTTTTAATTATCATGTTTGCTCCCAGAAGTTAAGTAAAATTTCTAGATTATTTTTGACCAATAACTTTTATATTGTTCCCTTTGAAACAGATAATAATCTCACGTAAAATTGCAAAAGTTTTTTCGCAACTAACCTGTTAAAAGCAAACATCTGGATATCTACGTGTTTATGCGGAAGATATAAAGAAAACTCATGATGCAGTATTTTGCAACTACATGAGGTATAATTTTATTTAATCCTTACGCTACTTGCTTTTCCCTTTTACTAGGAGACGATCGCGATCACACGAATCGGGTATTTCTGTACCTCACATTGGCATAGCCTTTGTCTTTGACACGCTGTTCGCGTTCGTAGAGAATTTGAAATCTGCTGTATATTTGTGTAAATTCTCGGAAAATACTGGCGATAATCTACAATACTTGTCAAATATCACAATTATTTTGCTTTGTAACAGTAAGTAAATAAAAATTTGGAATTTTGTCAGGCTTGAATAAGATACTATTCTTCTATTCTTTAAAAAATAAAGATGCAATGTGATGATTGCGTATTTATACGCTAATTTAAATTTTGGCAACTACAATCCGGTTTATATTTTTGTTAATATCTCAAGAAAATTCAAGTTAAGTAACTTTCAAGACAAAAATGTGTCAATAAAAGTAATCAAATGTAGTTAAGAATACAAATCATTGGTGCTTAGGAAGAAAAAAAGTGTTAAAGAAAGTTGTGATGATTGGAGCTATCACCCTACTATTTTTAGGAGGGCCGTTGATGGGCAATGCTTTTGCCCAAACCCCAACTGCTGCCCCACCCACTGCTGATACTGGAGACACAGCGTTTATGCTGATTTCAGCAGCACTAGTGCTGCTAATGACTCCAGGATTAGCGTTTTTCTATGGTGGATTTGTGCGATCGCGCAACATCTTAAACACATTGATGATGAGCTTTGTGTTAATGGCGATCGTCGGAGTGACTTGGATTTTATGGGGCTATAGTCTTGCCTTTGCACCAGGGTTGCCGTTCATTGGGGGATTGCAATGGTTGGGCTTGAACGGTGTCGGGCTAGAGGTAACTGATTATCTCAAAGGGTCAAACCCAGCAGAAGTAGTTTCTTATGCGGCGACTATTCCCCACCAGGCATACATGATTTATCAAGCCATGTTTGCCATTATTACCCCAGCCTTAATTTCTGGGGCGATCGTTGAGCGGATAAGTTTCCGTGCCTATGCTTTGTTTGTACTGCTGTGGTCAACTTTTGTTTACGCTCCCCTAGCCCACATGGTCTGGGCTAAAGGTGGTTTCTTAGGTTTATATGGTGGTTTGAATGCGCTCGACTTTGCAGGTGGCACAGTAGTACACATTAGTTCTGGTGTTTCTGCCCTTGTAGCAGCGATCGTCCTTGGGCCTCGGAAAACCCATCCTGACCGTCTTAGCCCTCCGCACAACGTTCCCTTTATTTTGCTGGGTGCTGGCTTGCTTTGGTTTGGCTGGTTTGGCTTCAATGCCGGAAGTGCTTTATCAGCTGCTAGTGGAACTTCTGGTAATGTGGTGACAAACGTAGCAACAACAGCCTTTGTTGCTACCAATACAGCTACGGCGGCGGCTGCTTTGATGTGGCTAATTTTGGAATCAGTTTTACGAGGTAAACCTACCGCCGTGGGAGCAGCTACAGGAGCCGTTGCTGGTTTGGTGGGCGTTACTCCAGCAGCCGGATTTGTGACACCGTTAGCAGCGATTTTAGTTGGTGGAATCACCTCCTTTGTTTGCTTCTATGCTGTAAGTTACAAGCATAAGCTGCAAATCGACGATGCTTTAGATACTTATCCCGTGCATGGCGTTGGCGGTACAGTAGGGGCAATTTTAACAGGAATATTTGCTACTACTCAAGTCAACTCAGCAGGCCAAGAAGGTGTGCTGCGCGGTAATTTTGGTCAACTAGGAATTCAACTAATAGCAATTATCGTTGCCTATGTGATCGCAGCTATTGGTACATGGATTATTCTGAAGATTCTCGATGCTACAGTCGGGCTGCGAGTCAAAGAGGAACAGGAAGTCCAAGGTTTGGATATCAACGAACACGGTGAAGAAGGTTACAACTCGGAGTTTGGCGACCGTCCTACTTAGTAATGAGTCCTGTTAGCGGAAGCGGGGCGTTTAGCCCGTGCTGAGTGGGGAGCAGGGGACAAGGGGACAAGGGGGAATTATTAAACAAATCTCTCCCAAGTCTCCCCCCTCTTCCTTGTCTACCTTGTCTCTTCTTCATGCCCTGTTTGGCCAATTTAAGATTGTGTAATTTGCGATCGCTAGCGTTAAAATTTGATTCAAATAATTGGTAAATTTCGCTAGTCGTGTCTACATCTGCAAAAACCTTTCCTATCTGGGCATTTTTTTCGCTGTTAACCAACGGTATCTTAATGTTGGCGGTCATCCTGCTAATTTGGCAACAGCAGAGATCGACCGCTTTTTTTGGGACAATAACATCCCCAAAGCCAATTAACTTAAACAACTCACCGCAAATTGCTACACCTGATTTAGGTCGCCGTCACCAACTCACTTATCAAGAATGGGTAGACATTCTTAACCAAGAAGCCAAGGTCGCCGCTGACCAACATCCTCCGCATTTAAACATCTTGGCGGGAGATTCTTTGAGTTTGTGGTTTCCTCCTGAGTTATTACCCGAAGGTAAAAGTTGGCTCAATCAAGGAATTTCTGGCGAAACTAGCAATGGACTTTTAAAAAGATTAAAAATATTTGACCGCACCCAGCCAGAGGTGATTTTTGTGATGATTGGCATCAATGACCTAATTCGGGGGATGAGCAATGGGGAAATTTTAGATAATCAGCAGCAAATTATCAATTATCTACGAAAGGCGCATCCCACAGCGCAAATTGTTGTCCAATCGATTTTGCCACATGGGGCAGAAGAAGCAACTTGGAAAGGACGAGATAAACTTTTGGCTGTTGCCAATAGTCGCATTCGCGAGTTGAATCGGCAACTGCAAAGTATATCCACCAAAAAAGGTGTCAAATATCTCGATTTACATCCCCTGTTTACCAACAAACAAGGAAATCTCCGCCGCGAATTTACAACTGATGGCTTACATCTAAGTCCTGAAGGTTATATGGTTTGGCGTTCTGCATTGCAGATTTATAGCGAGATTGAATTAAAACCCCAGCTTAAGAAGTAAAAAGTAAAAAGATAATCCTCATAAATAAATTTAGGGGATTTAATAAGGATATATTATTTCTCGTTGCACTCTCTGCTCGAAATAAATGTTTTTATTTCGTTCCATAAATAAATTTAGGAGCCATTTGCGTGGGCGGGTTTCCCGACTTGAGCAAACTGGCGTGGGCTTGTAACCATTTTTTCTTGTTTTTTATGAGTGCCTTTTAACTTTTTATACCAATTTGAAAAAAGAATGCGACAGATACATACGGACATACCTTTGTTCTGTCTGGCTTTCTTAATTTTGAATTTTGAATTTTGAATTGGTATTACTTTTGCCTTGTTCAGTCAACGTCCTGCGGCAGAAAAAGGCTAAAGCCCAAAAAGAAGTAATATCTTTGAAGACAACTCTGTATCAATCGCGTCTAGGCACGAGAAAATAAGAAATAGTAGTTTAAATAGAAAAATCTCATGGATACAAAAGCTTTTAAGCGCAACCTCCAACATTCAGAAAATTACAATCGCAAGGGCTTTGGTCATCAAGCAGAAGTTGCCACCCAGTTGCAATCTGAGTATCAGAGTAACTTGATTCAGGAAATTCGCGATCGCAATTACACCCTACAACGAGGGGATGTGACAATCCGACTAGCACAAGCCTTTGGCTTTTGCTGGGGTGTAGAACGGGCTGTAGCGATGGCCTATGAAACTCGTCAACACTTCCCCACAGAACACATCTGGATTACTAACGAGATTATCCACAACCCTTCTGTAAATCAGCGGATGCAGGAGATGGAAGTAAAATTTATCCCCATTGAAGGAAAGAATAAAGACTTTTCTGTTGTTGGAATTGGTGATGTAGTCATATTACCCGCTTTTGGGGCTAGCGTTCAAGAAATGCAGATACTTCACGATAAAGGCTGCAAAATTGTTGATACTACTTGTCCTTGGGTATCTAAAGTTTGGAATACAGTAGAAAAGCACAAAAAAGTCGATTATACATCAGTAATTCACGGTAAATATAAGCATGAAGAAACAGTTGCCACTAGTTCCTTCGCTGGCAAGTATTTAATTGTGTTGAATTTGCAAGAAGCAGAATATGTTGCTGACTATATTATCAATGGTGGCAACCGTGAAGAATTTCTGACAAAATTTGCTAAAGCTTGTTCAGCAGGATTTGACCCTGATCGCGATTTAGCAAGAGTTGGCATTGCTAACCAAACTACCATGCTTAAAGGCGAAACTGAGCAAATTGGCAAGCTTTTTGAGCGAACTATGTTACAGAAGTATGGCCCTACTGAGTTAAATCAGCATTTTCAAAGCTTCAACACCATTTGTGATGCCACTCAAGAACGGCAAGATGCCATGCTGGAATTAGTGGAACATAATTTAGATTTGATAGTAGTAATTGGTGGGTTTAATTCCTCGAATACAACTCAGTTGCAACAAATTGCCTTTGAGCGAGGAATTCCTTCTTATCATATTGATACTGTTGAACGCCTTAAATCAGGGTATTCCATTGAACATCGGCAATTAAAGGGGCAGTTAATAACTACAGAAAACTGGTTGCCTGATGGAGAAATTGTTGTGGGAATTACTTCTGGTGCTTCCACGCCAGATAAGGTGGTAGAAGATGTGATTGAGAAAATTTTTACATTAAAAGCAACAGCAGCAGTAGTTTAAATTTTAGGGGGTGTATAGCAACCTAATTAAACATAAAATACTCAGGAGATAGATCCTCGACTTCTTTGAAAATTCGGGGATCTGAGTATGTTTATTTATACCCAATAATTCACCAACTAAAAATAAATTACTGCTGAGATATCGCTGCGCGTAAACATTCCAGACTCAGGGGAACGTGAGTTCGACGGATTTTAGGGGCTACAAGCCTTGTAAATAAAAGATTATTTCAGCTAAGGCTGAAAGAAACTCTTATCCATTAGTTGAGAATAAAGTCAATAATTGACAGATTCCAGAGTTACTGATTTTATTCTCAATAAGCCCAAGCATTTTTAGTCACAGCTATTTTCCAGATAATAGGCTGGCTAACGGTTTCAGAGTTTAAAGTTCATCGAACTTCAGGGGAGTACCAACAGCATAGACAGATTGACCTACTCGTGCTGAACCAGGAGTAGCTAAACGCAGATAAGACAGATTTTTTTGATTGCGAATCTTGAGTGCGGCTAAATCTAAACAGAGAAAGAAGGTTGGCTGATTACAGATGATCCTCTAGAGATTGAAGTCGGTGGGGTTGAAATGTACATTGATTTGGGTGCAGAGGCGATATTAGCAGCTGAGAGAGCCGGAGAGAAAATAGCGGTTGAGATTAAGAGTTTTCTTGGTGCATCAAATATTTACGAATTTCATACAGCATTGGGTCAATGTTTTAACTATAAAATTGCTCTAGAGATTCAAGAAGCAGAACGAGTTTTATACTTAGCTGTTCCTTTAGGAACTTATAGCAGCTTCTTCGCATTGCAATTTATTCAAATTGTTATTCAACGCTCTCAATTAAAGCTAATCGTTTACGATCCTGTAAGTGAGGTGATTGTAGAATGGAAAAATTAGAGCAATATCGAGGTTCTATTCAACAATTATTGGCAGAATATGCTAGTCGAGATTTGTCAAGAAGTGAAATAGAAAAACAAGTCATTTTTGATACTGTTCACGATCACTATCAATTAGTATACGTAGGCTGGAAGAATCGACGACGGCAATACGGGTGTGTTTTGCATCTCGATATCAAAGATGAGAAGATTTGGATACAATATGATGGAACTGAGATTGGCATTGCCAATGATTTAGTAAAGTTAGGAGTTCCAAAGAAAGATATTGTTTTAGCATTTCAGGAACCCTTGGTAAGGCAATACACGGAATTTGGTGTAGGTTGAAAAGGTTAGAATCACTGCCTTTTACTGTTATTAATTTGTTGAGATATAGCTAGAAACATAAACTATTGCTTTGTTCACAATGCTTGGATATTAGGATGGGAAAGGAGTTTTTGTGCTTCTGCAACCAAGTGCGTCCCCCAAAGATTTTGTTTGAGAACGTCAACATGAGCAAAGCTTTTATCTAAACGTAAGGCGGACTGTGCCATGTTTAGAGCTTTTTCGTGCTCACCTTTGGCATATAAAGCAACTGCCAATGCCAATTTAGTTGACTCAGGCTTATACTTCAACTGTTTACATCCCCCAACTTGTTCAATCACACAAAGAATTGTATGCTTGATTGAGTTTGGTTGCTGACTCTTCTAATAAGCGTTGTTCATGAGCATTTCTTGGTAATACTAGTTGGCGTTCAATACCTGTTGAGCCAATGATACATGGAAGTCCAAGAACAACTTCACTGCCAACTCCATAGTTAGAATCTGCTCTCACCGATACTGGGAATATCTGCTTTTCATCTCGCAGGATGGCATCAACTAACTGACAAACTACTATTGATATGCCATAGCTAGTATTTCCTTTACGTTCAGAAATGTTATAGCCTCGCTTACGGGTTAACTCTACGTACTCTTGCTGAATTTCTTCCAGCGTTGCTCCTTGTGGTATGGGAAATTCAGCTAACGGAATTCCCCCAATAAATGCACTTGACCAAACGACAAATTCACTGTCTCCATGCTCTCCAATCACATAAACGTGAACGTCTTGTTTACTACTAACGTTCAGTCGCTTACCAAGTTGATATCTCAGTCTAGCAGTATCAAGAACAGTTCCCGAACCGAAAATTAAATTTTCTGCTCTGGTGGAAGTAGCGATCGCAATCCGTGTAAGTACATCCACTGGATTGCTAACGATAAGTACGATTGAATTCGGTGCAACTCGATCCAATTCTTTGAGCGTCGAACGTATAATCTGTGCATTGTCGCTCAATGTATCTAATCGGGTCTGCCCTTGTTTTTGCTGCACCCCAACAGTCACAACAATCACATCACAATCGGCTAAATCTTCATACTGAGAGGATGGTATAATCTCTATTTCTTGCAGTAGGGGAATGCTGTCTTCAATATCCCATGCTTGCCCCTCAGCTTTTGATAAGGTTCTGTCAAAAAGCACGACTGTTACACATTTACACAGTAGCACTAAAGCATTTGCTACGTCTGCACCCACATTTCCCGCACCAATGACACCGACCTTGGATGTTTTGCTACTCATGTCATATCTACCTTTTTTGTCATATTTGGGATGCTCCATACTGCAAAACGTTGAAAGCAATCTTGGCTACAGTGAGGAGTCCCCTGCTAAGGCAGCGATCGCGGCCTGCAATAGGCTGGCAACAACGGCGAGTTCTTCCTCGCAGCGAGGTGGATAGATGAACACGTAAGTATCAGGCATATGCGGTAATACACCAGCAAGGGGATGTCGCTCTCCCCACCCAGCCTCTATCACTGCCTTCGCATCCGAGGGGCTGAAGATCATATGCATCGAGCCATCTGACGGATGGATGTGTGCGATTTCCCCTCGCGCCTCCTGAGCCAGCGGATGCGCATGGGTCAGATCGCGCACAAATACAGCCTGATTTCTTGTTTCAAATTTACTTAGTTGAAAAGTAAGAAGATTGCTTGCCTGTGCGACCGTTTGAGCGAAGAGCCGTTCGACCTTTTGCTGCATCTCCGGGCCAGGAAGCTGATCCATTTGTCGGTGCGGCACTGGATAGACTGCAATGGAAGGCCGTAGTCCGGTGCGTTGGGGAAGAGACGTCAAGCGTGCGTCAGCAGTAAGTCTATGATCATATTGTCTTGTGCTGATAGGATCGCGCTTCAAAAGACGCAACGCCGTCGTGGCAGCCCATCCAGCCACATTCGCTGGGAGACCCCCTTTACCAAGGCTGCGCCATTTGCGATAGTCCTGCAATGCCCATAGGAGGACACCAGCAGCGATTCCACACCCTAGCACTAGCATGCTGGGCCAAAGCCATTGGTTGAATTCTCCATCAGTCATAGGTGTACTCCTTGAATATAAGTTATACCAATTCAAAAAATGTTTGCGACAGATAGGGCATTCAAAATGAAATCATAGCCAGTCAGAGAGGCATTCATCTCTGGGATGTAACGAGAGTTCAGAATCGCTTTGTCGTTGAATTTGGTCATTACTGCGAGGTGGAATAGTAGCTTTTGCCTGCCTTGTTGCGATCGCCTCATAACAGTCAAATGTGTCATAACCACCATCGCCTGACACTTGTTCAATAGAGTTATTGGAAAACTCACTCATCTTTTGACAAGTACAAAGTTTACTGTACGTAGTATTCTTCCGTCCGATCAACCTAGAACGGTCGTGTACCAGATGAGTTGGACAGGCTCTTAAACGGCTGGTCTAATAAGGTTTACTAGTCAAGTATTAACCGATTAACAACACAACCGTGTCCAGTGTGCATCATCCGTAAGCAGAGCACGTATCACACTTTAATCGTGTGCCACAAGCGCTGCATGGAAGCGACGGACTATGTAAAGCTAGGCGTGGTGCTCGTTCAGCCCTGCAAGGACTTCTGTTTGTGGAAATGGATTCATTGCCATGAGATTGTATTTCTCCTGTTGATTCATGAGGATTTACCCCTCATCACCAGTCCATTCTGACTGCACCCATTCCTCAAAATCTTGAACGTTTCAATGCTTTTTTTGGAACATTCTTCAGGAGGTAGGCTGTTATTCTAATTCCTTGGTGCCATCACTTTTTGCTGCCGCAGTTGCTTGGGACGAACACCGAGCAATCGATGCATGTGTCGTGTAAGATGGCTCTGGTCAGAAAATCCGGTTTCAATGGCAATTTCTGCGATCGGTAAGTTACTGTTTAACAGCATCGTCTTTGCCCGGTTCACTCGCTGATGCACTACATACTGGTGTGGTGCCAGTCCAGTAGATTGCTTGAATAAAGTGCCAAAATAAGTGGGACTCATCTGCACTATAGCTGCTAACTCATTCAAGCTCAAACCCTGATTGAGGTACTCATTGATGTAATCTGTCACTTGCTTCAACTTCGCTGTGGGCATACCTCTTGAATCGTCCCGCACGGCTGCTTTTTGGACCGTATAATGCTTGAGTAAATGAACGGCTATGGCATTAGCCATCGTTTCAGCGTAAAGCCGACTTCCCGCAGGGTCGGTTTCCAACTCTGTCTTGAGCGACAACGCGATTTGATAAATTAGCGGCTCAGGCTGAGGAAAGAGAGGCATTAGCTCAACTCGATCCGGATCGAGCAATTCCCAAGCCACATGTCTGAACTGGGTGGGTTCTAAACTAAGTAGAATGAACTTGCTATCTCTATCCGACCAACATTGCTGAGGGGTGTTTGCCGGATAAATAATTATATCTCCTGCTGTTGCTTGCTGACGACTCAAGCGCCCATCAATGATACGTCCTCCAAGAGATGGCTCAAGCTTGATAAAAATGACGTGCTGAAGCGGGTAGATCTCAGGGTTTTTGTAAGGTGATTGGTGGTGATATTCCAGATGGATGCCAGCCCATCCCGCCGCATGACTCGTGAGCAAGGGAGATCGCTCAAACACTTGTAAAGCGGTCTGTGGCTTACTGAAGTCTAGCATTGAGGAATTTTGGGTTGGCATGACTGTACATTTGGATTCGATTAGGTTTGCTGCAATAACAGACGAGTTACATTAATTGTAGCTTAGATCTTGCACCTAACAGTATAAACACTGAATACATACAGGACTTACGCAACTGTCACAGGCGATCGCGTCCCCCAAAGGTGAAGGTTGAGAGATAAAGGCTTTTTTGGCAGACTTAGAGCAAAGAAGTAGGCATACTGTACTCACTTACTGCCTAATGGCTCTTGGTGTCGTTTAACCCAACCCTTCTGGAACTGTGAAACACTAAAAATGTGAAAATGAAAAAAGGTAGTTTATAGGCGCAGTGACTGGGGTAGCTTGCACAAGTGACAAGTAATTATACTTATGATATTTAGCAAACTTGACTATTGTCAATATTTATTAAGTAGTCAGATTAACTATACAATTACAAATTTAGCTGACCATTTAAAAGAAATTAGTCATGACAAGATAAATCGTTATTTAAGACGCGAAAAATTGACACCTCGTAACTAAGAGAAAATGCCAAACCATTAATCAAAGTTTCTCAAAATGGATATGTAATTTTTGATGACACAGTTATAGATAAAAGATATTCCGAAGATATTGAGTTAGCCCGACGACAATATAGTGGTAATGAGCATGGGGTTTGCCAATGTCGTAAAGCTCGTATCCAGAGAAATCACATCGGCTGTGCCATACTTGTTTGATTAAGACTTAAAGATCAAGCCGATAAAATAGGTCTTATATCATGTCCGGCAAATCGCCCTTAATATGTCATTGCGAGTGGAACGAAGTGAAACGAAGCAATTGCAAGGTTTTTGGGATTGCTTCCCTTCGGTTGCAATGACGGTTGTTTGAACGGACATGATATTACTGCTTATCAACTCAAGCATGGGTTACTGTCAAACTACCTGATTCAACAACTTAAACGTCCCACCATTCCTATAGAACCCATTTGACATCTTAGGAATGGACTGCAAGCCTTTTAATCATTAACCTGATGAAGCAGAGGTTGAGTTTGGCAGTGGCACCAGCGAGGGTTGGTTCAAAGTTCTTAACCAGAATT
>NZ_JBALDA010000022.1:0-1943 GCF_036917535.1 Nostoc sp.
GTGGAATTTCTACTTGATAGCTGCATAAATTGAT
The DNA here is from genome assembly GCF_036917535.1 of Nostoc sp. GTDB lineage: Bacteria > Cyanobacteriota > Cyanobacteriia > Cyanobacteriales > Nostocaceae > Nostoc. The sequence goes on from NZ_JBALDA010000022.1 coordinate 35, forward strand.
GAGTGAAAGTGAGAATTCTATTTCATCATTTTTTGCTCTTATTTAGCGACAAGTCTAATATCACGGATGATCGGCAGTCTCTCTTCCTGGTAAGTGTTCAGCAGTTCTGGAGCCGCTTTGCCGTGCCAAACCATAGCTAGCTTCCAACTCAGGTCGATCATGTCCTGAATGCCTGTGTTCATCCCCTGTCCACCTGCCGGGCTATGAATGTGAGCCGCATCGCCGCCAAAGAAGATGCGGCGCTCCCGTAGTGTATGCAGCATACGGCTGTTGATCCGAAACCGAGAACTCCAGGTCATATCTCGCAGTCGCGCAGGAATGTGCGAGTTCTCGTCATAGAGCTTTTGCAGCTTTTCCAAAGTCGGCTCGTCGTTCGCGTGCTGATTTGGATCGGTAGCCATAAACCGGAAGTGGCGATCGCCTATTGGAAAAACAGCCATGAAGCCATGTGCAGAGGTGAATATCGAGAGTTCATCGTCAGGAAGATTGCCGTCGAGATGTAGGTCTGCCAAGGCATAATTCTGGTCGATGGATTTACCCTGAAATTGCAAATTCAGGGTACGGCGAACCAGGCTGTGTGAACCTTCGGCGCTAATTAGATAAGCTGCTTCCAGTTCCTCAAGTTCCCCTTCGCGGTTACGGAGTACAGCCTTCACACCACCCTGTCCAGGTTGAGCGGACGATTCTGATTGAGCAAACGCAATCATCTCTGTACCGTGCTCGATTTCAACATCCTGGCGAACCAGTTGCTCCCGCAGAATGCGTTCTGTTTCCGACTGAGGAATGAGGATGATGAAGTTGTAACGGCTCTCAATCTGTTCAAGGTGTACTTTACCCAAGCGCTTGCCATCTCCATAGATGGTAGCTGCGGTGCCTTTGTTGCCAATTCGCAGCATCTCTTGGATCAGCCCGCGCTGCTCGAAGAGTTCCAATGTGCGACTCTGCACAGCAAGAGCGCGAGATGTAGTGGAAGGTGACAGCAGCTTATCTACAATGCGGACAGGAACGCCGAGGCGAGAGAGTTCCATCGCTGCTGTCATTCCCGTTGGTCCCGCGCCGACAATCAGCACTGGACGAGGACTGCTTGTTGTCCATTTGTCTTGCTCGTTCATAAAGAATTCTGTTGTTGATAGCTAGTACTGCAAATGAGCGATCGCTTTTTGAAGCCAAGCTTCGGCTGATTCGGGATTAGCTAATTTAGTTTTTGTAACCTTGCAAGAAGTTGGTTTTCGCCGCAGGATACTTTTGAATGACTTGCTCCATCGCTCGTAATGGTTGTTCTATGGTAGAAGAAGGTATCGAAGCGGGAGGTAATGTGCGTGCCTTCGCGGGTTCAGCCGTCTCTATAATCATGTACTCAAACCCTGCGGGCACATAGGTGTTGATTAGTCGTACTATTTCCGAATCGACTTGAAACGCATGTTTGGTGCCCCGGGGAATGGACACAAACGATCCAGCAGTTGCTTGGATCGGTTGGTCTTCCACAAAGAAGGTGGCTTCACCTTCCATAATGTAGAAGGTTTCATCTGCCGCCTCATGAATGTGCGGCGGTGCTGCCAGACCGTGCGGGATCAGCTCTTCAATACAGGAATAGGCTCCATTGGTATCTTCGGCAGTTGCCAGCATAATCCAGAGAATGCCCATCCCCCAATAGGCGCGACCTTCAGCATTGTTGACTTCAAAAGCTTGTGGCTTGTTTTGTGAGTTCATAAGTACAGTGTTATACCAATTCGCAATTCGCAATTAAGAAACCTAGATGCAGCAAGAGTTTTGTGCTTTGTATCTGTTGCCTTCTTTTAGAGAATTGGTGTTAACCCTCTCCTAAGAAACCGTATTTACTTCGGGCTGAGGAACAAGCTCAAAACCTAAAGCTAGAGCCTTTTTTTGGAGGTTATTAATAACTCGTTGT
>NZ_JBALDA010000023.1:0-65730 GCF_036917535.1 Nostoc sp.
AAAGGTGCAAGTTCGAGGATAAAAGGTGCAAGTTCGAGGATAAAAGGTGCAAGTTCAAGGATAAAAGGTGCAAGTTCGAGGATAAAAGGTGCAAGTTCAAGGATAAAAGGTGCAAGTTCGAGGATAAAAGGTGCAAGTTCGAGGATAAAAGGTGCAAGTTCGAGGATAAAAGGTGCAAGTTCAAGGATAAAAGGTGCAAGTTCGAGGATAAAAGGTGCAAGCTTCGAGTTCAAAGGTGGAACGATGTCTACAACAAGGTACGCCTACGCCCTTTTTGCTCGACAGTTGCTGTTCAAAGGTGGAATGGTGAGGTTTTGAGGTCGAGTCTAGAGGCGTAGGAACCTGCGATGTTTACGACGAGCTACGCTAACGCATATTGCTACAATGCAATCCTTCATACAGGCTACATTATTAATTAGCTCAATTTCTCTGCTGTGTGTCCAAGCAGCAACTCCTCGTCAGACATCACCTCTATAAAACCCAAAATGACTAACGAAGAACTGCTGCAAATTATTGAACAAGCTGCCAGAGACAAGGTGACAAAATTAGACCTTTCTGGCAAAGGCTTAACAACCCTGCCACTGGAAATTGTCAAACTCACCAACCTGCAAACCCTCAACCTCTACAACAATCAACTGAGCAGTCTGCCAGCGGAAATTGGCCAACTCACTAACCTGCAAACCCTCAACCTCGTCGGTAATCAACTGAGCAGTCTGCCACCGGAATTTGGCCAACTCACCAACCTGCAAACCCTCTACCTCAACAGTAATCAGCTGAGCAGTCTGCCACCGGAATTTGGCCAACTCACCAACCTGCAATTCCTCTACTTGGGCAGTAATCAACTGAGCAGTCTGCCACTGGAATTTGGCCAACTCACCAAGCTGCAAACCCTCTACCTCTACAACAATCAACTGAGCAGTCTGCCACCGGAATTTGGCCAACTCATCAAGCTGCAAATCCTCAATCTCAGCAGTAATCCTTTAGAATCGCCTCCACCAGAAATTATCACGAAAGGGTTTAAAGCAATTCTTGACTTTTGCAGGCAACAACTAGAACAAGAAACTGATCGCCTTTATGAAGCTAAATTAATCATTGTGGGAGAAGGAGGTGCAGGTAAAACTACGCTAGCTAAAAAAATTCAAGACAATCAATATACGTTACAACAAGATGAAAATACCACCGAAGGCATTGATGTTATTCAATGGAAGTTCTTGCTTGACAATAACAGAGAATTTCAGGTCAATATTTGGGACTTTGGTGGTCAAGAAATTTACCATGCTACCCACCAATTTTTCCTTACAAAACGCTCTCTTTATGCCTTGGTTGCTGATACTCGCAAAGAAGACACAGATTTCTACTACTGGTTAAATGTGGTTGAATTATTGAGTGGAAATAGTCCTTTATTAATTGTCAAAAATGAAAAACAGGAGCGCAAACGAGAAATAAACGAGCCGGAGTTACGGCGTGAATTCATTAATTTTAAGGAAACACTTACTACAAACCTGGCGACTGATCGCGGTTTGCCAGAAATCTTAAATAAAATTAAGCATTATATTACTAACCTACCTCATGTAGGAATAGAACTTCCTAAAACCTGGGTCAAAGTGCGAGAAGCTTTAGAAGGTAACTCTCGTGAATATATTAGCTTGGAAGAATATCTAAACATCTGTGAGCAACATGGTTTTATTAAACAGGAGGACAAACTCCAATTCAGTGGCTATCTGCATGATTTAGGTGTATGCCTTCACTTCCAAGATGATGACTTTTTAATAAAAACCGTGATTCTCAAGCCCACTTGGGGTACAGATGCCGTTTACAAAGTGTTAGATAATCCCCAAGTAATTCAAAACTTGGGTAAATTTGATCGCAATGATTTAAAAAATATTTGGCACGAAAACAAATATGCCAATATGCGACCAGAACTGTTGCGGCTAATGATGAAATTTAAACTGTGTTACGAAATACCTAGTTGTCCTGGCACTTATATTGCACCTCAATTACTCTCTGTCAACCAACCTGATTTCAATTGGGATGAATCCAATAACCTAATCCTACGTTATAAATATGACTTCATGCCGAAAGGTATTCTCACCCGCTTTATAGTCGAAATGCACTCCGATATTGAACAACAAACCCTAGTTTGGAAAACAGGCGTTGTTCTTGCTAAAGACCAAACCCGTGCTGAAGTGATTGAACACTACAATCAACGAGAAATAAAAGTCCGTGTCGCAGGAAAAAACAAGAAAGAACGGCTAGCAGTTATCATCCATGAACTAGAAAAAATTCATAACTCTTACGAACGTCTGCAATATCAAACACTTGTTCCCTGCAACTGTGAAAGCTGTAAGGATAGTCAAACGCCTCATTTTTACCGCCGCGACGTGTTGTACAAATTCCGAGAAAATAATTGCAACCAAATCCAGTGCCAAGATAGCGGTGATATGGTAGATGTCCGTAGACTAATTGACGATGTTTTATCACCGTCACCAAATCTGCAAATACCTATGTCTGAACCCATAATCAGAAATCAAGTTTTCATTAGCTACAGTCATCAAGATCAGGAGTGGCTTACCAAACTCCAGAAACACCTCAAGCCAATGATTCGTAACCAAAATATGGTAGTGTGGGACGATACCAAAATTCAACCCGGTGCTGAGTGGCGCAAAGAAATTGAAAATGCTTTAGCAGCAGCAAAAATGGCAGTATTGTTGGTTAGCCCCGATTTTTTAGCATCAGACTTTATTGCCGAGAATGAGTTACCGCCATTGTTGGATGCGGCTGAAGCCGAAGGACTTACGATTATTTGGATACCGTTGAGTTTTAGCAGCTACGAGGAAACAGAAATTGAAAAGTATCAGTCAGCGCACCCTCCGAATCAACCTTTAGACAGCCTGAACTCAGCACAAGAGAATAAAGCTTGGGTGGATATTTGTAAGAAGATTAAAATAGCATTTCTTCGGTAAAAGAACCTCTCCCTGCCTTGAACTAAAGTTTAAGTTTCTCTAGGAGTCAGAGAGGGACGGTTTTGCGTAGTAAAAGCAGGGAGAGGTTTCTTTTGTAAAAGCGATCGCTGCGCCAACGTCTTCTCTACGAGACGATGCGCGAACGATGATCGCAGGTAAACTCTTAGCTATCAGTTAAAACTTCATCCAAGTCGAAGATAACCTGACTAATTTCCGAGCGTGTATTCTGCCAAGGTGGGAATTTTGACTTCTTTTTCGGCTTGTAAATCGAAGTCATACCACTCGTTACGCCATTGCAGACGAAATTTCAAACGCGTCCAGTTAGGTGGTAGATTGGGACAGGCAATGGGGCCAAATTGAGTCATGCGAATGCCGGCAAACCCGAAAACTACTGCTTGCCATACTCCTCCAGCACTGGCAGCGTGAATTCCTTCGGCTGCGTTCAGTCTGACATCATCTAAGTCTACCAAGGCCGATCGCAGAAAGTGTGTATATGCTTCGGTTGGTTGATTGAGGTCGCAAGCTAAAATGGCATGAATGGCTGGGCCTAGTGAAGAACCATAACTGTGGTCGGTGCGTTGGTTGTAATAGTTCCAGTTGCTGACGAGGGTGTTATAGTCGTAGCGATCGCGCAATAAATACAAGAGCATCAATACATCTGGCTGCTTGAGAATCTGCTTTTGGCTGGTAGCTTCAATTCCCAACAAACCTTGCAGAGATTTGCTACGCGGTTCGTAATCAGCGAGGTTAACGTCTTCTAGCTGGAAAAAGCCTTCAAATTGCTCAATTAAACCCGTTTGAGCATCTTCATTGACAAATAGACGCTCTTGGATTTTTGCCCAATGGTGCAGACGCTCTGTGGTTAAGTTGAGTTTTTGCTCTAGTTGAGCTGAAGTTTCAGGATAAGCTCGTTTGAGCCAATCCCACAGTCGCAAAGCTGACTGTAAATGCCACTGTACCATGAGATTGGTGAAGGCATTATTATCGACGCGATCGTGATTTTCATCCGGGCCAATTACATCTAGGATGTCATAGCTGTGGCGCTCTTGGTTCCACTGCACCCGACTTTCCCAGAAAACAGCCGTATCAAGGATAATTTCTGCGCCATAATCACGCATCCAGTCATCATCATTAGTAGTCTGCCAGTAGTGCAAAATTGCATAAGCGATATCTGCGGTGATATGCACTTCAATGTCACCGCACCAGATACGGATTAATTCACCATTGGGAGCCGGAACCCAGCGCGGAGTGACTTCATCGCCAGTAGTGGCACTTTCCCAAGCAAACATCGCTCCTTGATAACCTGCTTCTTGAGCTTTGCGTCTCGCTCCTGGTAGGGTGTGGTAGCGGTAAGTGAGCAAGTTACGCGCTAGGGCTGGTTGAGTTAAGGTGAGGAAGGGCAGGATGAATATTTCTGTATCCCAAAAGATATGTCCACTATAGGCAAAACCAGAGAGGGTTTTGGGAGGAATGCTCACCCGACTATCGTGACGCGGTGTCACCGCTAGTAATTGGAAGAGATTGTAACGGACGCTCAATTGAGCCAAGCGATCGCCTTCTATAATAATGTCACTGTCTTGCCACACTTGCTCCCATGCAGTAATGTGAGCTGCCAACAGAGTAGTATATCTGGGTTCATCAGCGAGTCTTTGTAAGGCGGCAGCAATGGGGATTTCTGTCTCTCGTGAAGTAAACAGGGTGACAATCTTTTCTACAGTTACTGTTTTTCCAGGATATAACTCTAAGGTGGTTGTTAAAGTGGGAGAACTAGAAGTATTTTTGACGCTCACAAGTGTAGTCTCGTCACCATCTACCACTAACTTAGCTGCCATCCCAAGTTGAATATCTGAGTGGAGAGTTTGACTGTTTAACCAGATAATTTGCTCTATGCCACCTTGGTTTAAGGTTCGCCAATGTTTAATGCCTCGAGTATCTGGTTCGCTGTCAAATCCAGCTTCAACGGTAATTTCACCCTCAAAGTCTACCGATGTGATTTGAGCGCGAATTGCCAAAACGTGTTGGTCTGCTAAACTGGTGAAACGCTCAAAGTGAAAATCTAGGGTATAACCATTAGGACTACGCCACCGCACATCACGGCTAACTAAGCCTAAACGTAAATCGAGCCGACGTTCGTAGTTGAGAATTTCACCACTGTCCATAGTAAAGCGAACGCCTGCAACTTTTACCACCAATGGCAGCCAGTTGGGACAGTTTACCAATTCGGTATGAGCAATTGTCACATCATCATAAACACCGTGGATGAGTGTGGCTGGACAATCTTGGGAATATCCTTCCTCAAACGTACCCCGCACTCCTAACAACCCATTACCAAGAGTGAAGACAGTTTCTTTGTGATGTAACTGCGTCGGATTAAACTCCGTTTCAATAACGTTCCAGTCAGTATTGTCAATTAATTGCTGATTTTGTTGAGAAGTGTGAGTGGATACGTTGAGCATGAGTGATAAAACCTCTTGGGGATGGCTGTGAGTAGGATGCAGTAAAATTAGGAGCAATCTTTAAGCGATTAACTCCTTTTCTTTAGCGCCTAGATTAAAAGATAGTCTGAACGCTAACAAATACGCTTCTGATAAGAGTAGCGTTTCAAATTTCATCTGTCTATAGTTAGATTTATTGAAAAATGCCAGTTATAATTCATAAATCTCGACTAACTACGAATTGATTCAGCTTTTCATCAATTTGTTTCGTATTTATAATTAAGGCAAGAGGCGATGAATCGCCGTCTCTACAATAATCCGCCCTTTGTAGAGACGGCGATTTATTGCGTCTTTGTCTTTGTGATGGACGATTTTTGACTGGTAAAATTTACAGGTGCAGTTAAGTAACGTTTTGTTCTTTTACCAGAAGTGGTATATTGGCACTTGACCCGACCGAGTATAAACTATGCATAAGCCCACAGGACAGCAAACTCGAGGTGTTGTACTCAATACTACAGAATAGGAAGGGAAAGTGGGCAGATGAATAAAAATACCAGGCAAGGTAGTGTTTTTTCCCTGTTTAAAGGCGTACCTTTAAGTTGCATCTTGGTAGCGTTGTTTCTGCTGCAAATCTTGCTAGCTGTGGGAGTGACTGCATACTTATCAATTGGAAACGGGCAAAAAGCAGTTAATCAGGTAGCTAACGAATTACGTCATGAAGTTGCCAATCGAGTCGAGCAGAATTTACAAACTTATTTGGCAACTCCACGTCAGGTACTAGGCAGTAATCAAAATCTGATTAACATGGGGTTGCTGAAGATAGAGAATCTGGCAACCTGGGAGTCATACTTAATAGAGCAGTTAAAGATTTTTCCAGATGCGTTGGCAATAACTGCAAGCAATGAGCAAGAATATTTAGCGGTGGAGAAGTTCAACGATCGCCAATTTCTACTCAGAAAAGCCGATAAGTCAACTGGGTACAATCTCTACAACTACATCATTGACTCTCAAGGTCAACGTACTCAACTACCAGAAGTAATCAAAAATTATGATGCGCGATCGCATCCTGATTATCAAACAGCAGTTACCGTCAAAAAATTCAGCTTTAGTCAGATTTTTACACCCCGCACTGAACCAACGCTCCTAATTAGTGCATCTCAACCCATTTATAACTCCCAAGGCAAATTCCTCGGAGTCAACAGCACTCTCACTCATCTATCACAAATTGGGGATTTGCTGCAAAATATCAAAGTGGGCAAGTCTGGGCAAATTTTTATTATCGAGCGATCGGGGCTATTAGTGGCAAGTTCCACTGCCGAAGAACCATTCCGTTTTCAAAATGGTAAACCTATTAGGTTAGCAGCTTCCCAAAGTGGGAATTCTTTAACTCAAGCAACTGCTAAATATTTAACAACTAAGTTTAGTAACTTTGACCAAATTCAACGCTTACAGCAACTAGATTTTTCCTTAGACGGCAAACGGCAATTTTTAGAAGTTAGACCCTTCGAGGGCGAAGCAAATGTCAATTGGTTGATTATCATGGCTGTCCCAGAAGCAGACTTTATGGGACAAATCAATCGCAACATTCAAACTACAATTTTTCTCTGTTTAGGAGCGTTGGCACTAGCTATTATATTGGGTATTGTCACCGCCTGGTGGGTTACTGTGCCAATTTTGCACTTTTGCAGGGCGACAAAAGATTTAACTGATTTTACCAACAGCGATGATTCAGTAGTGAAAGTACAAGGCATTCAAGAACTAGAGGTGCTGGGTGAATCTTTTAATGAGATGGCGCAAGATTTACGCAAAACTTTTACTGCACTGATTAACAAAAATGAGGATTTAGAACTGCAAATTAAGCAGCAAACTCAAGAATTACAGCAAGAAATTCAAGAACGCATTAACAGCGAGCGAAAACTGGAAAAGCATTATCAGGTACTAGCAGAATTGGCAAATCACAAAGCAGTTTTTGAAGGAAATTTAGAAACAGCATTCAAAGCGATCGCAAAAAAAGCAGCCAATGCCTTAGAAGTAGAGCGAGTGAGTGTGTGGTTATTCAATAGCGAGCGCACCAAACTACAATGTATAAGTCTTTACGAACGCAGCAATCAGAGACATTCAGCAGGTTTAGAACGCAACCTTGCAGATTATTTAATCTACTTTAAAGCTCTGGTGGTTTCTCGTACCATTGCCGTTTCTGACACTCGCACCGATCCACGAGTACAAGAATTATGGGATATGCTCGAACCAAATAATATTGTATCTCTATTTGATACCAGCCTTTGGGTTGGAGGGCAAATGGTGGGAACAGTATTATTTGAACAGGTTGATATTCCTCGCAAATGGGAACTGAGCGAGCAAAACTTCATTAGCTCAATCGCAGAAATTATCGCCCTAACTTTAGAAGTATGCGATCGCAAACGTGCAGAATCCTCTCTGCATGAGGCTAAAGAAGCTGCCAAAGTGGCAAATCGTGCCAAAAGCACCTTTTTAGGAAACATCAATCACGATCTGAGGACTCCTTTAAATTCAATTCTGGGAATCACAGAGGCACTCAAAGAGCAAGTGTACGGCCCTATGAGTGAAGAACAGCGCCAGTCTCTAAATATACTCGAATCCAGTGGTAAAAACTTACTAGAATTAATTAACCAAATACTTGACTTTACCGACACCGAATCCAGCAAGATAGAGCTGCAACTAACTGCTACTTCGGTTCAGGGATTATGTGATTCTAGCCTAAGCTTTGTCAAACATCTGGCGTTCCAGAAAAATATTCGGCTGAGGGCACAAATACCTGAAGAACTCGAACCCATCCAAGTTGATGAACCCCGCATCCGCCAAGTATTTATCAACTTATTGACTAACGCAATCAAGTTTACTAGAGAAGGAGGCGAAGTTTGGATTGAAGCCCAGCCAAGTTCTACCAATGAATATATCTTTATCAGCGTGGTAGATACAGGCATTGGGATGCTTTCCGATGACCTTTTTAAATTATTTCAACCTTTTGTGCAAGTTGAAAATGCCTCTACTCCTCGTTCTCCAGGCACGGGTTTAGGACTAGTAATAGTGCAAAAAATTGTCGAGTTGCACGGTGGGACTGTCCACGCTGAAAGTCAGTTAGGCAAAGGTAGTCGATTTACAGTCAAGCTTCCTTGGAAAAAGGCGGGAGAATGGAGAGTTAGGGACTTCTAAATCAAAAATAATTAATCGCAAAGTGAGCTGTTGTTAAGCTGTTCTTGAGCATGGTAAGAAAATATCTGAATAGTCGTCTTGGATAGAGGAATTGAGTAATTTAATTTTTGAAGTTACCTTAGAGGTTGTTTTAAAAGTAGTTGGCTGTAATTTTAATCACATTATTACTCCCCTTAATCCCCTCGATGTATTGGAATGAAACAAGAAAAATCCGGTTCCCTCACGCCACTTGCTTCAAGTCGGGCATTGCCCGCCCAATGCAGTGGCTCCCCTTTATAAGGGGAGGGTTAGGGTGGGGTAAAAAATATTTGATACATCAATCATGACTTTTCAAACAACCTTTTATAATTCATATTAATTTAAATGTACTTAGAATCCAATACAGTTCAGTTAAGGCTAAAACTCTTTGTCAAAGTCAATTTTTTTAACGTAGACGCTGCATCGGCTTGCCGTAGGCTACCGCAGAGAGAAGTTTGAGCGGCGGCTTCCGCCGATCAAAACTTCGGTGGCCGCAGAGGAAACATAGAGAAGAAAAAAATGCTTAACCTAAGCGTATTGACTTTGAATCGACTTTTCGAGTAACACCAATTTGAAAAAAGAATGCGACAGATATATACTCCCAAACCTTTGTTTTGTTTCACTTTTTGAATTTTGAATTTTGAATTTTGAATTTTGAATTGGTATTACTGTAGGTAGATTTCAAGTAAATCAAAGAACATTCAAAATAGTATTACAAATACTAATAATTTCCGATTGTAAATGAATATCTTGTGTCGCTGTTCCTGGAGATGGAAAAATGGTTTTTATGGAAAGTAAGCGCTTACTCCTCGTTGCTGACTTTCCATCTGTACAACTTGATAAAAACTCTTCTCAAACTTTAGTCCAAGTACCGCCTTCACCGCATTGTGAAGTTTGTGTAATTGTTCCAGTTTGCAATGAAGCTCAGACATTGGTAGCAACCCTTACTGCCTTAATACATCAAGTTGATCTAGAAGGACAGCTTTTAGATCCCAAACGCTACGAAATAATTTTGTTGGCAAATAATTGTAGCGATGATTCAGCAGCTATAGCCCGGAGTTTCGCGGGACAACATCCAGATATAGCACTGCATGTAGTTGAAAAAACTCTGCCACCTGCACAAGCCTATATTGGTCGAGTAAGGCAGATTTTGATGGATGAAGCATATCGCCGTTTGTCTAGTTTAGGACGTACAAGGGGGGTAATTGCTTCAACTGATGGAGACTCGCAAGTAAGCCCAACTTGGATTGCTGCCAACCTGTACGAAATTAACTGTGGTGCTGATGCTGTCGGTGGGCGAATTATCACTGAGGGTGCTGGTCGTGCGGCTTTAGACCCTTACGCTAGAGCTTGCTTTCTGCGTGAAGTCGGCTACCGCTATTTAATTACCGAATTAGAAAATTATCTCGATCCTGATCCCTATGACAGCTTTCCCCGCCACTATCAACATTATGGAGCGAGTTTAGTAGTAACAGCAGAAATGTATGCACTGGCAGGAGGCTTACCGCCAGTGCGGACTCCTGAAGATGTGGCTTTTTACCGTGCTTTGCTACGGGTAAATGCCCGTTTCCGCCACAGTTTGCTAGTGCGGGTAGTAACTTCGGCAAGACAAATCGGACGTACTGATGTTGGTTTAGCAAATCAACTGAGTAAATGGATAGAAATGGGACGGCAACAGCAAGCATTTGTAGTCGAACCAGCAGCGGCTATCGAAACTCGTTTTGTTGCACGTCGCCAATTACGACTGATGTGGTGGTGCGCTCTCAATGGCTATCAGCCATGTTATCCCAGTGTCATGTCCTTAGCAGAGATGCTGGGAGTTTCAGCCCAATGGCTTGTCCAGAAATTAACGCAACCTTATTCCTTTGGTGAGTTGTTTGAACAAGTTGAAGAACGCCAGCAGTCAGAAGAAATTTGGGCTTCGCGCTGGAAATGCGTGGATATTAAACAAGCAATTGGGGATTTGCGCTTGCGTCTTGAGAGTTTGCGTCAGTAATTGCTAAGAGGAAGCGTTGCCCTAAAGTAAGGCAACGCTTCCAAATAAAAAATATCCCATTGCTTTTTAGGCAGCAGAGAGCAGAGAGAGGAAAAGTCCTTTTGATATCATGTCCGGCTAATTATAGCAAAGTGCTGTTAGCGTCAGCGGGGCGTTTAGCCCGTGCTGAGTATAAACCCACTGAAATCAAGGCTTTGAGCAATCAACATTGTCTTAACCTATGTGGCTACGGCTATAGTTATAATTTCCTTTATCTATGCAGAAAGCCCAAAAACCCGTCCCCTCTGAACCTGGAGCTGTCTTAATGGTAAGTCTTTAACCGGACATGATACGATTCGATAAATTGGATAATTTATTTTTTGGAGTTCGCCTACAGTAATACTTAGGGAGATCCGAAGCCGTTTCTTCCAAAAGGTAAAACTAAACACCAAAAAATAAGACTCATTTTATTTCTCAGACTCGCTCGAATAAATCAAGTCGATATTCTTCCTCACGTTGACCTTTTAAATGCCGCAATTTATTCGGGGTCAACTCAAAAAACGAGTCATGAACTTCATCTCCACTCAACGGATAATCACGAGCATAGAGTGTCCAATGAACTAAAAGTAGATGTCCTCCAGGTTCTAGGTGTTTTAAAATGTACTGTTGGGATTTTTTCAGGTCTTCCCAGCTCCAGTAATAGCCAACTTCCGAGACTAGAGTTAAATCAAACATTTCATCAGGATATTGCTCTGGGACACGCATAATTTGGAACTTGACATTGGAGAGATGTTGACAGCGCTCTTTTGCTCTATTCTGAGCTATTTTTGATACATCAATCGAGAGGAGTGAGTCACAATGCTCTTGGAGTTTCTCAGTTAAAACGCCAATGGAACCGCCGATTTCAAAGGCAGACCGATAGCGCTCTTTAGGTAAAGCTGCGATTGTGGCAGCATATTTGTTAGCTTCGTATTCGCTTGTTTCAAATCTCCACGGGTCGAGGTTTTCGCTGTAGAGTTTATCAAAGTAGCTGGGTGGTAAAGAGTCGGATTGTAACGGGTTCATAGGTTTTCCTCTATATAAACTTCCCAAGGATGAGTGAAGTTCGCTAACATTTCGGGAGTCAGACGAAAGCCTTCTGGATCATCGTCAATTAAGTCTGTAATTTGGGAACGATAAGCAGCGATCGCTTGTTGTTTCAACTCCACTACTGCGCTAATATTTAACCGCCAGGTTGTCACTTCAACAGATGCTGGCAAACTCCCCCGTTGCTTCCAGTCCCAATCCCAAATAGGATATTCAATCAATCGCGGGGATAAGCGCAAATCATCCAGCGCTGCTTTAATTAACTTCCACGTTGCTCGATGGTCTGCGTGCGGGTCATATCGCCACGGTAAAAAGATAATTTCTGGGGCGACTTCTGTGATATAAGCACGACAATTAGCTACTGCACTTTGATACTGTGTTGTAATTGACCCATCTTGCATTCTCCAGAAGGTGATAGCATTTCCCTCTACACCTAGCAATCTCATCGCTAATAGCGTTTCTGCTTCCCGCAATTCCCGAAGTTTATCTGCGGGATATTTCTGAGAACTAGGGTGTGAAAGTGTACCATCACTGATGACTAAAACTTGCAGATGACAATTTAAAGAGCGTAACAGCGCGATCGCACCCCCACAACCTAACGTCTCATCATCAGGATGGGGTGCAACAATTAGTGCGGAACTACAAGCGATCTCTTTAACTGAACGCCAAGGCAAAATACCAGGATTGCTTAGTGGTAATCCAATCAAGCCAGATTTATTCATCATTCCAAAGCAAATCAACAGGATTACTTTCACCTAAGACATACTGCCCGACATTTGCCAAGGATGCATCAAAAGCAGGTTGACGCAGATACAGAGTCAAATCTCGGATAATGCGTTCTATCGGATTTGGTGGCATTAAGCCACGAGTTCCAACAGAACGTTCGCACAGCTGCATTACATCAATGCAAATCTGTTCAATTGCTGTCCTCACCATGTTTGCATAAGCAACGAGTTGGTCTGCTTGCGGGTGGGGAACTGTGGGATAGCCACCAAATATAGGTGCATAGGCTGCTACCTTATCCGCAGCCCCCCGCAGCCAGAGATTACCACTTTCAATGGCGATCGCCATCCTCCCAAGCCGTTCTTTTTGATATGGATCGTTCGTATATTGCAAGTCCTGGAGATACTGGCGAGTCAGGTTAAACAGTGCTTCTGCCCCGCCTAGTTGCACAGCCGCAAACCGAATCACTCCAACAGATAACCAAGGCTGTCGATAGTAATCTCCTGGCTGTCCAATTAAAGCGCTTTGAGCCAACTCTACACCGCTAAAATCTACTTTATAACTAGCAGTAGCTCGCATCCCAGAAGGTTGCCACCAAGCTGGATCGCTAACTGTTGTCACTTCGTCCATCGGCACTATGCATATTTGCCAACCGCCGTCTGGCAATACTCCATTCACAAAAGGACGTTCCACATAGCCTGCGCCAGTACAAAAGGTTTTAGAACCTTCCAACCGATAACGCCCATTTTCACAAGGAATTACCTTCACACCATCTGAGGCTTCGGCATTCCAAACGCCAAATATTTTATGATGCTCACGAGCATCACAAGCATATCTTGTGATTTGTTCTCCAGTACCAAAGGTCTGAATCAGTTGCAGGGCGTTGATATGTCCTTCATAAATTCGCCCAATTGCTAGATTGCCATGCCCTATCTGTTTTAATAGTATTAGAAGCTCGTAGGTAACATTAGCATCTATTCCTGCACCCCATCCGCCTAATTCTTTCGCCAATGGTGCAGCCAACAACCCAGCCTTAGCAATTAACTCAAACTCCTGCTTGGGAAAAGCACCATTGTAATCTATTACACTGGCATTCTTGGCAGAATAATCAGCAATTTCTGTGGCACGTTTGAGATCCAGAGTAATGTTGGAATCATGCCATTTTGGAATGACGACATTCTGTGGTAGTTGGATGCTAATAACCGACTCCTTTATATAATCTTTCTTTATGCATTGTTGATAATAATGAAATTAAGTCAGTTAATACCTCTATCTTTTGTGTGATTATATACTCAATAAAAAGGAGGAAAATTTCAATAAGGAACTTTTTACTTGTTCACAACTGATACAATCCCTCAACTGCGTGCTGACGTTAGTTTAACGTGGGTATATTTATCAACTAAATATAATAAAAGGTAACAAACTTATCAACATTGGCCATTCTTATACCAATTAAATTAATGATTGCAACACATCCTTGGGTAAAGACGCGATTCATCGCGTCTCTACAAATGGTCTATTTGTCGCATTCTTTTTTCAAATTGGTATTACTTGCTATTCTCAATCCTACCAAAGAAAGAGACTGATGGTAAAGCAGATTGGACAGTTCCCTTGTAAGGTCAGGTTCAAAGGCAACGAACTAAGTACAACTCGTCATTAAAAAGGGACGCAAATCAAGCCGCAGTTATCAGGTTATATTTAGTCAATAATTTTAAGTACATTTGTTTAAAAACTGTTTGGCAACAATTGGACTCCAAAGCACAAGCAACACAACTCCAAAACCTAAAATCAACAACTGAATGTTGTTTGTAAGTCTTTGTTTGCTGTAGACGGAATTATTAACCTGCGTCCAGGGTACTAAAGTTTTGCCCCAAACCAAAAAATCATCAATTACTACCAATAACCCCAAAGCATAGGACTTTTCCTCACCCCATACTAGCGGTAATCCCAAAATTTCAGTGATAGCGAGCGTACTTTCAAACAACTGAGTATCTTGATAAGCATGTGCTGGAGCAATGCTGACAATTGTACTGGTTGGGCCAATGCCAAAGATAATTGGCCCAGAGTCAACATCTGCGTGGCTATCAGCGTTAACGGGATACTCCCTCACGGGGAAAAAGCATAAGACTGAGGGAACAAACTGTTTGCGAAACTGAGCATACTGCTGTTTTGCAAACTTGGAATCTAATTCTAGTAGAAACGGCAAAAGATAGACTTGACTGGTACCTCGTGTACCAATCTTAATTTCACCAGTCACAGCGTCAATTTTGTGAGGAATTAAATTTGTTTGTGGGTCAAGATGCTGGCGAGTATAGCTAACCCAACGCTGAATTACTGGTTGATAATTACTATCAAACAATTCATCGTGCAAAGCTAAAGATGCTAAAGCTACGGTTTGGTCACAAGGCCAAGCTTGTCCGGGATAAGCATCAATAGTTACAGTGGGACTTTTTGTAAACGCCTGGGCTAACTCTTGAGATTGGGCACGAAATTGAGTAATATCTTGGAGCGATCGCTCTTTTGGTGACTGAATTTTTAATAGTCCACCCAACAACCGATTACTCCAACCTAAATAAAATACACCATTGGCAACTTGGGTATCTGCTGTAAAAGGTGCGCGTCCTTCGGGTGTATCTACTTGAGATAAAACCCAACGCACCTCTTTAATTGCTTGTTGGCGAAGAGGTTCGGACTTTGAAGACAAAGCAACATTCACCCAACTGTAACCATAGATTATATGGCTAAAAAACCATCCTTCTGGGAAAAACGCCTGCATCGTTTTTCCTTCACCTGCATTTAACCGTCGTTTGATGTTCTTTAATTGCATTAGTGCATCAGGACTAAGTTGTTCAGGTGCATAATCTTTGGCTGACACTGTTAACAGGCAAAAATTAACTCGGAGTACAAGTAAACTTATAGCAATAGTTAAAAAGACATAAGTACAATAACCAAATTTCTGCAATCTACTCATGTTAGTTATCTTTAACAGATTTATTCTCTGTGTTTTCCTACAAAGAATTATCTTCTCCTATTTTTGACCCTTTTTTATGACGAACTGTACTAAGCTATGTGACAATAAGTATTAAATGGTAATCCAGTGCACTGCTTCACATCAATCAAGGATTTATACTCACCTCGTTGTTTCCTTTCGGCTACAATTTGTTCTGCGATCGCTCCATCCAATCCACAGGTAATCAATTCTTAGGTTGAATATGTATTTAATCGTTTCCAAGAAAAATCGGCTTCTTTTTTGTAGTTGTAGCTAAAAGTAATTAGTGGTGTAATTCGAGCTACCTGCTTTTCGGGAATTCCGGCTATTTCGATTAACTCTTCTACATGAGTAAAAACATATCTCTCATTCAGCAGAGATTCGATGTTATTTGCATAAACTATAGGTAGCCCTAAATAGTTAACTAGTTCGTGTTTGAAGCATTCATTAATATCTACTTTGTCGCGAGTACTGGCAACTAACTTTGCTAGCTCTTGTTCTTATGGAATTGGTAAGTTTTTTGGATAAGTTTTGATTAAATAATATTTTTTCAGGTAAAAAGCAACGCTAATTTGAGCCAGCCAGATCACAAATACTAAATTATTTGCGGATAAAGCAAAAGCTAAAGTAGAGGTGCTAATCCCGATTACAATCCAAGTTTTAGTCTTGGATTTATAACCTACATAGGCAATAGCAAATCCTCCCAATGTCGGAATTAATGATAACCACACCCAAACAGGAGTTTGTTGAAACCAAGATTTAGATTGTGACACGGGAAATCAACTGATGATTTAAATTTACTTTTGATAAGATTACTGAACCCACAAGAGTGCAACAAAGGGCAATCGATTTACTGAGTATTAGCCTAATTTGTGCTTAGTAAAACTGAAATCAAAATCCCTGAAAGCCCTTCTATGCACACACTACACTTTTTTGTCAAAGGGGAACTTCAGTTTAATTAGATCGGCTGCTTTTTCGCCAATCATAATGATGGGCGCGTTTGTGTTGCCCCTGACCAGAGTTGGCATGATCGATGCATCCGCAACCCGCAATCCCTTAACCCCATGTACTCGCAGTTTGGGATCTACCACTGCCATTGGGTCAGTGCCCATTTTGCAAGTGCCAGCCGGATGATGTCCCGTACTGCAAGCTTCCCTAATGTAGGCAACGAGTGCTGCATCGCTGGTCACATCAGCACCCGGAGCAATTTCCTTACCGCCAAACTCATCAAAAGCACGGGACTGAAACAATTGCCGCATTAATCGAATCCCGGCAACGAGCTTTTGCACATCAGCTTCACTTTGCAGATAGTTCATCCGTATGACTGGAGCGTCTTTGGGGTTAGATGAACGTAAACTGACACTGCCAATGTTTTGGAAATGAGTCAAAGAGACTACACCCGTAAATCCCCAATCGGGGCGGACATAGCCAGGCGGTAAATATATATCGGGACCGAAGAAAAACTGGACATCAGGTGCAGCCTTTAGGTTGCCCTCGCTATGGAAGAACAGTCCGGCTTCAGACACATTGCTGGTAATGGCAGGGTGTACCTCTTGAGTCGTCTGTTGGGCTACCGGAACGATAAGGTGGTCTTGCAGGTTTTGACCAACCCCTGGCAAATCAGCCACGACAGAAATTCCTAGCCCTTGTAGATATTCTGCATCGCCAATGCCGCTTTGCAGTAGCAACTTGGGTGACTCGAACGCGCCCGCACATAAAATTACTTCCTGGTTGACCCTGACCTGATGCAGCATTCCCTCGTGCAGATATTCCACTCCAACAGCGCGAGTTTCCTCAAACAACAAGCGAGTCACCAACGCTCCTGTCGTTATGGTCAAATTAGGACGCTTTTGAATTGGCAAAAGGAAGGCAGCGGCGGCACTGTGTCGAAAACCATCTTTGATTGTCGCCTGGTAGAGTCCGGCCCCTGACTGCTGCACACCGTTGAAATCAGGATTGTAGTCGTATCCCATTGCTACACAGGCATCGATAAAGCGTTGGGATACTACAGCAGGGGAAATCGGATCGGTGACGCTCAACTCACCATCAACCCCGTGGTAAGCATCGGCACCGCGTTGCTGGTTCTCAGATTTCTTAAAATAGGGCAAGACATCCTGGTACGACCAGCCGGGATTCCCTAGCGACTGCCAGTGGTCATAATCGTGAGAATTACCCCGGATATAAATCATCAGATTAATTGAACTGCTGCCACCCAAAACTTTGCCACGGGGACAAAACATTTTGCGATCATTCAAGTACGGTTCTGGTTGGGACAAATAGCCCCAGTCCACCTCGGAGCCTTGTAGATTAAGACATTGGGCTGGAATATGAATCTCCGGTTTCGTATCCTCTTTGCCTGCTTCCAGGAGTAACACGGTTATATCACTGTTTTGTGACATTCGGTTGGCAACAACGCAGCCTGCCGAACCCGCACCAATAACAATGTAGTCATACTTAGAATCGAACTTTATCATAGTCGAAAAATAACTGTCTGAATTTGTTTGACCAATTCTAAAAATAAGATATAATATATTTCCTTAGTTTTAGTTATCTTTTCAAAAATTACTGATTATTGACATTAATTACTCAAAAACAGTGGCTTTTTCAATAATCGTTATTAACTCCAGCTATTTTTGCCCAGCAGAAATATTGTAAACAGTTAGTTTTCTACCCCATCTTGAGCTTGAAGTAACGTTGTTCTAACTCTTCGATACTTAGATGTGTGACTACACTAATTCGCTTCGGTATTACAACTTCATATCAAAAGTCCTAAAAATTAGATACCCTGACAGTAAAACTTACAGACATGAAGATAATGAGCGTTATGAGTATCAAAAAAATTGTAGAACAAGCTCTCCAAGATGGTTATTTGACACCAGCAATGGAAGCAGAAGTCGGTAGAATCTGTGACAACGCCTCGGAACTCTCAATTGAAGAGTATATGGCGCTGGATCGGCTAATGGGTGCGCTATTGACTGGTGAGATATTGGGGGATGATAATACTGGTGGTTCATCCCTAATTCCCAGCCCACGGCGACCAGGCCCAACTCCAGGAAGTTTTGATTCAGCAGAATTACCGATTGTGGCGGCGGTAGTGAGGAGCGCTATTCCTTGACACTAGGATGCAACAGCCAAAGGAGAGGGTGAAGATAGGCAGCGGCGATTGTAGAGGGGGAGGGCGATCGCTTTGTTTAAGAAATTTGGAAAGGATAGGAGGGATCGTGGGAGACGCAGCACGCCTGAGTCGTAGGGCAACGCAGTAGCCACTCAAGTCCACCACGCCAACAATGACAATAACCGCGTTGACGATTTGGTGCGATCGCGGATATTGTGAAAATTTGAGAAGCTAAAAAATGTTTGGTTATGGTGGTCAGCGATTGCCTCCGGCAGGTGATTACGCCATCGCCAAACTCCATTAGCGCGTTTATAAAAGTTATACTCTAAAATTTTCAATAGGCATAACTTTTGTAACTGCCATGACTAGCCAAAAAACTGGATTTTCCCATTTTGGGAAAAATTGACAACTTTTTCAACCAGAGAAATGTAAGGAAGTCATCGCCGCTCTGTGCGATCGCCTATTGGACAGCTGACTGACTTTTCCCGTTAAGTCTCTTTTGCAAGCTGCCAACCCTTACAGAGGTCGTGCAATTTTAACTGACCTCGCCACAGTACCTGGATACCAATAGGGGTTTTATGTCGATGTTTTAAGTAACCCTCTAAACGAGCGATGCCTACGGCGGGCTTCTCTACGAGACGCTACGCGTAGCTTGCTTCTCCGTAGGAGTACGCCAACGCTTGCACAGTCAAACTAACTATTGTAATACCCGCCCTACTATAATATCTGACTATCTAAGCGACATAATTTTAGTTTATTCATAATCTTTGCACCTATTCTTTCATAAAAATTGATTCCACGCTCGTTAGACACAGCTACAGTCCAATCGATTCTGCCACAACCTTTTTCTTTGCCAATTTGGCGCAAGCGTAGCATGAGTGCTTGACCAACTCGGTGGCTTCGATATTCAGCTTTGACATATAAATCATCCAGCCAAATTCCAGGTTTTGCTAAAAAAGTTGAATAGATAAAGTGATAAGTTGCCAACCCAATACTATCCCCATCAACCTCAGCTAAAATAACAAAAGCAAGGGGCTTTTCTCCAAATAAATCAATTTCTAGCTTTTGAGGATTTGCTTCTAAAGATTCAGAATAACCATCAAATTCGGCTTTCAAATAAATCAATTCCATAATTGCAGGAATATCTTTTTTATTTGCATCTCGAATTAAAATATTTCTACCCTTCATATTCTCACTATTTGCTATTTAACTAAAATTCATATTGGGAAATAATTTCTGTCTCATTTTTTGCTGCATTTATCCACTCTTGCATTGCTGAAAGTGCCAAAACTGATTCCACATAACTTCTATAAACAGTATCTAACTGCACATCATAAGTGAAAAACCGCAGGACAACCGGAGCAAAAAACGCATCAGCAATCGTGAAATTACCAAATAAAAAATTGCCACCAGCCCCAAACTTTTGACGCGATTCTTGCCAGATACTGGTAATGCGGTCAATGTCTTGTTGTACAACTGATGCTAAACCTTTACCAGGATATTTAGCACGGCAGTTCATCGGCATATTCTGACGCAAGTTTTGAAATCCTGAGTGCATTTCCGCACTGATAGAACGGGCTAATGCTCTTGCAGCCTTATCCTCTGGCCACCATTGCAGGGTTGGAAATGTTTCTGCTAGATATTCACAAATAGCGAGAGAATCCCACACCGTTTGCGTATCGTGCAATAACACAGGTACTTTTCCTGATGACGAATATTGCCGAATTTTCAATGAATAATCTGGATTGTTATAGAGAGGAATCCGAATCTCATTGAATTCCAAACCGAATTGTTTCATCGCTAACCAAGGACGAAGCGACCAAGATGAATAATTTTTGTTGCCGATTACCAAAGTAAGTTGTGTCATATTTTTAATACCGATAAAGTTGTTCAATCCACATAGACATATCAGTTTCGGAACCTGAAGAGAAAGATTTTCCGGTTACAGGGTCGTAAGCTTGCCAATAGATATTACCGTGGCGGTCAACCTTTCGCCAAACTTGTAATTCATGAGGTGCTAGAAGTTTTTTGACAAAATTTGCCCAAATCATATACAGAAATTTCCAAAAGTTTGAGTGGATTTTTTTCTGGAATGATGGATTACAATTTATTTCTATATCTTCTGTTGATAGACACCTAATGTTATTGTTCATAAAATTATTTTTGAAAGTTGCTAAGTAAATAAAACAGTAACAATATCTCAGTTAGGAATCAAATCATGGCTTGCATAGGTTCTATAAATGGGATTTATAGATATGAAAAATCATTAATACAACCTTTTGCCACAATAAAGTCAGATATGTATGCCCTTGTTCTCATCAATTGCCTATGAAACTTTCCCAACTTCGAGCCATAGTTGCAGTAGCAGATTGTGGTAACTTTAGTGAGGCAGCCTTAAAATTGCAGCTTTCCCAACCTGCAATTAGTCATGCCATTGCCACCCTAGAAGAAGAATTGGGTGTGCTATTATTTGCTAGAGGTCGTCACGGTGCTGTGCTGACACCTGCTGGAGAGCGCATTTTGTATCACGCGCGTCAAGCAATGCAGCATCTAAAGATGATGCAACACGAAGCAAACCTGCATAAAGGTTTACACGGCGGTCATGTGCGAATTGCGGCTTTTCGGAGCGTCGCTACTCATCTATTACCAAAAGCGATGCCTACGGCGGGCTACGCCTACGCCCAATTTCACAATCAATTCCCAGAAATTGCTGTCACAATTATAGAGTGTGCTGCTTTCACAGATGTAGAGCAGTGTTTGCATGATGGACGTGCCGATATTGGTATTACCTGTCTGCCAACTGGTGAAGAATTTGAAACCTGGGAAATTTTTCGAGATGAGTATGTAGCTTTATTACCACCAGATACCAAAATTAGCAGTCCAAAAATTACTTGGGAAGATATCGCGGCCTATCCGCCGGTTTTGCTTCCTTGTACTCCTTGTGGACGCATTCTTCACAACCACCTGAAGACTTTTGCAATTCCAATCAATACTGCTAGTGACATTCAAGAAGATTCCACAGTCGTTAGTATGGTGAATCAAGGACTGAGAGCAGCTATTATGCCTCGTTTAGCAGCTGTACCCATTCCCCCAAAGGTGAAGGTATACAGTTTACCTGCACCGCTCGAAAGAGTAATTGCAACTGCAATTTTATCTAATGCTCTACAAGTGCCTGCGGTATTCACCTTTTTGGAGATGTTGAGTAAATTTGATTTTTACAGTTTAGCTAAATTCATTTATTGAACACATACAAATTAGTAATTAGTTAAACCGATGCCTGTTTTAGCGAATTCTTCAACAGTTTTTTGTGAGAATTCATGAGTTGCGATCGCCTGCAACATTGCCAGTGGTAAAGTTAAATGATCTGCTCCGGCTTGCAACGATGCGGCTGCTTCTTCAGGAGATTTGATACTAGCTGCCAAGATTTCCGTATCACTACCTTTGAGTACGCTAGCCATATCCCGCACTAAGGCAATACCATCACCTAACAATCGGGTAGCTCGATTTACATAAGCTATGGCAATTTTAGCTCCTGCTTCTCGTGCTACTGCTGCCTGGGCTGCACTATAAATCGCTGTCACTGAACAGGTAATTTCTGGTGATAGACTCGCTACCACTTCAAACCCTAACGGTGTTGCGGGAATCTTCAAAATTGTTTGCGAACCAATAATCTCGAAAGCTTTTCTACCTTCAGCTAGCATCCCAGCTTTATCGGATGCCATAATTTGATAGTATAACGGGCCATTTGTCAAGGCGATCAACTTTTTGAGCGTGGTTTCTGGTGGAGTATCGCTTTGAGATAACAAAGTGGGATTTGTTGTAATACCTTTTACCCATCCCCAAAGCTTAACAATTTCAGCTTCCGATGCGATCGCTGAGTCTAGATATAGTGCCATACTTAATTCCTCACTTTTCCTACCTGCATTTCTCCTGCTACACAGCATACATCCATCGTCCAGAAGCTTTGCACTGATATTTCTGCTTACCCCTGCTTACCCCGATTGGATAAGTATTTTACACTAAATTACCAACCACGAGCGCCAATAGCGTGACAGTAGTAAGTCATTGCTTGGCTTACGGGACTGTCTGTTCTAGGCTGAACTTGTTGGCGTACTTTATCTTCAGTCAACTTAACTCCGTCTTGACTGTAGGTTCTAAAACCGACAACCGACAAACTTTCATCACCGCAAGAAGTTCGAACCAGGAATTCAGACATCAAGTTATTTTTCATTTGATAAATCTTGAGAACGCTGCCAAATCCGGGTTCCCTCTTCTGCATACTAGTCCTGTCCAGCAAATATGCATCGCCGTCGCTGTCATAGCCAACGTTGACAAATTTTTCCGCGCGTTGAGCAAAAGCGACGTTACTAAAACTTAAAGCTGAAATAGTTACGGCAGACAATACAACTGTTAATCGCTTGGCGTAATTCATGCTGGTTATTAAGTGGTTAATATCCCTACTTTTTAACCTTTCCTCAGTAACTTATGTTGCAGTAAGCACACTTAAAAATATTTAAAGTTTCCATAAACAAAACTTTTCAGGAACAATTGTTCCTCAGACTTCAATAACCAATGAACAAAATTAACCTACCTAAAACCTGGACACTACCCAAATACCACTTTGGACAGCGAGTAAAACAAGGTGAAATCACTGGCATAGAGTACCATCCCCCTGGTACACGCAGGGCTTACGAATTGGGTAAAGGCTGGACTTACCTGTTTATCTATACTTTTTTAAATACCTACCCTTGAAAACCACCATTCATTCCCCTTTCCTTAAGAAATGCATCAAATGTAAACCTATTCGGTAGAGAAGTTTGTGCGCCTGGTTTTGTCGCTGTCAAAGCACCTGCTGCTGCACCCCAAACAACTGCTTGATGTAAGGAAAGTCCTTCAAAAAGTGCCGCTGCTAAACCACCATTGAAAGCATCGCCTGCGGCTACTGTGTCAACTGCATGAACTGAAAACGCAGGTACAAAAAACTTTTCTTCAGCAGTGGCACAAAAAACACCCTTAGCACCTAGTTTGACGATCGCACATTTCACACCTCGTTGCAATAAAACCGCAGCTGCTTTAGCTGCTTGTTCCTCTCCATCCACAGGAAAGCCAACCAACTGCGCTGCTTCAACTTCATTTGGTGTAATAATGTCTACTAATGAATACAGTTCATCTGGTAAATTAGATTGTGCGGGTGCGGGGTCAAAAATCACTTTTATGTTTCTACGTCGTGCCAGTTGAGCAGCAGCAACCACGGCAGTAATAGGAATTTCTAGTTGTAAAAGTAGTGCTGTAGCTGCTGGTAAAAAGTGGGATAATCGCTCTACATCTTCTTGATTGACGCGCCCATTTGCACCAGGAATGACGACAATTTGATTTTCACCAGCTTGACTCACAGTGACAATAGCGACTCCAGAACTAACAGTTTCATCCACAAAAATATTATTAGTCTGTACACCAGATGCTTGCAAATTGTTAACAAGTTCCTTACCAAAATCGTCTGCACCTACACGCCCCACAATCTGGGTAGGAATGCCCAATTTTGCTAATGCTACGGCTTGATTGGCTCCTTTACCTCCCGAAACTTTAAAAAATGCTTCTCCTAGTAACGTTTCTCCTGCGACTGGCAACCGTGGTGTTGTTGCTACCAAGTCTATATTGATACTGCCGAAGACGATAATACTCATGATGCCGATCGATCTTAAAGTTATTCAGATTGATATTACAGGATGCGATCACAGTGGTTCATACTACGCTAATACAGTACTCAGGTATGTACTAAGACATAGAAACATTGAACACAACCAAAAAAAATATACTTAGTTATACTGTAAGTAAATTTATCCCTTTGAGAACATTTAATCAAGAGGAGGCTATAAGGTGGTAAAGCTTCAATTAACACATATTAAAAATAAATTAAACGAAACACTGACTGGATTAATTGACATATCAGATCATTTGAACAAACCTGAGTCAGAAAAGCAGAAAGTGTTACTCTCAAGAAGTTATGCCGCCTATAGCTTAATGAGCCTTGCATCATTGGAACCTGAAATTGCTGCTCAGGCAATTGTCGATGGCTATGGAGATAATGGAATTGATGCTATCTACTATGATGAAAGTGAAAAAATATTTTGGATAGTTCAATCAAAATGGATTGAATCTGGCAACGGAGAACCTGATGCAGGTGAGATACATAAGTTTATACAAGGTATCAAAGATATAATTGATTTTAAATTTGAAAAGTTTAATCCAAAAGCCAAGAATAAACAGATTTTAATAGAGAAAGCATTGGCTGATTATAGCGTAAAAGTTAAAATTATTCTTGCTTATTCAGGTACAAAATTGGGTGAGAATAATCGCCAAATAATATCAAACTTATTAGAAGAAAATAATGAAGCTAGCGAATTATTTTTTTGGGAAACATTTTCTCTATATGAAGCTCATAAAGCATTATCAGCAAGCTTGGAAGGTCAACCTGTTAACGCAGATTTAAATTTAACAAGCTGGGGACAAATAGAGGAACCTTACCAAGCAATATATGGACAAATCGATGCTCAAACTTTGGCGGAAATTTGGTTAGTAAATGGAGAGAGTTTATTTTCAAAAAATATCCGAAGTTTTGTTGGTTTGAGTGATGTAAATGATGGTATTCAAGATACTTTATTAAGCGCGCCACATAACTTTTTATATTTAAATAATGGAGTGACAGTTTTATGTCATAAAATACACAAAAAACCTATGGGTGGGTCAGATAAGTCAATTGGATACTTTCACTGCGAAGGAATCTCCATTGTAAATGGGGCACAAACAGTTGGAACTATAGGTAATACTTATAAAAAAGATGCTGAAAAAGTTAATCAGGCTAAAGTATTTATAAAACTAATCTCTTTAGAGAATTGCCCTCCAGATTTTTCTCTTAGAGTGACCAAAGCTACTAATACTCAAAATAAAGTCGAAAATCGTGATTTTATTTCACTAGATTCTCTGCAAGAAAAATTAAAGATAGACTTTGCTTTAGCTGGCATTAATTATTCTTACAAAAGAAATGATAAAAAATCACCAGTAGATAGTAAAAATTGTAGCTTTGAAGAAGCAATTGTAGCGCTATCGTGTAGTTTATATGAAATACGCTATACACTTATGGCGAAAGATAAAATAGGTAAGCTATGGGAAGATGTTAACAAACCTCCTTATACGGAGCTTTTTCATGAAAACATTACGGCAATAACGATTTGGCGCAAGATTCAAATAATGCGCGTGTTAGATACTAAACTAACTCAAAAACAAAATAGTAATGTTGACAAAGAGAAAGGAACTTGTATATACGGTAATAGGTTTATTCTTCACATGATATTTACTTATGTAGGAAAAAATAAATTATTTGTTTCTGATTCAGATTTTGAGAAATATCTTGAAAATGAACTTCCTCAGTTAATAGATAATGTAATTACCAAAACATTGGAGGGTTTAAATAGTAAATATCCTCAGAAATTAGTATATCAATTTTTCAGGAATTTAGAAAATTACAAATCTCTAAAAAATTTAATTTTAGAATATCTTCCAGTTCAGTAAACAACATAATTTTGATTGCAGCCTTCTAACCAGATGTAAAAGCTGCTTCTAAAATAGCCCAATTTACAGAGCAAATAACCAAAACCGCCAATATGGTTGAAACTCCCTGTCTAGCAAGTTCAATACTTCGAGTTTGTCTGCGGGCGATATAGAAAATATCAGTGAGTGTTGTTGCAGTCATGCATCTAACCACTTGTCTAGAATCGATCAAATTAAACAGAGCTTGGGCATTTTGCAAAAATGGCTCTCAATCTAGCAAATAATCTAGAACGATGTTGGTATCAATCAAAACTCTCACTAAAGATATTTCTCCACCCGACGCTCTTCTAGCATGAACTCCACTTGTTCATCAGTCGGCGCTGGCTGGTCGGTCTTCAATAAACCTTTCATCTGCTTGATGATGCGCGATCGCTCAGGTGATTGGGTTGGAACATCTTGCAAGGATTCAATAATCGCACGGACGAGTTCAAGGCGATCGCTCGCTGGCAGTTGACGGGCTTGCTCTTTAAGCTTTTGCAGGGACATAGAAAACACTCCGACAAATGCTATATCTCAATTTTAGTATGAGCGATCAACGCTTAACTAGAGATAAATCAGGTGTTAGCCTTTGCAAAACTTGCTTCAACACCATTACCGTCCAATCTATATCAGCTTCCGTCGTATCACGTCCCAATGTGATGCGAATTCCCCCCAAGGCAGCTTTTTCGGAATAACCCATTGCTAACAATATTGGGCTATGGCTAAGTTTACCACTATGACAAGCAGCACCAGCATTGATACCAATACCAGCAAGGTTTAATTGCCGTACCAAGGTTTTACCGCTGAGTTTTTCTCCATCGGCGTTTTCTAAACACATATTTATATGGTGAGGTAAACGATCGCAAACATCCCCTGTAGGAATTAAACCAGGAATTTCAGCTAATTGGGCAAAGGCGCGATACTCCTCACTTTTAACTCCTAACTTTTATTCCACTAAACCATGCTTCATCGCAAAACGGACTAATTCCGCGCGGTTGCTGGTTGAGGTTTTTCTCAATAAACTGCTAACGTATTTTTCTACGGTTCGAGGACTCAGGTGTAGTTGATGACCCATGTCGGCATTAGAAAGACCATGAGTCAATAACTCTAAGACTTCCTGTTCTCTATCAGTCAGGGCTGAGTGCAGACGGGATTTCTGAGTTTGAGTAGACAGAGAATTATGGGCATCCTCCGCTTTTGTCAAGCCGGAAATGCCCAAACTGTCTTTATGAGAAAAACGATATTCTGATTGGATAATTTGCGATCGCTCCAAAAGATTGCGGATTGCTGCTGCTAACTCTTCCAGTTCAAAAGGCTTGGGTAAATATAAATCGCACCCTGACTGGTAACCCAGAATTCTTTCTTGAGTCTTAATGCGTGCCGTTAATAAAATTACAGGCAATAAACGAAACACTGGTTGTTGACGCACTCGGCGCACCAGTTCATAGCCATTCATCTGTGGCATAACAATATCCGTGACAATCAAATCAGGATGATACTCATCCACCATAAACAAAGCCTCTTGACCGTCATTAGCCGTGATCACTGAGTAGCCAGACAGTTCAAGATAGTCGCTAACAGACAGACGAGTGCCCAAATCATCATCCACTACAAGGATCGTCAAGGGCATGGATAATACACCCCTAGCATTTTTTATACTCAGAAATTTATTTTTATGTACTCCGTTAATAAACACAGATAATAATAGTGTTCTTATGTTTCATACTATGACAGGATTACCAACTAATGACTGCTCTGAGGGCTTATTTATAAGGAAAATCTTAAATCATTAGGAAGGTTAACGAAGTGTAACCACCTTAGACTCCCTGTGCTTAGGAGGCATAGAGAGCTTTGTAATTTGTAACAACTGATCGTCATTAGCGTCATACCAATTCTTTGTCAGGACTGATGCAAAAAGGAAGTGAAAATCTTGATTTTCTGTAGAGACAATTCATGTAAACGCAAACAAGCAAATTACGCGGAGTTTTTCGTAGAGAAGCGGCTTCCCACAGGGTATTACCCCTACTTGATGCGTAAGTCCTATTTGTGAAACTGCACAAAATCAGGCTTGATTAGACAAGTTGCTTGAGTAACTTGTTCTGTGAAATCTTAGAGGTAATCTGTATCAGCTAACTTAAAAGTTGCCAGAAAACCTTAATTGTGAACTTAGAAAAGCTAAATTAGTGATATATAGTTCACCACTTATAGCGGTTCTAAGATATACCGTATAATTCACAAGCCAATCCAAATAATTTTTTAGGTACATTTAAAGCACACAAAATTATCAATGAGCGACAAGAACGAAGGTTACAAAGTTATTTGCGACAACCGTCAAGCCCGTTATTTGTATGAAATTCTAGAAACTTACGAAGCTGGAATTGAGTTGACAGGAACAGAGGTGAAATCGATTCGTGCGGGGAAAGTCAATCTCCAAGATGGCTATGCTTTGCTTCGCAATGGCGAAGCATGGTTGATCAATGTGCATATCTCGCCTTACAACGCTAGTGGACAATATTTCAATCATGAACCACGGCGTACACGCAAGCTACTATTGCATCGCCAAGAACTCCGTAAGCTAATTGGCAAAGTAGAACAGCAAGGTTTAACTTTAATCCCTTTGAAAATGTATCTTAAACGAGGCTGGCTAAAAGTGAGTATAGCCCTTGGCAAAGGTAAAAAGCTCCACGATAAACGAGAAGACCTGAAACGACGCCAAGACCAGCGTGACATTCAACGGGCGATGAAAAGCTATTGAGGATCGGTTTGCTAAACTACCACAGTAAGAATGAGAAACTGATTGCTATGAAAATTGGTTTTGAATGGGTAGTTTATTTACGCCGTACTGCACTAGACAATTTAATATTTATTTATGCAAAATTCAAAAGTTGTCAGTTGTTCGCTAAGAAAACAACTGACAACTTATTTATATTAGTTTGTTGCTGGTTCTAAGTTAGTTGAATTCGTCTGGTTTTGAGCTAAAGGTGTCCAATAGCTGGCAATTAAGGCAACGATCAGCCACCAGAGGGTATTGACTTCAGGACGATACCAGACAGTATCTACGGTACCGTGAGCTAGCATACCCAACAAAATAGCGATCGCTCCTATTAACCAAAATCCCTCTAAACTTCTGATTTGTCGCAATCGTCGCACTTGCAAAAGTGCTGTATTAAATGTGACAATTAGTAGCCAGAGAAAGCAGGCTAAACCAACAAAGCCAATTTCTACAGTCACTTCAAACAATATCGAATAGGCGCTCAAAGCAGTGTAACGAGGACGTTGGTAGAGGGGATAAACTTTATTAAAAGAGTTGTGACCAGGTCCAATGCCGAAAATCGGGCGATCGCGAATCATCTCAAAAACAGCATCCCATACATTTCGGCGAAAATTATTGCTGCTATCTCTACGGTCGGCAAAAATACTGAATACTCGCAGCCGCACTGGCTCTACAAATATCACTGCTAGCAACAATACGCCGATCAAACCTCCCAAGACAATCGGTAGTGACCAAGTACGCCAAAAACGAGGCATTTCCACGCTTTTCCAATAAACTAGCAATGCCATCACAGCTAAAACTGACACCACTAATCCAATCCAACCGCCACGACTAAAAGTTAGAATTAGGCAAGAACTATTGACAATTAGCATTGTTAATGCAAGAGCTTTCTTAGGCCAGCTTTGCCATGCAAAAATTGCCACTAAGCTAAAAATTACTGCTGGTAAGAGGTATCCAGCCAATAAGTTAGGATTGCCTAAATAACTGTAGACTCTTGTAGTCTTAGACATCGGAGATTCTGGATCAACCCAAGTTGCCAGTGCTGTGGCTCCAAAAAACCATTGCCGCAACCCATATACACTAACAATTAACGATACGTGCAGATAAAGGATGATAATCCAGGAACGGAGACGAGGCGACCTTAATACCCTGGCACAAAGGGTAAATAGTAGCAAATACAAGGTCAACGTTCCCAAGTCGTTGAGTGCCGCTTTTTTCACTGGTGATAATGCTGTTGCGACTGCGGCAACTCCCCAGTAGAGCAATACCAGCAGGTGAATCGGAGTGACTGATGAGACATTTGTTGATGTTACTTGATCAGATAAAGTCAACAACAGCCAAAATCCGACACAAGCCACCAGCAAAAAACCCACCAACGTACTTGAAGCAAAAGGAGCAAGAGCATATATTAAGCTGAGTAAAGCAGCTGCGATCGCATCTCCCCACTGGAGCAAGACGCTAGTTTGCCGCCAAGAACTTAGTAGTCCCACCAGAGAGCGGTGTACATAACTAGTAGCAAGATATTCTTTGAGCGGTAAAGTTGATAGAGTAAATCGTTGCCAGACTAAATTCATAAAAAACATTGCGATCAATTAGCCTGCCGACGCAGAACTTGGAATCGATCATAATGCCTATAGCTATAAAAAGGTAATAACAGAGATTGCAGATCGCGTGATGGCGCTCTTATTTTTAGCCATCAGCCAATAGGAAGTTAAGATAGTTCTTCATATACTTAGTACAGCTTGACGTAAAATGGTGGTGAATTGAGGGTTGAAATTTAAAGGCATAGGTAAGCGCAGAAGCACACAGAGAATTCGCTACGAATTAATGATGAAATTATAGATAGAAAATACGTCTTTCCCAATCTCCATTACCCCTTATCCCCAGAAGGGGCCCCACCTTTCCCAATCCCCACGATCAGACATCGCTAATTGCTGGTGAGGAAGTCGCCAGTTGTAGCGGCAAAGAAAGCACATAACGATATCCTGACTCTGGTGAACCTTGAATCAAAATATGTCCGCCATGCAATTCTGCCAGTTGACAACTTAGTAATAAACCCAAGCTTTCACGAGAAAAACTTCCATGTGATTTAGCTAATTTTATACCTGAATTAGTAGCAAAGAAATTTGAGTGGGAATCACTCAGGTTTTTGGAATTCTCCACTGCTAGTGATGAAGTATCTAGTTGCTCTTGTCTTTCTGTATAAGTATTGTAAGTTGCAACCTCACCTGTAAGCTCCAGCAGTGACAAAGAATTGAGACGGAAGTAAGGATCTACCTCAGTTATGCCATCCCCTAACCAGGGATGGGAAACCCAAATAGTAATGTTGAGCGTATCTTCTTTATAAGAAACATGAATGCGAACAATGCTACCTGTAGCCGAAAGTTGAATCACACTGAAAATCAGGTGATAGAGGATTTGCCGCACCTTGTCTTTATCTAAAGGGCAAATGCGACTGCGTCCCGGTTCTATAGACAGGCGAATATCTTGCTCGCGGCGATTAGCTACTTCTTCGAGGGTATTGATAGCTTGTTGGCATAGCATTTCAATATCCACGGGAGCTAGATTTAGCACAGTTGAGTTTTCATCCATAGCTCCAAGTTCGGTAATTTCGTTTACTAGGGAAAGTAAGTACCGACCACTATGTTGGATAATTTCCAAATATTCTCTCTGCTTAGTCGTCAAAGGCCCATAAATCTCACGTCCTAAAACACTAGCCATACCGAGTACAGATGTTAAAGGTGTGCGTAACTCCTGAGTTAGCTGACTCAAAAGTTCTAACTTCAGTTGCTTCGTAGAAACAGAATCGCTATCTTGAGTGGATGCAGTGATTTTAATCTCAGTGTTACGTTCCTCATTTAGTGAAAATATCGGAATGTTCCTGGGAGCGCTTGATTCGAGTTTCCCTTGCAGGAGTAGGTTACGTTCAAATTCACTCATGCTCCAACGAGCGATGATTTGTAAAAACTCAATGTCTCGGGGTGTAAAATTGCGCGGCACTAAATCCATCACCGCCAATGCACCTAAACAATGTCCCTCAGCATCAATTAATGGTGCTCCTAAATAAGCACGAATACCATAATCTTGCACTAACTTGCTGCTAGCAAGTACTGCATCTGTAAGTTTATGCGTATCATTAATTACAAATACTTGAAAACTATCTACTACCTGAGTACAAAATGACTCCCGGCGTAGTAGTTGGCGGCTTTGTGCCAAATGATTCATTAATCCCAGCCTAGATAAGCCTACCGCCGACTTGAACCAATGGCGTTCTTGATCCACAAATCCCAATATGGAAATTGGTGCTTCCAAAAAGCGGGCGGCAGTCTGTGTGGCTTCTTCAAAAACCGGAATCGTTTCTGACTGCCGCAAACCTAAATCCGACAAAGCTTTGAGGCGTTGCTGTTCTCTTGATTCATGAGAATCCCAACCATCCTTTAGGGCAAATAATTTGTTTTCATGCTCTATCATTGCCACTGCTACCTTAATAATTTCTTGATTTTGTAATTGATCCAAGTTCTATTTCTAGGTTATCAATTGCTATTTTTAAGCATTCCCTAATTTTGCCTCTGACAAACAAATTTAGGGCAAAAATTTTTTCTCCCTTTCATTAAGCCAAGATATAGTGTCTGCTAGTTACTAGTTACTGGTGCTGAATGTTCTTTATTTAGCACTGGTGTAGTCTTTATTGCTTGAGATTTTGCAATCAGACTGCGTTAGATTTGGATTCAGCTAGGGTAAGCTAATGCTAAGGATACAATACAAAGGGGCTGTCATTCTTTATGTATATAAATAATGAAAAATTTTTCCTGGAATACTCAAAGTAAATTTACTTAAAAAATAGATGTTAGTGTAATTAAATATAGATATTTTACTGATAACAGCTAGCACCCAGAGATGATAATCCTAGTGCAGAATGACCTAAATAGGTCAACCATATCCCTACGGATTAGCAAGCTACCAAATTATTGAAAAGCCCAGTTTCTAAACTTTTTGAATTTTAAGAGAAGTTGGAGTGGCGGCTTCAGAGAAGTCTGATGGCAACTTCGGGCGCTCAACTTAAGAGGGCGTGATTTTGAATTAACTATAACCGACTAAATAGTTGATCTAAGCCTTTATCCAATAGATTAAATCTATTACAATTTCATGCCGAAAATTGTACAAGGTTTTCTATTTTTTCTATGCGAGGAAACATTTTTTGAGGACGACTGGTAATGAATAAAATGACTATTAGAGTTCCTTTTGTAGACCTGAAGTTACAACACGAACCAATTCAAACGCAATTGCAAGATGCAATCCAATCTGTATTGGAACGGGGAGATTTTATTTTAGGGCAAGCACTCTCAGATTTTGAAGCAGCATTTGCGGCAGTATCTGGGGCAGCTTATGGAGTTGGTGTGGCATCAGGAACAGATGCGATCGCTCTGGGATTGCAAGCGTGTAATATTGGTGCTGGCGATGAAGTGATTTTACCTGCAAATACTTTTATCGCCACCTTAATTGGGGTGCTACGTGCTGGCGCCAAGCCAATTTTGGTAGATTGCGATCGTCAAACTGCTTTAATTGACTTAGAAACCGCTGCAAAGGCAATTACGCCTCAAACCAAAGCAATTATCCCTGTGCACCTCTATGGTCAGATGGTATCACCACGCGATCTAATAAACTTTGCCGATACCTACAAACTCCTAATTTTTGAAGATGCTGCTCAAGCACATCTTGCCCAAAGAGACGGATATTACGCTGGTTCAATAGGAATAGCAGCAGCTTTTAGTTTCTATCCCAGCAAAAATTTGGGAGCATTTGGAGATGGGGGAATGCTGCTGACACGAGATTCAGATGTAGCCCAGAAAATGGTGCGCTTGCGAAATTATGGTGCATCGCAAAAGTATTTTCATACTGAACTAGGTACGAATAGCCGCTTGGATACTTTGCAAGCAGCAATTTTGCACAAAAAACTTCCATATTTACCCCAGTGGAATCGCGATCGCCTGACTATTGCCCAGCAGTATGATAGTGAACTAGCACCTTTGGCAACTGCTGGGATTATCCCTATAGAAAACCAAAGTGATACAGGACACGTTTATCATCTTTATGTGATTAAAGTAGATGATTCTTGCCCAATAAAACGCCAGCAACTCCAGGAAAAACTCGCAGCGGCAGGAATTCAAACTGGCATTCACTACCCAATTCCTTGTCATCTCCAGCCAGCATTCACTAACTTAGGCTATCAACCGGGAGATTTTCCCCAAGCAGAAAAGTTGTCAAAGCAAATATTATCATTACCGATGTATCCTGGTTTGAGTAGTAGCCAAGTTAAAGAAGTTGTAGCAGCGATCGCCAATGCAGTCTCAACAAGTTATCAGGTAGATAATCTATCTCCTGCTGACCTTGGCAGCGTGGTAGCCTGAAGTTAATTCATACTTAATGTGCATCTAACAATTAGACATTTGTCATTTGTCCTTTGCAAATGACCAATGACTAATGACTAATAACCAAAGTTTTTGAATTACTTAAAATCATGGCACTCCAGCAACAGGTTAAAAACATAAACGCATCAGGCTTGTTAAATATAGCTATTTTAGGCGTTTTGCTGCTGCTTTATGCTCCGATATTGCTACACTGGTTAGATGGTTGGCTACACAAAAATATCAGTACAGAACACGAATATTTCAGCCACGGGATTATTGGTCTACCATTTGCGGCTTATCTGGGCTGGATGAACCGGAAAAAGTGGAGACGTTTGCCAGATACCATCAATCCTTTAGGCGCTGTTTTATTGTTATTAGGGGCAGTTTTTTATCTTAGCGGTGTTACAGAGTGGGTTAACCTTTCCTTGCCCGTGATATTAGTCGGATTATGCTTGTGGTTTAAGGGAATAGCAGGTTTGCAATTACAAGGATTCCCCCTACTACTAGTATTTTTAGCCACCCCAACAGCATTACCCTATCTCATTGCTCCCTATACAATGCCTCTGCAAAGCTTCATCGCTGGCACAGCAGGCTTCATACTGAATCAATTTGGTATGGAAGTAACCGTAGATGAGATCAATCTTTACGTGGGAGGACGGATTGTAGAAGTTGCTCCCTATTGTGCAGGGCTGAAAATGTTATTTACGACTTTCTACGTTGGTTTGATGCTGCTTTATTGGACAGATGCTTTGTCTTCACGGCGGACAACTATATCGTTTTTATCTCTTGCTGCGATCGTTAGTATTAGTGCCAATATTATTCGTAATACTTTACTGACTTTCTTTCACGGCACGGGTCAAGAAGCGGCTTTTAAATGGCTGCATGAGGGTTGGGGTGGCGATCTCTACTCTGCTTGTATGCTGGTGTCACTAGTGCCCTTACTGAATTGGATTAATAGCTATTTTTCCGCATCTCTAGAAACTGAGCAAGAAGCAGAAAGTTAGAGGCATTGGGTATTGGGCATTGAGAAGAGACAAGGTAGACAAGGAAGAGGGGGGAGACAAGGAGAGAAGTCTGAGCGCCGGCTTCCGGCGCTCAGAACTTCGGGGAGAAACTTGTTCAATAATTTCCCCTTGTCCCCCTTGTCCTCTTGTCCCCTTGTCCTCTCTCCCTGTGCCCTCCTGCTCCCTCATCTCCTCTACTCCCCACTCTCAACTTCCTTAATCTTTCATCACTTATACGTAAGTCCTAAATATTACTGAACTCACAATGTGATTTTATAAAGTAAAATTTTGCCTAAGTATTGCAAATTTTACTGATGATTTCCTTCTCTAAATTTTTTAAGGAAAACCAATTGACTCAGGTAGCAGCACTTTTGTTATTGCTAGTGCTGCTAGCAATGGCAGGGGTTCCCGGATATCTGACAGGACACTGGCAATGGAAACAGCCGCCTGCTGTTCCTACCCTCCACGAATTAAAACAGATCCGCAAGACTGGGTTAACCCTTTCTGGTTGGCAAACCATTGAACAATCTGAACAGCAAATTGGTGAACATAATTGGTCTTTACAGGTAATTAAAAAAGAAAGTTCCGAATCCCAAGCAATCCTGCTTTTGTTGCCACAAAATGGGCCTATGGATCAACCAGAGGTAGAGTGGACAGACGTTAATGGTTGGGGAAGGTCACGTTGGGGAAAGTGGGATGTAGCTCAATCTCGTTCTGCGGAATTTACTGTCAAACCATCTGCAAAGTTGGCTTCTAATATCGAAACTAAAGTAGAAGCTAGGTTTTTTCGCGCCTCCACACCACAGCAAACCTTCGCTGTTTTGCAATGGTATGCTATGCCAGACGGCGGAAATCCATCACCTTTTCACTGGTTCTTGGCGGATCAACTGGCACAGTGGCGCAAGCAACGTATTCCTTGGGTTGGTGTGAGCATTCTGATTCCAATGGAACCTTTGGGGCAGGTAGAAACATCTTGGTCTTTAGCTCAGTCTATTGGAGAAACAGTGCAAGCTGCATTAATGGCAGGCCCTTTGTAGAGTCTGTTATAGATGTCTTTATGCAGAGATTCATCAAAAGTATCTCTATAAATTGTGTTCAGGCTGAAACTCACTTAAAAGATGTTGACAATATGAAGTTAGAAATTAAATTTAGCAAAGTTATTCTGTTTCTCTTGGTAAATACTTGTAGATAAGAGAGACATCTAAGACATGTTTAGAGTAAAATAACCACTCGGCGCTACTAATTTCTATATAAATATTTTCTGCACCGATGTTCATAGATCCCAGTTATTATATGCGTGGATTCAGCGCCTTATGTTTTGTCAGTCTTCAAGTAGGAGTTTTTTTAACAACACCTATCCAACTTGTTGTTGCCCAGCCTTTTCCATCTCAAGGACAATCACCAGGGTTATTTCCTTCGCCTTTGCCAGGTACTGAGGTTGTACCTCCAGGTACGAATGAAGAAATTTCTCCACAACTCAGTCGCTATCTCTTGGGACCAGGAGATGCAATTGGTGTTGTGCTTCAGCGTCCTCCAGGTCCATACCGCTTAGGTATAGGAGATGGAATTAGCGTTTCGGTTCAGCGCTTTCCAGATTTGAGCTTTCAAGCTTTAATCAACCCAGAAGGTAATATTGCGGTGCCGTTATTGGGAACAGTTTCTTTACAAGGTTTAACTTTGGAAGAAGCTCAAGAAAAAATTCGCTTGGGTTTAAATCGTTATGTAGTTGATCCAATAATAGTTTTAGCCTTAGCAACGCAGCGTCAAGACCTCAGTTTTCAAGCTGTAATTAGTCCAGAAGGCAACATCATCGTGCCGCAAGTGGGAACGGTGTCATTAAAAGGTTTAACCTTGGAAGAAGCTCAAGAAAAAATTCGCTTGGGCTTAAGTCGCTTTTTCCCAGATCCAATCGTGGTAGTATCCTTGGCAGGAACACGACCAGTTCAAATTACTATTAGCGGGGAAATATTTCGACCAGGAATTTATCCAATTAATTCACCAACACCCCGCGTTGCTGATGCTTTATTAATATCTGGTGGTTCAACGTTGAATGCAGACCTACGACAGGTGCAAGTACGCCGAAAGTTAATCGATGGTTCTGTGATTTCACAAACTATTGATTTATATGCAGCACTGCAAAATGGTGGTTCAATCCCGAATTTACGCTTACAAGACGGAGATGCGATACTTGTGCCCCGTCGCGAAGTCGGTAATGAGGACGGTTATGATCGCAATTTAGTAGCACGTTCATCCTTAGCCACACCACAAATTAGAGTCCGAGTTTTAAACTATGCTGCGGGTGGTCTTTCCATTCAAGCACTGCCTAATGGCAGTACATTTGTTGATGCTTTGGGAGGAGTAAATCTAGACACTGCTAATTTGAGAGATATCGCTCTGGTTCGTTTTGATTCGGAACGAGGCAGAGCTGTTACCCAAAAACTTGATGCTAAAAAAGCTCTAGGCGGTGATGCGTCTCAAAATGTGGCACTTCAAGATAATGATGTTATTGTTGTTGGTCGGAATCTCATTGGTAGAATTACTAATTTCCTGACCACTATTACCCAACCTTTTTTCAATGTTCAATCCTTTCTCCGGTTTTTTGACAACGTCGGTGGTAGACGAAATTATTAACATTAAAAGAAGGATGCAAGCTAAAAATAGTTTGGAGCGTAGGAAGCCACATTTTTAACCAATCTTTGAATTTATTAATGGAAAAATTTTAAAGATATCAACCGATATATACAGTAGGAAGTTGATAGCGTCCTTGTATCAAAGCCAC
Source organism: Nostoc sp. (assembly GCF_036917535.1). Taxonomy (GTDB): domain Bacteria; phylum Cyanobacteriota; class Cyanobacteriia; order Cyanobacteriales; family Nostocaceae; genus Nostoc. The sequence goes on from NZ_JBALDA010000023.1 coordinate 38,048, forward strand.
TATCTTTGTTTGGTGCTTCCTAAATTTTGAATTTTGTATTTTAAATTTTGAATTGGAGCGAAGCGACCATGACCCCACCAATTGTTAAACGCTATCTTATTGCTTTTGATAAATATAAATGGATTGGACTAGCTAGTTTTGCTTTAGTTGTCGCCGGGTCAACTATAGTAGCTATGCAACCAGATCCACCTACTAGTTATATAGCATCTGGGGCACTTAGTTATAGTGGCCCGCCAGTTTCTTTCTCTGCCACTGGTAATGAAATCCAACAGCAAGGAAAGGAACTGAATGAAGATGTTTTACTATCAAACCAGATAATTGCAGGCGTGGCAGAGAAAGTCGGTGTCAAACCGAAACAACTCGGCGCAAGTCTTGCTCTTACTTTACCTAAAAAAAGTGCTAAAAGTGGAGAATTAGAATCTCCTTTCTTTGAACTGAAATATGTAGATACTGACGCCAGACGAGCTATCCAGGTCTTGACAGAATTGATGCAAGCAATGATCAAGGTGAGTAGTGACATCAATACTGGGCGATTACAAGCAATTATTCAAAAGATTAACGATCGCACCCCACAAGCTAAACGGGAATTGCAAATTGCTGAAAAGAAGCTGGAACAGTACGATCGCATAGAGCGAACCGCAATATTAGCAGCAGAGAATGGCAGCTTGTTAAGCGCCATTACTGCCAGTCAAAATCTACAACGGCAAATTCAATTAACTATTTCTGGAGTTGATGGTCAAGTTCGCAGTTTACAAAATAAGTTAGGCTTATCAGTCGGACAAGCTTATGTTTCTTCTGCTTTGAGTGCCGATCCAATTATTGGTAACTTACGATCGCAAATTTATCAAACTGAATCGCAAATCGCCGTACTCAGAAAAGATTTGCGGCCGGAACATCCAACGATGGTGCAGTTAATGCGTCAGAAACAAGCTACTGAGGAATTACTACAACAACGCGCTGCTGAAGTTTTAGGTGGTGGTGGGACGGCGGCTCCGCTTCAGGGTAGCGTTGCAGGTATTCGTACTCAAAGCAGCTTAGATCCAACACGCCAGCAATTGGCAAACCAAATGGTGGCTTTACAAACCCAACGGGAGACACTGCAACAACAACTAGCTCAAGAAATCCAACAAGAAGCACTGCTACGACGAGAGTATTCTTTGATACCAAATAAGCAATTAGAGCGATCGCGTTTAGAACAAGAGGTTGGACTCAAAAAAGGCATCTATGACCAAATGCAGGCGAAGCTAACCGATGCGAAAACTGCAGAGGCAGAAACTACTAGCAGCCTCAACATTGCCAGACGCCCCGCAGTCACTGTCGATCCCAAACCTCCGAAGAGTGTGCCTATTACCCTTGCTGTGGGTGGTTTCTTAGGTGTGTTGGTTGGTGGTGGGGTGATATTTTTGTTGGGAGCGCTGGAAGGGACTTTCAAAACCAAGGAGGATATCCGCGAGAGCCTCAAGCAACGAGAAGTGGCACTGTTGGGAGAATTGCCTTTAATGCCAGTTGATGATTTGGAGCCAGATGCTGTGCCGGTGGTATTTTCCCAAGATTCTCCTTATTTAGAATTTTATGAGAAATTCCGTAGTAATATGCGCCGGATTGGTGGTAAAAACTTAAAGGTAGTATTGGTTACTAGCACCGGTAGTCTAGAGGGTAAAACGGCAAGTGCTTATAATTTGGGTGTCGCTTCCGCCCGTGCTGGTAAAAGAACCTTGATTATCGAAACAGATTTGCGATCGCCTTCCCGTTGTACATCGTTAAAAGTAATTCCTGACTCTGAGGCCACTATTGAACCCCTGCGTTATTACGCTAATTTGAGTGAGTGTATTCGTTTAGTTCCTGATATTGCAAATTTATACATTCTTCCCAGTCCTGGCCCAGTACGGCAATCTGCTGCTATTCTTGAATCCAGCGAAATGCGGCGGCTCTTAGAAGATGTCCGTGAACGGTTTGATTTAGTTATCTTAGATACTAGTCCCCTCAGTACATCAAATGATCCTTTGTTAATTCAACCCTACAGTGATGGAATCGTACTAGTGGCGCGACCAAACTATACGCAAGAGAATATGCTAGCTGAAGCTATCGATCAATTGGTTGAATCTGAACTGGGGTTATTGGGAGCAATTATTAATGGTGCTGATATCATCGTTTCTGTACCTGAAGAAGTTGCAAGATCATCAACATTTTCATCTGAAGAAGTTTCAGCAAGTGCTAACAAAAACTAATAGTTTTCAAATGTGAAAATTCTAATCCAGAGGATACGCAGACAATTAAAAGGTAGCTATTTTTTTGCTACGAGCTTCAAGAAATACTGTATTTAGTCGCGCCGAAACAAGCCAAATAGGGGGGCGAGAATTACGCCAAAAACAAAACCACCGATATGTGCCCAGTAGGCGACTCCACCAGTTTCTACAGTCATGTTAGCGGCTGTTTGTAGGGTAGCAAGACCGGATATCACATTTTGCACAATGAAAAGTCCAATTATTATTAGTGCTGGAACTCTGATTGTAGTGATGAAAATCCCCAAAAATATTAAAGTCATGACTTGAGCGTGGGGAAAGCGGATAATGTACGCACCCAAAACCCCAGAAATTGCACCACTTGCTCCCAAGGAAGGAATCTCAGAATTCATCCCCAAAAACCATTGGCATAAGGCAGCTAAAGCACCACATACCAAATAAAAAATCAGATATTTGGCATGACCCAATCGATCTTCAATATTGTTGCCAAAAACCCAGAGAAATACCATATTCGAGATTAAGTGCCACCAACCGCCGTGTAAGAATTGTGACGTAAATAATGTTATCCACTCTCCACTTAAATTGGTGGTTAACTGTTGAGGCACTACCGCATACTCACCTAAAAACTGACTCAATTGTGCATGTGACAGACTCACCTCGTGAATAAAAACTAAAATATTCATGCCAATTAACCCGTAGGTGAAATACGGGGTGATTCGCGTTGGATTTTCATCGTAGAGGGGAAACACAGGTGTTTTTCCTAAATTATTGACTAACTGCAATATAGCTTGTAAGGTTAGCAGTTGCGAAGGTTAAACAATTTCACCTATGAAATTAATCAGCATAATTGAGGGTAACAACGATATTATGAAAAATTACTTGTACCAAAATTCTTCCTGGGATTTATCGCTAAATAAACCCAACAGTGGGCCAAGAATTGCCCCAAAGATAAACCCGCCGGCATGGGCCCAGTAGGCAATACCGCCGTTTTCCATACCGATGTTGGTAGGTGTTTCGAGGCTAGCAAGTCCGTAAAAGGCTTGTTCGAGAAACCAGAATCCTAAAAAGAAATATGCAGGGACACGGAAAGTTGGGAAGAAAAACCCTAAAGGTACAACGCCGAGAACTTCAGCATTGGGAAAGCGGAGAATATATGCACCCAGAATACCTGCGATCGCACCACTTGCACCCAAAGAAGGAATGCTAGAATCTTGAGCGAAGAACCACTGGGTCAAGGATGCCAAAACACCGCAAGATAAATAAAACAGTAAATATTTGGCATGACCTAACTTATCTTCAACGTTGTTACCAAAAATCCAGAGAAACAACATATTACCTGCTAAATGCAAGAAACCACCGTGCAAAAATTGAGAAGTAATCAAAGTTGCCCACTCTGGTACTGGTTGATGTACAGAGATACCCGCAAAACTTAAGGTGAGTTCTCGTGGAACTACAGCTGCAAGGTGTAAAAACCCATTTAATGCTTGTGGAGGAAGATTTGCTTCATAAAGAAAAGCGAGGACATTGACAGCAATCAGTCCATAAGTTACATAAGGCGTGATTTTTGTCGGATTATTATCTCTAATGGGAACCACAAGCGTTTTTTCCTGATTTTAAGACAGCAGTTCTACAATACGGAATTTTATAAGTAGTTTCTTCTACCTCGTGGATGGATTTCAATTTGATATTTGAGATTTATTGTAGGATTTACCCGAAAGCAATAATTGTCATGCCATAATTTTCCAGTTAGAGAAGAAAACAGCTTGACTACAGTGCTGATTTTGTTCATCTAAGATGTTCCATAGGATAGTATATTCTAGGCTTGGCTACTCATGTTTTTTTCAAATTCTCTGGAAAATCAACTCCAACAGTGGAACGAAACCATTCACAATCAGCCGAAAAATCCTAATGCTTACATTCGCCGAGGCATGGTTAACTTTCAACTAGCCAAGATTGATGAATCTATTCAAGATTTTGACATAGCAGAGCAGTTGGATGCCCGTATCAAACCCTACCTCTGGCAACGGGGATTATCGTACTATTATGCACAAAGATTTACTGAGGGTGCCGAACAATTTGAAATAGATTTGACAGTAAATGCTCAAGATGTAGAAGAAACAGTATGGCGATATCTCTGCATAGCTCGCTCATTAGGTGTTGAAGAGGCGCGTAATTCTTTATTAACTGTAAAAAATGACCCTCGACGTGTTATGCAGCGCGTATATGATTTCTATGCTGGAGATTGTACACAAGATGATGTTTTAACTGTTGGTCAGTCAGAAGGGATAAAGGGAAATTTTTACAGTCATCTTTACTTGGGATTATATTACGAAGTTGAGAATAATGTTGATTTGGCTCAGGATTATATAGTTAAAGCTGCTGAACAATACAAAATTGATGATTATATGTGGTATTTAGCGCAGGTACATAAAAAATTACGAGACTGGATAAGTCAACTATTAATGTCCAAGAGAATGCCTTCTTGAGCTTGGAGTATTATGGAAACTTGATGATTTTTAGTAATGATGGGTATGTCACTATAAGGGATAATGGAATCATATATAAAAACAAATGTACTAGTCTTTCAGGGACGCTAGTTAATATTGCCCTTCGATGTGATGAGTCCTACTACTGTCTAGCTTCTGAAGTTCCTCAACTCAGGAAGCAAATATTCTAGAGAGCGGGAGATGGAGAAATGGTATACAAAATTTACGATATTGTTGGAGAATACGCCATTACTGCTGATGGTGGACAGAAACTATATGACCAGATTCATCCACTTTTGCTAGCTGGCGAACCTGTAGAATTGGATTTTACAGGCGTGAAAGTTTTTACGTCTCCATTCGTGAACTTCGGCTTTGGTCAATTGTTGAAGGACATTTCAGCAGAGAAACTCAACCAGTTAGTTGAATTCACTTCTCTCAACGCTGATGGGTATGATGTTCTGGAACATGTAATGGCTAATGCCAAACGATATTACTCTGATGAAAAATATCGTACTGCTGTGGATATAGCGATCGCAAATATAGCTGTAACTCCTTGAGGTATGGCGATTAACCTCAACATCCAAGCTGATGTCATCAACATCAAAACTGATACTTCACAGCAAGGTGATATTTTCTTCGTAGATACAAACGTCTGGTTTTGGTACGCTTATGCAAATGCTGCGTTTAGCGCTAAATTTTACCAACTCAACAATTATCCCTACTATCTCAACCAAGCACTTTCAAACGGAGCTACTCTAACCTACTCTGGGCTTACTTTAGCAGAGCTTGCTCATATCATTGAAAAAACTGAATATGAGATTTATATCCAATCTCATGGGTGGCTACCAATCAAAGAATATCGGCATAATGACCCAATAGAACGGGCAAAAATTGTTGCTGAAGTTCAGTTTACTTGGCGTCGGGTTAAAGCGATCACTGTTCCTATTGATCTTACAGTAGATGATGCAACTACTGATGCGGCCATCAACCGATTCAAAACTCAAGCTGTTGACGGCTATGATCTACTGCTCCTAGAAGCGATTAGTAGAGCAGGAGCAGGATAAATTCAAATCATTACAGATGACATTGATTATAGTGTTGTTCCGGGTATTCAGGTTTTTATAAGCAACAACTATGTCATTCAGAAAGCTGCTTTACAAAATAAGTTAGTGGTGCGCTAATTAGGTTTAGCGTCCTAGCATTTTATTTCGCAAGTGTTTAATGCGATCGCAATGAACGAATAGTTAACCACATTACGGGATGAAGATTCGCCTTGCATCTCTATAACTATCAATATCAAGCACAATTTCAATCAGACTTTCAACACACTGACCTCGATATTCAGAGTCGTTTAGCAGTTGATCGGCATTGCCAATCGTAATTACGGGTAACGATGCTAAGGTATTTTCTTCACGTATGACTTGTTCGAGCGAATCTTTCCCTTTCATGCTGCGATTAGCTGTAAGCAAAATTATCTGATTTTCCTGAGCTAATCGCCAAACAACCCTGTCATCACTGTTGATCGATAAATCCATTTCTGCAATTGTGATAAGCTGACTTTTACCCTGAACATCAATTAGGAAAGTTAGGAAAAAACAAAAATGGCAACTATCTACGGCACCACAGGTTCTGACACAAGAAATGGAACTTCGGGAAATGACACATTATATGGATGGGCTAGGGGTGGCAATGCTAATAGCCCGTCTGGTAATGACACCCTGAATGGCAGCTTTGGTGACGATATCTTAAATGGTGCTACTGGTAATGACAGCCTTTTGGGTGGCGCTGGCAATGATAGCCTGATTGGCAATAATGGCAACGACGTGCTGACTGGCGGCACCCGTAATGACACCTTAGAAGGTGGGGCAGGTGCTGACAACCTTTTCGGTGGCGCTGGCAATGATAGCCTGATTGGCAATGATGGCAATGACGTGTTACAAGGTAATGTCAGTGATGACGCCCTAGTTGGAGGCTTGGGCAGGGACATACTTACAGGCGGAGACGGTGCCGATAGATTTTACTTTAATTCCCCAGATGAAGGAATTGATACCATCACTGACTTCGATTTCTTCACTGATGATCAGATTTGGATTTCCGCCGAAGGTTTCGGAATAGATATAGACTCTCTCGATGCGGTTACGTTCAACAGCAGTACAGGCGCACTGTTCGTTGAAGACACTCAGATTGCGACAGTTTCCGGTCTTTTCGTCGTTGCCAGTAATACTATCACCATTTTCTAGAAACCGTGTGTTAAGTCAACCACAACCGAGAGATTGAACATGTTGAGGCAAACTTCGTCGGATTGCCCCAAAATACTGTGATGTACGCCTTCTATGAGCATAAGATTCACGTTAACGTCTCAGCATTTTATCCCGCAGATGTTTAATGCGATCACCGTAATCGACTAACTAGAAACGAATATGGCGTACCTGTACAATCATCCGTTTCAGAGGACGTAAGATGGAATGCAAAGTTAAAGGTTTGAGATCAAGACCTGCATAATTAGCAATTTCCTCTGCAACAGCCTCTATTGATTTACCCTCCGTGTTGAGATGAACCGAAAACCTCTCATCAGATAAGGACTTTATGCAACGATCGAGTTGAGCCGCGCCCCAAGAGCTACTTCCATCACCACGCCGACGCAACCGACGCAAAACCGTGTTGCGAGAAGCAAGTAAGGTAAAATGATGCACCTGAAATCCCTCTTTACGTAACATTCCTACGGTTTGCTCGTAGTAGAGCGGATTAACTACGGTCATTGGAACAATAATTTTTCCTGCAAAGGTTTCAGCAACATACCGTAAACTTTGGTAAGTAAACTCACGCCACATTGGATAATCCTGGAAGTCTCTATGCATTGATGGTGGTACAACTTTACGAAGCGCAAAACCAATTTGTTCAGGATCGAACACAAAACTACCAGGGACTCGACTGTATAGCTCGAAGGCAGTTTGGGTTTTGCCAACCCCAAAGGCTCCATTCAACCAAATGATCATGTGTGACAGTGGCTCTCACATCGACTACAACTTAGCATTGATTTGATATTGCTGATCGCCTCCTAGACTTTTCGCAATAATTCCCGAATTGCGATCGCACATTCAGGGAAGGCTAAAGGTGAAATTGTCACATCCTCTGCAAGTATGCTCTCGCTGTGATAGCCGTCTGGACTGGGAAGACGATACATATACAACTTACGTCCATTGACATCTAAAATCCAGTACTCAATAATGCCTAACTTAGCATAAGCGATCGCTTTTACTTCTCGATCGTATTTGAGACTGGAATCAGCTATTTCAATCAGTAAAAACACTTCTGAAGCATTGGGATGGTGATCCTCATAATCTAATGGATTCAGCTTCACCAATGAAATATCTGGCTCTGGTTCTGAATAATCATCAAGTTGCACTGGTGACTGGATTCTTAATAAAACTTTGTCACCTAAACGTTGACGTAATAATCTTTCTGTGCGGGTAATTGCTGATTCGTGAGCAGTTCCTTTTGCTGACATTCTGATGATTTGTCCCGCAATTAATTCTAAGCGTTCTTCAGGATGAAAAATCCCCATTTCCGCCATTTGGTGATATTCTTGAACACTAATTAGGCGAATATTGGTCAGCATAAGATTCACGTTAACGTCCTAGCATTTTATCCCGCAGATGCTTAATGCGATCGCGCAATTTTGCCGCTTCTTCAAATTCCAGTTTCTTCGCCGCTTCTTTCATCTGCGTTTCTAACAGAGTAATCAATTGGGGAATCTGTTCTAATGGCAGTTCATCTAGATGTTCATCTACTACTTTCAAATCAGTTGCATTCAACCGCCGAGATACATCTAAAAAAGACAAAATCGCGTTACTCGATTTTTTCACAATCGGTTGCGGTGTAATCCCATGCAGTCGATTATATGCCGTTTGAATCCCACGCCGCCTGTCTGTCTCATCAATGGCTTTAATCATGCTGTCTGTTAAATTATCAGCATACATAATCGCTTGTCCCTGGATGTGACGCGCCGCTCTACCAATAGTTTGAATTAAGGAACGTTCGGCTCGTAAGAACCCTTCTTTATCAGCATCCATGATTGCTACTAAGGAAACTTCGGGTAAATCTAAACCTTCCCGCAGCAAGTTCACTCCAACCAATACATCAAATGTACCTTCACGCAAGTTCTGCAAAATCTCAATGCGCTCAATTGAATTAATCTCCGAATGTAAATATCGCACCCGAATACTGTGGTCTTGCAGATACTCGGTTAAATCTTCCGCCATCCGCTTGGTTAATGTAGTAATTAACACTCGCTCATGGAGGTCAACTCTATCTTTAATTTCTCCTAACAAATCATCAATTTGTCCTTCTGTGGGACGTACAGAAATTTCTGGATCGATCACCCCAGTTGGACGAATTACTTGTTCAACTACATGGTCTTCAGAAACTTCTAATTCCCAATTTCCCGGAGTTGCTGAAACAAAAATACACTGATTTACTTTTTGCCAAAATTCCTCAGCTTTCAAAGGACGGTTATCAGCAGCGCTAGGAAGCCGAAATCCATGTTCAATTAAAACTTTTTTTCTCGCTTGATCGCCGTTATACATGCCGCGAATTTGGGGGACGGTAACGTGAGATTCATCGATAATTAATAGCCAATCTTTAGGAAAATAATCAATTAAACATTCTGGTGGTTCTCCAGCTTGTCTTCCTGCTAAGTGACGCGAATAGTTCTCGACGCCATTACAGTAACCTACTTCGCGGAGCATTTCCAAGTCATAGCGTGTACGTTGATCTATGCGTTGCGCTTCTAATAGTTTGCCAGCTTGTTCTAAGTCTAGTTTTTGCTGTTTTAATTCTGCGGTGATGTCATCACAAGCTATTTCTAATCGTTCTTCTGGGGTGACAAAGTGACGCGCAGGGTAGACATTCACCGCTTCTAAACTTTTGAGAATTTCACCTGTTACTGGATCGATGTAGCGAATTGCGTCAATTTCATCACCAAAGAATTCGACACGGATAATCCGGTCTTCATAAGCTGGACCAATTTCTAAGACATCACCACGGACACGAAATTTTCCTCGGCCCATTTCTATGTCGTTGCGGCTATATTGAACATTTGCCAAATCCCGTAAAATTTGGCGTTGATTTACTTCCATACCTATCTGAAGAGGGATGGCAGCTTTCAGATATTCTGATGGCATTCCTAAACCGTAGATGCAACTGATGGAAGCAACGACAATGACATCACGACGTTCAAAAAGCGATCGCGTTGCTGAATGCCGCAACATATCTATTTCATCATTAATTGCCGCTGTTTTTTCAATATAAGTATCGGTAACGGGAATATACGCTTCTGGCTGATAATAATCGTAGTAGCTGACAAAATACTCGACAGCGTTGTTAGGAAAGAAATCCCGCAACTCGTTACAAAGCTGTGCAGCCAGGGTTTTGTTATGCGCCAATACTAAAGTAGGCTTGCCAATTTTTTCAATAACTGCTGCTACCGAAAATGTCTTACCAGTTCCAGTGGCTCCTAGTAAAGTTTGGTAACGATTTCCTGATTGGATGCTAGCAGTCAGTTGGGCGATCGCTTGTGGTTGATCGCCTGTAGGACTAAAGGGAGCTTGAAGACAAAATTCTGTCATACAGTTTTACTGTAAATACCCTATCTCATAGTGACGATTCCGCCCTGTATCCATTGTAGCTGGCTTCTTATACCAAATAAATAGTAATAATTATTTACAAAAATTATTACTTTAAATTTACTTATGTATTAGTTTTAAAGATTCTTATATCTATATGAGGTTTTTTAAGGTTAAACTCTAAGGTATATGGGAAAAAATTTCATCTTTCCTTAATTATTGTAAAATTCAATTAACAAACTAGAGGTGTTCGTTTATGACTATTAGCAACACTGGCAAAGCAACCAGTTCTCGGCAAAAGTATGCCAAGTCTCCAGGGGAAGCTATAGCAGCAGTTGAAAATCAACAAGACCAGAGCTTGAATGCAGATAAAGTCGAGGAAGTCAATGAACTGCCGGTGGGAGCTTCTGGAACACTCGCCATTTCTGGAATTCGTCCCATAGGCGCTAGCGACTTAGAAATTGCTGAAAAACTCTCAATTGCTGGGGTACGTCCCGTTAGCACCAGTAGTTTGGAAGTCGTTGAAACCTATAATGCAATGGGTATTCGTCCAATTGGTGCTAATACACTCCAAGTGGTTGAAAGTATTAATCTCTCTGGGATTCGTCCAATTGCCTCAAGTTCATTGGTAATTGATGAAAGCTATTCAACATTCGGGAACCGTCCGATAGCATCAAATGAGATTGACAATTCTGAAAGCCTGATGGGTTTTCTAGATTAAACAAAAAACATCCCCATAACTTTATTAACCCAGTTTCGTATGGAAAATGGGTTTTTTTATTTAAAAAGTAAAGATTACCATCTGTGACATTTGTTCTATGTCTTTTAGCATAGGTAACTAAACTCTGCTTACTTGAATTTATATTCAGTCAACACCCAGAATGCTTACTACAATTACCTTTCTTCATTTTTCATTTTTCATTTTTCATTTTTCATTTTTCATTGTTTAATATGTCTTGTGGTGGAAGGCTTTAGCAAAAACTTTAAGCTATTGTGTAAAAGTAATAACAAAAGATTTCAAAGTTAGTTTACAGCTTTGAAATTAACTTATCATAAAATAAGGAGTACCAAAATGAGCATAGAAGATCGCGCTAAAGCTGCTGCTAAAAATGTTGAAGGTAAAGCCCAAGAAGCATTAGGAAATGTCACTGGAGATCCAGAAGATAAAGCAGAAGGCAAAGCAAAGCAAGCTGAAAGCGAAGTACGTCATGGTATAGAAGATGTAAAAGATAATGTAAAGAAAAATATTGACTAATAATTCATACTTTATTTTGCATAAAATTGAGGAATATAAATAGGGTATATCCTAATTTGTGCAAAAAAATATGAGTTGTTCGAGAGCCAAGCTAAACTTTTTTCAGATTCCCTGAGCTAGGAATAGAAAATAGAATATTGCTTGATTGTTAGAATTTTTGTAGAGACGTAATTAATCACGTCTCTACAATTTTCAATAAAAAAATTAGAGAATCAAACTCTATTAAAAATTGAGGAATGTTAAATTTTTGGATAGTACTACAGCCGATTCAACATCCGCAAGTCGCAAGTAACTTCTAAATATTGAGTTGGCAAAATAAGTAATAAATAAGGTGGGTAATACCCACCTTTATTTTTTAGCTATCACAATAGAGATTAGGACTTATGCATCATACATATGTTCTATACAGAATTTGGGCTTTTGAGCCATACAGCAGTTCCCGCCATTTATTGTGAGGTACGTTCTCAGTCCTGAAAGGGTACAGGAGATAGCAAAGAGGGGAGAAACTGTACTTCATAACAGCAGGAAGCGCTGTATCTAACAACCAACACAGTAAATATGCGACCAAATCAGGGTTGTGTGTGATCAGCGCCGGAAACTTGAGCCGGAAACAAAAGCAGTAACAAAAAGCTACTAGCAAAGTCTAGGCTAACAAACTCAACCAATACATAATTCCATTTAGGTAAATAGAGTGGGCTATTGTACAAGGAGATGTGTGTCTTTGAAAAGATTGGTGAGGTGGATCGTTTGTTTGAGAAAATTATTAATTATACTAATTTGAAAAAAAAATGCGACAGATACATACTCCTAAACCTTTGTTATGTCTGGCTTTCTTAATGCATGAATTTTGAATTGGTATTACTTTTTCAATCATGTACATAGAGAAGCTTAGAATATGGATAAAAATTACTTAGTACAGCAATACGATAACCATAAAACACTTTTTCTCAAGGGCAGTCAAGAATACGATGCTAAGAGTAAAACAATATTTCATGAATACATCAATAAATTTGATATCCAAGGTAAAAGAGTTTTAGATATGGGATGTGCTGATGGTTTAGACTTGCTGATTCTCCAAAAACAAGGGGCTGATGTATTTGGAATTGATTCATCAACAGAAATGATACAGGAAGCTCAGAAATTATTTTCTCCTAATAAATTTTATACCTGTGATTTTACGCAAACACCCTTCCCCGATCATTATTTTGATATTGTTGTAAGCAAATGGGCATTTCAAACAGCAATTGATATTCAGAGTATTTATAAAGAAATTATCAGGATAACCAATGATAATGCTAGATTCATTTTTTTGGTAACTCATCCAATTCGTCAGTTTATTGAAAAAAGAGTTAGTCCTAAAGACTACTATCAACAAGAAATAGTGAAATCAGTTTTGTTTGATGGCGCTTTAGTTGTAGAGGAACCATCGCATACTTTTCAAGAATATTTTTCACCTATTTTTTTTAGTCAATTCCAAGTTTTGGAATATGCAGAAATTAATGATACAGGAACAGAGAGAATAAATGGTGATGTTTATCCTTCATTTTTCATTATTCATAGCGCAAAAAAATAGTAGATTAACGTGAGTTCAACGGGTCGAAAAAGGTACAAAAAAGGTTGAGACTGTATTTAGACAAAAATACTTATGATGTCTCAGCGGTTCATCAACGTAGTTACTTGGGCAACTTTGCTCAATCTGAAAATCATTTCAAATCTCAGGAATTGTAGTAATATACCACAGGCATTAACTATCTTCAGCAACATCTGATTGTTAGCGCTCTTAAATTCACAATCTATGAGAATATACCGTGAACCTAACTCTTTATTTCCTCCGTCACGGACAGACAGAATGCAGCCGTAACAATTCCTTTTGCGGTTCTATAAACTCAGAACTCACTCCAGAAGGCTTGGAGATGGCAAAAGCTTTTGCACAGACATATAGTTCTATGGATTGGACAGCAATATTTTGTAGTCCCACGCAGCGAACTGTATTGACAGCAAAACCTTTGTGTGAAGCAATAAAGATAGAACCACAACTTAGAGATGGTTTAAAGGAAATCAATTATGGCTTGTGGGAAGGAAAAACCCCAGAAGTAATTAGCCGTGAATATCACGATGATTATATTCGCTGGTCAGCAGATCCTGCTTGGAATGCGCCAAATGGTGGAGAAATGGCGGTTACAATTGCTTATCGCGCCTTGCAGGTAATTGAAGAAATCAAGCAAAATTATACTAGTGGCAATGTTTTATTGGTTTCCCACAAGGCAACTATCAGAATTATTCTGTGTAGTTTACTAGGGATTGATGTGGGACGCTTCCGTTTTCGTTTGGGATGCCCTGTTGGTTCGGTCAGTATTGTAGAATTTACCTCACATGGGCCCTTGTTAAAAGTTTTGGCAGACCGTAGGCATTTGGATGAGCGGTTGCTAAATTTACCGGGGACATGATGGAGTTAGGAGTTATTATTTTTCCCCTGCTTTCATTTATTCTCTGGCTCAGTATATTTGCATAAAACGTTTATCCCAATTTTCAAAATATATAACACGACAATTGTGGCGATCGCAGCATCAATTGGTATTCCATGTACTGCTGCAACCGCAACCAGTGAGCCAATGATACTATTGAGCAAAGAAGCACTACCGGGGTTATTAGTGTATTCTTTGAGTTTGCCCCGTAAACCATCATCACCACAGATTTCCGCGCGAATTTCATCGAGGGTGAGTTGCAACAGAGATTTTTTTCCCCTACTATAATTTGTTGTGCCGACTTTCTCTTGCCAGAGTGCATCAAAACTCGCTTCTAGATTGCCGTTGTGGTGCTGTAGGGTAGTAAGCGCTTTTTGCGCTGGGGTGTCGTTTGGGAGAAGTTGCTGAAATTCTTGGATTTCAACAGAGGTTAATTGGGGATTCATGCTATATCCTTAGTACGGGATAATTGGGATGCTCAGGATTGGGTACAAGTCGCTGATTCTTACAATCTACTAATAAATCGAGCGTTTCCAGTACTGTTTGCCCAATCAGCACAGTATTTCCTGTCACTAATGTAGCTTCAGTAGTTTCTCGCCCTTCTAATTCTATAATTACAGGTTCCATCACACCGATAGATTCTTCCATGCCGTTAGCATATTGAGCAATCTGCTGACCCCGAATCCTCAAACCTAACTGCTCTACAATTAATATTGGTAAAACTGTACGTACAGCTCCAGTATCTATAAGTGCTTCTGTTTCACAGACTCGCAGCATATTGGGGTTAAGCATTCCTCGACTCACAAGTGCTTCGTCTATGGCATTTGTCAGTTTAACTTTGATGCGAACTGCACCCATAGAATCATTGCTGGTATCATTAGAACGATTGAGGTTTACCATAATTTCTATCTCCTCAAAAATTATTTATGGAGAATTTGTTAATTCCTGAATCAACTGTTGAGGTGTAAGAATTCTGGGAGTAACAACTGAAAAATCTCTAGGGTTGCGAGTAATAATAGCATCTAAATGATTGAGTACCGCACTGCTGTATTGAAT
Organism: Nostoc sp.; assembly: GCF_036917535.1. Classification (GTDB taxonomy): domain Bacteria; phylum Cyanobacteriota; class Cyanobacteriia; order Cyanobacteriales; family Nostocaceae; genus Nostoc. The sequence continues at coordinate 53,177 of NZ_JBALDA010000023.1, forward strand.
AGCGTCTTCAAAATCTCTAAAGTTAAGGTTTAGTGCCATGTTGATTGTAGTACTGTCTACGGTGGCCACTTGGCAGAAAGTAACTATTTCCCTCAAAAATTCAAGAGCTAAATTTCTATCTTTATCTTTACTGATGATGTAGTAAATGTCGCTAAAGGAAGATGCACAGATGTAGCCTTCTATCTGCCCCGCTTCAACAAATGATAGAACTGTCTCACTATTGCCAAAAAAAGGTTGTCGCTCAAGAGCAACATCGAGAATAACATTGCTGTCTAGGAGGACTTTCACAGATTATGTTTCTCCTTTAAAGCCTCCCATCTGGCTTGGTCTGGGTCAAAATCAGAAGGCGTAGGTTGTGTTTTTTCAAACCAGCCTTGCAAAGCTTTGATTTTTGTTTGTCTCTTCGGCTTTTCTGGCTGTGACTCAGTGGTAGTTTCTGTAGTAGTTTTCAAGGATGCAACTGGCTGCAAAATAATCACTTCCACTTTTCCAGGAGCAATATTTAGAGGTTCGTCAATAATTAAATGACCTGATTCATCAATTGTGGCGTTGAGCTTGTAGGCTTGCATACTTTTGCTCCTTTTTGTTTCTAGGATAGAACACTGCATAAATATTGCGTAAGCGTAACCCGCCGTAGATATCGCACTTCTGAATAACTACCTTGTTGTAATTAATACCAATTCTAGAAAAAATAAAACAGATGCGTAGGTTGGGGAGCCACTCATGTGGGCGGGTTTTCCGACTTGAGTGAAGTAGTGTTTGAACGGAGTGAAACCCAACAATTACAAGACTTTGAGGTGTTGGGTTTCGTCTTTTAACCCAACCTATATTCTATTTACCAAAATCGATATCTCCTAGAAAATTATCTAGAGAGAATTTATTAGTTCTTAAATCAACGATCGCAGTTATAAGTGAATGTCTTGTCGTCACCAACATTACAAGATTAAGCCTTAAGGTTACGACATTAAGGCTTAACGCTATAAGGTTAAGGCTTAACCTTACGACATTAAGCCTTAACATTACAACATTAATCACCAGCATCATAAGATTAAGGCTTAACATTACAACTTTTTGACAAAAGCTTATGCGATCGCTCTTTAGGGTAGTGCGCTTTGGGCGATCGCTAGCAATGCTTAAATAAAACTGATGAATGAGCAACACACCCTAGAAAACAATATTTTTTGTGCAAACTTAACGTAATAACTCTTTTAAAACCTTCTAAGTAGGCAGAAAATTCGACAAAATACTGACTAAATTTCCTAAAATTAAGCTACTAAAGTAAAAACCAACCCAAATAGAAAATGTTAACAAACTATATTCAAGCAGCTTTGCACCGAGCTACTTATGAACTTTTAGACGATGGCACTTTTTATGCAGAAATACCTGGGCTACAAGGATTATACGCCAATGCTCCGACACTTGAAGCTTGCCGAGATGAGTTAAAAGATTCTTTGGAAGAGTGGATTGTATTAGGGTTACAGTTAGGGCATAGTTTACCTGTACTAGATGGAATTTCCCTTTCTTTTAATAAGGATGTGGCTTAATGCCTGCTTTTGGAGCAATTAATCGACGGGATTTGATTTCTTGCCTGAAACAACTTGGTTTTGAGAGGCCATACTCAGGTAAAAAGCATCAATTTATGATTAAGGATGAACTGAGATTAATCATTCCTAATCAGCATGAAGGAGACATTAGCAAAGGTTGAGTAGCAAAAATATTAAAACAGGCACAAATCAGTAGAGATGAATGGGAAGCACTCTAAAAAATATTCTGCTTTTTACCATCTACGTCGATTTTCTCTTTGAGCTTGTAAGCTTATATAGTGTTATCTTCTACGACTCTGTTTCTAGCTCATCCCGCGCTGCCCAAATTGCCTCGCGCACATCTCCAGCACACTCTTCACCCGTCGCCTCGCGCCAAATGGCTTGAAATTGGCTTTCTCCCAAGAATTTAAGTATTCGTGCTAAATCATTAATATCCGAGCTAATCCAATCTTCCCTATACTCAAAATAAATTTTTAAAATACAAATAAAGATTTGCCAAGCTTGTACCTTATCTTCTTGGGCTTCTAAAACATTACTCCATTTAAATAATGCCATAGAAGCTTTGCGCCAATCATTGAGTTGTTGATAAATTTTAAATGCTTTTTGGTAATAATTAACAGCATCATTAAATTGCTTTTGTTTTTGGGCAACCATGCCTAATTGATGATAATCACTAGCAGCGTTGTATGAATCACCTAAATTTTCATAAATCTTTAAAGCTTTCAAATAATAGGCGTTTGCCTCATAAAACTGTGTTTGTTCCTGAGCAAGCATACCCAATTGATGATAGTCAGTAGCAGCGCTATGCCAATCTTCCATATCTTCATCAATCTTCATGGCACTAAGGTAATAAATACGTGCCTGATTAAATTGCCCATAATGCTGTGCTATTCTGCCTAATTGGTGATATTGATGAGCGGTGTTTTGCCAATCTCCTATATTTTGATAAATTTTTAAAGCTTTAAAGTAATAATCACGTGCCTGATCGAGTTGCTGTTGCGTTTGCGCTAACCTGCCCAGTTGATGATAAGCACCAGCAGCTTTATACAAATCCCCCACATTTTGATAAATTTTTAAGGCTTTAACATAATAATCAAGCGCCTGATCAAATTTATCCTGATTCTGTGCTAGTACACCTAAATTGTGATAAATACTAGCAGCCTTGTACAAATCTCCTGAATCTTCTCTAATCTTGAGAGCTTTTAGGTAAAAAGACTCTGCCTGATCAAACTGCTTTTGTTTCTCTGCTACATTGCCTAGATTGTTTAGTAAGATAGCAATTTTGTCATTGATTGAGTAATCATCTAAAGCTGCCAGTTCATCCAAAAGTTCTTGATAAATTTTTCTCGCAATTTCTAACTCGCTCTTTTGAACAGCTTCTTCTGCATTCGTATTACGCAGATATATCCAAAAATCAAAAGCATCTTGACCTTTTGCTTTTACATCTGCCAAAGTGATGCCAATCTGTTTTAACTCTCGATTTCGTAAACAATAAAATTCCGGGTTGCGCCCTGACCGCTTATATACCTCTCTCAACGCTTGCAAAATATATTGAGCACAAGCCCATTCTTTTTGTTGTTCAGCAAGGCGCAGGCTTTGTAAAAGATTTAGTTCTTCCACCTCAAGGATCAAGGTTGCTAAATTTGCATTATTCACAAGTTTTTCACGGAAATTGTTAGCAAAGAAAGCGTAGAAAATCAGCCACTTTTTTTCAAGTTTATTAATTACCTCTTGGGTAGCCATTGTGTTTAATTGCTGGCGCAGATACCAAGGTAGTGCTGGATGAATTTTGTAGATTGTTTGTCCCAAATCTTCTAAAATACCTGTGACACTAGCTTCGTTAAGAATTCTAATCCAATCTACTTTTTGCAAATTTTCACCAAAGACAACACAATATAACTGTCGAAAGTCATCTTCAAAATTTTCTGTCAAAGTTTGGAGCGTCGGTACAGCAACTCGCTCAGAAAACAGCGCCAAAAATGGTAAATGTCGTCGTGTACGTTCTGATAACTTCGCAAAGGAATAATCTAACGACACAGTGAGAGATTTTTCTCTTCCTTCTTCCTCTTGTCCCCTAAAAGTATCTAACCCCCGCCGCAACGCCTCAATTAACTGCACAGGTGTCTGCATCTTTAAATGCGGCAACACCACCCGCAAAGACAACGGATGTCCCCCCAACAATTTCAACAATTCCAAATACTCTGCTGGTAGGTTCTTTCTCTCCACACCCACCGTTTGCAAAATCTTCGCGGCTAACTCTTGGGCATCTGCTTGAGACAAGCCCCGCAAGTTGATTAAACTATACCCGCAATCTAACCAAGGTTCTTCGCGGCGACTAGTAATTAATATCCAAGATTTACCACCCCGTAGTTCCTTAAGAAACCGCTTCAGCTTATTTCTCTCTTCCCCACTTAATAATGGTTCATTCCCCGTAGGGAAACCGTTGACAGGTTCAAAGTTATCCCAAATCAACAAACAAGGATTAGTTTGCAGATATTGCCGCACCACCGCATCTTGCTGTTCTGGCATCATTTGGGAAAATCTCTCACCTCCTAACGCCCTACCAATTTGGTTAATTACCTGACTCAACCCCGCACCCTGTTCAAAGGAGGTGAAGAACATACCGCCTGTACGTCCTTGAGTGTCATCCAACCACCTGGCGAAACCTGCGGCTAACTCAGTTTTACCAACACCGCCCATTCCCTGCACTAGCACCAGATGATTTTGCCGAAATGCTCTCTCTAAACGCAAAATCTCATAATCTCGCCCAATAAAACCATAAGCACTTTCATCAGGTAAACCTATAGCTTTGCTACTTTCTGGGGTGTTGTCCGCTTGCGCCATTAAATCAGCAAAACTGGGTACTGTCTTTTGAGGAACAAAAGGCGTATAGGGTTCCTGCTGATACAACACCGGCACTAACCAATCTTGTAAAGGTAAATTTCCTTTGGGACTAGGGCGCATTTTGTCAATAGACATGGACTTACGCCCTGCTGCAACTGCTGTGGCGATACACTCTCCCCTGACTAATTCCCCATACAACCGCCCAATAAAGTGTTCTGCACCTTTGGCGTAAACTGAATACGCCATTGCTACCACACCCTTAGCCCCCAGTTTCACCAACTGTCCCGCGACAGAAGAAAAGGCTTCTTCCCCGACTTGTCCAGACTTGCAAGCATTCAGTACAAAAATCGGTACGCGACAATCTGTTAAATATTGGGCAATTTCCCTAGCGTTGACAGCTTGTTCATTCCCCTGTTCGTCCTCAAAGACTAAAACTCCCTGTGTCTCGCTGTCAAAATTCCCATGTCCATCAAAATGGACGATATGATAAAAACCCTTATTTGCTTGCAGTTCCGCTTCAAACTCTTTCAAGCTAGGGGGACGCAATACTTTTAGGTTGACTCGCTGACGTATTGGTTGCAACGCCGCCAGCAGGGGACGAGCAATGGTTTTAAACCCAACGTCTTGCTCATCGTCAGGACGGGCAATAACTAGTAAAATATTCAGTTGATCATTGGGCATGGGTGGCAATGGTGCTTTTACGCCCTGAGTGCTGAGACTGCGATACATCCCCGCTAGTGAAGGTGCAAGAAATTGATAGTCGGGGGAATACAGCAATTCCCAAGGTAAATTCAGCACGTTGGCGTTATCGGAAATGATGGCCAGCTCGCATTTATCAAGTCCGTCTCGTGTGGCTTCTTGAAAAAACTCTCTTCCTTTCTCTGTGCTGCGAAATACTAGCTCAAATAAATGTTGTCCCCACTGCTGTAATTTTTGTTCGATTTTTGCAGCGTTATCAGGAAAAATACCGTAAGGAAACTGTAAATAATCTTCCAAATACCAGCGCAATTCAGCTGCGTTTTCTTCATCGAAGGGTTGCTGAAATAGGACTTCTGGTGCAAGGCGTGGACTTTCATATCCGCGTTGCCAGGAAAGTTGGATTGTTTTGCCTTGATGTGTGATTCGCAACCAATTTGTTGCCATTGTTGCTGTGCTGGTTACTGGGTAATTTGATGCTAGCTTAATTTGAGGAATTCACGCACAGACGCAGAGAGAAGTCGGAGCGGCGGCTACCCTGTGGGAATGCCAAAGGCGAACTAGCAGTAGACGCACGGCTTGTCGTCAAACATCTGAACTTCTCCTGTCAAAGATGCTACGCGAACGGTGGGCGCAGAGAGGATAAGCAGTTTTTATGGTTTTAACTCAGTACAAGTAGGGGGTAAGGCAGAAGGCATTTACACAAAATTAACTTGACAAATTGCTTGTTTTATGGGGTTGTAAACTACTTTTATGGCTGCTTTATGTTCCGACCTTAAGGGAAAAGGGCATTCTATGTAAAGACAAGTAACTTTGATATCAAGCAGCCACTAAACGGATGATTCAACAAAAATCGCCTATATTCCCTCATGCGCTAAGGCAAATCGGAGGCACTGTTGTTTTGGCGATCGCTTACTATGAAATGGCTGAAATTTCACGTTATCTTGCCTCCACACCTCAGAATGTGACTCCAGTTTGGCCCCCAGATGGAATTGCTGCTGGGGCTGTGCTGTTGTTTGGGAACTGGATCGGGTACGGTGTTTTGCTCGGTTCATTTCTCGCCAACTTCTGGGCGTTCCGAGATCCAACAAGTTTCTTATCCTTGGTGATTTCAACGCTGCCAGTTCTGGGAATTGCGATCGGAACAACTCTAGGGACTTTGTTGGGTGGCTTCCTGCTGCGGAAAACTACCAACCTTCGCTATCCCTTAGAACGTGTCACCGACGTGTTCAAATTTTTGATCTTAACCGACATGGTGGGGCCGAGTATCAATGCAACTGTTGGAGTGGCTTGCTTGGCATTGAGTGGTAAAGTTCCCTGGACAGCGTATGGGACAGTTTGGTTAACTTGGTGGATTTCTAATGTTTCCGGAATTTTTATCATCACCCCGATTCTGCTTAGTTGGGGGCAATTCATTCAAAAAAACCAACATCCAATCTGGCAATGGTTATCCCTCAGTTCAACGTCAGAGGATTGTGAAAATCTCTCTTATATTCGACACTCAAGAGCTGACTTACGCCGTTTGAGATTCTGGTTAATCGTAGTAGAGCCAGTTATCTTGATGGGGTTGGTAATTCTCATCGGCAAAGTTGCTTTTGGTGAGGGATATCATCTGGAGTATATGTTGATTCCGATGTTGATCTGGTCTGCCTTTCGACTGGGGCAACCGGGTGCAACGCTGTTCACTTTTATTGTGGCTGCGATCGCTGTAATCGCAACCGTTAATGGCAAAGGTGGTTTTGTGAGTCAGGATCTCAACCAATCTTTGATCCAACTGCAATCGTTTATTGGCGTGATTACACTCACCATTCTGGTGCTGACAGCGACGATCGCAGAACGAACACAAGCCGAAACCAAGCTGCGTTTAGCTTTTGCCGAATTAGCTAGAACCAACGAAACTCTAGAAGTTCGAGTTCAGCAGAGAACTGAAGAATTGAATGAAAAGAATACGACTCTTCAGCAAACCCTACAAACGCTTAAACAAACTCAATTACAGATGCTTCACAGTGAAAAAATGTCTGCATTGGGACAGATGGTGGCAGGGGTTGCCCATGAAATTAATAACCCAGTTAGTTTCATTCATGGCAACTTAATTCATCTTTCTGAATATATCCAAGATTTGCTGAGAGCATTGCAAGCTTATCAACAGCACTATCCAAATCCACCTCAAGCTCTGCACGCAGAATTGGATAAACTTGACCTGGACTTTTTACGGTCAGATATAACCAAGATGCTTGAGTCTATGCAAATCGGTACTGAGCGCATCTCTACTATTGTGTTATCGCTGCGGAACTTCTCACGCTTGGATGAAGCAGAATTGAAAGCGGTAGACATTCATCAAGGGATTGATAGTACCTTAGTGATTTTGCAATATCGATTGCAAGCGACAGCCAATCGCCCACAGATCCAGGTTATTAAAGAGTATGGTCAGTTACCACTGATTGAATGTGATGCTGGTTCGCTTAATCAAGTGTTTATGAGTCTTTTGAGCAATGCTGTTGATGCATTAGAAGCATCTAATCAGGGGCGTTCGTTTCAAGACATTTCAGCTAACCTCAATACCATCTGGATTCAGACTTGTCAAATTGATACAAACCAAGTGATGATTATAATTTCTGACAATGGAGTAGGCATTCCAGAAGAGATTTGCTCTAAACTATTTGATCCTTTCTTCACCACCAAGCCCGTTGGTAAAGGCACTGGTCTGGGTTTGTTTATGAGCTATCAAATTGTAACCGAGAAGCATGGCGGTAATCTTTGGTGTGACTCCACACTGGGGCAAAGCACCAAGTTTGTGATTGAGATTCCTGTAAAAGCTAAGAGGATTGCTTGAGTAACCCTGTCTTGTCACTAAGCGGCAGAGGAAAAATAGAAATCAGGGTGAGTCAGGTGTAGAGTGCAAATTAACCAAGTTGCTAGTTGTTAAATTCTGATCTTTTTGATGGCTTCTTAAGAAAAGCCCAATTGCAGACAGACATCATTGCTTCACTTATCTTCTATTTTCCGACAACTCTAGTGCAAATACAGCGATAATTTACTCAAATCATCACCGAGTTGTTTTATGCTGCCAGTTATTGAGACTATCGAATTACGTCAAATGGCTTCGGGCGATCGCCTATCCTTACAACTATACAAATTCATCGGCGCTCAACCTGGTAAAAAGGTTTACATTCAATCTAATCTCCACGGTGCAGAAATTGCTGGTAATGCCGTTATTCACCAGCTAATTGAGTTTTTATTAACAATAAATGATACAGATTTAACTGGAGAAATTTGGCTAGTTCCCGTTTGTAATCCAATGGGGACGAATGAACGCGCTCATCATTTTTCTCCTGGACGTTACTGCGTTTACGAAGCCAAAGACTGGAATCGCATATTTTGGGATTACGAGAAAGAAGCTGATGATTTAGTAGCTTTTACTAAATCTCAACTTCATATCGATCTAAAGGTCGTTCGACAAAATTATCTAACTATAATTAAGCAACAATTTGTGAAAATTTTAGAAAAAATTAATTCTCCTAGTGCAGTGCCCTACACTGAGTTTTTTGGCTACAAGCTACAAAATCTAAGTTTAGATGCAGACTACTTAATTGATTTACATAGTTCTACAAATCAAGCTTTAGACTACGTTTATTACTTCCGAAATCGAGAAGACAGTGCAAAATACTTCCTACTTGATTTCGGAATCTTACTTGATAAATACGATGGAGATGCTTTTGATGAAGCTTTTATCAAACCTTGGTTAGCACTAGAAGCTTGTTTTCAAGAGTTTGATAGGGAAATCAAGTTTGATGTGGAAGCTTGGACACTGGAATTAGGCTCAGGAATGCAAATGAACCCTGATTCAGTTGCTAAAGGTGTACGGGGTGTAAAAAATTATTTAGTGCAAAAAGGTGTACTGCAAAGTCATAATTTATCGGATAACACAAAAACCCATGAAATGATTTTTGCATCTAGCAGCAACCGGAAAAAATATTATGCGATCACAGGGGGTATGATTCAATCCAGAATCGAATTAGGTACTAAAGTCAAAGTTGGAGAAAAACTGTATCAAATTCTCAGTTTTAATAAAGAAGGTAAGCTACCTAGTGTAATTGATGTCTGCGCTCAACAGGATGGATTGGTTTATGATGTCGCAACCAATCAAGCTGTGAATGAAGGTGAGTTTGTATTGGGAATTGTTAGTTAGGGGATAGCAGTTCGTAATTAAGATATTTTGCTATACGGATCGCATCACTCAATGAAAGATCAGTGTTGTCGCAAGGCAATATTTACAAAACTAATATTGACAAAAATGCACATCAATGTATAAAGAAATTGAAACGCTTTCGATGGTAAATGGAGGTTTTTCTGGTGAATTTGGCGACAATTTCCTGGAATTGTAGTTTATGCGTAAGTATATAAATATATCCTGGTATTTACGTTGAGCTAAATTGTGTATGGCAGTCATCACGATTCGGGAAAAGCAGCCAACAGAGACAGGTTTTGCCGCAAGTTTGATTTTTGACGGTGGCGAATACCCAATCAACATTACTGACCCTTTTACACCCCAGCAAGAACAGCAACTCGAATGGTATTTTGAGGAATGGCTGACTTACCCGATGCTAAACGGGAAGAAAGCGGAAGCGGCGAAAATGAGCGTTGCTAGTTACGGAGAAAGTTTATTTAACCAGGTTTTTAAGGCTGATATTGATGCATATAGTCATTATCGCGGACTACGGGGAAATCTGAAGCAGGTAAAAATTGAGATAGTGGGTAATAGTCCCGAATTTCACGCGCTGCACTGGGAAGCTATGCGGGATAAAGATTTACCGCGACCTTTGGGTGTGGATTGCGTAATGGTACGGAAGCGCCTTGATAAAGCAGCATCAGTAGCGGCGAATATGGCAGAATCGGCGGTAATTAACTTGTTGGTGGTAATTGCCCGACCGGATGAGGAGCATGATGTAGGTTATCGTACCATTGCTCGTCCGTTGATTGAGGTGATTCAAAATAGTCAATTGGCTGTAAATATTGACTTATTGCGTCCGGGAACATACAAAAGTTTAGAACGACATTTAGAGGCCAAGGGTGCGGGATATTACCATATCATCCATTTTGACTGTCACGGGGCGTTGATGGGTTATGCAGATATTCAAGAAGGAGTGAAACGCAACTGATATACCTATCAAGCTAGGTGGGGACGGGAAGATATTCAACCTTATGAGGGGGTAAAAGCATTTTTGTTTTTGGATGGGGAAAGTAAGGGAAAAGCCGATCCCGTAGAGGCGGGAGAATTAGCAGATTTATTGACGGGGAAGGGGATTCCTGTTTGTATTCTCAATGCTTGTCAGTCGGGGAAGCAGGTACGAGGAAATGAGAAAGATGGGGAAAATAACGAAAATTCCCGTGAGACGAGTTTGGGTAGTCGGTTGATGACTGCGGGAATGCAAATGGTAGTCGCAATGGGTTATTCGGTAACTGTTTCAGCTGCACGGTTGATGATGGAACAGGTTTATAAAAACTTGTTTGGGGGGAAGGAGATAACCGAAGCGATCCGGTTGGGGAGAAGGGAGTTATTTAATAATAAGACGCGGAAAGCTTATTTTAATACCGATATTGATTTGGAAGATTGGCTTTTGCCTGTAGCTTATAGTAACCAACAGGTGAATTTAAATTTGCGGAAATTTAGAGAAGAAGAAGAAGAAGAAGAGTATTTTGAAAAATTGGGTAATTTATATCAATATACGCCGCCTGAATATGGATTTATCGGGCGAGATTTGGAGATTTTGAAGATAGAGAAGGCTTTATTTCGTCATAATATTTTGCTGTTGCAAGGAATGGGAGGAACCGGGAAAACTACGCTGTTAAATTATTTACGTAGTTGGTGGCAGACGACGAACTTTGCACCGGAGATATTTTATTTTGGTTATGATGAAAGGGCTTGGACGCTGACACAGATTTTATTTGAGATTGGCAAGCGGGTATATAAAAAGTTTGAGTTTGCGAATTTTCAAGCGATGAGTTTAACTGCTCAAATGCAGAAACTTCTGGCTAAATTACGGTCAGAATCTCATATTTTAATATTGGATAATTTAGAGTCGGTGACGGGACAAGCTTTAGCGATTCAAAATACCTTACGGTCAGCCGAGCAAAAGCAACTGCAAGATTTTTTGACGCAGTTGGTAGGGGGAGAAACGCGGGTAATTTTAGGCTCTCGCAGTGATGAAAGTTGGTTGCAAGGGACTTTTAAGCAGAATACTTATAAATTACAAGGATTGGATGCAGAAGCGAGGACGGAGTTATCAAATAAGATTTTAGAGCGGAATGTGGGGGATGAAAAGAAGATAGCCAAGATTCGGGAAGATGGGGATTTTCAGAAATTGATGAAGGTGTTAGCGGGGTATCCGTTGGCGATGGAAGTGGTGTTAGCGAATTTGAAAAATTTGTCATCCCAGAAAATTTTGGCAAAGTTGGCAGCAGCAGATATTAATTTAGATACGGGAAGTGAAGATAAAACCCAGAGTATTCTCAAATGTGTGGAATATTCTCATAGTAATTTGTCGCCGGATGCTCAGAAATTATTATTGTGTTTGGCTCCTTTTAGTGGGTTTATTGATAGGAGCTATATTCCTAATTATGCCAAGGAATTACAGAAGTTAGAGCCGTTTAAAGATTATGATTTTGATAAGTTTGATGGGGCAATTCAAGAAGCGATAAATTGGGGTTTGCTTTCTGATATTTCCTCTAACCCCTCTCCTGCGAGGAGAGGGGAAGAAAGATTACTACAAATTCAACCTGTTTTTCCCTTCTTTCTGAAAGCAAAATTAGCAGAACTAGATGCAGCTACCCGCGAAGCATTACGAGAGGGTTTTATAAACCACTATATCGGGTTAGCTAGTTTGTACAATCGCTACATGGAATCGAAGGAACCGCAAGAACGGCAGATCGGGATTTTCTTTTGTCGACTGGAGTATGAAAATTTATATAATGCCTTGCAAATTTGTTTAGAGAAACAGGGAAATTTGGATATTTTCTTTTGCTTATTTCAATTATTATACTTAAATCAAGATATTCAAAATGCGTTGAATTTATCTGAATTCGTATCTCGTCTCCAAGAAGCCTATCCAGATGAACTTAAGACAGGTGATATAGGTTATAAAATGACAATGGTGCTAGATAGATTAGCTTACTGTTACATGGCTACAAAAAACTATCTGCAAGCTAAAGATACATATCAAAAAAGTATCGCAGTAAGTCAAAAACTCAGTGGTGTCTCAGAAAGAGAGAATCAATTAGGATTAGCTAGCACTTACCACCAGTTGGGAATCGTTGCCCAAGATTTGCGGGAATACCACCAGGCACGGGATTATTATCAACAAGCCCTGGAAATATTTATCGAATTTGGCGATCGCAACTCCTGTGCTAGGACTTACCACCAGTTGGGAAGCGTTGCCCAAGATTTGCGGGAATACCACCAGGCACGAGATT
>NZ_JBALDA010000024.1:0-75363 GCF_036917535.1 Nostoc sp.
TCGGTCTTTTTTCATCACCTGATTGACGTTTAGCATTTTTCTGTCTCATTCCAATCGCCAATCGTTACTTTACCTTATTAAGCGACAAGTCTAATGACTGCTAACCGGAAGCGATCGTGTACTTCCGTTTGATCAATGCTAGAAAAATCTTTATCAATCAGTTCCGGTGGTGTAAAGTCCTCTGAACCAACTAGACAACGATAAACCTTATTATTTTTCGGATTCCGAACCTGAAAAGAATCAGTATCAATAATTGAAGGTAAGGCACGATCGTTTACAAAAATATTTTGCGGCTTAATGTCACCCAAAACATAGCCAGAAATGTGAATTGCTTCAATAATTGAGGCGATATTCAACGCTGTTGTGTGGAAAAAACGCCAATCAACGTTAAATTTCCTGCTTAAAATATATGGGCTGATGGCGATCGCAATTATTTGTCTACCTGAAGTGTTCCGCATTCGCTAAACTTAGAATTGCTGGAATATTGCTCCTGAAATGTCAGACTTCTAATCAGTTAGCGCTGCTGTTGCCAGACTTTACGATACCTATGCCTTCAAAAGATATATTCCATCAATCTGTCCGCACTGCTTTAGAAAAAGATGGTTGGATGATTACCCATGATCCATTGCATCTGAAAGTTGATGACATTGAATTTTTTGTGGATTTAGGAGCAGAAAGACTATTAGCAGCACAAAAACAAGGTCAAAAAATAGCTGTAGAAATTAAATCCTTTGTAGGTGCATCTGAAGTAACGGAATTTCATCTCGCTTTAGGTCAAACCTTGAATTATCGGCTAGCATTAAAAAAAGAAGAACCAGAACGTATTCTATATCTAGCTATTAGCCAAGATACATACCAAGACTTTTTCTCACGTCAATTTATTCAAGATTCTTTAAAAGAATATCAAATTAAACTTTTAATATTTAATTCCTTAAGTCAGGACATTGTTTTATGGAAGGAATAAATTACTCTCAAATTATTCAAGAAGTTTTAAATAACCATTCCGCTAATGACGTAGCTAATGGCACAGAGGTTCAATTGTTGTTTGACGCGGAACGCCATCATTATCAAGTCTTAAATATTGGCTGGAAAGAACAACGGAGAATTTATGGAGTCATCATTCATGTTGATATCAAAGAAAAAAAAATTTGGATACAAAGAGATGGTACAGAAATCGGCATCGCTAATGAATTAATTGCTGCTGGTGTACCTAAAGAAGATATTGTATTAGGATTTCACGCTCCTTATAAACGCCAATTTACTGACTTTGCTGTTGAATAAATAGCAGGAAATAAGCAATACTAATCTTTGCCCTAATCATCCACTATTCGCTAAACTCAGAAATGCTGCGTTATTCCTCATCATGTCCGATTCCCAAATTGTTAGTGCTGCTGTTGCCAAACTCTACAATACCTACCCCTTTCCGCCGGAAGCCCTGTTGGATGAACCACCTCCAGGCTACAACTGGCGCTGGAATTGGCTAGCTGCTCATAACTTCTGCACGGGTCAAAAACCCCAAAGGCAAGATATTCGGATTTTAGATGCAGGTTGCGGTACTGGTGTGGGTACAGAGTACTTGGTTCACCTCAATCCTCAAGCTTCTGTTGTCGGAATTGACCTCAGTACAGGTGCTTTAGCTGTAGCCAAAGAACGTTGTCAGCGTTCAGGGGCTAACCGCGTTGAATTTCATCACCTCAGTTTGTTTGATGTCGAACAGTTACCGGGTGAGTTTGATTTAATTAACTGTGTTGGTGTTTTACATCATACCCCCGATCCAATTCGTGGTATTCAAGCTTTGGCGAAGAAGTTAGCCCCAGGCGGCTTGATGCACATTTTTGTGTATGGAGAGTTGGGGCGTTGGGAAATTCAACTCATGCAAAAAGCGATCGCCCTCCTCCAAGGTGACAAAAAAGGCGACTACCGCGATGGTGTCCAAGTCGGACGAAAGATATTTAACTCCTTACCAGAAAATAACCGAATTGTCAAATACGATAAACAACGTTGGTCACTAGAAAACAACAAGGATGAATACTTTGCTGATATGTACGTTCATCCCCAGGAAATTGACTACAACATTGAGACGCTGTTTGAATTAATAGATGCTTCGGGATTGGAATTTATTTGTTTCTCGAATCCGAGTTTCTGGGATTTAGAGAGACTTTTGGGTAAAGCACCAGAGTTAGTAGAACGGGCAAAACAATTGAGCGATCGCCAGCTTTATCGCCTGATAGAATTATTAGACCCAGAAGTAACTCATTACGAGTTTTTCCTTGGTCGTCCTCCTTTAATCAAAGCTGACTGGTCAGAGGATAACACCCTACTGGCAGCAATTCCCGAACTTAATCCTTGTATTGAGGGATTTCCCAGTCAATGTTTCTTTAATTACGATTACCAGATAGTTAATTTATCTGTAGCAGAGTTTGAGTTTATGCAAAGATGTAATGCTAATTCCACAGTTGCAGATATTTTGGCAAGTGTAGAATTGGGATTGGATAGGGTCAGAACACTTCTTCAGCAGCAGCTGATTTTATTGACACCTGCTTAGAGACTTCAAGTAAAAAATATCCAATTATTTATTGTGGGATAGCCGAAAGACCCATCCCACAATCAGATATTTATCCTACAACAGCCGGACTTGCTACCTTCTCTTGTCTTTGGGAAGGTGGACGCATTCCCAAACCAAGTAAATTCAGCATTTCTCGGTCAGTATCGTAATCTGGACAGGGAGTTGTCACTGTCAACATCTTGTTGTCGTCGCTAGAAAAGATAGAATTAGCTCCTGCCATAAAGCAAAAAGCTTGCTCAACTTGAGAAAGTCTCGCCCTACCAGCACTAAGACGCACATCGGAAGCTGGCATTAAAATTCTGGCTGTGGCAATCATCCGCACAATATCCCAAATGGGAACATCAGGCTGATTTTCCAAGGGTGTGCCTGGTACTTGGGAGAGAATATTAATTGGCACTGACTCTGGATGGGGATGTAAGTTTGCCAGAGTTTGTAACATCCCAACCCGGTCATCGACAGTTTCGCCCAAACCCAAGATACCGCCGGAACAGACAGTGACATTTGTCTGACGGATATTCTCAATTGTGTTTAAGCGATCGCTATATGTCCTTGTGGTAATAATTGTGCTGTAATATTCTTGCGAGGTATCTAAGTTATGGTTGTAGGCGTAAAGTCCCGCTTCTGACAATTTCTTAGCCTGATTTGCCGTCAACATACCCAGAGTGCAACACACTTCTAAACCCATTGCAGTCACATCCTTGACCATTTCTAGGACTTCCTCAAATTGTGAGTTATCCCGCACTTCGCGCCAAGCAGCACCCATACAAATGCGACTAACACCAGTTTCTTTAGCTTTTTGGGCGATGTTAACTACCGTTTCTTTTTCTAGAAGTGCTTGCGCCTTTACCTCGGTTTTATAGCGGGAAGATTGGGCGCAGTAGCTACAATCCTCTGGACAACCTCCTGTTTTAATAGATATAAGCTTGCAAACTTGTATTTTTGTTGGGTCATGATATTGGCGATGCACGCTAGCAGCTTGATAAATAAGCTCTAGCAAAGGCATGTTGTATATCGCCCTAATCTCTAATTCTTGCCAATCGTAGCGTATTCCCACCACATTACTATCCTTCTCGTAGACTGGGTTAATCAAGAGCTATTTTTTGCTTGAATCTGCTGTGGTACAGCGTTTGGGCAAAGCGATTTTATCGAAGTTATGCCCCGCACTGTGTTTTATCATCCATTGGCTCTCAATCCTTCCGCTCTAGATATTAGACATCAGCTTATCAAGATTTTGATTAAATGGCAGATTAAGAGCAAAAATACTCATCGATTGGGGATTATTGACCCTTAATTATTAACAAACTTTATGAAAAAGCTATAACACTTGTGTAAGTCGTAATGATGAGACAGCTAATTTAACTGCTGCTAAACCGCAGGTTATGAGAGAATTTATAACATTTAGAGAATGTTCTGGGAAGAGATCCCCTTGATTAAGTAATTTATGATATCAGAACTGCCAATAATTGCAAGCGATCGCCTGTTATTACGAGCAGCGATCCATGAAGATATATCCCAAATTCTCAAATACTTTATTGATAACAAAACTTATCTCACTCCATTTTACCCTCTTTGGGCTGATGGTTTTTTCACTGAAGAATATTGGCAGTATCAGATAGAGAATAGTTTTCTAGAATTTATCAATGGGCAATCGTTAAAATTATTTATTTTTACCAAAAAAAAACCTACCGTAGTTATTGGAACGGTTAATTTTAGTAATTTTGTCCGAGGAGCCGCTCATTTTTGCTATGTGGGATATAGCCTTGCTGAAAATAAACAAGGTAAAGGATATATGACAGAGGGGTTAAAGTCTGCAACTCAATATCTATTTCAAGAGTTAAATTTTCACCGAGTCATGGCTAATTATATGCCTCACAATCGGCGCAGTGGCAATGTACTCAAAAGACTCGGCTTTGTCATTGAAGGATATGCTAAAGACTACTTATTAATTAATGGGCAATGGGAAGATCATATTTTGACAAGTCTTACTAATCCTGATTGGAAAGCACCTGATTTTTAAAAAATGCTGAAATTTTTTATTAACTTTTTATTTTATTTATCGACTATACCTGTTGAAAAATTAACTGATTTCTACTTGTTGATCATCAACCTTGTTTAGATAATCTATATAAGTAAGTTAGGCTTAAAATTAATTCAAATACTTATTTGTAGTTAGTAAGAAATCCCTGTTTATAATACTATAATGTCTATCTGATAATAAATTTAATATATCAATTGTAAACATCTCCAAATTCATAGCAAATTCATAATAACTACACAACAACTCCACAAGCAAATGCAATAGTAATATTTGTTCACTACCAGGCTTAGTTATTAAGGTTAGCTTTAACCGATGTGTCCAATTTTCTTAAATAGTTGAGGAGTTTTTTAAAATGCTCATTAATTCTATAAAGCGCTTATCTGTCTTTTCTACTATCTTCGCTTTTGCTACCATTTTAAACGGAGTTGTCTTGGCAGCACCAGTCCCAAATTCCGCTACTACACCAGTCTCAAAAACTCAGACTAGTGCTGCATCACACCAGCCAATCAAACTCACAAATCAACAGCGCTTACAAATCCAAATAGCTCGCCAGCAAAGAGATAAGAATATTGAGGCTTTATTAAACCCGTCTCAAGATACTAAGTTTAAGGCGGCATTGCAATCCCGTCAGAGAATCAGAATAGTTTTAAAATCTTTGGATCTGAATCAAGATCAACAGAAACAGGTTCAATCAATTTTGCAAACTTATAACTTACAAGTGAAAAAAATTCTAGCTTCACAAGTATCACAAACAACAGCAAAACCAGTAGGAATTGCTTCACCAACATCACAACCCATTAAAAAATAAAAAATCAGTTTTATTTCATTAAGTTTAAGTTTTGCAAGACTGGCGGATTTTATCCAAACTTCGGTTGAGCCAGTCTTATTTTTTTTGTACGGCGACAAATTGCGTTGGGTTGGTTCTGACACGGATTGGGGAACTGCGATCGCAAAATGCTGGAAAATTTTGAATTTTGAATTCCCGAAGGGCGTGATCGCACTCACTATTTCCCAGTCAACAGTCAACAGTGCTGTGCTCGCAACTACTGGGAAAAATTCTTAGACTCTGCAATCGCACGTCCCAAGCAACATTTGTACATGATTTTTAGCGAGTTTTTACATTAAAAAACTGAGATAATCGACTTTGATCGCAACAATCAGATAGAAAATAGTTTATCTATACATTTAATCTAGTTTTACCTAAAGAAAAAAACTAATAAAAAACACTCTAAAGTGGGAAACTCTGTAATAGATTTAAGGAGAGATGAATGCAATTACAACAGATACAAATTTTAGAAGAAACACTATGGGAAGCAGTTCTCAATCGAGACTTTGCTTTAGAAGGTAAATTTTTCTATGGTGTTCGCTCTACAGGCATTTATTGCCGACCTATTTGCCCTAGTCGCAGACCGAATCGGAATCAAGTTTGTTTCTTCCAGTCGGTACAAGATGCTGAAATTGCAGGTTTTCGACCTTGTAAACGCTGTCAGCCACAATCTGAAACGGTTCCAAATACAGCCAAAATCTTAGCAGTATGTCGATATATTGAAGCACAAGTTGACCACATCCCAACCCTCTCGGAATTATGCTCTCAGGTGGAAATGAGTCCCAGCTACATACAAAGAATATTTAAGAAAATAATTGGCGTATCGCCTTTTCAATATGCAGATGCGCTGCGTAGCCAACGACTGAAGCATCGTTTACAGTCGGGGGAAGAAATTGCTGATGCAGTTTACGATACGGGGTATGGTTCAAGTAGTCAACTTTATGAGAAAGCACCTAAACAACTGGGAATGACGCCAAAAACTTACCAACAAGCTGGAAAGACAATCAGCATTGTCTATGCGATCGCTTCATGTCCTCTAGGATATTTGCTTGTGGCAACAACACAGAAGGGTATCTGCGCCGTAAAATTAGGTGATGAAGCAGACAAGCTTGAACACATTTTGAAGCAGGAATTTCACCAAGCGCAGATCGTGCGTGACGATCGCACACACAAAGACTGGATACAAGCAATCCTCGACTTTATTGCGGGAAGCGAGGCACATCTTGATTTACCACTTGATATCCGTGGGACAGCATTTCAGAAACAGGTTTGGCAAGCATTACAAGAAATTCCCTATGGCGAAACGCGCACCTATGCCGATATCGCTCGTAATCTTGCCAAACCCCAAGCAGTCCGTGCAGTGGGTAATGCTTGTGGCGCTAATCCGATCGCGCTGATTGTACCGTGTCATCGGGTGCTGCGGAGTGATGGCAGTCTTGGTGGTTATCACTGGGGAATTGAGCGCAAACAAAAACTGCTTACACAAGAATCAACCCCAAAGGGGAATTCAAAATTCAAAATGACGCTCGCAGACTCGCTAACGCTGCGCTAACAAAATTCAAAATTACAATCCCCATAAATCAATTTACTTGCTCTGTATCCTATTCTTTTTAGGTTGAAATTTCTTAAAGATGACAATGGAAGAAATAGCTGCACAAACACTTAAACTAGAATCGTTGACTGAAGAAAGTTTGACCCGTGGTTTAATGGTGCTTGCCAACCTTGATAGCGATTTAGCTCGGATTTTAGAAACACTGGGGTCTCCACCAATGTGGCAAAGAGAACCGGGTTTTGCAACACTATTGTGCATAATTCTGGAACAGCAAGTTTCCGTAGCGGCTGCAAGGGCTGTATTTAAACGTCTATGTGGGTTTGTAACTCTGACACCAGAAAATTTTCTGATATTGGATGATGTTCAATTAAGAGGAATTGGATTCAGTCGGCAAAAGATTCTATACTGTCGTGGATTGGCTCAGGCGATCGCAACTGGTCAGCTTGACCTCAGCAAACTCCAAACAATGGACGAAACTACTATCAGAACTGAGTTAAAGCGTCTTAAAGGGATTGGAGACTGGACAGTTGATATTTATTTGCTAATGGCGCTGCAACGTCCTGATGTCTTTCCTAAAGGCGATTTAGCGATCGCGATCGCTTTACAAAAACTCAAAAACTTGGCGACGCGTCCAACACCAATGCAACTAGAAGAAATGACACAGCACTGGCGACCGTGGCGAGCAGTTGCGACAAGACTTTTATGGCACTATTACCTAAGTAATCCTAAATAATTACTCTTTCTTGGCGCACTTGATAATTGGTGCGATCGCTGTCGGATTTTAAGATTTATTGCGTTCTAATAATAATATTACAGGTGATGCTGTTGCCCTCATATCATCGATATTTTATGCACCATATCCCATCTCCAGCAGAAAGTGAATCTTAACGAGTTCGTAGTAAGGACTTTAGTCCTGATTTTCTCAACACTAAAGTGTTTACTACAAACCCTTAAAATAAGTTTGTAGTCTTCTGAGCTCTTACAGTTTACCAGTGAACACCTTTTCAGCCGGGCCTATCATGTAAACTCGTTGGTCGATTTCTGACCATTCAATTTGCAAGGGACCACCAGGTAATTCTACAGTGGCAGTGCGATCGCATTTCCCAGTTAATACACCAGCTACTAAAGAAGCACAAGCACCAGTACCACAAGCTAAGGTAATTCCAGCACCCCGTTCCCATACTCGCATTTTCAAATAGTCACGGCGTACCATTTGAATAAATTCGGTATTTATGCGTTGAGGGAAAACTGGGTGATGCTCAAATTTTGGGCCGATGGTTTCTAGCTCAATTGCTGCGACGTCTTCTACAAAGGTAATGCAGTGAGGATTTCCCATATTCACACAGGTGACATCCCAAGTTTTCCCCGCTACCTCTAAAGGCTGAGAAATTACTTTTTCTTGGGCGAGTACAAGAGTGGTAGGAATTTCGCTAGCGAGTAACCTGGGTAAACCCATGTCTACTTTAACTTGACCATCAGATAAGAGTTGGGGAGTCATTACACCACCCAAAGTATGAATGCGATATGAGTCTTGATTGCGGGATTCGCCTTCTAAGTCTGCTAAAAAGCCAGCTAAACAGCGAATGCCATTGCCACACATTTCTGGTTCTGAACCATCGGAATTAAAAATTCGCATGGTGTAGTCAGTGCCGTTTTCTCCAGGTAGGGCAAAAATTACACCATCAGCACCGATGCCAAAATGGCGATCGCACAACTTAATGGCTTGCTCTGAAGTCACTACAGGCTCAGATGACAAGCGATTGTCAATTAGAATAAAGTCGTTGCCTAGACCGTGATACTTAGTAAATTCGATTGCCATTTCTTCAAGGATAAATTATCAAGGATTAGTTACTCTTTATTTTGCCTTGTAGGTTCATCTTTACTAAAAATGCTTACCGAATTTGACACCACTTTACCCAGTATTAGACAAGTCCAAAACCTGATTAAACAAACAACGCCAGTAGAGTTAAAGCTGCTGACTGGTGATGTACTCACAGGAAAGGTTTTATGGCAAGATCCACAGTGTATCTGTATTGCGGATGAAAACAGTCAGCAAATCACCATTTGGAAACAAGCGATCGCCTACATCAAGCCAAAAGTAAGTTAGAAGTGAGGTAGAAACATCACAACTGATCGCTTCACTCGAATTAAAAATTCAAGCCCACGGCTTAAGCTGTGGGTTTGGAATAAAGACGCCTCGCATCTCGGAGCAATTCTTTATTTATTAGACCTCTTGCATGAATCCTCAAAACCCCACCCCAACCCTCACGCCACTTTCTTGGTTGTCGGCAGAGCCGCCCAACGCAGTGGCTCCCCTTGGTAAGGGGAGGGAGTAAACTTGCTCAATTTCCCCCCTTTATAAGCTATCCATTACCCGGATCTTTCTCAACATTTGTGAGAGTATTCACTCACGTTTTTTCTAACCCTTATGATTTCGTCGTTAATTCTCAATAAAAACGTAATTTTATCGAGAATAATAAGGGTACATTTGTCAAGAATACCTAAGATATCAGTATCCAAGATGCTTATAAAACCAGGGTTTCAAGATTGTTAAGAAAGATGTGACTAATGTATAGCTTTATAAGGGGGGATTAAGGGGGTCTATTAATATTTGTGCAAGAGGTCTATTGTGAGATACAAGCCCACAACTAAAGTTACAGCAGTTTTCATTTGCATGAGGTACAAAGTTACGGGTTTTGAGGCAGGAGGCAGAAACTCTTTATACTTGATGAATCAGTCCTGGTTGTACCTTACTTACCTGCAATTTGCTGTATCTATTTAATTTTAAATTTTTAATTTTTAATTTGATATTTTGAATTTTTTGTCAAGTGACTGAGATTTTTGCAGCACAAACCCACCGATTGCGTCCTTGTTCTTTAGCTTTATACAAAGCTTTGTCGGCTGCATTAATTAAGTCTTGAGCTGAATTTTTATCTGTTGGTCTTTGAATTGCAACACCTAAACTGACGGTCACAAAATATTGAAAATTATTCTTCTTTTTATGGGGAATTTTTAATTCTTGAATGGATTTTTGAATCAACTTAGTTATTTTAATCGCACCTGATTCGTTCATATTTGGCAAAATGACAATAAATTCTTCACCACCATAACGAGCTAGTAGATCGGTAGGACGCCTTAATACAGATTGTGCTGCATGAGCAACTTGTATTAAGCATTCATCCCCAGCTAGATGTCCATAAGAATCGTTATAATCCTTGAAATAGTCAATATCAAATATAATTAAAGATAAATAACTTCCATTTAGTCTTTGTCGATTCCATTCCTCCTCTAAAAACTGATCGAAACAATGACGGTTAGCGATTTGGGTTAGAGCATCTAGCTTACTAAGTTTTTCTAACTGACAATTTGCTAGTTCTAAAGCATTGTTTGCTTGAGCAAGTTGATTAGCTTGAGAGCGAAATTGCTCTAATAATTCAGAATGCTCTAAAGCTACATTAAACTGAGCGGCTAACTGTTGGATAAATTGAATTTCCGACTTTTTCCACTCGCGTGAACAATGGCACTGATGAACACATAGTAATCCCCATAAAGTTTTCCCTTTCATTAGAGGTGCAACAATTTGTGCCTTGATTTGAAATTGCTCTAACAGGTGAATGTGGCAATCCTTTAGCCCAGCTTGATAAATATCTGATACTACCTGTATACGCCCTTGGTGATAAGCAACTGCATATTTTTCACCAAAACAATCATCTTTTACTTTGATAGCGATCGTAGAATCGTAGTCAGGCAATACATTCTCAGAGACAAATTTTCCAGAGGTATAGTTCGATTCCGGGTTAAATTGAAAAATACTGACGCGATCGCTACGGAGAGCCTTACGAATTTCTCGTACAGTAGTCTTAAACAAGGTATCTAGATTCAGAGATTCACGAATTTCAGCAACTAAATTAAACAGAATATCCTGCTGCTGATTCGCTTTATACAGTTCTGCTGCTTTTTGTTCTGCTTGAGCTAAAAATTCTGCTTGTTTAACTGCAAATCCTAATTGTGTTGCAATCTGAGACAAAAACTGAATTTCTAATTTTTTCCATTCATGTGGCTGTGAGTGCTGATAAGCAGTAAGCACTCCCCACAGTTTTTTTCCAACAAAAATTGGTGCAGTTGCATAAGCTCGAATATGGAACTGTTCTAAAATTTCTAAATGGCATTGAGACAAGCCTGCTGCGTAGACATTTGAAACAACTAAAGTTTCATTATTACGATACCGTCCACCTTGATGTTCTTGTAGATAAGAGTCATTCCAAACTGTATTTTTTCCTAATGTCTCTACATCATCCCATCCAGTCTCTGCAAACTCAAAGTCGCTGACAAATTCTCCACCCCAGTTTTCATAAAAACGATAAACAGCAATCCGCTCGACGCGCAGTAACTTGCAAGTTTCCTTAGTGGTTGTACGAAAAATTGTTTCTAACTCAAGGGAAGCTCGAATTTTGCTAATAACTCGGTAAAGCGCCCTTTCTTGCTTTTCTAGCTGCTGAATTTGAACTTGTTGATCGTGGAGTTGAGTTTCTAAATTACTAACACTAGGCTGTCCTAAAAGCTTACAGAGTAGATTAGCAGATACTTTCGTAATAATACGTAAACTTGTGTACAACATTGCAAGTACAGTTTCAGTAATATTTAGAGATGAAAAGAGACAGTTACGACGCTTATAAAAACATAATTTTTCATAGTTTATAGCCATTATCGCCCAAAGAAGTTTCGTAATCGCTTCTCTCCATCTGACTTTTGCCGTTAAGTCTTAAAAAGCTTGCTCACATCACAAAGGATTTTGGATAAAGTACAGTATTATACAGTACAGTAATTATCATTATCGCCAAAGTATCTGATAACTGAAAATATGAGATGAAAAAGTATTGTAAAGACAGAATAAATTTGTAAAAAATAAAGCTCAATTCTTAGGTAAATTCAGTTATCAAGCAAGATAATCAAATTCAGTAGACCAAAAACTTCTGCAATTGACAAAGATCAAGTAGATGACCCCATTAAGTACTTTCTGCAAAAGAGAATCAAAATTTAGAGTAGCCAAAGCCAAAAGATCGCCAGTCCCCAAGCTTGATTTGTCGCCTTATCCCGCAATCACTTTTCAAGTATCCTCTTAAGTTCTCACGGATGGACTGTTAGCGAAACTGAGCTGCAAATTATTCAATAGACTTCTTGCATAAATCCAAAATAAGAACCCCACCCCGCCTTTGACTTACGTCAAAGTCTCCCCTCCCCGCAGGCGGGGAGGGGCTGGGGGTGGGGTTTAGGGGACTTTTGCAAGAGGTCTAATCCACAATCATGTCCGCATCAGAGAGAACATCTTGGATCTGGGTATTATCAAAAGCGATATTATCCCAAAGGCGCGATCGCTATATTGAGTCACTTACCTGGCAAAGTCTTAAGGTTTAATCACTCACATTATCAGCAGGTAAAAACTCTTTGAGCGCTTCTGCCTTACCAGCTTTCGCCATTGGCATAGAAAGAGGTACTGAACTAGGAATCGCAAACAACTGTTCTAGTTGACTCAAACCTGTCAAGCCACCACATAATAATACTTGGTCGCTGATTCGCAAGTCCATGCCGCCATCAGGATAGCGAATAAATTTACCATCGCGCCGGATCGCCTGTACCTGTACTCCATACTGCTTACCGATCTCTAAATCTTTAAGGGTTTTACCTAGTGTTGGCGCATCTGCATTGACTGTAACCCACTGACAAGCACTATTTTCTCCAGGAACAACAGCTTGTCCTTTAGCTAATTCTGCTAAAGCCGCTAGTTCTTCATCTGCTCCCACCACTAGCAAGCGATCGCCTTGTGCCAATTTTGTTTGATTATTGGGATAATCGATTTCTTTGCCATCAGCGCGGCGAATTGCCATCAAACTCACTCCTGTTAAATAGCGCATATCCGCTTCTTCTATGCTCATGCCAATTAAGGGCGAATGAGATGGTAAAGGATACCAACGCTGATTTAAATCACGAGTTGCTTGGCGCAAATCACGAGCAACTTCAGTTGCAGAACGTTCTGGCCGCAAATCTAAATAATGATCGTTGCGGATTTGCTGCATTTCCCGTTGGACGATAGCTGGCGACAACAAGCCCAAGCCAGTTAATAAATGAGTTGCCATTTCTAAACTGGCTTCAAATTCTGGTTGCACAACTTCCCTAGCTCCTAATTGATACAGTACTTCAATACTTTTATCCTGGGTAGCACGGACAACCAAATCTAACTCTGGGCGCAATTCCAAAGCGCGTTTCAAGCAAAGACGGCTACTTATGGGGTCTGGGAGTGCGATCGCCATTCCTTTGGCATGATTCACCCCGGCAGTTTCCAGAACGTGTAAACTCACGCAATTACCATAGACATAAGACACCCCAGTCTCACGCAACTGCTGAATTCTACTCTCTGATTGGTCGATTACCACCACAGGTAGGTCGTGTTGCAACAACAACTTCACCAAATTCTTGCCGACTCGCCCATAACCACAAACTACTACATGGTCTTTGAAGGGCAAATCTTCCGACACATCCCGCGCCTGATCTTCTTCTAAGTACGGTTTCAACCAAGGCATTGATTCGGCAAAGTTAAATAAAAATGGCACTAACCCCAGTACAAAGGGAGTAAGCATGAGAGTAACTGCGGTAGTTCCCAAAATTAATAAATATATTTGTCGGGATACTAGCCCCAAAAACTGCCCTTCACTAGCGAGAACAAAGGAAAATTCCCCAATTTGCGCCAATCCCAAACCGGCAATTATGGCTGTTTTCAAAGGGTAGCGAAATAGTTTTACTAGGGGCGTGATAATCAAAAATTTACCGACGAAAACTATTGCCACTAACCCCAAAATCAATTCCAGGTTATTCCACAAAAACATTGGGTCAATTAACATCCCAATGGCAGCAAAAAATAAACTGGCAAAGATATCTCGCAGTGGTTCGACATAAGTCAGGGTTTGGTCGGCGTACTCCACCTCAGAAATCATCAAACCCGCGACAAATGCGCCCATCTCAATGGACAGCCCCAAATGCTCTGTCAATAGGGCAATGCCTAAACACAGGGCTACAACCCCTAATAAAAATAGTTCTTTACTTTCGGTGCGGGCTAGCAATTGCAACAAAGGCGGTATCAGCCAAATCCCCGCAGCTACCGCCCCAGCAGCAAATAAACCAATCGAACCTAGCGCTGTGAGGACAGCGATGCCAATAGTTTCTGCTGGTTGGTTGAGGGCTGGTAAGACTGCTAACATTAGTCCCAGTGCCAAGTCCTGAACTACCAAAATCCCTAGCATCACCTGCCCGTGGGGCGTTTCTGTTTCGTTGCGCTCCATCAAGCACTTAAGGACAACTGCTGTGGAAGACAGGGACAGAATACACCCCAAAAACATCCCTTTAGCAGGTAAGGCTCCCCAGGCTCCGCTTAACCCGCATACTAAAACCGTGACTAAAATCGTCAAACCAATCTGGAGTCCACCTCCACCAAGAGCGATCGCTTTTACCTTCTTAAGTTCTGCAAAGGAAAATTCCACACCCAAGGCGAATAACAAAAAGGCGACCCCGAACTGTGCCAGAGTCTCTACTTGAATCAGTTCTTTAATCAATCCTAGTCCCGTTGGCCCAATGACTATCCCGCCAATGAGATACCCCAGCAGCACGGGTTGTCGCAAAAGTGCCGCGAATAGTCCGCCGCAGGCTGCAACGCCTAGAACTAAAACTAAATCAATAATTAACCGAAAATCTTCTTGCACCAGTTTTAAAAGAACTCTTAAGACCTATTAGTTTAGGATACAAAGTTTTATATATCCCAGGATAGTTTCTTTAGATATTGGGCATGGGGCATGGGGCATTGGGCTAGAAGAGATGTATCTTATAATGCAACAATGAGTCTTCGATACTCGCGGACGAGTCTTTAATACTCGTGGACGAGTCTTTGATATTCGTGAATGAGTCTTTGATACTCGTGGACGAGTCTTTTATACTCACAGGTGCAGTATTCCTCTACCCCATGCCCCATGCCCAATGCCCATTAAATTTTAGGCGAACTGAGGGCATTCAATAATAGTAGCGACCACGGCACTTTAATATCAGGTATAAGCCATGAGTACTTTCTCAATACAGGCAATGCAGCAGGTAGTACAAAACGCAGAGAGCGTAACGATGCAGGTCGATCGCCATTTTCATCTACAAGATTATATTTCTTAGCCAGTTCGGCAACAATCTGCACGCGTCCTGTATGGCGGATAACATTTGGCTCACCAGCAAGTGCAGCGATCGCTCGTCCAGTTAATAAAGGAGTTTCCCAGTTGTAGCGATCGCTCAAGAATGAGTTTTTCGGGTCGGTAGCATTTGTTTGGTTCATTTGGGAAGCAAAACGGGAAAGAAGCTCAGTACCAACAATACCCGGCCAAATTGAAACAGAAGTGACGTTATAGGGTTTTAACTCAACAGCCATATTAGCAGCAAGGCGATCGCAAGCTGCTTTGCCAACACCATAAGCTGTATCAAAGAGATAAAACATACTACCCCACGAGGAAATCGTGCAAATTAATCCAGAGTTACGTTTAGTCATCATCCGAGCCGCAAAAACACTCGCAACATAGTGGCTGCGAAGACCAACATTGTTGCTAGCATCCCAAAGACTTGGTTCAGAATCCCAAAAGGGCTGCCCCTGAGCGTCTTTTACTGCCTGAACTCCTGAATAAACATTATTTACCAGTAGGTCAAGTTGTCCATCCTGTTCATCTTGAATGCGATCAAAAAGCAAACGCACCTGCTGATCGTCGCTGTGGTCTACTTGGACAGGAATGCATACACCACCGACTTCCTCAATGGCTGATTTCGTTTCACTAAGACTACCTGAAACCCCATCACTGGAAGAGTTGTTGAGGCTGCGACCCGTGATGTATACAGTTGCGCCGGCTTCACCAAGGCCAATGGCAATTCCCCTACCAATTCCCCGCGTAGCACCTGTTACCAAAGCCACTTTACCTTCTAGGTGTTTCATGAGCGCTCATTTCTAATCTTTTACCGTTAAATATTGATTATTACAATATTCTTTCGTAGCTGTGACTGAAACGACTTCTACTTCAATCGGTTTTTCTTTAGTTCCGTCGAGCAGAAACTCACTAGCTCCTTCACGAGGTTTTTTCGGATTTCCCCAATCATAGGTGTAACCTAAACCTGTCCAAGGATAATATTCTTGACTAGCATCTAGGTAAGAAATTCTGTATATCTCTTGTAAAATCGGATAACTAGCAGAAATTGGTATATCAAAAACATTACAACTAGAATCATTAATTTCTGGATCAACACATGGTCTACTTAAATCTTCAGCTTTCACCCACATTTCGACAAAATGCGTCTTATTTGAATTTTTATTTAAAATTAAGCCTAAATACTGCTGTAACCTCAAAGAAAGCATGATATTACCGGGAATCTTTATACCGATTCCCTTACAATTTTGACAAAATTCTTTAACTTGAGGAACGGCTGTTAACCAAGTGCGTGCTTCTATACTTTTTTTTGTACCTGTTTTCCAATCCTCAGTTGGGTTTTTAACATATTTCCAACTTGCCATCAAATATTCAATTTTGCCGTTATTTTCTCTCCACTTTACTTGAGGATTAGTTTTTGACAATGACCAAAGATTTTTTACTACTTTATCTTCACTCGGTCTTTTTGCATCCTCAATCGCCGCATCTAACTGCCTTTTCAGAGCTTTATAACTTTCGGGTTTATTTTTATCCAGATACTCATTGACATTTATGTTGTTTTCTGATTGCGCTAATAAATATTTTCTGAGGTTTGATGTACTCTGTCTGGGAGTTTCTGTAGCTAGCAAACTGGAATATCCAACTGCCAAAAATGCACCTGTCAAGCCTAAAAATACTTGAGTCTTTAATTTTTTCATTAAAATAATCCTGTGGATTTCCAACAAGAGGGTGAATGTTCCATCCCATATAATATGGGTTCAACTCAAAGATTGAATCTGATTTTATATTTATGTTTGGCTGATATGCTATAGTGCTTAATATTTTTAATTAACTTTATCTGGATAAAAATTAATATCTATAGCAATCCTAAATCATTCGCGATCAACAAGATCCCCGACTTTTCAAAGAAGTCGAGGATCTGTGGGTTCAATTCTCACAAATTAAATAGGATTGCTACATATCTAGTAGTCTGCCACAGGCATTATGACAGATTAATAGAGTTCATCGTCAGCAGAGGACTAGTATTTTTTACTCAGCACTTTCTTTTTCAGGTTGACATATCTGCAACAGGAAGCAATCGCAGTTGAGGTAGAGCTAATAATAACCGTATAATTACTTATGATTTACAGCTATTTTCAGGTAACTAGATTATGTTATACAGGCACAGCAATGCTCATTTGTGTGCCCCTGCAACATATTAACCCAAGTTGCGGGTTATCAAGCTGTGGGTACTAGGGTTTTCAAAAGTTAAAAAATATTTCGCCAACAGCATCCATACTCACACTTAAAATGGGAATAATAAAGTGTCTGTGTATACTAAATAGTTAAAAATACAATGCAACCCCAACGTACTGCTGTGATCTTGATTGGTTATCAAAATGACTACTTTGCAGCCGATGGTATTCTACATAATGTCATTGAGGAATCCTCAAGAGCCACCAAAGTATTAGAAAACACCGTTGAGCTTGTAGGATGTTTGGTACAAACTCCAGTGTTGATGATTGCCACACCGATTTTTTTTACGCCAAACTACCAAGAATTGGTTGAACCTGTTGGCATTCTCAAAACTATCAAGGAAGTTGGGGCTTTTCAAGCTGGTACGAAGGGATCGCAGATGATTGATGAGTTGCTACCCTTTCGCAGCAGAATTCTCGAAGTTCCCGGAAAACGAGGATTTAATGCTTTCATAAATACTAACTTAGACATGATTCTCCATGAAAAAGAGATTACTCATGTAGTTATAGCTGGTGCAGTCACTTCGGTCTGTATTGATTCTACAGGTCGTTCTGCCCATGAGAAAGGCTATCAGGTTGTTCTTTTGTCTGATTGCACTTCTGCTCGCACGGTGTTTGAGCAAGAATTTTACCACACTCACGTCTTCCCCTTATACGCCGATACAATTAACCATACCGAGTTACTTCAGCGTTTGACGAGTACAGTAGAATGTCAGATTTAAGCAATGAATTGCATACACAGATTCAGTACAGTTTGATTGAGAAATTGTCTGAATCTGAGCGGCGTTACCGGGAATTGGTGGATAGTCTGCATGAAATTGTGTTTAAGTGCGATCGCTTGGGCAATCTCAACTTCCTCAACCGAGCCTGGACAAATACCCTTGGTTATGGGATAGCAGATGTCATCGGTAGTGCTTTAGGCAATTTCATTGACTTGAACGATCGGCACTTGTGGGAAAAAACTCTAGAAAAGTTACAAACTGGAGTAGAGGTTTGCCAAACACTCCGCTTTTACCATCAAACTGGTGTAATTGTTTGGTTGGAACTGTCTGCTCAACCTCAAAGTGAAACAGAATTCTCTGGCTCACTAATCAATATTAGCGATGTCTACGAGGAGCTTCGCTTACGCAAACACGCAGAAGCATTACTAAAGCAAACGAATGAGGAACTGGAAGCTAGAGTAGAACAACGAAATACTGAGCTAATTCAAGCTAATCACGACCTAAAAGTTACCCTTGAGGAACTCAAATATACTCAGGCTCAACTGGTGCAAACTGAAAAAATGTCGAGCCTGAGGCAATTAGTTGCAGGGATTGCTCACGAAATTAATAATCCAGTTAACTTTATTTACGCTAATCTCACCCATGTATCTGAGTATACAGAAGTCTTATTACAAATCTTGCAACTCTACCAGCAAACCTATCCAGTTCCCTCGCCACATATTCAAAAAGCAATAATAACCTGGGATTTGGACTTTATTCAAAAAGATTTAGGTAAGGTGCTGGAATCGATGCAAGTTGGCAGCGATCGCATTAGAGAAATTGTGCTGTTACTGCGAAACTTTTCTCGGTTGGATGAAGCAGATATCAAAAATGTTGATATTCATGCAGGTATCAATCACACAATCACATTGCTGCGTCACTGTTTCCAAAGCAAGTCGGGAAATATGGGAATTCAAGTAATTAAAAACTATGGAGTAATTCCCCAAGTAAAGTGTTATCCTGCACAGATGAATCAAGTATTCATGAATATTTTAAATAATGCTATCTATGCTTTAAAGGAGGCAATTGCTAGTCTATCAATTAATCAAAATCCTCAATCTCAATCGTTCGTTCCTACTATTTGGATTAGTACTGAGCTCATTGATGAAACTTGGCTTAATATTCGCATTAAAAACAATGGCTTGAGTATTCACGAATCAGTAATTTCCAAAATATTCGATCCGTTTTTTACAACAAAACCTGTTGGTAAAGGAACTGGACTTGGCTTATTTATTAGTTATCAGATTGTAGTAGAAATGCACCAAGGCAAGTTAATATGTAACTCAAAAACAAGTCAAGAAACAGAATTTTGTATCCAAATACCCATCTAATAACCCAAGTTGCTACTTATGCTTGCAGGTGTTCAGATGGCGTTGCATAAATACTAAAATTCCCTCCAGAGGAAAAATTTGGAGGGTAATGGCTACGGAAAACATTGTTTTATCGTTTATATGAGGGGTCTAACCCTCTATTTATCACACTGGGAAGGGGTTTTGGTCAAGCCATGCTTGTTGGTAATCAAGTTGAGCGCTTATTCACAGGATGACGCTGGCTAAACAAGCGATTAAACTATGGATAATGTCAAGCAATTGTTGCTTTTAACACCACTTACATAAATTTAATCTCACTGTCAAATCTAGAACCTCATCCTGTTATACAAAATACCAGTTATGTCAGCCTATCAAGGAAGTTGTGGGGAGACCACCGATTTGATTATTGGTGTTCACAACCAAGAAAACCTCGAATTACCAGCAAATTCTGCTCCTG
Organism: Nostoc sp.; assembly: GCF_036917535.1. GTDB lineage: Bacteria > Cyanobacteriota > Cyanobacteriia > Cyanobacteriales > Nostocaceae > Nostoc. The sequence continues at coordinate 19,961 of NZ_JBALDA010000024.1, forward strand.
TGGGTGCTCTTGCCACAAGACAAGGAACTTTTTCTACGTTTCTTGCTCCCTTGACTCAGGATACTTTTAAACAGGTCGTTAAGGATGTCGAGCAAAAATTACAGATTGTTCATCAAACCCTATCAATGCTTGATTCTCATGGGTTTGAAACTCTTCTGCAAGAAATGTTGCATTCGATTACCTTGAAAACCGGGGAATTATTAGGAGCAGACCGGACGACGATATTTTTATTGGATGAAGAAAAACAACAACTTTGGTCAATTTTAGCTGAGGGTGAGGGCGGTCGCTCTTTAGAAATCCGCATTCCCGCTGATAAAGGCATTGCTGGGGAAGTCGCCACCTCCAAGCAAGTTATCAATATTCCCTTTGATTTTTATAACGATCCGCGATCGCATTTTGCCCAAGAACAAGAAAAAAGAACTGGCTATCGCACTTACACCATGCTAGCTTTGCCACTCTTAAATGAACATGGGCAATTAGTTGCAGTAGTGCAATTACTGAATAAATTAAAATCTGGAAATAATCACAATGCTCCACTTGCAGAGCGCATTGATACCAAAGGTTTTATTTGTGCTGACGAACAATTATTTCAAGAATTTGCCCCTTCGATTCGCTTGATTTTAGAGTCCTCGCGCTCTTTTTATGTCGCTACCCAAAAACAAAGAGCAGTGGCGGCGCTGATGAAGGCAATCAAGTCCCTCTCTCAAAGCAGTCTCGACTTAGAAGACACCCTCAAACGGGTGATGGATGAAGCCAAAGAATTAATGAATGCCGATCGCAGTACACTATGGTTAATAGACCGCGATCGCCATGAATTATGGACGAAAATCACTCAGGATGATGGTTCAACCAAAGAGTTGCGAGTCCCGGTAGGTAAGGGTTTTGCTGGCATAGTAGCGGCTTCAGGCAAGAAGCTGAATATTGGCTTTGATTTGTACTACGATCCTGACTCAGAGACAGCCCAAAAACTAGACCAGCAAAATGGTTATCGCACTTGTAGCTTGCTTTGTATGCCAGTATTTAATGCCGATCAACAACTGATTGGCGTTACCCAACTTGTAAATAAAAAGAAATCTGGGGATTTTCCTCCTTATAATCCAGCTGATTGGCCCAAAGCTCCTGACTGCTTCCAAGCTAGCTTTGACCGCAACGATGAAGAGTTTATGGAAGCTTTTAATATTCAAGCAGGAGTAGCGCTGCAAAATGCCCAGTTGTTTGCCACAGTCAAGCAACAAGAACAAATGCAACGGGACATTCTGCGTAGTCTTTCCAATGGCGTGGTTTCCACTGATAAAACTGGGTTAATTATCGCCGCCAATGAAAGTGCCAAACGTTTGTTAGGGCTGGCGCCAGAAGACCGTTTAGAAGGTAAATTAGTTACTGATGCGATCGGCATCAAAGAAGGTGACTTTAGTAAGTGGTATCAGGATGCTTTACACGCAGTTGACTTAAAGGGCCGCCAACAGTATTACCCCGATCGCACACTCCTAACCACTGATACAGAACAGCATAGTATCAATTTATCGATTAACACAATTGCCGATGCTAGCGACCAAGAGCAAGTCCGTGGGGCGCTGGTGGTGATGGAAGATATTAGTGATGAAAAGCGGCTCAAAAGTACGATGTACCGTTACATGACCCAGGAATTAGCCGAAGAATTGCTGAAATTAGATGACGCTAAACTCGGAGGCGATCGCAAAGAAGTTTCGATTTTATTTTCCGATATTCGCGGCTACACCACATTAACAGAAAACTTGGAAGCAGAAGAAGTGGTGAGTATGCTCAATGAATATTTTGAATCAATGGTGGAGGCAGTTTTTAAACATAAAGGCACTCTTGACAAATATATCGGCGATGCGATCATGGCTGTGTTTGGTTCTCCTCTACCATTAGAAGAACACGCTTGGATGGCAGTGCAAACATCTTTAGAAATGCGCGATCGCTTGCACGAATTCAATCAACGTCGCTATGCAGATGATAAGCCCAGAATTAAAATCGGCATTGGCATCAATTCTGATACCGTGATTAGTGGAAATATTGGCTCTAGTAAGCGGATGGAATTTACTGCGATTGGCGATGGCGTTAATCTTGGCTCTCGATTAGAAAGTGTTAGTAAACAGTATGGTTGCGATATTATTATTAGCCATAACACCTTTAAACCATGCCAAGATCACATTTGGGCTAGAGAACTAGATTACATTCGTGTCAAGGGTAGAAACGAACCGATAGCCATATACGAATTACTAGGTTTACGTTCCAATCCGATTGAAAGCGAAAAATTGCAAGTGATTGAGCACTATCATAAAGGGCGTGAGTATTACCTCAAGCGGCAGTTTTCTCTTGCCAGAGCTGAGTTTGCTAATGTTTTGGCAGCAGATAGCCAGGACAAAGCTGCTATGTTGCATCTGTTGCGTTGTCAGCATTGGTTACAATCACCCCCAACAGAATCAGATTGGGATGAAGGAGTCTGGACATTTCAGGAAAAATAACCCTACCGACTTTTCGGTTAGGGCTTCTAACTAATACTAACTTGAAAAAAGATGTAGATTAACTGATTATTTCTCACTGGTAACAACTTGTGTAGCAGATTTAAAGTTGGTGAGGTAGACAAGCTAATACCAATTAAAAATTCAAAATTAAAAATTCAAAATTAAGAAAGCCAGATAGAACAAAAGTTTGAGAATATGTATCTGTCGCATTATTTTTTCAAATTGATATAAGTCTGTTACCCAGGTATAAAACGTGTTTTATATCAGGTTCGATTGAGTACTTATAATTAGGACTAACACGAAGACGGGGAGACGCGGAGAATTTTGAATTATAAGTGATTATCCGAACTTGATATTACTCTTGAATTATGAATTCTAAATTCTGCTGTATTAATCTTCTTCTATAGGAGAATGAATAATTAATTTTAACTAACTCAGACAATATTCTATAACTAAAATGATTGTGAACCAGATAATATTCAACCTTAAATATCTAAAATAATAGGCTGTTTAAATGAAGTAATTTTTTATATTAGTAAATTAAACAATATGTTGAAAAATAACTTTGAGTAAATCTCCTTGTTGAAAAGGCTTAGTTAAATAGCCTGATGCTCTGACCATCTTAGCTTTAGCTTTATCTAGAAATCCTACTTTTTCTGACACCATAATCACAGGTGTATTTTTAAAATATGAGTGTTTACGCAGCAAAGAGCAGAGCTCATATCCATCTAGATTAGGCATTGATATATCCAACAAAATTATGTCGGGTTTTATACGGATAATCTGCATTAAAGCTTTTAAAGAATCAGTGACTCCGATAACGGAAAAAGTTTGCTCATCTAAATAACTTTTAATAGCATTCAATATTGTAGGACTGTCATCAATACACAAGATTGTGTAGATTTTTCTGTCAGCAGGCGATTGGATGATTTGCTGACTCCTGTGTTCATTAGTATTAATCGAGTAGGCTGCTGGTTTATAGCCGTTTATTTTAGACAACTTTGGCGTAGTTTTGACTTTAGGTTGTAGCTCATTTATTTGGAAAAATTGTGAGGTATGCGATTGATAACTTGGCGATGTATGACGATAAACCGCTTCATTTTGGGGCGTTAAACATCGTTCAACTAATAAACGTAGATTTAAATGGCAAAACTTTGGCATATCATCCAGAAAACTCTCAGGAATAAATTCATAACTTCCCTCCTCTAAATTCAGAAATGACTCTAGAACTTCTAGCGCCAATTGCTCTATCAGCATTGCTGCTTGAGAGGAACTGATATATTTCTGATTGACTAACCAACAAATAGCCAGATAATCTGGGTTCGGTATTGCCTGATTTTCAATACCAGTTTCAAATATTGCCCGCAACTGGTCTTTGATTCCGTCAGGGAGAGTAGAAATTTGCTGACTCAAGCGTTGCAAATTTCTGTAAAGCGGCTCAAACATTTTCTCTGAGTAGCAGGCATAAATTAGTTTCCCCTCATCTACATATATTGACCAAGAGCCTGATGTGCTAAACACCTGTAAACAACCAGTAACTGACTTACCAGTGATTTTTTTCAACAAAGGTAGGGGCTGGAGCTTTTGGAAAAATCTGTATCTACTAATCGGAAATGTCTTCATTGGGATAGCTCTGGAATAAAGTTAACATTTGCAGGTAAAATTAGTGAATTACCTTTTCAGAATTCACCGTGACTTTGTTAGAAGCACTGTCAGATAAATATAGCGGTCATATTTGAGTTAGTACAGAGATTCCACACCCCCTAACTCTTAATTCACCAATCTCTGTTAAGCTATAATCCACGAGTTACAACTAAACCAATAAATGCTACTGACCAATAGCAAAATTGCCCGACTAGTTGCCAGGATATAGTATTTCAAAAATTAGATTGGTTTTCTGTATCTTTAGCTAATTTAGCCAATCTAACAGTAACTCAAGTGCTACATAAAGACCATTGGCTCTCGCCCATCAGTCACAAAAGTATCATTGTTATCCGTATTTTATAGCCTAAAATTATAGATACTTTAATTCTCTTGCAAAAGTTTTTTGTCCCTAATCCTAAAGTCTGGAGCGACCAAAATCTACTGTAATGTAAACGTAAATGTTTCTCCATCAAGACTTATAGGCATTAAATACGCACTGACTAAGTATGTTTTTATATCCGTGAAGAAAGTCGTCGGGTACTTTTTCAAGAAGTTTATTCTTGAGGGTAACTTCACAAGAGAAAAAGTATTATTAAAAACTAAGCATTCCAGAAGTTCAATATCTTACTTAAGTTTGTGATTGTAGAGCAACTCTTAGTCTTGGGATTTGGCAAAATTATCACTTGCACAACAATAATGGTAAACTCCGGCCAAGAATGAGTTTGCTGATAATTGCCGCCATGATGGTGTGTGGTGAGATGCAGAGGCGACCAAATCAGCAGAACGGAATCTCTTCATAAGTACTGGAAACTGGTTCTAAAGTTGTGTGGGGCTAAATAGTCATCCTTCACAAATTGGAGTGGCAAATTCAAGAACTTACAAGGAAATCCTTGATTAGTAGTAGATACCTGCAAAATAGCTATTTTCAGCTAGATGGTAGATAACAAGTAACATACTCGCTAAAACTTAGATTACTATAATTTTCAAAAAAAGTTACCAGAAATATATAAACTTCATCATAAATCACTAAAGTAAACATGAAAACTAATTGATATCATCTTCCAGAAAATTGTTATAAATATTTATTTGTTTAGATGTCCGGGAAAGCTGAAAATGTATAGTAAAAGATAATTATATGTCTGCTTATTGAATTACACTTATAAAAAACTGAATCATTTTACCCGAAAAATCACAAAATATAAATACAAAATTGTACGCATAAGCCTAGCGTGTCGTAAACATCACATTCATTAACCCATAAGATATATGTAGCGAAAAGACGCAAAAAAATTCTTTGCGTCTTTAGCGTGAGATTTATAAGTGGACATTCTTACCGTTATAACTTCTCCATCTACTTAAAATTGCTCCCGCCAGCACCAGCTTAAAAGTGTACCACCAGCTACCAGCTTCACTACTTCCAGTAGCCAATAACTACCGTGTAGTAAATTCATTGTCGATGGAATAGCAGCAGCAGCTTCAAATAGGTTGAGTTGAACTCCTATAGCGCACATCTGCGGAGTTAAGAAATAAGTATCAAGGACAGTGATAGTTAGCAGCAGCACAGATAAAACAATACTGCCAATACTCCAGTGATATCGGGTTTTGCTCAGAGCTAGTGCCCCAGTCAGGACTACAGCAGCTGATAGTAATTCCATCCGATTGAAGTTCCAAAAAATCGTATAGCCTGCTGTCGTAAAACCAGCTTGGCTCATCATCCCCGAAAGATAAAGGCTAGGCATAATTACCCAATCTAAAACTAGACTAGCACTGAGCCAAAAGCCCAAGGTCAATACGATCGCAGTTTGCCAAATTGGACGTTTTAATTCAAGGTTAGAAATAGCAGTCATAAAATAATTGCGTGTGTTGTATTTCTTTAGTTTCTAACTTCACCAGCAATTTGACAACTAATTTCAACTAACCTTTACAAAGTGATCGCTCCTACATTTTGAAGTCAATACCAAGATTTTTTAAACTAAGTTAAGAAATTTTAAGATTTTATAAAAATTAATTTAAATAGATTTTGTCTGCTTAAGAATACTCAATTTTTCTATCGAAATTAACTTGTCAAGCAATATCGGATGTTAAAGCAGACACTTCAGTTATTTTGTACCTCTTCTACTTGAAAACTGCTGGATGAAAATTCTTATTTGATTAGCTTCATATTGGCTGATGGAGTAATCTAGAATATTCATCCATGAATTATCTCTGGCCCGACGATAATCCTACCATCACCAACAATAGTATTTTGGAACAAGGCATTGTTAATGTAACCGAAATCACAAAGGTAAGACCCTTTGAGATTGGCATTTTCAAATCTGGCGCCAATTATGTCAGCATCAGTCACATTAGCACCCTCTAAATTAGTACCAATGAACCTAGCCAAACTCAATCTGGCATAACTGAGATTAGCCCCACTTAAATTAGCATCACTCAAATTAGCTGCCAATAGATTAGCTTGACTCAGGTTAGCCTCGCTCAGGTTAGCTCCACTCAAGTCAGCCTCTTCCAAATTAATCCCACTAAAGTTTCTCTCTCCAGCAGCATAACGCTTGAGCAACTCTTTAGCATCCATAACTAAGCTAGATTATGCACATTTAAGATAGTAAATTTTATCATAACTTAAAAAAATTAAGACACAAATAACTTGAATATTTTTTTCTGTATGAAATAATCTAAACTTGTTGCTTTTGTTTTATTAACCTTATCTTAATTCTAGACCCTTGTAAATCAAGTGTTTGACATTTAACCTCTTAACCAGACTATCAATTAAGTTAAAAATAATACTTTTTTCGCCCAAAAAATACTGAAATATGTTTAGTAAATATCTGGGCTGATTATTATTTAAATTAATTTTTCAATAAATTTTGCCTGTTATAAATATTCAACTTTTTATATTGTAAAGTAACTAAGCAATCGCACTCACAGATTCCCCGCTTTGGCAGCTATCAGCTATTTAGCACAACAGTAATATTGTCAGTTGTCAACGCAGATATGATATGAAAACAACCTGTGTTCCATGATGTCTTAAACTACGCCATTTGCGATCGCATATCGTAGCAATATTTTGCTAACTATGTGAATTAGACATCTCCGGCAATGAGATATTGGCCCTGACAGCACAAGGCTTTGATATTCTTTTTCGGAGATGTCTATTAGTGTACTATTGAGTTCATCCGGTAAATCGCGATCTTTTACCTGTGAATCTGCCTGCAAAAGTGAAACATTGTATGTAAATGCATCTAGAACCGACAAAAGCGAAGGATTTCGGGCAACGTAACCTAACGCATAATTAAATTCACCAGATGTCTGTTATATCAAGTCTGCTTAATTACTTATGATTACCGCATCTATGCAAAAATCTTAAAAGCCTCTTTCCCCAGCAAGAACTGGGATCTAAATGATAAATCTTTAGTCGGACACGATATTAGATATAGCTGCTGCATAAAATATATTTTTGTATAACGTATCTATCTTGAGACATATTTTTTTGTAAATATTTGCTTATCTAGTACACTTCGCATGGTGGATTGACTTAAAGAGATTTACAGATGTTATGATTTGTGTTGTACTTTTCAGTTACCAAGTAGTAAATTATTTGCTGTTGAAGCTGAAAAGGCTTACTTTAGGACTAAGAAGGCAATTCAAGCAAACTTAGAAACCTTTAATACACACAAGCATTCATTAAAAAAGTTAAACTTTTGTTACAAGGAACTCAGGTACATTTAAATTCTGAATTGTCAGGAGTTGCTGAGGTAAGTATGTTGATTACTGAGCAGTAAATTAACCTACTAAAAGAAGTATTTTACTGATATTTTGAATAGAATGCAGTGAGTCATCTTTGCTTTTAGCCATTTTATGGTTTGAGACTAATGCAAAAAAACAGCGAGATGAGGATTAATCATTTCTGTAATATCAAATGTCAGCCCAGAGATAGACAATGATAAACAATATGAGTAGTTTACTAAGAGATGAGTTTTGCAAAGTCTAACAATCGGCAAGTTGCTAGAGACAAATTATAGTGGAGTTAATAAAAATTCAGGTAAATTTCTAAAAGTCCATTGTTATTCTGAAGCAAACAGGATGTAGCGAGTTTAGTAATTTAAGGTTTGAGACTAATGCTAATAAACAGCCAACTAACGATTAATCAGGGTTCTAATCTCAAATTTAAGCTTGGAGAGCAACGGTACAATCAGTTGTCTAGGCTAGATTTTTTGCGGAATCGTACAGTTGGAAAGCCACTATATTTAAATGTAGTGGAATAAATCTGAATTCAGATGAATTTCCCAAATTTAAAGTCAACAATTCACAGAAGCAGGCAAGTATTATACCAATATATTGCTAGTGGGGTTAGTTGACCTGTTTGAGGTTATGCCGAATTAAAGGTTAACCCATCTACACAATTTACTCATCAAATGAATGGTGTTGTTTAAAAACATTACCAGTCAGTAATAAACGTTAGCTTTTTATTGAAAGCTAATTTTGTGCTGTCTTTTATCTGAAAGGGTAAAGAGCATGGTTGCTTGCTGGCATACATTAGGGTAAATCGCAATTATTACCGAAATCTCACAACTTTTTAATTGGAATCAGGTCAATACACATGAATAAAGTTCAAGCATCATTTGAAGCTACAGAAGCTGCGTTTTACGTGCAAGGTTACGAAAAAATCGATTTTAGTCTTGTCTATGTGAACGGTGCATTTGATATTCAAAACAGAGAAATCGCAGATAGCTATGCAAAATTTGGTCGCTGTCTGACTGTAATTGATGCCAATGTCCATGAACTTTATGGCGATCAGATCAAGTCATATTTTAGACACTATGACATTGAACTGACGCTATTTCCAATCATTATTACAGAGCCAGCTAAAACCCTGGCAACTTTTGAAAAAATTATTGACGCTTTTTCGGACTTTGGTTTAGTTCGTAAGGAACCAGTCTTAGTCGTCGGCGGTGGTCTAATTACTGATGTGGCTGGGTTTGCTTGCGCTTCTTACCGTCGCAAGAGTAACTACATTCGCATTCCTACTACGTTGATTGGTTTAATTGATGCAGGTGTAGCAATTAAGGTTGCAGTTAATCATCGTAAGGAAAAAAATCGCTTGGGAGCATATCATGCACCTTTGAAAGTAATCTTAGATTTCTCATTCTTGAAAACCTTGCCAACCGCTCAAGTTCGCAATGGGATGGCAGAGTTAGTGAAAATTGCGGTAGTTTCTAACTCGGAAGTCTTTGAACTGCTATATAAATATGGCGAAGAACTGCTTTCCACTCACTTTGGATATGTGAATGCAACACCAGAAATTAAAGAGATTGCCCATAAAGTCAACTACGAGGGAATAAAAACCATGTTGGAGTTAGAGACTCCTAACTTGCATGAATTAGACCTTGATCGCGTCATTGCCTACGGTCACACTTGGAGTCCTACCCTAGAATTAGCACCTCAAATACCCCTATATCACGGTCATGCGGTCAATATAGATATGGCTTTGTCTGCAACCATTGCAGCACGACGGGGTTATATTTCAACAGGAGAGCGCGATCGCATCCTAGACTTGATGAATCGTATCGGTTTAGCACTCGATCATCCTCTATTGGATGGGGATTTGCTCTGGTATGCTACCCGCTCTATAAGCTTGACACGAGATGGCAAACAACGCGCAGCCATGCCTCGTCCAATTGGTGAGTGCTTCTTTGTCAACGATTTGACTCGTGAAGAACTTGATACTGCCTTAGCTGAACACAAACGTCTTTGTGCTAAATACCCTCGTGGCGGAGAAGGGGTTGACGCATACATTGAAAGTCAAGAAGCTAAGTTAGTAGGGGTCTGAAAATATGACCAGTATTGTAGGACGAGAAACAGCTAGACCGATAACGCCACATAGCATCTTAGTAGCCCAGCTACAGCAAACTCTCAAATTGGCACAAGAGAATAACATTTCTGTAGAAATATTAGATTCTTTAGAGCAGGGTGTTCAATTAGCGGCGGGTTTAGATCCCTACTTAGATGATTACACTACCCCCGAATCAAGCGCATTGACAGCATTGGCGCAAAAAACTAGCAAAGAAGACTGGAGCAAACGCTTCAGCGATGGGGAAACAGTGCGTCAACTAGAGCAGGAAATGCTCTCAGGACATTTGGAAGGACAGACATTGAAAATGTTTGTTCATATCACCAAAGCCAAGCGCATTTTAGAAGTAGGAATGTTCACAGGGTATTCAGCCTTAGCAATGGCAGAAGCATTACCAAGTGATGGGCAACTTATCGGTTGCGAAGTAGATCCTTATGTTGCTCAATTTGCTCAAGCTTGCTTTAGTAAGTCTCCCCACGGCAACAAAATCGTTGTAGAAGTAGCACCTGCCCTAGAGACACTCTACAAGCTGGCTGCCAGAAAAGAAGTATTCGATCTGATCTTCATTGATGCAGATAAAAAAGAATATGTAGAGTACTTCCAAACGATTTTGGATAGTAACTTACTGACTCCCGACGGTTTAATTTGTGTGGATAACACTTTGTTACAAGGACAAGTTTACCTACCACCCGAACAACGCACCGCCAACGGTGAAGCGATCGCTCAGTTCAACCACGTTGTCGCTGCCGATCCTCGTGTCGAACAAGTTCTGTTACCCATCCGAGATGGTATAACTCTAATTAGACGCGTCGTGTAATAAAGTTTGTAGAGACGTTGCAATGTAACGTCTCTACACTAAACACAAAGGAAAGACTTATGGGACAATCAATTTCTTTATCTCTGCCTCAATCCCCAACGTCATCAACGGGTGTTAGAGTAAAAGTAATAGCTTTATTCAAGACTCTCGGTACTCTGACATTATTACTAATAGCCTTGCCGTTCAATGCTTTGATAGTGTTGATATCTTTGTTGTGGGGCATTGTGCGTTCGCCGTTTACGAAAAATGTCGTAGCTGCTCATCCTCAGACGATCTTGGTGAGTGGAGCCAAGATGACTAAAGCATTGCAACTTGCCCGCTCTTTCCATGCCGCAGGGCACAGAGTTATTTTGATTGAAGGTCACAAATACTGGTTGTCTGGTCATAGATTTTCAAAAACGGTGAGTCGTTTTTATACAGTTCCGGCTCCGCAATCAGACCCAGAAGGCTATATCCAGGCGCTAGTAGAAATCGTTAAAAAGGAAAAGGTTGACGTTTTTGTACCTGTATCCAGTCCTGTATCTAGCTACTATGAATCTTTAGCAAAGGCTGCATTATCAGAATACTGCGAAGTTTTCCACTTTGATCCAGATATAACCAAAATGTTGGATGATAAATTTGCCTTTACCGATCGGGCGCGATCGCTTGGTTTATCTGTGCCCAAATCTTTTCAAATCACAGATCCTCAACAAGTTATCAATTTCGATTTTAGTCAAGAAACTCGCAAATATATCCTTAAAAGTATTAATTACGACTCCGTTCGCCGCTTAAATTTAACCAAACTTCCCTGCGACACTCCAGAAGAGACAGCAGCCTTTGTCAATAGTTTACCCATCAGTCCAGAAAGACCTTGGATTATGCAAGAGTTTATTCCTGGTAAGGAATTATGCACACATAGTACAGTGCGGGATGGGGAATTAAGATTGCATTGCTGTTCAGACTCATCTGCTTTTCAAATCAACTATGAAAACGTCGAAAATCCCCAAATCCGTGAATGGGTGCAACACTTCGTCAAGAGTTTGGCACTGACTGGGCAAGCTTCTTTAGACTTTATCCAAGCCGAAGACGGTACAGTTTACGCCATAGAATGCAATCCCCGTACCCATTCGGCAATTACAATGTTCTACAATCACCCCGGTGTTGCAGACGCCTATCTTGGTAAAACTCCTCTAGCTGCACCTCTGGAACCCCTAGCAAGTAGCAAGCCCACTTACTTCACATATCACGAAATCTGGCGACTAACTGGTATCCGTTCCTGGAAACAATTGCAAACATCAGTTAATACTTTAATGCGGGGAACTGATGCCGTTTACAGTCTTGATGACCCCATACCATTTTTGACTTTGCATCATTGGCAGATTCCTTTACTTTTGTTGAAAAATCTCCAACAACTCAAAGGATGGGTAAAAATAGACTTCAACATTGGCAAACTAGTGGAATTAGGTGGCGATTAAAGTAACGCTCTCCTAAGAAACAAGGCAGTCCCGATGAAACAAGTTTCACTAGCCTTGCCATGAAAATGCAATCTGGAACACCTATATAGGTACTCATCTAAGAAACATTTTCAAGTCAGGAGACAGGAGGCAGAAGGGAAGAGGATTTGACTTGTTTCTTGAAAGAGGGATAATTCATAATTCTTAATTAAACACTTTTAGATACAGAACTGTTATATGTAGCCTTTACTAATCACAGAGATACATCATAACCCTCTCTTCGCTTGTGGGGAGCGGGTTGGGGGTCGAGAACCGCTATATAAATTCTAACAATACATAAGGAAGATGAATCATGCCAATACTTCGTATCCTTCATTTAGTTGGATCTGCACACAATAATTTTTACTGTGATTTGTCACGCCTTTACGCCCAAGACTGTCTAGCAGCAACAGCAGATCGATCGCACTATAACTTTCAGATTGCATACATCACACCCGATCGCCACTGGCGATTTCCTTCTTCCCTCAACCCTGAAGATATTGCTGACACCAAACCGATGACTCTGGCTGATGCCATACAGTTTCTAACAGCACAAAACATTGACATAATGTTACCACAAATGTTTTGTATCCCTGGAATGACTGAATACCGCGCTTTATTCGACTTGCTGAAGATCCCTTACATCGGCAATACTCCAGATATCATGGCAATAACAGCGCACAAAGCCAGAACCAAAGCAATTGTCGAAGCAGCAGGGGTGAAAGTGCCTCGTGGAGAACTGCTTCGTCAAGGAGATACGCCGACAATTACACCTCCAGCGATCGTCAAACCCGTAAGTTCCGATAACTCTTTAGGGATGGCCTTAGTCAAAGAGGCTACTGACTATAACGCTGCTTTGAAGCAAGCATTTGAATATTCAGATGAGGTGATTGTAGAAGAATTTATTGAACTCGGTCGAGAAGTCAGATGCGGCATCATTGTCAAAGATGGTGAGCTAGTGGGTTTACCCCTTGAAGAGTATCTGTTAAACCCCCACGAAAAACCCATCCGCAAACATGCTGATAAACTCCAACAAACAGACGATGGCAACTTGGGATTCGCTGCTAAAGATAATAAGAAGTCTTGGATTGTAAACCCGAACGACCCGATGACCCAGAAAGTTCAGCAAGTGGCTAAGAAGTGTCATCAGGCTTTGGGTTGTCGCCACTACAGTTTGTTTGACTTCCGCATCGACCCAGAGGGAGAACCTTGGTTCTTAGAAGCCGGTTTATATTGTTCTTTTGCCCCCAAAAGTGTGATTTCTTCTATGGCTAAAGCAGTGGGAATCCCTCTAAATGAGTTATTAATCATGGCTATTAATGAAACGTTAGGCAGTAATCAAAAAGCGTTGCAAAATTGATAGTCAATTTCTTGGTATAGGTTTTTCTGCTTATAATGTGTAGGTGAGCGATCGCTAATTAAGAGTCGGTTAAGGCAGCGATCGCTTGTTTACAAGAAGCTTCTCTACGAGGGCTTACTCATTTCCTCAAAGAGGGATAAGTAACGATGTGCTTGCAGATTGATCGCAAATTCTTGTTCTGCTTTTTCACGAGCGCGATCGCAAAGTTTTTGATGCCGCTCTTTGTTCTCTATTACCCAAATAATACCATTTGCTAAGTCATCACAACTAAAACATTGCGCTCGATATCCATTTTTTTGATGTTCAACTAAATCTTTAAGTCCCGTTGAATCAAAAGAAACCACAGGTGTACCACAGGACAGGGATTCACAAGCAGTCAGTCCAAAAACTTCTTCAATTGATGGCACAATCATCACATCCGCAGATGAATAGAGAAGCGCTAGTTTATTCTCATCATCAACTTTGCCTAAGTAGTGTACCTTAAAACCTAAATCAACTGAATCTTCAGGTTGAGATGAACCAAAAACAATCAGTTCAATTTTATCTTTCCACTCAGACTGGCTCAATTTTTGCAACGCTGATTGCAATAGATGAAATCCTTTTCTAGGATTGCTAGTTGCGTTGAGTGCTCCAAATAAAATTAGTTGCTTATTTTGTGGGAGATTCAGTAAGTTTCTGGCTATTTGACGCTCAGTTGGTTTATAGATGTTAAGATTTAACCCGTGAGGAATAACTCTGATGTCACTATTTGAAAATAGTGAACTGGATCTAGCACATTCAGCAAGCCAATTACTAGGACTGACAATAGTAAGCTTGAGATTTTGCCAGGCTTTAGTTTTACGCTGCCAAACCCAGCGAGATAAATCCCAGCTATGCTTACTACCGAGTTGAGGGCAATTTCCACAAGATTTTGTATAGCGATCGCACCCTAGAGAATAGCAGCATCCACCTGTAAATGCCCACGTATCATGAAATGTCCAAACAATAGGCTTATTGAATTTAGCCAGTGCTTCAATTGGTATAAATCCTTCACATATCCAATTCAGGTTAATGATATCTGGTTCAAGTCTAGCAATTTGCGACGCAACTGTATTAGGGAGCCATTGCAGCCGGAAAAATGTAAAGTTACGTTGCCTATTTCTATAAAGTTTTAGTGGTAAATCATTTAGAATCGGACGAGCTTTCCATATTATTTGAGCTACTTTATTGGGATAACTTACCACAGTAGAGTCAGCTATTCTTTTATCTTGAACTAACATTTGAGAATCAATTTCTAATCTCAGTAGTTCCTGATGTAGCCGATAAGCTGCACGAGCAGCTCCTGCTCCTCCTTTGGGATCGTAAGTGTTAACCAATAGAGGCTTAATCATTGTTGATTTAAATATTTATTCAATAACAGAAAACTGAAAGCTACATAAGACAAGCGGTAGACAGTTAAATACTAGTACAAATCATTTTCCAATTTGATCAAATTATTGATTTACACCAATTAGCGATGCAGTTCAACTCTCGGAAAAATATCGCAGTCTATCGGCTCACCAGGTTTTTTAGCTTTGAATGAATTAAATTCTGGTAAATCAATTTCCTCAACAGGTCTAAAAGGCCATGCTTTCGGACGGTTATAGTAAGTAACATCATCGCCAGTCCAATTGGTGACTACTGCACGTCGTTGTGTGGAAGATATGTTAGTTACTGAATGATGAATTGTCAGAAAATGATGAACCAAGCAATCTCCAGGCTCCATATCCCAAGACAAAATTTCGTGAGGCTCTGGCTCTACAAACCAGGAGGGGTTTGATCCTTCACGTAACTCTTTACCCCATTGATGAGAGGCTTTAATATACTCTAATCGACCATTTACTTGGTTGACACTATCTAAAGCCAGCCAAATTTTACAACACTGCCAGCCTTGTATAGGCCAGTAAGGTAGGTCGTTATGCCACCCTACACGGCTGTTTGTTTTCGGTTTTTTAACAAAGAAACCGTCAGTCAAAAAGTTCAGTTTTTCTGATTTCAAGACTTGAGCGGCGAGCGTTGCTAGCGGAGATTCAAAAGCCAAAGCACGGAAATCAGCATCAATGAGCCATAAGCTACTGGTATGTTCCACATGACCTTCCGGTCTGGGGATGCCCTTAACTTCTAAAGGGCCAGGGATTAATACATTCTTGTCAACGGCTGTTCGTATCCGTTCTACCCAAATGTCATCCAAAACATTTTTGACGCAGATAACACCGTCTCGCTCGAAAGCTTCAACTTGTTGGATGGTGATTTTTGATATATCTACCTTGAGCATCGTAACTTTTCAAATTTTGAAATTTAACTAATTTGGGTCAGATAAGCTAATAGGCATTCAAATTGCATATTGAAACCAAAATTATGACCAGATTGCCAACTAAATGTATATTAGCTTGTTACAACTTTATCCAAAATTAAGAACTTGGTTTTCTCGATTGGGCAAAAAACTTCTCGACTTCACTGATAACTCTGTGAAATCGAAACAGTAAAACTACTGTTCCACAAATGTTCAGCTTCAGCTTGAGCATTGTCCAAAAATTGATAAAGTTGAGTTTATGTAACAACAGATTTCTAGAACCTGCTTCACTAACATTAACTTTGTTGTTATGTCACTAATCTTTTTCACTATAGAGTAGATATGTAAGTTAACAATTCTTCCTATAGGTGTATAAATCTTCAGTTTGAGTGCAACATTCTTTATTCACATCCATAACAAACAAATTCACCCTAACTACCCAAATCTTTTTTAACAATGAGTGGCACAAGTGATGCTAATCGTAATACACCAGATACAATGAATACTTCCGCTATACCAAAAGACTCAGCAAATTGAGCGATGAAGCCACCGATAGTTGCTCCTAAAGCACCACTCGCCCCAGCAACAGCTGCTGCTGTTGCAAAATAGATAGACTGATTTTTTACTGGTGCAATCTCTATCTGGAGATTGTTGTTACACAAGTCAACTCCTCCCCAATTAGCTCCAATAAAAATGTGTAACAGCGGCAACCATAACCAGAGATCGAGAGGACTAGAACCCATCCTCAGCCACAGCCAGGGTACGACGGCAATTAAAATTCCATTAGAAATTAAAATCGGACGATTGCCTATTTTATCTGCTAATTTACCCCAGACGATCAGCATCAGCATGTGTGCCCCTGCTCGCAGGCTATTGTAGAAAGTTACCCAACTTATATCTAGGTTCAAGGTATCTAGCAAGTAGAGGTTAAAAAATGGGGCACTCAGGTTAACAGCAAACGTCCATGAGCCGAAATAAAGTAGAAAAACCAAAAAATTAGAGTTTTTCCAAATGCTGCTATCTATCTGGTTTTGAGGAGTTGGCATTTGCGGCAGAGAGATTGGTTCAGATATCTCACTAGGTTCATTTGGTGCCGAGTCTAACTGAATCTCACTGGTTTGAGATGAGTTACCATAATAAGTATTTTGTAATTGAGGATTTATATCTACCTGAAAATACTGACACCCCAAGCTGACAATTCCAAAGATAATGCCTAAGAGCAAAATCACCCCGTAACCTTGGATAGGTCCCCCGTACCAATGTGATACAGCTAAACCGACTATTGGCAAACCGACCAACTCGGTTAAGTTGGCAAGGCTATTGCGTAGCCCGAAATATCTACCTCGTAATTGCCGTGGGACTAACATTGCCATCCAACTCAACCAAGATGCGGCTCCTAGTCCTCCTAAAAAATGGCTACATACGAGAATCAAAAGCGACAATATCACTAATTGGTTGGAATTCAGCCCTCCCCAATTAAAGCTAACAATGCCAATTACTAAAATCAGCCATAGTAGCCGACCAATCCCATAAGTGCTAAGGGAATACTGAAAGCGGCTAGTGCTGCGTTCAGACAAATAAGCACCCATCGGCTGAAAGAGATTCACTAACATGGGGATAGAACTCACCATGCCAAATACCACTGGACTGGCATCCAACTCCACCAAGAAATTACCTAGCAAAATCCCGCCAGTACCAATAGAGAAAACTGCTGCGAAAACACCATCGACAGTGGAAGCCTTCAAACTGGTGCGAATAGCATCTTTAGAAATACGAGGGCTGAGTGTTGATGTAGTAGGAGAGAGTGTTGTTGATGGTGAGGCAATCTGAGCAATTTCTAGAGAAACAGGCGCACCTGTTTCAATTTGAGAAGAATCCATAAATGTAGTATTTAAGAAAATAATTAGGATTTACGCATTATACAAATGTACTATACTAACTTTAGGCTTTTAAGCTGTGTCTAATATCATGTCCGGTTAAAGACTTATCATTAAGAACGCAGTTCTTGCTGGAGGTAGGGAGCAGGGGGAGAAAAAGTTTTCAGATTTTTGCACAGATGCAAGAATCATAACTAATCAGCCGGACATGATATAACACCCAAAAGAGTAAATATACAACTAAATTAAGAGTTACAGTCAGCATTTGAAATGTATACATTGACTAAATGGCACTAAGAAAAGCTGAAACGCTTGTGGTCTAAGCAGTTTGCTTTCATATTTCATAATTCGTACGGGGTTTGGTCATCAAGAGGTAAATTTTTGGGCGACGTTAGCGGACTCTGTCGCATTTATTTCTACTGACAGAGTACTGTTACGCGAGCTTTTTTGACTTTACAAACATTCTCTCAGAGAAATGTCCCCAAAATCAGAATTTGTTTTTCAAAGATATGAGAATAAGCTGATGTGTAGATACTCTTACGCAAAGACACGGAGATGGTATTTGAATGATGATTAGCTGACTACAAAATTTTATTAATTAATCACCTATTAGATATTTATAGAAATTAATTATTATCTATAAACCTTGTAGAGACGTAGCAGTGCTATATCCTTTATATTCTCTTTGCATTCATTGGCGTTTAAAAAAGCTATGAATTTATGCAAAACTGTACTTAGTGTTCAGAAAAGGATGAAACTTTTGCCTGAAAGTGACTCAGCACTCCTGAACTGATCGCTCTTTGACAAATGGTTCACCCGATTGGGTGAATGCGATCGCAGCATCCAGAATTACTCTGAAATAAGAGCCATTTTTTTGTTGTTAGCGATCGCGCGCTGACATCTAAAAACTTTTACAATGGCTATGATTACCTTGAATATTATGCCAATTGCTTATATATCAAAGGGTCTAAGAGTGGATGAAATTATAAAATCACCGCATAAACCAGATTTTCCACCAGAGAAAATCACTCTGTTGGAAACAATTGCTGCCAATTTACCGGGAATGATTTTCCAAATTCTGCAACGGCAGGATGGTTCTGTATTTATCCCTTATATTAGTTCTGGTTGTAAATATTTGTATGAATTAGAACCAGAAGCTGTACAGGCAGACTTTCAGGTGTTATGCAAACTGATTTATCCACAGGATATAAAAGCTTTTACAGAATCTATAGCTGTTTGTCGCAATACTCTTACACCTTGGCATTGGGAAAGTCGGATTGTTACGCCTAGTGGCAAACTTAAATGGATTCAAGGTACTTTGCAACCCGAATTACAAGCAGCAGGTGATTTTCTTTGGCATGGCTTGGTTATGGATATTACAGACCGAAAACAAGCCCAAGAAAAATTGCAAGAAAGTGAGGCACGGTATAAAGCAATTTTGGATGCTATCCCCGATTTGATGTTTCGCATCAGTCGCGATGGCGAGTATCTAGATTTGAAAAACGAGGACGCAAATATCACTCTATCGAGAGAAGAAATAGTTGGAAAAAACTTGCAAGAGTTGTTGCCGAGTGATGTTGTAGCCATTAGCCAAGTAGCGATCGCTAAAACTTTAGATTCTGGAATTTTGCAAACTTGTGAATATCAACTACCAACATATTTGGGAATCAGAGATTATGAGGCGCGGTTGGTAGTTAGTGGCGCAGATGAGGTACTAGCAATTGTCCGAGATATCACAGATCGCAAACAAGGAGAAGTCGCCTTACAAAATCTTGCTCAAAAATTTGCGAAAGCTTTTAGTTGCAGCCCCGATTCAATTACGATTAGCACGCTGCAAGATGGACGCTTTATCGAAGTTAACGACAGTTTTGTGAATCTTTCAGGTTATGGGCGAGATGAAGCAATTGGTAAAACTTCTTTTGAGTTAAATCTTTGGGTAGACGATCGCGATCGCTTAAACTTAGTGCAAGAGCTGCAAAGCACGGGAGTCGCTCGTAACTTGGAAATTGAATTTCGGCAAAAATCTGGTGAGATAATTACAAGCCTGCTTTCAGCCGAAGTCATTGATTTGGATGGTACTCCTGCCATTTTAGCAGTGCATCACGACATTACAGAACGCAAACAGGTAGAAGCACAATTACGCCTTTGTGCCCAACGCGATCGCTTGTTGGCAGAAACCTTAGTGCGAATTCGGTCTTCGCTTAACTTAGAGGAAATTCTTCAAACCACCGTGACAGAAGTTAGGCAATTTCTCCAAGCAGATCGGGTTTTTATTGGTTTAAATAATGCCAATTTAGGAGTCAGAACTCTTGCTGAATCAGTAGATCCCAAATATCCATCAGTCTCAGGCTGGTCTACTAGTGATGAAGCTTATTTACAAGAATTACGAAATTTACTAAAAGATAATCTTGTGCGTGTCGTTGAAGACGTAACGCAAATATCACTATCTCCTAAAGTAAAAGCGCACTTTCAAAAATTCCAAACCAGGGCGACTTTAACCGTACCAATTATGCTAGGTAATGAATTATTTGGTGCGTTAATTGCCAATCAATGCTCAGGGCCGCGTGATTGGCAGCCAATAGAAATTGATTTGTTACAGCAGATGTCACAACAGGTAGCGATCGCGATTCAACAAAGCCAGATTTACCAAAAACTAGCAGAACTCAACACTAATTTAGAATACCAAGTCCAAGAACGGACAGCACAGTTGCAGCAGAAAATGCAAGAAGTTGAAAATTTGCATCGTGTCAAAGATGTAGTTTTGCACACAGTTGCCCACGATTTACGAACTTCGGTGATGGGTAACTTGATGGTATTAAAGAATTTGTTAAATCAGGGGCAGGGGAGCAGGGGAGCAGGGGAGCAGGGGAGCAGGGAGCAGGAGTACAAGGGGACAAAGGGACAAGGAGGACAAGGAGGACAAGGGGATAATGAAAATAACCTTGCCCAACGCCCAATCCCCAATGCCCATTACCCCTTATCCTCAGAGGAGGCCCCACCTTCCCCAATTCTTATATCTCGCTCAATCATAGAGCGGATGATTCAAGGCAACGATCGCCAGTTGGCAATGATTAACTCATTGCTAGAAATCAATTCCGCAGAAAAAGAGGGTCTAGTAATTAAACCCGAACCTGTGCAATTTAGCAATCTACTAAAAGAAATATTCGCCTCTTTAGAGCCTATACTGACACAAAACCAAGCGACTCAGAAGAACTTGGTTCCCGCCGATTTACCGTTAGTAATGGCGGATAGGACTTGCTTGCAGAAAGTTTTGGCACATTTGATCGCACATAACTTGCACAATAATCCGCCAGGATTAAATTTTACTCTGAGTGCCACCGTTGAGGGGGAAATGATTCGTACTCAGATTCAAGATGACGGTGTGGGAATGAGTAAAGTAGAATGCGATCGCCTCTTCGATCTCCATGTCCGCGATCCTCAAGATTGCTGCTCTACAAGTATTGGCTTAAAAATGTATCTTTGTCGAAAAGTTATTAAGGCGCATGGCGGCGAAATCGGAGTTATAAGTAACCGCAAGCGTGGATTAACTTTCTGGTTTACACTACCTCTGTTCACTTCATCCGCAACAAATCGCCCATAAATCACCAAAAAATGAGAGGGTGTTATTTATGGCAATGTTAAGTAAAGGAAACACCCTCAAAGTATGGGCAAAGTTGCTCGGATGCTAATGGCTACTCCATTTACAACAGTGCAAAGCTGGTGGAGAAAAACCTTTTGTGTACCAACAACAGATGAAATCACCACTCTTTATAGAGCTTGGCGTAATCGTTTCTTGTGGCAGAGATTACGTTTATGGTTATGGCTAGCGTTGATTTGTCTATTGTCTTTTACTTTGCGAGACTTTTACGGCTTGTTTTTTCCTTTTGCAGAGTTGCAGCAACTACCAGAAGAACTTAGAACTCAACGCCTGGTAATTGATGTTGCAATGCTTGCAAGTATAATTATTTGCTTTGCCTTACATAAAACTAAGTTAGGTCGTCATCGTCCAGATTTATTATTTTTAGGGTCTTCTTGGTCAATTAGTTTAGCATCACAGTTGTTTGCAACTCTTACTGGTTTCGCGCTACCCGATACCATTGGTTGGTCGCTGTTGTTCTTGAGCCAAGCTGTGTTGATGCCCGTCTGCTGGATTCTTCACTTGCTGACTCAAGTGAGTGTGCTGATTTACTACTTTAGCGTGAATACAGCACTTGGGCTAAAAACATCAATCCCCGATCACCCAGGAATATATAATGTAACGTTCATTTTATACATTTTCTGGTTTTGTACTATATGTGACATCGGTGTTTATCTGTACGATCGCCTGCAACGTTCGGAATTTTTCGCTCGTCAAGAACTGGAATCTGCCTACCAAAAACTCAAGGTTGCCGAAGCTAAATATCGCAGCATTTTTGAAAACGCCGTTGAAGGGATTTTTCAAAGCAGTCCTGATGGACATTACATTACGGCAAATCCTGCTTTAGCGAGGATTTATGGCTACTCCTTAGCACAGGAAGTGACAGCAAATTTCACTGATATTGAACAATTGTACGTTGATCCGAACCGCCGGGCAGAATTTGTGCGTCTGATGGAAAAGTATGGCAGCGTTTCCGAGTTCGAGTCCCAAATTTATCGTCAAGATGGGAGTATTGTCTGGATTTCAGAAAAAGCCTACGCAGTCCGTGATGAACATCTTAAACTGCTTTACTACGAAGGTTTGATTGAAGACATTACCCAGCGCAAGCAAACTGAAGAAGAACTACGAGTGTTTTTCCATGCAGTTTCCCACGATTTACGCAACCCAGTACTAGGTACTTTAATGGTGCTGAAGAATTTGCTTGCCCGTTCAGAGGAAAATATTGCGATTTCCCGCTCAATTTTAGAGCGGATGATTCAAAGTAGCGATCGCCAACTTAATTTAATTAATTCGTTGATGGAAGCTCATCTCAGCGAGGTGCAAGGTATCGTTTTGCAACTTCAAGCCGTACAATTACTGACAGTTGTCGAAGCTGCGATCGCTGATTTAGGGCCATTACTAGCACAAAATCAAGCCAAACTGACAAATTTGGTATCCGCAGATTTGCCATTAGTAAATGCTGATCCCACACAACTATGGCGAGTTTTTTCTAACTTAATCGTCAACGCTCTCAAACATAATCCCCCGGAATTGCTTTTAACAATCAATGCTACCCGTAAGGATGAGATGATTTATTGTACTGTTAGTGATGATGGCGTAGGAATTAGTCAACAACAAAGCGATCGGCTTTTTGACCTTTACTTTCGGGGTACAAGTATCGGCAATTCTGTAAGTTTGGGATTAGGATTGTATCTGTGTAAGCAAATCATCCATGCTCACGGCGGCGAAATCGGTGTAAACAGTGAATTGGATGCAGGGACAACATTTTGGTTTACATTGCCTATTAGCTGACTATAGCAGTCCTAAATCATTTGTGAAATATTTTCCTGTTGGCTGTCATTAGTCATTCATCTATAGTTGCATGATTTTTGTATGGTGCGATCGCATGATTGTGCGTCCCATTTTGCAGAAAACTGTGTATGCAATTTTTCCGATATGTGCAATATTTATTTTGAACAACTTCGACTCAAGATTAATTGTCCATTGGGTAATCGATACAATCCTTGTGGTTCAATTATTGGGTCGCCTTTTTTCCAAGGACGTGGTGTTGGTTCCACACTACGCACATCACCAGTTGTGTACGCGGAAATTAACACACCTCCTGGAGTATAGCGTAAAGCACCAGAACCTGTGATAATAAAAGAGTTTTCTTGTCGCTTGCTGCCGCGTGAAATACAGCTATTAGCAATGAGTGCGTTGGTATCGATGACATTTGGTGATAATCCGGTAAAGCTGTTTTGAATAGAATTGTTATCGGGTGTATTAATATTTGTTACACCGGAAACGCCTAATTCCGAACTAGCGGTAATATCACTTTTTTCGGTTAGTTTTGGACGCGATTCGATACCGAAAATACCTTGCGAGTTGATTTGGATGTTTCCACCACTTCCTGTAAAGGCGTTAGCGCTGATATCGCTATTTTCTTTGGGAACTGCAACGATAAATCTTGAGTTGATACTGATGTTACCGCCATCGCCACCTTTTTTGGCTGTACCTGCGTTGGTGGAGATTTGGCTATCATTGCGTAGGAGTAAGTATCGGGCAAAGTTTAAGTTGATGTTACCACCATCTGTTGAGGCTGCTTGAGCCGTTATTTGACTTTTATTGAGACCTAAAGTGTCAGCTTTGATGTTAATATCACCTGCAATCCCTTCACCTAAACTACTAGAACTGATTGTTACACCATCCGTTACAAAAAAATTTTCTGTTTGAATGTTAATATCCCCACCACGTCCAATTGCACCAGCACCAAGTCTGGTATTTATAAAACTATCCCTCGATATTGTCAATGCATCACTCGCATTAATATTTACAGTACCACCAATACCTTTACCAAGGTTGCTGGCAATTACTCCAGCGCCATTGTTGAGAAAGAATGACCCAGCCGTAATATTGATTTTTCCACTATTCCCCTGTCCCCTATTGCTGGTAGTTACTCCAGCGCCATTGGTGAAAGAAACCAATGGCGCAAAGATTTGAATATCGCTACCATTGCCCACAGCCCCTGATTCTACATCGGTGAATATCCCACTGTTTTTACCCGTAAAAGAAATACTTTCCTGAGCTTTGACAGACACGAGTCCCGCATTTCCCTGACCCCCAGAATAGAAACCTGCTTGCAGTTGCGCTCTATCAGTTAAGAAAACTGTTCTCGCTGAAAGATCAATATTACCAACATTGCCCAAGGCTAGCTGTCCTTCAGGACTGCCAATATTGCTGGCAATCAAACTATTATTATTGGCGGAGATATTGTCTTGAGCTTGTACCAGTATATTACCTGCATTTCCCTGTCCAGTATTGCTGGTAGTTACTACAGCATTGTTGAGAAAGAATGACCCAGCTGTAATAGTGATTTTTCCACTACTCCCCTGTCCCGCATTGCTAGTAGTTACTCCAGCACCATTGGTTTCTTTCACCAAAGGCGCAGAGATTTGGATATCGCTACCATTGCCCACAGCCCCTGATTCTACATTGGTAAATATCCCACTATTTTTACCTGTAAAAGAAATGCTTTCCTGAGCTTTGACAGACACGAGTCCCGCATTTCCTTGACCCCCAGAATAGAAACCTGCTTGCAGTTGCGCCCCATCAGTTAAGGAAACTGTTCTTGCTGAAAGATCAATATTACCAACATTGCCCAAGGCTTGCTGTCCTTGAGGACTGCCAATATTGCTGAGAATAAAACTATTATTGGCAGAGATATTATCTTGAGCCTGTAGCAGTATGTTACCTGCATTCCCCTGTCCAGAATTTGAGGCTTCAAGTTTAGCGCCATCAGTGAGGGATAGAAAAGTACCTTTGATGTTGATATCTCCACTATTGCCTACACCTCCTGTTGCTACATTATTGGAAATGGTACTACTTGCAAGGGAAACAGCATTTTTTGCACGCACTGTCACATTCCCTGCATTCCCCTGTCCAAAAGTTGAGGCAGAAAGTACAGTGCCATCAGTGAGTGAGAGTGAAGTTGTACTGATATCGATATTGCCACCATTACCCACACTTTCATCTTCCACTGTGCTGAAGATAGCAGTATTTGCAAGGGAAACAGCATTTTTTGCACGCACTGTCACATTCCCTGCATTCCCCTGTCCAAAAGTTGAGGCAGAAAGTGCAGCGCCATCTTGTAACGAGAATGAACCAGAATCGATAGTAATGTTACCGCCATTCCCTTTTGCTCCTGAGAGTACAAAATTTACAATCCCACTTTTATAACCTGCAACTTTGATATCTCCCGTAGCATTGAGGGTAATATCTCCTGCAACAGTTTCAGGTGTCCCTAAACCCGCCTTTATACCAGCAGAAAGAACACTTTTGCCTAATA
The DNA here is from genome assembly GCF_036917535.1 of Nostoc sp. GTDB lineage: Bacteria > Cyanobacteriota > Cyanobacteriia > Cyanobacteriales > Nostocaceae > Nostoc. The sequence continues at coordinate 45,740 of NZ_JBALDA010000024.1, forward strand.
TCTCTAAATTTCGGGCATTGATTGCAATATTACCGCCACCAGCACCTTGTACATCCACAAACGCTTGATTGGCAAAGGATACATCTGCTCGTATCACATTTTCAGGGAACTTCAAGTTAAGATTATTGCCATCTACATTTAGAACTACAGTTCCGGCTTCTGCTAACCCTCCTAAGTCAATCTTCCCACCAGGAGCAAACAATATTCCACCATCTAGATTGATGTTACCGCCAACCAAAGCCAAACTTCTACCAAGAGGAACTTGTAAAAGACCGTTATTTTGAATCGCTGCATTTTTATTGATCTGATTAAATAACAATGCCGAAGGATTCACAGTTAACAATGGCAGTGCTTCTAGATTTGTGGTGCCAAAAACTTCTTGATTACCAAACTGAATTCTGTTCGCTGTTGTCCCCACAAACGAAGCCTGCACATCCAAGCTGGCATTTTTGCCAAATACAATACCATTGGGATTCATTAACAACAGATTAGGATTAGATGTGACACCAGCAGCATTGAAAATACCAAGAGTACCAAAAATCTCTGAGCGATTCTGACCTGTAACACGAGCTAGAATATTTTGGATATCGTTGCTAGGGTTTATGAAATAAACATATCCAGATTTGCCAACATTAAACTCTTGAAAGCTATGAAATAAATTTGCTTTGCGAATCGCTCCACCCTTAATCATATCAATCGGTAAACCAACACTATCAAGAGGTACAACACGAGAACTTTCAGCGCCAAGACTATTGTCGGGGATAATTTTACTCTGAGCAAAGGCAGGTTTATCAGAAAATGTGATACCTATGGTAAGCTCCGCTAACACACTTACGCATCCGCTCAATGCCACTATATTTAAGCAGCAAACTAAGGTATCTTTCCCCGACACTTGAAAGTCCTTAAGTAATTTCATTTTCTAGATTCAGAGGGTATTAATGCTTGTATAAGAATCTCATCGTATCAGTAGAAGACTTCATACCATACATGAGTAATATTAAGTTTGCTTAAGAAGTTATAACTTTAAAATGTGTGTCTACACAGTATCTTAAATGCGCCAAACGCCCGTAGTAACTAAGTCCACCTACGTAGATTGAGCCAAAATCAAGCAAGTAAGTGGCCAAGAATAAATCAAACTAAATTATGCAATATAAAATTAATTAAATTCGCTATTAGTAAAAGCTTCAGCCCTTACTATAAACCTTTAATTATTCACACCCACTTATTTATTTCAGGTTTTATCTATTGTAGCTACGACCTCCAATCACCAAATACAAGATAAATTGTATAAAACTACACACCTTCCAAAAGTTCAGTTTTCTATGCCGATTTCTGGTAAGTTAAAAATAAAAGCTATACAAGCATTTTCTCTATCAATTGATTGGGAATAACTGGTGATCGCTAAAGCAATTTGTATAAAAAATAACTTATTTCAACTGACATCATAAAAACCAGGTGTTGCAGAATTAAAATATGAAATACCCGAAGAAATATCTCAAACTCTTACTCTCTGCGCCTTTGCGACCACTAAAGTTTCGAGCAGCGGATTTTATCGCTGGAATTTATTTTTATACAAGGCTAATTCATCTGTTCAGTCGGCAATACCAAAAAATCAATCGCCATCGATTGATTAAAGTATTATTTTTAGCAACCTTTGTAATTTGTTTATTGTTTGGACAAGTAGTATCTGCACAAACTCCAAATGTGACTACATTAGTTGAACAAGGAATTAAAGCCTATAATGGCGGAGACTTTTTTAATGCCATAAAAAATTGGCAAGAGGCATTAAATCAGGATAAAAATAATCCGTCGTTTACGGCGATTGTGAATGAAAACTTAGGACGCGCTTACCAACAAATAGGAGAAAACAAAGCAGCAATTACATCCCTATCGACGGCAATTAATGACTATAATGCGGTGGAAAATATCCAGCAAGTCGGACGTATGAAGTCGGAACTTGCCCAAGTTTACAGCAATTTGGGACAACCTCGGAAAGCGATCGCACTTTTGTGTGGCAAACTAATAGATAAGCCGAAAAGTACTGAAAATCAACCAAGTCAGGCAGAAAAATGCACTCCAGAAAGTGCCGAACAAATCGCCACCAAATACAACGACAAACGCGGTCAGGTTGCGGCTTTGGGTATTCTTGGTGAAGCATATCGCTTAATCGGAAGTTACGACCAAGCAATTAAGTATTTAGATATAGCGCAACAAGTTGCTTCAGAATCTAAGTTTTTGGTATTTAATAGTTTGGGTAATGCATACAAAAGTCGCGGTCAATTGCGAGAGTTACAAGCCGATTCGGCAAAGAAGGCTGGTATTTTTAGTAAAGAAAAAGAATTTATTCAAAATTCACAAGAAGACTACGACAGAGCTTATCAATATTTTCAAGATAGTATAAAATTTGCCCGCAACGAAAAACAACCTTTAGCAGAGATGCGGGGATTATTAAATTTTATTCAGTTGGCTTCTCAGACAAATAAGAACAAATTTATTAATGATAAAGAGTTTAATAAAGCTTTGAAGGATGCTTTAAAAGTTCTCGAATATTTGCCCGATTCCGCCACAAAAGTATATGGGGCAATTGATTTAGCATACTTGCAGCGCGATGCTAAAGGAACTTCACCGTTTACCTACTGTCCAACTGGGCGGGTTTTATCTGAGAACAACGAAGCATTAAATTTGCTCGAAAGCTCAGTATTAACAAGTCAAAAATTACAAGATGAGCGCCTAATTTCTTATTCTAATGGTGCTTTGGGCCATTTCTGGGAATGTAGCCCAGATAATGAAAAAGCATTAAAAAATCAAAAAGCATTAAAATATACCCAAGCTGCTATCATCGCAGCAGACAGCAAGTTGAGTGCAAAAGATAGCTTGTATTTGTGGGAGTGGCAAGCCGGACGGATTTTAGACAAACAGAAGCGAAAAGAAGAAGCGATCGCATCTTATCAGCGAGCATTTGATACCTTAGAAGACATCCGCCAGGATATTTTGACTGCCGAACGAGATGTACAGTTTGATTTCCGCGATGTCGTTCGACCATTATATCGGACATTGGCACAATCGCGGCTCGATTTGCTAGGAGTTGGGGCAATTGCAGACGAAGGACGTGCGAAGGAACTATCGAAAGTAGTTAACACCATCGATGCTCTGAAACTCGCAGAATTACAGAATTATTTTGGCAATGATTGCATTTTGAGTGGGTTAAATCCCAAACAGGTGGGCGAAATCCTCAAAGATAAGAGTATAGCCTTTAAGAATACTGGGTTTTTGAGTTCAATAATTTTAGATGGCAAAGTTGGGATATTATTGCAGTTACCCAATCAGGCAATTAAATTTAAGTGGATTGAAGACCCCAATCAACAAGGTGAGAAAATAGTTAGCAGTGAAACCTTACAGAAAAAAATTGCCGAGTTTCGCAGGGGACTAATTAAAAGAGAAGAAATTAACTACGATACAACAATTGCAGCAGAGCTTTATGATTGGATAATTCGCCCTTTTGCAGAGGATATCAAACCGGAGAAAGTCAAAACTCTGGTATTTATTCAGGATGGGTTCTTGCGTAGCGTTCCAATGGCGGCGCTTTATGACAGCAAACTCAACAAATATTTAGTTGAAACTTATGCAGTTGCAACAACTCCCAGTTTACGACTAACCACACCTAAACTACGCGATCGCAGTACGCAAAAAGCGTTAATTTTGGGTTTGACAAAAGAAGCCACCATCGATGGCAAAACTTTTGAACAGCTTTTTGCAGTTCCCGATGAAGTCAGTGCAGTTGAAAGTATATTCCCCAATCACACCCCTCTGATTGACGAGAATTTTCTCGCCGAAAGTTTTCAGCAAACACTTGACAAAACCACATATCCCATTGTTCACATAGCTAGTCACGCTCAATTTGGGATTATCCCAGAAGATACCTTCATTGTCACAGGGAAAAACCAAAAACTTACTATTAGCCAATTAGAAAACTCACTGCGAAACCTCAACAGCAAATCAGATAGCGTCGAACTACTCACACTAACTGCCTGTGAAACCGCAGTTGGCGATGACCGTGCCACACTAGGATTAGCTGGAGTTGCATTGCAAGTTGGGGTTAAAACTGCGATCGCATCTTTGTGGAGTGTTACCGATCAATCAACATCCGAACTAGTGAAAACATTTTACACCAACTATCGCAACACTAGCATGAGTATTGCAGAGGCTTTGCAAACTGCTCAAATCAGAATGATTCATGCTAAGAAATTACCGCCATCTGAAGGTGTCAATACCATGTACGATCATCCTGCATATTGGGCACCAATGGTTGCGATCGGTAATTGGCTTTGAAAAAGATCCCCAGTACCGCAAGGCGGAAGTCAACCCCTTTGGGGAATTCAAAATTCAAAATTATTATCCCCATAAATAAATTTAGGGGCTTGAAATAAGGACACATTATTTTTCGTGCTTCTCTACGAAACGCTCCGCGAACGCATCTCGAAATAAATCTTTTTTCTTGTCCATAAATAAATTTAGGGGCTTGTATCATGAGTCTGTTGTGGTCAAAAGTCAAAAGTCAAACAGGTATACAGCATAAGCGTTTTATTGATTTGGAATGAGTGGTTTATTTACGCAGTGCTGTATTAGTAGTTTGCCAAAGTAACTTGACTGAGTAAAGAGGAAAGGTATTTATATCCCTTCGTTGCACAAAATTCATTCTGAATTCTGACGACTGACATCTTTATTCTGTTTCGATAAATTACCATAGGGACGCATAACTATGCGTCCCTAAAGCAAATTGCTGTAAACCTTTAGAAGGTGAAAGTTGTTCTCAGCGTACCGATAAATGCATCATCGTTATCGCTGTTTTGGCCAGGAGAGGTCAACCAAATTACACCAGGGGTGATTGAGACGTTATCTGACACGCGATACTTGTAAAAGCCTTCAAAGTGATAAGGTATATCGTTACCAGTACCAGCAAAAGCTCCTCCTCGGTTACGGGCATAAGGTTCTGCACCAGCAAAAATCCCTAAAACGTTACCCTTTTTACCAAGGTCAGGTAAGGCTACCCCAAGACCGTAGCTCCAAGCTTCATAATCATCACCAGCACCAAAGCCTGTGACATCGTGGTAAGAAAAGAAGCCGCTGATTGACAGTTTGTCGCTGGGTCTAAAAGCTGCCGATACCCCATAAGAATTACTGGAAGATCCGTTTAGGGCAGTTAGAGTGTTAGCTTGATCAGTACCTACAACGCGGTTAGTACTACCCAAACCACCACCTAGATCGAATAAATTACCACCTCCAGCACCATGATAACCGTGAACGTAGGTAGCACCTATAGATAAGCGATCGCCAACACTAAAGTTCAACTGTCCAAGAGCTGCATAGTTACCTTCCAATAAACCTTGATTTGGTCCAGGATTATTAGCATTTGACGCCAAATAACCTATAGTCAATGAGGGTTTGAAAAAACTGCTACCGTTACCTAAGGGTAAAGTCAGTGCTGCACCTGCACCACCACCAATGCGATAAATCGGACTTTCAGTAGCAAAGGTAGACAAGGCACCATTACCACCATCAAAGTCCTCAAAGTAAGGGTTGTTAGTGGGTACATAATCGCTATGAATACCTCCGGTGCCCGCAAAGTAAACTTGAACTGGACCTATTGGTACGTAATACGCCAGCCAGTCTATAATTACACCGTTATTACCAGTGCTACCGATTTGAAAACTTTGTGTACCTTCAGCAGTATTAATAGGAAGACCAGCATTATCCACTTGATTAAAGGCTAGTGCATTCCCGGCTGCAAGACGGGTGTGTAAAAGGTCTTTACCTGTGAAGCTGGTTTGTAAGTCTAAACGTACCCGATCTTGGAAGACAGTATTATTTGCATCGCCAGTATTATTGCCAAAAATATCAGTAACGGCAAAAATAGCTTCACCCACCAATTTTGTAGTAGTGGAAAACTGATTGGCTTCTAGTTCAGCAGTTCGTGCTTCTAGAGAATCTACTCGACCGCGTAGAGTTGCCAGTTCTGCCGAGAATTCTTCTTGCAAACGCTGGAGAGTCGCCAAATCCTGTTTTGTCACCAAGTCAGCAGTTGCTGTCGCAATCAGTTCATTAACTCGATCTAAACAAGCATTCAAACCTGCGGCAAACTCATAACGAGTCAGTGCGCGATTGCCACGGTAAGTGCTATTGGGGTATCCTGCAATACAACCGTAGCGCTCAACTAAGGATTGCAAAGCTTGGAATGCCCAATCAGTCGGCTGTACATCAGAAAATTGAGAAACTGATGTGACTTGAGAGAGTGAATTCTGATTTTTGCCTTCGCTGCTGTAGCGATTAACCTCTTCTAAAACCTTATTTTCATTAGTCTTTTGGGCAACCAATTGCTGATTAACTTTTGGTTGCTCTGTTTGAATAAATATTGAAGTATTAGAAGCTATTGGTGCTTCTGTCTGATCAGCTTTTGGCTTTGTCTCTTCAGAATAACTTCCTACTTCAGCAGCAGCCATAGCCTTAGCGGAAACCAACACCGTCACTCCCAAAACTACTGGACTTAGTACCAGAGTTTTCCACAATAAATGAGACATTTTTATTTTCCTTTCCCAAAAAATAACCAAAATCAGTTGGTTCAAGAAAAAGAGAACAAGTGATTATTCTACTTGTTGGAAAATCTTATCAGATTGCTGTTAATTAAGCTATATATCTAAGAAAATTTTTACAGATAATGAATTGTCAAGTTTTGCAGATAATTTATTTGCCAAAGGTTGAGTAGATAAGGGAATTTAAGTCGATTTTGTGCCATTTATGGACTTTATCTGCTTGTTTTTAACCCTGATTTGCGGTGATTGCTTTTTATCTTTAAATTTATTCCTGAATCAAGAAAGTGCATTTATTTATGGGGTTTTGATTATAAATTAGTAACTATTGATTATTAATTATTTTGAACCTCCAACCTGCTGAATGTTGGATATAAGTCAATACTGTCAGTGAAGCCCAAAATTCTTGGTAGAGACACAAAAATCCTCGTCTCTACAAGTTAAAAATCAATACCAAAAATCCTTAACCCAAGGGAATTTGGATATAAATGTTAGTTTCAAGAGTCTATAGTAGCCAGTTTTGTGTCAGGATAGCCACCCTAAACACATCTCCATCTTTTTTAAGTCCTTGATTTAGGCAGATAATTTTTCATAACTATCGGCAGTTGTTGTTTCTAATCCCAGAATGGGATAGATATCTAGTTCAGATGTTCCGTGTATCGTCAGAAGCAGAGCATCGATTAAGGCTTTGGCTTTAAGCAGCGTTTCCTCAAACTCCATCTCTGGCTCAGAAAGGGCTATAATTCCGCCACCGATACCAATGGAGGTTTGATCGGGAGTCAAAACAGCAGTCCGAATCACAATATTCAAATCGGCTGAACCATTCAAACCCAAAAAGCCGATCGCACCTGAATAGACTCCCCGCGCCTCTTGTTCCAAGCGATCAATAATTTGCATGGTGCGGATTTTGGGCGCACCAGTCATCGATCCTCCGGGAAATGCAGCTCGCACGCAATCCACCGCTTGTAAATCTGAACGTAACCGCCCGCGTATCGTTGTCACTAACTGATGTACTGTTGAGTATGTTTCCACATCCATTAATTTGGGTACATGGATGCTACCAACTTCACAAACTCGCCCCAAATCATTGCGTAACAGATCGACAATCATCAGATTTTCAGCTCGCTCTTTTTCGTTGTTGCGTAGCTTCTCACGGAGGACAAAATCGGCTTCGGGGGTTTCTCCTCGTGGTAGGGTTCCCTTAATCGGCTTAGTTTCTACGCAACCTTGGCGATCAATCCGTAGAAACCTTTCTGGAGATGAGCAGGCGATCGCAATCTTACCAAAGCGTAAAAATGCAGAATAAGGAGCCGGATTGATTTTACGTAATGTGCAATAGAACGTCAATGGATCGGGGGTGGCATCGGTGTAAAGTTGATTTGTCAGGCAAACTTGATAAGTTTCCCCTTCTTGAATTTCGTCCAAGCATTGCTGAATATCTTGGATGTAATTTTGGTAAGTACGACTCAAACGGAACTTAACAGGCTGACAATTTTCTTGGGGTACAAGAGAAAAAAGAGGATCGAGAGTTTCGAGTTGTTGTTGGATAGTATCAAACCAAGTTTCTACTTTTTGTGTTTGTCCTTTTTTGATTAATTGCAGCAAATAAAGACACTGTTCTTGATGATCGATCGCAATCATGCGATCGGCAAGTAAGAAAATTGCATCAGGTAATGGTGAAGAATGCACCAATAACGATCCACACTCCGCCTTGAGTTCATAGCCAAAATAGCCAACAAATCCACAGTTAAAATCAAAAGGTAACTCGTCAGATTGACAAAATCGGCAGTCTATTTCCCGCTTCAAATACTCAAAAATACTTTCGGTGCGATGAATCACGGTATCTGACTGTGTGATAATTAGTTTTTGGGTTTGGGTATAATATCGCACCAATAAACTGTTTGCTCCGCTGCCATCACCCATAAACGAGAAGCGAGATAGACCAAGTTCTACACGGCTGCTATCTAGCCAAAAAGCGTTTGCTGCATCCCCAAATAGCTGTACAAATATTTGTTCTGTATTTGGGCAGATATCTAACTTGCGTGTATACAATTCAAACTTCTCTTCCTGTTCTTGGCGGGGTCGATCTATAACAGGATTAATAGATCCATATCCAATCCAATATTGCGTTTGTGGACTTTTTGACTCTGCCAAGAGGTTTTCAAGCTCCGCCCCTTGTGGGTGTCTCCCCTTCCGGCATCCTGCCTCCTGCCTCCTGCCTCCTGCCTTCTGCCTCCTTGACAATTTCTCTGTAAATTTCAGCGTAATATCTCGAAAGTTTGCTATTAATCTTTGCCCATATTCTGTACAAATAGACTCTGGATGAAACTGCACGCCCCAAAAAGGTAGATGGCGGTGATGCAATCCCATCACCAGTCCTTCTTCAGTCCAAGCAATTTTTTCTAGACACTCAGGTAATTCATTAGCCACTAGTAACGAGTGATAGCGCACCACAGAAAAATTACTAGGAATTCCTTGAAATAATCCCGAATTATTATGATAAATTTTACTGAGTCTACCGTGTCGAACTTCCGGTGCATAAATCACTCTTGCACCATGTAGGTAGCCAAGTCCTTGATGCCCCAGACAGACTCCCAGCAAGGGCACATCCGCATTTTCAATTATCTGTCGGCAGACTCCAAAATCTTCTGACCTTTCTGGACGACCGGGGCCAGGTGAAATCACAATGTTGTCAAATGCAATTTCTTTCAATTCATCCCAATTAAGGCGATCGTTATAAATTACTAGAGGTAGTTTACCATTTACCTCAGCAATCATCTGGTAAAGATTAAAAGTATAAGAGTCATAGTTATCAATAATTAATGTTTGCATACATACTTAATTAACGACTGTATAGAACATTTTTGCAATTACAATAGCACCTAGATAATTTATCTGCTACTTTAAATTTTTCGGTTCTATCTTTGTTAATAAGTTATGTTGTCATACACTTTGCAGTTCTTAATTTTGGTTATGGGAACTCCAAAAAATAAATTATCCAATTTGTCTACTCAACTAGACTTCTTTCTTCCTTGTCCCCCTTGTCCTTTTGCGATTGAATATTTTTTTACTTGGAAGTCCCTAAGCTTGTCCTTACTGCCTGTAAAGTATCCTAGCATAAGATATTTCCAACAAATAAATTATCTAATCTTGTAAGGTGGCAGTATTCGACTCAGCGCTCACGTCGAAGTCCTGCTCACCCTGAATATGAGATGGGTAAGGACACCCATATTAAAGGAATAAAACTTAAAGCTGACTAATTACTTACTATTCGCGCAATCGCCCATCTTATCCCCTACAATCCAAATGTGTTTGTAGATTTTTTGCCATTTCACGAATAAAGTACTTGGGGTAGTAATGCAAGGCTAGTTAATGGGACTTAGACAAAAAGTAGCCTTAAAAAACCATCAAACCTATATACAGAGTGACTTTGACATCGTTTTACCTGTTTTCTTGATATATCTGGGTTTCAAGCGTTTTTGAGCTTTCGGTGTATTTCCCTTATCCTGTATAGGTTTGAGGCTTGTTTCTGTCTCAAAAATGTTTAAGTCCCGTTAATTTTTCTTTACATAGTTTGCTTTTTTGTTGCCGACTTACTTATAACGAGAAACTCATCTATTTAGGTTTGTAGTCAGAGCAATTGAGTGCTTGTTTTGTTAGAGCAGTGGTAGGATGTACTGCACACTTTAGAAAATAGTTATTGTTAAAAAATTGGCATTTTTTACAGGTATGTTGCTTTAAATGTTTAATGCTTACTATTTCGTCTTTATCTTGTACCGTATTTTCTGGGGGATCTTCTAGCGCCTTGCAGACAAATGAAACGAGAAAAACGACAATTGTCCAAACAACCATGAAGGAAATGTGAACCAAAAACACTGCTACAAAGGGAACGTCTCCGTCATGTGGTTTTGTATGACTATGTGTTGCCTTAGCCAGGTTAGCTTCAATCAGAGTAGACTGATGAATGCTTTTTTGGATGGATACATCAAGTCGGAAAAACTCCGAGGTATGCATATTAAAAACCTTTAGTTAATCGAACTTAGATTCAGTAAAGTTAAGGAGGCAAGAGGCAGGAGGCAGAAGGCAGGAAGCATGAGGTAAAAACATATTTTCTTCCTCCTGTTGCAAGCTAGAACTGTCCTCTGCCTTTCTTCGGTAATTGTTCATCTGTCTAATAATATGTGGAACTGAAAGTACTTGATAGGTCTGAGTAATCTGAATTAACAGATTGACTATCTGTTAGTCGAGCTTCCAATAAGCAACTGTTCAGGGAATAGTAAATAGAATGGATTTTTTTAAGAGTAACTTTGAGAGCGAGAACCATCATGTGATGGGTTGCTATTGCTAAAATGTAATCCCCAGGAAAGAGACTAGGATTATCTGTTGCTGAAATTACTTGCTTTCCTCTTAAAATTCCTAGAAAAACACATTGATTTGATAACTGAATGTCACTTAAATGAATGCCACAATAAATACTATTTGCTTGGATTAAAACACCAAATAGGCTTGTTTATAAAGCTTTTTTATTTTTCAACACAAAATGTTTTTTAACTCTATCTAATAGTATTGTGCAATACTTTTTATAAAAAGTATGCTTTCTCTAGGATATATTTTGAAGATATATAAAATGCATTAATAAAATAAAATATTTGTTTATAAGTAGCTAAACAGGTATATATTTAAAAATATATATTTATATATATTTATTTTTTTTATTAAAAATAAAATTCTCGATTTATTACATAAGTCGAGAATCTAAGTTTTTAAAATTTAAGTAATCATTAAAGATTACTAGAGATAACTATTCAAAATAGGAGGCATATTCACTATTTACCAAGCCCTTATCCCTTAATTTTATCCAGAGCTAAATTCAGCTTTAACACATTAACTCCAGGTTCGCCAAAGATGCCAAGAAACCGACCGTCGGTGTTTTGGGAAATTAAAGTTTCGAGTTGATTCGGTTGAACTCCCCGCGTCTTGGCTACTCGTGTAACTTGGGCGATCGCAGCTTCCGGGGTAATATGGGGGTCAAGGCTAGAACCAGAGGTATAGACTAAATCGCCAGTCGGCTGCATACCTGCTTTTTTCAGACGATTGAAGTCACCTTCAACTTTTTTGCTGGGATCTGGGTCATCTTTACCTTTAATGCGTTCCAGCAATGCGGGATTACTGGGAGCCAAGTTACTAGCACCGGAAACCCCAGTTCTCAAAACTCCCGTATCGTCCTTTTTGGGATCGGCTGTGCTGTAACTGGTGGTACTGGGACGGCTGTTAAAATAGCGATCGCTACTAAAAGGTTGACCAATCAAAGCAGAACCGACAACTTGACCCGTAGCATTTTTCAGGAGACTACCGTTTGCTTGAAACGGAAACACAATCTGCCCAATGGTAATCATTGCAAAAGGATAAATAATTGCTCCAATAACCCACAGTACTAAGGTAGACCGAACAGCTCTACCAGCTTCACGTGCAAAACTCATTAGAATTTCTCCGGTACAAACATGACAAAAAATAAATAGATGGAAAGCCCTAGCGTCGTCAGTCCTAACAATCCCAATCCCCAAGATTGACTGCGGGAAAGTTGTTCGCCAGTAGCGGCATAAACCATAGGCGCAACCACTAGGTTGAAACACATCGCCAAGAACAAATACAGTGGCAGCTTTTGTCTTTGCCATTGACACCAAATTTCAGTTATTTCTTCTAATACTTGGGATATAGGAATAGTGCGTCGGATCTGAATAGGTTTCATAGTAAATTAAGACAAAGGTAAGATAATATCTATCAGTTTGATGGCAATGAAGGGAGCAACAATACCGCCAAGACCAAAGATGAAGATGTTACGACGTAACAGTTGATCTGCTGTTAAAGGTAAGAACTTCACCCCTCTGAGTGCAAGCGGAATTAGTGCCGGAATAATTAAGGCATTGTAAATCAGCGCCGAGACAATCGCAGATTGGGCACTCTTTAATCCCATAATATTAAGTGCGCCGATTCCAGCGGCAGCAAAGATTGTAGGAATGATCGCAAAATACTTAGCAATATCATTAGCGATGGAGAATGTTGTCAATGCTCCACGAGTAATAAGCAGTTGTTTACCTATGGTTACTAAGTCAATCAACTTCGTGGGGTCTGAGTCTAAGTCCACCATGTTAGCAGCTTCTTTGGCAGCTTGCGTCCCCGAATTCATTGCCACACCCACATTTGCTTGAGCCAGAGCAGGTGCATCGTTCGTACCATCTCCAGTCATTGCCACCAGTTTACCCTCAGATTGTTCCGAGCGAATCACCTCAATTTTGTCTTCTGGAGTCGCTTCGGCAATGAAATCATCCACCCCAGCCTCTTCGGCGATTACTGAAGCGGTAATTCGATTGTCACCTGTGAGCATGATAGTTTTAACACCCATACGGCGGAGTTGGTCGAACCGTTCCCGCAAACCGGGTTTGACAATATCTTTGAGGTAGATGACACCATAAATTTTGTCATCTTGGCAAACAGCTAAGGGCGTACCACCTAACCGGGAAACTCGCTCATAAGCTGCATCTATATCATCAGGAACGTTGCCACTACGGGAACGGACAAATCCCTTAATCGCCTCTACCGCTCCTTTGCGAATTTGTTTACCATCGGGTAAATTCGTGCCACTCATCCGGGTTTTCGCGGAAAATTCTACACCTTCGGCTTTGTCAATGTTAAAGTCTACCCCAGCCGCCTGAGATTTTTCTGCTAAAAGTACAATTGACTTGCCTTCTGGCGTATCGTCAAACAAGCTAGCAGCTAGGGAGACTCGCGCCACATCTATTATTGAGTGATTATCTAGAGGAATAAACTCATCAGCCATCCGATTACCCAAGGTGATCGTGCCAGTCTTATCCAGCACCAAAGTGTTGATGTCTCCGCAAGCTTCTACTGCTCGACCAGAGGTAGCAATGACGTTAAACTGGGCAACTCTGTCCATCCCTGCAATACCGATCGCACTGAGCAAACCACCGATAGTTGTAGGAATTAAAGCTACCAGTAGCGAGATGAGAATAGCAACGCTAGCACCCGCCCGCAAACTGTTTCCCGCCTCAGCCCCAAAGGCGGTACTGATAAAGCTGGCGATGTAGCTAACAAATGGGGGCATTGTCGCTACCACAATCAAGAACACCTGTGTTAATACTGCCAACAATACCGTCAAAGCAATCTCGTTGGGAGTTTTGCTGCGTTCTGCTCCTTCCACTAAGGCAATCATGCGATCAATAAAACCTTGTCCGGGATCGGCACTAATGCGAATTGTCAACTCATCGGAAAGTAGGCGTGTACCGCCTGTCACCGAACTGGCAATATCTGTACCTGGTTGCTTCAGTACCGGGGCAGATTCTCCAGTAATTGCCGACTCATCCACTGAGCCAATGCCTTTAATCACATCCCCATCGGCAGGAATAATATTATTTGCACTGACTTTTACCAAATCGCCCCGTCGCAGTTCTGTAGAATTGACTTTTACTATCGAACCATCGGGGAGGATTTTATTAGCGATCGTATCCGATTGCGTTGATCGCAGTGAATCAGCCTGAGCTTTACCGCGTCCTTCAGCTACAGCTTCCGCAAAGTTAGCAAAAATGAGGGTAAAAAAGAGAATAAAGGTAATCAACCCGTTTAACAGGCGTTGTTGGTTGATATCTGCCTGGATTGTACCAAACAGATTTGGGTTAAGGGTAACAAGCAAGGTGACAACTGTCCCTACCCAAACAACAAACATCACTGGGTTTTTGACAGTAATTCGCGGATCGAGCTTGATAAATGACTCACTAATTGCTCTTTGGTAAAGTCCCCGCATATCTGTTTTGGGGGTGTGTTTGCGCGAGTCACGAGTTCCAGATGGAATACGAGGCGAGGGAGAATCAGTAGTAATTGGCATAGATTAGATTTTGGGCATTGGGTATTGGGTATTGGGCATGGGGCATTGGGTATTGGGTATTGGGCATGGGGCATTGGGCATTGGGCATTGGGCATGGAGAATAGAGGATGAGTCTTTAATACTCGCTGACGAGTCTTTAATACTCGCCGACGAGTCTTTGATACTGGTGAATGAGTCTTTAATACTCGCCGACGAGTCTTTGATACTAGTGAATGAGTCTTTAATACTCGTTGACGAGTCTTTAATACTGGTGAATGAGTCTTTGATACTCGTGAATGAGTGCAACCTCTCCCTTGCTCCCCCACTCCCCAATCCTTAGTACAGGGCGGCAGAAATAAACAACTCATTCAAAATCAACGAAACGCTTACATTGTATTCATTTTGACTTTTGACTTCCGCCTTGCGGTACTAGCCGATACCTTTGACAAGAAAAAAGGCTTCACCGATGGGGCCTAATGCTAAAACTGGGAAGAATGTAAGTGCGCCCAAGATTAAAATTACGCCTGCGGTAACGCCTGTAAATAATCCAGTATCGGTTCGTAATGTCCCAGTTGTGTATGGAACAGCTTGCTTACGAGACATACTATCTGCCAAAAACAGCAAACCTATGATGGGAATATAGCGTCCAGCAATTAAGCTGAAGCAGGTACTTAGATTCCACCACAGGGCAGTTGCAGTGGTTTTTGTGCCTGTCGCAATCGCCAAAGGTGAAGGTTGTGAATCTCCCAAGCCTTCAAAGCCAGAACCGTTGTTAGCAGCAGCTGAAGCGTATTCATAGATGACTTGAGCAAAGCCGTGAAAGCCGGGATTACTAATTCCTGCTAGTTGATCGGGAAATGCTAGGGCGATACCTGCGGGAATCATAATTGCGATCGGGTGAACTAGCAAAATCAAAAAACTAGCAAGTACAACTTCGCGCTTCTCAATCTTGCGTCCCAAAAATTCTGGTGTACGTCCCACCATCAACCCTGTAGCAAACACAGCCAGAATCAGGTAAGCAAACAAATAAGCGGTTCCTGTACCTTGTCCACCCCAAATAATTTGCAAGAACATATTAGAAAGGGTGATAAAACCGCCGTTGGGCATGAAGGAGTCGTGTAAACTGTTGACTGCGCCGCACATAGTACCAGTTGTACTGGTTGCAAATAGTGCAGATTGTGCCCAACCAAACCGAACTTCTTTACCCTCTAAATTCGGTTGCTGACTACCCAGCAGTGCATTCACAGCCGGATTGCCGTTGTATTCACCAATGGCAGTGACGATAATAAATATTACATAGATAACGCCGACCATACCGTAGACTAACCAAGCTTGCTTAGTGTTATTCGCAAACAACCCATAAGTGTAAATTAGGGAAGTCGGAATCGAAAGCATGGCGACAATCTGAATCAAGTTAGAAAATCCGTTGGGATTTTCAAAGGGGTGTGCTGAGTTAATGGCGAAAAAGCCGCCGCCGTTTTCTCCTAATTGCTTGATAATTTCAAAATGGGCAACAGGACCACGAGCGATCGCCTGACTAATATTCGGGTCTTCCAAGGTAGGAAATACAACTGCACCTCCCAGAGTTTCGGGAACGCCAGCTGCCATCAAGACAATGCCGCCCACAATACAAATAGGCAGCAAAATTCGGGTAATTGAGCGAATTAGGTCTACATAAAAGTTGCCTAAGGATCTACCCGTCAATCCTCGAATAAAAGCAATTCCTACCGCCAAACCAGTCGCAGCAGAAGTGAACATGTGATAACCAAGTCCCCACATTTGGCTGCCATAGCTCATGTAGGTTTCACCAGAATAATGTTGTTGGTTAGTATTAGTAATAAAAGAAATAGTAGTATGCAGTGCTGTATCCCAAGTTGGAGCATTTATCCTCGTAGGGTTGAGGGGCAACCATCCCTGATTCATGATAATAAAGAAAATCAGTAACCCCATTACTACGTTACTGTATAGGATTGCCCGCCCATACTGCCAGCCCGTCATATTTTCTTTGCTTTTAACACCAACTAAAGCATAAAGCACTCGCTCAACCGGATTTAAAATTGGGTCAATAAAAGTACTTTGCTCTAGATATACACGAGCCATATAGCGCCCAAAGAAGGGAGTAAGCGCTACTACAATTAGTAGCGTTAATACAACTTGAATCCATCCTTCTAGCATTGGATTAATCGAACTCCAATATGAATAAACTTCAGATAAATATCAGATATTCTCTGCAATAAATCAGAAAAAATAATCAAGTATATAGGCATTATTATTAGCTAACCTCTAACTATGTGCTTCTTCAATAATCATGGAGCTTTTTATTAAATAACACAAGGTATAAATTAATATTTAAACTAACCTATACAAGGAATATATTTGTCTATATATATAAGTTTTCCGAGCGTTTATATCGAGATATATCTGCCAATATAGAAGGACAGCTAAATGCTAAACAAATAGCTATTTTGCGCTCAAATGGAAACATCTCACAAGCCAAGCCGGCGAAGGCAGTTGTAATATTATCTGTAAAAGTTTAAAATCAAAGCGCCTTTTGTCAATCAGTTAAAATACTTAAAATGTTCCTACTAAAGTGGAGGAAGTGACCAACGTTCACCTCCTCCAACCTTTTTAATTATTAATAGCCTGCATCTAATTAATTTTCAAAAAGATTTACCTCCCGTTGAAGCTCTATCTTGTTGAAAGTGCTTATTGCAAAATCCTCATAAGCTAAAATACATCTAATTTGCATATTAAAATTTTCTTAATATCTTGTGGGGTGAGCCGAAAAGCCCGCCCTGGTTATGCAACTTCAATGCCGATTAGCTTATTCTATGTGGTAAATAGAAAACGCCAAATTTAAACAAACTAAAAAAGGATTAGTCAGCCTTAAGTTTCACCCCTTGGAAGCTGTATTCAAAAACTCCATAGGGAAGCGGTTTAGTCTTTTGATCCAGTGGATTTTTATTTAAATCATAGTAACTATACTTGTAGGTTCCATTCACTGTGAAAGTTTGTGGATTGAACCTCAAGTGATATTCAGCAACCGCAATATTGCCTAGTAATGACCCTGATGGGAAATTGAAATCAAGTGCCTTGGCAACAATCTCGTTATTTCCAGTACACTTCCAGCTACCTTGTGAAGGACCAAAGGGTTGGTCATCTGGGTTGGATGAACCCGGAACACCATTAGCGTTAGAGTCATTGGCAATAAGATTACCATCTGCGGTAAAAGTTATAATTTCGCGGTATGACGAGGGTTGACTAGAAGTTGAATTTGCTTGGGTAAGTGTCGCAAGGTATGTGCCAACGACCGTTCGGCGACATAGGTTTTCCGAATAATCGTTAGCATCTGCCTTGTGCGGATTTATGAAGACCGGAATGGTCAATGCCAACAGATTGCTAATCATAAAACTGGCAATAGCTCTGCTTTTTTTCATCACAAAACCTCCTGTAAGAGTAACTTATTTCAACAAACTAAAAAAGAATTAGTCAGCCTTAAGTTTCACCCCTTGGAAGCTGTATTCAAAAACTCCATAGGGAAGCGGTTTAGTCTTTTGATCCAGTGGACTTTTATTTAAATCATAGTAACTATACTTGTAGGTTCCATTCACTGTTCGAGTTTGTGGATTGAACTTCAAGTGATATTCAGTAACCGCAATATTGCCTGGTAACGACCCTGATGGGAAACTGAAATTAAGTGTCTTGCCAACAATCTCGTTATTTCCAGTACACTTCCAGCTACCTTGTGAAGGACCAAAGGGTTGGTCATCTGGGTTGGATGAACCCGGAACACCATTAGCGTTAGAGTCATTGGCAATAAGATTACCATCTGCGATAAAAGTTGTAATTTCGCGGTATGACGAGGGTTGACTAGAAGTTGAATTTGTTTGGGTAAGTGTCGCAAGGTATGTGCCAACGACCGTTCGGCGACATAGATTTTCTAAATAATCGTTAGCATCTGCCTTGTGCGGATTTATGAAGACCGGAATGGTCAGTGCCAACAGACTGCTAATCATAAAACTGGCAATAGCTCTGCTTTTTTTCATCACAAAACCTCCTGTAAGAGTTAGTAGAGAAAGTTGGAACAATATTCAAGAATAGGATTCAAATCAAACAATAAATAGGATGTGCTTATTCTGAAAAATTCTAGTCAATCCCCATGCAAAAACTAGCTCTTTTCTATTCAAAAGAACACAATTCCTATTTAAGTTGCGATCGCCAATCAAGCTTGGTAAAACTACCGATTAGCTCGGCGCTAAAACTGTCATATTTAATGGCGATCGCAATTAAGTTTCAGTACTGACTTTTAAATCATATACATATATGAATAACATACAAACAACATATTTGATAAATTTTGATGAAGAAGGGAACAAAGGTGTATATGTACCAGGGCAAACTCCAGATAGTCAATAAGCCCAACTTGTACTCCTTTGGAGAACCCGCTATGAAAGCAACTGCCGTTCAGGAGCCTAATTCATAATTCATAACTGATTTTGGCGATAGATTCCAAATGCTGAAGTGTAGGCATGTAAGAAGGTTCTGCCACCAACAGGGCCAATTTCACTGCCACAGAAAAAGCCGCCGTTTTCTCCTAATTGCTTGATAATTTCAAAATGAGCAACAGGAACTTCACTAATTAAATAACCAACAATTTCTGCTTCCTGTTGGTCATATCCAAGTTTCATATATATTTTAGTTGCTGTTTCTGCCAATTTAGCAAATTTTTCAGCATCATGTAGCCAATATATTTTTGTTTGTAGTTCTCCTAAAGTAGAAGCTAGAGTATTATTCATCAATGTTGGCTTGAAATATGCTTTCGATTATCTAACTTAAAATTCAACACTAAAATATAGTCTTTTAAGCATCTGAACTCAACTCGATGCAAAATTAGAAAATTAAGATTACCTAGTGCTACTCTAATGTACTGAACCATGCTTCTAAATCTGCAATCCCCTGAAAATCTAACAAGGCTTCACCGAGATTTTCTAATTGTTCTAGAGAGAGGGTTTCAATGTGCGATCGCACCTCTTGGGGTAATTCTCCCACCCGACGAGTGAGTTGACGGAGAATGAGCGATCGTTCTCGTTGTTCTCCTCGTTGTTCTCCTCGTTGTTCTCCTCGTTGTTCTCCTCGTTGTTCTCCTTCTCTTAAAATTTCTTGATAAATTACTGACTCGCGCATCATACCCTCCCGAAATAATTGTCGAATCAAGTCTTTTCTGTATTTTAACCCCGCTAAGATTTGAGTGTAAGCCGAAATTTCCGGTCGTTGTCTTGGCTCAAGTTGATTAACTCGTTCCACAACTTGTTGTAACAAGATTTGGGGTTGCGTGGTTGCTGCCAGTGGTGCTAAGGGTAACAAAGCTGGATCATTGAGAAATAGTTCTGGATTTTCCTCCCATAAAGGAATCACACGATATTCGTGACGGGTCGTTTCGACATTGAAGACAGTTTCAATTACCGTTTCCGGTGCAGGAGGAAGTAATAATACAACAACTTGCGTTACTGGGAGACGATACAACCGATATAACCTTACCCAGTAATCTAGCATCCGCAGGGGTAGGGGTGGTGTGGATTCTAGTTTAGTTTGAAATTCCAGGTGTAAAATACGTCCTTGTAGCTGTAAAAATGTGACATAATCAGCGCGAATCGGTTCAATGCTCAATTCAGTTTTGAGGACTTTGACACTTGTTTGTGGTGTACCCAAAACCCAACTGGCAAAGGTAACAGGATGTTTTTCTGAAAGTAGTTTGCACAGGTTATCAAAGGACATTGATGAATTATGAATTATAAATTTCAGGGTTGACACAGTAAGCCAAACGATCGCCTCTCAGTCCCGCAATTAAGTTAGCGATCGCCATTGAAGCCATTTTTGAGCGCGTTTGATGGCTGGCACTGCCAATATGAGGTGCAATAATTAGATTTTCTAAGGTCAACAACAGGCTATCACTGGGAATCGGTTCTGGTTCAGTGACATCTACAGCCGCAGCAGCAATTTGACCACTTGCAAGGGCGCGATACAGAGAATCTGGATCTACAATAGTTCCCCGCGCTGTGTTAATCAAAATAGCCGATCGCTTCATCAACTCAAATTGGCGATCGCTAATCAGATGATAAGTATCATCAGCCGATGGTGTATGCAGTGTCACAAAGTCGGATTCTTGCAGTAAGTGTTCCAACGTAGCAAACTCCACTCCTAAAGATTGTTCTAATTCTGGACTGCATCGTTGCCTACTCATATACAAAATCTGCATTTCAAAACCTTTGGCACGACGAGCGATCGCTTGACCAATGCGCCCAAAACCAACAATTCCCAAGGTAGCACCTGTAACATTCGGCCCTAACAACAAATCTGGTTCCCAAGTCTGCCACAAACCTGCACGAGTAAACCGATCTGCCTCTACTACTCGCCGTGCAGCTGCCATTAGTAATGCCCAGGCAAAATCTGCGGTAGCATCAGTTAACACCCCAGGAGTATGACCGACGGGAATTTGTAGTGCCGTGGCTGCGGCAATGTCAATGTTATCGTAACCCACCGCCATTTGACTGATGACTTTGAGTTTCCCTGACTCAATGAGTTGGCGATCGATTTGGTCAGTCAGCAGACATAGCAAACCATCTATTTCCTTAACTTTTTCTAGTAAAATTTCGTAGGGAGGGGGTTGGCGTTCTGGCCAAACTTCCACAGTGGCGAGCGATCGCAGTTGCTCTAATTCGATAGGTAAGCGACGAGTGACGAAGACTTTATGAAGCATATTAAAATAGTTTCTAGACAAAGGACGCTTCTTGCATCAGTTTCCCCTTAAAATATCATGGCGGAAATTCCAAACCTGATAAAGTTGGTTTTTGTTCTGTGAAAATGAGGCGTGATGTTCCAATCAAGCAGTAGAGACAATCATCATAAACCGTTGGAATTCAAAAGCTTGTCAGAATGTTCTGTCAGAAACTTACTTGATAAAGTAGATATTCTGAGGATTGCTGCAAGCTTGAAACAGGATCAAAAGCAAAAAGGAAAACTGGGCCAATTTTTGACTCCTGCTCCCGTAGCAGAATTAATGGCTGGAATGTTTAGCAAGCTTGATCTTCCTCAAATATCTCTACTTGATGCTGGAGCCGGAGTAGGCTCATTACTTGCAGCTTTTGTGGCTCATCTTTGTCACAGCCAAAAACGCCCAGCCAATTTAAATATTGTTGCCTATGAAATCGACCCTTTTCTGATTGGGTATTTGCATCAGACATTTAAATTGTGTGCTAAAGAATGTCAAATAGCTGGTATCTCTTTTAACTATGAGATCCGACATACGGATTTTATTGAGGATACAGTCAGACTTCTTCAGCCTAGTTTGTTCGATAATCCTGATAATTGCAGGTTTACCCACGCTATTCTCAATCCCCCATATTTAAAAATTAACGCTCATTCCAAAATTCGTGATTTGTTACGTTCTATAGGGTTAGAAACTAGCAATTTATATACAGGTTTTATTGCTAGTACAGTTCAACTTATTGAATCAAGAGGAGAGCTTGTAGCTATCTCGCCGCGTAGTTTCTGTAATGGGCCATATTTTAGAGACTTCCGCAGAATGTTTTTGGAAATAATGGCTTTAGACCAGATACATCTTTTTGAATCCCGACAGCAAGCTTTTATTGATGATGAAGTTTTGCAGGAAACGATTATTATTCATGCGCTTACAAAATGGATAGAGATTCTGAAACGGAATAAACTATTTTTAATTATTGATAATCTGTGCAAAAAGAAGCGTTAAGGCGATATCGGTATCCACAATATAGATCCAACAGTTCAGGCAAAGCGTAGTAAAGTTAAAGTAAGAAATCTCAAGGTGCGTGTAGGTAATGAAAACCTAACGACTATAAACTTAACAGCATATACAGCAGTAACGTCGATCGCTCCCAAAGCAAAATTGTCGCCATGACTAACTCAACTCCAATGGATGACGATAAAAATCTCCCCAAGAAGAAAGGCAAGTCGCTTCCTCCCAAGCTGATTATCTGGCTGGGAAAGTTTGTCTGGACGAGTATGTGGCAAATAATGATGTCAAACCTTGCTCCTCGCAATCAGTCGGGAGCATATATTCGTCCTAATAGCCAGTTTCGCAAGTTCATCGGCACAGACGAAGGGAATCCACACCCACCAGCAGATGGGCGCTACAAACTTTATGTTGGGCTGGGCTGTCCTTGGGCACATCGAACCTTGGTTGTGCGATCGCTCAAAAAACTTGAAGCAGTAATATCAGTATGTGTCGTCTCTCCTTCTCCCATTGAAGGCGGTTGGATATTTAACCAAGAAGAAGAAGGTTGTCACACATTGGCTGAATTTTATCAGAAGGCAGAACCTGGTTACAGTGGACGCTCTACAGTACCAGTACTATGGGATAACCAAACAAAAACTATCGTCAATAATGAGAGTTCAGAGATTATCGTCATGCTGAACTCTGAGTTTAACGAGTTCGCCAACAATTCGACGCTAAATCTTTACCCAGAAGAACTTAAGGAAAAAATTGACTGGTGGAATGAAAAGATTTATCACGCCGTAAATAACGGTGTGTATCGCTGTGGCTTTGCCCAAAGTCAGGAAGCATACAATCAAGCCTGTAATGAACTGTTCGCAACTCTCGATGAGATTGAACTTGCATTGCAGACTAATCGCTATCTCTGCGGTGAACATCTGACACTTGCAGATGTGCGTTTATTCACAACATTATTTCGATTTGATAGTGCCTATTATGGGCTGTTTAAATGCAATCGGCAGCGAATTCGAGACTATGAGAATCTCGGAGCTTATTTACGCGATTTGTATCAGCTTCCGGGTGTAGCTGACACTTGCGACGTAGAAAGCGTGAAGCGCGACTACTACGGAAACCTATTTCCACTCAACCCTGGCGGAATTATCCCTAATGGTCCTGATATGTCCTATCTTAATCAACCACACGATCGCGATCGCATCGGTAAGGTGAATGCTTCATGAATCAGATTAATCGGGTTGCAATTGTCGGTGGAACTCATGGCAATGAGTTTACAGGAGCCTACCTAATCCAGAAATTTGCCCAGTTTCCCGATTTAATTACTAAATCAAGTTTTGAGACAGTCACTCTGTTAGCAAATCCCAATGCTTTTGCCGCCGGAAGACGATATGTAGAGAAAGATTTAAATCGCTGTTTTCTCAAGCAAGATTTACAAGATCCGACGCTGAAAAGTTATGAAGAATTGCAAGCTAAATTAATCCAGGATATCCTAGCATCAAACGGAGATAAACAAGCAGATTTCATCTTAGACTTGCACAGTAGTACAGCTAACATGGGTCTGACAATTATTTTGGTAAACAGTCATCCTTTAAACTTGAAATTGACTGCTTATCTGAGCCAGATTAATCCTCTGGTTAGAGTTTATCGCTGCTCTTTTAAATCAATTGCAGAAAACCCATTTGTAAATTCTTTGTGCGAATTAGGCTTTGCCATCGAGGTTGGCCCAATTGCCCAAGGTATCTTAAAAGCAAGGCTATTCCAACAAACAGAGGAACTTGTTCATGCCCTTCTAGACTACCTAGAACAGTTGAACCAGGGTAAAATTCCATCAAATAATCAAACGTTGATTCTCTATGACCATTTATCAGTTGTAGACTATCCAAAAAAACCGGATGGTACAATCTTTGGAATGATTCATCCAGAGCTTCAGGATAAGGATTATCAAGCGTTGAATCCAGGAGATCCACTTTTTATAACTTTTGACAATAAAACAATTGTTTATGAAGGTGCATCTACTGTTTGGCCAATTTTTATTAATGAGGCAGCTTACTACGAAAAGGGAATTGCAATGTGTTTGACCCAAAGGCAGCAAATCAGCATCTAAGATATGGATAAAAATTTTTGTATAATTGCTTTTAATTGGAAGTGATAATAGAAATTGAGCATCCAAATCATTAATAACTTCTAGATCTAGCGTGAACGCTAAAACCTACTTATGTAAGTTTATTGAAAGCGATGAGAAACTCCATCCCGCAAGTGGCGTGGATGAGGTTGTTCCCCCGTCGCTTGGGCCAAACAGGGCATTGGGCATTGGTAACTTCTTCCCCAGGCCCCATTCTTCATGCCCAAAAACTCCATCCCGCAAGTGGCGTGGAGTTTTTTATTTTGAGAATCAGGAGCCGCAAATACTCTAGCTTGAGGTTTCCCTTAAAGTCGTACCATTTCACGAAATACTTGATATAAATGATTTGTCTCTAACTCTTTCCCCCTGCTCCCTGCTGCCTATTTGTATCAACCTGAAAGTGAAATGGTATCAGTCCTGGTCGAACTATGGAACTTGACCAATAAAGTCCAAACCTTAGACTATAATTGACGCTTAAAATTGTCCAAATAATTTAACTCATAATGAAAACAAAGCAAAAAAGAAACAAACCAATAGCCAGTCTTTCTTTAGATTTAGATAATATTTGGTCTTATTTAAAAAATCAGGGCGCTCCGGGTTGGGAGACTTATCCTTCTTACCTGGATATCGCAGTACCTCGTTTCTTAGATATTCTCAAGCAATGGGATTTGAGAATCACAGTATTCATTGTCGGTCAGGATGCAGCGCTAGAAAAGAATACTAAGGCAATACAAGCGATCGCTAGCGCAGGTCACGAAATTGGCAATCATTCATTTTATCACGATCCTTGGCTACATCTGTATTCAGAAAATGAGATTGAAGAAGAGGTGGCACTTGCCGAAGAACATATCAAGCGCATCACTCATCAACATCCTATTGGCTTTCGGGGGCCAGGATACAGTTTTTCTCCAGCAGTATTGAAAGTCTTAGCACGACGTGGATACGAATATGATGCTTCGACTTTTCCCACATTTTTGGGGCCTATAGCACGAGCATATTATTTAATAACTTGTAAATTGAGCAAGGAAGAACGTAAAAAACGAGAAGCGCTGTTTGGCAGTTTTAAAGAGGGTTTGCAGCCTCTAAAACCTTACCAGTGGAAACTAGATAAGGATAAGTTGACTGAGATTCCCGTTACTACCATGCCAATTTTTAAAGTGCCAATTCACTTCAGTTACATAATGTTTCTAAGTACATTTTCTTCGGAAGTGGCGTTACTGTACCTGCGAATTGCCCTGTGGCTGTGTAAAGTTACACGCGTCCAGCCTTCTTTGCTACTTCATCCTACAGACTTTGTAAGTCTAGAAGATGTATCAGAACTCTCATTCTTCCCAGGTATGAGTGTTCCTACCTACAAAAAGTTGGCAATAGTGAACAAAAGTTTAGAAATTATATCTAATCAGTTTAATGTTTTGACTGTTGGACAACACGCTAAATTTGCAGTTAATGGCCGTAAACTGCCTGTATTAGTGCCTCAAAAGAGGTAAAAATATCATCTATGCGATTGTATTAAAAGAATTCAGAACTCAGGAGTCAGAATTCAGTTGTCGTAGGGGTACAGCATTGCTCATTGGTGTCAACTTAAGCTAAAAGCCTAGAACTAGCTTTTAGCTTAAGTTGCAATTAGTATTGCTGTGCCCCTACCACATGGTATATTTACCTGAAAATAGGATCTAAACTTGCACAACAAAATCTGATGCACTCAGAGTTGGCACACCAGTCAAAGTTGCAAATAGACCACCACTACCAAAACCAGCCGCACTGCCATCTGGGTTGTAAAATAACTGTCCACTCACAGCGTCGTAAATAATTTTCGCTGTGCTGGTTTCCCCATTAAAAATGATTTGAAAATCACTCTTGTTACTAAAACCTGTTCCAGCAGTTGAAGCGATGCCTACGGCAACCCGAAGCGGGAACGCACTAAAAGTAGTTTTATCTAGGACAATCTTATCACCTTGGGAACTGTTAAAGTCACTAATGGCATCTACACCAACAGCAGTCAGGCCAAAGGCTGCATCGGTGTTCTAAACGAAACAGTCAGCGCCAGCACCGCCAACGAGAGTATCATTGCCAGCACCGCCTCGCAATAGATCGTTGCCACTCAAGCCATAGATAATATCATTACCCCCTTGAGCATTAATCACATCGTTGGAGTTTTCAAAACCTGTGATGCTGTTATTCAGGTCATTGAGAAATGTGACTGTATTTTTGTTAAACAGGCTAGTTTGAGTAGAGTTGGCATCGAAGACATCAAAGCTGTCAGCAATGTTGATTTGCCCATCAAACTCTATATTGCCAATCGCAGGTGTTGCTCCAGAAGCAGGCAGATTATCGAGGGTTTCTAATTTGAAGTTTTGCAGAGTGACTTTGGTATTAGCAACATTTTCAAAGGTAACTTCTAAGTTGTTAGCATTTTGAGTTAATTGCAGATTTTGGGCAGTTAAACCCGAACCAATAAATTGTAAGGTGTCCAAAAAGGCGGTTGCTGCTGCCGACGGCTTTGTGCCTTTACCAGCACTATTAAAAACTGCAAATTGACCGTTACTTCTGCAACCAGATAGGCTTTGGGTTTGTATAATAATTGCTTATTAATTAATTTGTACAGTGCGTCAGTTAAAGCACAGTGAACTTCTCAGGAGTTTTACTGAACCAGTATAACAATAAATACTACTAAGATATACATAAATATTGTCAGGATGCTGAATATGTCAGATATGCCGCTTCAGTGCAAAAATTTGAAAGAGCAGGTTGAGTTGATATTACAACTTTTACAACAAGAACCAACGCTACGTTCCCAAGATATTACACCTGTACGAACTTCTTTAAGTAAGGCGATTTCTCCCAAGTTTGAAATTGTATTTGCAGGTGCGTTTAGTGCCGGAAAATCAATGCTAATTAATGCACTATTAGAAAGGGAATTACTCTACAGTGCAGAGGGACACGCTACAGGTACAGAATGCAAAATCGAGTATGCAGAAGTAGATCAAGAACGTGTTGTTTTGACATTTTTAAGTGAAGCAGAAATTCGAGAACAAGCAGTTTCTTTGTGTCAGCAACTAGGATTTCAGACAGTACCTAATATTAACCAAGCTGAAGTAATTAACTTGCTACGTCAAGGTTCTGAAGCGATTATTCAGCAGGAGGGTGGTGAGAGTAAATCAGAACGTGCAAAACAGGCGAAGGCGTTAATGTTGTTGCTAGAAGGATATATAGCAAATAGCGATCGCATCAACACGGTGATGAATGCTACATATTCAATGGAGCAATTTAACTTTTCTAATCTCAAGGAAGCTGCTGAATATGCCCGTCGTGGTAGTAATAGTGCAGTCTTGAAGCGAATAGAATATTACTTTAATCATCCTCTGCTACAAGATGGTAATGTAATTATTGACACGCCGGGTATAGATGCGCCAGTAGAGAAAGATGCTCAACTAACTTATGCCAAAATTCGACATCCTGATACTTCGGC
The DNA here is from genome assembly GCF_036917535.1 of Nostoc sp. Lineage (GTDB taxonomy): Bacteria > Cyanobacteriota > Cyanobacteriia > Cyanobacteriales > Nostocaceae > Nostoc. Next base: position 73,556 of record NZ_JBALDA010000024.1, read on the forward strand.
GGTGGTGTGTGTACTAAAACCTGCTGCGGCGGGTGAGATGACAAAAGAAGAAACAGAACTTTTGGAATTAATGCGGGAGAATGGGGGAGTACGCGATCGCGTTTTCTATGTCTTCAACCGAATCGATGAAACTTGGTATAATACTCAGCTACGGCAACGATTAGACGATTTAATTAGTGGGCAATTTGCCAATTCAAGCAAGGTTTATAAAACGAGTGGATTATTAGGATTTTATGGCAGTCAGATTAAACAGACAAGTCAACAAGATAGATTTGGTTTAAATTCTGTTTTTGCAGAAAGTATTAAAGGTTTAGATGATAAAGAAGAAACACCACAATTTGTCTATGCTTTTAACAACTACTGTGTCAACTCAGGAAAGCTGTCTTCCAGTAAATTCCGTGTTTCTGTTAACGGCTATGAAACTCCAAATCAAAATTATGTGCGGATTTTGGGAGATTGGGGAAATGAACTGATAGAAAAGCTAATTCAAGATAGTGGTACCGAAGAATTTCGCACAGCTATTACTCGCTATCTTACAGAAGAAAAACGTCCACAATTATTTAAAAATCTTGCTAATGATTTGGAAGATATTTGTATTAACCTGAAAATACATTATCAGAGCGTCCAACGTAATTTAGATAGTCAGCCCCAAGAAATTGAGACTATGAAGGCGCAAGAGTTGCAACATCTAAATCAGCAACTACAGCAAATTGGGAGAGAATTTAGGGAGCATATTACAGAAGAAGTTAACCATATAATCAATAATTCCTGTGATGCTTTTGAAGTAGATTTTAAGCAATTGCAATCACGAATGATTCGCCGTCTAGATGAATTGCTAGATACTTTTTCTGTAGCTTATGCTTATCGACGTGCAACCATCAGCCATCCTCGCAACGCTACTGCACCTTTAATTGCTATTTTAGTAGAGGCATTTTATTACTTAGCAAATCAATTAGAAGATATTTTGGTTGAATCTTCTCAGCAAATAGTTGCGAATTATTTCCAGCGGTTGATTGAAAAGATTCGTAAGTCAGAATATTATCACCAATTATATCGTTTATTAGATAATGATGGTGGAATTGAACAAGAAATCAGAACTGTAGAAAAAGTAGTTACTCAAGCATTAGTGAGTGCAGCTAGTGTAGAGTGCGATCGCTTTGTGCGAGAAAGTCCGAGATTTTATGATGAAGGCACTTTTTCTATATATCAATTTCGCCAGACTTTATTACAAACTTCTCAAGGTTACGACGCTGAAAGTATCGTGGAAGCAGAGCCAGCAATTAGGCAATTATTGAAGTTAGATTTTGAACCAAAAGTTTCTCACACTATTCGTAAATCTTTTCGTCAAACTATTAATCAAACATTGAAAACTCAATTAATACCAATGGCAAACCAGCAAGCAGATGAGATTTTGCAGCAATACCCACAGGCGCGTGCTTATTTAGAAAAAACATTAGAACAAGAAGTTGAAGAAAAAATTGCGAATAATCGCCGATTGTTGAATGTTATTGAAGAAAATATTTCAAGATATAATTCAGCAACTTATAGTATCAATAGTTGTTTCCAAGCAATGCAATTATCTGACCATCTTTTGCCTGTAATTGGTAATACAGATATATGTACTACCCATGATTTATTAAATACTAATGGCAAATTTGCTAGTAATGGATTTGTCAACTCAGATGGATAGTTGCTAAGGTCGCAAAGATTTAGTAGAGTTGTCGGGAAATAAAAGATAAGTGAGGCAATGCTGGTCTTGTAATTGGGATTTTCTTAAGCAGCCATCAAGTAGAAGTTCCATAATCCTG
>NZ_JBALDA010000025.1:0-3289 GCF_036917535.1 Nostoc sp.
TTGAGATTTCAGCAATATTCTTGTTTTACTGTTATATTTTGCGCTCTTTATTTATCTTTTACGGGTTTATCCGGTTAGGTGCAAGATGTGAGTAGCGATCGCACAAAAGTTATTGGGCAAGCTGGACTTGAAACTGAAATATATCGGTCGCTTGGGTAGCAGAAAAAACCGTCAGTGTGTTTATCAGTAGACTTTTCCGTAAATCTAAAACCCAGTCTGTACAAAAGTTTTAAAGAGTGCTTATATGTTTTCGCTCAAGATAGCAATCAGGGTTTGAGATAGTTGATGATAGTTTAGAAACAAAAAGTATGATTTTCAAATTTTGAGCGTCAGCACGATTTATTATTCTATAACAATCCGCAAAAACTATATATGGTATATATTAGGATTTATAAAAATAAAATTTTATATCCTGTTTTTACAAGAATTTAATTTTCAGACGGGTCTAATGTTGAAGATGCTCCGCCGATCGCAAGTGAGTATATAGATGCAATAAGAGTGCCTGCCAAGAGCGATCGCTACATAAGATTATGTCCTCTGGTATATTATGTCCTCTGGTTGATATTTTTAATGAGGCTATTTAGTTTATAGTTTGAGAACGCTTTAAAACAATGCTAAATCAAAACAGGGAGTAGTTAACGAACAGACAGATAAGCGAGGTCCCTGTCAGTTTAAATTACGACCCTGAGGAGGCTGAGATATGGCTGAGGTAAAATTGAACTCTATGGAAACCAACCAGAAGCCGGGCGTTGATTTCGATGTAGTAATTGTCGGTGCTGGGTTCGCTGGACTCTACATGCTGCACCGTATGCACGGGCTTGGGCTTTGTGCTTGCGTGTTGGAGGCGGGCAGCGGCGTCGGCGGTACGTGGTTTTGGAACCGCTATCCGGGGGCACAGTGCGACGTTGAGAGCATGGAGTATTCCTACCAATTCTCCGATGAGCTGCAACAAGAGTGGGTGTGGACGCAGCGGTACGCCTCGCAACCGGAGATTCTGCGATATCTCAATCACGTTGCGGATCGCTTCGATCTGCGGCGTGATATCCAATTCAACACGCGAGTGCTGACCGCCACCTTCAATGAAACAGCAGGGCGCTGGATCATCGAGACGAGTGCGGGTAATCGAGTGTCGGCACAATTCTGCATCATGGCGACGGGATGCCTCTCGTGCACGAATACTCCGAACTTCAAGGGAAGCGAGTGCTTCGCAGGGTCGTCGTATCACACTGGCAACTGGCCGCACGAGGGAGTTGACTTCACTGGCAAGCGTGTCGGCGTGATCGGCACAGGCTCGTCGGCTATTCAGTGTATTCCCCTGATCGCGCAGCAGGCGTCCCACCTCTTTGTTTTCCAGCGCACCCCTGCTTATACCATTCCCGCGCATAACGGTCCGCTCGACCCAGAGGTGCAACGAGAAATCAAAGCCAACTACGCCAATTTCAGAGCAGATAACAAGCTGCTGCCTTTCGGGGCCAACATTCCTTACAACGAGGTCTCAGCGTTAGCGACGCCGCCAAAAGAGCGGCAGTGCGAATACGAGGAGCGATGGGTGCGTGGCGGGTTGTCATTCTTCGGAGCGTTTGCCGACTTGTTGTTCAGTAAAGAAGCCAACGAGACAGCAGCAGAGTTTTTTTATGGGAAAATTCGCGAGACTGTACGCGATCCGGCCATTGCCGAGAAGCTGTTGCCTCGCACCGTCTTCGGCTGCAAGCGCTTGTGTGTCGATACAGGGTATTACCAAACGTTCAATCGGTCAAACGTTACATTGGTTGACGTGAGTAACTCGCCCATCGAGGAGATCGCCGAGCACGGTCTCACGGTGAAGGGCAAAGAATACGAGCTCGATGCCATCGTGTTCGCCACTGGGTATGACGCAATGACGGGCTCATTGCTGAAAATTGATATTCGCGGCAAGGGCGGGCGATCGCTCAAGGAGGCGTGGACCGAGGGTCCACGCACCTATCTTGGGGTTGCAATGGTTGGCTTCCCAAACCTATTCACTATCACCGGTCCCGGCAGTCCTTCCGTGCTGTCGAACATGATTCCGTCCATCGAGCAGCACGTTGAATGGATCGCCGACTGCGTTTTCTACGTTCGCAACCACGGCTTTGCGTGTATCGAACCGACGCTTGCGGCGCAAGATGCTTGGGTCAACCACGTCAACGAAGTGGCTAATGCCACGCTCCTTCCTACGTGCAACTCGTGGTATCTAGGGGCTAACATCCCTGGCAAGCCGCGCGTGTTCATGCCCTACCTCGGCTTCCCCCAATACGTGCACAAATGCAACGACGTTGCGGCAAAAGGCTACGAAGGGTTTGTATTGAATTGAAGAAGAATACATTCGTCAGAATTCAGGAGGGGAGACTTGGAAAGCTCTGCGGCTTGGCGTCAGAATCAAGACGCGACGCTCGAATACTCGCTACCGCTCCGCTATCGCGGACTTGAAGGAGCTTCGCTATCAGTGGGGGATTGGGACCCTTATAGGTGATTGTAGACCGCTAAATCGTACCCCTTTCCTACGGAACGCTCCGCGAACGGGGAAGCAAGCTACGCGCAGCGTCTGGAGAAAGAGAAGATTTAGCTCTTTTCTTAAACCCAGTTATTCATCCGCCCAACGGGAAAGGCAGTCGCTCATGGGGAGCCAGTGCGTTGGGCGGCTCTGCCGACTTGAAGCAACTGGCGTGGAAACCCCTTTCTGCGCGCTGCCTCACCAGTCACACTCCAATTCAATTTCTTATTCTGGTGACTGACGCCTTTATTCTGTTTTGATAAATTTTTATTTTCTCCACCTGCGCTTTCAAGTAACCGCTTTGCATTGGCAATAAATCCACCTTCCCAGCTTCCTGCTTGCAATTGCAGATTATGAGGAGCTTTTGGTGTAACTGAAGCACTTGTAGGAGAAATAGCTACGGTTGCCGCATAACGATTGACATTATTGATAGCAGCAGACATTACTGCACCACTACCCATTGAGTGACCTAAAGTAGCTAAACGCGATCTATCTACCTTTAGTTGTTTTATAAGTGCTTCATAAGCAACATCAAGATTTTGCTGAAGTGAATTTTTTCCCAACAGTTTAGGGACTGTGTGAATATTTATCGTTGGGATGAAGCAGGAGGCAGGAGGGAAGAGGGTTTAAGTCTATTTAATTTTTCTTAACATAGTTTGGTTTTTCCACATCGTTCTACTAGTGAGACTTTATAAATTTCTAAGCCCAAATATAACCAGACTTGGCTCTGTGAGCGGCAAATACGTCGATATGCGTATTTAACCAGCGAACAAAGCGAAA
>NZ_JBALDA010000026.1:0-113194 GCF_036917535.1 Nostoc sp.
TAGTTTAGGGGTTGCCCTACGCAAAAATAGCTCGATGCCAGGTTTCATAACTCAAACAATCAGCCCCTTGCTCACTTCACTGCTTCGGGCTTTTTGTTTTGATAATGAATTTAGCTGTTACGCATTTAACTTGCAATAACAGCATTACCCTTATATTTGATTTTTCTCTTCCATTTAATTATTAACTCTTCTTGGTTTAATAATCTGTCTAATAGACTTCTTAGCTGCTCTACTGATTTAAATAGGCGATGAGCTATATATTCTTTCGCTGAATGCCAAACTAGTTCAATAAGATTAAAATCAGGACTGTAAGCTGGTAAAAAATATAATTGTATATTTGGTAAATTCTTTTCTATTTCTGCTAATGTCTCTTTTTTCTTAGCTTATCTTCTAGGCTATATTTTGCCCAAAGGTAAACGTACTTTTTTTCATGTAATATTCTCCTCACTTGGGAGCCACTTAGTTTTATACCTGTTTGTAATTCTAAATACGTTGCTAGTCTTTCTCCTGTCCAACGACGAAATTCATATCCATAATCACCCGGTGATTTTTCTATTACTTCCAGAAGTAACTCAATATATTCTTCTGTTACTTTCCGAAAATTTCCTGATTCTCTTTTATCTTTAAAGCTATCCAAATTATTCGGGTCTCCGTATACTGCCCAGTATGCTACTGTCTGGTAACTACAACCGATAAAATCCGTAATCTCTTGATATGTTTTACCATCATTCATCAGTAGCAATATTAATACTCGCTCTCTAACTATTGAGCACTTACTTTTACGTAACGCTTGAGCATTCACTTTTACGTAACGCTGTTTGTAGCTCTAAAGTTTGTGAGCTTGTTAAGAAACCTCTTACTGGCATAACAATGAATACACCCTATTTTTACCTATTCTCATTTTATGCAAATTAGGTGCGCTACAGCTTATCTTTGAAATCTTCTAAACTTCACGATTCTTAACCATACCAGCTTCTCGCATAGCTGACAGAAGTCTTACAATCCAATAGGCTTTAAAGTGGTGATTTTTCACCAAACACATCTGCACAAAAAGAAAGATAGACTTAGTTGCCTAGCCTTTTTGGATGATCTGATCATCCATGTGTAAATGTTGCCTATTCTCTATCATCAGTTAGTCGTTAATAACTAGCTATTAATACATAAAATGTCCCTTAAAATCATTCAGAAGTTTGATGGTAGTTTCACTCTTGAAGCACAGGCTCAAGAAACTCTATTCAATTTATTGGCAAGCGTTGCTTTCTTGAACCAAATTTGTCAACAGTTGGGATGCAAGCAACTTAAATTTACAGAATTACTTTTCCAACCAGTTCCTTATAGTTTAGCTACTACAAAAGGAATGCCAGCAGAATTTGAAAAATATCATGAATCTGATGAGTATGTCATCATCAATGTACCTCCGAATTTCATGTTCACTGCTAAGATTTTTAAACCGAGTCGCCTTTGTGCAATTTACCAAAAATTGATTGAGTAATGGATTAATTTTCCCTAATTCGTAATTTTCAATTTTGAAGGCAAATAGTAAGTTTGATATTTGATGTATGGCTTCTGAAACAAATCTTTCTTCTTTGGCAACTTTGGAATATATACCTTATATAGACAATCGCGGCCAACTACCCCAACAATTTCAGGGTAAAATCGGTGTATATGCTATATTTGACCAGGAAAAAGCACTTCAATTTGTAGGATACTCCCGTGATGTTTATCTTAGCCTCAAGCAACATTTAGTCCGTCAGCCACAGCAATGCTATTGGGTAAAAGTTCAAACTATTGAACGTCCTAGTCGCACAATTTTAGAAAATACTGAAAATGCTTGGATTGCAGAAAATAACAGTGTGCCTTGGGGTAATGGGGATCAAAAGGAAAAATGGACTCATCCCATTGATGTCAAAGTCTTAATGACAGCTGAAGAACGGGCAAATTATCAAAATCCAGCTAATGATGAATTAGCACAAATAAAAGTTCTTAAAAATGTGGCACGGAGAGTAGAAGCAGAAATTTCAACGCAATTATTAGAAGTGCGCGGTTTGCAAATGCAGATTCGCTTCAATCCTAAATTGAAAGAAGAAGGTTTACTAGATTTGAAATGAAGGTAGTTTTGGGGAAAACTATCTTATGAATATTGCTTGTAATCTCCCATGACAATACAGCTGCTGAACGACCGCTATCAAGTTATCCGCACACTGGGCGCTGGTGGGTTTGGTGAAACCTATCTAGCTGAAGACACCTATATGCCTTCAAAGCGTTGTTGTGTGGTTAAACAGCTAAGACCGATTCACAATAATCCCCAAATTTACCAGTTAGTGCAAGAGAGGTTTCAACGCGAAGCAGCTATTTTAGAAGAACTTGGTGGGGCAAATGACCAAATTCCGGCATTATATGCCTACTTCTCTTCAGGTGGACAATTTTACTTAGTTCAAGAATGGGTTGAAGGTGATACCTTAACCGCAAAAGTCCAGAAGCAGGGGCTATTTAGTGAAGGCGCTGTCCAGGAATTATTCATGAATTTATTACCTGTCCTGGATTACGTTCACTCTAGACATATCGTTCACCGCGATATTAAGCCGGATAACATTATTGTGCGTCATCGGGATGCTAAACCAGTGCTGATTGATTTTGGTGCTGTGCGGGAGTCAATGGGAACAGTAATAAATTCTCAAGGTAATCCTACTAGTTCGATTGTGATTGGTACACCTGGCTATATGCCGAGCGAACAAGCCGCAGGTAGACCGGTTTTTTCTAGTGATTTATACAGTTTAGGAATGACGGTAATTTATTTGCTGACTGGTAAACAAGCGCAACAACTAGAAACTGATTCTCAAACGGGTGAAATTGTCTGGCAGCAATATGCCAGTCATGTTAGCCCAATTATGGCAAGAGTAATCGATCGGGCGATCGCTTATCATCCACGCGATCGCTATCCCACAGCCAGAGCAATGCTGGATTCTTTGCAGAGCATAGCAAATCCAATTCCACCGACGCAACCCCTCTTTACTCAACCAACTGTAGTCTCTGCACCGCCACCTCAGACAGTACCTGTCAAACCACAGCCTAGCTCTCAAAATAGTAATAGTCAGAATAATATTCTCATGGGTAGTTTGATTGCAGGTGGGTTAATTGGTGCATCTGTGATTATTAGTCAAGTGTTACCAAAATCTTCTCAATCGACAGCAGACAAAACGGTATTACCTTCAAAAACACCGTCAAATGTTACAAGTCCAGTGATAGAAACTCCCACATTTACACCAACTAACCCATCTGTTGCAACTCAATCACCTTCCTCGACTACATCAATACCGCCAGTTAATACCACGACTCTCAACAATTATTTCTGGCTTTCTCAAAGACTTGTAACCGATGCAGATTTAAATGGTAAAAGCGGTTTTGAACTAGATATTATGCGAAATTCGATCTTTGCTATTCATGGCCGCCGTTTTGATAATACTGAATTGCAAAATTACTTTAATAACCAACCTTGGTATAGTCCTACATATTCACCAAAAACATTTCCATCTAAATTGCTGTCAAAATTAGAGCAACAGAATGTAGAATATATCAGCAAATATCAAGTTAGTACTGGATTAAGATATTTTAAATAATAAGTTAATAAGTTTTTCATAATCAGGAAGTGAAGACTGGGGAGAATAACCAATACTTTTCTACAAAGGATCGTGCTGACAGCAAAATCTCACAGTGAGTAGTTGGACAAAACTGATTATAAAAACTGTGTATAACTATTCAGTAGAAGTGCCCCTTGCTCTTGTATAAGTTCTTATATTAATTTTGACTTATCAATCGATTTATGGCTACTTATTAGATAATATCTAGGTTAGCTTGTGTAGCATATTAGACAAATTTATAGATATTCAATACCCTAAAATCGAAAGATATTAAGGGCTAATCCTAGCAAAATGTATGTAGGGTCAGAACAAAACTGTGTTTGTGTACCATAAACTACATCTTTAGATACTAGTCAGTTTACGAACCAGGCATTTATATTTAATATATAAGATTGCTATTTTGAAGATTAGAAATCCATAAGTTAAAGAAATGCCATTTTTATATTTTCTTTGTTATTTTGTATTTAACGGGACAGTTCTTCATGATTTGGTGGGCTTAAATAACAATTAGTTAAACCATTTCTCTTCCCAAAGATGCATGTAAATTGTTTGCATTATGCTTACTTTGCTTCTTAATCTCCAAGCACAGTGCAAATTGATTAAACATATTACATGGTGATATTCTCAATCGGCAAATAGTTCATATTTACAAAGAAGACCTTACCTAAAACTATGCTTAAAACACAGAATCAGCGTATTTTTCTGCCTGCTTTTATTAAACCTTTAGAAGAAAAGAATCAAGCAGGTAGTAAAAAGCAATTTGCTCAACCCAAATTAGATTTACTGCAACCATTACGTCAATGGCTCGACAAAATTGAGATTCAGAATCGGAAATTAGCTAGATTTATTGCTAAACTAATTCCCGCCCAGTGTCCATTTGAGCGTGATCTCATGCTTTTTGGTCACAAAATAGGACACATTCCGCCAATGTGCAAGCTGAATCCGCTTTACAACGAACTTGTCTACTTGCGTTTTCGCGCTTTGTGTTATCTAGTAGATCAGTGTGGAGAGGATATTCAATCTTACTGCTGAATATAACTAGAAAAAACCAATATGGAAATTAAAATTGAGCATCAACCCACACAAGAATATCTTAATGAATTAGGTTTATTTAAATGGGAAATTTGGAAAAAGGAAGTTTCAAAATTTCCTTGGACTTATGATTCTCAAGAAACTTGCTATTTTTTAGAAGGTGACGTACTTGTTACTCCTGATGGCGGAGAACCAGGGCAAATGGGTAAGGGCGATTTAGTGATTTTTCTCACTGGGATGTCCTGTACATGGGAAATTACAAGCGACGTAAAGAAGCATTATTACTTTGAGTAGTCAAAAATCAAAATCGATCGACTCTTTTTCTTGATTATCTAGAAAAGCAACATTTCATAAATCAATTTTGATTTATATTCTGGGAAGGTTCGCGGCGAGTATCGTATGATAAAATGGCAGAATCGGAAAATTGTTTATATCTATCTGTGTCAAAACTCGTTGCGACTCCATTCCCTAAACAATATTCATAGAAATAGCTCGTCTAATTCTCTCCAAATTTGGCAGTAAATTAAAGATCCCCGACAACTTTTGCGAAGTCGGGGATCTTGTGCGATCGCCAGCAGAAAAAATCCAGAGAGTTCATAATCGTGTTAGTGGGAGTTTAGTTACAGAAGATGCTGTTTAGCAGCAAAAGGTTTGATCCCACCGCAATTTTATTGAGGAAAATCATTAACAATGTTACTGCATTTAAGTACTTGGCAAGAAGTCGAAGCTTATTTACAGCAGTCAAAGGGGATTATTTTTCCTATTGGTTCCACAGAACAACACGGGCCAACAGGGTTAATTGGTACTGATGCTATTTGTGCAGAAGCGATCGCAGCCGGTGTGGGTAATGCAACCCAAGCGATCGTTGGGCCTACAATCAATGTGGGGATGGCATTACACCATACCGCTTTTCCTGGGTCAATCAGTCTGCGTCCCAGCACTTTAATTCAAATCGTGCGAGATTATGTAACTTGTTTAGCCAAAGTTGGTTTTAACAAATTCTACTTTATTAACGGACACGGCGGTAATATTGCTACTCTCAAAGCTGCTTTCTCAGAAACTTATGCTCATTTAGAAGATTTGCAGATTGCCAATGCTCAACAGGTGCAATGTCAAGTGGCAAACTGGTTTATGTGCGGTTCTGTATATAAGCTAGCTAAAGAATTATATGGGGATCAAGAAGGTTCTCATGCAACGCCAAGCGAAGTAGCCCTCACCCAGTACGTTTATCCAGAAGCGATTAAGCAAGCACCCCTTTCACCAGAAGTTGCAAGCGGACATAGGATTTATAGCGCTGCTGACTTTCGAGTGCGTTATCCAGATGGACGTATGGGATCAAATCCGGCTTTGGCAACGCCAGAACATGGTAAGCAATTTTATGATTTGGCAGTTAAAGAACTTAGCAATGGATATTTGGAATTTGTGAACGCAGAATAAAACTCATGAAAAGACATTGTAGAGATGCGAGTAAAATCGTGTCTCTGCATCAAATATCTTGCGAAAGGTTATTAAATATCTGGTGAAATTAAAAAATAGACGTTATCTAGAACCTTTGTAGAGATGCCTTAACGTGGTGCGGCGAAGCTCAGTCCAATTTCGTGTCTTTACCTTCTTGTAGTTCAAAAGAATAAAAAAAGCTGTAAATTATCTTAGCTGTTAATAATTTGTTCCACTACAATAGAAACATCTGGGAATGCAAGCGGTTGAATTATTCCCCCAGTCAATGTCAGTTTTGTCACATACTCTCCATTTAAGATTTCTCGATACACCGCCAAGTGTAACTTTTTTAGATTAACAACCCAATATTCTAAGATACCTGCTTCTGCATAGATTTTGCTTTTTGTCTCTAAATCCTTTTCTAAACTAGAGTTAGCGTACTCAATCAACCAGAAAATATTTTCTGGATAGGGATGATGCTGTCGATACTCGCGTCCTAAAGGTTGGACAATAGCAATATCTGGTTCGGGTTCCGAGTTGTTGGGTAGAGTAATTGGTTTAGCATGACGAATTTTGGCACGTTCAGCTAATAACTTTGCTAAATAGTCACCAGCTTCACCACTACTATAAGCGTGAGGTTCTCCTTCTGCGAAGATTTCGACAATTTCTCCTTTGAGTAGTTCAACTTTGCGATCGCTCAAAATGCCAGCGTCAATCATGCGGTGATATTCTCTCTAGTAACTTAGGCTAATTCCGCAGCTAAAAGCCTACCTTCAATTGGTTCATACTCATCTTCTAGTAACCATAACTTGGCTGCATTATAGTCATTACTGAAAAATACAATTTTATAACCCTGCGCCAGATCATAAACTTGACAGTTATCTTTACTGTTGCAAAGCAATAAAAGAATATATGGAGGGGATAACATTGGATCTATCTATACTTCTGTAAATTCCCAGTTATTCTTCACTCGGTCTTGTGCGGGGGATGAAGTGGTATTGGTCGTCTGCATTGATTTTTATCTCCTTATAGTAAAGTAGAATACGGCTACCATCTGGATTGATTCTATAACCTATAGGTTCATTAAAAAACATCCCATAACGGTCATATCCTCCAATCATTTCGGTGAATAATATCTGAAATCAGATGCGAAAGGCGATCGCATACTTCATAGTACATTCTAAGTATTTGGGTAGGGTAATTGGTTTAGCTTGACGTAACAGCTAAGTAACCACAAAAAAGTCGAGTATATAATTATTTTAATAATATAGTAATCATACTTAAAATTATTAAAACTTCTTTATTAATACAAAATTAATCAGAAAATAAGTATTTATACGTAAACTGATTATTTTTATCTGTATTAAATTTAGATAAATATTTAAAACTAGGGTTTACCAGAATATGAATAGAGAAGTTGGAAAAGTTAAATGGTATGGCGGATTGAACTCAAAAACAGGTCGCCCCAATGATTATGGTTTTATCTCTCAGATCACAAATTCTGATGATTTGTATTTTAATAAACGTGATATTAAATGTAGTGAAAATTATCTTAAACAAGATGCTAATGTTACAAGTGGAACCTTAGACATTTTTTAGTTGCTAAAAGTATTCAAATTCAATTTCCACGAGTTACTTTAGATGTAGATAAATATATACGAAAAATTAAAGCTTGGGCTAATTTTGTACAAAACAATTCTCAGAGATTAAAATGTAAATTTTGTGGAGAGCTAATGGCATTCAATCCTGAATACAGTAAGTATTCAACTACACAGGAGATAACAGTTTTTTGGTGTCCAAATGCTGATCCAATAGAATGTTCAGGTATTTCTGGATTAGACGGTAGAAATCATAATTACAATGTTTACATAAATCATTGTTGGAACTGCTCTCAAACTGTTGATAGTAGGAATAGTTTACAACATTACGGAATTAATTATAAAAGTGACGGTTGGGTTAAATGTACTAATTGTGGTGCAGGAAAAAAGCCAGGATATTAGAAATACAATATTACTATGGTATTTTTTAGTTTTTCCTAAAACATACACGAATCTACTACTGATTACTCCCTTAATTTTTTCATAGTTTCTTCATTCACAATACCGGTTACTGGAAGTCTATTTGTTCGCTGAAAATCTTTCACTGCCAGTTCTGTATCTTCATCAAAAATTCCACTAGGTAGATAGGGATAAAAATTCTTGTCCAGCAATTTCTATTGGATATTGTGAATATCAGTTCCATTATCACCTTTAGAGTAAGCTGTCAAAGCTTCATATTCCTCGTTTGTTAAAAATCTTCCACCAGAATTTTGAAGTAAATCTTCTACTTCTTTTGAATCTGTTTCAACTGAAATCAGATATTCACTCGTCTGCAAATTTTTAAACGTTGATGAAAATCCCTTTATTTTTTTATGTTGCCACTTCTGCATTAATTGTAATTTCAATTGATTCACTATTTCTTTATTTGTAAATCCAAGATGTAATCTATTCATCTTTACTATCTCATATTTATAGTTATAGCTTTTCAAGCTGAGTCCTAATTATATTGAATATTTCTCTCTGTCACTTCTTTGACAGTAGAAAAAGTAAAAAAGTTTAATATATCTGTTAGAATAAAAAAATTTGACTTCACAAAAAATATCTATATCTTACAATCAATCTGTGGGTAGCAAAATAGCTATAAATAAAAACGGTAGAGCAATAAATACTCTACCGTTTTCTAATTCTTTATTTGAGACTTAAATCCCAAATCCTAAATCTTACTCAACACCTTGGGGTAACAATTCACGACGCTGTTGAGAACTAACTTGCACAACGCCATTTTCATCCACATCAACAAGGGCAGTATCGCCATCCTTAATGCGACCAGACAGAATTTCCTCTGCTAGGCTATCTTCTAACAGGCGCATAATTGCCCGACGTAATGGCCTTGCGCCGTAGCTGGGACTGTAACCTTCTTGGATCAAACGATCCTTGAAGCGATCACTGACTTCTAAGGTGATACCCTTTTCAGTTAGACGACCAAATACTTCCTTGAGCATAATTTCGGCGATTTGTGTCACCTCTGGTTTGCTCAGCTGACGGAAGACAATAATTTCATCGAGTCGGTTGAGGAACTCTGGACGGAAGTACTGCTTCAATTCTTCGTTCACCAAAGAGCGAATCCGGTTGTAAGTTGACTCGCTAGCATCTTCGGAGAATTCAAAGCCGATACCGCTACCGCCTTTTTCAATTACCTTAGAACCAATATTGGAAGTTAAAATCAGCAAGGTGTTTTTGAAGTCCACCGTGCGACCTTTGGCATCAGTTAACCGACCGTCTTCCAAAATTTGCAGCAGCATGTTGAATACATCAGGGTGTGCTTTTTCGATTTCGTCGAACAACACTACGGTGTAAGGACGCCGCCGCACGGCTTCGGTCAGCTGACCACCTTCGTTATAACCAACATAACCTGGAGGTGAACCAATCAGCTTACTGACGGTGTGACGCTCCATGTATTCGGACATATCCAAGCGGATCATCGCTTCTTCGGAACCGAAGAAGTAAGCAGCCAAGGACTTCGCCAACTCGGTTTTACCTACACCAGTAGGCCCAGAGAAGACAAAGCTAGCTATGGGTCGATTGGGGTTTTTCAAACCAACACGAGCGCGACGGATAGCTCGTGAAACTGCTTTCACAGCATCGTCTTGACCAATTAAACGCTGGTGCAAGGTGTCTTCCATGTGCAGCAGCTTTTCAGATTCAGATTCGGTGAGTTTGTTCACCGGTACCCCAGTCCAGGAAGCGACAATGTGGGCAATGTCTTCTTCTGTAACTACGGGTTCTTCATGTTCAGTGCCAGTTGCATTAGTCTTGCTTTGAGCGATCGCCCGAATTTCGGCTTTGATTTCCATTTCGCGATCGCGCAATTCTCCAGCTTTGTCAAAGTCTTGAGAGCGTACCGCGTCATCTTTTTCTTTTAATATCTGACGCAGTTCTTTGTCTAACTCCTTAGCTGCGGGTGGCAGTTGGGAGTTAATCAAGCGCACTCTAGAACCAGCTTCATCAACTAAGTCGATGGCTTTATCTGGAAGGTAGCGATCGCTGATGTAACGGTCTGACAATTTCGCCGCCGCTACCAATGCTTCGTCGGAGATTTTCAGTTTGTGGTGTTGCTCGTAGCGTTCGCGCAAACCATATAAAATTTCAATTGTTTCATCAACTGTAGGTTCACCAACCATTACTGGTTGAAAACGCCGCTCTAGCGCTGCATCTCGTTCGATGTGCTTCCGGTATTCATCTAGGGTTGTAGCGCCGATGCACTGCAACTCACCCCTGGCCAAAGCTGGCTTGAGGATATTCGCTGCGTCAATCGCACCTTCTGCTGCACCCGCACCAATTAAGGTGTGTACCTCATCAATCACGAGAATGACATTACCCGCAGAGCGGATTTCATCCATGATTTTTTTCAAGCGTTCTTCAAATTCACCCCGATACTTGGTTCCTGCTACGAGTAAACCAATATCCAGCGTCACAACGCGTTTATCTTCGAGGATGTCAGGGACATCTTTGCCGGCAATGCGTGAAGCTAAACCTTCAGCGATCGCTGTTTTACCAACCCCTGGTTCCCCAATCAGCACTGGGTTATTTTTGGTTCGGCGACCCAATATCTGGATTACCCGCTCAATTTCTTTGGCGCGTCCTACCACTGGATCGAGCTTATTGTCAATCGCCATCTGGGTAAGGTTGGAGCCAAATTCATCCAAAGTCGGGGTTTTTGTGCGCCCGGATGAACCGCCTGGTGAAACTTCGGCAGTTTCTCCCAACATGCGGATGACTTGGGTTCTTACCTTAGATAGATCCACACCAAGGTTTTCTAGCACCCTGGCTGCGACGCCTTCCCCTTCGCGGATTAGGCCCAACAGCAGATGCTCGGTGCCAATGTAGTTATGCCCCAGTTGGCGTGCTTCTTCCAATGAGAGTTCTAAAACTCGCTTTGCTCGTGGCGTAAACGGAATTTCCACAGCAACAAAGCCCGATCCCCGTCCTATAATTTTTTCAACTTCAATTCGGGCATCTTTGAGATTGACGCCCATTGATTTCAGCACCTTAGCAGCCACTCCAGTGCCTTCGCCAATCAGACCCAAG
This sequence comes from Nostoc sp., assembly GCF_036917535.1. Classification (GTDB taxonomy): domain Bacteria; phylum Cyanobacteriota; class Cyanobacteriia; order Cyanobacteriales; family Nostocaceae; genus Nostoc. Next base: position 11,234 of record NZ_JBALDA010000026.1, read on the forward strand.
AGGATCTGTTCGGTTCCGACAAAGTTGTGACCTAAACGGCGGGCCTCTTCTTGGGCCAGCATGATTACCTTAATGGCTTTTTCTGTGAAGCGCTCAAACATGGCTTTATCCCATCATCTGCGGTCGTGCCGGTATGCTGATTTTAGCACAGGCAAAGCTTTTGGATGCCTGTATAACAGATTATAGACATCCTGAACCTATGATTTGGGTTGATGGGCTAATTGTTAACTATTGACTACTCTTATCTGGCTAGTGTACTGAGGAGCTTTAGTTCACCAGCGTTTTTGGGACTTATTATAAATAGCTGACTGTTTAGATTAAGGGTTTCTTTACTCAATCCCAAACATTTATATTTAACATATATATTTATTAATATCAAGCAAAAATCATTAACATATATTTTACTTATGCAATGCATTTTTTTGATAGAATATTTAAATGAAGATTGGCGTAGCAAAGTTGCATTTTTTTGCAGAGGCTGATCCCCAGCCCCAATAAGGGACTGACAAATAAAAAAATATCCCCACAAGATTGGATAATTTATTTGTTAGAAGTTCCTAATTCAAACATTAATAATGCCCAACTACTTAAAAAGCAAGTGCCAAGAGGATTTGTCTAAGCGATCGCTGACAATGGAATACCACTGGTCTAAAGTTGCTTGAAATTTGGGGTGTTGTAAATCTGGTAGCCAAAGGATTAAAGCGTCTTCATGGTTATCTTGGTAGTAACGCCGCCGCCGCCCCGCTGTTTTAAAGCCAAATTTTTGATATAAAGATATAGCCCCCAAGTTGGAAGCTCGCACTTCGAGGGTAGCTCGCTCCATTTTGCGATCGCAAGCTGTCTTAATGAGTGAATATAATAAAGCCTGTCCTAAACCTTGACGATGATATTCGGGATGAACCGCCAAAATTGTAATGTGAGCTTCTTCTAAAATTGACCAAAAGCAACCCATCCCCAGCAGTCTCGAATTATAGACAGGAGAGAATAAACCCAGCAAATCGCTGTTAGGACTGTCCAACTCTCGTTGGTAGCCCTCCATTGTCCATAGACCACCAAAACAGACTCGATCCAGTTCCAATAACGCACTCAGATGTTCTGGGGTGAGTAATTTAATTTCTAAATCTAATGAGATCACATTTATTGAATAACGTTACAAACCCTTTGTAAACTGGGAATCGGGAGATGAACTCAAAGCCTGTAATTTGAACAAGGAAAACTTTTATAGTTATGGTATCGACTCACCCCACTGGGGTTCAACATTCTGGAAGTCAATATTTACCTCAAAGACACGACACCAAGGCAAATCCATCGCCTAATCAAGAACTTTTACCCTTGACTGCCAGAGTTCATGATCATGACCTCTTGGAAATTGGTGGGTGTGATGTCACGACTTTAGTTGAACAGTTTGGTTCACCTTTATATATTTTAGATGAAGAAACCCTACGTTCGGCTTGCCAGCAATACCGAGATGCTTTCAAGCAATACTACAAAGGTGAATCTCAAGTATTGTACGCCTCAAAAGCTTGGAATTGTTTAGCAGTTTGTGCGATCGCCGCCTCTGAGGGTCTGGGAATCGATGTAGTTTCTGGGGGCGAACTTTATACCGCCCTGCAAGCGGGTGTTAGTCAAGAGAAAATCTACCTCCACGGAAATAATAAATCTCGTGAAGAATTAGTTTTAGCGATCAAGTCTGGTGTCACCATTGTGGCGGATAACTGGTATGAATTGCATACCCTTGTCGAAATCGCCCAACCTGCTCAACCAATTCGCATCATGCTACGGCTAACTCCCGGTATCGAGTGTCACACCCACGAATATATTCGCACGGGACACTTAGATAGTAAATTTGGCTTTGATCCCAACGATTTAGATGAAGTCTTTACCTTTGTCAGTCAACAATCTACCTTAAATTGCGTAGGTGTACACGCTCATATTGGTTCCCAAATTTTTGAGCGCCAACCGCATCAAGATTTGGCCGCCGTCATGGTGCAGTGGCTGCGAGATGCTGCGAAGTATGGGTTAAAGATTACAGAGTTAAATGTTGGTGGCGGTTTAGGGATTAAGTATATAGAATCAGACGATCCCCCTAGCATTGAAGAGTGGGTGAAAGCGATTTGTGAAGTAATCCAAGCAGCTTGTGCAGCCGAAAATCTGCCTTTGCCGAAATTACTTAGCGAACCGGGGCGATCGCTAATTGCCACAGCCTGCGTTACTGCTTATACTATTGGTTCATCCAAAGTCATCCCAGAAATTCGTACCTACGTGGCAATTGATGGAGGAATGTCTGACAATCCCCGCCCGATTACTTACCAATCAGTTTATCGGGCAGTCGTTGCCAATAAAATGTCTTCTCCCTTAAGCCAAACAGTCACAATTGCTGGTAAACATTGTGAATCAGGAGATATTCTGATTAAAAATGCTCTACTTCCAAAGACTGAACCAGGGGATATTCTCGTAGTTATGGGAACTGGTGCGTACAATTACAGTATGGCATCTAACTACAACCGCTTGCCCCGACCGGCAGCAGTCGTAGTGGCGAATGGCGAAGCAAATTTAATTTTGCAACGTGAAACTTATGAAGATTTAATTCGACAAGATCGCCTACCAGAAAGACTAAAAATTTAGTCATTTGTCTTTGGTCATTAGTCATTTGCAAATGACAAAGGACAAAGCGCAAAGTCAAGCCAGTCGCACAGTCAGGGTTTCCCGACTTGGGCGAACTGGCGTTGAGCGCCGGCTTCCAGCGATGCCTACAGCAACGCCAAGGGCGAACAGAACTTTGTAAGAGATGACAAACGACCAACCGTAATTAGAGGCAAAAGTTTAATCCAGATGTCATGAGAGATTGGTGGAAGCAATGGCTGACAAACCTGGGGTGGTCACAGTCCTTGCTACTTGGGACTCTGGATATTGTCTTAGTGCTGGTGCTGACGTACATGATACTAGTTATTATTAGTGAGCGCCGGACACTATGGATAATGCGGGGATTCATTATCTTAATGCTAGCCTCAGGACTAAGTGGCAGATTCGGACTACCTCTGCTAAGTTTTGTACTAGAAAAGTTGGTGATTGGTTGTGCTGTAGCGATGGCAGTTGCTTTACAGTCTGAGTTTCGGCGGTTTCTGGAGCAATTGGGGCGTGGCGAATTTCGCCAGCTGTTTCAACCCGACCGTCTGGCAATCCCCAAATCTGATAGTGTAATTGATGAAATTGTTGAGGCTGTTAAAGAATTGTCAAAAAACCGCATTGGAGCTTTACTAATTGTGGAAACCACAGGGCCAATTGATGAGCGAGATTTTTCTGTGCCAGGGGTAAAGCTAAATGCGGAAGTTTCTAAAGAACTAATTCAGACAATTTTTCAGCCGAAAACTTTGTTACACGATGGAGCGACATTGATTCGTGGCTCACGGATCGTGTCATCAGGTATAATTTTACCACTTTCGGGACGCACAGCCTCGCGCCAGTTGGGAACACGCCACCGGGCTGCAATGGGAATTACTGAGCGGGTCGAAAATTGCATTTGTGTGGTTGTCTCTGAAGAAACGGGTTCTATCTCCTTAGCGGAACGGGGAACCCTAAATAGACCGCTGACGATTAGGACGCTCAAAGAGTCATTAGAGGCTGTTTTGTCTCCAACCGTAGATAGGGAAGCAGTTGCTCCTGGTCTGTTGAGTTTTGTTCGTCGGATAGGTGGGAAGACACTAGGACTAGTTTCACGTTTACTCAGATTACCATCGACCGCTTCTCGAGATAAAAAATGACAGCACAACAAACTAAACAGCAAGATTTACCTACTGATTTAAAACGAGAACTATTGCCGCAGCACGTTGCAGTGATTATGGATGGTAATGGTCGATGGGCTAAACGTCAGGGTCTACCCCGAATTTTGGGTCATAAGCAAGGAGTAGATGCTCTAAAGGATCTACTTCGCTGTTGTCAGGATTGGGGAATTCAGGCACTGACAGCTTATGCTTTTTCAACGGAGAATTGGAAAAGACCGCAGGAAGAAGTAGATTTTTTGATGACTCTATTTCAAAGAGTTTTGCGCCAAGAACTGCGGGAAATGGTCGAAGAGAATGTTCAAATTAAGTTTGTGGGAAATTTGCAAGACTTGCCGCGATCGCTCCAACAAGAAATTTCCCGTTCAATGGAAGAAACTAAGGATAATCGCGGTATCCGGTTTTCTGTAGCAACTAATTATGGCGGACGGCAAGAGATTTTACAAGCTTGTCAGGCGATCGCAAAGCAAGTCCAGCAAGGTCTAATACAACCTGATGAAATTGACGAACAGGTGTTTGAAAGCCACTTATACACAGCCGGAATTACTGACCCAGATTTGTTAATCCGCACCAGTGGAGAAATGCGTCTTTCTAATTTCCTGCTCTGGCAAATGGCTTATGGGGAAATTTACATCACTGATACTCTCTGGCCAGATTTTGACCGCGCTGAATTACACCGCGCTTTGTGTGCCTACCAGCAACGGGAACGACGGTTTGGGAAAGTTTAGGAAATGAGAATAGGGTATTGGTCATTCTCCGCATTCCCACCTCCCTGCGTCTTTGCGTGCTTGCGGTCATGCTTCATCTGAAATACCGTAGCGCGATAGCAGGCGTGAAAGTGGCAAGCAATGTCTATCTACAAGCCGCTGTGCGTCTACGCTTTTCGTGGGTGCTTTTGTCAGCTATGCCAAGTTTACAAGATTGGCGACCATATTTAAACTCAAACGTCAGCGATCGCATTTAACAGCCATAGCCCGATCGCTTGTGTTAATTTCATTAATCCACTTTCAAAATCCCAAAACGCGAATCACATTTTCTGGTAGCGATCGCTTGACTTTTAAAACAGTCGTTAGGAAATTGGCGATCGCATTCAACAGCCGAAGTGCGGTAAATCTACGCACCTCAACTCAAACGATCAGTGATCGCATTTGCGGAGGCAAATCCTCCACCGACAACGCCACAATTAGGTCGATCTGTTCTTGGGACAAGGCAAGTAACTCTCGGCACGAGGCAAGGTAGGAACAGAACTCCACCAAGGTCTGTCGGCACTCCGCAGGCAAGTAAGGGCGGATAACTGTCTGCCAGAAGTCCGGCTCACTGAGACAGTGGATAGTATGAGCGCGTGTGAGTATATCGTAAAAGATGCCGCAATCTTCCTGAAACTTCAGTCCATCCAGCAGCGACAAAAGATACGTCCCCAGATACGCAGCAGCAGTAGCAGGTGGCAAATCAAGCAACGGCGTACACGCCAAGAAGCCTGGCGATGAGATATCCACTTCCACGGGTGCGATGCCGACGAAAGCCCGCCAAGCTTCCTCACCCCATCCCCATGCCATGTACTGCAAGTCCTCTACAGGCGGTGGTGGGATGAGGGACCACGCGGTGCGGACAGAGGCGATCATGGTGTCTGTGTTCATCATCAGCATGGGATTTTTCCGCGCAACTCCTTGAGTTTGTCCAATTGCCTGTTAACATTTTCTAATTCGCCAATGTGACGCATTCGGCGATATGACTCAGTAGTGCCTCTCTTAAACCAGTCTATTTTATCACATCCATCATCTATGTAACTTCGCCGCATGTTGAGCAGACGTTCGACCTCAGGAATTAGCTTAGCAAGGAGTGCACACAGCTCTAGTTTTTTCTCGGGTGTGAGTCGATTGTTATTGTAGTCATCTTGAAGGGATTTAATTTGACTGGAGAGTACTGCGTTACTATCCTGTAGGTCTTTATACTTCTCGTGCAGTTCGTAACATTTCTTCCACATTTCTTGGTCGCTTGAGGAAAGACCCTCCTCCATCACAGGTATAGTACGTGGTTTTCCTGATGCGGAGTCGGTTACTGGTTCAGTCTCATCTCTTTTCCAATCCTCATCTCTTTTCCGATCCTCTTCAAGCATTTTATTCTCGTCTTTATCTTTGACGATTGTGGTTGAACTCCATGTTAAAACTGCAAGAATAATTAGTCCTAAAATAGCCAAAAAACCAATACCAACAGCACCAGCACCAGTAGCAGCACCAGTTCCAGCACCAGCACCAGCACCAGCACCAGCACCAGCACCAGTTCCAACTGGGTATACACCGCTGATTGGACCAGGTGTACCACCAGGTCCTGGTAGTGGTGTTAAAGCCGGTTGCATGTTCACTTGTGTAACATCCGGTGCTATATCCATTGGTGTTACACTCTGTGCCGTGTTCGTTCTTGCTTGTTTTGCTAATTCTTCAGCTGCTTGCTGGACTTGTTGAGGAACATCTACCAAGTTGTACAGATCTGCGGGATTTTTGCCACGAATATCCTGTGCAATCTCTGGATCGAGATGGCTAGCCCAAGCTTTCAATATCATCCCAGGTTCGCTATTCCAATCCACTTGAACATTAGACGGATTCGAAATCAAATCTAGAGCTTGTCCGCCAACGTCGGTAGCTAAATCTACAGCTGCGCTACCTTTCTCTTTCGCCCAATCATAGGCATCGCTTCCAGCTTGAGTGACAGAATCTACGGCTCCACTGGCTTTTTCTTTCGCCCAGTCATAGGCATCGCTTCCAGCTTGAGTGACGGTATCTACGGCTGCACCGCTTTTCTCTTTAGCCCAATCATAAGCATCGTTTCCAGCTTGAGTGACGGTATCTACGGCTGCACCACCTTTCTCTTTAGCCCAATCATAGGCATCGCTTCCGGCTTGCGTGACAGTATCTACGGCTCCACCAGCTTTCTCTTTTGCCCAGTCTAAGATACCTCCGCCTGAACTACTTTCTGATTCTTGCTTGTCTTCGTCATCATCAAAAAGTGACCACCTTTGTATCGCAGGTTCAGAAACTGCTGAAAAATAGGGCAACCTCTGTACTTGCGCTTCCTCATTTTCGCAAGCTAAACACTTTAGCTGAACAGTTGTCTGTTCAGAAACTTGCTTGGTTTGAACCGCACCCGTCTGCTGCACCACATGGGTTAATTCATGAGCAGTCAACGCATCTTTTGCAGAAGACTTTCCGGCTCCAAAGTAAATATCTTGCTTGTGCGTGAACGCTTGAGCGCTGAGATCCTGGTTCATCTGCACCGCTTCACTGTCTGTATGCACCCGCACGGAGCTAAAATCGGCACCAAAGCGAGGTTCCATGAAGCTTCGCACCTCATCCGGCAACGGGCTTCCCCCACCTTTACTACTATTGAGCCGACTCTCAATATTATCTCCTGCCTGTAAGCCAGCATCAGTACCAGGTTGTATGGATGGCTTAGTTTGTACTTTCTCTTCTTCCTGTTCACAAGCTGCACATTTGCGCTGCAAGGAATCTTGTACAGGCTGTACGGTAGGAGCGTTAAGTTTGTCTGGCACAACCATCCGCATCACTTGATTTGCAACCCGATCCGCTTCCTGCTCATACTTGTCCCCTGGTTCTCCCACCGTAAGTTTTGCCTGAGGACGATGCAACGATATGCGACTAATATCGTGACCAATATCGTGACCAAAAGACCGTTGCTGAATGGCTTGTGATAACAAGGATTGCTCGCCAGCAGGCTGCACTTCTTGAAGGTTGGTTGATTCTTTTGTTGCTGTTTGGATGACATTATTCGTTGGTAAACCAAAGCCTCGTACTGGGTTTGCCAGCGTCGGAGTCGTTGGTGAGACAAGCGATGGATTTGAAAAAGTTGATGTACTTGCTTTCTTGCGCCCAAACGTGTGATCGCTCATCTCACCCTTCCTTCATTGATGGGTAAAGCCCTGATTTCTACTTCCAGGCATTTTTTATTAGCAAATTTTACAATTTTTGAAAAGGTGATCGCTATCGACTTTCGTCTAAATTTACAATCAAACCCAGCTACCAATTTCTGCTTCAGTGTGTTAACTAAGGGGGAGAATTAGTGAATTAGTTTTAACACCGCGATGCCTGCGGCGGTAAACTACGCACACTGGCGCGAATTTGAGCCATTGCAGCCGAGCCATCAGTTATTTTTCGGTTGTCGCAGTTTCATAGAATTCATTGGGCCGAGAATTTGATTTAGGCTACGTAACTGCTCTGCTGTACCCATAACAATTAGCCGATCTCCCGGCATTAAAATCGTATCGCCAGTGGGGCCACCGATTAAAGTCCCATCAACACGGTGAATTGCCAGAACCAATGCTCCAGATTGCGATCGCAATCTCGCCTTTTGCAAACTTTGACCGACAACAGGACAGAAAGCTGGGTCGAGTAAAAATTCTTCCATATACAACTGGCGGTCTGCACCAGTTAAAATCCCGTCTACAAAATCCAACACCTGCGGTCTGAGTGCCGCAGCAGCCATCCGCTTCCCCCCAGTAATATAGGGGGATATCACTTCATCTGCACCACCGCGTCGTAACTTCTGCAAAGCCTCTTCTGTACTTGCCCGTGCAATCACCCGAATTCCTGAATTCAGTGTTTTTGCTGATAAAACAATATATAAATTTTCGGCATCTGAAGGAAGGGCTGCAACGATACACATCGCCCGTTCAATACCAACTTTTAGGAGTGTGTCATCTAATGTAGCGTCACCTTGGTATGCTGTATAACCTTCAGTCTGCGCCCTTTGTATTGATTCCGTCTCCGAATCAATTACTACAAAAGCTACACCTTCTGTCCGAAATTCCTTGGCAATTTGCCGACCAGTCCGACTAAATCCACAGATAATGTAATGTTCTGATAGAGATTCCATTAATCGCCTCTGCTGCTGTAGCCGAATTCCTTGTTGAAAGTAGCCTTGAATGATCGCTTCTGTAAATCTGTTGACAATGTAACCAATATTGACTACACCCAACAAAATCAGGGCAATTGTAAATAATCGTCCTCGGCTACCTAGTGGATGCGTCTCTCCATATCCCACAGTCGCTAGAGTAATCACTGTCATGTAAGCCGCATCTTCCCATGACCAGCCCTCCACTAGCCAAAACCACAAAGTGCCAATCAAGAAAACACCGCCAAGAGCGATCGCCCCAGCCATTAACTCTTTTTGGATACGTTGATATTTTTGCTCAAGTGTTGAGAATGACGTAACAATAGTACTTTTAGCCTAATTTTTCTAGTTTTCTACTAACTTTATACCATTCGTCCTTTTTAGTACATTTAAACTACAAGTTATCCAAACTAATAGTCCAAACTCAATACTCCTAAGATTTAAAAATATTCATCTTTAACTTTACATGAAGTTCTAATGGCCAGAAGCATTTTTTAGAGAGAGCGTTGGTATTGCTTCTTCCATTAATTTATTAGCTTTACTGATGATACAAGCCTAAAATAATTATCAAAAAACCCGTATTGCTTACAATTTTTTAGGTATAAATCAGCTCTTACAAATCACTCCACCAGAGCGATGGCGCAAAGCGCCCACCGAAGGCGATACCTTCTCTACGAGATGCTGCGCGTAGCTTGCTTCCCCATAGGGGTACGCTAACGCAGAACTTTTTCGTCTACTGGCATAGTTCTAGTACTGCTCAATCACCATACTGTACTGTGTAGATAGTAGCTGTAAGGTAGATAACTAGAGATGATTGCTGCTGTTATTCGACCTCTGAATTTGCTAATTGGTTTGCTGCTATCTTGTTGTTTTTTGCTTACAAGCTGTCACCTGACACAAATGAAAAGCAAAGCATCTCAAGTACCTCAATTAGTTCTAGTTTCGCTAAATGACCCGACTACTTTTAACTTTGCGATTAATGATTCTCCATACAGTGTTTTTTCTTTAATTTATAAGGGATTGCTCGATGAGAATGTTATAACTACCAAGTTGGAGCCGGCACTGGCAGAATCTTGGTCAATATCTGCTGATCAAAAGCGAATTATTTTTACCTTAAAAACAGGGTTGAAATGGTCAGATGGTAAACCTCTCACGGCTTCAAAGTCCCTATTATTTGTCCCCAGCAGCAGGGTTAAAAGTTTATGATTATAATCCCCAGAGAGCTAGGCAGATGTTGTTAGAGGCTGGTTTTAAGTATAACTCCCAAAAAGAACTGTTAGACCAAAATGGAAATAGGGTGCAATTCAATCTCTTAGTGAAATCAGAAGATCAATCAAGAATCGATGCCGCAGTTCAAATCCAACAAGACCTCAGTCAAATTGGTATCAAAGCAGATATGCAGGTATTCAGTTTTAACATAGTATTGCAAAAGCTACTCTCTCGTCGAGATTGGGATTGTTATGTCGGTGCGTTTGGTGTTGACGGTGCAGATGTTGAACCTAATCTTCTATCTTTATTTTGGACTAGTCAAGGCTCATTTCATCCGTTCAACCAATGTGCTTTACCAGGAAAACCCCCACTCCAAGGATGGGTAGTTTCTGAATGGGAGAAAGAAATTGACAGTCTTTTTGGGGCAGGATTTAAAGAACTGGACCAGAGCAAGCGCAAGGCAATTTATGACAGATTTCAGCAAATCGTTGCAGAACAGTTGCCGATATTCTGCCTTGTGAATCCAATCTCGTTTCAGGCGGTGCGTGAACGTGTCAATCCCATCAAATTTTCTGCTTTGGGAGAAACTTTATGGAATATTGATGAACTGAAAATCACAGAAAAATAATTCCAACCACAGATTTAAGGCATCATAACTAATTCATAATTCGTATAGATCACCGTCAATAATTTGCAACTCTCTTATAGCAATTCTGTATGAAGATGCGTAAAAGCGTAGCGTTTTTAATGCATCTCGATACATTGGCATTGTAAAGGGACGCATTAATATCGTATCGGGATGTATTGGCATTGTAAGAGGACGCATTAACATTATATTGGGATTGCAAGGTATTGCTAAATTTAATTCGCTACGAATTAATGAAATGCTGTACTTAGCTTTTTTGCAGTTTTCCCGCACATAGCAAGGTAAATTTCCTCATGTGTCTTAGCGCTGTCAAAACCGCAGGCTGGCATTTGACAAGTCAGGCTTGGACATCAGTGAGAAAACCCCTAGACTCTACCCAAGACTTGCAATGCCTAACTTTGGCTAGGCCTACGCAAATTGCCTGTCACTTATACTATTGCTCAAGTGTTGAGTACAAAGTTTTTTTCACCATCGCCATGCCTTTGAGGTTACATAAGCGTTAGTTTAAGAAAAAGTACGAGTTGTGCTAAATAAAAAGTATTTTTTAGGGATTTCTAGGAAACTAGTAAATAACTATATAATGAAAAACTTTCAGGAGGAGCGGTAGTGAGCCTACAAACTCTCGTTGACCAAGCCACCATCCCCCCAGATTCAGGGTCTGTAGCATCTAGTCCCTTTGATACAGATAGCTTTAGTGAAGCTGTCATGTCTACCTACGCTCGGTTTCCCTTAGCCCTAGAACGGGGTGCTGGATGCCGGGTTTGGGATACGCAGGGACGGGAATATCTGGACTTTGTAGCGGGAATTGCTACTTGTACTTTAGGACATGCCCACCCAGCGATGGTAGAAGCGGTAACACGCCAAATCCAAAAGCTGCACCATGTCTCTAATTTGTATTACATTCCTGAGCAAGGTGAATTGGCAAAATGGCTTGTTGATCATTCCTGTGCCGATCGCGTATTTTTCTGCAACTCTGGAGCTGAAGCTAACGAAGCTGCAATTAAACTGGCGCGGAAATACGCCCACACAGTATTAGACATTGAAAAACCGATTATTCTAACTGCCAATGCCAGTTTCCACGGAAGGACTTTGGCAACGATTACTGCTACAGCACAACCGAAGTATCAAAAGTACTTCGATCCCTTGGTTCCTGGGTTCCACTACGTAAATTACAATGATATTAACGCTGTGGAAGTAGCGATTAGCGAGTTGGATGAAGGCGATTATCGGGTAGCAGCGATTCTGATCGAGCCATTACAGGGAGAAGGCGGTGTGCGTCCAGGAGATATTGCCTATTTCAAAAAGCTGCGGCAAATTTGCGATGAAACTGGCATTTTGTTAATTTTTGACGAAGTGCAAGTTGGCATGGGGCGTAGCGGCAAATTATGGGCTTACGAACATCTTGGCGTTGAACCGGATATTTTCACCAGTGCCAAAGGCTTAGGTGGCGGTATCCCCATCGGTGCAATGATCAGCAAGAAATTCTGCGACGTTTTTCAACCAGGAGAACACGCCAGCACCTTTGGCGGAAATCCTTTTGTGTGTGGTGTGGCACTCAGTGTTTGCCAGACATTGGAACGGGAAAATATTTTGCAGAATGTGGAAGAACGGGGTGAACAGTTGCGATCTGGATTGAGAGCGATCGCAACGAAATATCCTCAGCACATTAGCGAAGTTCGGGGTTGGGGTTTAATCAACGGTTTGGAATTGCGAGCCGATATTCAAATAACCGCAGCAGATATCGTCAATGCTGCCATCAAAGAAGGTGTATTGCTAGTACCAGCCGGGCCAAAAGTAGTCCGATTTGTGCCACCGTTGATTGTCACAGAGGCGGAAGTCAATACTGCCTTGGAAGCTGTGGATCGAGCGATCGCAACTCTCACAGCTTAGGTAATCAAAAAGCGAGGATAAATCTTTATGCCTATTTCTCGCTTTTTCTTACTTTTAGATCAATTGTGACTAAAATTATTAGACCTGTTGCAAAAGTCCTAAATGCGTGGGACAAGTAAGTGAGAGTTAATAGACTTGTTTTGTACCGTTTAGCGAATAGTCAATTTAAACGTATATCTGAGACTAGTTGAACTTTTAGGTAATCGACTTGTGGATTTGGAGGTCTGTTAGAAACTCGATGAGCAATCTATTAACTTCGACTGGGCGTTCTTGCTGAATCCAATGACCAGCCTTCGGTAACAATACCTTCTGCTTCAGGTTGGGCACGTTTTCCTCTAGGGTGTCGAATGCTTCACGGTACATTGTGATCACTGCATCTGCTTCTCCCGCCACAAACAATGTTGGCTGGCGAAGCTTTGCGCCGCTAAGAAACGGTGTTAGTTCCCACATTCTATCCATGTTTCGATACCAGTTCAACCCGCCCCGGAAACCAGTCCGCTCAAACTCAGAGGCGAAAAAGTCGATATCCTGGTCTGTCAACCAAGCCGGAAGTTGCTCCGGTACGTGAGTTGTGTCTATTAACTTCTCCGACTTATTAAATAGGAAGCGCCAGCGTTTTTCTGGTGGTGGATCTCCTGAAGCGGAGTAGAGAATTGCACGTATGTTAGCGCGAACATTAGACTCTAGTTCCGCCTCAGCTTTACCTGGTTCTTGAAAGTACAGCTGATAGAACTCCTGCTCGCCTGCCATCAGCTTCATTGCTTCTGTCGGTCGAATATCTGACCAACTGCGGGGTAGATAGGGCACACTCAGCAGGCAGATAGCGTGGAAGATGTCTGGACGGAGTAGAGCACAATACCAGGCAACCAGCGCGCCCCAATCGTGTCCAACAATGATTGCTTGCTCCTCACCCAGCGCATGAACCAGACCAACAATATCACCAACCAACTGGAAAATATGGTATGCCTCAATTGGTTCCGGTCTTGAGGTCTGTCCATAGCCGCGCTGGTCTGGTGCTACCGCGTGGAACCCAGCTTCCGCTAATGCCGATAACTGATGCCGCCAGGAATACCAACATTCTGGGAAGCCGTGACACAAGATCACCAATGGACCTTGCCCCTGTTCGGCAATATGCATGTTGATACCGTTAGTTTCGATGAAACGGTGAGTTACTAAGGTCATATTTCCTCAATTCCTTTTTTAGGGTTGAAGCAGCTCTTTACATGTTGGCAAATGAACTACAAAAGTTAAAAAGCTTAATGCTGCCCTCACTGAAAACTAATTAATCAGGCTTATCATCAAAAGAGTAAAAATTGCCAACGGTATCTTCTCTACTTCTTTCCAACACGTCACCATTATCTAACACAAGGGGATCAGCGTGGAATACTTTCAGTAGACTGAAAAATTTGGAAAGTTGACGAAATAATAAGGGTTTCAAGCGATGATTTTGGGCTTTTCATTTTGAAAAAAGAATGCGACAGATACATACTCTCAAACCTTTGTTCTGTCTGGCTTTCTTAATTTTGAATTTTGAATTTTGAATTTTGAATTGGTATTAGTATCCCTATCCCTGCATTCTCTTCATTCTTGAGAAATTTCTCGATAAGCTTGCCGACACTGCTCATAATTGTCTGGCAAAATATCAGCATTCCCAAAACATAATTGCTCGTGAATGGTAATTAAAGTTTCATAAGGCTGTATGGGAGTCACAGACGATCGCAGCAATTGCAGATATTCTCCATCTGTGCGGCTGAGTTTGTGGGGTGCAATCGCATTTTTATCCAACTGCTGCAACATTGCTAAATAAACACAACGGCAAGCTTCACGGTAGTTACCTTGACGGTAAAATTCTTGCGATCGCTCCAACAAAAGAGCAATCGATGACTCATTGGAGCGAGTTTTTACGCGAAAATCAGTGATATTGCCACTTCTATTTTGCCAAGAATAAATATAAGGGCTGAATTTTCGCCATAATCGCCAACCCACCCACGCTATAAATAATCCCAGTACCAGCCAAAACAGAAATTTCAGCAATTCAGCTAGCCAGGGGCTAATTGACCATCCAGTAGGTAATTCTGGTAAAGCGTGTTCAAAGCGGTAAAACTGGTATTCCCACCATTCACCCGCTTGTTGTTGGAATTGAGAAAGCTGCCAACTCCAGCTAGTTTTTTCAAAAGTATCTGTAGGCATAAGGGGGGAGTAGCGAGTGGGGAGTGGGGAGGCAGGGGGAGCAGGGGGAGAAAAACTATTGATTATTGACATGTCCTATGCCCAATGCCCAATGCCCCATGCCCAATGCCCCATGACTATTGACTATTGACTGTTGACTCTTTTTTTATCACTATCGAGCCGATAACAATAAGTAGCGCACCGAATGCAAGAAATCCTAGATCCCAAACTAACTGATTTGGGCCTGGTTTCACATAATGGATACCGAGAATTTGGTGGTCAATTAAACCTTCAACGAAGTCAAACAACCCATTCCCAATCATTAGTGACCCAATAAAGGTCTGTGATGACCAAGGAACATCATCACGCCCTCCGGCACGCCATAGCAACACAAGTCCTACCACGGTGAATACCCAATCCAAGGCATGAAATAACCCATCCCATATCATGTTCAAATCTATATTCGCCGTGTTTGTTAGAGGTCGAATGCTACTGAGCATATGATGCCACTGGAGGAGCTGATGCAGTAAAATTCCATCAAGAAATCCTCCAAGACCCACACCAAGAAAAATTCCAGCAGTGATTAATGGTGCGCGTTGGTTGGAGATTTCACTTTTTGCCTCCATTGTCAACCTCATAGATAGGCTTTCTTACCAAAATACAACATTTTTTGGGAAAAAAATCTTCTATCTTGAGACAAGTACAAGCGTTTAACTTCAATCAATAATTTACAAATTTAATCTGCATACCTGCTTTCACCGGGTCGAAATCTTGGGGAAAATGGGTGGTGCGATCGTAGTCTGCTTTTTTCAGGTTCGCTCCTTTAAGGTCAGCTTGGCAAAGATTTGCTGAGATCAATAATGCTCCCCTAAGATCGGCATCCTTGAGATTAGCTTGGCTGAGATCGGCAAAGCTCAGATCAGTTCCCTTCAAATTAGCGCTACTCAAGTTAGCTTCACTTAAGTCAGCATAGCTGAGGTCAGATCCTTTTAAGTTAATGCCTTGCAAATCAGCATTACTCAGTTCTGCTTTACTAAAGTCCCGTTTTCCTGCTGCATAACTTTCCACAAGAGTAGCGGTACTATTTATGGACTGCTGAGAATTAACTTCAGGCATATAACAGCCTCACAGGCGATCTTGTTATTACTTTCATACTGAGGATGAAAATTTTCTGACTTCATCTTTACCTAAATGTAATACATGAGTTCCTTCTGCTGTCGGATTGCTCTGCGTTCACAAAGGTCTTGGAGCGTATATTTTTCTAAAACGGAGTTAGCAGCCTGACGTGCTTCCTGCCAAACTTCCTGAATTAGCTCACCTTCTACCGTGTTGGGAGTCGGTTCACAATCAGAGACAACAATATCTGACCCTTCCATGCAGCTAAAAGCATCCAACACTGTAATCTTTCCAGGATCTCGTGCCAAAACATAGCCACCTTTGGCTCCACGTATACTCTTAATTAAACCTCCACGTCTTAATGTTGCCAGGAGTTGTTCCAAATAGCGGTTCGGTATGTCTTGCAATGCCGCTATCTCTCGAATTTGCAGGGCTTCACCGTTAGGGTAGCAACTTGCCAATTCTAACAGGGCTAAAAGTGCGTATTCTGATTTGTTAGAGATTACCACAGGCGTAATATTTTAAACTTATATTTCAAGATACAAAGTTTTTGAGTTCGTTTCTCTAAGCTACTGCGAAGAAAAACTTTACAATCAACTTATTGTTGACCGGCTAACTCCACTTTAAAGACCTTAAAGCATACAAGCAATTACTTTTTTTTTTAAATTCAATAAATAAAAGTGATTGATTAGAGTCCAGTCTTTTTAAGAGGATGTCTGAAAAGCTATTTTTGTTAGCAAAAGTATCTAATACACCCCCAATCTCCCTTGGAAAGGGTGGGTAAATAGCTTCTTAAAGCCCCCCAATACATCGGGGGTGGGGGATAATGTCAAAGTTGATGTGTTGTGTGACACTTTTCAAACATCCTCTAAGGGAAAACTGACTTAAAAGTTTAGACTGTCTAGTTTTCAACCCAATTGTGTCAGTAATTATTACATAAATCAAAAGCTCTCACCCTAAATCTCTCTTCCAAGCTTGGGAGAGGGACTTTGAAATTTAAATAGATTGTTCCACATTTAAATTGCATTTTGCTGTTTTTCGGGAAAAGCGTCAAACATTCTTTCTCCTTGCCCCCGCTAGAACTGCTATCTGAATGTGCGAACTAGATGTGAAAGGGCGTTATCAAATGGGAGCGTACCAAAATTCTGAGTGCAAGCCGCTATACATGAAAATTTCTCGAAAATGGGAGAATGACTGTAAAGGTAGTTCCTGCACCGATCGCACTTTCGACTGTAATCTCGCCGCCGTGTAAATCTACAGCTTGCTTGACGATGGACATCCCCAATCCCATTCCTGGGATATTGACTGTATTAGTAGCGCGATAGAAGGGTTCAAAGATATGTTCAATGTCAGAAGGGGGAATGCCAATACCAGAGTCTTGAGTCTGAAATATAGCTTGCTCGTTGCTAGTGGTTACAGAAAACCTAACGGTACTACCAAGGGGAGAGTATTTTAGACAATTCGACAATAAATTACTCAAGATTTGCCGTAGTAGTTTGGCGTCTAAATTAGCCCTTGCACATTGGCACTCACTGCTAAAAATGATCGCATGTTGTGAGCGATCGCTCTGTTGTAATTCTTCAAAGATATCGCGGCAAAATTCCACCAAATTTATGGGTGTTGGATTAAACTCTAACTTGCCTGTTTCATCCTGACTCACCATCAATACATCATTTAATAACTGGGTTATATGCATAACTGATGTTTGAATGCGACGCAGGTGGGTATGTTGTCGCTCTTCGCTCCAGAGGTGGCGATAATGTTCTAGTAGTTCCGCAGAAGAGTGGATGGTAGCCAAAGGGGTGCGAAACTCATGGGAGGTGATGGTAAGCAAGCGGGATTTAAGTTCGCTAAACTGCCTTTCTTTAGCAAGCGCTTGTCGCATCGCCTCTTCTGCCCATTGCAGCTTGGCTTGGGTTCGCTTACTTTCGCTAATATCGCGTAATAGCCAGCGCAGACTAACTAACTCACTATATTGATTACGGATAGCAACCACTTTAACCGCAGCTATAGTAGGTGTTTTGTCACGCGGTCGCAGGTTTACTTCCCACTCTTGCATTTTCCAGTCTGGGCATTGGGCGCGATCGCGCAGATGATTTAATTTTAAATGAAAAGCAATTATTTCTTTTTCAAGTACAAAAATCCCTATGGATTTGCCCAATAATAAACTTTTAGAAATGTTGAGTAGAGTGGTGGCGGCTGAGTTAGCTTCCTGAATTATCCCTTTTGTATCAGTCACAAAATAAGCGTCTGGTACTTCCTCAAATAGTTCTTGGTAGCGCTGACTTTGTGCTACCAAGGCCTGTTGAGTATTAGATAATTCTTCATTCTGCTGCTTTAAATCTTCATTTACTAGTTGGAGTTCTTCCAAAGCTAGGTAAACTTCTTTAAATACTGCGTTGACGAGTTCAGTATCTGCTTGTGCTTTTTGCTGTTCACTCTGGCGTTGCAAGAGGGCGACGCGCTTACGCATATTCTCTATCTGCAAAGCTAAATCGTCCAATTTCACGCTTTTGCTCCTAAATTTTAAAGTTGGGTTTTATTTTAGATTCCCTACTTGGACGATCTTAGCTTTTGGAGTTTAGCAGTTATCAGTAATTTCAATGTAATTTTAGGTAATTTTAGTTCTTTGGGTGATTAGGACTGAATACAGCAGAATTCAGAAGTAAAACACTCTTTCTAGCTGGCTTTAAGACGAATCGTTGTGTACTTCACCTCCCTTCAAATCTGCTGTAAGTAATCAAGC
Organism: Nostoc sp.; assembly: GCF_036917535.1. Classification (GTDB taxonomy): domain Bacteria; phylum Cyanobacteriota; class Cyanobacteriia; order Cyanobacteriales; family Nostocaceae; genus Nostoc. Next base: position 29,694 of record NZ_JBALDA010000026.1, read on the forward strand.
GGTTCTCATTTGTTCGCTATTTTTGTCTGGAAATGTTACTCAATTGCTCTCGTAGGTCTGCCCATTTAATACCTGCTAGGCTAGGCAAAACAATATGAGCGGCTCCAACTCGTTCAACGGGGCCGAGTCCTATTGCCCACATACCAGCGGCTAAAGCGGCTTCAACACCTGCTGCGGCATCTTCTACAACCACAGATTGCTCTGGTTCGATTCCTAGCTGCTTGGCTGCGTACAGAAATAGGTTGGGTGCTGGCTTGGGTTCTTGTACGCTGTAACCATCTGCGATCGCATCTACTTTGTCCATAATGCCCAATCGCTCTAGCACTGTGCGGGCATTTTTACTCCCTGAACCAATACCGATCTTAATACCAGCTTGCCGCAGTTCATCCAAAAGGGCGATCGCACCTGGCAACAAATCCTGGGGTGTCATGTTTTGGAGCAATTCGACATAATAGCGATTTTTGCGCTCCATCATCTCCTCGATTTGTGCTTCCGAATACGGTCTATCTCTCAGAATCAGCATCAGGGAAGCACGACGAGATACACCCCGCAAGGCTTCGTTAGCTTCTCGATTAAACGGTATACCCTCTTCATCTGCTAGCTTCTGCCAAGCTAAATAATGGAGTTCTGCTGTATCTGTTAGTACACCATCTAAATCGAAGATGAATCCTTGGATATTGGGGTTATGGGTCGCTTCGCTTAGGGATTGGGGATTGGGTATTGGGGATTGGGGATTAAGTATTTCCCTTGTCCCCTTGTCCCCTTGTCCCCTTGTCTCCCCTGCTCCCTTGTCCCCAGTCCCCAGTCCTCGATGCAGATTGAAGTCGTGCCATTTCCCGCGCCAGTGCAGTTTAAACTTTAGTCGCGTCCAGCTAGGAGGGAGGTGGGGGTTGGCTACAGGACCATTTTCAGTTAATTGGATACCGCCGAATCCAAAAATTACAGCTTGCCAAATACCACCAGCACTAGCACCATGAATTCCATCGTTGGTGTTACCTCGGTTATCTTCAAGATCCACCATTAACGCCTGCATAAACTGTGCGTAAGCTGCGGTTGATTTACCCAAATCGGAAGCTAAAATCGCTTGAACTGCTGGGCCAAGAGACGAACCATAAGTAATATCAGTGCGGGGTGCGTAGTAGTCCCAGTTTGTCTGCAATGCTTTTTCGTTGTAGGGAAAATCTGCTGATTCCCGCATTAAATATAAGAGCATTAATACGTCTGGCTGCTTGAGTACTTGAGATTTATTGGTTTTCTCCATACCCAAGATCGGTTGCATAGAGCGATCGCGTGGTTCATAATCTGCTAAGTTGACATCTTCCAATTGGAAAAATCCCTCAAATTGCTCGATTAGTTCTGTTGATGGGTCATGGAAAAACAATATTTTGGCAATGATATCTTGCCAGTGCGATCGCTCCTCTGGGGTTAGCTTTAGCTTTTGTTCTAGTTCGGTGGCTCGTTCGGGAAATTTATGAACCAACCAATCATAAACTGTGATCGCTTTCTCTAGATGCCATTGCGCCATCCGGTTTGTAAAGGCGTTGTTGTGGACGAATTCATGGTATTCATCCGCTCCGATTACTCCCCGAATTTCATACTGTTCGCGCTCAGAATTAAATTCCACCCGGCTACCCCAAAAAATCGCGGCATCCAAGATCGCCTCTGCACCGTAGCTTTGCATCCAGTCATCATCACCAGTCGCTCGCCAGTAGTTCCAGACTGCGTAAGGGATATCTGCATTGATATGAATTTCGCGATCGCGACACCAAATCCGCACGTCTTCACCATAAAAATCACTACCGATAGCCCAACGTGGTGTCACTTCATCTCCAGAATCAGCACTTTCCCAAGCAAACATTGCTCCTTTATAACCGTAATGGGCTGCCTTGCGTCTAGCTCCTGGTAAGGTGTGCCAACGGTAACTGAGTAAATTACGGGCGATCGCTGGTTGAGTAAACAGAAACAGGGGCTGTATAAAAATTTCTGTATCCCAAAAAATATGACCGCGATAACCAAACCCCGAAAGGGTTTTAGCAGGAATACTCACCTTGTCATCATGGCGTGAGGCAGCAATTAGCAACTGAAACAGATTGTAGCGAACAGCAAAAGTAGCTGTGCTATCCCCCTCAATCAGGATGTCACTTTGCTGCCAAACCTCATCCCATGCCTGTTTCTGAGCTTTTAGTAATGTTGCGTAGTCTGGCAACTGTGTGAGTTTTTCTTGAGCTGCTGGAACTGGTGTTTCTATATCCCGCGAAGTAAAAACTGTCACGAGTTTTTCCACTGTTACGGTCTGCTGCGTTTTAGCCAAAAAGGTCGTACTCAAGGTAGGATAACCAGGTGCGGTATTGAATTGCAAAGGTGCTTCAGTGCCTGATATTGTCATTTTAGCTGCCATACCGAGTTCAATTCGGGAACTGCGGGTGCGGCGTTGCAACCAGATTCCTTGGTTAATCTTGCCCTGGTCTAATTCTTCCCAGTGATTTAAACCCTGATTTTCGGGATAGCCGTTGATGCTAGCTTGAATTTCGATTAACCCCTCAAAATCTACTGGCGTTACATCGCAGCGTAACGCCAACACGTGCGGATCTGCAAGACTAGCAAAGCGTTCAAAGCTAATGTCTACGGTATTCCCACTAGGAGAGCGCCAACGCACAGTACGAATCACTAGTCCTTGGCGTAAATCAAGCTGGCGATCATAGCGCAATATCTCACCTTGATCGAGACGGAAGCGATCGCCATTCACAATCACTACCAAAGGGAGCCAGTCAGGGCAATTTACCAGTTCAGTGTATACCACAGGCACATCATCGTAGACACCGTGGATAAAAGTAGCTGGCAATGCATGAGGATAACCTTCCTCAAAACTGCCTCTTGTTCCCAGGTATCCATTGCCGATTGTAAAAACGGTTTCTTTGGATTGCAATTGCTCAGGGTCAAACTGGGTTTCGATTAATATCCAGTCTGTGTAGATAAAATTACGAGAACGACCTTTTGTTTGCATAAATTGGGGATTAATGATTTTGAGTTTTTGAGCTAAATGAATCTAGTTTTGAGGTGGATGAACGGAGTTCAAAGGTGGATGAAAGGAGTTTAAAGGTGGATGAATCCAGTTCTAACTCTCCCCTGCTCCCTTGCTTTCCCACTGCCTACTCCCCACTCCCTCATCCCCCCTTATCCTTCCAAAATCTTTTCGGCTCTGGGTTTATAAATGAGATGAAATAAGGTTTCCATGTAGCGATCTCTGGCTTCGTTATTTTCGGGAGCAACAAAGTTCCAAAAACTAAACATTTTAGCAAGCAGTAGTAATTGATTGCTATGTAAATGCCAATTATATTTGTGATGAATTCGCTGACTCATCCATTCTGAAACTTCTTGCCAGTATTCAGTATGAGTATCGCATTGTTCAAGGAAGTCTAAAATTTTTGTTGCTGTTCCTTCTAAGTCTGTAGGATTGACATTAAATTGATTTTCTTTGTTCTCGATAATTTCTAAAGAACCGCCAAATTGAGTAGCAAAAGTTGGCAAGCCAGAAATCATCGCTTCCAAAATACTCCGACCAAAAGATTCAAAAAGAGCAAAATGGACATAAATTCCCTGATAATCGGCAATTACTCGGTAGGCTTCGCCGAGTTCACTACTGGGGATACGCATTCCCACCCAGCGAATCTTGCCATAAAGATGATATTGCTCAATAATGTCATGGAGTTTTTGAATTTCTTCTGCTTCTTCTGAGTTTGTAGCTTCATGTTGATGCAATTTACTACTTAAGAGGATTAGGTTACAACGCTCTTGCAACGCCTGACTTTTACCAAAACATTCAACTAAACCAGTGAAGTTTTTGATTGAATTGATGGTATAAACAGCAAAGATTGGTCGCTTATGAGGGTGATCTAACTGACCAAATATTTGAGGGTCTTCGCGACTAAAGAGTAGCTTGGAAACTTGTGTACGAAGGTCAGGATCTCGGTCTTCTTTGTGGCTATAGGGAAAGAAAATATTTTCATTTACTCCCGGTGGCACTAAGTTGAATTTAGGACTAAACAAATCAATGCCATCAACCACATGATACAACTGCGGCATTGTAAACCACTTGTACGACTCGTATTGACCTATGGTGTCGGGTGTACCAACAATTTCTTGATAGGACGATGTAATGATGAAGTCGGCTGCATTCATGCTAATTAAATCGGCAGTGAATTGTGCTGAGAAGTGATATTGATCTTCTAAATCTTGCCAATATAAATTGCTAAATAGATGTTTAGGTTTTTCCAAAGAATGAGCAATATTGCACTGAGTAACTTTCATTCGGCGAGATAAGAGAAAGGCTACTAAGTTCCCGTCACTGTAATTGCCAACAATCAGATTAGGTTTACCTTTGAATTGAGCTAGTAATTCTTTTTCCGCATCAAGCGCAAATTGTTCTAAATAAGGCCAAATTTCAAATTTAGAAATCCAATTATTGGTGATTTCTGGATTGAATTCACCAAAAGGAACGCGCAATATCCAAGCATTCTCAGTATCTTGAACTTTTTCTAAGCGGAGGTTACAAAATGTGCCTTCACAGTTAGGAATTAGTCGAGTGAGAATAATTACATGGGGCTTAATGCCTAGCTGGTCGAGTCCAGCAAGTTTGACTTGTTCGCGCAGTTCGTTTTCTAAGCTGCGAGCTTGTTCGAGGACGTAGATAACTTGACCGAGTGTTTCATCTCTTCCCAAAACATCCTCCTGTCCCACCCAGCCGTGGATGGAGATGAGGACAACGCGAAAGACGGCGGGGACGCGGGCTACAAATGTTTCTAAGATGCCAGGTTCTGGGGAGTAAATGAGTCGGTCGAGAAGTTGTAAAGTTTCGGAGACTCGCGCCGCAGTGTTACCCCAACCTGGCTCAAAGCCGAGTTCTTGGAGGTCAAAGCGGAATTTTTCATAAGGTTCATCAGGCGATCGCTCACTCAGAAATTTTAGCGCTTGTTTAATTTGTTTAGCCAACTGAATACCGGAGGGAATGCGATCGCTCAACAATAGGCGAATACCATTGTATTGCAGCCCATGTAATGCTTGAAATAACATTTCTACCCAATATTGAGGGTCAGTCAACAATTGATTGCATAGGTAACGGTTGAGAAAGGCTAAACCTTGACCAATATTTCTAGCGTCGTCAATTCTTGGAGAACTTTCATAGAAGGGGTGGAGGTCGATTTCCAGGATATGGGGTTGGTAGCGATTGACTAGACGATCTCTCACATCTAACAGCGCTTGAGGCGTCATCTGCTCGAACCTACTAAAATCGGCCGTCAGTTGCCAAACTTCTTGATTCGCAATCTTCGGTCGAATCACGAACCAAGTACTTTCTTCTTCGAGAATTATTTCATGGGTGTATTGTATTAATTTGCCAACAGAAGAAGAGTGGTAAAAATAGGCTGGCTTTTGGGATTGATGACAGTAATCGGCAAAGAAAAGCAAAATCTCATTTCTTAGGAAGTAATGCTTACCTGAAGCCCTCAAGGTATAAATCAACTGATGTAGAGCAGTTTTTTCATCACCGTTGGAGATAGCTTGAATTAGTTCATACATGATGACGAATTCCAGAAATTTAGCTAGGTAATAACCTCATTTTTTTCTATTTTTCGGTTTTATGAGGTATATTTCCTCCACGATGATAAAATACTATCAAATTTTTCGCTTCTAGCTCTGGGATGAAAGGTTGTGATAACTTCAAATCTATAGGATGAGAGAGTGGGTAAACGGACAAGAGTAAATTATAAAACAAGTTTCTTTCTCAATCAGGTATAAAATACTATTTTCGATTCAGCAGTAAAGCAAAATTGGAGCGATCGCTAGTAGAACATTACACTATAATAATTAACAATTTAAAGTTCAAAATTAATTTACAATAAATTAAATTCAGCAAGTTTTAGCAAAATTTAATCAAATGTAAGCAGATTACAAGCTGTTTACTACATTATCATCTAAAATTATGAGTTGATAACTACATAAAAATCCGATTTGGACCTTGGAAAGATCGACCCCAAATCTTCTTATAAGCAGGACTATTGTACAAAGGATAGAATGAATTTGCGCTTCCAATCTAGATCATTGGGTGGGTATTTTCGGAAAAAGTGCGAAATTTCTCTTCACTTTGGCATAGGCGGCTTCGGTAAGTTGGCGGTCATGTAGCGCGGCTTGCTGTTCGGTAATATCTCTGCCTACCTGTTGTATTTCAACAACTTCTCTTTTGTCATTAGGAATTGCGATCGCATTCCATTGAAAGTAGCGGATACCATTAACTGTTATGCACATCGCTCACAATTAGTCAAGGGATAGTCTGAAGCTCCTAAAGCTGTGATACTTTTCATCACTTGAGGCAAGTCATCTGGATGAAGAAACTGGAAAAATGACTGACCACGAAACTCATCTTGTTTCCAGCCAGAGGTTTGACAATAATTATGTCAGTTTGGCTTTCCACGATTTGGAGGACAACTCTAAAAAACTTGTGTGTATACCGTAGCTCGGTGTCAATAATTATTGTTGGGATAAAGAAGGAAGAAAAAGGGTTTGAGCATTGTTTACTTTTCTTCACACAGCTTGTTTTTATTGTGCCAACTCGCTTAACAGAGAACTATTGCCACGCTAGCGAGGGTTCTCTTATCTTTTTTAAACACCTCAGCCATCCATCAAGATTTATTGCTTACTTTAATAATCTTTTGGTTATAGCCCCCAATTAATTCGAGAGTTTTTAATGTTGGAAAATGAATTTTTAATTTTGATTGTATTAGGATGTAGCTAATAGTAGTTTAGCTTTATGCAGCGTCAATCATCTTCCCAAGATTCGTGATTCAGTAAATCGATAATTCTATCTCTGAATAGAAATTCATTCTTTTCTAACTCAAGTTCAAAGTTAACCCAGTCACGATGAGGAATATATTTACAGAGGGTATAAATTGGCTGCTGGCGATTAACAAGTCTCTTTTTAACAAGTTGAAGTGCTTCTTGCTTGATAACGTTGATGTCATATTTAACCGTAGTGTTCATAAGTCGTTCCTTTATTTTCAATCAAGGAATTAAGACTCAAAACAATAGTTGCTTTGACTCTCCCTTAAACTTATCAAAGAAAATTGGCGATAATTGTGAAGAATCAAGACATTAATAGTTGCTAAAAGTTAAATACAGGAGATTTCAACTTCTCTACGAACGCGAACAGCGTCTCAAAGACAGAGGCTACACCAATATGAGATACAGAAATATCCGACCACTTTCCCCTTTATAAGGGTTGCCACTACGTTGGTCGTCTCGACTGACTTGTTCGCTCTTAGCCTTCTTGCTATGAAAGCAAGTGGAGTGAGGTTTGGAAAGGGGTGTAACTTGTATAGTTACAAATAGTAAAATACGCTTTATTATGGGTTTAAGTATACCCTCTTTAGATAGGTTCTTGTAGAAGACATCTCCAGAAATTAAATAATATGCATTATCTAGAACCCTTGTAGAAACATAGCACTGCTACATCTTTCTACATTCTTTCTCACTAGATGTCTAGAACAAGAAGGCTGGCACAACAAGTTGAAAACATCAAAAGAGAATGTAGATGTTCTCTGGGCGACTTGTCAAAAGGTAGGCTAGGGTAAAGAACATTCTTTAGAAAACTTACTTATACTATGATCTTGAATCTTGATAAAGTTCGTCAATATTTTCCTGCTCTAGCTGGTGAATGGACTTTTTTTGATAATGCTGGTGGGTCACAAACTTTGAAAAAAGTAGTAGATAGAATTAGCGAATTTCTCCTAAGTTCTGATGTCCAGTTAGGAGCCTCTTATGCGATTTCTCAACTGGCTGGAGAACGATTGGCTCTAGCAACTAGGGGAATGGCTACTTTCATTAATGCCAATTCTTCTAAAGAAGTGGTTATGGGCCCATCTACTACAATGATGTTGAAAGTTCTCTCAATGTGTCTGGGTCAAACCTTTACACCTGGTGATGAGGTTATTGTTACTAATTGTGACCATGAGGCCAATATTGGTGCTTGGTTAGCTCTTGAAAAACAAGGAATGAAGGTTAAAGTGTGGCAAGTTCGTCCAGAGACTTTGGAACTTCATTTAGCAGATTTAGAACCATTAATGAGTCAGCGCACAAAATTGGTAGCCTTGACTCATGCTTCTAATGTTCTGGGAACCATCAACCCAATTAAAGAAATTGCTGCATTTGTACACGATCGCAACGCCATGATTTGTGTAGATGGTGTAGCTTATGCACCTCACAGATTAGTTGATGTCCAGGATTTAGATGTTGATTTCTATACTTTGAGTTTTTATAAAGTCTATGGGCCGCATCATGCCTTACTTTATGGTAAAGAAGAACATTTATTAAGATTGCCTGGTCTTAACCATTATTTTATTGACCAGACAGACATACCTTATAAATTTCAGTTAGGGAATGTGAATTTTGAATTAAGTTATGGAATGTTAGGTTTATGTGATTATTTAAGTGAATTAGCACAACTGCACTACGGGGATGAAACTGCACCTGATTTGAGAAATCAAATGGTGCAAGCGTTTGATTTAATTAGCATACATGAAGAAAAGATAAGCGATCGCCTCCTCAATTACCTCAACAGTAAGCCGAATGTGCGATTGATTGGTCAATCAAAGGCTGACCGCCAAACTCGTGTACCAACTATATCTTTTGTCGTCGATGGAATAAATAGCTCGACTATTCCGGCAAAAATTGACCAACATTATATTGCGATTCGCTATGGGGACTTTTATGCTAAACGACTGATTGAATACTTGGGGTTAGCCTCCCAAGGTGGAATAGTCCGGGTAAGTATGGTGCATTACAACACCCTTGAGGAAGTTAACAACTTGATTGAGGCTTTTGAGCAGGTATTTTAAGATTGGGCATTGGGCATTGGGCATTGGGGATTGAAAAGAGACAGGGTAGACAAGGAAGAGGGGGAAGAACGGGAAAAGATTTATTCAATAATTCCTCCTTGTCCCCCTTGTCCCTATTACCCATTACTAAGCTGCAAAACTTGCACCTCTTCTTGTGGAGAAATTAATGTTTTACCTACAGGTAGAACAGCTAAGGCGTTGGTTTGAGCTAAATTAATTAAATTCCCAGAACTGTGACTACCTCCAGCTTTGTGAAATTCGTAAACTCCATCTATTAAATGCAATTTACCCCAAAGGTAAGTTTCGCGTTTGCCATTTGATCGCAATTCATCATGCGATCGCACTTTCAAAAATACTGGTTCCCAACCTTCAGTAATTCCCGAAAGTTTCTTGATTGCTGGTAGCACAAACCGCCAATATGTCACCAACACAGCAGCAGGATTCCCTGGTAAGCCAAAATAGAGTGGGGATACGCGATTAATCGCATCTGTACTGGGGAATGTGGCGACAGTAAGGGGTTTTCCTGGACTAATTTCTACAGTCCGAATGGGGATTTTTGCTTTTAGTGACTCTAGAATTTTGTCAACATAGTCATAATCACCCACTGAGACACCACCAGAAGAGAGAACTATATCAGCGATCGCAATAGCGTGGGCAATAACTTTCTCCAGAGCAATTGGATCGTCTTTCACAATTCCTAAAATTAACGGTTCTGCGCCACTTTCCTTTACCAAAGCTGCCAGCGCATACTGATTAGAATCCACAATTTGCCCTGGTTGTAACGGTTTATCGATTGTCACCAACTCATCACCAGTGGAAAAAATTGCCACACGCGGGCGGCGATAAACACTTAATTGTGGACACTGTGCTGCTGCCAATACGGCAATTTCTGAGGCATTTAACTTAATTCCTGCTGGTAGTAGTTGTGTTCCAGCTTGATAAAAAGATGCTTTGTGTCTGACAAATTCTTGCGGTTTTGGTGCAGCTAGAATAAATACGCGGTTTTCCTCGGGGCGTGTCTTCTCTTGCATGACTACAGTATCCGCACCTGCTGGAATCACCGCACCCGTGAAAATTCGTGCGGCTTGCCCTGGTTGAATTGTAGACTTGGGCTGATACCCAGCCGGAATCTCTTCAACAATTTCTAAAACAGCTGGTTGTTCGGCGCTAGAGTGCTGTACATCTTCGTAGCGAACTGCGTAGCCATCCATTGCCGAATTATCCCAATGAGGAAAATCTAGTGGACTGTTAACAGGCACTGCCAAAATCCGATTATCTGCTGTCAAGAAATCTACAACTTCTGTATCTCGTTGATGATCCAACGGCTGCACCAAATTTAAAATAATTGCTTGTGCATCGCTGACTGATAACATAGTGATCGCCTCCAACTTTTCTTTTATCCCTGTAAAGTAACACTGAGAGGATGTTTTAAAAGTCTTCTGCTCGGTAGCAAAACGTTTTAGATTCGCCTAAATCCCCTGATAAATTGGGGGACTTTGATTCTGGTTCCCCTTTTTTTAAAGGGGGTTAGGGGAGATCAACAAGTGCCTAAAATTACAGCCAATCACTTTTCAAACATCCTCTGAGTCTACTCTTGGATAGCTTTGTCTAGATTTCTACGAGCGGTAAATCCCAAACTACACACTGCTAGTAAACCGATAATTATGCTTCCTTCGGGGACTTTGGATACCTGAACCGAATTGTTGCTTAAATCTAGTATTTGCTCTGTGCTTACTGCATCTCTCTTGCTCAAATGAAATTTTTTAGCTAGAACCTGATTGCTAAAACCTTCATCTATGAGTGCGAGATTATTATTAAGCCATGAGTCACTAGGAGACTCATCATCCTTGCCAACATCAAAGGAACCAAAGATTTTCTGGGTAGTGCTATCAAAGTTGAATCTCAAATAGCCGTAGTAAGATACACCACTAAGTATGGGAGTGAAACTATTTATGAGATTACTCAAGGGATCAAAGAAGGAAATTGACAGAGATTGCAAGTTCTTCGTAGCTCCCAAGCCTGTTTCAGAAATGACGCTGGGAGCAGTTGTTGTATCGTAGTTAAATGAACCTTTAGCTGAGTAACCTGTGTCTCCTTTCCAGTTAAAGTTGAACTCAGCAGCATGAGCTAGGTCGTTAGTGGTTATGGCGATCGCTAACGTTAAAGCAGTAGTCGTCACCATACTAATAGCTGTTCTAGTAAATAGATGTGTCATCAATGCAACCCCGGAATTAATTAGAATTAAGTTTCTACAACAATACAATACAGATATACAACCCTACTGTATATTGCATCCATTAGTGTAACGGTTAAGTAAGTCGGGGAGAATAAACCTAACTATATTAATAAACGTAAAGATACCTGAAACCCTTACAAATGACCAATGACAAATGATAAATGACGATTCTTGCTAATTAGCTTTATTTGCATCGCTCTACTTACTCTGTAAGATGCTTACTAAGTATCAGCAAAGTATCAAAACTGCCATAGGAGCTTAATCCTATTTTTGAGTTATGCAGTTGTTAGTTGCACAAATTTTTGTTGACTGGTTTTTGTTCTTTTATAGCGCAGCAACTAGCTGAGTCATCATCTTAATATTAAAAACAGGAGCGATCGCTATTTCCCAACCCCCAATACGGTTCGGTTAAGAGAGTTATTTGTTGAGGTGAGCTCTTGAGGCAGGGGGAGAAGAGGAGCAAGGGGAGAAATGAATTATTGTTTAATAACTCTCTTTCCTCCCCTGCCTCAACCAAGAAATTCCTTGACCAATCACTATTTCCCAACCCCTAAATAAAAATACTTGTTTTGTATGACAATCGAACGAGTTCCCCAAAAACACTATCCCAAGGCTGAGATTGGGCGACGAGGTATGGCACTGGGACTTGATTTCCTTGGTGTCTGGTTAATCAGTTCTCTACTGGGAGGCAGCGATATCGGGATTCAATTTGTTGAAATCTTAGTTTTTGTAATACTTTGGCTGGTTTTACGGGTGCTAGTGGTATACAACAACCAAGGGCAAAGTTTAGGGCGTTGGGCATTTGATTTAAAGGTATTGGAAGTTGAAGATGGGGAAGTAGTGGGCAGAATTCCAGATTTGCCCTCACTGCTGAAGCGAGAGGCGATTATTGGCTTGGGTGCTTTATTAGTGTCAATTGCCCTAAGTAATATTAGAGCCAATCCCACTGCTATACTGCTAGTAATTCCCCTAGCAATTGATTGCGGGACTGCCTTTTCTGATACCCAGATGCGGCAGGCTTTACACGATCGCTATTGTGGAACTTTCATTGTTTCGTCGCGTCGTGGCTACTCGCTCGATATAAAAATTAAAAGATTAGTTGAAAATATGCGGCGAAATGTGAGAAGATAGTCATTTGTGTTAATTCTCTTCAGGCTTCACTGTTTGTAAGATTATGGCTAAGAGTAAAGGTGTCCGCATAATTATCACACTAGAGTGTACTGAGTGCCGGACAAATCCAGATAAGCGTTCTGCTGGTGTTTCACGTTATACCAGTACGAAGAATCGCCGCAACACCACTAACAGGCTAGAGCTGAAAAAGTTCTGCACCCACTGCAACAAACATACCGTTCACAAGGAAATTAAGTAAAAAAGATGAGTTATTTCCGTCGTCGCCTTTCTCCGATCAAGCCAGGAGAACCAATCGATTATAAAGATGTTGATTTATTGCGTAAGTTTGTCACCGAGCGGGGAAAGATACTGCCACGTCGGATTACCGGGCTTACATCTCAGCAACAGCGAGAGTTGACATTAGCAATTAAACGTTCGCGGATTGTGGCTTTGTTGCCATTTATCAATGCCGAAGGCTAAAAAGAGGAGAGACGCATTAAAACAGAGAACAGTAAACAGTCATGAAGGCGTATGGTGAGGGGCAGATAAGCGCCACCAACGCCTACCACTAAGAAAGTGGGGGACTTAAACCCTCCCAACTACTGATAACTGATAACTGATAATCGCGTCTGTACAGGAGTTAAGAATCAAAACTCCTAACTCCTAACTTAAAACTATTGAGACTGTTCACCAAATTAGAGTGCGAGAGTTGTGGAGAAGGGGACGCTAGTTGAATTTAGGGTTCAAGGCGATCGCCGTCTGGGCATCGTAGAACGTCCAGACGGTAAAACCCGCTGGTTTGTGGTAGACGAACGTGGTCAATCCCACAGCCTCGCGCCTAGACAAATAACCTATACAGTTACCGGACAAACTTACAAGCCTTCTGAGATTGCCAGCTTTTTGGAGCAGATCAAGCCTTATTTAGACCCATCTAGTTTAGAAGTGGCTTGGGAATTACTGGTTGAAGATGGGGAAACAGTTACCCCAGACCAAATGGCGAATCTGCTATTTTCAGAATCAGCCGCACCTCCTTGTTACGCCGCCTATTGCTTGTTATCAGACGACAAACTTTATTTCAAGCAAAAAGGAGACGCTTACGAGCCGAGAACTGCTACTCAAGTAGCAGAACGCAAGCACCAACTGGAAGTAGAGGCACTAAAAGCTAAAGGACAGCAGGAATTTTTAACTCGCGTAGAGCAGGCGCTCAAAGGTGAAGCAGTAGAGTGGGGGCGCCATGATCGCCAGCGCTTAGAAGGACTAGAAAAATATGCAGCGCTAATAGCTGACACTGTGCGGACGGGGGTTAATTATGACTCCTTGGCTCGTGCTTATCCGCCCAGTGCTCCAGTATTAGAAACTATGACCATGCTGGGACGACCCACAACACCCCAAGGAGCTTTTCAACTATTGGTGGATTTGGGTTGCTGGAGTCCTTATGAAAACTTGTTCCTGCGTCGTTCTTCAATTCCAATTCAATTTCCTCATAAGGTATTAGAAGTGGCGCAACAGCGTTTGGATTTCCCGCCGATTGACTCAGATACAAACCGCCTTGATCTGACTCACCTGAAGGTTTATACCATTGATGATGAAACTACTACAGAGATCGACGATGGTCTAAGTTGGGAAGTACTACCCGATGGACAAGAACGCTTGTGGGTGCATATCGCCGATCCCACTAGATGGTTAGTACCGGAAGATGAATTAGATTTGGAAGCCAGAAAGCGCGGTAGTACAGTCTATTTACCTACGGGAATGATTCCGATGTTTCCAGAGGTATTGGCAACTGGACCAATGAGTCTGATCCAGGGAAGGGTTTGTTGCGCTCTCAGCTTCGGGATTATTCTAGGTACAACTGGGGCAGTAGAAGATTACAGCATTCATACCAGCTTGATTAAACCGACTTATCGCCTCACCTACGAAGATGTAGATGAAATGCTGCAATTACGGGTACAAGCAGAACCGGAAATTGCGGCGATCGCCACTTGGGCACAGCGGCGCAAAGCTTGGCGTTACGCCCAAGGGGCAATTAGCATCACTATGCCAGAAGCGGCGATCAAAGTTAAAGGTGAGGAAATCCACATTGATATTTTGGACGATTCCCCATCGCGGCAACTGGTAGCAGAAATGATGATTGTTGCCGGTGAAGTTGCGGCTCGTTATGGTAAAACTCATAACATACCTTTGCCCTTTCGCGGTCAACCGCAACCAGAATTACCTCCAGATGAGGAATTGCTTTTACTTCCAGCCGGATTCGTTCGCGCTTGCGCCATGCGTCGTTGTATGCCCAAGAGTGAAATGAGCATTACGCCTTTGCGTCATGCTGGTTTGGGCTTAGATACCTACACCCAAGCAACCTCTCCCATCCGCCGCTACAGTGACTTACTCACCCATTTCCAACTGAAAGCCCATTTGCGGGGTGAAGTTCTGCCATTTTCCGCAGATCAACTTAAAGAAGTGATGATGACTGTCACCAGCATCACCCAAGAGGTGACGATGGTAGAACGACAAACTAATAGATATTATGCACTAGAGTATTTACGCCGTCATCCAGAGGAAACTTGGGATGTGACAGTGTTGATGTGGCTGCGAGAAGACAGCAACTTAGCCCTAATTTTGTTAGAAGATTTGGGCTTGCAGTTGCCAATGGCCTTCAAACGTTCTGTGAACTTAGGCGAACAGATAGTGGTGAAAGTTAGCCACGCCGATCCACAAAAAGATATGATCCAGTTCCAAGAAATAATCTATCAAGAAGCTCAAACAGCGGCAAATTAACTAACTTTGCTCCAACTCCTTTCAGTTACCCTGAATGAGGTAATAATTGTGAACGTATCGTTATATAAACCTCATCTATCTTGAGAACTTCAGGGGGCGACAATCATCACAAAACTAAGCCAGCTAAAGGTTTGGGAGGCACATACCCCTTGAAAAAATGGTAGTTTTATTGAGAATGAACGGTGCTGCTATTAAGCGCTTATCTATGGGGTACAGTTTAATGGTAAAAAAGAACGGTCTCATCCATTAAACAAGACCGTCACTATAATGTTGCCCTCATTCTATCAAGAGTTCCTAGAAAAGTATCTAAAGAAATCGCAGTTAATTACACTGAAGATGTTGGTATGGTTACTACAAAACCAAAAGCAAGTAAAGTTAGAAAGACTAGCGGCAACGTTACCTTTGCCTATACAACAAAACAGTCGTAGACGGCATTTACAAAGATTTTTAACTTTGAACGCATTGAGTGTAGTACTGCTATGAATGGGCTTTTGTAGATACTGCCAAAGAGGTACATGACGCTGTAGCACCAAGTCAACAAATGGTAGGTATATCAGCGCGAGAGTTTATTGTGTCAACGCCTAATGGTAAAGCTCGCTTCTATTGGGATTTGTTAAACAGTGGGAATAATGATAAGGACATTGAAATGCTGTGCGATCGCGCTGGTAAAGGACTAGACGATCCTTTTCAGTACTGGGTAGATAGTAAAGAAGTATGCAAAAGGAAAATTGATCAATAGTTCCAAATGAAATATTAAATAAAATGGCTTTAAAGCATGTCAAATACTGCTACTTAAATTTTTTACAGCTAGCTAGCGAACAAATGTGAAGTTTAAGGCCAAGTGTTAAAGATGCTGCCTTCAGAGGTGCTGAAGCTGGATTGCAGAAACGTTGGGTAATTAGGTTGCTTATAGTCTCATGGCTGCTGTCCACACTATCAGGGTTTTTATCACTCTTAATTGGTGCAATGATCGGGGGCGAACGCACAGTTTGGCTTTCGATCAAGCTAATAATTCTGCAATGATTTGGTCAAAGTTTCGGTTGTATACTTTTTGGTAATATTCCTGCCATACTTGGTTCGATGAGAGAGAAGATTTTGTTAATGTTGCCTCTTGAATGTATTCCATAAATGGGCGACGAAGACGCTCATATTTCTCGAAAGCTGAGGCTATGGCTTGCTTATTATCCCAATTATTTTCTTTAGCAATGTTAGTAATTAATGTTGTTACTACCATTGCATCTTCAAATCCTTGATTAGCTCCTTGACCCATAAAAGGAGGCATACCATGTGCAGCATCACCGATTAATACCACTCGTCCTCCACTCCAAGCTGGTGGAATATTTTCAGAGATAGCGGCACGATGAATGTAATGTGGACGTTGTCGCATATTTTCTGGCGGAGATAATTGTACTAATTCTTTGAGTACATCGGGAAAATCTGCTTTTTCTAACTCTTGCAAAACTAAGTCGAGCAAATCACTGCCAGATTTCCCTTGTATTGAATACAAAGGTACAAGCACACGCATTACATAACCAATACTTCGTCTGTTAGATAACACCATGCTCGGACATTCATTAAAAGCACGCACCGCATTTTGCGGTGGAGCTTCGCTATCGCTTAATAATTCATAGTTTGTTACTGTTATAATTGGTGAGCCTGCAAAAAACGTCTCTTCAATATGCGCTCGCAGTTCATTTGGTATATCGGGTATTTCTCCACAATATATTGCAGTCAGCCCAGAATATTCTGGTTGGGCAAAAGCTTGGTTAGAGCTATCAGCATAAAGTATTCTACGAACTGTAGAGTTAATACCGTCTGCTGCAACAATTATTTTAGCTCGGAATGATTTTGTGATGGATGGTTGAGGGGATCTATCTGAATTTTGGGACTGTGTATCATTATTTTTTTGTCCATCTGCCCAAAATGCATAGGGGTTGGCTTCTACACTAGTATCAGAAATGCAATCGAGCCGGACGCATTCATTTTCTGGTTCGTCCACAACATCAATGCAACGGTGATTGGGTTTAACTTGGTCTTCAGGAAGTAGTTGTCTTAAGGCAGTCTGCAAATCATACCAAGAAATTGGAACTCGACCTTCACCATAATTTTTCAACCAAACATCAGAACTCAGAGAAAATGACTGCACTGTTTGTCCCTGAAAGTTTTTATAAACCCATTCTAAGGAAGCTTTTGGAAGTTTTGGCTCAATTACTTCGGTGGTTTTCTCGTCATCAAACTGCTGAGAATAAACAAAAGTAAGACGCGCTGTTTGGACTGCTTCGTAAGCATTGGGATCTACATTTTTGAGAGCTTTTAACCCGTTAGGTAAAAGCTCCACAATCTGACCAACTTGACGAAAAGCACGAGTTTGGTCTACCACAAGAATATTGTCAATACCACGGTTGCGTAAACCCACAGCAGTTGCTAAACCAATAGGTCCAGCACCAACTATGACAACATCGTAGATTTTGTTGATGGGTGTATCTGTGAACGAATGTGCTAGTGATTGACTTTGTAGGTTATTCATCAGAGGGGTACGGGAACACAAGTGCTGCGAACTCGCATGATAGGAGTAATTACACAATACCTCTCTATGAATCCCTTTTCGCCCCCTGAACTTGAGAACTGAAGTTTTGTCAGAAAAAATATTACTCTGAAGAAGTGGGTGTAGTAGAGAACAAAACGAGGATGCTTAAAGTAACGTGAGTTCGACGGCTAGAAAAAGGCCAAAAGCATACTATGTATGGATTTGCATAACTCGGTATTACAAAGGCGATCGCAAAGATTGATTGAGAATGACTAAAAAAGGCACAAAAAAACGCCGAGACTAAAAATATCTAAGAAAAATGAGAGTCTCGGCTATGTCTACCATTGTATCTCGCCTCGATATCGAACAAATCTTCTGTGACGTAGATGATTTTTGTAACCAGTGGGAGAACTTGTGGCAACAAGTACCACAGTTACCATCCACAAAGGGAGAGCGCCGCAGTTACTCAAGGATGCATTTTCATTCGTGATGACAATCGCGATTGCATTTCATGGTAGTGGTTATAAGACTTTCAAAGAGTTCTACACGTTGCACGTGCTACAAAGTTGGCGTGGAGCGTTTCCAAATTTAGTCAGTTACACAAGATTTGTGGAACTCATGCCCTGGTGCTTAATGTTATTATGTTGTTTTTTACATACACGGACAGGAGAAATTACAGGGATTAGTTTTATCGATTCTACCCCGATAGATGTGTGTCATAACTGTCGCTCTCACGCCCATAAAGTTTTTAAAGGGTTAGTGAAATGGGGGAAAAATTCAGTGGGTTGGCACTTTGGGTTTAAACTTCATTTGATTATCAACGACAAAGGAGAATTACTGGCATTCAAACTAACTCCGGCAAATGTTGATGACCGTAAACCAGTTCCAGATATGACTCGTGACTTCATCGGTAAACTTTTTGGAGATAGAGGATATATCTCACAAAAATTATTTGAAGAGTTATACGAACGAGGTTTAGAGTTAGTTACTAAATCTAAGAAGAAAATGAAAAACCGTTTGATAAAACTGATTGATAAAATTCTTTTACGCAAACGGGCGGTAATTGAGTCAGTCAATGACCATCTCAAAAATATGTGTCAAATAGAACACTCTCGTCATCGTAGTGTATTTAACTTTTTAGTCAATCTGATGGCTGGTTTGGCTGCTTACACCTATTTTCCCAAAAAACCGTCGATTGACATTTACCCAAAAGATTTGCCTGCACTACCTCCTGCCATTTTTTAGTTCTGTCGAACTCACGTTAAAGTAGAGTGCGATCGTTGGAATCAAAGTAGCTCAATATTGAGACAAGAGGTGTTAAAAGCCAATCATGCTCGTACCCGCGAACGTTTGATGGCACTGTATGAGATTGACTATGCCATTTGCCTAGCCATTAACTGGGCAAATATCCCCTCAACAGCAGTTAGTTCCTCAAAAGTTCCTTGTTGTACAATCCGACCAGCTTGGAGTACATAAATACGGTGAGCATTACGGATGGTACTAAGTCGGTGAGCGATCGCTATCCTAGTAACTTGTAACTTATCCAAGCTTTCAGTGACAATCGCCTGGGTTCTATTATCGAGGGCGCTGGTAGCTTCATCGAATAACAAAATGCGGGGTTTTAATGCTAGAGCGCGAGCAATCAGTAACCGTTGTCGTTGTCCTCCAGAGAGATTGCCACCTCCTTCACTAATCACAGTATGCATAGACATGGGCATGGCTGCAACATCGTCAGCAAACCCAGACATCCGCGCTGCTTCCCACGCTTCATCGAGGGTAATCTGAGCGCCGCTAGCAATATTATCGAAAATAGAAGCTGACATAATCCGGCCATTTTGCAGAACGACACCCAACTGTCGGCGCACTGCCTCAACGTCCAACCCAGACAAATCTTGACCATCGTAATAAATAGTACCATCTTTGGAAGCTTCAAAGCCTAGTAGCAATCTGAATATAGTCGATTTACCACTTCCAGAACCGCCTACAAGTGCAATAAACTCTCCCGGCTCCGCATGGAGGCTGACATCTTCCAGGGTTAGAGGTCCATCGTGACGATAGCGAAACGTTACACGCTCAACAGTAATTCTACCTACGAGCTTACCAGGATCGGCTTTGGTGAGATCCACTTCTGGGATAGTTTCTAAAATTGCCTGAGCGCGTTTCCACTGGGGGATGACTTGCAAAGCGCCAGTAATCGTATTGCTTACATCTGTAGCACCTTTGATAAAAGTACCAAAGGCGGTATTAAAAGCCAGAAAAGTGCCAATAGTCAGTCCGATAGTGCCTGTTGTCTGAGCCTCCTGAAGCTGTTGGATAGTAAACCAAAACAAGACACCAGAAGTTAGCATCGGCATGACTGTATTGAAAAGGGCTACACCGTCTTCAACGTTCTGGGTACTAAGTTCCAGTTTTATTTGCCGACTGTAGTTTTTACTCCAAGAAGCAAAACCACGCTCTTGGGCCCCAGCGACACGTAATTTAGAAATGCCATTGATTAGTTGTACTGTCTGCCCAAAAATATTTCCCTTGATTTCTAAGAGTGGACGAACTTTGGAAAGGAGGAGCATCCCCGATAGAGCCGTCACAGTTACAACAACAACTGCTACAGCCACAGCAACTAAAGCTAATTTCCAACTGTAATAAAACAAAAGTCCTAAGTTTAATAATGAGAACAAACCAGTAATCAGAGTAATCAAGGTTGTGCCACTTAATTGACGACGGATTGTACTAATCGATGTCACGCGGGACTGAAGATCCCCTGTGGTGTACTGGCGGAAAAAGGATACTGGCAAGTTTAGCAACCGATCCCAGACAGCAGCTTGAGTGGAGACATCGGAAATTGTTTCTACCCGCAGGAGGGCAAATCCCTGAGCTAGCCGAAACACTGCTGTTCCGAAAGCTGCAACCAGTAACCCCAACCCAACTTGTAGCAACAAAGAGCGATCGCTATCTGGAATCGCATTGTCAATTAAAATGGCAGTGGCGTGAGGCGTGAGCATTCCTAGTAGGGTAGCGGCAATGCCAGTCAAAAAAACGATTAGCAGATCCCTGCCACGATTCTTTAAGGCGAACCGAAATAAATCGCCAGCGTTGAGAACTTTATCGGGCAAAGACCGATAAAACATATAAGCAACAGGCGCTAGTGTCGAGGCAATACGGGCATCTACAACAAGACGAGTGCCATCGCTGGGGTCAAAGATTTCGTAGCCAGTGGCAGAAACAGGCAGCAGTGCCACAGGTCGATTTTCTGACTGGGTGTAAGCAACCAAAGGCCCACAGTCCTTTTCCCACCAGTTGTCCCGTAGCAGAATCCGCCGCATTCGTAACCGCGAAGCCCGAACAATTGCCTCTAATGGCTCCTGCACCCGCTTGAGGTCTTCTGAGCGAGCAGGGGGACGAATTTTTACGCCCAAAGACCTACCCACAGCACCGGCAACAACTAATAGCGGTGTACCTTCCAAGAAAAAGGTTGCTGCTTGAGTTCCCAAGGAAGATGCTAGTTCGCCTAGAGCCTTTGTTGTTACCTGACGATTGAGGCGTTCTCGCTCAGTCAGCCGTTGCAGTTCTGATTGGACTTCCTGCTGTTCTACGAAGTTAATATATTGCAGCAGTTGAGTATGAAGCTGGGACAGCCCTTTAAGCAGAATGTCTGGGTTGAGAATGGCACTTGTGGTTTGAGTAGCAAGCTGAACCTCGCCCGCAGCTTCTAACCACATTCCCTCGCCCAGGGGAAAAATTTCTGCTGAGGCATCTAAAGTCAGTTCCTCAAACCCAATCCAACGGACATTTCCTTGCTGAATTTGCACCCAAACGATCGCACCAGGTTCGGGTTGGAGAGTTTGACCCTCGCTTAGAGAAAATCGCGCTTCTCCTACAGCCCGGACTTGAATTGCTGGGGTAGCGATATGGGAAAGTGTAGCGTCGATTTGTTGGAGCCAACCTTCCACCAAAGCAACTATTCTGGTATCTCCATCGACAACTAACTCCCTAAAGTATTCTCGGTCTAGCTTCAGCAATTCTGTTTCTCCCATCGGCACTGCTAAGAGTTGGCGGTGCCGATTGATAAAGTCAGGAACCGTTGGGAAAAGTGCCTCTTGAGGATTACTAGTGAATAAATAACGGCGAGTTCCTTCGATGATGTCATTTTTCACTGTCACAGCAAACAACGCTATACAGCCGGACTGCACCAGCCAAATTGTCTCTGGGTCGTCTAGTAAGATTGGTTCATTGCCTTTAAGGCTGTATAGTTGCCCCTCAAGGTCTTTGATTCTAACTTGATTGATGACCATAATTAAGCTCCCCCTTCACTGGCGATCAACCGTGAGTACACCCCCTCTACTTGCCACAATTCCTCATGAGTACCTCGTTGCACTACCTTTCCACGTTCAAGAACAATGATTTCATCGCAGTCACGGATTGTACTTAATCGGTGTGCAACAATCAGGCACGTACACCCCCGTCGCCGCAAATTCTGGTCAATAATTTTTTCTGTCTCCGAATCTAAGGCGCTGGTAGCTTCATCCATAATCAGGATTGAGGGATTGTTCGCTAAAGCGCGGGCTATTTCTAGTCGCTGTCGTTGACCACCACTTAAATTAGCGGCTCCTTCAATCAGTTCTGCATCAAATCCGCCAGACATAGAGAAAATTACATCATCAATAACAGCGTCCTTACAGCCCCGCACTAAATTTTTGTCTGATACTGTGGTATCCCATAAAGTCAAATTGTCCCTAACAGTTCCGCCAAACATTGAAATATCCTGCTCCACCAAAGCAACGGAGTTAGTTAGTATCGATTGCGAAATCTGATTTCTAGGTTTACCATCAAAGCAAATTTCTCCTTCCCAAGCTTCATAGAGTCCACTTACTAATTTGGCTATGGTAGACTTGCCACAGCCGCTCCCCCCTACTAAGGCTACTCGCCCTCCAGGCTTGACTGAGAGGCTAAAGTTTTCAATCAGAGGCGGATCTAGGCGGCTATAACCAAATGTGATGTTTTCCAGTTCGATGTACCCCTGTAATCTGGCTAGAGATGAGGGGGATGAAGACCCTGCTCCCCTGCTCCCCTGCTCCCCTGCCCCATCAATTGGATTGTCTAACACATCATCTAAGCGAATCAAATTGCCCTCCATTTCTTGGAGGGTACTACCGAAGTTGACAAGATTGTTAATAGGCAGTATAAAGCTCTGCATTAGTCCCTGAAAGGCTATAAGCATTCCGATGCTGAGATGTCCATCCATGACTCGTAAACCACCTACAACTAACAAAGCCATTGATGAGAGTGAAGACAAAAGTGTAGGTAATACTGAGAAAGTCTGGTTTGTCACCCCCAGTTCTTGCTGAGAATTGATTGCCTTGGTGTAGTACCCTGACCACCGCGAAAAGAAATCTGATTCTAACCCTGATGCTTTGAGGGTTTCTATACTTTGGAGAGCCGCTATCGATGCACCAGCCGCTTTGCCATACTCTTGAATTAATCGCTGATTAGCATCGACGCGCTGACGGGAAATCCACTGCAAGGTTAAGACATTTACAGCAGCAAAACTAGCTACCAGTAAAGTTAGTAGCCAGTCATATTGCAGCATGACTAGAGCATAAAAAATCACCATTACTGCATCAATGACTGTAGTCGCCAATCGCCCGGAAAGCACATCAGCCACTTGGTCATTGAGACTGGCGCGATTACTAATTTCACCCGCAAACCGCTGGGCGTAAAAACCAACGGGTAGGCGGAGGATGTGCCACAGAAAGCGGCTGGACATTCCCACAGACAGCTTGACTTTGAAGCGGCGCAGATAGCGCAACCGCAGCAGTGTCAACACTGCTTGCAGAACTACTGCGATCGCCATTGCCACTAACAACGGACGTAGCCAGTGTTGCCTTCCTTGCACGAGGATTTCGTCTACAAACACCTGACTAAATACTGGTACTGCTAGCCCGACGAGTGTCAACAAAAATCCCGCTAGCAAACAGTAAATTAAGACACCAGTAGCACCCTGTAGCCGCGACCACAGCGATAAAATCAAACTGGGTTTACGACCTCCTTTAGCGAACTCCGGGCCTGGTTCCATAACCAGCACTACTCCGGTATATCCCTCATCAAATTCCTGCCGCGACACCTTTCGCGGCCCGGTGGCTGGGTCATTAAGATAGACCCAACTAGAGCTATATCCCTCTGTTACCAGGAAGTGGTTGAAGTTCCAGAACACAATATAGGGAAGGCTGAGGTCTGAAAGTTGATCCAGTTCTTTTTTAAAGCCTTTGGCTTGGAGTCCATAGCTTCTAGCGGCTTTAAGGACATTGGAAGCTTTGCTACCATCGCGGGAGACTCCGCACTCGCGACGCAGTTCTGGCAGAGGCACAATCCGACCATAGTAACCCAGAATAATTCCCAGAGCGGCGGCACCACATTCTACTGCCTCCATTTGCAAAAGCGTGGGTGTCTTTACCCGCTTGCTTTGACCTTTGAGGAGGTTTTGCACTATCTGCAAAGGATTAATCGGTGCCACTAATGAAAGATTAGTAGATACCACTGACAGACCTCAGAATAGGTAAAACAAATGTAATCGGCGATCGCTCTTCTACCTTGACTCGTACAGATGTAGTCGTTCCAGAAGAGATTTTTAGTTGCGGCCCATTAGAAGAAGACCACTTGTAGCCACTGAAAGTGGTAGAATCTGCCTGCAAGTCAGCAAATACTTGCATGACTCCCTCTTGCTTCTCACCCACCAAACCTGTCACCACTTCTGAATTACCCACCACACTGGCGGCAGCTTCCCTGGTAATTGGAAATGGCGAAACAGTGGTAATAGTACCGACAATACCGCCAAAGCGTTCCCGCTTCACAGTTTGGGGCGTAATTTGAATCGTCATACCCCGTTGAATTTTCTTGCCCTCTCCAACCGGAAAGTAGGTTATACCAACCAGCTTGCTAGATGAAGTTTCCGCGTCTATACTCCCCAAGCGAGTTCCAGCATCAATCACTTGTCCAGGACTAACAGTGATTTCTAGAACACGTCCTGAGTGTTGAGAGATAATCTGGCTGTTATTGCCTAGTTGCTGTTCGAGTTTGGCAATCTCTCGCTTGACTTCTTGAATATCGTTTTTGCGGGTAGTTACAGTTTGCAGGTCTTGTTGAGCTAAAGTAGCTGCTTTACTGTTTTGTTCTTGTAACTGAGCTTGGATGTTTTTGATTTCGTTCAGGTTTGAGAGATATTGCTGTTGTGCATCAGCTTCCTTAAGGTCTAGTTGCTTCAACTGAGATTCAGCTTCATCGATACTTGCACGAGCATCGTCGTATTGTTGTCGCGCCTCTAAGACCACATCATCAGGAATTGCTCCCTCTGTTAACAGCTTCTGGCGGTTTTCTAGTCTCTTCTTATGAGTGGGAAGCAGCCCTTGGAGTGTCTCTAAGCGTCGTTGTAGGTTTAGGCGATCGCGCCCGATTGACACTAGCCCTTTCTCCCTCAATACAGGTGTCAAATCCTGGACAATCTTTAGTCTTTGCTGAAGAGTTAGGCGTTGCTCTTGGATTGCCTTTGTATCGAGTTGCTGACGCTGCCCTTGTAATAAGCTGGCGTTGCGATCCTGCTCCACTAGTTGAGCTAGTTTAGCGCGTGCTAATTGTAATTGCTTACGCAGGTCAATTTGGTCAACCGTTGCCAGTACGTCTCCCTTCTTGACGACATCCCCAACATTCACATTCAAAGCAACTAACTGCCCTGCGCTTTTCGACTGTAGTGGCACAACTGTACGCGGATAAATCAGTACTCCTTGACCCTCCACAGTGATCGGAATGCGTCCATAGATACTCCAGACCACGGCAACAGCTACCAAGGAACCCAAAGCCGTTAAAGGTAGCCAGCTTTTAGGGCTGACCACTTGCATTAACTGGTCTAGCCTTTCAGGTGAAGATAAACGCTCTAATGACTCTTTTCGGAATAAATTTTGCTTGTGTTCGACCATTTTTTAGGATGCCTCGACAATCACTTGTGCGAAAAAATCTCCCTTTTTCTGTAGCTTAAATATTTCAAGTTTTCTAAATAGAGATTTGTACTTAGTAACTTAGAGGGTGCAACATTAGCTATCAATACACAATTTTTAAGAGAAGACTGACAATTTTTCTTATCCTTAAGCTTTGGGTTTCGGCTCATCGTCTAAAACCCCCTTCTCTAACATGAGGTTAAAATTGTGAAATGTATAAGCAGGCAAAATACTACGGGTGTCAAACATAGAAGCAATCTCTTTAGCAGTTTTACTACCCTTGTGTATGATTTCACCTAACTCATTGAGATAGGAATCGTAACGAAATCTAAATTTTTTTAAATTAGTTGACAGTTGGAAACCATCAGGAAGGCTTTCATACTTTAGATCGCTACGGAAACTTATTAGCTCATTTGGTCGAACTGTAAGAGGCATATTGTCTCTTATCATCCTCTCAAGGAGAATCTTTAGCTGATTGGCATCAGAAAAAGTTCCTTCGTCATAAACTATGTAGCCCAGTGGCCA
This sequence comes from Nostoc sp., assembly GCF_036917535.1. Lineage (GTDB taxonomy): Bacteria > Cyanobacteriota > Cyanobacteriia > Cyanobacteriales > Nostocaceae > Nostoc. The sequence continues at coordinate 55,731 of NZ_JBALDA010000026.1, forward strand.
ACGATCATTTGCATTGCAAGGACTGATAAGTTTGACACTACGCTCAACCATATTGAATAAAAATCCTGTTACACAAGCAATTGTCCCTTGATAAGGAATTTTGCTATCTTTTTCTACTTTTTTTAGGTTTCGCTTCCGTGTTCTTCCAGCTTCTGCTTTTGTAGTATTAGAACCTTCGTTTTGAAGTGCTAATTTAACAAATGCTAGTTCCTCCGCACTAAATTCTTCATGGACTTGGTTAAACATTTTTAGGGAAAGAATGGAGAAACGATCAAGTGGACATCCCTTTTCACCTGCAAGTTTCAGTAGCGATCTAGTACGAGATGGATCTTTCAAAGGTTGAGCTGTAGTTGTTTGGGGAAACATTCCCAAAACTTCATAAAAATCGCAACAGAATTTTTCGTAGTCTGGATTATCAAGGGGATCTGTTGCCCAATAGCAAAAGCCTGCGCCAGCCGCCTCTCCCAGTAGTTCTTTGATTAATTCAAGGACTTCGCGCCATAATCGGGCATTTTCTGGAGTGTAAAAGAAAATGTCACTGAGGCGAGGTGCAGCCACTCCACAGAACCAGCATCCAACAGAACATCCTTTATTGAGTTCAAAACAAACAGGAGCATGAATAATTGAATCGTGAACTGGCTTGATAAACTGACTTTCGGTGCGAGCAATTTGTCGCGATCGCCAAGCTTTAAAGTGAGAATTAGCGGGACGGTTAGCTATAGACCTGATTCGTTGTGGTCTAATTTTTTCAGCAAGTTCCCAATAACTTCTTAAAAAAGTAGAATCTGAGAATTTATCTTCGTTCTCTTTAGTAAACTCTGTATCACATAACGTTTTTATTTCTTCTGCATCTGCTTTGAGATTGTAATTAATGATAGCTCGATACGGATCTATAGATACTTGCTTTCTAAAATCTGGATCTGCATGATACCTTTCTATAAAACGCTTTGTATGGCTTAAACTTAGTAATTTTGTTTTCATTGTTGTTAAGTCCGTACTGAAATACTTTAATTTTTGGTACTAATATTTGATTTGTAGAGACGCGAAATTGCACTTCGTGCCGCTACGCTAACGCGTCTCTATCAAGGATTTTGGGCTTAACTGAACGATATTGGGCTACAGTAAACCTATCTTGTTTTAGTTTTGATGGTTACAGTTCATCTCCAAAGACATTTTAATGCTTTTGGAATACCGTTAAGTAGTACCTACTATGACTCCAGAAGTTACAAAATGCCATTTTCCTCCTGCTACAGCCTCCAAGGCTTCATCAGATAACTCTTCAGAAACTTGTGGACTTCTAGGAAGTGCTAAATAGATAGTATCTGCTGTTTCCTCCACCACTCGAATTGTGAGATTGTCGGGTAGTTCTTGACCCAACTCTCTGGCATATACTGCCTTGGAATTGCTGATTAGTTCACGTTTGAATGCTTCATCTTTCCAAGCTTTGGCAATCAGTTCAGATTCAAATTCTCTACGTCCTTTCTTTTGTTCAGTCATGTCACTATTTCCTTTGATTTAAATTACTACATGTAACGCTGATCGAGGATTTATAAGGTGTAATTACAAGAACTTGTATTCTTGTAAAGTTAGAGTACGCTTAAAAATCTCAATTCAGGTTCTTGATATCGGTTTATCGATTGCAAAAGTTGACAGCAATACAAAATATTTCGGTTGAACTAATGATTGCCGCCAAAGCAAGTGAAGTCCAAGACTTTAGTCAGTCAAAGAGGTATGACTTTCTAAAGCGTGCTATCACTTACGCGTTATTGCACTGCCCACGCTGTCTATGACACCTCCGACAACATTACCGCCAAGGTAGTTCAAGTTTGACTCCCCACTGTTTTCGCCACGAAGTCCGTCTGCCAAGCCTTGCCCTGCATCCCTAACACCCTCTTTAATATCGTCCCAAACTCCTCCTCCAGAAACTGCTTCTAGTTCTTCAGTATTTAGCTCATCTGAAGCTTGCTGTTCGGCTGGTGAGTTCTTTTCTTCCATGTTTTCCATTTTTACTTTTCCTTGTATTCAACAAAGTACAGGTCTAATGAATTTTTTAGAATATTTATTTTCTATTTTTCATTAATTCCTGAACTATTTATAAAGTTTAAAATAGCAAAACTTACAAAATCAATCTATTTTTTTTTGATATCACTAACAATTTTTTAGATATAAATTTTCTGTGCCAAATTCTAATTAATTTAAACGCAAACGTACGCGAAGGTTAGCGTAAAGGTACGCAGAGATTTCCTAATATATAATTCGCTGTGTTTCAAAATAATTAGCGCATCTTCATAGAGAATTAGTATTACCTTTAAAACTCTTAAGGATTATAGCTTGCTTACACAATGCATAATTTTTAGAAAAAACTAACGATTTTTTACTAAATAATATCGATAGCTCTGATTGCAGTCTTTGCAAATATAAAAATAGATGTTAAGTAAAAACCTAACACCTTAAACTCTATTGCCAATAAAATTAAATTTCTCTCAAACGACTCAACATCCAATCAAATCTTGTTCCAGCCAGTGCCATATTATCTAAAATATTAGAATCCAGTTCATCCTCATATTCAACATTTTCATCGAGTGGCTGACCTTTGCTATAAACGCGTCTGCCATAACCAAGCCGACTGAACATTTCCTGTAGGCGATTAGCAAGCAGGGTAGCAATCAGCCGATAAAATCGAGACGCAAAACCTATATCCTGCTGTAGTTTTGCTGCTAATTGTTGTCGAGGAATTGACAACACAAGTGAGTCTTTAGTAGTTTTGACAGTTGCAAAAGGCAAACGGGTATCAATGAAAGCTGTTTCTCCCAAAATTTCACCTTTTGATAATCTCGCTATTTCTCTGCTTCTGGTTTCTTCACCCTCTAAAGCTGCAAAAGCACGAGTTAAGGGATTGCGTTCATCCTCATAAACAGAAACTGTCATTGTTCCATCTAGGAGAATATACAGCGCATCCACAGGCCCTCCTTCACGGATGAGTACTGTGTTAGGGGCAATTTTTTGGCTAATACCTGTAGCCATCAGCCAATCGATGTCACTATCATGCAATTGTTCTAAAACAAACAGCATATCTCTGAGCGTATTGCTCTTAACAAGTTTGCTATGGCCAAGTTGAGAGATTCTATTTGCAAGTAGAATAGCGATCGCTCGATAAAAACGGCAAGCAAAACCAACATCCTGCTGCAATTTTGCCCTCAATTGCTGTTGAGAAATAGATATTACCACCGACTTTTGGGCAGCTTCAACAGTAGTGACAGCTGGGCGAACATTAAGAAATGGGATTTCTCCTACTATCTCACCGCTTGATAACCTACCAATCTCTCGTCCTAATGTTTCGCTATCCTCCATAGCTGCAAAAGCTTGATCTAGAGGATTGTTTGTAGCTTGTGACACAGAGACTGTGAATGTTCCATCTAGTATGATGTGTAGGGTATCAAGGGCTTTTCCTTGCTGCACGAGGATAGTGCCAGCAGGTATCTCCTTTTGACGACCCGTAGCAATCATCCAGCTGATGTCACTATTACTCAATTCTTTAAGTAGAACTTCTGTCATAAGATTAGGGACTGGGGATTAGGGATTGGGGTTGGGGACTAGGGATTGGAAATTAATAATAATTCCCCTTGTCCCCTTGTCCCCCAGTCCCGTAATTGGTCTAGAATTTTTTGGATATACGAGTGCGCCTCAGAGTCAGCCAATTCCTCTAATGTCAAATAAGTCAAAGCGATTAACATAATCGGTTGACTATTAAGAGTTCTTAACTTGCCTCCATATTGAGTGTCAAAGCGCTCCAAATTCTCAGCAGCAGACTTCACCAATGCTTGCAGAATCTTAAATGCGTCATCTGAAAGCGGGGGTTTACCCCGGTAATTTTGCAACCTACCTCCCTCTCGGTAATCTGGAAACGACTCTAGCCCCAGAAAACGCAAAAACCAATCAGCTCGATAGTTTCCTACAGCCGCCACAATACCTATGTAGTCGGCAATCAGTTCGTCGAGCAGATTGTTTCGCATAGAGCCAAATAAGCGCTGTGTGAAGTAGTGGGTACATTCATGTTCCAGTCGAATAGTTATCGACAAACGCCGCCATTCTACTTCCGAAAGTCCGATGTCGCTGGCTGAAACATTACTATAGAAACCGTCACTCAAAATAATCAATCGGTCTTGATAAAGCTGCTTTTGCGGAATTAGCCGTTGAAATTCCTCTAACCAACTACTTTGGGAGCAGTTGTCAAAATTTTTAGCTGACCATTGTTGACGATACTGGCGAATTCGATCCCAGTTGTTGAAACCAGTAATCATGCAGGCTCCCATAGAAGCAGGGACAGACTTGGGTTCATTCCGCATTGTTAGCGCCTGTACCAGAGAAACAAAGTCCTCTCGATTCTTGGTAAGCAAAACCGGGATGACTCCAGCCAAGCTTTGATGTAGCATCAACTGAAGTTGTTCAGGCTGCTGCAAAATTAGACCAGTCGCCTCGACCATACCATCCACTGTCACACCCTTACGAGTAGCAGAGCGGTATGCCTCTGTTTGGTTGATGCCTTCGAGTATAGGAAATTGTAATTGTACCAGCCTGCTTGATAAAGCTTCAAAGACTCCTACCTCTTTAGCAATAGCGGCGTATTCTTCCCAAACGGCTACATGAGGTTCAGGTGCAAGCGGAAACTTGATAGGAAGCTTTAAAAAGCTGTGATCAAAGATATTTTGATTGTGGGTAAGCAATTCCTCTGTCTGTTGGGCAGTAGCACCATAGGAAGCAAGTACACTAGCACGAAGTTGCAGTTGATTAATCAAGAATGAGCGCCTCCGATCAAAACCTCTTTTAGCTCTACTTCATCGACAATCTGCCAAGCAATTTCTTGCACCGTCTGACTAAACGGATGCTCAGAGTAACGTAGGCAGAATAGACCGCTACTGGCTAGCTGAATTATCTCTTCAGAAAGAGGCACAATGCCTGCTACTGGAGTGTTGTAAATTGTCTCCATTTGTTCTCGTAAAGTGTTGAAATCCAAAGCAGGTAGCACCTTATTAACTACCAGCAGCATTTTGGAAACCTTTAATTTTTTCGCCACCTCCACTGTTACCGCAGTCCCTTGGAAGTCTTGGTGGTCTGGACGCAGGATAACGACTAAGATATCAGAAATAGCGATCGCTAGTAAGGTTTCTTCATTCAGACCAGGGTGAGTATCAATCAACAAATAATCCAGGTTAAGGTAGCGGATTAGATCCTCAAAGCCGTCGTTGAGTTTGCCTACATCATAACCCTCGCGCAAGATTCGGGAAATTTCGCCTGCCTTAATACTCGAAGGAATCAGGTAAAGGTTGCCATTTGCCACAGCTGTCTCACCTTCGGTATTTAAAGTGTTACTGACATCGTAGGCAGCATCTTTAATCGCACAGCGCCCCCACAAGTAGTCATTGAGGGAGTGGTTCATTTTTTCTTCGTCTAGACCGAAGATAATATGAATCCCTGGTGATTGAATGTCGGTGTCAATAATACCTACACGTTTTCCTTGACACGCAATAGTAGCGGCTAAGTTAGCAGTTAAATTTGATTTGCCAGTACCACCACGAAACGAGTGAATAGATACAATTTTGGACATAATGTCATACCCCTAGATATGTAAGAACTTTCATATATAAAACTTATAAGCTGTTCCACATAAAAATTGCACATTGACGCGATTGGACTGTCAACAGTCAACAACTATGACAAGTAGTTATGCAATTTAGACACGCATTAACTATTTAATTACGTGATAAAACTCCGTACAACCCAAAAAGCCTTCTATTGCCTTTGTTCAATCAGCTACTTCTTATAGTTCGACCTTTAAAATTTTGTGCTTTTTGATGTAACTGCTGGAAGTAGTCTATCTCTGTTTCATCATTCTTAATTGTTCGCCCCTTGATTTTTTGCGCTTTTTGTTGCAATTGCTGGAAATAATCTGTCTGTGTGATATCAGCTACCTGACGTACTTTTTTCGCTTGGTCAATTTCAATGTTCAATTCTAGTACTTGCTGTTTGAGTTTCTGCTCTCGCGCCTTCACCTCTTGTGCCATTTGTAGGAAAACGCGCACCAATTGACCGATGTCGTCATTGGTGTAAGATGCCTTAATTAACCGATGCTCGTCAAAATCATCCTGCTCTACTAGTGCTTGGGCTGCTTTTGTAAGGGCACGAATCGGTTTAGCAATACTCCGCGCTAGGAGTAGGGCAATGATTGCCGCGATCGCTCCTACTGCTAGTAAGCTGCGGCTGTTCTGCCAAATGAGTGCATTTAAGGGAGCATCAAACTGTGCGTGGGCTTTGTTGACGCCTAACACCCAAGGTTGCTCTTGTAAGGGTGCAAAGCCAATCATTTGGCGCGTCTGCTCAACTGGGGAATAATAGCTTGTGTGACTCGTCTGTTTAGCTCCTACGATCGCTGCTGCTAATTCTGGAACGTCCAAGCTTTTGATCTGATTGACACCATAGATCCTGTCGGTTTCACCCTGCTGGCGTTTCTCAGGTGGCAAGCTAGCTAAACTATGATAAAGCAGCGATTTATCAGGATGGCTAATAATCACACCATGCTCGTCAATCAAAAAGGCATAACTTTGAGAGCCAGCCTGTAATGCATTTACGATCGTCCAGATGTCCTCTCCCTTGATTTTTAAAACCGCCACACCCACAATCTTGCCGCCCTCAGAGCGCACAGGGTTGGAGAAGTAGATGCCTGGTCGTCCACTGGTTGTACCGATTACAATGCTAGAGACATAAGGATGTCCCTGAATGCTAATGCGGAAGTATTCACCCAAAGCGTAGTTTTGACTAATGAATGTAGAATCGGTAGCGGCGAGGCAACGCCCCTTTGTATCCATGACGTAGGCAACATCATAGTCGGGGTTGGAACGAAAGACGTTATCTAAGGTTCGTTGCATCGAGGTGCGGAAGGCTGTTTGCTTGTGAATGGTGTTAGCAGCTAGAAAACCCACTACATCCTTATCAGTACTGATTTGGACGGCAACACGCTGGATGTCAATAATTAGCTGGTCGAGACGACTAGCATTACTGGTAGCTAAGAGTTCCAGTTTGCGGTATTCGCTGTCCTCTGCACTCTTGAGGCTTTCTTGGAGGTTGTGATAGGTAGTGAAGCTCACTGGTATGAGCGCAACACTAAGTAGTGCTACCGTGATTTTCGTTCTGATAGACCAGCCAGATGGATCGAATAACTTATGTAAGTGCTTACCAAAGCCGATTTGCTTTAAAGACCATACTCTGTTGGTTGGCTGGTAGGGAATAGTACTTACTCCTCCAGCGATCGCATCTAGCTCTGCATCACTGATACTATCATCTGACTTTGAGATTTGAGCTAAAGTAGCTGACCATTCTTTTTGCGTAAAACTGTAGCCAGCAGTTAGTACGATTTCTAAGCGTTGTTCATCGCTGACAGCGTTTTGGAGTTGCTTTTGGAAGACTTTATCCGTGGCTATCCGCTCGTAAAAGGCTCGTGCGCTTTCTACAGACATACATTTTAAGAGGCTATTAAATGAGTTGCCTCAATCCCAGAGAATAGCAGTAATCTCTGCCATATCTAGGGACTGCTTCGCCTTAACAAAAACTTTTAAAAAGGCTCGCCGATTTTGCCAACCATAACGCGGTAGGATAGGAGACCGAACATCCAAAATGCTGTTCAAAGACTCTAAATTTTCGGTTCCTTTGTTAGCAAGCAATTCTTTCTCGGAAGCAGGGGAACTACTTGTTTGGCTCATATTACACCTCTGGCTAGAGCGCAAGTAGATTTAGGTTTATCCTGCCAGCTATCTGACCACAGGATGCGATCGCTAGTGAAATGAAGTGTCTGTAACGCCTCATTTGTGGTTACTTTATCGTAAAATGCTTTTGCGTTGTCAACAGACATATTTTGCTCCTTATGTATGTGAGATAATTTAGTAACTGCGTTTGTAGGTTGCCTATGGAAATTAGCTAAAATAACGCGATCGCATCACTAGTATTGCAAGGCAAAATTCGCGCATCCAAACAGGTATACAGCGAAGCATTTTATTGATTTGGAATAAGTAGTTTATTGACGCCGTCTTGTACTAGGAGTAGGATTTACAGCGTTTTTCAGGTAAATGAGGTACACGAATAGGGGCGCTGTTACGTTCGCCCTTACAATTACTTAGCTTAGGGAATATAATTTACGCTGACAATGCACAATTTTTCAGTCAGACTAACCAATTTTTCGCTTCTGTAAAATACGTCATGGAGTGCGATTGCCTAAGAATTATGTATGAGATGCATAAGTTATTTTCTGCTAACGCTTTTGACTGCGTTTCTATGCATAGCCTTATCCCCTGTTTTGGCCAAACCTGCTATTGTCTACTTTGCTACGCAAAATTTGATCGAGCAAGGGAAGTGGGAAAAACAAGGAAATCAGAAAAACAGAGAATTGGTGAATGCTAAATCCCCTATTCCCTACTTTTTAGGACGCCAGTTGTCTCAAACTCCTTTATCCTCGCGTGGCGTTAGCTCTCCTACTTCTTACTCCCTATTTCCCCTTAAAAGCCAAGCATCCCAGACGAGAAGCTTAGTGGAACAGGGAAAAATATTATACGATACCGGGCAGTTTACTGAAGCGGTCAAAGTTTTACAACAGGCTGCTACTGTGTTTAGAGCCTCTAAGGATGAATTAAGGGAAGCGATGACACTGAGTAATCTTTCCCTAGCCGATCAGCAACTAGGCTTGTGGGTCGAAGCCGAGGAAGCGATCGCCCAAAGTTTAAAATTATTACAGTCAGAGGAAAATACAGGTACTTCCAGCCAGCGTTTGCAAATTATCGCACAAGCGCTAGATGTGCAAGGGCAGTTACAACTGTCACAAGGACATGCACAAACAGCTTTAACTACCTGGCAAAAAGCCGCTAATATTTATCAGCAACTAGGCGACAGGGTTACATTAACTCGTAACCGAATTAACTCTGCACAAGCTTTGCAAGCTTTAGGGCTTTACCTTCAAGCTAATAAGACTTTAAACGAGGTACAGCAAACCCTTACAAGCCTTCCAGACTCACTTCTGGTAGCTACAGGGTTGCGTAGTCTTGGCAACGTCCGCCGAGTAGTCGGTGATTTAAACGTATCACGGTTGGTGTTGGGGAAAAGTTTAGCAGTGGCAAAGCGAGTGCAATCTCCAAAAGCGATCGCTGAGGCTCAACTCAGTTTAGGCAACACAGCCCGCGCCCAGCAAGACACTGAAGCGGCTTTACAATATTACCAACAGGCTGCTACTGTATCTGTTTCCCCGATCACACGCATTCAAGCACACCTAAACTTACTTAGTCTACTTTTGGAGAAAAAGGAAAACAAAAATGTATTAGCCTTGTCGTCCCAAATTCAATCAGAAATTAGCAACTTACCACCCAGCCGAACCTCAGTATATATTCGGATTAAATTTGCCAAAAGTCTCACACAATTAAAAGAAAAAACTAGTATAGATTCCCCCTCTTGGTTGAACATTGCCCAGCAATTATCCACCGCTATCGAGCAGGCACAAAGCTTACAAGACCAGCGAGCAGAATCTTATGCTCAAGGTAGTCTTGGCGAGTTGTATGAAAAAACTGAGCAGTTCTCTGACGCTCAAAACCTCACCGAGAAAGCTTTATTCATCGCCCAAAGTATTAATGCCTCGGACATTGCTTATCAGTGGCAATGGCAACTAGGACGCATACTCAAAAAAAAGGGAAATATTCAAGGCGCGATCGCATCTTATAATGTTGCCTATAATACCCTTCAGTCCCTGCGTGGCGATTTAGTAGCTTTCAATCCAGACGTTCAGTTTTCCTTTCGGGAAAATGTTGAACCAGTGTATCGAGAGTTAGTAAAATTGCTGTTGCGTTCACCACAGGGAGGTATCAATCAAGACAACCTAAAACAAGCTCGTAATGTAATTGAATCTCTGCAATTAGTAGAACTGGACAACTTCTTTCGGTCAGCCTGTTTAAATCCTACACAGGAACTCGATCCAGTGGTTGACAAAAAAGACCAACAAGCAGCAGTTATTTATCCGATTATTTTACCAGACCGCCTAGATGTTATCCTCAAGTTGCCTAATCAAGACTTGCGGCACTACAAGACTGTAATAGCTCAAGATGATGTGGAAAACATAATAGAGGAACTGAGGAAAAACTTACTAGATGTCAGCGGGACTTATCAAGTTCAGCAGCAGTCGCAACAGATATATGACTGGTTAATTCGACCTGCACAAACAGAGTTAGCCAAAAGTGGAATCAAAACCTTAGTGTTTGTTCTAGATGGAGATTTGCGGAATATCCCGATGGCGGTTCTCTATGACAAACAGCAGGAGAAATATCTAGTAGAAAAATATGCGATCGCCTTAACTCCTGGTTTGCAACTGTTCGATCCCAAACCATTACAAAAGTTACGGTTAAACGCTTTAATTGCTGGAGTTAGCGAAAAACGCCCAGTCGAAGGTAGAGAATTTCCCGCACTGGAAAATGTACCACGAGAATTAAAAGAAATTCAGTCTGAGATATCCAAGAGTAAAGAACTGTTAAATCAAAAGTTTACTGAACTGAACTTGCAAAAGCAATTGCAAACAAATTCCTTCACTGTGGTTCACCTAGCAACTCACAGTGAATTTAGTTCCGATCCAGAAAAAACTTTTATTCTCACTTGGGATCGACTAGTTAAAGTCAAAGAATTTGATAATTTACTGCGAGTTAATGACAAAAATAGGTCTAGCAGCATAGAATTACTCGTACTTAGTGCCTGTAAAACTGCTGAAGGAGACAAACGAGCAGCTTTAGGACTGGCTGGGATAGCCGTGCGGGCAGGAGCGCGCAGTACACTAGCAACATTGTGGTCAGTGGAAGATAGCTCTACCATCGATGTGATGAGTGAGTTCTATCGACAGTTAAAGGCAGGAGTGAATAAAGCCGAAGCCCTCCAACGCGCCCAACTAGCAGTTTTTGCTAAAGACAACAATCCATATTTGTGGGCTCCCTATATTTTAGTAGGGAATTGGCTCTAACAGTTATCAGTTATCAAAATAGTAGGGTGTGTTGTCGCCAAGCGCCGCACCATCGAGCAATGTTCGGTGTGTTAGTACTTTAGTCCATAACGCACCCTTATCTTATACCAATTTACAATGACGCTCCTTCGTCGCTAACGCTACGCTAACGCAATTCGCAATGACGCTCGCGGACTCGCTAACGCTGCGCTAACGCAATTAAAAAATTTAGATGCAGCAAAGCTTTCAGGATTTACATCTGTAGCCTTTTTAAATGTGTCTTAATTACGAATTAATACGACAATTAGTTGCTTTGTGCCAAGAACTATGAGGCGTAATTGTGAGAGCATAAGCTGTGAGTACAACCTCTCCTTTGGCATTTCTCACCCAGCCTTGCGCTTCCACAATCGGCGCTGGCGTCGGGCTAGTTGCCTGAGTTGTAACATTTGTACTACTAGTAGGTTTTTCATTTGCTGGATTGAGAGTTACCCAATCTACTTGAACTGCATCACTGTTTAGGGGTTCATTACTTCTGGGGTTGGGTGGTAAGCCGCCGCGTCCAGTAATGGTAAAACTGCTTTGATTTTCTGCTGTACGCGCTTGACAGACTTGGGATACTTTAGTGTCAACTGGTACTGCTGGTGAGTTGATTAACGAGCCCTTAGGCACATTGATTGTAATATTGCCACCGTTTCCACTAGCCCCTTGAGTACCTGCTGAGGTAGAAATCTCACTGTTGTCGCGCAGTAGCAATTCTTGTAGGTTCAGCGTAATATTGCCACCATCAACCGTAATCCTTGAATCATCAGTGAGTTTAGCGCGCCTGCCTTGTACCTGGATACCACCACTGCCTTCACCACTAGCAGTTACTGTAGCTGCTTTGGTAAGAGATACATCTGCTCGCGCTACATTATCAGGAAAACTTAAACGAAAATTATTGTTATCAGTGTTCAACCCTACCGTTCCTGTTCCTGCCAATCCTCCTAATTCGACTCGACCACTTGTAGCTTGTAGTTCCCCTCCTTGCAAATTCACATCGCCGCCTAGTAGCAGTAAACTCCGACTATTAGGAACCGATAAATTTGCGTCATTGACTTGAATCGACTTAATAGGCTCTGCAATTTGATTGAATATAAATGCAGAAGGATTCACCTTCAGCAAGGGGTTAAGCGGGTTGACGGGTGAAGTCATAGAAAACTCTCCACCTTCTGGAAATCGGATCGCACTGGCTGTTGTTCCAATAAATGAACCGCCAATATTTAATTTGGCATTTTCCCCGAATATGATGCCACTGGGACTGATTAAAAACAAGTTTGCATTACCTTGGGCGCGAATCCATCCTTGAATAACTGATGGATTTCCCCCTGTAACTCGTGAAAAAATATTGACTATGTTTGGGTTATTGATAAAATTAGCACTTCCTCTATCAGGAACATCAAAACGATTGAAACTGTGGAATAAGTTTCTCTCACCAACCTCTGTGCCACCTCTAATTTCATAGGTTGTGTCGTCAATTGGCTTGACTTGAGTTCCCAAAGAGGGATCGGCAATGACTTGAGCAAAGGTGCGACCCCCTTCTTTTTGGAGCAACCCACTTAGAATCAGCAAGCTCGATAGCCCTAACTGGCAACTCTGAGTCAGCCAGTTTTTTAACACCACAAAATTTACCTCTTTGACCAAGAAAGTTCTCCTTGATTACTCTTGAAACTTGGTGATTTATGATACTTTTAGTCCAAGTCGCTTATAACTTCATTAGGATTAAGACCACTAGGTAGTTGGGCTAACTGTCGCTCTCCATAATACAGAGCGCCATTGCTTGGGTCATAGCTGAAATATTCCTCGGGTGGTTGAAGGATTGTGTTCCCAAAAGCTAGTAAATCAGTTGTGTACACCAATCCCCCACTTTGAGCAGCAGCAACTCGGTTGCCTATGTTCCCAAAAGCTATTTTTTCAAGTTATAACGCCCAACAATTGGTGCAGAAGCAAATTCTTTCAAGCCCACAGATATTAATAAATTAGTCCAATTATCACCAAGTACCCGCGAGGCTGAATTAGTGCGGCGCATATCAGCTAAATTAGTTATCGCATCCTGCCAAATATGATTGACAGCATAAGCAGTATATGCTCGTGGTTTTGCCGTCTTTAACTGACTTTCAAGCTTGCTCGTTAGCGGCACTCGTTGCACCCACGCTTTAACATAATAATACTCAGATGTGGTTTGAGTATCGCCACAAAAAACTTTGAAGTACCATTGATACTTGTTGTCTGTCTTTAAAGCATATTGCTGGCTTGACGGCAGGCTAATGCCGATAACACCAGACCTTTCAGGCAGCGTTAAAGGTGTCCTGTAAATATCTTTGCCCTTTTCATCTTGAAAGACAAACTCTCCAGAGCGTACATTCCTGGGTAACTCTGGTAGATAAACCCAAAAGGTGGGATACTCAGAAACTGTAAATGTCAAAAAAGATTTTGATACATTAGCTGAAATTTCTTCACCAGGAACTAAGGCAGTAATAGGCGATTTCATTAGGTCTGAACAGCCATTACGCCTTGCTCCTCCTTGACGGCGACCTATAGGCGCGCCATTACGGGGAAATTTTAATTGGGTAAGGCGGTTTTGCGTGTTGGGTACAAGTTTCTTGGCTGGTTGAGTAACTTGGGTTTGTGCTTGTAAGGGGTAACTCGTAATATTCACCAATATCAAAGAGATAAGACAAATTTGTAATAGCGCTGTCTTCGCTAAAGCGCTTACTATAAATCCACTCATTTTTGCTTTATAGATTGGTTGAATCTGGTTTTGAGATAGTTTATTACTAGTCATAATTCAGTGTCATAATATCTATTGCTATTTGTGAATTAGGAATGCTAAAAAACCAAATTTTTTCTTCGCAACGTCCATGTAACAGCTGTAGCTGTTAATACTAATATCAATGCAGGCGGAACAAGTGGTATCCACCCTGCTTGTGTAAAAATGCCAAAGCAAATCCCAAATAGTGTCAATAGCGCTATTACGATTGCTAGTCCAAGATACAGCGGCTTTGAGCAACGCCACGCTACAATTCCTCCCACTAATGACCATCCCCAGATCCAAAGTGCTTCAACCCATTCACTCCACCACCACAACAAAGGTCTAGCATCCAAAACACTACTGAGGATTTGGCTGACCATGTGTGCCTGTACAAACAGTCCTTGTATTTTGTTTTCTTTAGTGGGGGTTTTCCAATAATCAGCTTTAGAACTGGGAGCAGTAACACCAATAAGGACAATACGATTCTTTAATGACTCGACTAACTCAGGGTTGATTTGGTCATTCAAGATATCTTTAAGAGATACAGTCTCGGCAATTTTTTCTCCACGACGTAGAGAACGATAATTGAGTAATATTTGATAACCCGACGCATCAACTCTTTGATAGCCGCTAGAGTGTTCTTTTAACGACTTAAACACAACTTTGCCAATCTGCAAGTCTCCCTCGGTCGTGATGTCTGCATTGATATTTTGAGAAAGTAAATAATGACGTGCAAGCTGAAGACTAAAAGCATCTTCTGCAACACACGGTGATTTGAGAGGAGGAGTTAGATACAACAATTGACGGCGAGGAATTTCATCGTCATCTATCACAAAATCACTAAAACTCTGACGTTCTTTTGGGACTTCATTAGGGGAGTGAATACCATCAGGTTCGCCATCCAAATCAGCAGAAACTTTGCAGACTGTAAAAATGCGGTTATCCTGTTGTAGGCGAGTAACTAAATCTCGATAATCTGGCTCTATAGGGAAATCTCGATAAATATCTATACCGATAGTTTTTGGTTGATACTGATCTAATTTTTGCAATAATTGAGCAAGTGCCTGATCAGAAAGTGACCCTCTCCCTTTCATCTGCTTCTGGTTCTGATAATAAATATCAGCCTCTCCAATACTAACTATTAATAGGCGTGGATCTGACCTTTCCGTAGGCGATCGCATTTGCATAAAATGGTCGTAAGCTTGCAATTCACTTTGTTGCAACATCCCTAAATGACGCACTCCCATTACCAATACTGTGAGCAGTACACTTATCACTAACACAGTCAAAAAAATACGTTTCAACTCAATCTTTGCAGAGTATAACTGTTTCCAAGTCGGTGGTAAAACTCCAGGGTTCTGGAAAATTACTGGCAACCAAGTAGCATTAGGAAATTTATTTTCCAAGCCTTGCAGTTTTTCTCTTGCTTCCCGCAATGCCAGATAAAAAGTTTTACCACTCGAAAAAGCTACCAGAAAATGCTTTAAAAATTCCTGTGCCACCTCATCTGGGACTGGTTCTCGCATAACAACCATTTGCGGAATATGTAAACAAGCTAGTTGCCATGCCAATCCTAAACCATCACAGGAGTTAAAAATTGCCAGTTGCAAACCTTGGGCGATCGCACTTTTTAGACCATTATTTAATTCGTCAATTGTTAAGCTCTCGCTTTTATTGATAGAAATGCGACCAGTATTATTAGAAGTTTCACTGTGTCCCGCAAAAAATAGAATATCCCATTGCTGCCACAAGTAATTATTTAGCTCGTTGCGTTGTGGCTCTACTAGAAAAACTGTTTCAGCATTTGGTAAATTTTCTAACAACTGGCGGTCTAGTTGAATATTAATGCCAGCACTATTTCCTAAAATCGCTAAAATTCTGACCTTGGGTTTACGCGGTGGCGTTGGCGGTGTTTCTGATCCTATCGCAGCCAGGGCAAATTCTGCTTGTGAGTATCTATTAAAAAAATCCCATAAATGCCAAGGCAGTCTTTGTAATTGGCTATTGTCTGTGCGAATTAATACCCGAATTATTTCATCTCGGTTTAACTCTTCGCGTAATGTATTATTAATGTGGCGAAATTCTGGAGAGTTAAGCCATGTTTGCAGGCGATCGCTTAATATCTGAGCAGACTGGCTACATTTTTCAATTTGACTCTTGATAGAACCATCATAAATAATTTCTTGAGGTTTGATGCGGCTAGATATCTCTAAACTACGATATTTATCCTGCCATTGATTTAAGTAAGCAGCCAAGTCGGGAGATGCAGGTAAATTGCCAAAAACTTCTATTTTTGGGCGAGCATTTTCTGCTCCAATTTCCAGTGTCACCCGGCACCCCTGTTCTGACAAATTACCATCCAGTTTCAGAACTACTAACTTTGCCATATACCCATTTGAAATTAAGGATTTGGAGAATCAAATTTACACTACCAACTTGTGTACTGACCTTCAAACTGTAAAAATTTCTCTAAAGTTAACATCACCTAAAACAACTTTAATGCTAAAATGTTCCCCAACTTCGCTACTAAAGTTTAATTGAATACTCTTGGTGTTTCTGGCAGTAGCTTGCATCACAGCTGTACTTAAATCATCTAACACCATTACTTCAAGTTCTTCTGGCAAATACTTTTGACCAACTGGACACACTTTTACACAGATATTTATTTCTTGTTCAGAAACAGGTGTCAGTCCAACTACTAAAGCGATTGGTTTAGTTTGTGATTGTTGTCCTAAATTCAGTAGTGTACCTTTTTGCACACTAATAGTTGAATTGTCTGAATTTTGAGTTAAAGTTTGTTCAGTAGCTCTAAATCTAAAAGCTAACTCGGATGATTGCGGACTCAAAAGCGACTCAACCGTTTGCCAATCCTCGTTAACAACATTCATTAACCACTTGCTCAAGTGAATTGGTTGTTTAACTTTTTCAGGTGTTTCGCTTAGTTGTAAAATTAATTCTTCGAGCGATCGCAACTCGTTTACAGCTACAGAACTATATTCGTTCACACTTTTCACAAATCCTAACAGAGTTGCTTCTCGCAAGCGTTCGTCAAGTTGTACAGCTACATAGCCTATTCTGTCTGAGCAAACTTCTGGCGGAATATGTATCACTTTTTCGTTTGGCAACACTGGCATACACTCTACTTTTCCTTGACCAATGACTTGTAAATCAGCGATATCCATTACCGTCTGCATTACCGGATTCCAACTTAAACTTGCTAACCAATTCGTTTCAATTCCCATGCAACGCAGGTAAAATTTTACCGCAGCCACTGCCAAAGTATTGAGATAAACCTGTTTGGCTTTTACCGGATTACTATGCTTAGCACGAAACTCTTCTGCTAGTGCATGATCTGACAAGCTTATCGGTACGGTAAAAGTTAAAGATTCTGAAAGGTTACTCATTATTTATTAATCTCTTGCTTAATTGACATTGCTGACACAGTATTCTTTTAACTTTGAAGAAAACTTCTTTATACAGCGGTAATAAAAGCTGCTGACTGTAGGAATTTTCATTTCAAATTCTGCGGAAATCTCTTTCCATGATTTTCCCAACATACGTTGCATTACTAATGCTTGAAAGTTGACTTGAGGACATTTTTCTATATGTTCATTTTTGAATATGTCTTCTGGATCTGATTCTATACATTCTTTAAGAATATCTGTGAGATTTTTTGACTGTTGAGGTGAAGCAATCAGATTATCCAGGTCAGTAACTGTTATTCTTATTAGACCTTGTTGAATCTGGATTTTCCTAACAGCATCTTTAAAAAATCGCCGTTCTAAAAGCATATTCATCCATGCCATGACGCTACCACGTTCTAGATCATATTTGTCAATTTTTTCACAAATATAAAGTAAAAGTTCCTGGCGTGCTTCATCATAAATATTTTCATAGACAGCTGTTGTAAATTTACTTTTTTGTGGATGGCAAAGCCTACCGGAGCGCATAATACCATTAACTAGCTTTGTTAAAGCCAGCTGTCGTCCAGGCGATCGCGCTGGGTGTTGTTGAGCAGAAATAGCCAGTTGTAATAAATGCGAATCTAGTTCATCTTGTTCAGGATGATGCATCTGAGACTCCAAAAGCGAAAATGAATCTCTATTTTGTCTCGCTGTTCAGCACAAAATTTTATGCCAAATAATTGTTTTTGTTACTAATCTTTACAGTTAGAGGTTGAGAGAACAGAGGAAGCGCTTTACAAGGAATAACAAGTAACAAACCGACTTTTACGTAAAAGGGATTGGAGACTGGGGATTAGAGATTGGGGATTGGGTTATCAAACGAAAAATTATGGAATTCTGCTTTAAACCCAAACATATTTTGGAATATTTTCCCAGTCCCCAGTCCCGGAGCGGGGTTCCTGCCGCCACTAATCTTCGATATAGTGGGGGACTCCGACGCTCGAAGACTCGCTACCGCTTCGCTAACGCCGCAACCAGTTAAACATATAAATAAACTTTTGTAACAAAAATTGCGGCTTTGCATAAAAAAAGTTGCAGTAGCAAGAGAAACAAGTAGAAATTACATCAATATTACATGGGTTGTGAGTATGAATTCGGCAGAACAAAGTGTAACTTAGAGGATTTAATGCTCTCATAAGTTTGCACTTAGAAGCGATCGCTAGTTTGATTCGGCAAAAGTCGCGTGAAACTAGACGTAATAAGCACAGTAGTGATGAGGAGTAATTTTTAAAAGCTCGTTCAGTAATTGCAGTGATTTGAACTATGGTTTTTGGCAACAACATTTTAGAACAACGCAACTATCAAATCAGACTGCTGCTAGAAGAAAAGTTACAGCATAACAAGTCCGTAATGAATTGTATGGCAGATGCAATTTTCTGGGTAAAGCCAGATGCGCAGTTTGTCTACGCCAATGATGCAGCTTGCAGTTTGGTTAAATATTCTCGTCAAGAATTACTGTCTATGACCATGCACGACATCAAACCAGACTTTTCTTTAGAAGTCTGGTCAAAGCATTGGAGAAGTATTAAACAGCAAGGCTATCTATACTTTGAATCTCTATATCAAACTCAGGAAGGAGAAAAGCTTTTAGTAGAAATCACTATTACCTATTTAGAATACAACTCTCAAGAGTATGGTTGTATCTTGATCCGCCATATCAGTCAACGCCAACAGGCGTCTATCGTTTTACAAAAGGTTAATCAAGTACTAGAGTGCAAAGTGCAACAGCTTCTAGCTGAATTAAAGGACGTTAATCAGCAATTATGCCGTGAGAAAGTTTTGCGCCAGCAGGTAGAGACGGCTTTAGAACAAGAAAAACTCTTTACTGAACATAGAGCGCACTTTTTCTCTATGGTCTCTCATGAACTCCGTACTCCCCTAAACATCATCTCACTCTCCACTAGTTTACTGAAACGTCATCTTCACCGATGGACTGAAGAGAAAAAATTACAGTATTTACAGCGCCTGCAAACAGCAGTCGAACAAGTCAGCCAATTGATGGATGAAATTTTCATCAATGGTAAAGCAGAAGTAGGAAAACTAAAGTTTGAACCAAAACCACTTAACCCAATTCAATTCTGTCGTGACATATTGACACAAATGAATTTGCACGAAAGCAACGCCACTTACTCTAACTTTGGGAAAGTTGACAATGCAGTTGCTTTGCAGCACACAGTCACCTTAATCAACCAAGACGATTCTATAGTTTGCTTAGATAAAAAATTGCTAGAACCTATTCTCAAGAATTTGCTCTCGAATGCGGTCAAGTATTCACCGAGTGGTGGCACGATTGATTTAGTAGTTTCTAGGCAGGATGGAAAAGTAATTTTCCAGATAAAGGATCGGGGAATTGGCATTTCTATAGCAGATCGACAAAGACTGTTTAAGCCATTTCATCGGGGTGCAAATGTCGTAGAGATCCCAGGTAATGGATTGGGGTTAGCACTTGTCAAAAAGCTTGTAGACCTGCATGGCGGTCAAATCAACGTTATCAGCGATGTTGGCGTGGGTACTACGTTTACAGTTGCGTTACCGCTATCATAACAATCTCTGCAATAGCACAGCCACAAAGACGATAAAAATTCATGGAGCGGTTTTCATTCGGATGAACCATCATCACTTGTAAGGGTGTAAGGTTTTGCGCTTCTACAATGTGGTTTACCCAACTATAGATCGCTGCAATTCATCATTCACCTGACAAATAACTAAATATCAAAGGGAAACCATGAAAAAGATTTTAGTAATTGAAGATGAGGCAGAAAGCCGAGATATCTTTCTAGACAGTTTAGAGGCAGAAGGGTTTGCAGTGATCGCAGCCGAAAACGGTCTTGTCGGCATTCAGCAAGCACAACAACACTTGCCTGATTTGGTGCTTTGTGACATTCTAATGCCAGAACTCGATGGTTACAGTGTCCTCACCACATTGCGGCAAAACACTTTAACAGCAACAATTCCCTTCATTTTTCTCAGTGCTAAAACTACTAAAACTGAGATTCGTCTAGGGATGAATTTGGGAGCAGACGATTATCTTACCAAGCCCTCGACAGTAGAGGAATTATTGGAAGCGATCGCTACTCGATTAGAAAAACAAGCAACCGTAAGGAATTGGTACACTGCTCAATCTCAGAGCGTGGAAACATCAAATATCACTGATACCGGAAAAACACTAGCTTTGCATTTTATCTTTCCGGACTGTCCCCAGTTGAGTAAAGTCTTCACTTTTATTGAAGCCAATTATTATCAATCTATTGGGTTAGATGAGGTAGCCCAAGCTGTTGGTTACTCTCCGGCTTATTTAACTAGTCAGGTAAAACGCTTAACAGGACAAACAGTAAACCGCTGGATTGTTGCTCGTCGCATGGCAGAGGTATGCTATTTGCTTCGAGAAACTGACCAGCCAGTGAATCAGATTGCAGAGGCGGTCGGCTATCAGACAGAGGGTCATTTCTTTCGTCAGTTTCGCCAATATCACGGAATTACTCCCCAAGCTTGGAGAGCCTCGCAATGTAGCAATTTGTACACAAACTTGCTAAATGCATGAAAAGCTAATTTGGTCGGGTTAGGGACTACCAGAAAATGAATCAATTCAAAATTCAAAATGACGCTCGCGGACTCGCTAACGCTGCGCTAACAAAATTCAAAATTAAATACAGCCACCCACAAGGGTTGGGGTTTCTACCTACCGAGTGAGACAAGGATTTTTTCGCCCACGAGGGGCGAGGTTTTAAACCTGACTTTTTTCATCAAATATACAATTAATAGTAATGATAATCATTATTAGAAAGGAGAACTGCCGTCGGCAGCCTCTCCTTCCCCCTTTTTGTAGTAAATTCGATGATGGTTCAATTTTGGGTGGAAAGAAATGTCTATAGAATTAACGTATTCATTGAAAAAGTTGTTGAATGAAACAGCACAGCAATTAAAAGGAGCAGCTAAACGTAAATTCATCGCACAAACAGTTGTGGCATTAGGACAAGGAGGACAGTCTCTAGCGGAGCGAGAGTTAAGATGGAATTGCGTAACTATTGGTAAAGGAATTAAAGAATTAAATAGTGGTATTACTTGTGTGGATAATTACCAAGGTAGAGGAAGAAGAAAAGCAGAGTCACATCTACCAAATCTTTTAGAAGATATCAAAAAACTAGTCGATTCTCAAAGTCAAATAGACCCAAGTTTTAAAAGTCAAAGACTCTACACTCGCCTTTCTGCTGCTGAAGTGAGACATCAATTAATTGAAAAATTTGATTATAGTGATGAAGAATTACTCTGTGAGAATTGATGAAAAAATTGATCTGTGAGAGTCGAATCAGGTATTCTCATTTTGCAAGAGACGCACGAGGAAATTAGTGAAAGTTTTAGTTGTCGGTAATGGAGGGCGCGAACACGCTCTAGCATGGAAACTATTGCAATCTAAGCAAATTGAGCAAGTTATTTGTGTACCTGGGAATGGGGGCACGGCAAGTATGGAACGTTGCCAAAACTTGCCCTTAGCAGTAGATGATTTTGAGGAAATGAGCCGATATGCTCTAGAACATGGCATAACTCTGGTAATAGTTGGGCCAGAAGTTCCCCTATCTAAGGGAATCACAGATTACCTCCAAAACAAAGGATTGATGGTATTTGGCCCAGTCAGAGCCGGAGCGCAAATTGAGGCGAGTAAAGCTTGGGCAAAAGCCTTGATGCAAGAAGCAGGGATTCCAACGGCATGTGCTGCGGTATTTACGGAGGCTACGGCAGCAAAATCTTACGTCAAATCTCAGGAAGCGCCAATTGTTGTTAAAGCTGATGGCTTGGCGGCTGGTAAGGGTGTAACAGTAGCTGAAACAGTTGCACAAGCAGAAAGTGCTATTGATGCAATTTTTCAAGGACAATTTGGCAGTGCTGGTAAATTTGTCGTCATTGAAGAATGTTTGATTGGGCAAGAGGTGTCAGTTTTAGCATTGACCGATGGGTTAACAATTAGACCCTTGTTGCCAGCTCAAGACCATAAGCGGATTGGTGACGGCGATACAGGGGAAAATACTGGCGGCATGGGAGCATACAGCCCAGCACCCATCGCTACAACAGAGTTGATGGCACGCATTCAAACAGAAGTATTAGAAAAAGCGATCGCCACCTTAAGGGCTAAAGGCATTGATTACCGAGGCGTGCTGTATGCTGGGTTAATGATTGCACCCGATGGCGACTTGAAGGTTTTGGAATTTAACTGTCGCTTTGGCGATCCCGAAACCCAGGTGATTTTGCCACTTTTAGAAACACCCCTAGAAGAGTTGATTTTAGCCTGTGTACAGCAGCGATTAAGTGAATTGCCACCCATTGCTTGGAAAGAGGGAGCATCTGCCACTGTCGTTGCCGCTTCCGGTGGTTATCCAGGAGAATATCAGAAGGGTCAGGTAATTACTGGCATTGAAGAGGCAGAGGCAACAGGAGCAACTGTATTTCATGCAGGTACAAAGTTGAACCAGCAACAAGAAATAGTCACAGATGGGGGTCGAGTATTAAATGTGACGGGAATCGGAGAAAATTTTGAGCAAGCGATCGCTCAAGCCTACGCTAGTATCAAACATATTCAGTTTCAGGGGATGTATTACCGGAGAGATATTGGGCATAGAGTTAGAAGTTAGGAGTTAGGAGTTTGTAATTTGAAGTTATTCCCCATGCCCAATGCCCAATGCCCAATGCCCCATTCCCAATGCCCAATGCCTTATTCCCCCTTCCCCTAACATATTTGTCAAATTAACTGTTAATTTTTTAGTTGTTGGGCTTTATAACAAAGACTACTAACAACTTTATTTAAGATGCTAACTCTGTTCAAAACAATTCGAGATGCGATCGCTAGTTGGTGGTCGGAGTTCACCCTCCAGACCAAACTGCTGGCTGTAGCCACAATGGTAGTTTCGTTGGTGATGAGTGGTTTGACCTTCTGGGCTGTGAATACAATTCAGCAGGATGCGCGGATGAATGACACCCGCTTTGGTCGTGACTTAGGGCTGCTGCTTGCTGCCAACGTTGCCCCCTTAGTCGCGGACAATAATCTTACAGAAGTTGCTCAATTTTCCCAACGCTTTTATAGCAGCACCTCTAGCGTGCGTTATATGCTTTATGCCGATGAAAACGGGGAAATCTTTTTTGGCATTCCTTTTTGGGAAGCTGAGGTAGAAAACTCCCTTACCATTAAACGGCGGATACAACTGCCAGAAGATTACCCTGGTGATGGGGAAAAGCCGATGGTGCGGCAACACACGACCCCAGATGGGATAGTTACCGATGTATTTATTCCCCTGATTGTCAATAAAAAATACTTAGGTGTATTAGCGATCGGGATCAATCCCAATCAAACCGCTGTTATCTCTACCAATTTTACCCGCGATGTCACCATTGCCGTTTTTATCACAATTTGGGTAATGGTGATTTTGGCAGGAGTGATTAACGCCTTGACCATCACCAAGCCAATTAAAGAACTACTGGTGGGGGTAAAGCAAATTGCTACCGGGAATTTTAAGCAGCGGATTAATTTACCTTTAGGTGGCGAACTAGGGGAATTAATTTTCAGCTTTAATGAGATGGCAGAGCGATTAGAGCGCTATGAAGAACAGAACATTGAAGAACTGACCGCAGAAAAAGCCAAACTAGAAACTTTAGTTTCCACGATCGCAGATGGTGCGGTGTTGATTGACAACAACATGCAAGTGATTTTAGTCAACCCCACAGCAGAGCGAATTTTTGGCTGGGAAGCCGCTAATGTAGTAGGTTGCAATGTCTTACATCACTTGCCAGGATCAGTACAAATCGAAATCACCCGTCCCTTGTATGAAATGGCAGCAGGCGAATGCGAAAGCGCCGAATTCCGAATTTTTATTAAACAACCCACTCCACGGACGATCCGCATTCTCTTGACTACAGTACTCAATCTGCAAAGGGAAAGCATCAAAGGTATTGCGATTACTATTCAAGATATAACCCGTGAAGTCGAACTAAACGAGGCAAAAAGTCAATTTATCAGCAACGTTTCTCACGAACTGCGAACGCCTCTATTTAACATTAAAACTTATATTGAAACCCTGCACGACTACGGCGAAGACTTAGCCTTACAAGAACGGCAAGAGTTTCTGCAAACAGTCAACCATGAAACCGATCGCCTAACCCGCCTAGTTAACGATGTTTTGGATTTGTCAAAACTCGAATCTGGTCGCAACTACAGCTTTGATGGCGTAGATTTAGCCCAAGCGATCGAGCAAACCCTGCGTACTTACCAACTCAATGCAAAAGATAAAGGTGTTGAACTTGTTCAAGAAGTTGCTCTTAATTTGCCGCTGGTATTAGGTAATTACGATCTGTTAGTACAAGTGTTTGGCAACCTGATTGGTAATGCCCTTAAATTCACCAAAGCCGGTGGTAAAGTAGCAATCCGCGCCTACCAACTAGATTTCAAACCCAATCACGCCGAATCTGCTCCAGTGCGGATTGAAATTTCCGATACTGGAATTGGCATCGCCACAGAAGATCAACACTCAATTTTTGAACGCTTCTTTCGCGTAGAAAACCGAGTTCACACCCTAGAAGGTACGGGTTTAGGTTTATCGATTGTCAGAAATATTCTCGACAGACATCGTAGTAAAGTCTATCTAGTGAGTGAAGTCGGTATTGGCACTACTTTTTGGTTCGACTTAGCCACCTTTGAAGAAAAAGCGCCAACGATACAAGTTGAATCTATTGCAGAGGCATCCAAAATCATCACAGCTTAAAGACAATGGACTGGATATGTCTGCTTGTGATGCTTTTTTTAATAAAGTTACGATAAAAAGTATAATAATTGTCACAAGATAGAGGAATTATGTGATAAAAAACTGTTAAAGGTAATATAGGCGAATCAGACCTTTTCTAAAAAAGTGACTTTGTGTGACTAAAATGACCCTATCTTATAAATTGAGAAATTTCTGGGGTTTGTTGTGGAGTAAAAATAAGGTATCTGCAACTCAACAAAGGTTGCAGAACAGTACCATAAGCTCAAGAGAGGTTGATGATATTGAGGGTACTGTTCAACTTAAAAATGGTCAGGCAGTTCAAGTAAAGTTAGACGACTTGAAACAGTTTATAGAGGACAACCGCAGCCAAATAGCACTCCAGAATATTCCTAATATGGGAAAGCGGAGAAGTTAATTCTTTAATATAACTTGTAAGTTACTTACACCTTACTTGCAAGCTAAAGTTAATTCTTCAGCAGAATATCCTTACTTTAATTTCTGGAATTATTTCTATATACGGAACTTTGTTTTTTGCAGAATAGACCCTTCTATGTCTAGGCAAGGTCTGTTCTAATATCTCAAAATAACATGGACGAATCCAAAATAGATCCCCAAAGATCGTCAAAATTTCCAAAAAAGCAAGATTAAGTTTTATTTATTGCCGCACAATTTTTTTACTGATGACTAATCGCCCGTTATCTGGGCGACTATTTTAAACTCATTTAAGTTACTAGACTGAAGAACAAACAGACCAATAATAAGCCCAAAAGCAACAATAAAGCCTGATTGCGTTTTACCCAACTTTTCACAGTTACTGCAAAACTGTTAGTGTAACGCTGCTGTTCCAACTCTAACTTTGTCTCTTCAATATTTTGGTAAAGAGTACAGTCTTTAGCGTAGGGACGCTGAGGAAAATTGCAAGTATCATCAGCATGATAGGTGCAGGTGTCGCACAGATACCCATCCCCAGTGGCGCGGTGCAATGGAATACCGGGATGACCGTGAGCTTTAAGTGTAGTCCGGCAATAGGGACAACTAATAGCTTGATTATCAATTAGTTGATGGCAACGGGGACAAGATACAGTAGCCAAAACCTTTAGCGTAAATAGGTAAACACTATGATTCTAGCCATTCTTGAATTTTACTAGCAATAGAGGCAAAAATTGTTATAAGGGAGAAATTATTAGATGCATTTGCTCTGTACGATCGCTTTGATTTGTTAAACGTCAATTAAGCAAGCTGACTACTAAACTAGCTGTTAGTCCTTGTCAAAAAACTGTGATCATAAATTTCTTTTATCTGTAGTTGAGTGAATAGCTTTGTTGAAATCTCGCAGTAAGTCTTCTTCCGCATCCCGCTCTTGCTTGAGTTCTCGAATCATTTCTTGACTAGAACCAATCAGCAAGCCAGCAACTGCACCGACGATCGCGTATTTTTGCTCCAAATTTTTATACATTTGACTAGTATAAGGGCAAGGAAGTAAACTAGCAGTAATAAAACCAATTCCTGCACCCACACATGCTGTCACCAAGCCAGAGAAAGCGATTAATTTAGCGTTCATTTGCTTCACTCCAATGCTTATAAATTTGCTAAATAATCAGAAGATACTCTACATTGTCTCAGCGGTTCCCAAAGTTGTAACTTAATCTTTATCTCTTGTAATAGAAAGTAGAGTTGGGCAGGGGATGAGGGAGCAGGGGAGCAGAGAGGCAAAGGATAAGTTGTAGTCAGTCTTTCTTCTGTGATCTTGTGCTTATACCATTTCTTTATGAGGCTGCGCCAAATTTTCTT
This sequence comes from Nostoc sp., assembly GCF_036917535.1. GTDB lineage: Bacteria > Cyanobacteriota > Cyanobacteriia > Cyanobacteriales > Nostocaceae > Nostoc. The sequence continues at coordinate 82,530 of NZ_JBALDA010000026.1, forward strand.
TCTTCCTTTGTGTCCTTTGCGGTTCGTTCCTTATATAATTTGGCGCATCATTATACAGAATTGGTATTAGGGAACTCCAAATAAAAAAATACTCAACTACTTTTTGTGGGGTGGACGTCTCGCCATTGGTGTCAAGTTAAGGCATCAGCCCAAATGTCAAAGGTATGTTCATCGAATTCAAGGTGTCATTTGTTGAATTCGGGCGGCCGTTTATTGAATTCGGGCGGCCGTTTATTGAATTCGGGCAGCCGTTTATTGAATTCGGGGTGTCGTTTATTGAATTCGGGCGGCCGTTTATTAATTCGGGGTGTCGTTTATTATTTTTGTTCAATTTTAATTTGAGTCGGATAAAACTTAAACACAAAAAGACTTTTCACCCAGTCCCCAGTCCCCAGCTATACTAGTTGATCCCAGTGATTTCATTTTAACTTGACACTAATAGCGTTTCGCCCGTAACCAAGGACAGACAAGATGTCCACCCCACAAGTAGTAGTAATTTATTTGTTGGAAGTCCCTTAATCCTCAACTCCCTATTCACTATTTCCTTTTTCAATCACTCGAATCATTAGGTTTGTTCTCATCAGTATTTCGCTTGATAATCACAGATGAATGTTGATGAGCGTTCGTGGTTGGCGTTTCCGTCCCTTGCGCGTCTTTGATAGGAGAAGGAGAAGACGTTGCCGTTGGCGTTCGCGTTCGCGAAGCGTCTCCGTCAGGAGAAGCGTCTCCGTCAGGAGAAGCCTCTCGAAGAGAAGCGTCTCCGTCAGGAGAAACTTCTTGAACAGAAGGCATCGCTTTTGATTGTCCATCCTCTTTTCCATCTGGAGATGGTGGTTGGGAGCGATTAGTAGGTTTATGTTTCAAGAAGCGATCTTCTAAAGTCTTAATGATTACATACAGCACTGGAACAAAGAGCAAACTTAAAATCGTTGCTACAAGTAACCCGCCAAACAAAGCCGTTCCCAACGACCAGCGCGAGGCAGAACCTGCTCCGGTGGCGATTACCAGAGGGAAAAATCCCAGCAATGCCGCACTCGAAGTCATGACAATTGGTCGAAACCGTTCTTCAGCTGCGGTTAAGGCTGCCTGTGGAATTGCCATGCCCCCTTCATAAGCTTGGTTAGCAAACTCGACGATCAAAATGGCATTTTTTGAGGCGAGTCCGATCAGCATTACCAACGCCACGTTCGCGTAGACATCGTTTACCAAACCGCGCAACGCCAGCGCACTCAACGCACCTAACAACGCTAATGGTACGGTCAACAAAATAATCGTGGGATCGATATAACTTTCATACTGAGCGGCAAGTGTGAGAAACACCATAATGATTCCGAAGCCAAAAATTAGAATGCCCAAGTTACCTGCACTTAATTCTTCGCGGGCAGTTCCGATCCAGTCACTGCCAACCCCCGGTGTTGCTATTTGGCTCACCGTTTGCTGCATTGCTTGGATTGCTTGTCCACTGCTGTAACCCGATGCTTCTCTGCCTTGGAGATCGATGGCGCGGTAGCCATTGTAGTGATTAATTACAGATGGCCCTGTAATTGGCGTGAGTGTTGCAACCTCGCTCAATCGCACCATTTGGTTATTTGCCGATCGCACATAAAGCTGACGAATATCATCGGGCGATCGGCGATAGTTGCCGTCTGCTTGAACATAAACGCGATAGCTCTGCTGTCCAAGGATAAAATCGTTGACATACTGCGAACCAATGGCGGTTCCAAGTGTGGTGACAGCATCCTGAAAATTGACGTTGAGTGCTTCGAGGCGATCGCGATCAAAGTCGATTTGAAACTGTGGAGTATTGGCGGTGAACTGCGTAAACACAGCGCCTTTGAGGGCTGGTTGTTGATTCGCTTGCGCTATAATCGCTTGGGCATTGGCGAAAAAATCATCAATTGTCAGTCGCCCGTTGGTGCGGTCTTCAAGCTGCAACTCAAATCCACCCAACGTACTAAAGCCTTGAATTGGTGGGGGACTAACTGCGGTGATTACGGCTTCGGGAATCCCTTGAAATCCGCCGTTAATTCGGGTCAAAATTGCAGAGGCACTTTGATCGGATTTGGTGCGATCTTCCCACGGCTTGAGTTGAGCAAAGAACACGCCGCGATTTGACCCACTGCCTGCAAACCCAAATCCTGAAGTCACAAAAATATTACTAAATTCTGATTCTTTTTGGAGAATTTGTTCAACTTTTTCAAGTACTCGATCGGTATAGCCGAGAGCAACTCCATCCGGGGCTTGAATAATGCCTAACAAAATGCCCTGATCTTCACTGGGAACAAATCCGGTCGGAACATGGGTGAACATAAAATAAGTCGCAGCTAAACCGACCACAAACAATCCAATCACAACGTAACGAACGCGAATCAGAAAATTGACGATCGCGAGATATCGTTGAATGATCCATGCCAAAATTTGATTAAACTTGTTAAAAAACCAGCCAAGCGCGCCGCGTTTGGGTCGTGGCGGACGCAGCAAAATCGCAGACATACTGGGACTGAATGAAAGCGCATTAAACGCTGAAATCGCGATCGAAAAGGCAATTACTAAGGCGAACTGCTGATACATTCTCCCAGTCGAACCCGGAAAAAACGCTACTGGAATAAACACCGCCATCAACACCAGCGACGTTGCCAGCACTGCTCCAGTAAGTTCGTCCATTGCCTCGATTGAGGCTTGAAACGGTCGCACTCCCTGTTCAATCTTGCGGGCGACTGCCTCGACGACGATAATTGCATCATCTACGACTAATCCTGTCGCCAAAATTAAACCAAATAAGGTCAAATTGTTTAACGAGAATCGAAACGCGTAAGCAAATGCTAATGCGCCAATCAGCGAAACCGGAATCGCAATAATCGGAATAATTGTGGCTCGCCAGTCTTGGAGAAACAGAAAAATCACGAGTACGACCAGGGCGATCGCTTCCACAAGCGTTTTCACCACTTCTTCGAGTGATGCTTGTACAAACCCAACGGTATCGTAAACAATCTTGGCTTGTAATCCAGGCGGAAACTCTTTTATCAAGTCATTCATTTGCGCTTCAACGTTTTTCGCCACATCCAGCGCATTACTACCTGGTAACTGATAAATTGCGATGCCGATCGACGGCTTGCCATTATTTCTCGCATTACTAGCGTAAGTCTCCGAGCCGAGTTCGGCATGACCGACATCTTTGAGTTTAATTAAGTTGCCATCACTGCCAGCTTTAATGACGAGGTTCTCAAATCCTGATGCATCTTTGAATTGACCATTGACTCGCAGCGGAATTTCATAACTTTGACCTGGAGGCACAGGCTGTTGACCCAACGTTCCGGCTCCGGCGAGAATGTTTTGCGATCGCAGTGCTGTTGCCACATCTGTCACGGTTAATTGCCGACTTGCCAGTGCATTTGGATCGAGCCACAAGCGCATCGCATACTCTTTTTCACCAAAAATTGTGATATCCCCAACTCCCGGTGTTCTCAGCAGCTGATCCCGCAAATTGAGGTCAATATAGTTACTAATAAACAGCGCGTCATACTCATTATTTTGGGGATAAAGCGCGTACACTAATAAAATGCTGGTTGAAGACGTTTGCGCTGTCACACCGAATTGTTGCACGGTCGTTGGCAAGCGAGGTGTCGCACGGGCAATGCGATTCTGCACGTTCACTTGGTCAATATTTTTATCCGTCTGTGACCCGAAATACACTGAAATTTGGCTACTACCTACGGAACTGTTCGAGGTCATGTACTGCATTCCCTCAACACCGTTAATCTGTCGCTCCAAGGTAGTTGTCACCGCAGTTTCTACGGTTTCCACATCCGCCCCAGTGTAGGTGGCTGAGACTTGAACGCGAATCGGTGCAATATCTGGCAAGTAATTGAGTGGCAGTAGCGGAATACACACTCCCCCCAAAATCAGAATTACCAAGGTACAAACGGTAGCTAATACCGGACGTTTGATGAAGGTGTTAGCGATCGACATTATCAGATGTCCTGGATTTAGGATTGCGGTTGAATTGGTGCGCCTTCTCTAAGTTTGAGAATGCCAGCAGTCACGATCGTTTCGCCAGATTTAAGTCCTGAGAGGACTTGATAGTTTGTGCCTTGAATGTCACCAAGGCGCACTAAACGCTGATGCACAACTTGCTGCTGTTTGCCGTTTACGGTTTTGTTTTCGGTGACATACACAAAATTTTGTCCGGCATTGCGATAAATTGCGGCGGTGGGAATTAAGATACCTGGTTGTTGATTCCAAATCACCCGAGCTTTAACGTATTGCCCATCGCGCAATCGCCCTTGTGAATTCCGAAAGCGTGCCTTGCTCAAAATTGACTGCTGATCGGAACTGACTGAGGGAGAAATGAAGTTGACCGCGCCTGTGCCAATCAGTCGCTGCGTAGTAGGATCGAGCAATTGAACGGGTAATCCGGTTCGCAGTTGATTCAATCGATTTGAGGGTACAGAAAGATTAAGATCCAGCGAATCGTTTTGCGTCAGCGTGGTAATGGTTTGTCCAGTGTTGACATAATCTCCCACTTTCACTGGAAAATAACCGACTACGCCAGTAATCGGTGCTACCACTCGTTTGAAATTAAGGTTGACTTGTGAGGCAGCCGTGCTGGCTCGGGCTTGGCGTACATTTGCCTGTGCTTGCCGAATGGCTGCACCTGATGCAGCAACTTGTTTATTTGCGGCTTGCAAGTCTGCGATCGCCGCTTGTAAATTATTTCTGGCAATGTCTAACTCTTGTTTGGCTATGGCTCCTTCGTTGACTAACTGTTGGTTACGATTGAATTGTGTCCGTTGCAGCTGAACATTGGCGGCTGCTTTAGTTCGCTGGGCTTCGGCTTGTTGAAGTTGTGCTTGAGCCGTCAATAAAGCTGCTTGCGCTGAACTAGCCGCAGCGATGGAACTGGCGACATTAGCCTGAGTCTGATCTAAACTCAAGGATGCGATCTGTGTACCTTGCTGCACTTGCTGACCACTCGACACCAGAATCGATTCGATTCGTCCCTGAGTTTGGGGCTGTAGCGTGACTTTTTGCAGCGCTTCCAACGAGCCGACAAACACAGAACTTTCTTGGATTGTGCCTGCGTCAATTTTCTGAAGTTTCACCGGCAATGGTGGCGGGCCTTGAGCATTCGCTGCCGGATCGTTTTTTTGACAACCACTCGTCAATGCTGTGAGCATTAGTACGATAACTAATACTGGATTTGTGAGTAAACAGTTTAGGTATTTAAGTAGACGATCGCCTTTTAGCATGAAACAAAATGTTAATTAGCTAAATGTATGTGCTGCATAATTTTTTCTTCTCAAACCAAGGGATTAAGAAAGCCTACGAACTCTAACTTTGCCGCCGGAAATTTTTTCTATGTCTAATTATTTTGTTTATGATTAGATTCATCTTTCATCTGAAGCGCGGTTTTACCTCAAATTAACTCATCTTTAAAAAATCTCTGGCTTAATACATTGCACTCAACTCTATACGCTGTGGATCGTTTAGGTCGGCTGACTATCTGTTGGTTTTCCTTGGTTTTGAGTCTGAGGCATTGAAAATTCCTCCTTTGGTATTATTTTATTATTATCAGTACACCTAATTTGGATTTAGATTCCGACTGCTAAAAGAGAGAATTTAAAAACTGTTCTGCGCTGCGAAAGCGTTGATTGCTCATTGAAATATGAGCCTGTGGATGGATTCCATTTTGTGACAAAAACTGATGTTAGTTGCAACATTTAAGCAAACTCCGGCATCACAACCTTGGTTTACTAGATTACTGCGATCGCTCCTGACAGCAACACACCTCATATTCGCTCCTTTATGCTAAGAGTGTTTCAGCAGTCAGATAAGTACGGTTAAGCACTTAGTTAAATTACTTGTTTCAATCCAATACCATCTGTCTGTAGAATGAAGCATATCATCAAGAGTGCAACATATTCTCTAATGTAGTAAAAATGGCGCTTTCAAACCCAGCATACAGACTCACGCGATCGCACTCCCAAGATGCAATCAGTATCTTCTGTTCCTTATCGCAGCAGCAAACCCAAATGGCTAATAAAGAGCTATAAACGCTCAAAAAACTAGCTTTTGACCAATCTGAGCGCAGTTCAGAACAGGCGTTCACACCACTAAACTCCAAAGCTAGCTTACCCAAGAAAACCTAAGCCAACTATTATATGTAGCCTGTTAATTTTAAATATGGTTAGCTTTCAAAATTGGTTACTTTATCAGCAGAAGTACTAATTTTATGATAATTTTTTATATTTTATAAGTGATTTATATCACTCAATATAATTAAGGCTATGGCATAATCGAGCAAATATCAGGTTTTGTCCCAAGTCCAATAATTATTTAGAGGTAAAAAAATATTGCCTTTTAATCCTGAGCTGTGCCGTAACGAAAGCGAAGTTGAAAGCAAACTTATAGTGCAATATTTGCTACCGCAGCTAGGTTATACTCCTGACACCTGGCATCAAGAAGTTGCCGTTGGTAGCATCCGCTTAGATTTCTTAGCATTTGCCGCACAAGTGATTCCCTTTGTTTTAGATGCCAACTCACCGCTGAGTGTCGTTATGGAGGCCAAGCATCCCAAACAAAACTTAAATAATCATGTCCTCCGACTCAGGCATTATTTAACTAGCTTGAATGTTAGGTATGGATTGTTGACTAATAGCAAAGAGATTAGAATTTATCAAAAATTGCAATATGATATTCAACTAGTATTTCAATGTTCTGGAAAGGAAGTTGAGATAAAGTTAGATAAAATTAAAAGTTTAATTGGTAGAGAGAGTCTGAAAGAAGAACAGCTAGTAGATAAGCCAGAAGTCCAAATAACTGAAAATAATTTAATTTTTGAAATAAAAAGGCAACATTTAATGAAAACGATTGCAATCTACCACAACAAAGGCGGCGTTGGTAAGACTACTGTTGCAGTCAATCTTGCAGCAGCATTACGTAAAAAAGGTAAAAATGTACTTTTAGTTGATATAGATTCCCAGGCAAATACTACTTTTGCTACAGGATTAATCAAATTTCAATTTGAAGAAGATGATAATTTAAGAGAGTTAAATGTATACCATTTATTAGAATCAGGAGATTTTAATTTTATTCCAGAAGTAGTGCGTACATCTGATTTTTTCAACAATCCAGAAATTGATGTTATTCCTTCACATATTACATTAATTGAATATCAGGATAAACTGAATAAAATATTAGCTAGTAGGAGCAGGCTAGTAACAAAACTAAAAAGGGTAGAAAATAACTATGATATTGTAATTATTGATACTCCTCCTTCTAGAGATTTGTATGCTGAAGTTGCACTGATTGCTAGTGATTATTTGATAATCCCATCCGATTTGAAACCATTTGCTAACCAAGGTTTACCAACGGTCAAAAATTTTCTTAATCAAATTAATGAATCTAGGGAAATGATGGGTAAACCGCCTATTAATATAATGGGTGTTCTTGCTTCTAAAATCTCAACAAATGCTAAATTTTTACAATACAATTTTCCAAAACAGAGAGAAGTAATTTCAGAGCGCTATCAACTGCCACTTATGGAAACTGTAATTTATGATAGAACAGCGTTATCAGAATGTATGAATCAGACTATTCCAGTTGGAGATTTAGAATATCCTGACCCTAAATCTATTATTAAATTTGCTGAATTTAAAACTTCTGCTCAAGTTTCTGCTGAAGAATTTCATGTATTAGCAGATGAAGTTATCAAAAAAATGGGGGTTTATTAATGATTAATTTTTCTTTAGTAGATGTCAAAAGTATTGCTTCTAATGAACCTCGTTCAAATTTTGCAGAAGCTGATTTAGAAAATCTTGCAGATATAATTATAGAAACTGGAGGAATTGTCAGACCATTAGTTGTGAAAGTGACAGGAGTAGAGAGCTATACGGTAATTGATGGACATTTTGAATATTATGCTGCTGTTAGGGCAAGAGAAAAAAATCCTCGACAAGGTGAAATGGTTAATGCTTTTGTCATTGCTCCAAAATTAGAGGATTTAGTAATAAAGCAAGTTACATCTCTCAAAGGAATTGATTCTTCTGGTAAAATAACACCACCACAGCCTGATACAATAAAATTAGAACCACGTCTAGCAAATTTAGAATTACGTCTTGAGAAGCAACTTAATGAGTTTAAGTCAGAATTTTTACAAGAAAGACAGAGAATAGATAGTCAGTTCAAGCAACTTGAAAACCTGATTCCCCAAAAGAGCGAACAGAGTAATCCACTTAGTTTATTGAATACTTTAGATAAAGACGAGTTATCTATAAAGTTGCAACGCTCTAGGATTCCTGGTGCAGAAAAACTTGCAAAGGGCATATTTGATGCTCGACGTAAGAAACCGAAGCAAAAGTTTGAAGATTACCGCGATGTAATAAAATCTGTTAAAAGCTTGGGTGATAGAACAATAAAGTTGGGCGATAAAACAATTTTGACTATTATTGATGAGTGGTCAAGAAGTTAGCAGTTATTTAAATAAGTTATTCGCGGTGTAAAAACTTGCATAGCTCTTCTCTACGTCTTTGTGTGAGCCATGAGCCACCAAGATAATTGTAGGTTGGGTTGAAAGAAGTGAAACCCAACAATTAACGCTCAATGTTGGGTTTCATTGCTCAACTTAACATACATAGCTTTTCTAGATTACGTGAAAAGTAAGTTGCACAATATGTCAATTTCTAACCCTGCATCTGTCGGAGTGCATTAAACACCTTACCTCGCCACCCAACTGGTAACAACGATAAACCTAAACCAGTCCAAGCTTTAGGAATCGAAAAAGACTGTCCCGCTAAAACTAGCTCTCTACCTTTTTGCGTTTCACCCTTTTCAATTAAACGCAAACCTAATAACAATTGCGTTTCAGTTAAACGATTTTTCCTAATTGTCTCTAATTTTTCAGACTCAAACTTATAACTTTCTAAATACTGGATTTTATCAAATAAATAAGGAATGGCCCGATTGATACCTTGCTGCTCTGCATGAGAGCGATATTCCATCAATAATTCTGGTAAGTAATAGCCCTTTTTTCCAGCCAAAGCTAGACGCACAAATAAATCATTATCCTCACAATTTTGCAGATTTGGCTGCATATATCCTAATTCTTGCAAGGTTTTACGGCGAAATAATGTCGCCCCAACTTGAAAGCTTTGCTGAATAAATACAACTTCCAACAAATTATTTACAACACCTACTGGTAAATTCTTCCTACCCCAACGCTGAGAATTTTCTTGAGTTTTTGCCTCATCCCGGACATTGTTAATATCAATTATCCAATGGTCTGTACCAACAAAATCAATGCTAGAGTCTTCAGCAAGAATAGCTGCTGTACTTGCGAGAAAATCGGGTGTTAGCCGATCGTCATCATCAAATTTAATAAAATATTCACCACTGGCAGCATCAAACCCAGAGCGCATATTATTACTTTTACCAATATTTTGCTGATGACGGATATATTTAATCCGGTTGTCTGTATACTGTGACATCAACTCAGGCGTACCATCACTAGAACCATCATCACAAATAATTAGCTCAAAGTCTTGCTCAGACTGATTGAGTACACTGTCAATTGCGAAAGGTAGTAAATTAACTCGATTAAAAGTGGGAATGGAAACACTAACTTTAGGCATTTTTGGAATATGAGAGTGAACATTGCTCACAAACTAAACGCATAATGAGCAAGGCGGGGTAAAAGCTAAGTGTAGGAGATAGTTTGATTAATTTTATTCCAAAGTTTTTTGATAAATCGATTGCTTCTAGCCGCTATTGTGGGTGGCTTTAATTGCTTCGGTTTTTGCTCTGGTTGCTTCAGAAAGCGATAGTGTAAAAATTCATTTCTGTAACGGATATCAACATCTTCACCTTTACACAAGCGGGCAAATCCAATAGCAGAATAGCCCATATAGTGAAGGCGATGAATTGGTTTTAATCCTTGTTCGTTGTAAAGAACATTATCAATGTTCACAAATGGATTTGCATTAGCACAGTTACCAGTTCTATCTTCACCATTGGGACTGAGTGTAAAGTTAAATAGTGGTCGAGCAATTCTGAAAGTCATGTAACTAAATAAATCTGCGTCACACCACCAAGCGATTTCGTTAATCCATTCGACTTCTTTATCTTCTATCAATCGCTTTTTGAGTGTTTTTAATTCTTCAATGTCTAAAATACCCTTTTTTGAAGCAAAAAAACTAGAACAGTGTATTTCTCGTCTGATTTCAGATTCAGGCAAAGACATTTTTTGTTCTAACTTCGGCAAGTCGAAAGCTGCAATTGAAGTTTGTTTTGTGTGTTCCCAGTCATCAAATACAAAGTCGTATTGGTCTAGTTTTTCTAAAACCTTGTCTAGTTTATTCATTGCCAAACTATCAGCATCATAAAATATAAATTTTTCAAACTCACCATCAAAAGCACACATTTTTCTGATTAAATTATTTTTTTTGTTCCATTCGATAGAATTTTTATTTTTTCGGCTATTTCTGGGATAAGCGTTCCAAACTTGAATGGCAAAATCCTCCCATTTTTTGATCGAGCTTTTATCGTCAAACAGGGTAACATTAGGTCGAGAACCTATCTCCTGTTTAACTCGTTTTAAGCGGTCATCATAGGGAATAATACAAATCGGAATATCTGGACTAACATTCACCTCAATACTATTTAGCAAAGCTACTAGTTGGTCAAATACCACATCGTTCGCAAGTGTGTAAATCCCAAAATTATCCATTGTAATAAATTATTTTGCTCTTTGATTTACTGAGTAAAGCCAATTCTCTGTGAAGCTGCACATCATTTCCACCTCTTTCAACCTTCCCGAACTGGCAAAAGTGCCGCAGGTGGTGGGGTTATTTCTACACATCTTTATACAGAATTGGTCTAACGCGAATAATACGATCGCTATTTTTTGACCGATTATTCTCAAATAATAATATACACATTTTCAACTTTATGCTGAAAATATTGAGATAAAGCAGCTTTTTGAGTCATTACTTGTACAAAAAGGTACTTATTTGCAGATAAGAGTACTTAAGTACTTTACCAAATGTATGACAAGTAAAAAAGCCAATCTTGCCGATTGAAAAGTAGATACCTGAATAAACCTGAATTTTTCATTCATCTAGAGAATTTTTGCTTGACCAAGCGTTTGCTGCGATCGCACTCAACAAAATCTCCAATTTAGTTTCCTGAACTTGGTAGCGAGGATAGCACCCTACAATGAATATACGTATGCAAACTATTCACAACCGTAAAGTTAAAGGCGGAGGCTAAACATTGGCACAATTCCAAGCAGAACCTCTGGCTTTATCAGGCTCTAAAAAAAATTGGGTCTTACTCGGTGTTGGACTTGGGGTGTTCATGTCTACCCTGGATGTAGGCATCATTAATGTTGCTTTGCCCACATTGGTGCAAGCCTTTAACACCAGTTTTCCTACCACCCAATGGGCTGTATTGAGTTACCAGTTGGTCAGTTCCGGTTTAGTGTTGGGAGCAACTCGCTTGGGGGATATGTGGGGCAAGAAGTCCTTATACCAGGGGGGACTTGTTCTATTCACTTTCAGTTCGCTGTTGTGTGGTTTTGCATCTAGTATTGAGTGGTTAATCGCCTTTCGGGCACTTCAAGGACTAGGTGCTGTGTTTATTTCTGGGCTTAGTTTAGCAATTATCACAGAAGTTTTTCCCTCTTTTGAACGAGGTCGGGCTGTTGGCATCATCGGTAGTGTAGTGTCACTAGGAATTGCTTTTGGCCCTTCTGCTGGCGGATTGCTTTTAAGCTGGTCAGGCTGGCATAGTATATTCTTCATCAATGTACCCTTGGGGATTATCGCTAGTTTCTTAATAGCTCGCGTGGTGCCACCTTCTGCAAGCATTCAGGGCAAACAGAAATTTGACTTTTTGGGAGCCATATTGGCTTTATTGACTCTGGGTAGTTTTGGTTTAGGTATGACGCTAGGGCAAAGTCAGGGCTTTAGCAGTACTAATGCATTAGTATTATTAGCGATCGCCACCGTGAGTTTCACGACTTTTTTGGTAGTTGAAGCAATTCTAAAGCAGCCATTACTAGAGCTAAAGCTGTTTCGCAATCTTCAGTTGAGTATGGGTTTGCTAAGTGGCTGGTTAGCATTCATTGTTATTGGCGGTTCGCTACTGATCGTCCCTTTCTTTCTAGAGAGCGTCAAGCATTATCCGACAGCAAAAGTAGGGCTATTACTAGCCGTATCGCCTGTACTGAGTGGGTTAATTGCTCCATTAGCTGGAATACTTTCAGACCGCTTTGGCGCTCGACTAATCAGTTCAATTGGGCTGGGGTTGATGATTGGCGGCTGTCTGGGGATTAGCACCTTTGATGCTCAAATTACTGAGCTAGGCTATGTATCGCGCTATTTTATTTACGGCATTGGTCTAGGTTTATTTCAATCGCCCAACAACAGCACTGTTATGGGATCGGTACCGAGGGAGCGGCTAGGGATTGCTTCTGGGCTGTTGTCTTTGTCACGTACCTTAGGGAACACCGTAGGAGTTTCTCTAATTGGAGCAGTATTTGGAGCCTTAATCGCTAGTATGTCTGCGGGTGCAGATGTCTCTATTGCCCCTCCTGATGCGATCGTTGCCGGGTTTCAAGGAACTTTTCGCTTTGCAGCTCTAATACTGTGTGGGGCAGCAGTTGCATCTGTTTTGAGGATCGGTAAGAGGTGAGGGGCAGGGGAGACAAGGAGGACAAGGGGGATAAGGGGACTAAGGGGAATTATTGAACAAATTTCTCTCTTGTCTTCCCCCTCTTTTTTGTCTACCTTGTCTGTTCTCCATGCCCTGTTTGGCTAATTATCAATTATTAAGGAGTTAAATAAATGACAGGTAAATTAGAAGGAAAAGTAGCAATTATCACTGGTGCATCAGCCGGAATTGGAGAAGCAACTGCGATCGCTTTGGCAGCAGAAAAAGCAACAGTAGTACTTGCTGCTAGGCGTGGCGATCGCATTCAGGCATTAGCAGAACGCATTGAAGCTAGTGGTGGCAAGGCATTGCCTATTGTCACTGATGTAACTGATGAAACTCAGGTAAATAACTTGGTGGCAAAGGTCAATGCAGAATTGGGAAGAGTCGATATCCTTGTGAATAATGCCGGGATTGCCTTATTAGGAACTATTGAAGCTGGAAATAGCTCAGACTGGCGGCGATCGTTTGACCTCAACGTATTGGGACTTTTATATGCTACTCATGCTGTTTTACCTCTGTTGAAAGCGCAAAAATCGGGGCATATAGTCAATATCTCCTCAGTGGCAGGCCGGACAGCGCGGGCGGGCATCGGTGTTTACAATGCTACCAAATGGGGTGTTAATGCCCTCTCGGAAGCACTGCGCCAAGAAGTCCATAAAGACAACATCCGCGTCACAATAATCGAACCTGGTTTGGTGGATACGGAAATTGATAACCAAATTACCGATCCCGTTGCCAAACAACGGATTCAAGAACGACGCAATTCAATTCAACCTCTGCAAAGCGAAGATATTGCAGCTGCGATCGTTTACGCCCTTACGCAACCACCGCGTGTTAATGTCAACGAAATCCTCATCCGACCAACAGGACAAGAACAATAAAATAATGTGTAACTCAACACTTAGCATAAATTATCTCACTTAGTACTTACTTTCATCTGAGAAAGAATCGCTTGGGCGGCAGCTTCGTCGGTAATTAATCCTGTAATTAACTTGCCATGCAGAGCAGCCAAAATCGCCTCTGCTTTTCTCACACCGCCTGCCACACCAATAATCAGTCGATGAGCCGGTTGTTCAAGAGCGACACTGGCAACCCGACTGTTTGTCCCCTGTTGTAGTAATACTCCATGATCGCTGTAAGCCCAACCTGCAATTTCTCCTACTGCACCCAGTTCAATCAATTCAGCTACCTCATCGTCATTGATGAAGCCATCTTGATGTAACGGAGCATTCCAGGCAATGTGACTAATTCCGACAAAGGTTGCTTTGGCTTGCTCTGCAAGAGTTTTGACGGCGATAAACGATCGCTGAGTCTGCAATAGTTCTCGTTCTTCAATGCTAGTGGCAACAACCGGAGTCGGCACTGGGTAAGCTTGGGAACCGACGCGATCGGATAAATGTATAACTACTTCGTGACGACCTGCACGCCCAGAGTGGGACATATTGCCAATAATTGACACAATCTTATGCTGGGGTTGGTTCATTGAGGGGATCTGCTCTACCATTGTTCGCAATGTGCGACCTGATGACAACGCTAGTATGTTTGGAGTTTTAGCCATCAGATAAGCCTCTAGGTGAGTGGCAGCACATACTCCAATTCCATATAATGTATCGCCAGTACCTGCGTCAGTTGGTACTACTTCACAAAGTGACAGAGCAAAGCGATCGCGTAACGACTCAGCCAGAGCAATGCATTCACTCAGGGGATGATCGAGTCGAAATTTAATCAATTTTTCACTGACTGCCAGTGCCACTAAGCGTTGTGCAGCTTGCCGGGACACATTGAGCTTGGCAGCAATTTCTTCTTGTGTATTGCCGGCGATGTAATAGAGCCAAGCAGCATGAGCAGCCAGGTCTAATTTGCGAGACCGAAAGGGCAAGCCAGCTTTGCTGGCATCGCACCGATCCAAAAAAGGTTGTCCCATATACTACCTGCAAAAACTATGTACCTACCAAAGGAATGATTTATTTTACATATCTGCCTAAATATAGAATTTTTGCTCAATTATCTTTAAATTTCTATAACCCTCCAGTGACTTCCAAGTTAAACCCAGTAATATAGCTTGCCTCTTCGCTCATCAGAAATGCTACCCCATTCGCCACCTCTTCTAGGCTTCCCAAACGGCGCATCGCTACTGAATCGATCATCTGTTGCTCAACCACCTTGGGATCGGCATCAAAGTATTGTGACCCCACTGCTGCTTGCAATTGTGTTTGCCGCGTCCACATAAAACCAGGGCCGATCAACGCCGGGGAGAGGGCATTTACCCGAATGCCATAGGGAGCCAAGTCTTTTGCTGCTGTCTGAGTAATACCAATCACCGCAAACTTAGAAGCGGCATAAGCCAACATATTTGGCGGCCCAACCACCCCTGCATAACTCGCCATGTTGACAATCGCGCCTCCACCTGCATCGCGTAATTGTTGTGCAGCCGCCTTGAGAATGTGGAAAACGCCGACAACGTTAATGTCGATCACCTTTTGAAAGTCGTCTTCAGGATATTCGTCAGTCTTGGCAAACAATCCTTGATAACCCGCATTATTAAATACATAGTCGATCCGCCCAAACTGCTTGACAACGCCACTAAAAGCTTTGACAACATCATCACTAGCTGTAACATCACAGCGAAACGTGCCAACTGGAACGTCGTAACCTTTTAGTTCCCCAGCCACATCTGCCATTTTCGGTTCATTCAAATCTAGCAGAGCTATTCCTGCACCATTCGCAGCAAAACGGTGTGCAGTTGCCTTGCCAATATCTCCCGCACCACCCGTAATTAGGATCGTCTTACCTGCAAACTGATAAGTTGCTTTTGCCGTCATAGATTCAACCTCTTATTGAAGAATTGTTGCAAATGACCGTGATGGAAATCAGATTGGTATGATTTCTATTATTGAGCTTTTGCCCAAAATTAGAGCATAAAATCAAAAATTTATTTTGTTCAGTTTTTTACTTTAAAGGAGTTATGCAATGCGTATTCGCCGCTTCGCTAAAGTGCTAGCTGCATTTCTGGCTGGAGTGATGCTGGCGCAATTAATATATGCTTGCTCACCGCGCTCCCAAGCCCCCCAGAAAACTAGACTAACGATCGCCACAGTTAATAATGGCGACATGGTGGTGATGCAAGGGCTTTCTCATAAATTTGAGTCAGCTAATCCTGATATTCAACTCCAGTGGGTTGTGCTGGAAGAAAATGTGTTACGCCAACGCACAACTACAGATGTTGCAAGCAAAGGTGGGCAGTTTGATGTCATGACTATTGGTTCCTATGAAACACCAATCTGGGCTAGAAGGGATTGGTTGAAGCCTTTAGATTTAGGTGCAAACTATGACGTAAACGATCTACTCAAACCCATACGAGAAGGGCTTTCCAATAACGGCAAACTCTATGCCGTGCCATTTTATGGGGAAAGTTCCATGCTGTACTACCGAAAAGATTTGTTTGAAAAAGCCGGGATTACGGTGACTCAACAGCCAACTTATCCCCAAATGAGAGAATGGGCAAGCAAAATCCACGACCCAGCGCATGGGGTTTATGGTGTTTGCCTGCGCGGGAAACCAGGTTGGGGTGAAAACATGGCATTTGTTTCCACATTGGTTAATACCTATGGTGGACGGTGGTTTGATATGAAATGGCAACCAACGATTAATACTCCAGCTTGGAAAGAGGCGATCGCCTTTTATGTTGATTTGCTCAACAAATATGGGCCCCCAGGAGCTAGTTCCAATGGATTTAATGAAAATCTAGCATTATTCTCCACAGGTAAATGCGGGATGTGGGTAGATGCAACCGTTGCTGCGGGGCTGTTATCCAATCCGAAAGAATCTCAAGTTTATGACAAAGTTGGCTTTGCTCGTGCGCCAATTGAAAAATACCCCAACGGCTCAAATTGGCTTTGGGCTTGGGCATTAGCAGTTCCAAAAACATCCAAATCGCCAGAAGCCGCGCAAAAGTTTGTTGCTTGGGCAACCTCTAAAGAATACATCCAACTAGTTGCAAAAGAAAATGGCTGGGTTGCTGTGCCACCAGGGACTCGGACTTCCACATATCAGAATCCCAACTATCGAAAAGCTGCACCCTTTGCTGAAATCGTACTAGCAGCGATCCAATCTGCTGATGCTACCCGTCC
This sequence comes from Nostoc sp., assembly GCF_036917535.1. Taxonomy (GTDB): domain Bacteria; phylum Cyanobacteriota; class Cyanobacteriia; order Cyanobacteriales; family Nostocaceae; genus Nostoc. The sequence goes on from NZ_JBALDA010000026.1 coordinate 99,371, forward strand.
ATCTGCACAACCAACTCCTTATAAGGGAGTTCAATATGTTGATATTCCAGAATTTCAGGCGATCGGTACTTCAGTCGGGCAAACCTTGGCAGCAGCACTGACGAATCGGACATCGGTAGACCAAGCGTTGCAGCGATCGCAGAAATTCACCGAACGCTTTATGAAACACACAGGTTATATCGAGTAATTCTCGGCCGTTCCACATCTAACTTGCATACAGTCAGCAGCGAGGATATCTATTAATTCTGCGTTTTTTATTTTGAATTTTGAATTTTGAATTGCTTATGTCTTCTTCATTAGCGGTAAAACCTCAACACAAAACGCCACCACCCGCAAGACAACGGACTGCGCGGCAAGTGTCAACCTTACCTCTGGTTGCACCTTCGGTTGTTGTCCTGCTGCTGTGGATGATTGTGCCTCTGGTGATGACTGTATGGTTTTCCTTTCAGCGGTATAATCTACTGAATCCAAATGCACGCAAATTCATTGGGATTGAAAATTTCACTTTCATTCTCAGTGACTCAGCTTTATGGACATCAATCGCCATCACAATAGTTTTAGTTGTTTCTGTTTTAGCAATCACAATTGGTCTGGGCACACTCTTAGCAGTACTATTTGACCAAGATTTTTATGGTCGTGGAGTAGCGCGGGTCCTGGCAATCTCACCATTTTTTGTTATGCCCACAGTTAGCGCCCTAATCTGGAAAAATATGCTAATGCATCCAGTGAATGGGCTGTTTGCTCAAATTACTAAAGGTTTAGGTTTGGGGGCGATTGATTGGTTTGCCAGCGTTCCCTTACTTGCAATTATTATTATTGTTTCCTGGGAATGGCTGCCCTTTGCTTTACTAATTTTGTTGACTGCAATTCAGTCGCTTGATCGCGATCAGTTAGAAGCAGCGCGGATGGATGGTGCAAATGCGATCGCTCTATTTCGTTTCGTTATGCTGCCCCATTTGAGCCGCGCCATTTCTGTGGTTGCGATGATTGAGACAATTTTCTTTTTGACCATCTTTGCGGAAATATTTGTCACCACAGGCGGCGGGCCGGGACTTGCAACCACTAATCTTGCCTATTACATCTTCTTAAAAGCCTTGCTGGAATTCGATGTCGGCGGTGCTTCAGCTGGTGGATTAATTGCCGTCATTCTTGCCAACATCGTGGCAATCTTTTTGATGCGGAGTGTTGCTCGTAATTTGGATACCTAATGCCAAGTTTCTGAAGCTAACTTTTCTAATTACAAATTACAAATTAGCTTTATGGCACGTAAAAATTCTCAGATTTGGCTATGGACATTGCTCGGCTGGCTTGCCGCTTGCATCTTGTTTTTCCCGATTTTCTGGATGTTTCTCACCAGTTTCAAAACTGAAGTAGCAGCAGTTTCAACTCCCCCGCAGTTGTTTTTCCGTCCGACATTCGAGAACTATATTGCTATCCAAGACCGGGCAAATTATTTCAATTATGCGTTTAACAGCGTGGCGATTTCCCTGGGATCGACTATAGTCGCGTTACTCCTTGGCGTACCCGCCGCCTACGCAATGGCGTTCTTTCCAACCAAACGCACCAAGGGCACTTTACTCTGGATGCTGTCCACTAAAATGCTGCCACCCGTTGGCGTGCTAGTTCCTATTTACATTTTGTGTCGCAACGCTGGATTACTGGATACTCACATCGGTTTGATTATCATTTATACTCTGATTAATTTGCCAATCGTCGTCTGGATGATTTACAGCTTCTTCAAAGAAGTTCCGAAAGAAATTCTCGAAGCCGATCGCATGGATGGAGCAACCACACAGCAAGAACTCATTTATGTATTGCTACCATTGGCACTGCCCGGAATTGCATCCACTGCATTACTCTCAATTATTTTGTCATGGAACGAAGCATTTTGGAGCTTGAACTTGACAACCGCAGATGCCGCGCCCCTTACAGCCTTTATTGCTTCATTTTCTAGTCCTCAAGGATTATTCTGGGCAAAACTTTCGGCAGCATCAACACTGGCGATCGCACCCATCCTCATCTTTGGTTGGCTAAGTCAACGGCAATTAGTCCGGGGTCTGACTTTTGGTGCCGTGAAATAACTGAACGCAGAAAGTACACACTTTTATTCTTCTCTGTGCTTCGCGCCAGTTGCTTCAAGTCGGGGAACCCGCCCAACGCACTGGCTTCTCTGCGTCTGTGCGTGATCAAAAACTTAGGAAACATTTATATGTCAACAGTAGCTTTAAGAAATATCCATAAAACATACGCTGACACAGAGATCATCAAAGGCATTGATCTTGACGTGGGCGATCGCGAATTTGTCGTTTTCGTCGGCCCCTCTGGCTGTGGAAAATCAACCTTACTCCGCATGATTGCTGGACTAGAAGAAATTTCCTCTGGCGATTTACTCATTGATGGACAAAAAGTCAATGATGTGCCACCCGATAAACGCGGTTTAGCAATGGTCTTCCAAACTTATGCCTTATATCCTCACATGACAGTGGCGGAAAATATGGCCTTTAGCCTCCGACTTGCGGGTATGCCCAAAGCCCAGCGGTATGAAAGGGCGCGGGAAGTCGCTCGTATCTTGCAATTAGAGCCGCTTTTAAACCGTAAGCCCAAAGAACTATCAGGAGGACAACGCCAACGGGTAGCGATTGGTCGTGCTTTGGTGCGTAATCCCAAAGTATTTTTATTTGATGAGCCACTATCTAACCTGGATGCTGCTTTGCGGGTACAGATGCGAATTGAGCTTGCCAGTTTACATGACAGTTTACAAGCTACGATGATTTATGTTACCCACGATCAAGTTGAGGCAATGACCCTTGCCGACAAAATTGTGGTGTTGCAGGGAGGCATTATTGAACAAATGGGTTCTCCCCTGGAATTATACCACTATCCCCGCAATCTATTCGTCGCCGGATTTATTGGTTCACCGAAAATGAACTTTATCTCAGTCACGGTGTCAGCCGTCAATGACTCTGGTGCAACGGTCAGACTTCCTGGTGACGCAACCTTAATGATTCCGGTGAAGCCCAAAACTTTGTCAGTTGGGGATAAAGCAACATTAGGGATTCGTCCCGAACATCTACGGCTTGATCGCAATAACCCAAGCATGAATGGTGAAGTAGTAGTTGTAGAACGATTAGGTGGAGAAACCTATCTCTATATCAAGATTGCGGGTGGCGAAACCATAGTTGTACAAACAGACGGAGATAATCCGGCTAAAATGCATGATTACGTTCCGATTTCCATTAACGGTGAGCTTTGCCATTTGTTCGATGGCGACGGTGAAGCCATTCCCAAAGTTCATCGTCACCACTTAACCCAGAATGAATCCCATGAACAGCAATATCAGCACAGGATCAGCAATCAAGCTGAATGAAACATCTCTGTCTCATTTAGGCAATAACGTTCGCGTACCCAAATATGATCGCCATCAAATCACTAATGGTATCGTCCATATCGGTGTAGGTGGGTTCCATCGCGCACATCAGGCTTTATATCTCGATAATTACTTTCATCAGCATTCCGGTAGTGATTGGGGAATCTGCGGGGTGGGGCTACTGGAATATGACAAACGAATGCGGGATGCACTGAGTTCACAAGATTGTTTGTATACCTTAGTGGAAAGGTCGCTAGAAGGCGATCACGCTCGTGTGATTGGAGCAATTACAAAATATTTGTTTGCCCCAGATAACTGCCAAGCAGTAATTGACACCTTAGCAGACCCCAAATGCCGCATCGTCACCCTCACCATTACTGAAGGCGGCTACTACTATATTGAAGGTAGCGGTGAATTTGATGCCAATCACCAAACAATTCAGTACGATTTGCAACATCCCGATGAGCCAATTGGAGTATATGGCTTTTTGACAGCAGCCCTTGATCGCCGCCGTCAACAGGGACTAGCACCGTTTACCGTATTGTCCTGTGACAATCTGCAAGGTAACGGTAACATTGCCAGAAAAATGTTGACCGCATTTGCCGAAATGCAAAATCCAGAATTGGGAAGTTGGGTAGCCGAACAAGTAGCCTTTCCTAACTGCATGGTTGATCGCATTACTCCCGCTACCACTCCAGCAGATATCAAAATGGTAGCGGAACAGTTTAATATTGATGATGCTTTTCCAGTTGTTGCCGAACCGTTTCTTCAGTGGGTAGTCGAAGACAATTTCTGTGCGGGTAGACCTGATTGGGAATCTGTTGGCGTGCAGATGACTAATGATGTTCATCCCTATGAAATGATGAAAATCCGGCTCTTGAACGCTAGTCATTTGTTGATTGGTTATCTTGGCACTTTAGTAGGCTACACCTACGTTCATGAGGTAATGGCAGATCCATTGATCCGACAAGCCGTCGATAATTTAATGGCAGAAGTTACGCCCACACTCCAACCTGTACCGGGGATTGATTTGGACGATTACAAAAAAACCTTAATTGAACGCTTTGCTAATCCTAAAATTCGCGACCAACTGCCGCGTCTTTGCCTCAATAGCTCCGCCAAAATGCCAAAATTTGTTTTAGGCTCAGTCCGTGACGCACTACGCAAAAATGTGGCGATTGATTACATGAGCTTAACCGTTGCTGCTTGGTTCCGTTACCTGAATGGACTTGATGACTTAGGTAACGCCATTCCCATTGATGACCCAATAGCAGGTACTTTAACTCAACTAGCTCATTCTAGTGGTTCCGATGCCAAACCATTGCTCGACCTGACTGAGATTTTTGGCGATTTATCGCAATCGCCTTTTGCCGATGCAGTTACGAACCATTTACGTAAATTGTATGAGTTTGGAGCTAAAGAAACATTAACCCGATTTTTAGAGAAAGCTTAACTAGATGAAAGCTGCAAATTTCCAAGGCGGAAGTTTTATTTTCCGCCTTGGACTTACGGACAAAAGCACAAATTTATGAAGAGGATGTCTCTGTCCTCTCACAGGTATCGAACCATCAGAAAGCTACTGAAAGAAAGTGCAGTCAGTGGTGCTCGGTTGAAGCTGATAGTGATGGGCTACAGTTACTAGAGAGTGAGTTCAATCATCAAGTATCAGAAAATTATCAGGAGGAAATGATAGCAGGCAAATTAGATGCAAAGGTGGCAATTGTTACAGGTGCATCTTCGGGAATTGGGGCGGCGACAACGATCGCTCTTGCAGAAGAAGGCGCACAGGTGGCGATCGCTTATGCCGTTACCCAACCGCCTCACGTCAACGTAAATGAAATTTTGATCCGACCAACGCAGCAGGAATAGGAGGGACAAAATTGACCGATATCGTAGTTGGTTTAGACTTGGGTACAGGAGGAGTACGGGCGATCGCAGTTGACCTGCTAGGGCAAATTATTGCTCAAGCAACCAGAAGCTATCCTCTGTTAACTCCACAACCTGGTTGGACAGAACAGAACTCATCGGATTGGGTGGAAGCAAGTTTAAATGCTCTGTTCGATGTTACTCAACAGCTAAACGGATACCGAGCGATTGCCCTCGGTTTATCTGGACAAATGCATGGCATGGTTTCTCTCGACGCCCAAGGCAAAGCGATTAGACCGGCAATTTTGTGGAATGACCAGCGCACAGGTAAAGCTGTTGTAGAGATTGAAGCCACTATTCCCCGTCAGGAGTTAATCCAGCGCACTGGAAATCCGGCAATTACAGGCTTTCAACTGCCGAAGCTTCTATGGTTGCGGACTGAAGAACCACAAGCATACACTCGGTTGTGGCAGATTCTTTTACCAAAAGATTATCTGGGATATGTGCTAACTGGCGAAATATTTACAGAACCATCTGATGCCTCTGGTGTCGGCTGTCTGAACTTAGCGAATCGGCAATGGGATAGAGATATTCTCCATGCTCTTGATATCAATCCAGCGTTGTTCCCCCCAGTCATTGAATCTACCGCGATCGCTGGACGGCTAAAATCTGAAATAGCCGCCCGTGTGGGATTACCTGTGGGATTACCTGTGGTTGCAGGCGGAGGTGATAATGCCGCAGCAGCCATCGGTTTGGGCATTTCATCAAGTAACCTCAACCGGGGTAGTTTGAGTATCGGCACATCAGGAGTTATCTTTGCACCGTGCCGCAGCTACGCCCGTCGTAGACATCGCCCAATTCCCGATCCCGAAGGTCGAGTGCATTTGTTCTGTCATGTGGATGGTGGCTATCACCTGCTGGGAGTAACGCTGGCGGCTGGTGGTTCTCTGCGTTGGTATCGAGATACATTTGCCCCGCATATATCCTACACCGATTTGATGGATATGGCAGAGCGATCGCAGCCTGGTGCGCGTGGTATTCTATTTCTACCCCACCTTGCAGGAGAACGTAGTCCCCACCTCGATCCAGATACTCGTGGTGCTTTCGTGAATTTGTCATTAACTCATACACCAGCAGATATAACTCGTGCTGTGTTGGAGGGGGTTGCATTTAGCTTGCGGTCAGCATTGGAGGTAATTAGTGCGATCGCTCCCATCGATCAACTTTTAGCAACGGGTGGAGGCGCACGTTCTCACATCTGGTTACAAATTTTGGCAGATATTTTGCAAACAAAACTCATTGCCCCCAAAGCCGAGGAAGGAGCCGCTTACGGAGCAGCTATTTTGGCAATGGTGGGGATTGGTGTTTACCCCAATTTAGAAACCGCACTCCAGATTTTACCGCAGGATAGTAATGTAGTACAGCCGCAGGCAAATCCTTTATATGAAGCAGGGTTTAACCGCTACAAGCTACTTTACAATACTTTGAAAGCTGTTCGTTAAGAATTTAGTTAAGTAGGTGAGCATAAATATTTGTCGTTGGGATAAGGCAGGAGGCGGTAGGTAGCGGCTAATAAGTTATTGGCTTCGGGCTAATTCCAGCAAACCTGCACCTTTTGATAACCGCTCTTGCTCTCAACCACTCGCGTAATAGATTAACGCTTCATCTGCAAGCAGATTGTTTAATTCAGAGAAATCTGACATTGTGAATCTCAACTTCAATCAAATCATTATCTTGAAGGTTATATAGCTCCCGAAGTTTCACATCGCAAGCTATCTCAATAATTGTTTTTGGATGATCTCCACTCTCAGTATTGTTTTTGTCTGTTCTTAAGATGAAAGCATCTCTGCCAAATATCTGGCAGGGAATAATGCTAACAGAAACAGTCCCCCCATATTCTTCTTTTTCTAAACGCATGACATTTTTTGGGAGATGGTAAGGTCGCTCTAACTGAATATTTAAAGTTCCAGGAAAGAATTTCATTCCCGTTTTTCTCAAGTAATATTCCTGGAGTTTCTCAATCCAGTAAGAAAAGTTTCCTAAACCACTGACGACCTTACCTTTCAAAATTTTCATATATCTTTATTTTGGGAAATAGGCTGGTATTTATATAAATTGAACATAAATTTTATGCAGTAGCGATCGCCAAAGCTATTCAAGAGGGAATAGCTATACTAGGAGTCCCGCAGAAATAACTTACCTTTTTAGCCTTAATAGATTATCAACTCCGAATCACAAATGTTGCCATAAATTATCTAATTTGGCTTATAGCTTATAGTTGCATTGACAACTTAGAGAGGAATGGCACTGATACCGCGCACAAAAATATCTACACAGGTTTCGATATAGTCCTCACAGCTATAGCTACCTTGATTGAATTTTGCACTGCGGCATAGCATTCCAGCCAAAAGCATTCCTGTAAACATATCAACAGCCGGAACTGGATCGAGGTCTGCCCTAACAGTGCCTAGTTTCTGACTCGATTGCAGGTAAGCTACCAGTTTTTGTGCTAAGGGCTTGGCAGCTTCTTGAATCACTTGTTTCGCTGCCTCTGGATGACGTTTGGCTTCTCCAATGAAAGTACGAATTAAGTCTTCCTGTGTCTCTAGCATAGTATTGTAGAGATGGGCATATTGTTTTAAATCAATTTTTAGATCCTGTGTCCACGCTTCGGGGTGTGCAAGGGCTTCTGTCTGGAGTGCCAAGGCATTTTTCATGACTGCTCCCAGAAGTTGTTCTTTGCTAGCAAAGTGGCGAAATAAAGTCACCTCATTCACACCAGCAACACGAGCTATTTCACGGGTAGTTGCTCCTTGAACACCTAAACTAGCAAATACCTGCAAGGCGGCTTCTATCAAACGTGTACGAGTGAGAGTTGATGAGCGGATGGTTTTATGCATTTATGCTAGCAAGGTATTTCCTTTCATCATAGATTATGTAGAAAAAGTGGTCGTAATTTGGGAAAATAATATTGATCCCAGTATATTTAAAGTTATTAAAAATATTTATCTTATCAAATTGATTTTGGTGCGATAGCTAATGTTTTACTCATTTTAGTAACTGGAACAACTATCCCACTTCTTAAATAATGAGGTGCTTTTTGGATGGCAGTAAATCCCAGTCGTAAATAAAACCCTTCAGCATAAAGGCTAGCAGTTGTAATTACCTTATCTATACCTTGCTCAGTTGCTTCGTCACAAAAATGTTGAACTAAAGCACGGCCAATTCCTTTACCTTGATATTTAGGATGGACATACAGCCCGATGAGTTCATCAACAATGAAACTAGCAAAACCGGCAACAACATCTCCCTTGATCGCAACCCAGAAAGATTCCGCTTTCATACTCTTCAAGATATTTGAACCATCAGGTTTGTCGCGGTAATTGCGCCAAGCAAAAAGTTCTTTTTGGGTGTAGAAAGTTGCAGGTAAAGCTTTGATAGCAGCAATATGAATTGCACTCAGCACCCACGCATCTGTTTCTTGGGCAGGTCGAAGAGATATTTCCTTAGCGCTCATAGTTCAGTGCTGGCGTTCAGATTATAACAATACTATTCCAATGGATAGAGAAGGAGCTTGTTTTATAAAAGTCATTATTGATACCCTTGTTCGCAAAAATTCCGATCAATTGCTCCTGCAACTTGCCCAATAGTATAACTTTTAAATATAATCTACATTAATTTTATCAACAAAACGTATAAAAAACTCTAATTAACACTAATTCTATCGACAAACCGTATATTATGGATAAAGCAAAAAAATAATCAATTTCAAAAGACAAATTTTGAAGTAATCAAGCAATATCTTGTGATATTTGGCTTATTTTGCGGTGTTTATTTTGAATATCTTCTCAAAGCTTGCTCTATTAAAGTATTTGACAAGCTAGAAGACATTAGAAAATCAAAAGGAGTAAATGTGATCAACGCCATACAAATTAACGAAAACTTGACAACAACAGGACAAGTCATACCGAAACAGCTTGAGCAAGCTATTCAAGAAGGTTTTAAGTCCGTTCTCAATTTGCGATCGCCTGATGAACTAGGATTTTCCAAAGATGAGCAAAAAGTAGCGGAAGCATTGGGGCTGTGTTATCAAAATGTTCCACTCAAGGTGGATCTCAAAAATTTGAATGAAGAGGTTATTACTAAAATCCTTACGACACTCGAACAAATCCCGAAACCAGCGGTTGTACATTGTGCCGCCGGGATGCGATCAACTGGAATTGCGCTGTTGAGTATCGCTATCCAGGAAGGATTAACACCAGAGGAAACCTTAGCAAAAGCAAGAAATCTCGGCTTTGGATTCTTTGAACACGTTAGTGTTAGTCCCCGATTGAAGCAATTATTTGTAGACTACGTTAACAAACACGCAAAAATAGCTATACCTGCTAGCTGTTCTTAAATGTTAGTGATTTCTAATTGTTATGTCTTAATAGACTAGTACCACAAGGCGGAAGTCAAAAGTATAATGGAATGGGCTTTTTAGGGATTTTAAATGGTTGCTCGTCTTGCAAAGTTCTGATGCCTGCGGCGGGCTGCACCAACGGCGGTAACCGCCGCTCAACGCCAGGAAAGCCCAAGTCGAGAAACCCTTCCTGTGCGACTCGCTCGACTTTGCGCTATTTACGCCGTGGCGTACTAGAAGGCTGCTATACAAATCATTAAAGAACAATTCAAAAGTGAAGTCTGAGACGCTTTGCCTTTGTTTAGAATCAAGACGTTCTCTACGTTCGCGCAGCGCGTAGCTTGTTTCTTTGCAGGGGTAGCGAGTCGCACAGAATTCAATTGGAGAATTTTGGCTCCTGACTCCTAAATTCTTTTTTGTTAAATTAAAAACTGCTCTTGCTGAAAGCAGACAAAAGCAGTTTTTAATAGCAAAGCCCAAAATAATAATTTAGGCATCTTCAAGTTCAAATTGAGCCACTGTAACAGCATTAAAAGCGAAAGCTAAAACTAATGGCATCGGCGACTGTAACCAAAAGGTAAAAAGAACAGCTAGGATTGTGCCAATTACTGCCGACAGCGACCACAATCGTTCTTCCAAAGTTAGTCCTTTTTCAGCTTTAATCAATCTGAGAACATGAACTGGAATTGGCTCTGGCATTACCCCACCCGGAGGGAAAGCCCAGAAGTTGTTACGTCGCTCAACAAATAAATCTGTCCAGCCATTTTCTTGGCACCATGCCTCAATCCATTGAAGAGAGTAATGATTCATCATCGGGTTTCGGAGTTTGGTTTGTGGAAGTTGTGTACTTGGTGAATGTAAACTCTGGGAGATTCCTGAAGAACTAACTAATCGCTATAAAATTAACGCTAATTATCGAACTTTTAAGCTTTGTTAAGCAATTGAAACGCAATTAATTACGTTCAAACCTTGCTTTCATTAATTAAAAGACTAACAGTTGATTGGGGCTGTTGAATTCAAAAGACAACAAACTTTACTTGCAAAAAGTAAAGTCAAGAATTGTAAATAACTCCGTGAGTATTACTGCTCAGAAAAACTTTTTATATCTTAAAAATTTAAATCCAGAAATGAAGAATTGTAAATAAGTCAAGAAGCATAAGCCATAGTAAACATTACTTGATTCAGCTAAATTATTCCTTTAGAGTTAGAAATTTCAAGTTTTATCTTCATTAAGAACGATAGATTATGCTCCCCGTCTCTATTTTGCTAAAGCTTGCTTGATGTAAGAAATAATTTATACTCAGTCATTGCGTATCGCTATTTAGTAATTATTGTTCTGATATCTACTCTAATTTTAGTGCGATCGCAGATTGCCACTCTCTACCCCAAGTAGCAAGGATAATTTTGCTAAAGTAAGAAGTTTATGCTCTTTTTGCGTTACAAAATATTAAGCAACGGAAATATAAGTTCTCCAAGTCCAATAGCAAGGCTGCGAGTCTCTATTAGTACGATCCAGTCTTGCTAATATTCAAGTACGGTAATTAAATGCAGCAATTATACACTAAATTGGCTCTCAATATATTTTGGCGGCAGGGGTTGGCGTTCCTTCTCGGAATTATGATCTGGTGTCTGGCCGATCCAGCAGTGGCAGTAGACTGGACTCATCCACTGTCATTTAGCAATGCAGAGTTATCAAGACGTGATTTTTCTGGACAGAGTTTGCAAGCTGCGGAGTTTTCTAACGCCAATATGGAATTGGCTAACTTTACAAACGCTGACTTACGGGGAGCAGTCATGAGCGCTTCGGTGATGACAAAAGCAAATCTCCACGGAGCGGATTTAACGAATGCAATGGTCGATCAGGTAAACTTGACTAAGGCAGATTTGAGCGATGTAGTTTTCAAAGAAGCTCTTTTGCTCCGTGCCATATTTGATGATGTAAATATAGACGGTGCAGATTTTACAGATGCAATTTTGGATAGAGCGCAAATCAAAGAACTGTGCACCAAAGCCAGTGGTGTGAATTCCAAAACAGGCGTGCAAACTCGTGATTCTCTAGGATGTCAATGAAGCGTGTTGGTGTAATTGGTGGCGGACAACTTGCCTGGATGATGGCGGATGCAGCACAGAAGCTAGAAGTAGAATTAGTAGTACAAACTCCTAGTGAACACGACCCGGCCGTGTCAATCGCCAAAGAAACTGTTTTCGCACCAGTTGATGATGCAAGTGCTACGGAAATATTAGCTCAAAAATGCGATGTCATTACCTTTGAAAACGAATTTGTTAACCTGAATGCTTTATCTGGTTTAGCACAGCAAGGCGTTTGTTTCCGTCCCAGATTAGAGGCATTAGCTCCTCTTTTAGATAAATATCATCAGCGTTGCTATTTACGCGACTTAGGATTACCAGTTCCTCAATTTTTTGCCCTTGACGAAGTAGAAAATCTCAAATCAAAAATAGAATATCTAGGTTTTCCAGTAGTCCTCAAATCCCGCCGTCATGGTTATGACGGTCAAGGTACTTTCATAATTCACGATTTTGCTACTTTAAAACAAAAGCTAAATCATGAAAGCACAACAAAGACTTTAAATCAATCACTATTCTTGTTAGAAGAATTTGTCCCATTTGAAAGAGAACTAGCAATAATTGTAGCTCGTTCTGTGGAGGGAGAAATTGCCACTTATCCAGTGGTAGAAACCCAACAAGAAGAACAAGTGTGTCGGCGGGTGATTGCGCCAGCCGAGACTACGCCTAATCAAATAGAAGAAATCCAAGCGATCGCACATACTCTATTAAATAGCCTAGAAGTAGTGGGAATTTTGGGAATTGAGCTATTTCTCAGGACTGATGGCAAAGTGCTGGTAAATGAAATTGCACCACGTACACACAATTCTGGGCATTTTTCTCTTGACGCTTGTGAAAGTTCTCAGTTTGAGCAGCATCTTCGAGCCGTTTGTGGTTTACCTTTGGGAAATCCGGCTTTGCAGTGCGCCAGCGCCGTAATGGTGAACCTACTGGGGTATGAAAATTCTCACAGTGACTACCAAAGCCAGCGTCAACAAATAGCAGAAATTCCCCAGGCGCAGGTTCACTGGTATGGAAAGACAGAATCACGTCCGGGACGAAAGTTAGGACATGTCACCGTTTTGCTGGACAATCAAAATCGAAAGATGGCGATCGCGATCGCCCAGACCATAGAATCTATCTGGTATCCCAGGTAAATAGATCGGAAAGTTTCGATATTAAACACACAACATCTTTTGAAAAGCTATAATGAGTGAGTTGCACTACGACGTTGGTGACTGCCATCAAGTTTTTTGATCTATGCCTTTAATGACAAGGGAGTCAACTGTTCTCGTGGCAGTAGACCGGGCATGTACCCGGAAACTTTAAACGAGGAATTTAGGTTCCCACCTGGATAAACCCAGGTCATAAACTTAGGTAAAACGGCGTCGCGGTGAACTTAAAATTATTAGCTCCCAAAGTTCAGTTAAAACTTGGGAGCTTTAATTATTTCAATCAGAAAAACTTATATTACTGCAATAAATGCCACTGGAATTGGGAGAAAATACGATTTTTTAGTAAGCCCTCCAAGCTTTCTAGATTGGTTGAGCCAATTTGTAAGCTCTTGGCTTGCGTTTTTAGCGGTCTCAAGTACACTACTTACTACTTTCTACAGAGGTTGAACTTGCTTTGAGAGCATTTTCTTCCAATAAGGAAATCAAATGGTAGACTTCTTTAGCTGATGCGCCTTGAAGATTAATAGGTTGGGACAAGTTGCTAGTGAAAGCGTAAAACGTTAAGTAAGAATCAGTGCTGGCTGAGGGATGATTTTCTATTTCACGAAGCGGATGAGTGGCAAATAAGAGATACTGAGCATCTAGTAGATCGGGAAATTCTTTATGAAACTGACCTGCTTGGATTATGCTGAAGTCTGCTTTAGGTTGTCGAGCTAGAAAACATGCAAGGCTGCCAATCGGATCGGTGCTCTTAAGTGGACGATGTTTGATAACTCCATCTTCTCGATCATCTGGATACCAAGGATACAGACCTGCGAGTAAGATATTTTCTTTTTCCCTACCAAATACTTTAAACGGGACTTAAACAAAAATTAAGCCCAAATGTAGCCCAAACTGGCTTTATAGGCTGCAAACAGGTCACGATTTAGGGTCAACCAATCGAAAAATCG
>NZ_JBALDA010000027.1:0-21308 GCF_036917535.1 Nostoc sp.
GGAATTAGCGCCACATCACCTGAAATTGGTGAAACTGCGATCGCACCAAAAATTAGTGCCACATCGCCTGAGATTGATCAAGCAGCAGTAGTTAACGCCACATCGCCTGAAATCATTGAAGCACCAGGAATTACCGCCATATCACCTGAAATTGATGAAACTGCGATCGCACCAAAAATTACCGCTACACCACCTGAGACTGATCAAGCAGCAATAGTTAACGCCACATCGCCTGAAATCATTGAAGCACCAGAAATTAGCGCCACATCACCTGAAATTGGTGAAACTGCGATCGCACCAAAAATTACCGCTACACCACCTGAGACTGATCAAGCAGCAATAGTTAACGCCACATCGCCTGAGATTAATCAAGCAGCAGCAGTTAGCGCCACATCGCCTGAAATCGTTGAAGCACCAGGAATTAGCGCCACATCACCTGAAATTGGTGAAACTGCGAGTATTTTCAGGAAAATTATTGACAATGAACAAACAGTAGAATCAGAATTTCCCACTGCGGTAATAAATCCTGAAATATCAACCTTTGTCGATACCTCAGACAATCCAACCTCCCCACAAGATGAGTTAAGCACACCACTTAAAGTTGAACAAAATACGACTGTAGAAAATTTGTCAGCACCTAAAGATTATGCTAGTGGTGGTCAGGTGACAGACTCCCACGTTAATACTGGGGATGCACAGAAGAATTTACCTCTACTGCATCACATCAACACTGGTGGAACACCGCAGGATCTCATCCTTCCAAGTTTACAGACACCCAATGCTCAAGAACCAGAAGAAATAACCTCTCCAGAAACCCCGACTAAAGTCGATTCTTTTCCAGACACTTCATTGCAACTAAAAAGTGCTGAGACTCGCTCCCCTGATGTATCGAATTCTTTAATTCCTTCTTCTTTGGGGTTGGATATTGGAAAACAGAAACTTTCTATCCTAAATTCTCCACAGCTTAATCCTCTTCAAAACGAAACAATTCATGTAGATGAACCTTCACCTCAATACTCATCACCTCCCCTGATTTTCCGAAAAGCAAATCCTAGAACTAATACATCTTCTCAATGGTCAAACACACCTTCTCAATGGTCAAGTGTGGAAGATTTACTAAATGGAAATAATGATGAATTCCCTAGCTTCAACTTTAGTGATGTAGAATCTAACAGCCAAAATTATGAATCTTCTCATGTTTCAGAATCGCCACAAATTTTTGCTAAACATCTTCCTTCACCTAGAGGCTTTGCTGATGGTGGAGAAGTCATTCCACCCGACATATCTAGAGAAATAGCACCAGTAACTGAGACGATAGAGAGCGTATCCTCGTCTTCTCAAGAAGATGATAAAGATGATACAGCTGATATTGAAGCTCTAGCGCGTGAAATTTATAACAGATTACGGCAACGGATAGAAATTGAGCGAGAGCGTCATGGCGGTCACTCAGGTCGATTCCCTTGGTAAATACTATTCAATAATTTTAGGAGAAAAACTCAAATGGCAAGTCCAGCAATTATTGTTATTCAAAAGTCTCAACCGCAACTTGAGAAAGCCAAACTTGTAGCTCATAACGGTGAAGCACCAAATATTGAATTCATGTTTAATCCCACAGACATTAGTTTTAGTCGAACTGTTAACTGGCAGAGTCAACCAGGTAATAGAGGTACTGAACTTCTCCCTAAAGTTAACTTTTCTGGCGTTGAGCCTTATAAATTTACACTTAAACAGTTACTCTACGATACCTATGAAACAAAAGAGTCAGTAATGACAAAATACATAGATAAAATCAAAAAAGGTGTAGAAACTATTAAAGGATCGCCGGATAAGCGACCACCTGTTTACAAATTGACATGGGGATCAGAGTATTTTTATTGTGTAATCACAAGTTTAACTTACACTTTAAATATGTTTCTAACTGATGGCACACCAGTTAGAGCAATGGTAGATATATCCTTACAAGAAGTAGATAAAAACAACCTTCCTAAAGGAAAAGCATCAGCTTCTAAAGGTACAAATCGTCAGCCAAATCAAAAGATAGGTAAAACTGATCAACCGAAGTCACCAAAGCGATAAATACTAATTTTTCAATCATTTATCATTCAAGGCTAATCTGAACATTTCATACTAATAAAATAATAGTTATGGCTAAACAAAGTCTTTATCTAAGTGAACCAACAATCCAGATAGAAGGACTAAGCGATTCTTCAGAATTGATGAAAGATTTGCTGCAAATCACCATAGAAGAAAGCCTTCATTTGCCAGCAATGTTTACGTTAGTAGTACATAATAGCTATATTCCCGCTTCTGACCGTCAACAAAACAAACCTTGGCGATATGAGCAGGTATTTAAAATTGGTAAGAAAGTGAAGTTAGGTTTCAGTGAGAGTACTACTCTAGATCAGAACTTTAAAGATAATAAAGAAAAAATTCTGATTGAAGGCGAAATTACGGGGCTGGAAGTTCACTTCAATGAAAAATCCCAAGCTGATATCATTGTTCGCGGCTATGATATTTCCCATCGTCTTCACAGAGGTCGTTATAATCGTGCTTTTTCAAATCAAAGGGATAGCGATATAGTCAAAAAAATAGCTAAAGAAGTAGGGATAAAACTTGGCAATATAGACCTAAGTGGCGAAGTCCATAAGTATGTCTTCCAAGAAAACCAAACTAATATGGAATTTTTACGGGAAAGGGCTGCTCGCATTGGTTTTGAACTATTTATGACAGATGGTAAAATGAATTTTTGCAAACCAAAAGCTCAGGGAGCTTTACCACTAAAATGGCTAATTGATATTAATAAATTTAGTACTCGCGTCACCAGTGCTGAACAGGTAAGTTCTGTGGAAGTACGTGCATGGGACTATACCAAGAAAAAATTGATTACCCAAACAGCTAAAAAAGAGAACCAAACAACCCAGACAGGTAATAAGCTAGGAACTAGTACTAGTACTGCATTTCCCAATCTTAAGTCCCAGGAAATGATTGTTGTAGATAAACCCGTTGCCAGCGCGAAACAAGCAAAGACTATGGCTCAGGCTCTGTGTGATGAACTGGGAGGAGAATTTGTTTATGCAGATGCCAAGGCAGAGGGTAATCCTGAGATTCGACCAGGGCGAGTTGTTACTCTTCAAGGTATGGGCGATCGCTATAGTGGTAAGTATTATGTTACAGAAACACGCCATTTCTTCAGTCAGCGTGTTTATAAAACTGATTTCAGCGTACGGGGACTACGTTCTGGTGACTTATTCACAACTTTATCTCCAGAAAAACGCCTACAACCATCTGAGACTTTATTAGTGGGAATTGTGACTGATAACCAAGACCCAGAGGCATTGGGTAGAGTGAAAGTCAAGTTTCCCACCCTCACAGAAAAAGATACAAGTGACTGGGCGAGAGTTGTAGCTTTGGGAGCAGGGAAAAATAGAGGTTTCGACTGTTTACCAGAGATAGACGATGAAGTACTGGTAGGTTTTGAGCATGGCGATATCCATCGTCCCTATGTAATTGGCGGAGTGTGGAACGGTAAGGATGCACCACCGGAAAAGGTGCGTGACTCAGTTACAAAACGTGGCGTAAGATTACGCACCTTTGCAACTCGTGTCGGACATACTCTACAGTTTATCGACGAAGATAAACTAACTAGTAAAACAGGTATTCGTATAGAAACTAAATACGGTCACACAATCTATCTCAATGATAGTCAAAGGCGTATATTAATTAAAACTAGAGGCGGTCATACAATCGAAATGGATGACATCGCTAGGTCTATTTCAGTGCAATCAAAAGGTAATCTGTCATTAGATGCTGTTGGAAATATAGATATTTCAGCCAGGGGTGTAATTACAGTTAAAGGTGCGATGATTCGCCTTAATTAATTACTAATTACGAATTACAGCAGTTTTCATTTGCATGAAGTACAAAGTTACGGGTTTTGAGGCAGAAGGCAGGAGGCAGGAGGCAGGAGGGAAGAAATAGAAACTTTTTATATTTGATAAATCAGTCCTAGATTTTGTACCTCACTTACTTGCAATCTGCTGTATTTTGAAGTTTAGTAATGAAAAACACTATAGGAGGTTGTCATGGGTAGACCAGCAGCAAGAATTACCGACAATGTAGCGCATCCCTTACCGCCAGTATTGACAGGAGGCCCAGGTAGTCGCAATGTGTTGATTGGGTCTTTACCTGCGTGGCGGGGTGTGCTAGCAGCAGCAGTACCAGCTTTGCTATCTGCCAAAACATCTTCTGATGCGACTGTCTTAGCAGCCGAGACTGCTACCAAGGCAGCGGCAGGTACACCAGGGGCACCTGCTGCCCTAGCCGCCGAACAAACTACAAAAACAACAGCATCAACTACCATGAGTAGCGCAATCACTTCCGCTGCGGCAGGTGCTGATATTCATAATTGTGCCACACCCTCGCCTGTACCTCCCCATGGCCCCGGTGTTGTAATTGACGGTAGTAAGACAGTGCTAATTAACAACCTGCCTGCCTGCCGTATGGGCGACACTATTATAGAAGCATTAGGGCCACCGAATAAAATTGTCAAAGGTTATCCCACTGTTTTAATTGGCGGCTGAGTGCAGAGGCAGAAGGGATAAGGGAGTAGCAAGGTAGAGAAGTGAAATTCTGATCTGCGTCCACGAGTAAAAAAGACTCGTCGGCAAGTATCAAAGACTCATTCACGAGTAAAAAAGACTCATTCACGGAGTTCAAAAACTCGTCGGCGAGTATCAAAGACTTATTCACGAGTAAAAAAGACTCGTCAGCGAGTATCAAAGACTCATTCACGAATTTTAATTTATACAAAATTCCAGTTATATAGCTGTAGTCATATAGGTTAGGACATAATGACAAGCGTGAATGTCAGGAAGAGTAATGTTTTTACCTCCTGCCTCCTGCTCCCTGCCTACCTCTTCAACCTCGACCTTTGGCGAATAGGCTTAAACTTTCTATGCCGATATCTTTGAAGATATCCATGTAACAGCTGTCTAAGTGCCAGATATGGTTTATGGTGGTCAACGAGAGTATTTGGGAACAGGTTGGGCTTATCCACTGCATTTAAGTGTGCAAGGTGGGATACAACTTAGCCGTGAAGATCAAAAAGTTAAAGAATCTATTTGGATTATCCTTCGCACTGGAGTAGGTGAGCGGGTTTATCGACCGACATTTGGATCTCGCTTGTCAGAACTGGCGTTTGCAACTTTGAATAGCGAGACCTTGCTGCAAATCCGTCTTTATGTTTTGGAAGCGTTAGAAGTTTGGGAACCACGGATTATTGTTGATGAAGTTCTCACCGATCCCGACCCTGTGCGTGGCAGAGTGGATATCATCATCAATTATCGACTCAAAGACAGTCCCGATATTTATAGCTTTGTTTATCCTTATTATTTGGTTTCAGCTGGGGAGGAATCGTGAACTTTGACTTTCTACCAAAATTACCTTCTTCCAACTTAGATGATCGCGCCTTCGATGATTTGGTAGACGAATGTATAATGCGTATTCCTCGCTACTGTCCAGAATGGACAGACCACAACCTCAGCGACCCAGGAATTACGCTAATTGAGTTATTTGCTTGGTTAACTGACCAGATGTTGCTCAGATTTAACCAAGTACCTCGAAAAAATTATGTAGCTTTCCTAGAATTACTGGGTATTCGTCTCCAACCTCCCGCCCCAGCTCGCACGGAATTAACTTTTTATTTAAGTGCTGCACTACCTGAAGCCTACACTATTCCGGCAGGATTAGAAGCTTCAACTATTCCAACTGAAACCACAGAAGGTATTACCTTTAGTACAGATTTTCCTCTAATTATCGGCAACCCCCGCATACAATACTTCTTAACTGCCCAAACTACCGAAGACATTCCTCAATCTCTGCGAGAAAGAGTCACAAGTACATGGACTCGTGAATCTAACGGTTTCTGGACAGGCAATGAACAATCGATATTTGAAGAAGAACCTCAGCCTGGTAACTGCTTTTATTTAGCGATCGCTTCTGACGATCCTCTAGATGGTAATGTTCTAGATATTACTTTTCAAGGAGCCGCAGCTACGCCTGCTGGTATTAACCCCAATCAACCGCCTCGGAAGTGGGAAGCCTGGGATGGAGAACATTGGCAACCAGTTTTATTCCAAGAGTCAGATGATGAAACTCGCGGCTTCAGTTTTTACGAACTCGCTGAACAGGGTGGTAATCCGGCTGAAGGGGCAGATGTCCGTCTGCATTTACCGCAAAATTGGCCTGTGACCAACTTTACCTCTTACCGGGGTCGTTGGCTACGTTGTAGCTTTATTACTACAGAAGCCAATCAATCTGGTTACAATCGTCCACCACGAATAACTGGTTTAGCAGTGCGGTCAGTTGGCGGTACAGTTAGGGCTAGTCACAGTACCTTTATTGAAGATGAGCGCTTAGGAATTAGTGATGGTACACCCGGTCAGACTTTTGAATTACAAAGCGCACCAATCTTACAACGCCGAGAAAATGAGTATATTCTAGTTACTCCCGCTGGTGGATTGCCTCAGAAGTGGACTGAGGTAAGAGATTTTGCTGATTCTGGACCGTATCATTTTCATTACACCATTGATTCGTTGACTGGTACAATCCAATTTGGGCCACTGATTCGAGAACCTAGCCAACTTAAACAGCATACCCAGATGCGAAGCCTGCGGCAGGCTGCGCCAACGCAAATCCAGCAACCATCACTAGATGACACATCTCTACAATTTAGTACCCGGGAAAATAATCAATCTGAACACCAGTACGGGGCGATTCCTCCCCGTGGCTCAGAGATTAGGATGGTTGCTTATCGTACAGGCGGTGGTAGAGAAGGCAATGTTCAAACTGGGGCAATCCAGTTTTTGAAGTCTGCATATCCTTATGTTGCTAGTGTAGTCAACCGTGTACCAGCAATCAATGGTGCGGATGCCGAATCGCTGGAACAAGCTGTAATGAAGGCTCCCCGCATCCTTCGTACACGCGATCGCGCCGTCACTGCTGAAGATTTTGAAGTTTTAACTCAACAGGCGGGGAATGGTGCGATCGCTCGTGTTCGCTGTTTGCCAGCGAATTCTCAAAGACAAGCTGGTATAGTTAGTTTACTGGTAGTTCCTTATGCCAATACAGACGCGATCGCGCAAGGCAATGGGATGACACCAGAAAATTTTGCCCTCAGTAATGCCCTGCAAGAGCAAATTTTGAATTACTTAGATGAAAGACGGTTATTAGGGGTACAAATAGAATTAGAAGAACCAAATTACGTAGGTGTTTCTGTACAGACAGAAATTGCTTTAGAGCCAGCATATAACAACCCTTTTGCCAGCGAAGAAGTTCACCGGAATATAAGGCGATCGTTGTATAAATATTTAAATCCACTAACTGGAGGAATCGACGGTAAAGGTTGGCCATTTGGACGACCCGTTTATACATCAGATATTGTGGCATTACTGCAACAAACCCCAGGCGTGCGTCATTTAGGTCCCGTCTTGCTGTTTCCCATCCGCAAGCAAGGAGAAAATTGGCGACGACAACCATCGCCAGAACAATTGATCGATCCTGGATCGGAAGGTTTGATATGTTCCTGGGCTGATACAAATCTGCGTTCAAATCACGACATCCAGATAATTCGTAATTCGTAATTTCTCAATAGTATTCTCCCCCAGTCCCCAGTCCCCAATCCCCAATCCTATGGTTCAAAGTCGCTCTAGTCCATCTGTACGCATTCAATTAACGCCGATGCAAATTCCCGAAGCCTTACCTGTGGCAGGTTTAACATTTGCAAATGCGGAAAATATGAATGTAGCTGGACGTAGTTTACTCTTGCATCCTGGGCATCCCAGCGAAATGATTGTGCAAGTGCAAAACTTAGAACAGCGTCCTTTGCAGGTAAACTTAAGCGTTGAAGGAAACTTTCCATCCCAGTGGTGTCAGATTGGTACAGAAGGCAGTGAAATACCGCCTCGTGGGCAAATGGATGCTGTCCTCTACTTCTCAATTCCCGACACATTTTTTGAAGACCAAGAAGCAATTTCTCCTGGAAAAAAAGACAAACTAACTCTCAATTTTCGCAGCCTAGTTACCCTACATATAGATGCAGGTACGGACAACGAACAAATTGAGAGAAGCGAGTATTTCGATTTATATATCCGTCCCTATACTGCCTACATGGAATTCTTGCCAATTTTATATCGGGAAGTGGATTTTATTGGTCGCTTCATGAAAATATTTGAGCAAGCTTTTCAACCAATAGTTGATAGTTACAATGTCATGTGGGCAAACCTTGATCCTTTGACAGCACCGCAAGCATTACTACCCTTTATGGCTCATTGGGTTGCTTGGCAAGTAGATTCTGTTTGGGATCTCCAGCAACAGCGGCGTTTAATTCGTCGAGCCGTAGAACTTTATCGCTGGCGAGGAACTCGTAAAGGATTGCGTCTCTACTTGCACCTTTATACTGGTTTACCGCTAGACGAAGATTTACCTAATGAAGCTGATAAACACATTAGTATTACAGAACCTTTTGGCCCAAGTTTTATTATCGGAGATGCACAATTAGGAAATGCAGTTTTAGCAGGTGGACAACCATATCATTTTATAGTACGTTTGCGCTCAAATATTTCTAGTGGCATTATCAACGAAGAACTTATTCAAAGAATAATAGAACAAGAAAAACCTGCTTTTTGCACCTATGAATTATCTATCGAAAATCCTTCTAATTAAATAATTCGTAATGACGCTCTCTACGACTCTGCGTGAGCCTTTCTTAAATTTTGAATTTTGAATTTTGAATTACTTATGTCCCATCCTTTCCCACCCCCACCAATAAAATCTTTTGAACGCCTGCAAGCCGCAGATGGTTTATTAATCAATGCAGAACGCTGGCGTACAGCCCATGATTACCACCGTAATCGGCAAAATGCTCAATACCAAAGTTTAAACCAACCAGGAATTGTCTGCGGTTTAGGCGTGCGAGATATCACTGCCCCAAGCCAAGTAGAAGCTAGATATCGAGATGGACGTTGGGTACAAATTCAACCTGGTATTGCAATTGATTTAGCAGGTAATCTAATTGTCGTACCAACTTCTTATGATTTTCCTATCGATCTAGAAGTAGCAAGTTCTGAACCGCTTATGATCTACTTAGTAGTTAGCTATGTAGATCCTGATGACTTGCGGCGCGGACAGCAAAGAGATGTTGTTCAAGAAACTTATCGAATTGACCAAATAAACTCTACACCAGCCAGTTCAGAAATAGAAATATGTAGAATACTCCTACAACCAGGACATACTGACATTATCCAACCTGCGGATGCTTTCTTTCCTGGATATAACAATATTGATTTGCGTTATCGCCGTCAGGCACAAATGCGTCCCCAAGCACTTGTGTGTATGGCGCAGGCGAATCATAGCGATCCCGAATGTGCGCGTAATTTTTTCAGCCTTTCGTATTTGTTACAAGCAGTAGAACCCCTATACCCAAGTTTGCGAGGGGCTGATGAACCAGGTCAGGTTTCTTTAGCAGAAAATATCCAAGACTATGACATACTTTATTTAACAGGTGGACAGGCTATTTCTTTAAATAGTCTCGAATTTGAATCCCTAAAAACTTACTTAAATTTAGGTGGTGTACTTTTAGTTGATGCACCAACAAATGCTAATCCTCTGATTGAGAGTACTCAAGCTTTGGCACAACAGTTAGAGAGTCCTTTAAGACCTTTAGAAGAATTGCAACGGAGTCACCCTTTAAGGACAAAACCTTTTTTATTTGCTGCACTACCAATGGTTAATCAACAGCAAATTAAACTGTTAATCGGTGGAGGAATTATTTTAGCAATTGGTGATTTAGCAACTGCTTGGGGACTGGATAGAGATTTGAGTTTACCCAGATTGACCATTCGCACAGCTCAGGAATTAGGAATTAATATTCTTCACTATGCTTGGAAGCGGCGACAGTTAATAGGTTTACAACAGGAAGATAATTCAGGTCAGTGGTAAAGAATATCTTGATTCTTCATCATTTACTATCGTTGTTTCTGAAACCGAAGATAGCGATCGCACTAAATTAACGATACCATTAAGGTCTTAAAATGATTGACTTTACTTGTTTGCGATCGCAGCATTATTTTTGTCGTGTTCGAGTTCTCTCATTAGAGAATCAAAACCACTGGTATTGTTTGCACTTTGAGCAAATAAAGACCGAATTTTATTGATGATCGCACTCATCCTGTTGGAGAAAAACTGACCGAGATTATTAACAAAGTTTTTCAGTTTTTCAAATATCGAAACCTCTACAGTGGAATACTTATTGACAATTGGATATACAATTTTTCCTTTTTCTGTTTGATAGTATTCTTGTTCAGGCATCAACATTGAGGTGAGTGGTTGCACCTGTTTTGCCATATCAGCTTCGGTTCGTTTATTGCTGAGAAATAAAACATCATAAATTTTTCCATTCCAGCTTGCCCAATAATGGTTTTGGAAAAACCATCGTTTACCGTCATCACAATTAGGCTTTTTCCCTTGGTATGGGGTAGCTCCAGCTTCACTTAAAAAAGGTTTAGCAATACTTTCAATTGTTATTTTTTCAATGCCAAAATATTCTTCTGCAACTTTTTTAAAAGCCCGGGCTAATGTCTGACAATCTCCTTCTGGAGAGCCTTTTAAGAGCGTTTCTGGACTCTTACTCACCATTGTGTATTGAAATTGGATATTTACAAAGTTTTTGAAAAGTTGTTCCAGTATTTTATCTTGTGGTAATGTGTCATCTATGCCATTTACTAGTGTTTTGGCTAGCGAGTATTCTTGTAAAAATTTTTGTTTTTTATCTGCTGAGTTATTTGCTGCTAATATTTCTTCAGACTTTGCTTGTTCGTTCTTATTAGCTGGTAGAGTTGTCTGCTGTGCGTCTTGGTTTTCCGAAGTAGCTCTATTAATTTGGTTGACTACAGAAGTAGCGACTCTATCCGCCTCTTGCTCATATTGATCTCCTGATTGACCAATAGTCAGTTTTGGCTGTATTTCTTCTATTGACACACTATCAGCACGTTTTATTGCCATTTTGCTCAGGTGATGACCAAACTGTAAAGAGTGTTCCTTTCCTTGCTGCAACGACTCATTCATTTTTGTTTGCAATACAGTGAGTCGCTCTTGTCCCTGTGGCGTGATAGTGCCATGCTTGGCTTGTATTTGGAGTTTTGTTGCCTCAAACTGATATTGTTGAAATTTCTGATTTTCTACCTTTGCCTGTACTATAGGCTTGTTGGAGCCAAGTTGAGAGTGGGTAGTTAACAGATGCAATCGCAACTGACTTTGCTCTGACGAATAAGCGGATGAGTCAGCTTTTTTGTGGATTTGTAGCCGTTCTTTCATCGCTAGTTTCAAAAGTCAATAGTGGGTAATCTATATATTATGTCACTTACTTAAAGATCCCCGACAACTTTTAAGAAGTTGGGGATCTAATTGTTTACCAAGAAAGGCAGGAGTTAGGAGGCAGAGGCAGGAGGAAATGAGTATGAATTTAAACCGGAGGCGGAGCTTCTCCAGCTCCGCTTTAGTTTTGGTTTTAAAGTTCTATAAATCAGTAATTATATTTATATTATTTGCAGCGAGGTATAAAACGTCCTGGATTCAATCCCACTCTTTTAAGGGTGGATTCCTTTTGCCTCCTGCCTTCGACCTCCTGCCTCCTGTCTCCTGAAAAATGGTTTAGGATTGCGATAATTTCTACCAAATTAAGAACGCCGTACATTTAAGCAACACCATTCTTTGCGTTTCCACAGGGTAGCGACAACCCAACCATTTTCTTCTAAAGCATCAGCAACAGCTTTAGATTGTTCCAGTAAAATACCACTGAAGATTGCCCAAGTTTCAGGTTTAGCGATCGCACTCATTTCTGGAATCAATTCAATAATCACATGAGCCAAAATATTGCAGACAATACCATCCACTGGGCTTTCAATTAGTTTTGTCAAAACGTCTACACTTCCCTGTGCAGGTAATAAACGTTCTGGGCTAATATCATTCAGCACACCATTACTGATAGTTGATTGCACCGCCAAAGGGTCAGTATCCACTGCATAGACTTTCTCGGCTCCCAATAGCAGCGCCCCAATGGAAAGGATACCAGAACCACAGCCAATATCGGCAATTACCAGATGCTCATGTTTGCCATTATTACCCACAAAGGACTGAGGAACTCCACTTAGCCGCATTTCCAGGGATTCTAAACATAGCTGAGTCGAGGCATGGTTGCCCGTACCAAATGCTACACCAGGGTCAAGACGAATGACTAACCGTTCGGTTGTTTCTGGTAATGGTAGCCACGCTGGGTTAATTAGAAAGCGATCGCCTATTTCCTGCGGATGCCAATATTGTTTCCAGCTAGTCGCCCAATCTTCCTCATCAATTAACTGCCATTGCAAGGAAGGAGATAAAATTCCTACACAAAGAGCATCTTGACGCAGCCATAGCGACAGCGCTGCCAAATCTAGCAGCTGTGTTTGAATTGTCGGCAGATAAGCTCTTACTAAAGATGAATTTCCTTTATTTTCACTAGCTGTACCACGACAGCCAAAATCTTCCAGTCGCCAAAAGATCGAATCTTCTAAGTCTGGCTCACATAAAATATTTAGTTCCCACCAGGTGTTTGCCATAAAAAAGTAAAAAGTAAAAAGGTAAGAGGCAAAAGAAAAAGGATTTCTGGCGTTGCATATTTGCGGGATGATTTTGCTAGTTTTGTGGGATAGGCCGAAAAGCCCGTCCCTTGTATTTCGGGGCGGGCGAGACGCCCACCCTACAAGAATCATCCCTTGATTCAGCAACGCTGGATTTCTTTTTACTTTTGCCTTTTTACTTTTGCCTTTATAGAGTTACTGTATACGCGTCCCGAATACCAGGGACTTTTATAATCTCATTCAAAATGCCCTCAGGTAAGGGGTCATCTATACTCAGAGCCATTACCGCATCACCACGGACGATTTTACGACCTACTTGCATACTGGCAATATTCACATTAAAACTGCCAAGTAGGGAACCAAGTTTGCCAATAATTCCTGGCATATCGCGGTGCAAGGTAAACAACATATATTTGCTGGGTGGGACGTTAATCGGGAAACCGTCAACGTCAGTGAGATGGATTTCCCGCTCACCCAACAAAGCACCTGTAACAGAATGAGTACCTAAAGTACCCGTGGCTTCTAGATGCAGTGTGCCGGCGTAATCTCGAATAGAAGCATCGCGGGTTTCAATCACCCGAATTCCGCGTTCTTTGGCTTCTATGCTGGCATTTACGTAATTTACTCGTTCCCGCAAAGCTTGGTAAAGTAGTCCTTTGAGGGCAGCGACGATTAAAGGCTGACTTTTGTTGGTTGCGAGTTCCCCTTGCAGTCGAATATTGAGTACTTCTACCCTTCCACCAGCTAGTTGTCCCACTAGATTACCGAGAGTTTCTGCTAGTTGCATATAGGGTTTGAGTTCTTCCAATACATCGGGGCCGAGTCCGGGAATGTTGACGGCTGAACGTGCTGGTAGTCCTAAAAGGACATCGCGAATTTGTTCGGCAACATCAATGGCCACATTCACTTGAGCTTCCGTGGTAGATGCTCCCAAGTGGGGAGTCAGGATGATTTCTTTACCTAGCGATCGCAACTCAGATTCACCCAGTGGTTCTGACTCGAACACATCCAAGGCTGCACCACCGATTTTACCCGCTTTCAGAGCTGCTGCTAAAGCTACTTCATCAATGATCCCACCACGAGCGCAGTTGATAATCCGCGCTGTGGGTTTCATTTTTGCCAGGGTTGTGGCATTGATTAAGTGGGTAGTTTCTGGGGTTTTCGGGATGTGGAGGGTGATATAGTCTGCTTGCTGGAAGAGTAAATCTAGCTCCACCAACTGACAGCCAATTTGTTCGGCTCGTTCTGTAGAAATAAAAGGGTCATAAGCTAGGAGTTTCATCCCCATTGTTCTAGCTACAGAGGCAACATGGGAGCCAATTTTACCTAAACCGACAATACCGAGAATTTTTTTGTAGACTTCCGCACCAACAAAACTATTGCGATCCCACGCCCCACGTTTCACAGAAGCGTTAGCATCGGGGATGTGGCGAGACAAAGCCAAAATCATCGCTAGCGCGTGTTCGGCGGCAGCAATTGTATTTCCCTCTGGAGAATTGACTACCACAATTCCCCGGCGGGTGGCAGCGGGAACATCCACATTGTCCACACCAACACCAGCACGACCGATGATTTTTAGTTGGGTGCCGGCTTCAATGATTTCTTGAGTGACGCGCGTACCAGAGCGAATCATCAGCGCGTCATACTCACCAATAATTGCGATCAGTTCTGCTGGTTTTAGACCTAGTTTGACATCAACGGTAGCAACTTGCGAAAGAATGTCAATTCCAGCTTGGTCAATCGAATCAGAGACAAGAACCTTAGACATGATTACTTCATTTAAAGCTACAGGTTTTGCTGCACAAGACTTTTTAGTTTAGTCTTTATCTGTCGCAATTTTGCAAAAATTATTCGTTTGAATATCAACTTAACCTTTACTTACAGTACGTGCTGATAGTATCGAAGCGTGAATTGCTCCCGATGGGCACTGCTTTCTAAGTTTTTGAACATAAGTTAGCTGTTTGCACCACCCTGTCGCTAAATATAAAGCATGAATAGCACTAAGCACCGATATATTTATTAATAGTTAAGAGTTACCAAAATTTTATCGGCACAAGCAACTTCCTTGTGGGGTATAAACGCTTGTATGCTTGACTGGGCTGCAACTTTAGCTGAGGCAATGCTATACACAACCAGGAAACGAGCTAGTAACTAATATATCTGTCGAATCTTGTCTATTTGTCAATATCACAAGTGGTATCCCTTAGTCAAAGCAAAACATTGGCTCGTCAAGATCATCGGATTGTGACAGTTAGAATTTAGGCATCAAATAAATTTTATTGCTCATGATTCCGGCAGATTTAAGATTGTTTAGTAGTCAAAAACTATCAATTAGTGTCAGTAGAGTACTTAATATACAGTAGTAAACTAGTACCGCAAGGCGGAAGTCAAAAGGAGCCAGTGCGTTGGGCGGGTTCCCCGACTTGAAGCAACTGGCGTTCAAAAGTCAAAAGAATTGTATTCCAACCTCTTGTGCCATTTGAAATGGTGAGGCAGTCCGGTCTTGGGGGTTCCCCCCATGAGGAACTGCCGAACCCGAAGGGGTATGTTTATTTACGCTATGTTGTACTAGTAATTTGACAAGCTAATTTCAAGAGTTTGTAGTAAGCACTAAAGTGCTTAAAAAACTAGAACTAAAGTCCTGACTACGAATTCATTCATGCCTCGTGATTAATGAGACAGACTACTAATGACATTGCAAGGGGATAAATCGCTATAATTCTGTTGAGCCAAATAGAGCCAAATATCCTTTGAGTTTTGGGAAAACTAGCCATGTTAGAGTACAACTTGCCAAAGTACTTGCCCTCAGCCGAGGAACTACCAGACTCTGATGAAACGCCTGTGGATAATGAACTGCAAGAATTGATAC
The DNA here is from genome assembly GCF_036917535.1 of Nostoc sp. Classification (GTDB taxonomy): domain Bacteria; phylum Cyanobacteriota; class Cyanobacteriia; order Cyanobacteriales; family Nostocaceae; genus Nostoc. The sequence continues at coordinate 15,544 of NZ_JBALDA010000027.1, forward strand.
CAGGCTTGTTAAAGGCGATCCTGCTGATGCTTTGGTCAGAACGCATGGACTGGTTGTTTGCGATAGATATGGGTATTTATTATCACCCTGATAAACCGCCAATTGTGCCAGATGGGTTTTTGAGCTTAGAAGTAGAGCGGTTTTATGATGAGGAACTGCGTCCTAGTTATGTGCTGTGGGATGAAAACGTCGTACCGATTTTCGTCTTAGAAGTAATTTCCCAAAATTATCGCAAGGAATACACTACTAAATTGGATGAATATGAGGCTTTAGGTGTACTTTATTACGTGATTTATTCCTCTCGCCGCCGCCGCAAACCGCATCTGGAAGTACATAAGTTAGTTGATGGTAAGTATGAATTGCAAGAGGGAAACCCCATTTGGCTACCAGAAATTGGACTGGGAATTGGTTGCGAAAGGGGAAATTATTGTGGTGTAACACGGGAATGGATGTATTGGTATGATGAGCAAGGACAACGGTATCTCACGCCCGCAGAACAAGTAAAACAAGAGACACAACGCGCTCAACAAGAGACACAACGCGCCCAACAAGAAGCACAACGCGCTCAACAAGAATCATTACGCGCTCAACAAGAAGCACAACACGCTCAACAAGAATCATTACGCGCTCAACAAGAATCATTACGCGCTGATGTTGCAGAACAACGGGTTCAACAGTTGGCGCAACAATTAAGAGCGCTCGGAATAGATCCAGATAATCTGTCTTAACTGAAATATTTTGCAATATTTTCAACAAAACCTAAAAATTATACCAATTTTTTGAAAAAAGAATGCGACAGATACATACTCGCAAACCTTTGTTTTGTCTGGCTTTCTTAATGCATGAATTTTGAATTTTGAATTGGTATTAGGTTTTGTTAGATACATAATGACAAAGCATTTAATAGCTGATCTCAACCTTATGAGATAAGTTTGAGCAAGTCATAATGTTTCAGTAATTTTTATAATTACTTCAAAGCGATCAAGTTATAGCAAAATTATGAATTTTTAATTATTACAGAAAAATTATTGCTTTTTAGAAATAACGTTCCTGATTCCACTTTTAGAGCTAACAGTATCACCTTTGTAACGAGGGATGATATGAATACTGGCGTGCATAATATTTTGACCTGCGGCTTGATTGATGTTCATTCCTACATTAAAACCATCAGGCTCAAATTCACTTTTGAGAATTTTTTGTACTTTATTCACCATAAACCAGCAAGCAGATTGCTCTTTAAATGGTAGCTCAAAATAGCTATTTACATGACGTTTGGGAATAATTAGAACATGTCCTTTACTTATTGGATAGCCATCAAAAATAGCATAAGCAGTTGCTGACTCAGTTAATAGTCTGAGAGTTTTATGAGGATTACAGAATATACAATAGTTAGATGAATTTCGCTGATGATTATAGTGAATATACTCATATACTTCCCGATATTCATCTAAGCAAATTGAAGTAAAGGGAAGTTTGGCAATACACTGATAGGTAGGTTTTTTATGAACATAATGTTCTCGAAACCCTTCTCTTTTGAGATCCCTTCTTACAGCATAATAAGCTTTACTTCCTGGTTTTAATAAGTGGGATATTTCCATAAGAACATTAGTTTGTTCTTCAGTAAACAAAACATTTAAAACATAAAAACAAATTATTGTATCGAATTTAGTATCAGGATATTCTGGAAAATAATAAGGATCGTAGCCTGTAATATCATAACCTTTTTGGCGCAATATTTTAACATCATTACCAAAGCCACAACCAAAGTCTAGTATTTTGCCTTGGAGAAGGTTTTTATTTAACAAAAACTGTGCCGGAAATGATAGATAATTTCTTTCGATCGCAGTAAGATGACTGAATTGATTTTTTTGCTGTTTCATAGAATTTTGGTGCTGATGTCCCAAAATTATTATTCCCAGCATTTGTTTAGGTTATGCGATGTCTACGACGGGCTATTCGGCGTCGCATCAGGGTCAATACCTAGCTCACGTAACTTAGCTGCTAATATATCAGCGCGTTGGCGTTCTTGTTGGGCGCGTTGGCGTTCTTGTTGGGCGCGTTGGCGTTCTTGTTGGGCGCGTTGGCGTTCTTGTTGGGCTTGTTCGCTGCTCCACAACAGCAAATTTCCTTCTGTATCCCACCAGCGCAGCCAATTCATAGTTTGACATAATCTTTCACCTTGCCAAATTCCGAGAAATAACTCTAACTCAGGAATCCAGTAACGTCCATTTGTGTCTGCTTGCTGCAAGGTATATTGTCCATTTTGCAAGCACCGTAGTTCTATGCTTGGTTCGTAGGGGTCGTAGGTTACGTAGGTTGGAACTTGGAGAATCTTTTCGTAATAATAGAGTTTACCATAGGGTGGAGTTGAACGGACTGATAGTTCTCCACCTTCTGTGTCTGAGAGAAATTCCATCACTACAGCTATAGCAGCACCTTCTAAATTTGGGGTATAGCTGCGACGAATTACATTTGTTCCCACAGACTGCACTTGAGGGACATAAAACCAGTCTGGTGCTTTGACAACGATTTTTTTGTTGACTGTGGCTACAAGCCCAAAATTAGAGCCAATCAGCATTTGAGGTTGGATGCGTCCTGTGCTTCCCAAAGCATCGGTAAGCGCAGCAGCAAGAGCAGGTTGTTGAATATTTTCCACTGGCTCGTCAGGTAAAATGAAGTCGGCTGGAAGTGCTTCCCAAGTAACAATTGGTTCTTTTTGGATGGAGTTAACTTGTAGAACCATAAAACTACTCCTAATATCAATGCACAGTTATTAGTTATTTTTAACAAATCTTCAGTTAGCCTTCCTCTTAAGCTTAAAGATAAAGAGAATGCTCGTGTTAACTATATTTTTGCGCGATCGCAGCATATAAATCCAGATAATCTTAAGTTTTGGATGAGTAGACTCGCACTCCCTAAAAACTCAGAAATTTGGAAATATTTCTCTAGCGAGTGTATATACTCGTAGTCAAGCACTTAGCAGGCGTGAGTATGATAGTTGAGTGGTTCACTCTCTGGATAGGTCAAAAAACGGTTGGATTTCTTGTCAAAACTATTATCAGCGAAGAGTTTGTCAAGGATTTAGTCAAGGACTACGCTAAGGATTTTTTCAAAAATATCTTTAATAATGCTGTAACCGCGCCTTTTAAGCGAGAATCGCTGGAGAAAGCTGTTGTCATGGCTGTAACAGAATTTTTGCAACTCATGCAGCAGGATTTAGATGATAGTGAACTTGCTGAAGATGAAATTAAAAACTATGAGCAGCCGCTAAATAAATTTTTGAAGCATCCAGAAGTCAAAGGAATTTTGGGAACTGCTTTTAAAGATGACTCTCAAACTATAAACACCAAGAAATTAGAAATAATTTGGTACGAACTTAATGCTTCATACCCGTTACCGGATGATTTTAACTGGAAACGGATTGCTAGGAAATATCTGCAAAAGGTTAAAGAGATTATTATAGGAGTTCCTGAACTGCGAGAGATTCTAGATTCCCGAAATTTAGACAAAATCCAGAACAACACAACAGAGATAGCTGGTATTATTCCTGATTTTGATTTGGAAAGATACCAAGAAGCTATTAAAGAAACCTATAGCAATCTTAATTTAGACAGTTTAGATACGAGTACCTATGATTATCGAGATAAACTCAAAGTCTGGGATATATTCATAGCACAAAATGTCCGGGAAATTCATCAAGTTATTCCCCGAATTCACGAACTGCCGAAAGAACATCTCCGAAGATTGCAAGAAACTAACGAACTGGAAGCAGAAGTTGAGTTAGGAGAATTAGAACGCTACAAACGAGTTTATTTAGAACAACCGAAACGTTCTGTAGTGGATATTGTCAATGAGCAGCAGACTAATAAATATATCGTGATTCTGGGCGACCCTGGTTCCGGAAAATCTACTTTATTAAAATACTTGGCATTAAATTGGGCTAGGAGTCCTCTGAATAATTCTTTATCTCTAGCGATTCCTGTGCTGATTGAGTTACGCACTTATATACGGCGGCGGGAGGAGAAAGAGTGTCATAATTTTCTCGAATTTTTTCATAAATGTAGTGGTGCGATTTCTCACCTCAACCAACATCAACTGCACCAACAGCTAAAGAGTGGTAAGGCTTTGGTGATGTTCGATGGTTTGGATGAGGTATTTGATCCTGCTCAACGAGAAGATGTAATTACTGATATTCATCGCTTCACTAATGAATATCGTGATGTGCAGGTTATTGTCACTTCTCGCGTCATTGGCTACAAACCGCAACGTTTGCGAGATGCTGAGTTTCACCACTTTATATTGCAAGATTTAGAAGCAGAACAAATTCAGGATTTTATTTACCGCTGGCATGAGTTAACTTTTATTGATCCAGCAGATAAAGTTAGAAAACGGGAACGGCTAAAAATAGGGATTGACACTTCACAATCTATTGCTGAACTAGCAGGAAATCCTCTGTTGTTGACGATGATGGCGATTCTGAATCGGAATCAGGAATTGCCAAGAGATAGAGCCGAACTTTATAATTAAGCATCGCGGGTACTATTGCATCAATGGGATGTGGAACGTGCTTTGCAAGAAGATAAGAGGTTAGATCCTAAAACTATTGATTATAAAGATAAGCAAGCGATGTTGCGTCAGGTTGCCTATCACATGCAAACCGGCGATAAAGGTTTGGCTGGCAATTTGATTAGTGCAGGTGATTTACAGAAGATTTTGACTGACTATCTCAAAAGTATAGAAGTGAGTCAAGCTAGAGAACTTGCGCGGGTGATGATTAATCAACTACGAACTCGCAACTTTATTTTATGTTTCTTGGGTGCAGATTACTATGCCTTTGTGCATCGGACTTTTTTAGAATATTTCTGTGCTTGGGAGTTTGTCTGGCAGTTTGAGAAGGAACGCAGTATTACAATTGAATTTCTCAACACTGAAGTTTTTGGCAAACACTGGCAAGATGAAACTTGGCATGAGATATTGCTGTTAATTGCGGGAATGATTGATGTTAAGTTTGTTGGTGAAATTCTTGAGTACTTAATGGTGCAAGATGGGGAAGAGGAAAAATTTATCAACTTGTTTTTAGCGGCTAAGTGTCTCGCAGAAGTGAGAAATCGCTCGGTAATTGCGTCAGTGGCTAATAAATTGCTTAACGAACTAAAAGACTTAACTAAATATGACCTCTGGTACTGTTACGAATCCGATGATGATGAAGAAGAAACTGAGCTAGTTCAGGAAATTCGCACTCAAGCAGTTACAACAGTCGCCGCGATTTGGAAAGATAACAACGATACCTTACGCTGGCTCAAAGACCGTGCCATTGCTGATAATGAAGAGTATGTACGAGATGTAATCATCCAAGCATTAGCCAGCAATTTCAAAGATGACCCGGACACCCGCTCGTTTCTCAAAGACCGCGCCACTGCTGATAATGAAGAGTATGTGCGATATGCAGCCATCGAAGCATTAGCTAGCAATTTCAAAGATGACCCGGATACCCGCTTGTTTCTCAAAGACCTCAGCGCTGCTGATGATGATGAGGATGTGCGATATACAGCCATTGAAGCATTAGCCAGCAATTTCAAAGATGACCCGGACACCCGCTCGATTCTCAAAGACCGCGCCACTGCTGATAATGATGGGGATGTGCGACGTATAGCCATCGAAGCATTAGCCAGCAATTTCAAAGATGACCCGGACACCCGCTCGATTCTCAAAGACCGCGCCACTGCTGATAATGATGGGGATGTGCGACGTATAGCCATCGAAGC
>NZ_JBALDA010000028.1:0-29774 GCF_036917535.1 Nostoc sp.
ATAATGCGGCTAATCTAGCATTCTTTATGGTCAACTTATCTCATTACCTTCTCTGTGATTTCCGTCAACACAATCCCGACTCTGGGATTATTGATCTTAGGGCTTACTATCGTGGTTTTCGATATTTTCGTGAAATATTAAAAATGCTTCCTGAAATGCCTGAGCCTATTTTATTAACCCAGATTTTTGCCCAACTCACTGCTAATGGTCGTATTCATCCCCTTTCTACAGGCGTTGAACCCTCGTAAATTGGCAATGGTATTGAATGTTGATGGCAATATCCCAGTTGTCACGTCGGTAAAACAGAGCCGCATCAAATCGGGTATAGGCAGGGACTTTGTAGTTGGACGGCAGATAATCACCACCGGGGCGAGATCGCCCACAAAATACACGCCAAACCCAAAGCCCAAGCCTTGCAGATTGCCGCTTTGAATTCGATAAGTTGTCCACAAATTGGCGGAATGGTTTGGTGTCAATGCCACCGGACTGCCCACCTCAAATCCAGGTCGATTGTCTTTAGTGTAGCGAGCATCAATGTAGGAATACCCTCCGATCACATTCCAACCCGGTAGAATTTCACCCTGCACGCTGAAGTCAGCGCCACGACTGCGCTGTTCCCCAATCTGAATCGAAAAGCCCTCGTCCGGAGTATTGAGGGGATCAGCCACTAGCACGTTGGTTCTTGTTAGTTGGTAAGCAGCTAAAAGTGCGGAGAGCCGACCGCCCAGAAAATCAGCTTTGATGCCCGCTTCATATTGAGTACTGCGCTGTGGCTCAAAGGTTTCACCCGTTCGAGAATGACCGCCGATATCGTAAGTAGCAAGGGAGCGACTGTAGTTGGCGTAGAGTGAAAGTGTCTCAATCGGTTGGTAGACGATGCCAATGCGAGGACTAAAGGCTCCTACGGGGTTGATATCAACGGTTCCTCCAGCAAAATCACTCGATACGATTGTTATCCAATCATATCGTCCACCCAACACCAGGATCAGGTTATCTAGCAAATCAATCTGATCTTGCAGATAAAGCCCATAGGAGTCACTGTTGTACTGTTGATTGTAGTCATAGCTGTGGGGTCTATCGGTGGATATGTCATAGTCTGGATTGGCAGTGTCCAGTGGCGGCAAGTTTACACCGAAACCAAAAAATCTCTGTTTTGCTTGCTCTAACCGTAAGAATTGCACATACCCCAACACCGTAGTGCCAAAAACTTCTCGAAATCCCCGCTTGAGCTTAAAGTCATTGAGTCCAATTTCTTTGGCTAGATTTAATAGAGAAGGTGGATTATCGAGCGTTTGATTTAAAATAGCTTTGGCATGATGCAAACATTCAATTTCATCAGGACGAAAATGGAGCGATCGCCTCAATACTTGATGATTTTCCTCCCACTGAGCAATCTGAAGTGCCAGTAGTTCCAACACCTTTGCTTCTAAATACATTAGTCTAAGTGTTTCTCGCAACGGACACTGCAATATTTGTTTGAGTACTAACCGCATTGCAGGCGTAGTCACTCCTAACGGCTGATGGAAGGGTTGCTTAATTGAATTTTCTCTCAACTGCTGGAGTAAAACAGGCAACTCTTCAAAGCTTCCCTGAAAACTTTCAAGTAAATCAGGATACCAGTAAATACTGATGCACTGAGTATGCTGGTTCGCAGGAAAATGTTCAAACTCTAGAACATCAGGTAAGGAGAATAAGTAGTTATAGCCTGCAACTTCATCATAATCGTCACTGACCCCAGCGACATTTGGTGTCACAGTTCTTGTACCACCAGACAGAAAAAATTTTGATGTCAGCTCAGGAAAATCATTATGTTTCTGCTCAAAAATTACTGGTTGAGAATACTCATTGTTATGGATTCCTAGCCCAAGATTATAGCGAAGAGAAGTGCAGCGAAAGCTGTATTGACCAAACCACCAAGTAGATAATTGTGATTTTCCCTCATAGTCATTGAATAACTGCACGTCCTTGCAAAATTCCCCAAAGTCTTCTGTCCCAGTTAGACGAATAGTCATGGTGATACTCTCAACTACTTATTGAGAAATAGTGTCTATTAGTAGGGAAAGCGAGTGCAACTAAAATATTATGTATAGCAGTCGAAGCATAGCTTAGGACATAATAGAAATAAATAAGCTGAAAAAGCAGATGCCAGCCTCTTATAGTTACGATTTAAGAACTAAAGTGATTAATGCGATTGATGGAGGAATGGGAAAAACTCAAGCGAGTCGCATCTTTCAAATTAGTCGGAATACAATAGACACGTGGTTAAAGAAAAGAAAATATTCAGGAGATTATCAGGCAAAAATAGGATATCAACAAGGATACAACTCCAAAATTACCGATTTAGGGGAATTTCAGCAATTCGTTGAGTTAAATGGTAGCAAAACTCAACAAGAAATGGCAGAAGCTTGGCCAGAAGATATTAGCGATGCCTGCGGCGAGCTTTGCTAACGCACTATAGGAAAAGCCTTAAAAAAAATTGGTTATACCCGAAAAAAAAACTTACGGGTATCGAGAAAGGGATGAAGACATTCATGCGGGAATTTCAAGCCAAAATCAGCCAAAAACAAGCAACAGAGCTAGTCTACGTTGATGAATCAGGAATGGATAATCGAGAAGATTATGGTTATGGATGGAATCCCAAAGGCAAAAGATTTCACGATTTAAAATCAGGAAAAAGAAACATTAGAGTTAGTATTATGAGTGGTTTATGTCAAGGAAAGCTAGTTGCCCCATTGACGTTTGAAGGTTCTTGTAATCGGTTAATTTTTGAGAAATGGCTCGAAGAAAAACTATTACCTGAACTTCAATCAGGACAGACAGTTATTTTAGATAATGCCAGTTTCCACAAATCTCAGAGAATTCGTGAATTAATTGAATCATCTGGCTGTGAAATTGAGTATTTGCCACCCTACTCTCCTGATTTTAACGATATTGAGCATTATTGGTTTCCCATAAAAAATCGAGTTAGAAAATCAGAAAGCACTATCGAAGACTTTCGGGAGAGAGTTGATACAGCTATTCGTTTAACGTCCTAACCTATACTTCGATTGCTATATCTTGTAGTCGCGTGGAACAAATTCATTACCAGGGCGCTCATCGACAAAATATACGCCTAACCCAAAGCCCAAGCCCTTTAAATCGCCGCTTTGAATTCGATAAGTTGTCCACAAATTAGCAGAATTATGTGGCGTAAGTACTACCGGACTGCCCACTTCATAAATTTCATCTTTAGTGATAATCGCATCAATGTAAGAATACCCTGCTGTCACATTCCAACCCGGTAAAATTTCTACCCGTCAAAGTAAAATCAATGCCGCGACTGCGCTGTTCTCCAACCTGAATACTAAAGTCTTGATCTGGCGGACTGAGGGGATCGCGTGTCAACACGTTGGTTCTTGTAATTTGGTAAGCGGCTAAAACTGCTGAGAGTTTACCATCTAGAAAATCAGCCTTGATGCCCGCTTCATATTGAGTACCGCGCTCTGGAGCAAAAGCTTCACCCGTTCTCGAACGACCATAGGACGTATTATAACTGTCAAAAGAACGACTGTAGTTGGCGTAGAGCGAAATGTAAATGCATTGCCCGATGCTAAACGCAGTTGAGCGTTGGCAATGTCAGCAATAAAGTTATTGCCATTTGAGCGATTGACTACTTGCAATTGTTGCCCTTTTAATGTCTGTAAAATCACCTCCACACCCGAAGAGGTAGGATTTGCTTTGACTGAAGTCACTTGTACAACTTCACCTCCCTGTTTTCCCCCAAGGTTCGGGGGGACGGAAGGGGGGTTGTTTGGAGCAGGCGGGTTCTGCTGTTCTATCTGAGCGAACCATTCTTTGACTGTTCTTGCAGAACGGTTAAGTTCCTGTACACTATGAATTTCGGTTACTTCCTTTGCGTGAATTGGTTGTATGACAACAGCAACAAAAAAACAGGAAATAAAAAGCGATGTCTTCTCTTTCAGAGACGCTACCGCGAACGACGGGCTACGCCTACGCAACAGTTTTATCACTCCGCACACCCAACCGGATTTTTCAAAACAGAGTCGATTATTTGAGAATTATTTTTAGATAACTCTATTTAGGAGAATACAGAATTTAGGTGAGCGCAAATATCTGAAATCGGATTTTTTTATCGGGATTCGGATCTACCTTTTGCTACAAGCCTTTTTGCTGACGATATTCTCTAGGAGTCATGCCAAATTGCCGCTTAAACAAGTAGCTAAAATGACTGGTACTTTCGTATCCCACTTGATAAGCAATTTGTGCGATCGCAAAACTCAGGATGCGATGCACAGTAAATACGATGTTACGTAGTTTTTTATAACTCAAGTTAAACGCTCCTTCGCACAAGTTCAGGCTCGATGAATTAGTTTTCAAGCATTCTTGTAAAAAATCTACACTCAGATAAGTGGGGGAAGTCAAAAGGTAACTGAAATTGTTCCCTGTACAGTAAATGGTGCTTGGGGGAAGGTGAGGTAGCCGTTTGATTCGTAATATTTGATATCAAAAATGTTCTTAAAGTTGAGTCCAACTTGCCAGTTACTTCGTTTGTAAAAGATAGAAGCATCGGTTCTGACATAGGAAGGAAGGATAAATTGCTCGCTTTGGTTAGCAACGCGATCGCCTACAAAAAAGAACCCCGCACCAAACTGCAATCCTTGTAAGTTACCTCTTTGAATTTCATAAGTTGTCCAGAAACTCGCGCCATGATAGGGTGCATTTTCTAAATGCTTGCCTTGGACTGTTGGGTCGTTATCTTTGCTAACGTAAGCATCATTGAGAAAACCAGAAGCAATAACCTTCCAACCTGGTAAAATCTCCCCTGCTACATCTAATTCAATCCCTCGACTTTTCACTTCTCCTAGCGCAATTACGTATTGAGGATTGTCAATGTCTGTAGTGGCAATATTTGTTTTAGCAATGTCATAGGCTGCGAGGGTTGCTGAAAGTCGTTTATCAAATAGTTCCGTTTTGATGCCAATTTCGTATTGAGTCCCGCGAGAAGGCTCTAGTAACTCATTGTTTACTGTTCTGCTATATGGGTCTACTGTAAAGGAGCGACTGTAGCTAGCGTATAGCGAAATGGGTTCGATTGGTTGATAAACAATGCCCACACGCGGTGAAAAGGCATCAAAGTAATATCTAGACTCGTCTGGTTCATTACTGATACTGATGTCAGATATATTTTCACTATTTGAGTCAATAAAATCATATCTACCACCTACAAGCAACTTCAGATTGGGCAGCAATGTCACTTGGTCTTGTAAATAAATTCCTTTGGTATCAGTTGTACTATTGTACTGGCTATAGATGCGCTCAGGCAGTGGAACATCATAGTTTGGCTCAAAAATATTGATCGAAGGGAAACCACTAGTAAAGCCTTTGCTATCTTGAGTATTCCGGTTCCAGTCTAGACCTAACAGCAGTTGATGAGCGATAGAACCTGTGTTAAATTTACCAATCAAGTTGGTTTGCAGCGCTAAAGTTTGTGAATAAGTCGGATCATCACCATACTGCGTTCGCGTCAGTGTTCGACCATCCTCTAAAAGTCCAATATCGTTATTAGTAACTTTGCTACTTCCCGCACCAAATGTCCACGAAAATCTGTTCCTGAGCCGCCAATTTTCATTAAACTGGTGATTTAGTGTTAGCTCTAAACGATTATTTTGAGAATTTTGATAATCATCAGGTTGAAACAAATTACGATTTCTAGGCAAGGTCAAAAAGATTGGTTCTGGTCGAAAGCCCCGGTCGAACCCTTGTTTAGAATCAAGATATTCATAAACGAAGTCTAGGGTTGTCGCATCACTAATTTTGTAGGTAAAAACCGGAGAAATATAAAAAATCTCGTTTTCAATATAATCTCGATAGCTACCAGAATTTTCATAGGAAACATTCAAACGATACAACAACTTTTTATCATTAGTGAGCGGTCCAGACAGGTCGATAGTGGGATTGTAGAAATCGAAGCTTCCAGCTGTGAAAGTAGCAGAGTAAAAGGGATTGCTTAAAGGTTTTTTTGTCACATAATTCACCACTCCACCCGGCTCTAACTGACCATACAGCACTGAAGCGGGGCCTTTGAGTACTTCCACTTGTTCAATGTTGGCACCATTAGCAGGAAGTAAACCAGTAAAACCATCTACCAAAGTACTGCCGAAAAAACCGCGAATATTGACATCACCTAAACTATTGCCATAACCTGATACACCTGTAGTACCGGACACATTACGAACAGCATCGCTTATACGTGTGATTCCCTGATCCTTGATTACTTGTTGGGGAACCACCTGAATCGACTGGGGAATATCACGTAAAGGTGTATCAGTCCTGGTTGCGGTTGATGCATCTGGCACAGTATATCCATCTTGCTCACCTGTCACTACAAGTTCAATTGGTTCATCACCAAGAGAGTCAGGTTGACTTGGCTTAGTGGGAGTTGCAGGCTGTTGTGCTTGTGTGGAAGGTGCTGCGCTAGCAACACTAAGAATCAAACCCTCGTCAGGACTGTCAAATAACTCTACAGTCGCTACATTCGCCTCACCAATCACCGTCACTCGAATAGTATTGGCATCCAAGTTTGCTACCGTTATCTCGGTAATACCTGCAACTGGCTGCTTTGAACGAAATGTAAATGCTTCACCTGAAGGTAAGCGCAGTTGGGCGTTGGGAATATCACCAATAAAGTTATTGCCAGAACTGCGATTCACCACTTGCAATTTTTCACCAAGGGAGGTCTGTAAAATCACTTCTAAACCCTGCTTTGTGGGATTCGCTTTAACTGCCGTCACTGGCACAATTTCTGAAGTAGGTACTGTTTGTGGTGCTGGCGACTGTACTAGTTCTTGAGCGCTAGTGTTAGTCGGTTCTATTTTATTGAGTCTTGGAATCTCTCTAATCGTTCTAGAAATGCGTAATGCCGATGCAACAGATTTATCCTGTGCTTGTTTGTTCATTTCAGCAGCAGTTGCACTTCTTGCGAAGCAGAACCAAATAGAGCATGTCACCAAAACAATCTTTAATATCTGTTTTAACACCATGTAGTACCCCTATACATACTCTCCACTTACCACTACTCTCAAAAAAGCAGCAAATAGCTGTTAGTTGCTGAAATTGGCAGTCAGCTACTTGAGAATAAACATTACAGTAAATAACTCAGCAATTGCAAAAAATTCTCAAATTTTCACTAAGTACAGCCCACCTTAACAATTCAAAATTCAAAATTAAAGACATTTTCAGACGGGGATTTAAACCCCGACTGAAACTGACCGAAGGCGGAGTAGCTCCGACTTTGCCGTGTAGACGTAGGGGTCTTAAACCCCTTGATTTACGATAAAAAAGGTTTGGAATTCGATTTTCTGTAGGTTGGGGAGCCACTGCGTTGGACGGGTTTCCCGGCTTAAAGCAAGTGGCGTTTGAGGAACGAAACCCAACATCCATGCGTTTGTTGGGTTGAGTAGAGCAAAACCCAACAAAGAGTTAGTATTTTCAACCCCTATTAATGGTGACATGTACTAAGAAAGTTAATAGATACAGTAGACCAAAAAGCTTTGCGATGCCTGCGGCGGGCGTAGCCATCGCTCTGTAGATTTTTTCTTTTAAAGACTATTGTTTAATTAAAACAGATGAAATTCTGCGATCGCTCTAGGAAAATTTTTGTTTTCATGTCCTGGCTGACTGAGTTTAATCAAAGCAAAACGCTGTAAGGGCGTTAAAGCTGCCCAATTTTGCTGTGTTAGGGTTACACCTATTTCTTGAGCTTTTTCCTGAAGGCTAGCTGGTACAGTGGCAGAGTCTAGCCATGCCGGATGAGGCTCAATAGGCAATTTTGTAGTTGGTATACCTGTGCGTTGTATGATTAATTGCTCGATATACTCGCGGTAAGACTGAATTTCTGTTTTTGTAGTGCAAGGTAATTCGACTAAAGCTTGACGCTCATCTGTCGTCATTTGATTCCAATCAGACAATTTTAGCTTGATGCCACAGGTATCTAATTTACAACGCACCTGCATGGGGATACAGCGCAGGGAATCAACAAAGTCTGCTTCAAATTGAAAGAAATCTGTCACGTCGCTTCGCTCCGAATTCAAAATTTAAAATTCAAAATTCAAAATTAATAATTTATACTGTTGCTCGACAAACCTAAAATTGCTGTGCCCCTAAGAGTGGTCTGTATTCCATGCAATTGAGAACCGCTATAGTTTGTTCGGCATTTTATTTAACTTGCATCTTTGGAATTACTGAGACGAATTATTAAATAACTAATTGATAAGGCAAGAATAGCTATACCTAAACCAATTATATCAATACCTGCAACTTTTTCTAAATCAAGAATAATAATTTTTCTCGCAACAGCAATTAAGGAAGTAACAATAACTAATTCAACTTGAAAAACGTGCCTTCGTAAATATGCTGTAATATTTTCTAAAATTTCTAAAGCGATTAAAATATTCAAAAATAGTCCAAATATTTTATATAATGTTGTGTTAAACGTTGCGTAAGGGGCTGTAAATAACTCTTTCACAATAAATATTCCTAAATCTCCGATCGCTACCAAAATTACGAGCACCATAAAAATAGATAGAACTTTAGAAACTAGCACTTCTATGTTTTCAATGATGTGCATGAAGTTCTCATCTTTGGTAGCCCCTATAATTTCCCTCAGTAACTTTTTCATCTGCTACACCCAATTTTGAAATAAAATAAAATCCTATAGATAAATCTAGAGGATTAAAAATAATTCGTAATTTGTAATTAAGTTTTGCAACTCTTTAATCTGGCAAAAAACAAAAAACTTGCTGATTACCTAGCTCTCTGGACTGAAACCACCAGAATTCATAAAAAAATGTCTGACAATGTTTTATAAGTTTCTATGTTTTTTATTCTTTATTCATAGCTAAAACTAACTGTAGTAAAACCTCTTATTGCTAGAATTTTACCTCTTTAGATATAGTAATTGGTAACGGTCAAAATTAGAGAGTTATAAAAAATGATAATAACTATTGACTATTGATTATTGACGAAATTACCTATTGCTGGTTATAAATTACCACTTTCGAGCTACACTTTGCTGCTTACCATTGTGAAGACTGGAGTTGATAATCTTTGATGGCAACCTCCACCGAAATTGGTATCAACTGCACAGCACAGGCTTTTAATTCTGGTTGCAGCGAATCGGGGCAAGATTCTGGATGAGTGAGGGTGTTGGCTTCGGCATTATCTGCCCATAGCGAACCCCAGTGCATAGGGACAAAAACTGTACCAGGTGCGATCGCTTTTGTCACTTTAGCAGGAAACTTCGCTTTACCCCGACGCGATCGCACTTCCACATTCATACTATCAACAATACCTAACCGAGCAGCATCACGAGGATGAATTTCGATAAACGGTTCGGGATGCATTTTGCAAATTTTTTCAATTCGACCGGTGCGTGTCTGCGTATGCCAGTGTCCGTAAAGTCGCCCATTAGTTAGCACAAATGGATAATCTGGGTCTGGTGGTTCTGCCAATCCCTTGGAGTAATATGCTCCAAATCGAGCGCGTCCGTCAGGGGTGTGGAAGCGCAAGTTAGTGTATAGTCTTTTCCCAGAGCGATTGGCAGATGCTTCTCCCCTTGCAACGCCAGCTCCTCTGCTCCCCCTGCTCTCTTCAGGATGAGGCCATTGAGTTGGGCCTTGTGTCTGTAATTGCGCGTGACTGATACCTGTCATATCGCAGGGGCGAGTTTTAGTTAGTTTGACAAACTCAGCGTAAACTTGTGCAGAGTTAGTAAAAGCAAATTCTTTCTCAAAACCTAATCTACGTCCAACTTCAGCAAAAATTTCCCAATCTGCTTTCGCTTCTCTTGGTGGTTGGCGGAATGCTGAACACAAAGTTACCATCCGTTCGGAGTTTGTCATCACACCAGTTTTTTCACTCCACTGGGCTGCTGGTAATAGAATGTGAGCGTAGACAGAAGTTTCTGTGGGATAATATGCGTCTTGGTAAATAGTGAAAGGCGATCGCAACAACGCCTTCTTAGTCCGCTCTAAATCTGGCATACTCACAGCTGGGTTGGTAGCTGCAATCCAGAGTAACTCTACAACGCCATCTTCCAAGCCAGTAATCATGTCCCAAGCAGTTAAACCGGGATTGGGCGAAATTTGTCCTGGCTTGAGTCCCCAAAACTCTTCAACTTCTGCACGGTGCTGGGGATCTTTCACTGTCCGATAACCTGGTAATAAATTCGCCAAACCTCCGGCTTCCCGACCTCCCATCGCGTTCGGCTGACCAGTGAGGGAAAAAGGGCCAGCCCCAGGTTTGCCAATTTGTCCAGTCATCAAATGCAGGTTAATGATAGTTCTGACCTTAGCCGTCCCTTCTGAGGATTGATTCACACCCATTGACCACAAAGACAGTACTCGCTGTGATTCACCCCAGTAGCGAGCTGCTGTTTCTAAATCTTCAATACTGATTCCACATTGACGAGCCACCACTTCTGGCGGGTAGTGGCGAATCACCTCAGCATAAGCGGGAAAGTTACTGGTGCAATCGTCCATGAACATCGTATCAATGTAATTCCAGCGCATCAACAAGTGAGCGATACCGTTTAACAAGTCGATATCTGTACCGGGACAAATAGCTAAATGCAAATCAGCGGCTTCTGCGGTTGGTGTGCAACGGGGATCAACCACAATCATTTTGACTTTGCGGTTTTTTTTGTGATATTTCTCCAGTCGATTGAAAACGATGGGGTGACATTCGGCTGTATTAGTACCAATTAGAAATGCACAGTCGGTTAACTCCAAGTCATCGTAACAGCATGGAGGCCCATCAGAACCAAAGCTTTGAATGTACCCAGCTACAGCACTAGACATACATAAGCGAGAGTTGGCATCAAAATTATTAGTACCCAGACAGCCTTTCATGAGTTTCTGGGCTATGTAGTAATCCTCGGTTTGAAACTGACCGGAACCATACATACATAAGGCTTCTGTCCCTTGGGTGAAGCGCACATTTTGAATGCGCTTAACGATCAGATCAAAAGCTTCATCCCAACTAACGCGGCGAAACTCTTGATCTAATGAGTCTCGCACCATTGGATAATGTAATCTATTTTTATCTAAAGATTCTGCGATCGTTGCACCTTTGACGCAAACCATTCCTTGACTGGATGGATGGGCTTTATCACCGCGCACCCGCCAAGTTGGATTTCCTTGGCTATCTCGATTAGTTGCTTTGCCAAGTTGGGCTGGAGGTGAAACTTCTAAACCACAGCCAACACCACAGTAGGGACAGAGAGTTTTGGTAAATTCACTCATGATCTTCAGTTGATTATTCTTCGCTTAAGAAGATAGTCGTTGCGGTTTCTGGTAATTCACCTTCAAATGCAGGGGCAAAGGAACCTTTTGGTTCTTTGAGGAAGAAGGCACACATAAAAGCGCAGACTAGTGCAGCCAAACCCATTGTGGAAAATAGTGTGGGAGCATCGGTTAAGCTGAAAATTGTCAGGTAAACTACGCCGCCAAAATTACCGTAAGCTCCCACATTACCGGCAATTTGTCCAGTGGCTTCTTTCTTAATTAGGGGAACGATGCTGTAAGTTGCACCGCAGCCAGCTTGGGCAAAGTAGGCAGCAAACATTGTAACTGCGATCGCTACCGGAATCGGCCAGCTACTATTAATAAAATGTGCAATCAAATAACTAACACCAATACCTGCACTAATAATTGTCATTGTCCATTTGCGGGAGCTAAATTTATCAGAAATTAAGCCACCACTAGGACGAGAAATCAAATTTAAAAAAGGATAGGTAGCAGCAATCATCCCAGCTACAACATGCTCTAAAGCAAAGGTTTTTTCAAAAAATGCCGGGAGCATAGAAACGGCTGCTAGTTCGCTGCCAAAGTTAGTTATGTAAGTGAATTCGAGTAAAGCTACTTGACCAAATTGGAAACGTTCAGATGGAGCGTAGGTTTTTTTGCCAATTAAAAGTTCTCGGTTTACCTGCCAAGCTTTGTAAGTTTGATAAGCAAACAATCCTGCTAATAGCAACCAAGCCAGATACATTTGGTTCAAAGTTAGGAAGTGAATATTCTTTTGTTCCAAGCGCCAAGCTAATAAACCCAAGGCAAAAATCAAACCAAAATTCGAGACAATCATCGCCCAGAAGCTTTTAATACTCGTCACTTCTAAAGAACCATTTTTCTTCGGTTTCTTGTAGACTTTGCCTGTGGGCGTATCTTGGACACTGTTGTAATAAATTACGCCGTAAATAGCTGCAATAATCCCTGTAAGTGCGATCGCAAACCGCCAGTTAGAAGCACCACCAGCGAAAAAGCTAGTAGAAACTGCAATCATCGGTAAGGCAAACTCTGCACCAAAAGCCCCAAAGTTACCCCAACCGCCATAAATGCCTTGGGCAATTCCCATCTCCTTTGGCTGGAACCATTCTGCCACCATGCGGATTCCTACGACAAACCCAGATCCGACAATTCCCATCAGCAAACGACTGATGACTAGTTGATTAAAATCTTGCGCTAGCGCCGTTGCTAAACAAGGAACAGCCGCAAACATCAGCAGCATTGAGTAGGTGATTCTGGGGCCAAAACGATCCAGAAGCATTCCAATAATTAGCCGTGCCGGAATTGTGAGGGCGAGGTTACAGATGCCTAAAGTTTTAATTTGCTCTGGTGCTAGATGTAGTTCTCTACCAATGGTTGTAGCGAAGGGAGCAAAGTTAAACCAACAAACAAAGGTGAGAAAGAAAGCAAACCAAGTTTGATGTAAGATGCGGTAGCGATCGCTGAACGAAAATAAGTTTTTAAGCATTCTAATCTTTCTAATTGAATAAAATACGGAGAAGATGAGCCTTTGAACTCGGAAGTTGCACCTTTGAACTCGAAGGTTGAGCCTTTGAACTCGAAGGTTGAGCCTTTGAACTCGGAAGTTGCACCTTTGAACTCGGAAGTTGCACCTTTGAACTCGAAGGTTGAGCCTTTTATCTCGGAAGTTGCACCTTTTATCCCGGAAGTTGCACCTTTGAACTCGAAGGTTGAGCCTTTTATCTCGGAAGTTGCACCTTTAATCCCGGAAGTTGCACCTTTGAACTCGAAGGTTGAGCCTTTTATCTCGGAAGTTGCACCTTTAATCCCGGAAGTTGCACCTTTAATCTCAGAAGTATGAGTTTTGCCCCATACCCAATGCCCAATGCCCAATGCCCAATGCCCAATCAGTTACTAACTAGTAGGGCTTCCTGCTTAAGTTTTGCCCCAAAGTTTTTGATTAGTAAGTCTTGCAATACTGGCTGCAAGTCTTCGCATGGTATGCCTTTGGTGACGCAAGTTCCCAAATGAGCATCTTTGCCAACTTTGCCGCCCATATATATGTCAACACCTTCGAGGGTTTTACCATTTTTGCGAGTTTTAGTTCCCATCAAGCCGATGTCTGCAACTTGAGGCTGTCCGCAGGAGTTGGGGCAACCTGTCCAGTGAATTCGCACTGGTTTGGTGAAGGTTAATTCTTCTTCTAAGGCTTTAATCATTGCCAGGGCACGATTTTTGGTTTCGATGAGGGCAAAGTTGCAAAATTGTGCGCCTGTGCAAGATACTAGCGATCGCGTCAGCAAACCTGGATCAATAGAAAACCTTTGCAGCAAAGACTCTGTTAAAAATGTTGCTAAACGCGAGTCAGCTATGTTGGGGATAACAATGTTTTGCTCAACTGTAAAACGAATTTCCCCAGTGCCGTAAACTTCTGCTAGACGAGCGATTTCAAACATATCTTCGGCATACAACCGACCGACAGAAATGTGCAAGCCTACGTAATTTAATCCTGCTTGTTTTTGTTTATATACTCCTATGTGGTCGCGTTTTTCCCAGTCGATTTCGTCTTTAGCCGCTGCGGGTATAAATGATTTACCCAAACGGCTTTCCACTTCTACTCGAAACTTATCTAAACCCCATTCATCAATAAGCCACATCAGGCGGGATTTTTGCCGATTAGCGCGTAAGCCGTGGTCACGGTAAACTTCCAAAACGGCTCTACATACAGCTACCACATCTTCTGGAGCCACCCAAGCATTCAAAGGAATCGCCGCCTCACAACGTTTAGCTGAGAAAAAACCACCGACGAGGATATTGAAGCCGAAAATTTTAGAGGGAAAATTTTGCTCCTCTGCTCCCCTCTCCCCCCTATCCCCAGAGGGGACCCCGAGTCCCCCCTGCTCCCCTGCTTTCTTAAATGCTGGCACAAAAGCCAAATCGTTTATTTCAGCGTGAACTGAATTGTCTCGTCCACCTGCGATCGCAATATTAAACTTCCGTGGTAAGTTGCTAAATTCTGGGTTTCCTTCTCCTTTGTTGGTGAGCATATCTTGAATTTGTTGTACTAACTCTCGCGTGTCGTACAACTCATCTGCATCTAACCCCGCCACAGGATCGCCTGTGATATTGCGGACGTTATCCATCCCTGACTGAACGCTGGTTAAACCAACTGCGTGAAATCTATTAAAGATATCTGGTAAATCTTCAATCCTAATCCCCCGTAATTGAATATTCTGTCTGGTAGTAATATCAGCGCAACCATCATCACCATAACGCTGCACTACTTGGGCTAAAACACGCATCTGACTGCTGCTGAGAATACCGTTAGGCATCCGCAACCGCATCATAAACTTGCCTGGGGTAACTGGACGAAAAAACACGCCTACCCATTTGAGTCGATGATCGCGATCTGTTTCGTTCATTGCCTCCCAACCCAGAGCGGCAAATTTCTCTATCTCACCCTTGATGGCAAGGCCATCTTTTTCTGCTTTTAATTTCTCGAACTTATTGAGACTAGTGGTAGTTGCTGTGTTTGTCATGAGGCTGAATCTCGTTGCAAATTACTGATAAGATCGGAAACTGTGGTCGTAATTACCCAATATCAATCAATCCGTAGTTACATTAGGTGCTGTAGCTACGAGGGTTAGGGAATAAAAACTTAATATTTAATTACGGCTGATTATTTTTGCTCAAGAGCATTCCAACGCGAAACTGCAAATCCGTGGTTAGTTAAGGAAAACTTGTGGTCATGTACATGTTGAGAATTTGTCAAGCAGATTTAGATAATGTTCATGTAACAATTTCGATACTCATAACTTAAGGTGAGATTTTTGTTAAAATCGTATAAATTGTTACGATTTTTGGGAAAATTTACAAAAAACGCATGAATACTATGCATTTTTTACATTAAAGTCACCAATGAACGATGTAGAACCCTTAATCAACGGTATTTGAGAAGACTGAAGCAATTTTGGATCGCTATAAATTAATCTAAAATCCAAAATTGAGTAGCAGATGTTAGCTAAAACTTAGATATTATTTCAGCAGTTATGAAACGTCGTGATTTTATTAATTGGGTAGGTTTGGGTTGGATTGCGAGTTCTCTACCTGTAGCGATCGCAGCTTGTTCTTCTCAAACAACTTCAGCATCTAAAGATTGGCAAAGAGTGGGTACATCGGCAGAATTAGATAAAACAGGTCAATTGCTGGTAAAAAACTCACCTGTTGGGCCTGTGCTGGTAGTCGGCACATCTAAAGCCGGAAATCTAACTGCTGTTGACCCTACGTGTACTCACGCAGGTTGCCCTGTAGCATGGAAAGCTGATGCGAAAAAATTCGCTTGTCCCTGTCATGGTTCGGAATATGGAGCCGATGGTAAAGTGCAAAAAGGCCCAGCGACAAACCCCCTGAAAACTTACGCCGCCAAGATTGAGGGTAATTCAGTTGTAGTCAAGCCAGGTTAGTGGAGGCAGGGGGCAGGAGGTAGAAAATTGATAATTCAAGCAAGATATTGTGAGTAACATCAAACAGCTTTTGGTGCAAGCCGAGGCAGCATACGATGCAGCTGATTGGTCATCACTAATTCAATATTTGCAACAATTAATTTTAGGGGCAGACTCGGAACATCCAGAGATAGTTAAAAATCGAGAATATCTTCTGAAATTAACACTTTCCATGTTAAAGATGGGAGATTTTCAACAACGCTGGGAAATTACCAAAGTGTTGACTCACTTGGGAAATATTACCATCCCATCTCTCATTGAGATATTAGAAGACGAAGATGCAGAGGAAGAATTACGTTGGTATGCAGCACGGACTTTAGGCGAATTTCAGTACCCAGAAGCCATCGCACCCTTAGTTGAATTGTTGAAAAACGATCAAGATCAAGAACTCAAAGCGATCGCAGCGACAGCACTAGGACAAATGGGTACTGTTGCTATTACTTCATTAACTGAACTTCTATTAGATGAAAATACACGATTGTTAGCAGTGCGATCGCTTTGTTGTATTCGGCAACCAGAAACCATCACACCCCTGTTGAGTGTAGTGCAAGATCCGCAAGCAACAATCCGCGCCGCTGCAATTGAAGCCCTCAGCAGTTTTCATGACGAACGCGTACCACCAGTATTGTTAAAAGCTTTGGATGATATAGCCGCCACAGTCAGGCGTGCAGCAGTGCTTAGTTTAGGTTTTCGCCCTGACTTATATCAAACATTAGATTTAGTAACGAGACTGCAACCCAAACTTTACGACTTTAACCTTGATGTTTGTTGTGCAGCAGCAGTTAGCCTTTCTCGCATGGGTAGTGATGATGCTGCTAAATACTTATTTGATTTACTGATTTCACCCCACACACCGATAACATTACAATTAGAAACCATCCGCGCTTTAAGTTGGGTGGGGACATTATCTAGTTTGGAATATTTGCAAACAGCACTGAATCAAAGTACATCAGAAACAGTCTTGCAAGAAATTGTCACCGTTTTAGGACTCGTCCAAAAACCGCAGTTAACGACACCAGCCGCAGAAATCTTACTGCAAATACTACGATCGCAGCATTCAGCTACAGAGATTGTCAGCATCAAAAGTGCGATCGCCTTGTCTTTAGGACAGTTAGGCAAAATGCAAGCAGTTCAACCATTGATTTCACTGTTAGGCGATTCTAACGCATCAGTGAGACTACATGCGATCGCTGCACTGAAAAATCTGGATGGGGAAGCCACACATCAACAATTGCAGCAGTTAGCAAATAATGATGCAATCACACCAGATTTAAAACAAGGAATAGCGATCGCTTTAGCCGAATGGTAAATTTTAGTCTCAACTTTTAATTGCATAGCATCTTGTTGGCGCAGCCTCTCGCACACACAAAAGTATTCCTTAAGTCTAAAGTAAGACACTCCTAGAGTATGAAGTTATAAGTTCTCAGGTGAAATAGTATTGTGAAGTATTGTTTCTAAAGTCTCAGCCGCTAGCAGCATCTAGCTGTTTAAAGTTTTTAGTTCATTTATATCCAATTAACTAAAAACTAATGTCAATCAAGTAATTATATTTACCGAGATGAAAATCCTGCTTAAATTAGCGATCGCTTGTACCTCTTAAGGAAGTCGGTTTATCTAATTACAGACTCTAAAACGTTTTACGCTTATAAACTAACTTATACTTTAATGCCAAATTATTTCTTGCGATATAAGTAGTTTTACTCTTATGGTAGAAGTCCGGTGAAAAAATAACACTTATGCTAGATAACAACAAAATAATTCATAATAATCAAGTAAAAATGGGATAGATAAAAGTAAATATAATATTTAATTTATATTTTGAACAAGCGACTTTGTTCGTAGGTTCTTAATCCTGAATTAATTACTGTTTATGAGTTATTTTGTTGAATGTGACGAATAGTTAAGTTGTTGTGGTATTTTCAAATCCTTTTGAACGTTTCCAGAAGAAGCCAAGTAAAACACTCGTCAATCTTTCTATGTCAGAATTTACCTAATTTAGCAGTAGATTGAAGAGACAATATCATTTCTGAAAATCAATTAACCACAGAAATCTAGAACATAAAAGGAACCATAAGCATGAAACCTTTAAAGTTATCTAAAGCTGTTTTAGCTACTGTCTTTGCCATCAGTTTCGCTTCTGTATCTTTACCTCCTTTAGTTTCTGCCCAAACTGGAGGTTCCGGTAGCGGAAGCTCCGGCAGTGGAAGCTCCGGCAGTGGAAGCTCTAGTGGTAGCACCGGCAGTGGAAGCTCTAGTGGTAGCACCGGTAGCGGAAGCTCCGGCAATGGAAGCTCTAGTGGTAGCACAGGCTCAGGTGCTGGTGCTGGTGGAAGCACAGCCCCTGGAAGCACAGCCCCTGGAAGCACAGCCCCTGGAAGCACAGCCCCTGGAAGCACAGCCCCTGGAAGCACAGCCCCTGGAAGCACAGCTCCTGGAAGCACAGCCCCTGGAAGCACAGCTCCTGGAAGCACAGCCCCTGGAAGCACAGGCACTGATTCCACAACAGGTACTGGAACTACAGGTGGTGGCACAACAGGCACTGATTCCACAACAGGTACTGGAACTACAGGTGGTGGCACAACAGGTACTGGAACTACAGGTGGTGGTGGCACAACAGGCACTGATTCCACAACAGGTGGTGGTACAACAGGCACTGATTCCACAACAGGTACTGGAACTACAGGCAGTGGTGGCACAACAGGCACTGATTCCACAACAGGTACGGGCACTGATGCAACAGGTACTAACAGAAATGCAGGCGTCGCAGCTTCTGAAAGAACTAGTGATCGCGGTTTCGATTGGGGTTGGCTAGGTTTACTTGGTCTAGCTGGTTTAGCAGGACTACGTAATCGCGAAAAAGTCCGAGCTTATAGCGATCCTGATGAAGTCACAAGTTCTCGCTCTATAAAATAGTATTCACTTCACCACACTCTAGGAGGGCACAGCTACGGCCGTGCCCTTTATGTATTTTGCAAATCTGACGCGATCGCATCTGTATCCGTAAGTTGTACAAAACCAACCTGACCAACTGTAATACTCAGGTAGATTGAGAATCGTTTAAAGCTTCCAAAACTAGGATGGGTAAAGTTTCACAAATTTCAAGATATTGCTGGAAAACTTGTAAACGTTACCATAAGTCGCACTCTCTCTGGTAAATATATTGCTAGTACAACACGGCGGAAATAAAATTTAAAAATTTATATATTTCAGTAGAAAATAGTCAATTATTTTTTTGGCAAAATTTACCGAAAAAATCGGTGCAAAGCGCATAATTGACGACAAAGGCGCTAAAATCTGATTTACTTAAATGTAAATCAGAGAAAAAACTTGTAACAAACTTTACTAAATTGTGGATAAAAATCCGTTAACTTTATAAAACTGATAAATGTAATTCAGGCTACATAAAAATGCGCCTAGAGCAGTTGCAAGCCTTTCTAGCGATCGCCCAAACCGGCAGCTTTCAACAAGCAGCGCGAACATCTGGAGTTACCCAATCGACGATTAGTCGCCAAATCCAAGCATTAGAAGCAGATTTAGAGATAGAACTGTTTCACAGAAGCACTCATGCCAAACTGACGCTAGCAGGTGAACGTTTGCTACCCCGCGTTCGCAAAATTTGTCAAGAGTGGCAGACTGCTACAGAAGAATTAGCCGATTTAATTGCCGGAAAGCAACCAGAACTTTGCATTGCCGTGATTCACTCCCTATGTGGATCTTACTTACCACCAGTGTTGCAAAAATTTTGTCATGATTATCCAAATGTGCAATTGCGGGTGACATCATTGGGAAGCGATCGCGCCTTGAAAGTCCTCAAAGATGGATTAGTAGATTTAGCAATTGTGATGAATAATCGCTTTTTAACCACCAGTAGAGAAATGGTGGTAGAAGTACTTTATGATGAACCTATAGAAGTTTTAACCGCAGCCAATCATCCCCTAACTCAATATGAATTTGTCCCTTGGTCGGAGCTAATTCGTTATCCCCAAGTGGTTTTTAAAGATGGCTATGGGATGCAGCGCTTAATACAAGATAGATTTGAGCGAATGGAGGCTACACTCCAGTCGGCTTTAGAGGTAAATACCCTAGATGCCTTCCGAGGAGTGGTGCGCCAAGGAGAACTGATAGCTTTGCTGCCTCAATCAGCATTATTGGAAGCTCGTCTTGACCCTACCCTGGCGATTCGTTCCTTAGCCAGCAATAATACTAGTGGTTTAGCAGATGGTTCGAGTTTGACTCGTCGGGTAGTTATGGTAACAACTCAAGACCGTCTACAAATTCCCCCCATCAAACATTTTTGGCAACTAGTGCAGGAAAATATCTTACTGCAAATTGACCAAGAGCGATCGGCTTCTTAAGCGTTATTAGTTATTCTTAAAGTCAAGAGTCTTTAATTTCTGATGGGGCTTTTGCAAGATAATTAATAGTTTATAAAAACTAACTGTGCTGTGGTTCTTAGCCAGCCCTGAGTCTTGTTGGGATAAACTCATGCTCTATTATCTTGTTATTCTCGCACGTTAGTTGCTGCACACCAGTTAGCCACTGTTGCGACCCCCGTAACCCAATTTTGAACTTAACCGTGCGGGATTTATACTCTTGTGTGATTGTGATCTGCGGCGGATCAAGAAATCTTGCCGTGAGCGACTTGCCTGGATCTATAATCATGCCCTGAGTTCCGAGTGCGTAGCTACGGAAAGTATTAGAATTTGGTCTGTTTGCGTACTGATCCAGCGATTCTGTTTCCGTAGTTCTATTGCCGCCGTTATCTGTCGTAATCTTTGTTATTTCCTCAAAATATTCCAATGGTGGCGGTGTCAAAAGGCGCAATCTTTTCTGCGATTTGTTGTACCATCTGATATTTATATATAAATTATGCCCAAATTGCCTGTCCGTTATGATATCGCTAGGCTGCATCGTCAAGATATCTAACTCCATATATTTTTTCCAGTCCTCCCCGTTCACCTGTATTTCTTCTATTTCATCGCCACCGTTATCTATATCGCCACCATCTTTGGAAAAGAATTTTTTAACTTTTTCAAAAGGGTTACGCTGGATTACTGGTTGATACCCAGAAGGGGAGTTAAGAGGGGCTTTGGCTTGGATTTTGTTTTTTTTTACCTCCTGTTCAGGAAGCAATTTACGCCCAAGCGCACTACCATTTTGTTGGACAACGTGAGTTAACTCATGGGCAAGTAATTCCTTTCCTCCATGACTCTCAGGAGCATATTCTCCTTGACGGAAGAATATATCTTGTCCTGTAGTGAAGGCACGAGCTTGAATAGATTGGTTGAGTTGGTCAGAGCGGCTATCTGTGTGGATTTTGACACTGCTGAAGTCAGTCCCAAAAGCTTGCTCCATTGGTTGGCGAATATCGTCTGAGAGTGGCTGTCCACTTCCCCGTTCTTGTTGGATTGAAGTTTCCAAGTCAGATGTGGCTGCAACCCCATCACCCTGACGTTGCACCACAGGAGTCATGGAATCTCCCAGAGATTTCATTTGTAATTCTTCTTCTTCCTCTGGTGATGCTTCTCGTTGCACAGACTGTTTACTTACAGGCTCGCTTATCGTCTGCATCACTTGCTGTGCTACTCTATCAGCTTCCTGCTCGTAAATATCTCCTGGCTGGTTAACCGTGAGTTTTGTTTGTGAACGCAGTGATATTCGACTGATGTCGTGCATTAAAGGTAAATTTCGCGATCGCACCTCATTTACTGCTTGGGATGAAGCACCAGACGACTCTGAACCAAAACCACGTGTCGGTTGTTTGAGTGCAGGTATTGAGAAGGAAGCAGTGGTAGCTTTTTTGGGCTGGCCTATGCGTTCTCTCATTTTTTTCTCCTAATGCCTAAGCAGTAGGTGGATAGATATTTTTTGCTATTACTAACATCTAGAGTACAGCGATCGCACTCACAACACAATTTTTCGAAAGTCTAAATTTTCAAAAACCCTATATATAGTATCGGGCGATCGCATTTCAAGAGGTGTAGGTTAGACAAATTTTGATAATTTGACAATTTCATGTCCATTTACTTAACTTAAAAGAGATGCGATCGCCCGCACGTTTTTGCATTTTACAAGATTGGCGTTCGCATTTTATCAACAATCATATATGGGCGATGTCTACACGGGCTTTGCCTACGCAACACTATTTAGACAGTCGCTACAATAAAGGCGATCGCCCTAAAATATTAAGTAAATCAGAAAACGTTAACAATGCCAGCTAAAGATAAATTTCATGCTGTGGTTAGAATTGCTTTAGAAAAGGAGCAGTGGAAGATAACCGATGATCCTCTGCGACTGGAAGTTGGCGGAACTAAGTTTGAAATAGATTTAGGTGCAGAGCAACTGTTAGCGGCAGAGCGAGGTGAAGAAAAAATTGCAGTTGAGATTAAAACGTTCCTGAGTGATTCACCACTAACAGATTATCATGCTGCGTTAGGACAGTTTTTGAATTATCGGCTTGCCTTAGAAATCAGCGATTCAAATCGCATTCTCTATTTAGCAGTGCCTATAGGTGTTTATGAAGCTTTTTTCAAGCGGGAATTTGCCCAAATATCTGTAGAGAGATATCAGATTAAACAAATTATTTATGACCCAATTCAAGAGGTAATTGTACAATGGATACCCTAGAGTCTAATCGCCATATCATTCAGTCGTTGTTGACGACTTATGCTGCTATCCCAATAGCGAATGGTCAGATTGATTGTTACACTGTTTTTGATACAAAACAAGACCATTACATGGTTATGAATGTGGGATGGGATGGTCATCGGCGAGTCTATGGTTGTGTTTTACATTTGGATATTAAACAGGGAAAAATTTCGATTGAGCAGAATATGACGGAAATGAGAGTGGCTCAAGAACTTGTAGAGCGAGGGGTTCCAAAAGATGATATTGTTCTAGGATTTCAATCTCCTGAAATGCGGGAATATACAGGCTATGGAGTTTTTTAACGACAACATCGCGATCGCACTTGTAACACAATTTATGAAAGTCTATATTTTTGAGAAACTTACTCTATAGTATCGAGCGATCGCCTACAGTTACCATTGCCAAACCAACCGACAATATTAGCATTTGTTTTATGGCTTATTTTCGATTAGGCGATCGCACTTCAAGAGGTGTAGGATGGGCAAATTCTGATACTTTCATGTCCATTTACCCAGCTTAAAACAGATGTAATCGCACTACTGCCTTCCCGGAAGTAACTTTTGCCTTTACGTTTTTGTGTTTGGCGCAGTCTATAGCAACTTCTGCCTTCTTTGAAGTAACTTTTGCCTTCACGTTTCGGTGTTTTGCACACTCTGTAGCAACTTCCGCTTTCCCTGAAGTAACTTCTGTCTTCAAGTAAAGAAACTCTAAAAAATAAATTATCCAATTTCACCGAATCAAAAGGATTTTCTCTATAGATAAGACAATCTGAGGCTAATAGCTGGGACGATGACCTCTTTACAATGTTTATATGCGGCTTGTCCTATCTCAATTGCTGCAGAGCTAGCGTTCTTGTTCCCAACCGAAGTTCGCACTTCGTAGCCTTTTCCGAAGTCTCCTTCTTGATATGCTTTATATGTTCCTTTGTTTCCTTTTAGATGATAGTTGTGAGTGGAATAAAAATATGTAAAATGCCATCTACCATCACTTGATGTGTGAGTCTCAAACTTATCGGTCGCCATGGTTCTTTTGAAGTTTAATTGTCCTCCTGGTACATCGTACTCATCGTCATTGATCGCGTCAATTAATAGTGTTGTGACTTTTAAAATCTCACTTTGGTATTTCTCTTGTTCTTGTTTCTGTAAAACACTCGTTGGTATTTTTTCCGTCGCATCCGTTAATTGTTCGTAGAGTTCCCGAAGTTCAGGCTCTGTGTATTTGGTAGTCTCAATCATTTGTGGAATTTTTAATAAATTCGCCAAGTATTCACCCGTTGCTATCTTCATTCTCATGAGCACCGTGTTGTCTTGTGCACATGAACTGATATCTGAATAGAGACTTGTGGTTCTTTGGATATCCTTTCTTCTGTCTATTACTCCTGTTGTTGTTACTCCATTTTGAGCATTATGATCATTTTTCTCACCCTCGCTTCCTTGCACCTCAAGGGGACGGTCTTCTGCTTTGTACGGCTTTCTGCGAACTATCGTGTTGCTCTGCTGCACCACATGGGTCAACTCATGCGCCAACAACTCCTGTCCGCCCCGACTCCCAGGATTATATTCCCCCTGTCCAAAGAACACATCCTGTCCCATTGTGAAAGCACGCGCCGCAATTGACCGATTCAACTGGTCAGATTGACCATCTGTGTGAACCTTCACCCTACTGAAATCAGCGCCAAACGCTTGTTCCATCGGTTGGCGGATATTGTCCGCCATCGCTACTCCTCCACCCCTAGCTTGGTTAATGGACGCTTCCAAGTCTAGCGCAGCAACCATTCCAGCCTGACGCTGCACCATCGATTTCATCTGCAATTCTTCTTCATCCTCTGGCAATGCTTCTCGTTGCAATGTGCTAATGTCCAGAGGTTTCATTTGCAATTCTTCTTCTTCTGGCAATGCTTCTCGTTGGATAGACTGGGGATTTACAGGTTGCGCCATTGTTTGCATTACCTGCTGTGCGACGCTATCAGCTTCCTGTTCGTAAATGTCTCCAGGCTGGCTAATTGAGAGTTTTGCTTGGGGACTACGCAGTGGTATGCGACTGATATCGTGAGTAACTGGCTTATTGATTGGTTGTACCTCAGGAACCGCTTGGCGTGAAATTACCGACGATTCCAAACCAAAGCCGCGTATCGGGTGTTTCAAGGATGGAATTGAGAAGCCTGTAGTAGTTTTTTTCTGCCGGCTGATGTGTTCTCTCATTTTTTCCTCTTATTGCCCGAGCAGTAGCTAGGTAAATATTTTGCTGTTACTAACATTTAGAATACAGCGATCGCACTTATAACACAATTTATCGAAAGTCTAAATTTTTGAGAAACTCATTTTATAGTATCGAGCGATTGCCTACGGTCGCCATTGCCAAACCAACCGACAATATTAGCGTCTTGTTTCATGCTTTATTCTCGATTAGAGGTGTAGCGTGGGCAAATTCTGATAATTTGACAATTTCATGTCCATTTACCCAACTAAAAACAGATGCGGTCGCACTACTGCCTTCTTGGAAGTAACTTCTGCCTTCACGTTTGAGTGTTTCGCGCAGCCTGTAGCAACTTCTGCCTTCTTGGAAGTAACTTTTGCCTTCACGTTTGGGTGTTTCGCGCAGTCTTTAGCAACTTCTGCCTTCCTGGAAGCTATGTAGGGTGCGTTAGCGACAGCGTAACGCACCACACCGCAACTACTTCGTTAACACACCCTACAAGATCCAGCGATCGCACTAATATTTGTTCAACCTCATTGAGTACCTCAGCACTCTACAAAATTAGGCGATCGCACTAATCTACCTCCATTCCGTCCAAATGATGCACCCTGTTATTCCTGAATCCGTAATTAAGTCTGCCTGACTTAATTTTCGGATCTTTTGGTTCATTTCTGCTGTTATATTCACACTCAGCATAAGTGATGTTTGCTTCTGTTGTGAATATACCTTCAAGATTCCCCTGTGCTACTTGCGCTTTGATCTCGGAGATGATTTGCTGTACCCCCTTCTGTGTGATCAGAGTACTCCTTGGCACCTGTCCTGCACGCCGTTTAGCCACTTTCATAGCACTTTGATAATCGCCGTGGAACACATGATCCTTTAAAAACTTCTCGGAAAACCACTCCCCGTATTGGATGCGATCAGAACTAGGCGCAAGTTGTATACCCACGCCCGGTTGTGTCTCTTGCACAGACCTGCCACCTTTGTTTGGTTGTTCCACCCGCATGGTTTCTCTTGATCCCTTAGTTACGTTCGGATCCTTGACCATACCTGCCGCCCCCCCACTCTGCTGCACTACATGGGTCAACTCATGCGCCAACAACTCTTGTCCCCCGCGACTCCCAGGATTATATTCACCCGAACGAAAGAACACATCCTGCCCCGTTGTGAAAGCACGCGCCTGAATTGACCGATTCAACTGGTCAGATTGACCATCCGTGTGAACCTTTACCCCACTGAAATCTGCGCCAAATGCCTCTTCCATCGGTTGGCGGATATTGTCCGCCATCGCCACTCCTCCACCCCTAGCTTGGTTAATGGACGTTTCTAGGTCTGGCGCAGCAGCCATCCCAGTCTGAGCTTGACGCTGCACCATCGACTTCATTTGTAATTCTTCTTCATCCTCTGGCACTTCTTCTCGTTGCAGTGTGCTATTGTCCAGAGATTTCATTTGCAATTCTTCTTCATCCTCTGGCACTTCTTCTCGTTGCAGTGTGCTATTGTCCAGAGGTTTCATTTGCAATTCTTCTTCTTCTTCTTCTTCCTCTAGCAATGCTTCTTGTCGTTGCAATGTGCTAATGTCCAGAGGTTTCATTTGCAATTCTTCTTCTTTTTCCTCTGGCAATGCTTCTTGTTGGATAGACTGGCGATTTACAGGTTGCGCCATTGTTTGCATTACCTGCTGTGCGACGCTATCAGCTTCCTGTTCGTAAATGTCTCCAGGCTGGCTAATTGAGAGTTTTGCTTGGGTACGCAGTGGTATGCGACTGATATCGTGAGTAACTGGCTTATGGATTGGTTGTATTTCAGGAACCGCTTGGCGTGAAATTGTCGACGATTCCAAACCAAAGCCGCGTATCGGGTGTTTCAGGGATGGGATTGAGAAGCCTGTAGTAGTTTTTTTCTGCCGGCTGATGTGTTCTCTCATTTTTTCCTCCTGTTGCCCAAGCAGTAGCTAGGTGAATATTTTGCTGTTACTAACATCTAGAATACAGCGATCGCATTTGTAACACAATTGACCTAAAGTCTAAATCCAGGCAAAAACTAAGTTCGACTTTTGGCTACTTTTGATTCTGATGCAGTACCTTTAGCCTGGATTTAGGGAGAGTTTTTTATTTATGGACTCAAATCAGCAAAAAACTTTTTTCACGTTCGATGGAGATGTTGGCGGTACTGCTGGCTACGCTGAGGTTTCGGCGACATCTGATGCCAGCAAGGTGGCTAAAACGGCAAGTAAATACCTCAATGATTCACTGCTGATGAACCAACTCACAGAGCATGTGTATAAACTTTTGCTAGAAGACCTGCGATCGCAGCGGGAAAGGCTAGGCAATTATAATTCCCAAAGGTGGTTGTGATGGCTACAGGTGCTAATAATGGCAACATTACTCACGAATTAAATTATGTTACTACTAATCGTTTCTACGTTGAGATAGACAGTTCTATTGCTGCGTCTTTCGCTGAATGCTCAGGATTAAGCGTTCAAATTAAGAAAAATGTGTTTCAGGAAGGTGGTGTTAACGACCAGCAAAGAGTTTATTTAGGTCATACAGAATTTGCAGACATCACTCTTAAACGTGGAGTTACCGATCATCCAGGTTTTTGGAATTGGATAAATGCAGTTTTTGATGAAAAAAAGAAAACATCTCGACGCAATGTCAATATTCTAATTTTCAATCAAGCCGGTGAGACAATGATGAGTTGGACTTTGATCGGTGCTATTCCTATAACCTGGAAAACACCTGCACTCCAAGCAGATGGAAAGGCAGTTGGGATTGAAGAATTAACTTTAGCTTATGAAGGTTTACAGGTTGCAAGAGCTACCGGTGGGGGTAGTTCTGTACAACGAAATCAAAAAACAGGATATTTCGTTTCTAGTTAATTGCCTACTTTTCAAGTATAGCTATGCAAAACCTTCAATCTCCACTAGGAAACAATATTCATCCCCTTGGGGTAATATCATCTTTATCGAATCCTCAGAGAATGATATTGAAAAAAGCATCTCATTCTTTGCATTCACAAAGCAATTTTATCAGTACAATACAAACTAAACCACCATTAGTCACATCCTCGAAATTTTTATTATCTCGTCAGGATGAACCATCAATTCAACCATTAATAGGTTGGGATAGCTGGGATACTCAGGATATAAATTTTGACTCTTCTGATTCAATAACTCTATCAGAAAATACTAATGAATCAGTCAAAGACAGTATTCCAGAGACAATGCCAACTCTGAGTGAGAAAAATTCGAGTAATAATACCTCAGCACAACTAAATATTCAAAGGAAATCTAAATCAACAAAAACAAAAAAATCTCAAAATTCACCAGAAAAAAAATCAAAACCTAGAACTAAAAAGGCTATAAAATCATCAGCAGCAAAGAATGTTGAGCAAGTTGTTGAGGGAAACAATATTACTATTAACGGTAATGAAGATAGTTTATTAGCATCAGATGAGCCTTTGTCTGTTGAAGCTAATTGGGGAACTCCCACATTTCAACGAGATATTGCTTTAGACAATAATACAAATGATCGTGATTCTGTTAGTAGGATAACGCCAAGCATAACAGCATCAAGTTCGCCTATTGTTGAAGATAAATCGACTGTGTTCATAAAGATTGCTAGCGATAAGGTGCAAGTAAATTCTGAGATAACATCTAGTTTACCTAGTCCAGAGTCGTCTTTAACAGAAAGGACTTTGCCATCGCAAGAAAAGATAGAATTAGACAATAATAAAAGTGAATTAGTCGAAGATTCGCCTATCAAATCCCCTTCGTCTAATAATGTGGAGGAAATATTTAGCCCGTCTAGTAACTTTATCAATAATGAACAACAAGTAATCCCGGCAGCATCAGAATCATTTAATATCTCAGATATTCCAGCCAGCCCAACGCCGCCAAAAGAGAATATTAAAACAGATCAAGCTCCTTCTAAAGTTGATAATCAAAGTACCGCTTCTCAAGCAAATTTAATCCAAGCAAAAACGGTTAATGTCTCAGATGTCTCAGGAAATGTAACTTCACTGCAACATGACAGCAATGTTGAGAATACTACCAGCGAGTCTACAGAAAGTCAGCCCATCTTAGCACCACCTGGAATTGCTGAAGCACCAGTAGTTAGCGCCACATCACCTGAGATTGGCGAAACTGCGATCGCACCAAAAATTACCGCTACACCATCTGAAATTGGTGAAACTGCGATCACACCAAAAATTAGCGCCACATCGCCTGAAATCTCTGAAGCACCAGTAGTTAGCGCCACATCACCTGAGATTGGTGAAGCACCAAAAATTAGCGCCACATCACCTGAAATCGCTGAAACATCAGCAATTACCGCCACACCACCTGAAATTGGTGAAACTGCGATCACACCAAAAATTAGCGCTACACCACCTGAAATCGTTGAAGCACCAGGAATTACCGCTACATCACGTGAAATTGGTGAAACTGCGATCGCACCAAAAATTAGCGCCACATCGCCTGAGATTGATCAAGCAGCAGTAGTTAGCGCCACATCGCCTGAAATCGTTGAAGCACCTGAAATTGGTGAAACTGCGATCGCACCAAAAATTAGCGCCACATCACCTGAGATTGGTGAAGCACCAGGAATTACCGCTACATCACGTGAAATTGGTGAAACTGCGATCGCACCAAAAATTAGTGCCACATCGCCTGAAATCGTTGAAGCACCCGAAATTGGTGAAACTGCGATCGCACCAAAAATTAGTGCCACATCGCCTGAGATTGATCAAGCAGCAGTAGTTAGCGCCACATCGCTTGAAATCGTTGAAGCACCTGAAATTGGTGAAACTGCGATCGCACCAAAAATTAGTGCCACATCGCCTGAGATTGATCAAGCAGTAGTAGTTAGCGCCACATCGCCTGAAATCGTTGAAGCACCAGGAATTAGCGCCACATCACCTGAAATTGGTGAAACTGCGATCGCACCAAAAATTAGTGCCACATCGCCTGAGATTGATCAAGCAGCAGTAGTTAAGGCCACATCGCCTGAGATTGATCAAGCAGCAGCAGTTAGCGCCACATCGCCTGAAATCGTTGAAGCACCAGGAATTAGCGCCACATCACCTGAAATTGGTGAAACTGCGATCGCACCAAAAATTAGTG
>NZ_JBALDA010000029.1:0-32003 GCF_036917535.1 Nostoc sp.
ATTCATAATTTGGATGATCGCTTTATGCTGACTGCTGCTGGCCTGTGGAATTTCTACTTGATAGCTGCATAAATTGATGAGTGAAAGTGAGAATTCTATTTCATCATTTTTTGCTCTTATTTAGCGACAAGTCTAATAATTCCTCTAAATAAATTTAGTTGCTCTATATCATGAGTCTTTGTCGGTCATGGTCGCTTCTCTAAGAGACGCTACGCAGGAAGTGAAGCAACGCCTTCGCGGCATAGCTTCTCGTAGAGAAGGCTTTACGCTTCAATTTAAAATAGGTTAGAGGGTAAAGACTTTAAGAAGCTATTTATAAAGTAAATCTTTAGACAACAAGACGACGTAACATGATACGAGTCATGACAGCATATATAGCTGCTTCACTCATTTCTGGGAGACGCTCATAATCCTTACTGAGACAACGGTACTGGTTAAACCACCCAAATGTTCTTTCTACTACCCAACGTTTGGGCAAAATTTGAAATTCTTGCTCAGTACGTCGCATTACCTCAACATGAGCTTAAATCATTAACCAGACACAAAGCGCAAATTTATCTCCGTCATAACCGGAATCAACCCACATGACTTCAACTTTTTCCAGCAATTCTGGACGTTCCTCTAGCAGTTCCATCAAAGCGTAGGCAGCAAGTAATCTTTCTGGGGCATTTGCTTCACTAACCACCACTTTCAACAATAGTCCCAGACTATCAACCAAAGTCTGGCGTTTTCGTCCTTTTACCTTTTTACCCCCATCAAAGCCGTACACATCCCACGCCAGTTGCTTCAAGTCGGCAGAGCCGCCCAACGCACTGGCTCCCTTTTTTCAGCCGTCTTTACCGATTGGCTGTCTGCTGCGATGCCTACGGCGAGCTTTGCTAACGCAGTTGGTTGTGTTGATTTACCTAATTTCGAGCGAACCTGACCACGTAGTGTATGGTTTAATTTTTCCCAAACCCCCAAGCGCTGCCATTTCCTGTAGTAGCTGTAAACTGTTGAACTGGGAGGAAAGTCTGCTGGAAGCATATTCCATTGACATCCAGTTTTTAAGTGATAGTAGATTGCGTTGCATACTGCTCGCATATCAGTTGTGCGCGGATGTCCTCCTTCTTTGGCTGGTGGAATTAAGGGTGACAGGATTTCCCACTCCATATCATTTAAGTCTGTAGGATAAGACTTTCGTGCCATGAGCAACTATGTAAATATACTGTACATTAGGTATTTTAATCCTTGTAGTAATCCCCTCCTACTCGCCTTTAGATTTACTTTATAAATAGCCTCTAAGTCTACTAGGTTAATTTAAAAACTTATATCTATTCAAATAAATAAAATGTTATAATTTAGAATGAGCCTTTACTTTCACCTCAACCTTGACGTAAAGCAATTTGGTAAGCAGCTAATTTAAATTACAAAATATGTAATTGTACCCCAATTACCTTACAAGTCCAATCACATTATACTGTCAAGCGATCGCACCTCTAATTCTCAAAGTGCTATCACTGGAAGCTTTACACATACTACTAATACTAGGAAAGCAGCCAAAGCTCTGTGATATTTGTAGAAGTGAAGGTGTCAAAATCTGCCAAATTACTAGAACTTATTATAAGGGCAAATAAACTGATACTGTACTGATAAAGTTTTGATAAGACTGACTGTAATCTGTGACTGTGCAACGAATGCCTTTATCATCTATTGCCAAACGTTCTCTTGGTATTGGTGTAACAAAAACCGACTCCAATTAAAAAATTAAGTCTGTTAGTGGTTGAAAACAGTCGATTTTCAGTACTCGTCAAAATGAAGAATGTGATGGAAAGTTGATTGTCACATCTAAGTTTAACAGTTCAATCAAGCTTGCTTACACTAAATAGCCCTGACAATTGCGCTGAACCAGAAAATGTAACTATATTGTAACGGTGGCTTTAGCTGCCGTTTTTTGTTGACGTTGCAAAAGTTTACATTTAGAATGGGATCGTCAAAACTCGATAAGTATTTATTCTTATTTATCCTGAAAATTTGACATTCAATGAGTATATGTTCTTATCTTTATCAAAAATTTAATATTTTAAAGTTAAATAATGTTTACAAAAGTATAGATAACTTAATATAGTTAAATTAAAAGCGATAAGACAAATTTATTGTCAGAAGTGATGAATACTATTGAATTTCCCTGGCTAACAGCCATAATCCTCTTACCCTTGGTGGCTACCTTAGCCATCCCCCTAATCCCAGACAAGGAAGGTAGAACTGTGCGGTGGTATAGTCTGGGAGTTGCGATCGCCGACTTTGCACTGATGATTTATGCCTTTTGGTATAAGTACGACTTTCAAAGTTCAAGACTGCAACTTATAGAAAACTATCCTTGGATAACGCAGTTGGGTTTGCATTGGGCTGTGGGGGTTGATGGTTTATCGATGCCCTTGCTGCTTCTGACAGGCTTAATAAATACCCTCGCAATATTCGCGGCTTGGAAAGTTAACACCAAGCCGCGATTATTTTATGGCCTGATGTTAGCGATGTACAGTGCCCAGCTTGGCGTATTTGTTGCCCAAGATTTGCTGTTATTCTTTCTGATGTGGGAAATCGAGTTAGTGCCGGTTTACCTGCTGATTTCCATCTGGGGAGGACAAAACCGCCGTTATGCCGCTACCAAATTCATTCTTTACACCGCTGCCGCATCAATATTTATCTTGATTGCCGGTTTTGCACTTGTCTTCTCTGGAGATACCGTCACTTTCGATATGGCGACTTTGGGAATGAAAGAATACCCCAAAACCTTGGAATTGTTGGTTTATGCAGGTTTCTTAATTGCCTTCGGTGTGAAGTTACCGATTTTTCCTTTACATACTTGGCTACCTGATGCCCACGGTGAAGCATCAGCACCCGGTTCGATGATTTTGGCTGGTGTGTTGTTAAAAATGGGTGGTTATGCTCTCATCCGCTTTAATGTGGAAATATTGCCCAATGCCCATGTAACTTTTGCCCCAGTGTTAGCAGTTTTGGGTGTGGTTAACATTGTCTACGGTGCTTGCTGTGCCTTTGCTCAAACCAATCTTAAACGCCGCTTGGCTTACTCTTCAATTGCCCACATGGGGTTTGTGCTGATTGGGATTGCCTCTTACACAGAACTGGGTATCAGCGGTGCAGTGTTACAGATGGTTTCCCACGGCTTGATTGCTGCTAGCTTGTTCTTCCTGTCTGGCGTGACTTACGATCGCACTCATACTTTGATGATGGATAAAATGGGCGGTATGGCTAAGGTAATGCCCAAAACCTTTGCTCTGTTTACCATTGGTTCAATGGCTTCTCTGGCTTTACCTGGAATGAGTGGTTTTGCAGGTGAGTTGATGGTGTTTCTGGGTATCGCCAGCAGTGATGTTTACAGTTCTAGCTTCAAAATTGTAGTCGTGCTGCTGTCAGCAGTTGGCGTGATTTTGACACCGATTTATTTACTGTCGATGCTGCGTCAAGTGTTCTACGGGGAGCAAAATAAAGAGTTGCACTTGGATGCTGTAATATCTGATGTCAAACCCCGCGAAATATTTATTACCGCTTGTTTGCTACTGCCAATCATCGGAATCGGGTTTTATCCAAAATTAGCAACGCAGACTTATGATGTGAAAGCGGTAGAATTAGCCGCCCATGCTCGTCAAGTTCTACCAATTGTTGCTCATCAACAACCATCAAGTCTGTATTCACGTATTTTCTCTGCACCAACACTGGCGACTTCTCAAGTTGAAAGTTCGATTAAAATTTCTGAGTAAATTAACTTCCCATTAAAAGGCTGCAAGTAAATTCTAAATATTAGGAGAATAAAGGGGTGGTTTCATAACCACCCCTAAAATTTTGGCATTATTGAGTTGAAATAGATTTTTAGGTAAGGGCAATTCATGTACACGCATTCGCAAAGCGCCTAGAGCGTGAAGAGATTATAGTGAAAGCAAGTGAAGTAGCCAAACAGCAATTATGACCACCAACTTACCTGTAGTCACAAAAATTATACCAATGGTCTTGCAATTGCAACCTGCGATCGCATTAACCGAAGATCAATTTTACGAGTTTTGTCAGTTAAACCCCGACTTTCGTATCGAACGTAATGCTGTGGGAGAATTAATGATTATGCCACCTACTGGTTCCGAAACCGATCGGCATAACTTTGACATTATTGTTCAGTTGGGTATTTGGACAAAGCAAGATGGTACAGGTGTAGGCTTTGGTTCCAGTGGTGGGTTTACTTTGCCTAATGGTGCAGTGCGATCGCCTGATGCAGCGTGGATAAAACGCGATCGCTGGGAAACCATACCATTAGAACTGCGAAAAAAATTTGCACCGATTTGTCCTGAGTTTGTGATTGAATTGCGTTCTGAGAGTGACAACTTGCAAATTTTGCAAGACAAGATGCAAGAGTATATTGATAATGGCACACAACTTGGTTGGTTAATTGATAGAAAACAACGCCAAGTTTTTATTTATCGTCCTAATATTCCGATTGATAAATTAGATAATCCTAAGACACTTTATGAGGAATCGTTATTACCTGGCTTTGTTTTAGATTTAAGTCAGATTTGGTAGGATTATCTCTATTTACCTGCTTTTTAAGGGGGGTCGCGAAGGCGGGGGGATCTTATCCAAATCGGATTTTAACAGCAAGCGGCATATTAAATCGCTATACTCTTATTTTTTGCCTTGAAACTGCTTAATAATATTACTAATTAAAGGTAACTGTTCCAATACCATTTTTGTCAAATCTACGAAAGATTTCTCAGAAAGGCGGTCATCTTGACGGAGTTGCAGAACGCCTATTAAGACGATAAATATTGCTGTACCAATAATTGCCAAAGCTAGATAATGAAAGGGTAGCGAACCACCAAAAAATGCAATTAGACAAAATACAACTACAAATACAAATAAGTAGAACATTCCATTTCTAAACGCAAACGGAAGTTTAACTATGTCTTCTGGCTGAGAATTTTCTTCCTGTTTAGATGGTTCTGTCATAATATTATTCTCTTGCTTTGATGGCTGAATTACATTATTAATAGTTACAACGATATTTTCCCTTCTTGTTTCTGAGGAATTAGATAGAAAATCGCTACTCATCTGCTGTTCTGCTTTAAGTAACTCCCTTGTGTTCATCACATCATCAATTAAGCCTAAGACATCAACCATTCGATAGCTTTTTTGACATTGAATGCCTTCTTGCTTATCGGCTACAAACTGTCGCAATATCTCAAAGGGGTAAAAGTGTGGCTCTTGGTTATCTTTGCAGATGTGGCAATTACAGGGGATTAACTTGTTGTACTTCAGTCGCTTGTACGACTTATGAATTTTATCGAGTTCATGTGTAACTATGGTCATCAAATCTCTTTTGTGACGACCTGAGACTCGAATCTTAATTTCCCGCTTGCCGTAATATTCGATCACCTCTGCTTTCGTCTGGTCTTTGCTGAGAACAACACCGCTTTTCCAGACACATTTTTGTTCATTTATCAACTCATGGATGGCGACGATGAATTGGCTGATGATCCCCTTGGGCATGAACTCGTAAGTGTAACGCAGAATCAGGTTGTTGG
This sequence comes from Nostoc sp., assembly GCF_036917535.1. Lineage (GTDB taxonomy): Bacteria > Cyanobacteriota > Cyanobacteriia > Cyanobacteriales > Nostocaceae > Nostoc. Next base: position 5,571 of record NZ_JBALDA010000029.1, read on the forward strand.
TTTCATCCCAGTTATAGAGGGGTTGATTAGCAGATAGCAGTTGTGGGGCAATATACTTTCCTTGGCTTCTAGGAATTTCGTAGCACAGCTTGAAGTTGATCATTAAGCGCAAGAGTTCATCATGCATCGTGGCGTATTCGTCTTCACACCAGATGTTTGCCAAGTCAGACCGGGTGAAACTGCCCAGGTTGCGAATCGCTTTTTCATTATCCAGCACTTTGTAGACTGCATCAGTTCCCCACTTGGGTTTGAGGATGACAGTCTTGTTCAAAAGTGGGTCTTCCTGGAAGTGCAAGCATACTCCCAAATCGTGCAGATAGCTGCTCAACTGCAACTTGTCATTTCTTTGGGTGAACCCATTTTGTTGGCAGATGTTCAGGTATTCATCTAAGCCGATGTAATTGCGTGCGTCACTCTCCAAAGCTTCCCGGACTTTAACCCAGGTTTTGGGGAGCGGACTACCAATATGAGGTAAATTTTTAACGTAATGCTTGATTTGTTCTAAAACTTGTTCTAAACCTCTGTTGGTAGCAAGGTTTGTTGGTAAACTCTCCTTTAAATTAGTAAACTGCCCCCGTAACTGGAGTTCATTAATCTCCCGGTGGCGGTTTTGTTTCTCATTTTTGATGATTAGCAACGGACTGTTATCGCTCAACAGTTCTACTACATTCAACCAGTAATAAAAATCCGTGTCTTCCTTGCGATTATCTGCCACTAAAACGTAGAGGGAACGCTTGGTGAGGAAAAACTGGTGAGTCTCATGGTAAATCTCTTGCCCTCCAAAGTCCCAAATGTTGACTCGAAATTCTCGCCCCTTTTCCATTGGGAAACCCCACTCAATGACCTTAATTCCCTTTGTAGTGTCTTCCTCTCGAAGTTGATAATTTTGGTCTTTAATTTTGTTCGCCAGTGTTGTCTTCCCTGCGCCTCCTTCGCCGACAATTAGTAATTTTGCTTCATACAGATAATCTGTACCTTCTGCTTTCAGTTGCCGCAAATAATCCTTAATTGCTTCAAGACCTTTGCGAACCACTTCTGGCGGCGGCTTTTCGATGGGGTTGTCGCTTAAATCCAGGTAAGTAAGTTGTTGTAGGTCGGCGATCGCTTCTGGCAGCGTCGTTAATTCGTTGCCGCTTAAATCCAGGGAAGTGAGTTGTTGCAGGCGGGCGATCACTTCTGGTAGCGTCGTTAATTCATTGATGCTTAAATTCAGGAAAGTAATTTGTTGCAAGCGGGTGATGGCTTCTGGCAGTGTCATTAATTCGTTGCCACTTAAATCCAGGGAAGTGAGTTGTTGCAGGTGGGCGATCGCTTCTGGTAATGTCGTTAATCCGTTGCTGCTTAAATTTAGAGAAGTGAGTTGTTGCAGGCGGGTGATGGTTTCTGGCAACGTCGTTAATTTGTTGTGCGTTAAATCTAGGGAAGTGAGTTGTTGCAGGCGGATGATGGCTTCTGGCAGCGTCGTTAATTCGTTGTCGCTTAAATACAGAGTGGTGAGGTGTTGCAGGCGGGTGATGGCTTCTGGTAGGGTCGTTAATATGTTGCCGCTTAAATTTAAAACCTCCAACCATTCCAATTCAAACACCTCAGTAGGAATCTCTGTTAATTTTTCCTTGTCATCACCAAGCCAATCATGGCTTAAATCTAATTCTTGAAGTTGTTTTTCTTTCGCTTCTCGGATTTTTTCAAGGAAATGTTGAGGCGTATTTGTCATACTGAGGTTCATCTCTTAACAAAAGTTATGCGTAATGCCCCTGATTTGCTGGACAATCTTGCAACCACTAATATTTTGCACTAATCCCAACAACCGCCACAGGTTAGAAACATAGCGCTCATAGCAAAAGTCATCTTAAAAGGACTAAATTATTTCCAGACTTGGGTTTAGTCCACTTGAGTGGCTTTGGCTATTGGTTCCTAGAACTTTGAGTTTCAGGCGATCGCGGCTACTAATTGAGAATGCTGCAAGATATCAAAGCAATCTACTATCCTGTGTGACACTACATGAGCGCTAATGATTTTTACGGAATCTAAAAAGAATTTATCATTACCAATGGCTCAGATTAGCTTGTGAATGAGTCTTCGATACTCGTGAACGAGTCTTCGATGCTCGTGAACGAGTCTTTGATACTCGTGAACGAGTCTTTGACACTCGCGGACGAGTCTTTGACACTCGCGGACGAGTCTTTGATACTCGCGGACGAGTCTTTGATACTCGCGGACGAGTCTTTGATACTCGCGGACGAGTCTTTGACACTCGTGAACGAGTCTTTGATACTCGCGGACGAGTCTTTAATACTCGTAAACAAGTCTTTGATGACTCTTTTACTTCTTTTGCTGTTTTTTACGCGACTTCTCCAGCCCGAAAAATCTGTTCGGCAGTTAAATTCAATTCTGGGAACGCTGGCGACTGAATACGATCGCTTCCTCTAAATTGCCTAACTTGATACTCACCTTCAATTAGTTGGTAAATTGAGATAGTTGATTGTTTAGGATTGCCAATAAAGCGCCTACCACCTAAACCTAAATAGTCTACAATCCAGTATTCAGGTATTCCGACCTCTTCATATTTACCTGCTTTGGTAAAATAGTCGTCTCGCCAGTTGGTACTTACCACCTCAATTACTAAAGGAATTGATGCCGCTTGGCTTACAGTAGATTCTTTTTTCCACAGAGATTCATTTACTAAATTAGAGTTATTCAACAACAGTACATCTGGTGAGTAAGCTGCTTCGCTCTGATTCGGTTTAATGAATGCTGTTTTGGGGATGAAATAAGGTAGTTTTAAACGTTTATATTCTGTAACTATTTCCCCAACTAAAAATCCAACAATTTGTTCATGTTCACCTGTGGGAGGAGCCATTTCAACAATTACCCCATCATGCAGTTCATAGCGTCGTTGTGAGTTTTCTGGATACCAAGTAATAAATTCATCAAATGTTATTAGTTTGCGTAAGGTTTGAGTCATGCTTTCCTCTTGCTTTAAAGTTAGATAAAAATTTCAACCTTAGCCACCTAAATTACGCGACTTCTCCAGCCTGAAAAATCTGTTCAGCAGTTAAATTCAACTCTGGGAACGCTGGCGACTGAATGCGATCGCTTCCTCTAAATTGCCTAACTTGATACTCACCTTCAATTAATTGGTAAATCGAGATAGTTGGTTGTTTAGGATTGCCAATAAAGCGTCTACCACCTAAACCTAGATAGTCTACAATCCAATATTCAGGAATACTCAAAGACTCGTAATCTTCTAGCTTCAAAGCATAATCATCACTCCAGTTGGTTGAAACAACTTCTACAACCAACTTGACGGAACTACCGCGCGTAATGATAGATTCTTTTTTCCAACGAGGTTCATCCATAACAGCTTGTCTATCAAGAACGATTACATCTGGTTCATAACCTGAATCAGTGTTAACTGACTTGATGACGCATTCTTTTGGGATGAAACAAGGAATAGACAAACGGGTGATTTCAATAAACAAAGAACCATTTATAAATCCAGCTATCTCTGAGTGCTTCCCTGTTGACTTAGGCATTTCAACAATTATCCCATCATGTAGTTCATAATGCCTGTCTGAAGATTCGGGATACCAGGCGATAAATTCATCAAATGTTACTTGTTTGGTTAAGGCTTGAATCATACTTTGCCCTCTTGTTTTATGTCAAATTTGACCCCTCTCCAAGCCTCTCCCCGATACGGAGAGGCTTAATCAGCGAACTGAGGTTAAACTTTCGCCATACCAACACTTGGTAAACTGACTTTCAATCGCTTAAACATCGCTTCTCGTGCTTGTGCAGCGAGGCTATCGTCAAAAGGTGTTAAGGTAATTTCTTGCTGATACTTTAACCGCAGCGCTGTTTGAATTAACCAATCGGCAACAAAGGGATTTTTCGGTAACAAAGGGCCGTGAGAATAAGTAGCGATCGCATTCTGGTAAAATGCTCCTTCTGTCCCATCTTCACCATTATTTCCCAAACCGTACACCACTCGCCCCAAAGCTTCCACTTTTCCCAGTTTGGTGCGTCCGCCGTGATTTTCAAAGCCTACCAAATATGGTGTGCTACCTGTCATCTCTTTTAAATCTCGCGCCAGACGTGAGGCTGTCACTTCAATTACCAAGTTCCCAATACAGCGCTTAGTATTTTCACCAGGATGCACAGAAACTAAATCGAGTATTCCCAAACCATCAATTCGTTGTCCCAAGCCTGGTTCATAATAATGTCCCAGTAATTGGGGTGAACCACAAGTAAATACTCCTGGTGTTCCATTTTCGATTTTGTCCCGCATTGCATCAGCTTTCGCACCTTGCAAATCACGCATGACAATCTCTTGCTGGCGGTCTTGTGCGCCACCACCAACGATGACATCGACAGTTTTAATATCTGCGGCTGTGGAATTTTGATCTAAGGGTAATACTTTCACATCGTATCCCCGCCATTGAGCGCGACGTTCTATAGTAATTACATTACCGCGATCGCCATAAGTACTCATCAGCGTCGGATAAAGCCAACCTATTGTTAATTCTAAATTTTGAGAACTCATAAATTTGGAGAATCGGGAATGGGACGATGACAAATGACAAATGACAAATTTAAAGAATTTTCCGACCAGTCAGAACTTCTCGCACTTCTAACATGGCTGAGTAAGTAGGCAGAATATGCAAAGTTTCATTCTCTGGTGTATGCTCTAATGCAGTAGCGATCGCTTGTCGCAAATCTTCTTCGACTATTAAATTTAAGTTACTCTCAGGGGACTTTTGGCTGTAACGTAGACGTAGTGCCATATCGTAGACGCGATCGCCACTCACTACTAAAGTCCCGCCGCGTTCGACTAATTTCTCGGTATCTACGTCCCAAATCCAGGATACATCAGTGCCATCGGGTGTGCGATCGTTCAATACTAGCAGTGTGGTTTGATCTGTGCTTTGAGTCACTACGCGAATGGTTTCATTCGTTCCCACAGGATTTTTGGATAACAATATTCGCACTCGTTTATTATTAATTACTAAATCTTCAGCCCGACCAAAAGCAGCTTGAAAATTGTTAATAGTATCTTTGATTGTTGCTTCATCAACTCCTAACTCAATAGCCGCAGTTACAGCTGCTAAAGTATTGTATTTGTTGTACAAACCAACCAGAATTTGCGACCATTCACTACTTTCGAGAGTCGGTTTACTTTTACTAAAACCACACTTGGGACAAGTAAAATCTCCCAAATGAGACAAATAAACACCCTTATAATCTAGGGAATGTCCACATTTGGGACAGTAAATAGAATCAACAGCATGAGGAATTGCTTCTAGATAATGTTCTGGTTCACTCAAGCCAAAGAATAACACCCGTTGGGGTAACTGCTGACCGAGGTTAGATAAAGTTGGGTCATCAGCATTGGGAATGACCACCGTTTCTGCTGGTAGGGTAGAAATAACTTTTGTCCAACGCTTACTGATTGTGTCTACTTCCCCGTACCTATCGAGTTGGTCGCGGAATAAGTTTAAACAAAGAATGATTCGCGGCTGGAGTGGAGTTAATACTTTTGGTACAATATTTTCATCAACTTCCAAAATGGCGTAATCAGTATTTAGAGTCCCTACTAAATTGGCGCTTTCCAATAGCGCTGTCATCAAGCCATTTTCCAGATTTGCACCTGTAGAATTATGAGCGATGCGAAAACCCTTGTGTTCTAATATCGTACATAAAAGCAGCGCTGTAGTAGTTTTGCCGTTAGTACCAGCAATTAAAATTACTCCGTTTTTAACTTGCTGACTCAATAACTGTAAGAGTCGGGGTTCAATGCGACGAGCAATCGAGCCTGGTAACACACTAGCAGCACCCAGACGGAGCAATCGCACTATAAACGTCACACTTTTTGCCACTGACACCGCGAAACCCAATCGCAGTCTATCTATGAATTGTATTTTGTTTCCCACATCTGTACCCTAATCTTCTGGCGGTTGCTAATTCAAAGTGCAAATTTAATCTTGTGAGTTTAGCGAATCCTGGCTGAAAAAGCCAGTCATCGCAATTTTGAATTTTAAATTTTGGACTTCGACTTCTCTTTGAGACGCTGTTCGCATTCGCTCAGTTGAACGATTTTGGATTCTTGAGCCTTACGGTTGCGCTACTTTACCTCTGTTTTGACTTGCGCGTAGCGATACCGGCCACTTGCAAGAGATAATCTCAGTAAGCGTTATCTTAAAAAATAGTGCATGGGCGTAATTACATATCTAGCCCTGGTTGCCAAATTAAGCACAAACTCACAACAAGTAGTAGCTTGCAAGGTTCCTTTTGATGAATAGTACAAAGTTTCTTTTTTTACATAAACAAATTCCTGGCTGGCAAAGGTGGTTGTCCAAATGCCTGTTGTTGCTTGCAAGTCTTTTTATTATAAGTATGCAACCTGCATCTGCTGGTCTTAATAATGATTTATATGATGGCAACATCTTTGTTGTTTATGCAGGCAATGGTTCATTAGTTCCTCCCAGACAGACACTGGCACAGACTTTAGCGGAACATAAACCCGTATTTTTGGCTTTTTATCTGGATGATAGCAGCGATTCCAAAAGATATGCCATTTCCATTTCACGGGTACAGGAATTCTATGGTCGGGTAGCAGAGATTATGCCGATTAATGTAGATACTATCCCGCCTAAAGAGACCTACAACCCAACAGAACCAGGATATTACTATACAGGGAGTGTTCCTCAAGTAGTGGTGTTAAATAAATCAGGTGAAGTAGTTTTGAATAAAAAGGGTCAAGTACCTTTTGAAGAGATAGACGATGAATTTCGCAAAATATTTGATTTATTACCACGCACTGAAACAGCACAGCTAAAACGGCGAGCTTTCAATGAGTTCAGTAGTGAGTTAGCTAAATAACTTTTGGGGTAGACCAAATTGGTCTGCCCTAATTTTTAGTGCTATCTGTTACTACATTTCTGCTGATGTCAAAGCATAATATTGAAATATCTGGGTTAACACTTTAGGAAATTAATCTATAGTCTATAGTCCGTAGTCAATGCCCAATGCCCAATAATTAACTAGAGTGTATTCTGATGTCAAAAGTTTACACCACTCAAGAGCTAATTCAAATTTTGGCAGCTGAACGCCAAGCTTGCCTCAAAGGAAAACGTCTAAAATTAGAAATAACAGTCTCTGGCAATCCTGTAATTGACCAGTTTATCAGAACTGATGGACTGCAACAGTTTACTGCCTATCAAGATTTCAAAACTGCAATTCACGAGTATCAGAGAGAAAATCGAGTTTCTGGTATTATCTGGCGGGAAATGACAGTTAAAGGAAAAAGCTTGCACTATCCCGAAATAGATACTGAGTTAATTGCCCTCAATGGTGACTTAGAGATATTAAAAGCTGCTAAGAATTCCATCGTAAAATTTTGGTGTGAAGTCACTGTGGGGATGGATTTATACTTGAGTTTTAATAATAGTAAACAACACCAAAAAATTGTCACATCTGATGTCGAAAGGATTGTTCAAAGAACAGAGTGGGCAAGTTTGTGCAAGTGGGAAAATTCTAGCTTTTTGGAAATGATTTTGCAGCTAGGATGGGGTAAACCAGAAGAAGCTTATTATAAACGAGGAAGACCGCGATCGGGTAGTGAATACATTCATGCAGTCAATCCCGGAAATCGTCCTATTGGTTGACGTAACAATTTTAGATTTTGGGTAACTTCTCAAGTATAAAGGTGCGTTACACTTCGTTAACGCACTCCTACAAAATATTCCCGAAATCAGGAAATTACCCGAAAATAGAAAATATGATTGACTTTTGACTTCTCAATTAGCGACTCTATCTGTAGTATTTAATAGAGAAAGGGAGTATCAATTGAAGCAGAAGTGTTGAATGTTAAGAAAATCTTGCATATTATAATGAAATTTTTTATCAACTACTTCCCTAAACTTCACGCAACTTAAATAACGCTAATGCGCCGACAGCTTTGCCTCATAGTTCCTGGCTTACTCCTGCTTCTTGTTTCTAAGAAACCAGGTTATACCGTTTCCAAAGTTAGTGGAATTCAGTGAATAACTTTTAGTAGAAGATGACCAAATCCCTCATAGCTACCGCACAGTAGTTTGAGGGATTTACGCTTTGTTCTTTTTCAAAAGTAAAAAAAAGGCTATTCTTTCTAGCTAATTGCCTTCTTTTTCTTTAGCCATATTCCCAACAATCCAGCAGTAACTGCTATTCCTCCAATAGTTGATGGCTCAGGCACAGGTTTTACACTCACATTATCCAAGTATAAGAATTCATATTTATCCCAATTTCCAAATTTTAACTCTGTGGATGCTGCATCTGCCGTGAAATTGAACTTATATTGCGTGTATGGTTGAAAAGAAATGTCTTTTTGATCAAAAAGCTTATTTCCACCTACAAATGTCTGAAATTGATTATCAAGGTTAGGAGCCTCATCTGTAGATGCTAAATAGTAACTAAGTTCGTATTTCTGACCAGGTTGTGTAGAAAGTGTCTGTGATACGTAGCTGAGACCTATAAATCCACTAAGTGATAAGCCTTGATTACCACTATTATGCCGAGGAAAATTGCTTATTCTTATCCCTGATATATCCATCGGATCGCCAGACTTAGTCCAGTCTGTAATATTCGGATTTGTAGCGTTGGGATTGTTAGGATCTACGAGGGGATCGAGTTCAAAGCTTCCGTTTTTAACAAGTTCTGCCGCTTGTGCTGCATTATAAATATTAGTAATTACAGCAGTGCTAATTAAGATAGTAGTAAAACTAAAAACAATAATTGAAAGTTTTTTAGTTAAATTCATGAAACTTGACTCCAAATAATTCTAAAATTTGACAATGAAAACAAGTTGATAGTTACATTTATACTTGCTGGTTTTCAATAGTGTCAAGAAAAATGAACACTTTCTTCTGGTTTATAAGAGTTAGCTATAGATGTGGATAATGATTCATACACTCAAGGCAATTTTCTCAATAAACCCATGATGGAGTTTTTAAATCAGATGAATTTTAGTGGTATTCTTGACACTATTGAGCCAGACATTGCTTATGCTTCTACCTGTGGTTTATTTATCCCCATAGTTTTTCCCTTTATATTCAGGTGTAGCTTTGACACTCACATCATCCAAATATAAAAACGCATACTTAGCTTGGGAGCCAAACTTTATTTCGGTGGATCTTCCTTTTGCTCTAAAATTTAACGTGTATTGCGTGTAGGGTTGGTAAAGAGTATCTTTTTGAACATAAATATTTTTACCACCTACAAAAACCTTAAATTTGTTCTTCAGTTCAGGTGCCTCTTCTGTCGATGCAAGATAGTAAGTAAGTTTGTAGCATTGACCAGGAAATGTAGGGATAGTCTGTGATATGTAGCTAATAGCTGAAAATCCACCAAGCGATAATCCCTGCTTACCAGTATTAGGAAAATTGTCAATTTTAGTACCTGATGTATCTATCGGATTACCAGATTTAACCCATCCTGTAATATTTGGATTTGTAGTTTCGGGATTATTTTGATCTACAAGAGAGTCGTATTCAAATCCTCCGTTGATAATCAGTTCTTGTCTTTCAGCTTGTGCTGCTGACTTATAAGTATTAGTAATTACAGCAGTATGAAGAAAAGCAGTAGTCAAACTACAAACAATAATTGAGAGTTTTTTAGTGAACTTCACAAGACATGACTCCAAATAGTTCAAAATTCACGACAACGAGTACTTGATTGATTTACTTTTTGGTAATTAAGGCAGGATAAACCCGTAAGTATTTTTGAAGATATTCTGAGCAGTACTACCACTTAAGTAGTTAGAAAAACTCTGTGCCGTCGTTAAAACTTTTGTCCTGCTGAGTATACCCAGTGGATAAACAATCGAATCGCTCTCTGTTGTGAGGGCAGTTTGTACGACTCTTACCTTGTTAGAAATGGCCGCATCAGTTTTGTAAACAGCGCCTGCATTGATGGTCTTAGTTACACCTCCAACTACAAGAGTTTTATTTTCAACAGCAGTTAAGACGGCACGCACATTAGCAGCACGGTATAATTTGGGACTGAGAGTAGTAAAAATACCTCGGCTAGTGAGAACTTGTTTGGCATAATTTCCTGCTGGCACAACTGGAGGAGTACCTGTGTAGTCACCTATGGCAATACCAGTAATGTTGCCATTGGTCAAACCATTGAAGCTAGTGAGAGCAGCACTACCAGCACTAACGGGAGGTGTTGTAGGCGCAATCAAAACTAGACGGTTTTTAACAACGTTTTTACGGCTACCTGCAACCAATTTACTTGGGGTTGAATTCTGCAATACATCTATTTGGCTGGTAGCAGCAGAAATGAAAATATCTGCTGGTGCTCCTGCTTGTATTTGGCTCAGTAAAGTACCAGAAGCACCAAACGTATAAACGACGTTGACGCCTGGGTTAGCATTTTGGTACTGAGTCTTAATGGCATTCAGCGCGTTTGTTAAACTGACAGCTGCATACACGTTAAGTGTCGTTACAGAGCTTGCTGGTGATAAATTAACGAACTGCAAGCCTATTACCAGCATCATGCTGCTAGCTGCTGTAGCAATCCAAGCAATAAGTCTTCTTCTGTTCATGAAAGTTATAGTTTGGGGAAAATATTACCTAAAAGTCTCATTGTTGACATACCTGACTTGTGCACAGTCAACAGAAATACCAACCACACAGAAGGTAGAGGATATAGATAAATGGGAGTTAGAGAAGGTTTTGGCGTAAATCTTACGCATGATAAATTTTAGAAATAAACGACCCGGCCAATCACAATTGCTAAAAGCATTGGTGTGATGGGGCGTTTGTTATTTCCAAGTGGAATTACACAAACAGCGAGTGAAATGTATTTAGTGATGAAATAATATCAGTTAAATACGATTATTACCAACTTTTCTGGTCAATAAATCCTGACAAAAAGCTAATGCAAGTATATTTAAATTCTCTAAAAACCTTGATTTGTCTATCTATAATGGATTATGCTATAAAGTTTTCCGATCACTCCTAAATATCTAAAGCTTTATTTATACCAATTAAATACTTGTAATTATCCATTTAGCTAACTTTATTGGTATTGTAAGTGCTGCTTTGACAATATTTGGATGCGATCGCCCCTACCACTGTGTAAAAAATCGTGAGCGCATCCAGCAGTGCTCATCACTCATCCGCGTGAACGATGTACATATAATTCTTTATTTGTATAAAAATATATATAAACTTTTATGATATCAATAAAAAAAATAATTTGGTATATACCTAATGATAGATAGATTTTATTAAATGAATAGTTTAGATTTGTAACAAGTTACACAGAATTAGATAAAACATATGGCCAACATAATTGACACTGCCACTAACAATGGTTCTTTCAATACACTAGTTGCAGCAATCCAAGCGGCTGGTTTAGTAGATACACTCAAAGGCCCTGGTCCATTCACCGTCTTTGCACCCACCGATGAAGCATTTAATAAGCTTCCAGCAGGTACAGTAGACGGATTACTTCAAGATATTCCAAAGCTCAAGAAAATCTTGACCTATCATGTGGTATCAGGAAAAGTACTAGCTGCTGATGTAGCTAAACTGAAGACAGCTACAACAGTTGAAGGTTCAGATGTAAAAATCGACGCTTCTAATGGCGTCAAGATAAATGATGCAACAGTTGCAACAGCAGATGTTGCTGCTGATAACGGTGTCATCCATGTCATTGACACAGTTTTGATTCCTGCATAACCAAACATCAGAATAGTGAATGCTATTTCTGAGGCAGCGACTACCTATAGTCGTTTCTTCATTACAGCTTGGTTGAATGTTTTTTAGTAAACATCAACTATCAACAAATCCATCTAGACATGATCTAGATGGATTTATTGTTTTATGCGTGTAGAAACGTTGCAATTGCTAGTCTCTCAATTAGATGTAATCAAATTTTTAGTTTTGCCAAACCTAAATAACGGATACCTTCGGGAGAAATGTCAAAACGGCAAGGTAAGACTTCTAAACCGAGAGCGATCGCATCCCGCAATAATTTACCATATATAGGATCTGTGCGATCGCCAGGAGAAAATTCTGTACAATCACCCCGATTGATAAAGTAAAGCATCACTGCACGAGTTAGAGGTAGCAGCGCCATTAGTTCTCGCAAGTGCTTTTGTCCTCTTGTAGTCTCCGTGTCAGGAAATAAAGCTAATCTCCCCTCAGACAAAGTTGTATTTTTCACTTCTAAATAAATCGGGCGTTTTTCATCACTCCCCATCAAGAAAAAATCCACTCGACTTTTTTTATCTAGCCCATAAACCACCTCGCCCTTGATTTGGTTATAATCGCCCAATTCTGGGAAAAGGTATTTCGCCAAAGCTAGCTTTACCACCCGATTGGGCAAAAAAGTATTTATGCCTACCCAAGTCGGCTCATTATCATGTACTTGAATTAGTTCTAGAGTGTAAGCCAATTTGCGATTAAGATTATCGCTTTTGGAAAGCTGTACCGCACTTTGAGGTGTCGATACTCCAGTCATTGGCCCTGTATTAGGACAGTGTGCTGTCACTATTTCGCCAGAAGTAAGTTGAACGTCAGCAAAAAACCGCTTGTAACGCTTGAGTAAAATACCGGGATACAAAGGTGGGTAACGGTAAAGCCAATCTATCATTATCGAACCTAGTTGTTGCTTGTAAATATACGTTGATTTTTTGCCCACCGAACCTTATATGCAAATCTTTTCAGCAGCGACTCCGCCCTATGACAGAATTTGAGTAACTTCATATATCATGGATTGTCACTTTCTGTAGTTAAAATGACAACATTTTAATAAAAAGTAGCATATACTAAGTATTATAAGTCTCCCATAAAAAATCCGGGAGAATTTCAATGTGCAAGAAGGTAAATCCTGTGCAAAAAGTGTGGACAGCAACGGAGTTAGAATACGCTTTTCTGTTTACTCTAAGAAAAGTAAATTCACTTAATCCAGAAGGTTTCAAGCCATTTTTTAGTAATATGCCTATTGACCCTTATATCAAAGGCAATTATCGTTCCAGAAGATTATCTCGGTTCACAGTTTCTGGAAATCAGTTAATCAAATTACCTCATGGCTACCTGTTTCAAAATAAAGAGTACAATCCATTAGTGGGTGACATAAAAAGAGAGTTTGCCGAATTAGAAGAGGCACTTATAGAACTTAATATTTTTAAGAATCTTGTCTTAGCATTTAGTGATTCTTGTAAACTTCATCCTGAAGCTGAAATCGGAGTTCATCAAATTAGAACTATTTGTTCGGCAGACAATTTGGGTAATCCAGCACCTGAAGGTATCCATCAAGATGGTACTGATTTTATTGGTATATTTTCAGTAGATAGAGATAATATTAAAGGTGGAGAAACACATCTATATACTGGCAAAAAAGAAAAGCCTGTGTTTAGCAAAGTTCTAAATCCGGGAGAACTATTATTAGTCAACGATCATGATTTTTTCCACTTTACCACTCCTATCAAACCACAGATTGATGGTCAAGGAAGTAGAGATGTTTTTGTGCTAACTTCTCCCAGCTTGCTTTCAGAATAATTTTAGTCAACCGTAAATATTTTACAATCTACGAGATATGGGGAATTGAATGTAGTCATTTCCCCAGCTTTTTTATTTGGAATTGGAAATAATCGTGCTGATAGTGGTTTATCTAACTTGATGGCTAAAGTTGCCATATCAATTAATAAAGCTGTAATTTTTTCTATTGTGATATCACCTGGAATCGGAATTGTATCCAGTCCACAGCCACAAACTGCTGAATATAATAATAAATTTGTAATATTATATGTTTGCTCATTAGCTCTGGTAGCTAGTCCAACATCTTCACAAACTGGAAGCATCAGTCCAGAATAACCACAGATTTTTACTGATACATTTTTCAATACACGAGTCAGCATCCCAGAAATTGCAAGAGTTCCTGAATGACCAAACTTGCCATTCATCAATTTTTCATAAGCAAAAGCAATACTATTTTCTTTGTCTAAAGATGGAGCTAGAGATGTATCAATTCCTTTATATATAACAGCAAATTTATCGGAGATTTTTTCAGCAATAACTGCAATTTTATTTAATTCTAATTCTAAAAGTAATTGCAGGTTTTGCTCTGCTATAAGAATATTTTTAGCTTGTGAAAATGCTTGCATTACCAAATCGCCTAACTCTAAACCTATAGCAAAAGATGTATTGCCTGTATGGTATGCCGTAGGAAAAAATGGGATATCTGGCTGGCAGTTTGCCCATGCACAAAATTGAAAGTTACCATAGCCATTTTCACTTTCTTGGGAAATACGTTTAATAGCTTTGGCAGATTCTTTAGCATTCTCAAAAATTATACCGTTTTCACTATCCCCAATTTTGCTAGAGCAATAAATAATTGATGTATTTTTATTGATATCTGGAATTATATCTATAGTTTCAGATTTACTGGCATAACCAATATTGAAAAAGCTGATATTCAAACTTTGACAAAGTTGTTCTAGAGCTTGAATTTCATTGATAATTTCGATTTTAGACAAGCTTTGTAGATATTCTTCCCAGCTATTAGTAGCAATCCTGGTTGTTTGAACTTCATATCCTTGTTTTTCAAACAAAATCTGCACCTGCTGATTAAACTCAGCAGCTTGCTTAATTTTTTCTTGATATTGTAGAGATTGAATTGATATACCTGTTGTAATAGTTCTAATTTTCATTAGTATAAATAATTAGTGATATTTTAATTAAACTTAACTCTAGAATTTGGAAATGTACAACATTCTATTGGATAAATTTCATTTATAACAACTTAGGGTAGTGTGTTGGTTTTATTTCACAAAAAATATGAAATATACTTAAAATATGAAGGTGAGTGCATAGGTTAGGCTACAAACAAGCCTGCTGGAATTCAATGAACTGAATCAACCAAACAAATGTCATGAATGACGAATTCTACAATAGAGGATTGGAAAAGGCTAGGCGCAAAGATTACGCGGGAGCAATTGAGGAATTTAACCATACTTTAGAACTGACACCTTACTTTAGCGAAGCTTATTTGCAACGGGGTTTAGCACATTATGACTTAGGCGCAATTCTGAAAGCTGTTTCAGATTATACCGAAGCCCTGAAACTGAATCCTGAGAGTGTAGAGGCATATTATTGTCGGGGATTGGCTAGGGTAGCGCTGAAAAATTTACCGGGGGCGCTAGAAGATGTTGAACGTGCGATTCGTCTCAATCTTAATTATGCTGCTGCTTATAATCTGCGGGGAATGGTGCGGCGCAAACAAGGTTATATTCAAGATGCGATCGCTAACTTTAAAAAAGCTGCTGGGTTATATATAGAGCAACAAGACAAAGAGAATTGTCGTCTTTGTCTAGAACGAATTAAACAGCTACAACCTAAAGAATTACCTGTCCTTGAGCAATCGCATTCCAGTAATGCGCCAATTTTATCCACCAATGATTATTTCACGCAATTATTAGAAAAGGCTGAAAAGGGAGATACCCAAGAGGCACTCGCCGATTTGAACTGGGTATTAAAAGCCGATCCGCAAGATGCCCAAGCTTACTGCTGTCGTGGGGTTGTACGTTGTAAAATCGGGAATTATCGAGAAGCGATCGCAGATTTTAATCAAGCATTACGACTAAATTTTCAAGATGCCATTGTCTACCGCAACCGCGGTAGAGCACGTTCTATCTTAGGAGATCATCAAGGTGCGATCGCTGATCTTAACCAAGCAGTCCAGATGCAACCCGAAGATGTCTTAGTTTATATTGCTAGAGGTAATGTTTATCGGGCAACGGGCAATTATCTCGGTGCAATTCAAGATTACACGCAAGCGCTGCAAATCAATTCGGATGATGCTCAAGCTTACTACAATCGCGGCACTGCCTATACTTGCTTAGAAGAAATACAAAACGCCGTGGAAGATTATCAACGGGCGGCGAGTATCTTTTGCGAACAAGAAGACTGGGAAAATTATCAACAAGTCTTAAGTAGCCTAGAAAAAATTCAGAAATTTAGTCCAGAGTCAAAAAAGCAAAAATATCACCTGTTACGTCAGCGACTTTTACGAATGGTTGGGGGATATTGGGAAATTGCTGAACGATTGATTCAGCAAATCCAAGATTATCATCCTGGGATGTCAGACGAGTGGTATTTGCAAAAAGTGATTGATGATTTAGAACGCGATCGCAATAGATAAATATAAACATCACTATAATAAAATCACCCGTATAAAATGTACGGGTGAAAATGCGATTGCTCGCTTGTTATTTTTGAATGAAACTAAACGTACCCTATATTAAGCACCGTTTCCAAGTTTAGTTAGAAGTGCGACTTTGACGGCGACGACGCAATCCAAACATACTAACTGCTCCCACCGCAAACATTGATAGGGTAACAGATGGTTCAGGAACGGTAGCACCAACTAATGCTTTAACATTTGCCTCACCGACATCAAGAACAACGACAACATCATTAAAGTCGCGATCAGAACCTTCGTTCCACTTACCAGTTGCAGAATCTACCCCTGAAGCGTGTAAACCACCGTATAAATCCTCGAATGCCAAAAGGATGTAGTTGTTATAAGCATAAGCAACTGCATGCTGTAGTTTGTCAGCATTAGAGGCAGTATCAGTACCAAAAATATTGGCAGAGTTGCCACGGCCTAAACCATCGGCTCTCAACCATAAGTCTAGTTGAGTACCTCCGGCAATATTACCAACTTTGACTCCATCACCTAGTTTTAGTGCGTTACCGCCCCAGCCGCCAACACATCCATTTCCTTCACAAGAAATATCATTAAAAAGCAGTCCAGACTTATTAGTAGCCCCTGTAGCTTCAAAGGCTAACTGGTTTCTATAACCTGCACCCTCATTAATAAAGTAAACAGAAACATCATGGTTGTATTTTAGGTTTAATTTACTGGGGTCTAATTTTAATTGTCCGCTGTTTGGAAGGGCAACACTTTCTGCTTGGACAAATTGTTGGAAAGGAGTGTCGTTAAAACCAGTTTGGGACTTATTATATATAGTTGGTTGAGTCCAAGAGTTATTCCAATTAAAATTAGCAGCAGATGCAGTTTCTACTTTGGAAACTAACCCGGTTAATGTAGCTGTAGCGGC
Organism: Nostoc sp.; assembly: GCF_036917535.1. GTDB lineage: Bacteria > Cyanobacteriota > Cyanobacteriia > Cyanobacteriales > Nostocaceae > Nostoc. The sequence continues at coordinate 22,684 of NZ_JBALDA010000029.1, forward strand.
AATCAAGGCTGTGAATAAATTAGGTTTCATCTTATGACCCATTAAGTAAGACAAACAATTTAGATAATGCTTTTTGAGCAGCTATCTCTCTTCAGTTGTCTCTCACTTCTAACAGCTACACTTCTGCGAAGTCAATCTGTTGATTCACTTTTACTAGTATATTTAAATAGCTCTTTATTTAAAGTATTTTTACTGAAGAAAACCTATTGTTTAAAGTGCATTACACTGTCAAAAGGACTTAGTAATTAAGCTTTTATATTATGAAAATTTCATGAAAAGTTTATCCTGTTTATGAAAATCAGATGTACGATTTCTCTACTTAAAAGCTAAAAGCTTAATCTATAGGAATTTTCATTTAAATGAGGTAGATAAGTAATAGTGCGTCGTCATCCGTATCAACTGAGCCAAGGCTTAGTTAATATGCTGCTATGCAAACAGAGTTGATCTCCGTACTTACGTTGGGAAACGTAGTAATCTATCAAATCAATGAAACTTGCATAAATAAGTTTAGTCTTTGTTTTAAGCGCTCAAGTGCTTACTACGTACTATGCCTTCGTTAACTTGATTAACTAGTAGTCTGTCAAAATCGACTTCGGTATCGTCAGAATCTATAAGTTATGCCAAGGATGGGAGACAATTTAAGGGGGTTGTACCTTAAAATAACAGTCTTTGCTTAGACTTGATGAATATCTTTTAAGGTTAAAATAATCAAGCTTTTCCAGAGCTACATTCCCCCTTTCACAGATAAAATCTATATATGAACGCTACACAAGAAAAACTAAAAATTCTCTTAGAGCAGGCTTTAATCGAGGCTTTTGGCGCTGACTTGGCTGGAGTAGATCCAATTTTGGTTCCTGCTAGCAACCCTAAATTTGGCGATTATCAGGCGAATGTGGCTTTATCCCTGAGTAAAAAGTTAGGAAAGCAACCAAGAGCGATCGCAGGTGCGATCGTTGAGAAACTAGACGTATCCGAAATCTGCGAACCGCCGGAAATTGCTGGCCCAGGATTTATCAATCTCAAACTGAAAACAACATACTTAGAAGCACAACTAAACGCAATTCAAGCCGATCCCAGACTGGGGGTTCCAGCTGCGAAAACGCCGAAGCGGGAAATTGTGGATTTTTCCAGTCCGAATATTGCCAAAGAAATGCACGTCGGACACTTGCGTTCAACGATTATTGGTGATTCCATCGCCCGGATTTTAGAATTTCAAGGACACGATGTACTACGGCTAAATCATGTTGGTGATTGGGGTACGCAGTTTGGAATGTTAATTACTCATCTTCGTGAATTTGATTCTGAAAATGATTCCTTTTGGAATAGTCTATATTATGAGGCGAATGATCAACCGGGTTTCATTAACTCTCCCTCTATAAATATAGGAGACTTGGTTCAGTTTTACAGAGAAGCTAAGAAAAAATTTGATGAAGATGCTGATTTTCGAGAAAGATCACGTAAAGCAGTAGTAGAACTACAATCTAATGAGTTACCAGCAAAACACGCTTGGTTTTTTCTTTGTGAAGCTTCTCGAAAAGAGTTTCAAGTAATTTATGAGTTGCTAGATATCAAGTTAACTCTACGGGGCGAATCTTTCTACAACCGCTTCCTACCAAAAGTTGTGGAAGATTTAGAAAAATCTGGGTTACTGGTAGAAAACCAGGGGGCAAAATGTGTTTTCTTGGAAGGCTTTACAAATAGAGAAGGTGAACCTTTGCCTTTAATTATCCAGAAATCAGATGGCGGCTATAACTACGCCACAACAGATTTAGCATCTCTCCGTTACCGGATTCAGCAGGATGAAGCAAAACGGATAATTTATGTAACCGATGCTGGACAAGCAAACCACTTTGCTCAAGTTTTTCAGGTAGCACGCAGAGCCGGATGGATACCTGATAATGTGGAATTAGTGCACGTGCCCTTTGGGTTAGTGTTAGGAGAAGATGGTAAGAAATTCAAAACTCGTTCTGGGGATACTGTGCGGTTACGGGATTTATTAGATGAAGCTGTTTCTCGTGCCTATGCTGACCTCAAAACTAGATTACAAAAAGAAGAACGTCAAGAAACTGAAGAATTTATTAATGAAGTTGCTAGAGTAGTGGGAATCAGCGCAGTTAAGTATGCAGACTTAAGCCAAAATCGCACGAGTAACTACATCTTCAACTACGACAAAATGCTGGATCTCAAAGGTAATACTGCACCTTATATGCTGTATGTTTATGCGCGGATTCATGGAATTAGTCGCAAGGGTGATATTAACTTTAAAGAGTTGGGAAATAATACCGTTTTGTTGCAGCATGAAACAGAATTAACGCTTGCAAAATATTTACTTCAACTGGATGAAGTTATTAGTAGTGTAGAGCAAGACTTGCTGCCCAATCGTTTATGTGAGTATTTGTTTGAACTGAGTCAGAAGTTTAATCAATTCTATGATCGCTGTTCCATACTACAAGCAAAGGAACCGCAGCGCACATCCCGTTTAGTTTTATGTGATTTGACTGCTAGAACTCTGAAACTGGGATTATCTTTGTTGGGAATTCAGGTATTGGAGAGGATGTAATATTTTTTTTACGCATAGGTAAGCAAAGGAAGAGTTAAGTAAAGTTGATTTTTTCTTTGTATCCTTTGCGGGTTGTTAATTAGAATTGCTGGATTTGGAGGCGATCGCTTATGGTACGGACACCATCAAAAAACATAACTTTGGCAGAGTTTCTAATGTTACCAGAAACAAAACCTGCTAGTGAATATATCGATGGCCAAATTATTCAAAAACCTATGCCACAGGGAAAGCACAGTATAATTCAAGGTGAAATGGTTAGCACTGTCAACTTAACAGTTAAGCCCAAGCGAATTGCTCGTGCTTTTCCAGAACTGCGGTGTACTTTTGGTGGAAGGTCAATAGTGCCAGATATTTCTGTGTTTACTTGGCAAAGAATTCCCCGTGATGAAAATGGTGAAGTTGCCAACGTATTCCAAGCAGCTCCTGATTGGACTATTGAGATTCTATCGCCTGACCAAAGACAAACGAAAGTTACAAAAAATATTTTACATTGCCTGAATTATGAAACACAAATGGGTTGGCTGATCGATTCAGAAGAACAAACAGTATTTGTGTACATCCGCAATCAACAGCCAATCATGTTAGATGAACTAAAAGCTTTACTCCCTGTGCCAGATTTTGCAAGTGAGTTGAGGCTAACGGTGGAAGATTTATTTGGTTGGCTGTTGGAGTAAACCCAATCATGTTAAACTCTGACGAACTGAATAGGAAAATACACCAATTACAACAGGTTTTATGGGTAGGAATCGGTTGTAAACGGGAAACATCATGGCAGCTGATTGATTGGGCAATTGAGAAAGTCTTTCGAGAAAATCAACTTTTTCCAAGTGCGATCGCAGGTATTGCTACCATTGATACTAAAGCTTCTGAAGTTGGCTTAATCAAACTTTGTCGCCTCCGCAATTTGCCTCTAAAAACCTTTTCTGCACAAATCCTTAGCTCTGTCTGTGTCCCCAACCCTGCCACAATTACCGACGATAAAGTAGGTACACCTAGCGTAGCGGAGGCAGCTGCTATGCTTGCAGCCTCTCAACTCACATCGTTGACTGTTTTCCCCTTTACAAACATAGAAGAATTGCGGGTGAAGTTCTTAGTTCCTAAACAAATTTTCCAAATACAAGGGCAACCGGGAGCGGTAACTCTTGCTGTTGCCCAAGCTTTAAATATTAGTACTACAAAAGTTCCCTAATTTTTCTAGTCAACAACTCTCAAAAAATAGTTAATGATACTAGAAACAATTGCTAGGACAATTGAACCTAATAAAGCAGGTAAAAAGCCCTGAATCTCAAAACCAGAACCAGGAGTTAGGACACTTGCCAGCCAAAGAGCTAAGGCGTTAATCACCAATGTAAATAAACCAAAGGTGAGCAAGGTAATTGGAAACGTCAAAATCTGTAAAATTGGTCTAATAAATGCATTAACCAGACCAATTACAAACGCAGCGATTAAGGCAGTCACAAAATTCTTGATAAAGAATCCCGGAACAATATTAGCTGTAATGAATAACGCCACCGCAGTACCGAGCCAAGTTAATAAAAAGTGTTGCATAAGTTTTTTTAGAGGATTTAGCAGTCAGTTTAATTAATTTCACTATTGCCAGTTGTGATTTATAACACGATTAGGTATTGTTTTACTTGACTTTTAAAGTTGCCATCATCTTTCGTCAGCCTAAAATCAATGTAATTTTTTAGTGCTGTTAAGAGAGATACTTCTAATCGGTATATCTTTATCGTATTGCAGGATGTACCGGATTAAATTCATAAAAAATAGTGTTGAGCGTAAAACCTCTACAAAGGTTTCTCTAAGTCGAGAAACCCCAGTGATTAGGGATTTCCAAGAAACAAAGTATCTAGTACAACACGGCGTAAATAAACCACCCCTTCGGGTTCAGCAGTTCCTCATGGGGGAAACCCCCAAGACCGGACTGCCTCACCATTCCAAATCAACGAAACGCTTACGCTGTATTCATTTTGAATTTTGTTAGCGCAGCGTTAGCGAGTCCGCGAGCGTCATTTTGAATTTTGAATTCCGCCTTGCGGTACTAGTTTTGTTCGGTTGACAGCATTCGACTGAGCGCTCATGCCGAAATGTTGCCTGCACCTCTGGTTAAGGACAGGTGAAACGCTACATGTACCAAGTTTGAAGAGTAGGGATACGGGTTAACGCCGCAAAAGAACCTCCCAGGTAGAGCCACCAACTACGCCGTCAGCTTCTAAACCATAGCGCTTTTGTGCAGCTTTCACAGCTGCTTCGGTTGTCTCGCCAAAGTCTCCATCGGCATCACCTTTCAAGAAACCAAGCTTTTTCAGTTGTTGTTGCAACTTAACAACTTCAGAACCACGTAATCCTATACGCAAAATTGGCAATCCTTCTGAGGTGTATTGAATACCAGGAGTTCGTTTTGTAGTTGTATTTGACTGAGTTTTAGTAGTTGATGTAGTACGTTTCGGCGTTTTCTTTGTGCTAGAAGTTGTAGTTTTTCTGGGAGTAGCAGGTCTTGGCTCAGGGTTGCTTGTAACTTGGGTTACAGCTTTTTTTGGGGTAGTAGGTTTTGGTTCTGGTCTAGTCGGAACTTGGGTTACAGCTTGTCTGGGAGGGTTGGGGTTGGGATTTGCTACGTTGGTGAGGTTACTAGCCTGAGTTGGAACAGGAAAATTTGTAGCTGAGTTAAATCTTGGCTGGGATGAAGGGATAGTTGATGCTGCAACTGGTTGATTAGGAAAAAGTCGTTGCCAAGTGCTAGCATCAACAATGCCATCTGGATTCAAGCCAGCTGCTTGTTTAAATCGGGAAACAGCATTAGCTGTATTTTCACTATAAATGCCATCTACTGCACCAGAATAAAAACCCAAAAGTTTCAGAGCTGCCTGAAGTTCAGATACACGTTCGCCTTGGCTGCCAACTTTCAGGCTAGGGCGGTTGATGCTATTTCCAGGATTTACTTGGGCAATCTTTTGTGGCGCTGCTATTGATACTAGAGTCGTTGAGGTAATAAGCAGAGGCGTAGCAAAAAACAAGAGTATTTTAATGGCTGATAAAGATTTAGACCTCTTTGGCCACCAATCCTTTTGCCGTTTTTCCACTTTACAGCGATTTACAGTTGGGTCTAGTAATTTTAAATAACTCAAAATACTTGCTGTCAGGCTGCTTTGCATGGAATTCACTCCCAGAATATTCTCATGCTAATGGTACAGCCGCTTGGTCGAAAAAACAGCTGCTGGATTTTACGATATCTCCAACGGGCGTTGCTGCGGCACATTCTCAGTTAGGCGATCGCGCGATTAATTGCTTCTTCTTGACCAACTAAAGACAAGTAAGGCTCTTTTAAATATTTACAAGCTGAAGCGATCGCATCCTTGGCACTCACCGCCGCAACCAATTCTTGAAACTTGGTGTCAAAATCAATTCCTAAGCCCAAAATTTCATACCAACCGTATATCTGAGCAATTTGCCCGTTCGTTTGTTTACCCAAGGCGTATTGGCCCAGGATCTTGTTTTTAGCAGCTTGGAGTGCGCTTTCAGATATTTCGGTGGTACATAATAAATCTACTTCTGTACGCAGTCCTTCTAGGGCAATGCTGGTATTTTCTGGTGCTGTACCCATATAAACTATAAAGGAGGCTGGAAAGAGCCTTGTGGAGTAAAAGGCAGATACTTCGTAAGCTAAACCGCGCTTTTCCCGCAATTCGACAAACAAGCGACTAGAAAGCCCATTTCCCAAGTAGGTACACAGCAACTTCAGGGCGGCGTAGTCAACTGAACTCACCGATGTTCCTAAATACCCAAGCATCACGATTGATTGTTGTGTCTGTACTGGCTTCAGCTTTACCTGCGGTTTTACCTTAATCTCAGGTAAATTCAGTATTGGCAGTACCTGGGCTGGCGCTTGCCAATCAGCAAAAACTTCTTCCACCAACGCTGTTGCATCTGTGGGTGTGACTCTACCAGCAATACTAATTACTACATTATCTGGACGGAAATAAGTTTGGTGATACTCCACTAAATCCTCACGAGTTAAGCGGCTCATGGTGGTTTCATTTCCCAGCACTGACATGGAGTATGGGTGATTTTGGTACATTACCTGCCGCATTTGTTCAAAGGCGACATTGAACGGTTGCTCTTTTTGGGAACGAATATCTTGGAGTGCTAAACGCCGTTCTAGTTCCACTTGAGTTTCGGGAAAAGTAGGCGATCGCAAAATCCGCCCTGCCAATGTTAAAATTTCCCCAAAATCAGATGTCACCGTCTTGAAAGATAGCAAAAAATAATCAGTACCAGCATCTGCACTCAAACTCGCCCCTACAGACTCGACAATTTCTGCAATTTCCAAGCTAGAAAGTCCATCACATCCCTTTGTGATCGCTGCTGATAACAAATGTGCCAACCCTGCTTGCTCCCGGTTTTCGTTACAACTACCAGCACGCACAAAGATTCGCGCTGCAATAATGTCCGCAGCCGGATTTTCTGCCACCAGCACGACAAGGCCATTGTTCAATACAGTGCGATGGATAGGCGATTTTTGCAGCAAGGTTGTCATTTGTCCTACCCTGCGGGAAGCCACTGGCGCGTCTATGTCATTTGTCATTTGTCCTTTGTCCTTTGTCAAAAACTAATGCCCAATGCCCAATAACTAACACGGTTTAAGTACAGTAACCGCGTAATTCTGTGGCGATAGATACTGTTTAGCTAATTTTTGCAATTCTTGGGCATCAAAAGACTGAATCTGCTGGGGATATGTCACAGCTAATTCAGCTTGAGCAATGGTATTGTAATATCCATAAAGCCCTGTAAGTTGATTTGGCGTTTCGGTAGAAAACGCATACTCGTTACATAAAAGTCTGCGTATACGAGCAAGTTCTTGTTCACTAATTCCTTTAGTCTGCAAATCATCCAAATGAGCGCAAATTAAAGACTCAACTTCCTCCAGATTTTCTGGTTCTAACCGGGCAATTATTGTAAATAAACTTGATTCCCGTTGTAGAGAAAAACTACTGCAAATTCCCTGTACCAATTGCAAATCTTCTCGCAAATTACGCACTAAGCGCGAAGTCCGCCCTTGTGCCAATAACACTGACAAAAAATCTAAACCATAGCCAGTACGCATATCTTCTACTCCAGGTACCAGCCACGCCATTAATAATCGCGCTTGCTCTATGCGTGGTAAATACATTTCTTGACGATGAATTCCTGCGATCGCTGGCTTTGTCACTTTCTCAAACTGGGGACAATTCGAGCGTTCGGCAAAATCAGCAAATGAATGATTTACCATTTCCCAAGCTGGTTGCTGGGCTATACCTCCAGCAATTACCACCGTCATGTTTTCTGGCTGATAGTGGGCGTGGTGAAAACAGCGCATTGCTTCTGGCGATTGCTGCATCAGTTCTTGCTCAGTACCCAACACCGAACGTCCATAAGGATGATGCGGATAAATGCTTTGAATTAAAGCTTGAAATCCTATCCAGTCGGAATCGTCCTGACAAGAGCGAATTTCTTCTAGTACCACGTCTCGTTCCCGGCTAAATTCATCTTCTGGAATTGCCGCATTGAGTAGTAGTTCTCCCAAATAGGGCAGAGTCTCTTTTAAATAAGGGGCAGCTGTGGTGAGTGAATAATGAGCATAATCATAGCTTGTCGCCGCATTACTCACACCACCCCGGTTTTCAACTTTGGAATCGAACATTCCAGGGGGTAGCGTCGCCGTACCTTTAAAAATCATGTGTTCTAAAAAGTGCGCCATACCAAACCACGGGTTTGGCTCTAGGCTGGCTCCAGCACGCACCCAAACATCTGCCACAACCACGGGAGTAGTGGGAATTTCTTGATGAATAAAAGTTAAACCACTCTCTAGTCGGAAGACTGAGGCAGGAAATACGGTATTAGTTAGTTGTTTTAACAATTTTTTGTAGTTTTAATCACAATTTAACGCAATTGTGTCATTTTAACTCTGAACGATACCTCATTTAGAATCAAGTTATACAGATTTTGTTTTTACCAGCAAATATCGCTAACTCAGTAGACCCAACTTTTTTGTAAGTCGACAAAATAATAAGGGTTTGTACCCATGTTTCTGAGACTGACAAGAGCCAGCGCAAGCGATCGCAGGAAAACTTTTTTACAACCCCATTGCTCAAAAAACTGTATTATAAATTACTATTTTTAGCGTAGGCGTAGCCCGTCGTAGGCATCGCAGACTTTTCAGTTAACTGATTATCGGCTTTTATTGTAGCCTACCACGCCATTTCTTTGGATCTTGAAAAGAGTGGAAAACTGCATAGACAGTGTCCAAATATTCATAGAAAACAACGTAAGGGAAACGCCGAATTACAGCCCTTCGATAGCTTTCGTGAACTACCTGATACATTTCTGGATTTCGCCGAATGAACTGAATACAAGCATCTACACAACGAAGAAATTCTTCACCCAAACCAAGTTCTTGCTCTTCATACCAGATACAAGCCAAAGCCACATCTTGTTCCGCCTCTGGCAGAATAATCAGATTTCTAAAGACCATAGTGTCTATTACGAATTCGCTCCTTACAGCAGTTTTCATGTATTTGAACCACACCTGTCGTAGGGGCGCAAGACCTTGCACCCCTACTGCGTGGTCTATTTACTTGAAAATAGCTGTAACTTCTTCCCAGGAACTACCTGAGTTATGCCTTTACTAACGGGACTTAAACAAAAAAGAAAGCCAAAAGAAGGTATGATAATTTAGCAGTATAGCTTTTACGTTAAAGCCACACCAGATCAAAGAGACAAC
>NZ_JBALDA010000030.1:0-30738 GCF_036917535.1 Nostoc sp.
CAAATACTCGTCAACGGAGATAAAAGGTGGATTCATCCAGTTCAAATACTCGTCAACGGAGATAAAAGGTGGATTCATCCAGTTCAAATACTCGTCAACGGAGATAAAAGGTGGATTCATCCAGTTCAAATACTCGTTAACGGAGATAAAAGGTGGATTCATCCAGTTCAAATACTCGTCAGCAAAAAAACTACTACGAGATGGGAAAATCTCTACTTCCCTATTCTTACAAAAGGGAAACTGGGGTTAAAGTCTTTCGCCACTGTCTCACCGCTGTTTGTAATTCTTTCGACAACCAACTATCAAATTGCGGATAAACTGGCAAACGGGGCATCAATTCCCACCCCGCAGGCTGTAAAATTTCTCTTAATGCCTGTTCCTGAACATGAGGATAATCAGGATTCACCTCATCTTTTGGCCCTATTCCACCCAAATCTCGCGCACCAGCTTCGATACAAGCAAGTAACCATCGGTCATCTTTAACTAAATTCGGCGGAATTTGAATAGCAATATCTGGCGGTAAAATCTGACGCGCTTTAGCAATTACTTCTGGTAACTGATAAAGGTTAAAAGGTGGTGCATCAAAGGTTTGCTGATATCCCGGACTATGAGGTTGCAAGATAACTTCTTGAATGTGGTGATAACGTTGATGCAGTTGAGATATAGCTGTTAATGTTTCCCACCAATCATCTACAGTTTCCCCAATTCCCAACAACAACCCAGTTGTAAAGGGAATCTGCAACTCTCCCGCCCATTGCAATTGCTGTAAACGAACTTCTGGTAATTTACTCGGTGCGTGTCGATGTACACTATTTAACAATGTTGGCGTTAACTGTTCCAACATCAGCCCCATCGAAACATTCACACGCTTAAGCTTTTGCATTTCTTCAAAACTTAGTGGCCCCGCGTTTGTATGAGGTAAAAACCCCATTGAAAGCGCTAATTCACATAAATCATAAATCCGCTCAAACCACGCCTGACGCTTTTGCGAATGAGGATGCACTTCACCGCTGAGTATGAGAATTTCACAGACTTTTTCGCTTTGAAGTGGTTTTAAAATACTGTCTGCATCCGAAAGACTTATCCAGGGACTTTTACCCGGTTCGCTGCGAAAGTTGCAGTAACTACATCGATTGAAGCACTCGTAAGTGGGAACGATTGTATAAGCAGGGCTATAGGTTACAAGACGAGAATTATTAATTGGCATAAGCAGAATAAATTTGCTTTTAGTGAGCAGCCCCAGGCTTATTTTAAAGGTTAGAAACGCTGACTATAAACTTTTAATTCTTCATGCCTACTTATTTATTAACTAAACAAAAACTATTTTGCTTTGTAAATTTCTGGTAACTGCCACCAAGGAATATGGGGATATTCGTGATGTTCTTCATGATAGCCGAAATGATAGCACGTGATGAATGACCACCAAATTGGACGGCTAATCGTTTGGGCACAATGAGGCCGAATATAACCTGTGATTGGTTCGCTATGTGGAAGGAAAGTACCAAAATAAAATAATTGGAATGAACTTAGAAGCGAAGGAAGCACCCAAAAAGTTATTAGATTAACATGGGGGATATGAAGGATACGATTAGCAAACTGATATATAAGAGTTAGAGCAATAATTTGTCCCCAACTCCAGTAACCTTTCATAAAATGGAAATACCATGCAAAGAAGTTTTTCTGTTTACCATCATGAAAGTCTGGGTCTGTTTGAGTAGCTGGATTTTGGTGATGTAACCAATGCTTTTTTAATAATTTTTTATATGGTAAAAGACCATACAGAGATAAGGTTAATGTCCCAAGAAAATGATTAATTTTACTGTTTTGAGGAAACACTACCCCATGCATAGCATCATGAGATGTAATAAATAATCCTGTATATAAAAATGTTTGCCAAGCTATGCCAGGCAATAGGAGCCAAAATTGTAATTTGGAGATATTAATAGAAAGTAATAAACTCAAGCTAATAATCCATGCGCTAACAATGACAATAGCAATGAAAAGTCCTTGAAACTGAGATTTACTTTTCACTATTGGGGTTAGTTTTGTTTGATAGCTGGATGGTTGTTCTAATTGAATCACGCTTTTACTCTGCCTATTATTCAGGTAAAAATTCCTAAAATATAGTCACCACAAAAAGCACTAACCACCAGCCAGAAAACTCTATTAGTGGTAAGTGTTTTGCATTGGATAGTGCCAACACTTTAAGATGTTTAGAAATATTAAGTTACTCGAACTATTATTACACATACAACCGCTATACCAAAAATAGTTTTTGGTTTAGAGGTTGATTTGTATAAGTTATAATACTGCTAGCTAGGTAGTTTTAATAACTAGTATTTTTAATATAGGATTTTTTAAACAGCCGAAGCCTGGGAAAAAGACGGTAACAGAATCAGCAGCAATAGTAAGTAATGAAGTGTAGTAATTCGTGCATTACACTGTAGCTGTTGAGATCCCAAACTAATGTAAGCTAGAAAACGATTGTTGGCAAGCGATCGCCCCCAAGTTCACACTAAGGATTAAACCCCAACCCTAAGGATGAGATTTTCAAGCTTTTCAGGAAATACTTTGAAATTAGCGAAATAGTATTCATATTGTCAAAAAAATCTAATGGAAATTAGAAAAATTATTGGTTTTTCTTATCCAAACTAATAAAGATAAAATAATAAATATGGCTCCTAGTAAGCTAAAAGTCTGGAGCCACTTAACTACAAGAGAATGCTCATAGTTACTCGCATTCTCGTTTAGTTACATAGTGGCGGTAGCGAAACATTGCTTCTAATTGCGCTTGCACTAGCCAACCACTGACAAGTTCAATAGTTCCTCCACCAGGCATAGAGAAGGAAATAGCGTCAGTTAATCTGGTTTTGCCATTTTCCAGTTCAAATTCATGTCGATGTAACCAAGATTCAAAAGGGCCAGATATCTGTTCGTCAGTAAACAGGCGATATTTGTCACATTCAGTATGACGCGCTAACCAAGTTAAGGGTAATGGGCCGAGAAACAAGCGAAATTCGGTGATAGCACCCACGTTTAGCCCTCCCTCACGACGAACCACTTGGACTGGCTGCCAAGGTGGATTCAATAGTTGCAAAATATCTGGCCTTTCGTGAAATTTCCAAACTACTTCTGGGGAGGCATTAATTATTGAGGAATGTTTAAAGTGCAGCATGGAAAGAAAAACCTAAAATTCAGCTTTCAGATTCGGTATCAATTTCGATATCTAGGGTATCTTCATCAACCCGCACATACAAAATATTTGAGTTACAACAAACTTGACAATCCTCAACGTAAGATTGCTGTCCTCCAGCACTCAAATCAATAAAAGTTAAGTTCGGTTCGCCGCAATAAGCGCAGTAATACTCAGCGGTGCTTTGCATCAAGTTTTCAGCTATGAATTCAATGGTATTGGGCATGGGGCATTGGGCATTGAGCATGGGGCATTGATATTAATTTTTAATTTCTAGTCCTCATCCCTAGTACAACACGGCGTAAATAAACCACCCCTACCCTTCGAGAACACCAAGGGCGAACGGGTGACGCTCTCTACGAGACGCTGCGCGAACGCGGGCTCGCTAACGCTGTGCTAACGGCAGTTCCTCATGGGGGGAACCCCCTCTGAGCGACTGCCTCACCATTCAAAATCAACGAAACGCTTACGCTGTATTCATTTTGAATTTTGAATTTTGAATTTTAAATTCCGCCTTGCGGTACTAGTCCCCAGTACTGGCTGTAGTTCTTTGAGGGATGGATTGATATAACTCTGAGCATCAGCCAAATGCTTTAGTAGTGTAGACTGTGGCAGAGGCCCTTGCAAGTGGCTCCAAGGTAATACTTGTTCTGTTGACCATTCGGCGTGGACGTAGAAATCTAAGTCGGGAATTTGCCCTTTGAGTTGCTTGAAAGCACGTTTGTAGCTACCCAAGGAATCGCCAAAGTCACGAGTAAGTTCGAGAAGCTGGGAGAGTCTGCGATCGCCTCTCGATAATAAAGCCTGTATAATCGACCAATTATAGCTTTCTGGGCGAAATTCTATCCCCTGTGGTTTTAGCTGTTTTTGCAAAAACTGCAACCGCTTTTCGGCTTGGCGATTCACCCCAAACCATTGAAACGGTGTGTGTGCTTTCGGTACAAAGGTGCTGCATCCGTATGTTAAGCGCAATCCTGGCGCAGCTTTTTTGATATTACGCATCATCGCCACAGTTTGTTCTAAATCTTCTGCTTCTTCACCAGGAATTCCTGCCATTCCGTAGAGTTTCAAGCTTTTTAAGCCGCCAGCTTTGGCATTTATCGCTGCTTGGATGATTTCATCGTTATGCAGCTTTTTGTTAACGATTTGGCGGATTTTCTCGGAACCACTTTCTACAGCAATGGTAAGTGATCGCGTGTCTCGTTTCGTCAAAGTTTCTGCTAACTGAACTGTTACAGTATTAGTTCGGACTGAGGCAATACTGAGACGGACGTCATCATACTTTGGCTGACTAATATAATCTAGCAACGCCTCAAATTCTGGATGTTGAGTGACTGAAGCCCCTAATAATCCTAGCCGATTTGTGACTTCTAAACCTTTGGCGATCGCTGGAATTAATGAATCTTCCAGACTGGCCGTTCTAAAAGGCAGTGTGAGATAACTCGCCAAACAAAAGCGGCACATTTCTGGGCAACTTCTCACTACTTCCACCATGTAAATATTTTCCCATGCCGCTTTTTCGGTGACTACAGTCGAGGCCGATAGAGTATTTCCTCTATAAGTTTGCTTTTGCACCACTGCGGGAATTTCGGGAGAAATTGGTTTAATAGACTTTACTTCACCATCTCTTGTGTGATATTCCACCTCATACAAACTGGGTACATAAATTCCTGATATTTGTGCAAGTCTTTTTAGTTGAGTTTGTCTTGAAGCATTTCTCACTTCTTTGTAAGCCTCAATAAAATTCCCTAACAGGGTTTCACCATCCCCCAGCAAAATGACATCAAAAAAATCTGCAAAAGGTTCGGGGTTAGCAGTAAGAACGGGGCCACCACCAAAAATTATCGGATGAGAATCATCACGAGAGGTTGCTCGAATAGGAATTTCTAAAGATTCCAGCAAATTTAAAATATTCACATAATCCAGTTCCCACGAAATAGAAAATCCCACAATTTTCGGCGTTCTAGGGAGTTGTTCGTGAGTATCGGTAAACAGGCGACTTACCTGCACATCATCACGCATTGCCAAGGTTGCCCACACCACCTGATAGCCAAGGCTTGTAATACCTACACTGTACTTATTGGGAAAGGCGAAGATTATAGGGATAGCGTTGGTGTCTGGGGTAGCGGGGGTAAAGAGAAGGCGTTCACAGTCAAATACAGATGATGTCACAGGTGTTTGTTAGAGGCAAATTTATCTATATTTAATTTTAAGCCATAGAATAATTAAGTTAAAAATCAATGTTATGGCATTAGCAAGAATAATTGGCAAGGATTGTAAATAAATTCCATAGATTAACCATAAAAAAACACCACTTATGAATGTAATCAGCGTCACCAAAGAAACATCTTTTGCTGATTTAGTTCGCCAAGTTTTAAACATCTGTGGCAGAAATGAGATTGTGGTTATTGTGGCGGCAGCTAATCCTAAAATTGTTATAAAATACATGCAATGTAACCAGATAAATTTATTTATAGTGTAGCTGTAGAGTAACAATTACTATATGGCATTAAATTTTTATTAAGTACTTACTGTACTAGCCAGTTAATTTCTGACTCACTCAAATCACTTTCTATATCTAATATTTTGCAATATTAGATATAGTAGATTGGATAATAAATTAGAGTATAGATTCGCTTGTTATTTATCTCTTAAATTAGCAAAGTAAGTTTATTCTACAGACTCTTGTTGGTGAAAAATTTCTGCTGTTTTAAACAGTTTGTTATCCATCAACCAATTATATTCAGAATTACTTAAACATTCTGTTAACTCTAAATTTTTGAGTATTTGATGAAGCGGACTATCAGGATATGAGTATTCATATTGAGTAGCTTTATATTTAGATTTAAGTTGACTAAATAGTTTTACCTCTTGATCAATTACTATAATAATATCAGTAAAAAAGGGAGAGTAAGATACCCACCCTCGAAGCATAAATATTTTCTGAAAGTCAAAGTATAATCCTTATAACACCTTACACTGTCCATGATGCCGTAATAAATGGTCACACAATACCAGTGCTACCATCGCCTCAACCATTGGCACTGCACGCGGTAACACACAAGGATCGTGTCGTCCTTTCGCCGCTAATAACGTTTCTTCGCCTTCACGAGTTACTGTTTTTTGCTCTTTTCTAATTGTCGCTGTCGGCTTAAATGCAACTCGTAAAATGATATTTTCCCCGTTAGAAATTCCCCCCTGAATACCACCAGAACGGTTAGTTACAGTGCGAATTTCACCATTTTCATCAATATAATATTCGTCATTATGCTCTATTCCCGTTAACAGCGTCCCCCCAAAACCAGAACCAATTTCAAAGCCTTTGCTAGCTGGGAGAGACATCACACTTTTAGCGATATCAGCTTCCAATTTATCAAATACTGGTTCGCCCAAACCTTTCGGCACATTACGCGCCACACATTCTACGACACCGCCGACAGAATCACCCTGTCTACCAACTTGCTCAATTAATTCAATCATGCGATCGCTACATTCGGCATCGGGACAGCGAACGATGTTGCTTTCGACTTGTTCTAAGGTGACAGTATTTGGATCGACTACACCTTCCAAGTCTTTGATGCGCTTAACGTAACCGATAACTTCAACATTAGCAACTTGACGGAGAATTTTTTTAGCGATCGCACCTGCTGCCACTCTGCCAATTGTCTCACGCGCTGACGATCTACCCCCGCCTTGCCAATTACGAATGCCATATTTTGCATCATAAGTTGCATCCGCATGAGAAGGGCGATACTTCTCGGCCATTTCGTCGTAGTCTTGCGATCGAGTGTCTTTGTTCCGTACCAAAATCCCTATAGGCGTTCCTAATGTTTTGCCTTCAAATACACCTGATAAAATCTCGCAGGTATCGGCTTCTTTGCGAGGGGTCGTAATTTTACTTTGTCCCGGACGCCTTCTATCTAATTCTACTTGAATTTCTTCCGCCGAAATTTCTAGTTGCGGAGGACAACCATCAATCACAACCCCCACACCACCGCCGTGAGATTCACCAAAAGTAGTTATACGAAATAGATGACCAAAAGTGTTGCCCATGATCTTAAAGAAAAAGGATGAGGCTTATGTATTTTAACTAGAGTTTGTGCAAAAGTTCATTTTTATGCTTTGGCACTAGGAATATTTGACGTATAGCCTATCTTTTACCTATACAAATAAGAAAGCGCCCTCTGGTAACGGAGGGCGCTCTCTTATTTAGCTAAACTTCAGAATTAACCGTTGATAGCAGGAGCAGTTAGAGCTACAGGAGCAAGCTCACCAGCAGCCAAATCCAGAGGGAAGTTGTGAGCGTTACGCTCGTGCATTACTTCCATACCCAGGTTAGCGCGGTTAATTACATCTGCCCAGGTGCTGATGACGCGACCTTCAGAATCAATGATTGATTGGTTGAAGTTGAAACCGTTCAAGTTGAACGCCATTGTGCTCACACCCAAGGCAGTGAACCAGATGCCAACTACAGGCCATGCTGCTAACAAGAAGTGCAAGGAGCGGCTGTTGTTGAATGAAGCGTATTGAAAGATTAGACGACCGAAGTAGCCGTGGGCTGCAACGATGTTGTAGGTTTCTTCTTCTTGACCGAATTTGTAACCGTAGTTCAGGGACTCGGTTTCGGTGGTTTCACGAACCAAAGAAGAAGTTACTAGTGAACCATGCATTGCAGAAAACAGCGAACCACCGAATACACCTGCTACACCTAACTGGTGGAAGGGGTGCATCAAGATGTTATGCTCTGCTTGGAAAACGATCATGAAGTTGAATGTTCCGCTTATACCCAAAGGCATACCATCACTGAAGGAACCTTGTCCGATCGGGTATACCAAGAATACTGCACTTGCTGCTGCTACTGGGGCTGAGTAGGCGATCGCAATCCAAGGACGCATTCCTAAACGGTAGGATAGTTCCCATTCACGACCCATGTAGCAGAATACGCCAATTAAAAAGTGGAAGATTACCAGTTGGTAAGGACCGCCGTTGTACAACCACTCATCTAGAGATGCTGCTTCCCAAATTGGGTAGAAGTGCAAGCCGATGGC
Source organism: Nostoc sp. (assembly GCF_036917535.1). Taxonomy (GTDB): domain Bacteria; phylum Cyanobacteriota; class Cyanobacteriia; order Cyanobacteriales; family Nostocaceae; genus Nostoc. The sequence continues at coordinate 8,242 of NZ_JBALDA010000030.1, forward strand.
GTTGGAGGAAGGTACTACTGCACCTGAGATGATGTTGTTTCCATAAATCAAGGAACCTGCTACTGGTTCGCGGATACCATCAATGTCTACTGGAGGTGCGGCGATGAAGGCGATTACGAAGCAAGCGGTTGCCGCTAGCAGGGTGGGGATCATTACGACGCCGAACCAACCGATATATATGCGGTTATTGGTGCTGGTGATCCATTCGCAGAATCGATCCCATACGTTGGCGCTTGAGCGCTGTTGTAAGGTTGCTGTCATGGTTTTATAAATGCGATTATTTGCAGATGAATTTTAGGTAGGTTTGACTACCTGTTACACATCTTAAAGAATTTATTGCGTTTTGTAAAGTACTTTCAGAAAAAAACTTTCTCTTGGGATTTACGCACCCACAGAAAATCCCCAAACCTTTGAAAAAGGGGGGACTTTGGGTGATACCACTTGGGATTTTAGATTGTGGATTGTGAAAATGCACTTTATTCTTCAATTCGCCACTGGCTGCTTGGATATGGACTCTGTACCCACTTCCGGCAAAGGTGGACGCACAGATAAATAAACCAATGGGCCGAATAGCGGTATCAAGGTTATTAACCAGAAAAACTGCGGATTTTTCCAACCGCGACGTGCCATATCATCCCCCAATAATGCAGGAAATAATAGGCAGAGTAAGCAAAAATCTAAACTCATCACATTGATGAAACGGTTAGTTTGCCACTCTTGCACAAAACTGCCCCAATCTCCTGCTCTTAAACCGTAGGTAACTAGAATGACCGTGGCTACCGTTAACACAAAACCAGTCACACGAGAATCTAGCAACTTGAGCAAGGTATTCTTTTGACCGAGAAACTGATTATTTGGTTCTCTAAGAGCTAAGTACGGCAACAAGGCAAAAGCACCAACTGCGAAAGAAGTAGTAGAAAACAGCCAAGCAGGTATTTTTTGTCCTCTACCATCAATAAAGACTACTGCGCTGTAAATAAGAGGCCAGATGCCCATGAGGTTGAATAGTGCTATGAGTAACGGGTTAACACCTTGCCACTGGCCGATAGAAAGGTTTTTAATTAACTCGAATGTATCGGCTTGATCAGGAGGCGCGAGGAAAAAAGCATAGACAACAAATCCGAGCCACAGTAGACCAAAGGCAATTTTTCTAAGCATGAAAGATTTAAGTAGTATTAATTATTGATTTTGCCGTTACAAATCCGGCTATCTGCTTGCTATGGTATTATTCACTCACCTAAAGGCGTAGTGGCTTGTTCCTAAATATAACCTGATACGATTAATCCCTATTAAGGATTGAAATAATTGAAAGCTTCTGATAGGTAATCAGCAGCAGATGCTACTACTGCGATCGCACTTTCATAATCTAGGCGCGTTGGCCCCAAAACTCCTACACTTCCTACGGGTATCGAACCTCGGCGATAGTTAGAAGAAATCAAGGTGCAGGTGCGTATCGGTTCTAATGGATTTTCTGCACCAATGCGAACCGTTACTTTTGGTTTACCACCATCCTCTGGTTCTGGTTCTTCAAATATTAATCGCCACAGTTGATCTTGTTCTTCTTCCAACAGTTGGATAATCGTTTGTACCTGCTGTAATTGAGAAAATTCTGGCTGGCGCAAAACTTCTGACACACCCCTAACCATAATTTGGGTTGCAGTCGGTGCAAGAGTGCGACGAGTCAATTCGGCAACTGAGTTTTTCAAGAATTCTCCGTAACGTTGGAACTCTTGATCTAGTTCGCTCCAGTTGAGGTAGGCTAATTCCAACAGACTTCGCCCCCGTAGGTGACTATTCAAAAAGTTAGAAACAATCTGCAACTCGCGATCGATTACTTCTGAATCCCGTTGTGTTTCTTCTGGTGTTGGCGACAAATCCATTAATTTGGAATGTGTCTCGTAACCATCTGTCACCACAATCAGCATGATCCGTCCGGCTTCAATTTGCATTAATTGCAGATGTCGCAATAGCGCTGTGGTCGTTTGCGGCATAGTAATCAAGCTAATGCAACCACTTAAGGTTGCTAAAATCTGCGCGGCTCCTTGCAGTAGAGTTTCTAAACTCCGATCTTGCCACTGTAGCTGCTTTTGCAATGCCACCTCTACTTCTCGCCCTAAAATTTCCGTAGCACTTTGTGGAAGTAAGCTACGTGTAGTGTCTGTTTGCGACATGCTGCGCGAACGCAGAGAAGGTGTAATTAGCTGGTCAACATAAATGCGATAGCCTGAATCTGAAGGTACACGTCCAGCAGAAGCGTGTGGTTGGTAGAGTAATCCAGACTTTTCTAAAACGCCCATCACATTGCGAATTGTCGCCGAGCTTACACCAAGGTCGTACTCCTCGACTAAAGCCTTTGAACCAACAGGCTCTGCCGTAGCAATGTAGTGACGTACCGTTGCCCAAAGTATATGCTGTTGTCGATTTGTTAACTGAACTTCCATTATGGTATGTTTTGCTGAAGGCAAATTTTAATCAAACTCTGAAAAAAATTTTCGGATTTAATCGAAAACACAGAATATTAATAATTTATTAAGGTAGCAAATTATATAACTATATTATGATAAGTATTTTTAAAGTTTATATATACAGCATTTTTAAGAATAAAGTTGGTATAGTTGCTCAACTTTTTTTGCAAAAGCTGCTGATTATAATGTACCCTTACGATGCTTCTTTATAACCGTACTTTTGCACAAAATTGCGCCTGTAACAGTATTATTAGATACGTATTTGTTTCCAGAGGCTACTGCCGAACTGTAATTTAGAGCAATCTAACATTTTTGTGCAGATGTACTTGATGCCCAAATTCCAAACTTTTTAGCAAGCCTCTAACATTGATCTACTTCTATCTTTAGCATAGCAAAAGTCAGATGGAAGATTAAGTTCCATCTGAAATGATGTATTCGAACAAAAGCTAATATTGGGGAATTGAAGGGTCTACTAGTTGAGAATAGGCATCAATACCACCCGAAATATTTTGCACATTTGTAAAACCTTGAGCAATCAACCACTGGCACATTTGGGCAGAGCGGATGCCATGATGGCATAACACCAAGGTTTCGGCTTCGGGATTGAAGAGGGTAGGTACTCGATCTCCCCATTCAGCAAATTGACTTAAAGGTAAGTTGACAAAGCCCTCAATGCTAGCGATCGCCAATTCTTGTGGTTCCCGCACATCTACTAGCTGGATACTTGTATCACTAGAAGAAAGACGTTGCGCCAGTTCTTCTACACTAATTTGATTCATGAGTTCCCTGTCATGAGGATTTTCGTAAACAGTCCTAATACTATTTATGGTGACAGAAAATTTCTGCCTTGACATCAGCATCCATTCTCAAGAGAGTTGATTAATTCTGCTAGGCTTTCTGCTTAAATGGCTGTAAACCGTCTTTTTTAATAGGTTTAATGTGAATAGGCAACGTTCATTTATCGGTTTTATCGTAGCTGGGGCGATCGCCCTGCTAGTAATTGCGATCGCAAGCTTTTACTGGTTTTTCGCTAAAAGTCCGGCTAACCTCATTGCTTCTAGCTCTGGACCTAGTGCAGCCATATTCGTGTCGAAACTTTCTCCTGCAATGGTTTCATTATTGACCAATCCTGACCGTTTGCAGGTCTTGGAGCGGGAAGAGGAACTATCTAAACTCAAAACCAGTTTATTCACCAAGAGTGGCATAGATTACAAACAAGACATTCAACCCTGGTTAGGGGACGAAATTACATTAGCAATCACCACCTTAGATATTGATCGCGATTCAGAAAACGGACAGCAGCCAGGGTATTTGTTGGCATTAGCAACCAAACAACCGCAGAAAAGCCGCGAGTTTGTGGAATTGTTGTTTTCTAAACGAGCGTTAGCTGGGGCAAACTTAGCTGTTGAACAATATAAAGGTGTAAAACTGATTTCTGACAATTCTCAACCAGAAGAAGATTTGCTTGCTGGTGCTGTTGTCGGTGAAAGCTTTGTCTTATTTGCCAACGATCCGAAAGTACTAAAAGATGCTATCAATAACGTCCAAGCGCCCGATCTGAATTTGACTAGCTCACCGGAATACCAAAAAGCTACCAAAGAACGGCTCAAAGGGGGATTAGCTATAGCTTTCTTGAATCTTCCCATCGTCGCAAAATGGCAAGGGTTAGAGTTACCAGAACAACTTTATAACAGTCAAATCATATCTTTAGTGTTGAATCCCCAAGGATTGCTGGCAGAAACCACCATTTTGACTTCATCAGAAATTGTCCCTCCATCTGCACCACTATCTAAACCTGTGGAAGCATTACAGTATGTTCCAGCATCCGCAGGTTTAGCAATTTCCGGCTCGAATTTGAGTAATTTGGGTGACAGCGATTTAGCCAAGCTTTGGAAACAAGCAACAGCAATTATATATGGTTCTAGGGAAGATGTGGTTTCTCGGTTAGCAAAACCTTTGGCGGATGTTCAAAAACGCTGGGGTATCAATTTACCAAAGGATATTTTTAGTTGGGTACAAGGAGAATATGCCATAGCATTGTTACCTGATAAAGAGCAAACAACCCCACATTGGATTTTTGTGGTGGAAAAATCCGAAGGTGTAGAACAAGGCGTTGCTCGATTAGATGTGATCGCTTTATCCAACGAACTCAGCATCAATACCCTAAATATAGACAAGCAAAAAATTTCCGCTTGGACAGAGTTAACCACAGCTACTAAAAAAAGTGATGTTAAAGAAGGAGCATCTTTCAGCATTGAAACAAAAGTGCGGGGATTGCATACAACTTTCGGAAATTACGAAATTTTCGCGTCTGACTTGGAGACGATGAATGAAATTCTCACAACGAAGGATAATTCCATAATTGACAATCCCAATTTCAAAGATAGTATCGCTGCGATTCCTCTACCAAACCAAGGCTATATATATCTTGACTGGACAAAGAGCCAGAATTTGTTAGAGCGTCAAGTACCGATTCTCAAACTAGTGGAAGTCTTAGGTAAACCATTTTTTAACAACCTGCGATCGCTTACAGTGAGTAGTTATGGAACTGACACGCGATCGCTTAAAGGTGGTGTCTTTTTTAAACTCCATAATTCGTGAGATTTTCATAAAAGCTCAAAGTACAGAAGGGAAAAGAATTTTTTCCCTTCTGTACTTTCTTGCCTCATAATATTTACGTAGATATTCTGTAGCATTTGCCAAGTAATGCCTTGATTGCCAAAATTCCACACTATCAACGGGCGCGATTTAATGTTGCTGTCTAGATCGAGAAATAACCTAGCAATTAGCTGTCCACTTTCAAAAACATCAACTGTGGCACATTTGATTGTGGCACAACCAACTGAAATTTCACTGTAATTTTTTCACTAGAATATGTATATATCACTACTCATTTAAAAGCCTGTTGGAGGGCTACTATGAAATACTGTCGCCCCCGACTTCAGTTTCACGGCGGTTGGCTATTGGCTATACTTACCACCATCACAGCTACCCCTGTAATAGCACAAACAGCAAACTTTGGCACTTTTAATTTATCAACAAACTTTGATTCAGCACAAGGAACAGTGCAGGGGTTTACAGGTGGTTCTTACTCATTGTCTGCCATCAGTAACCGCGATCGCGATCAAAAAGCGTGCATTGGCTTTGCCGATCCCAAACCAGATCACATTATGGTTTTGGAAAAAAACTTTTCCCAGCTAACAATACAAGTAGATAGCAACAACAACGACACCACTTTACTTATCCAAGGACCAGATCAAACTATGATTCGTTGTGGCGATGACACTGGTAAAAGTAAAGATGCTAGCGTTAGCGATCGCGACTGGAAACGGGGCACCTATCGGATTTGGGTGGGTACATTTAATCCTGGAGTCAAGCATGATTATACTCTGAAAGTGGAGCAGCAGTGAATTGGGGAGCAGGGGAGGCAAGGGGGGACAAGGTGACAAGGTGATTAAAGTAGAACTTGCAATAAGTCTTTTCTTTCCCCTTGTCCCCAATTCTCCTTGTCCACAAGTCTCTTCCCAATGCCCCATGCCCAATGCTCTATTCCCAATTTTTAGCTGTAACACCTGAAAGGATAATATGGGAGAGTAGCTTGTTGTGCTTTCCGAGGGTGCTATCTCGTGCTATCTATACTGCGTGCTGACTTTCGTATCATATTTGAACGTGACCCAGCTGCCCGTAACTGGTTGGAAGTTTTATTTTGTTACCCTGGTTTGCAAGCCCTGTTATTCCATAGGCTGGCTCACTGGCTGTATAGTGTTGGTCTTCCCTTTATTCCGCGCCTGATTTCCCACTTGGCTCGGTTTTTGACTGGAATTGAAATCCACCCTGGTGCAACAATTGGGCAAAGTGTGTTTATTGACCACGGGATGGGTGTAGTAATTGGTGAAACTGCGATCGTCGGAGACTATACCCTAATTTATCAAGGTGTCACCCTTGGGGGTACTGGTAAAGAATGTGGTAAACGCCATCCTACTGTGGGTGAAAACGTCGTAGTTGGAGCTGGAGCGAAGGTACTGGGCAATATCCAAATTGGCAATAACGTCCGTATTGGTGCTGGTTCTGTTGTTTTAAGAGATGTGCCTTCAGACTGTACTGTGGTAGGCGTGCCTGGGCGCATCGTGTATCGTTCTGGAGTCCGGGTTGCACCTCTTGAACACAATAACTTACCAGATTCAGAAGCTCAAGTAATTCGTGCTTTAGTAGACCGGATTGAGGCGTTGGAAGAACAAATACAAACCCTTCAGCGCACTAATTCTTCAGAAAAAACTCCTGTTTTAGTGGGTTGTTTAGCAGCGAAAGAAGATGAGCTAACCCATGATACTCGCTGGTGCAACCTCAAAGATAAGACTATCCAGGAATTTCTAGATGGTGCTGGCATTTAGTTTAACTTAAGGGTTAAAGGTCAATCTTTTGACTCTTGACTAAATCACGGATTAATTGCTTCGCTAGACCACTCTTGCTGGTCATCACGGCAGTAAAGCCATCGATTTTGTGGTTCGCCGCGTAATTCTAAATGGTCTACTTGCACCGGATCTAGTAACAGTAGACAAAAATTAGCCACTGGCTCAACTGGATTGGGTGCTGGTGGCTCAAAAGCTCCTGCTTGTTGGATTCTGGGTTTACCAGGATGGGGCCAAGCAAATTGTAAACGCGCCGCATCACTCAATTCTTGCCACATTGCGATCCGCGCTGGTTGTAGATGCGGATCGCAATCATCACCGCTTACTAGGGTTAAACAGCCAGTGATGCGGAATTGTTCTCGTGTATTGGGGAAGTACCAACAAATTTCTGCCCAAGGTTGTTGCTGTATCTGGTCAGTTTTGGCACTACGGTTATCGGTGATAAATTTTAGCTGGTTTGTATTTTCTAGGAAGCCGCGAAAGACTAGGGTACGATTAGCGGGGCGACCGTTGGCTTGTAGCGTTGCTAGTTGCAGGTAACGGGCATAAACAAGGCTGCGGTTGCAATGGAGTGCATGAGCGATTGCACCTCGCCAAGGAGCAAGAGACATATTAATTCAAAATTCAAAATTCAAAATTCAAAATTAAGAAAGTCAGATTAAATTGGGCTTTTCAGGTTTGCATCTGTTGCTTTATTTTAGACAATTGGTACAACACAAACTAAATAATTTTGCAATACTCTCTGCGCCTCTGCATGAGGATTATGCTTGCTAAATATACAATATGCTGTATAAATTCGCAGGTTAGCTATGGCAGAAATTCAAGTCGGTATTGAGGGTGAAGGCGCACCAGCAGCAGCCGAGGCTTTGCTAGAAATTCCTGGAATATCAGGAAGCTATGAAGTGCCGACCCAAAGAGAGGGGACTTTAGCGGCTGTTGCTACCATTGTTGGCGTTGTTGGTGGTGTTGTGGCTTTAGCTGAACAAATTCGCAAATGGTATCAAGAATGGCAAAAATCCCATCCAGGAAAGCAATTTGATGTCATAATTCTTGACCCTGATACTGGAAACAGGATTTTACTCGAAGAAGCTACCATAGAGGAAATCACGGAAATCCTCAAATCTCTCAGCAAATAAAGTGCAAACTATCCGCATTCAACTTCGGGAAAGTACGCAGGAAACAGTTGAACTCAGATACTGGCTACCTCAAAATAATCACTATGAATCACGTCGCCTGAAATTAGCAGAAATCGCTAATTTGCTTAAGCAAGGCGAACGAGATTACTATAAACTGCTGCCCAATTTACCAGGAATCGGGCAGCAGTTATTTTTTTGGTTGGATGGCGATGGACGCTGGTTGAGTCGGGGAATTGCTAATTGTCGCGGTGAAGGGTTGGTAATTGCTATTGATACCGATCAAAAATTGGTACATCTGCCTTGGGAAGTGCTGCATAATGGTGAGAATTTTTTGGTGAAGCGGGTTAATCCAGTGGTGTTACCTCTGCGCTGGATTGAGAAAGAAACGGAACCGTTGGCTGTAGAAGCACGACAATTGCGAGTATTGTTTATGGCAACCGATCCGGAAGATGTGCAACCAAAGTTAGAGTTTGAACAGGAAGAAGCGAGAATTCTGGGAGATACGCGAGATTTTGCTGTAGATTTGCGGGTGGAAGAAAGCGGTTGCGTTAGCGAGTTGGCTAAGGTGTGGAGTCGCTATTTTAATGACTTTGATGTGTTTCACCTCACAGGACACGCCTCAATTACTCCTCCTGAAGCGGAGAACCCCACCCCCAACCCCTCCCCGCAAGCGAGGAGGGGAGAAGATTTAGAGCCAAATACGCCTTACTTTATCACTGAGACGGAAATTGGGGAACGCCACGAAACCACAGCCACAGAACTGGCGGAAGTCTTCCGATTTCGCTTTCCCAAATTGGTGTTTTTGTCTGGGTGTCGGACTGGACAAGCACCAGATAAAGGGGCTGTCCCTTCAATGGCTGAGGCACTAATTGCCCAAGGGGCTAGGGCGGTTTTAAGTTGGGGGCGGCCTAGCTGCACAAATTTTGTATCGTCTGTGGTGGAAGGCGAAAACTGCTACGGAAGCACAAAAGTTAGAAATTCATAGGTTGGCTTTGCTGGGAAAGGATAAAGATATTGCTGTCAATGTTGCGAATTGTCTTTCTAGAAAGTGGATACCTCATAGTCGTTTCCGAGACACTAATAAAATTTGTCAAAATACACTTAACAATATAAGTGACTATCGTATTCTTAGTAATTTAGCTCGTGTTGAAATTGAGCTAGGTAAGCTTAAAGAAGCTGTGGAGCATTATCAAGAAGCTTTAAAACTTTGTCCAGATAATGAAATAATTGAAATCTGCGGCATTAAACACTGCTTGGCATATATCAAATCTAAAAGCGGAGAATTAGATATAGCTCTTAAAATTTACCAAGAATGTCTTATAGATAGCGAAAAAATTGGTCATCTTAAGGGTAAAGCTTCAGCATTGCATGAGATAGCAAGAATATATCTTTTACAAGGCAAGGTAGACAATGCACTTCATAAATATCAAGAGTGCCTAGCAATTCAAGAAAATATTGGTGATATTAAAGGTCAAGCATCAACATTACATCAAATTGCATACATAAAAGCACAAAAAGGAGAAATACAAGAATCTCTTGCTAATTATGAAAAATCTTTCTATCTGAAAGACAGTATTGGTGATCTTAAAGGAAAAATATCAGCTTTACATCAAATAGCATCTCTTAAAGAAGAGCAAGGAGACTTAGAAGCAGTTTTTAGTCTTTTACAGATGTCTCTAAAAATAGTTGAAAAAACTGGTAGCGTTGAACTTAAAGCTGCCTTATTTTATAATATGGCAATTACTTATACTAAAGTTGGAAGATTTGATTTAGCAATTAATTCCCTTGATACTTCGTTGAAACTTGCTGAACAAATTGATGATATTCAAAGTCAAGCAATGGTATTACATCAACTTGGTGTAGTATCCGAACAACAAATTAAATTTGAAAATGCACTTCAGTTTTATAGTAAATCTCTAATTTTGAATAAGCAAATTAAATATCTAAAAGGTCAAGCAGATACATTACATCAAATAGCAAATATTTATATAAATCAGCGAAAAATTGATGCTGCTTTAGCCACATATAAAGAAGCTCTTGAAATTCAAGAGCATATACAAGATATGCGCGGTAAAGCAAGTACGTTGGCTTCGTTGGGACAAATGTTGATATATGAACTTGGTGATTATGACCAAGGATTAGATTTATTGCAGCAGTCATTAAGCATATTGCAACATCTTCAATCTTCTGAAACTGATACGGTCAAAAGAATAATATTGAGTATTCAGGAATCAATCCTTTGAACGCATTGGTAATGTTCAAGGCAAAGCGGCGACGTTGCACCAACTGGGAATACTCTACGCCGACAAAGGGGAAGTGGAGGAAGCGATCGCACTCTACAATCAGTCTTTGGAAATAACTGAACGTATTGGTTATGTCAAAGGCAAAGCAATGACTCTGTGGTCGTTAGCACATTTGGCAGAACAACAGGGTGAATACACTAAAGCGATATCCTATTTGCAACTAGCTTTAGAGATTTTGCAGCGATTGAAGTCACCGGATGCTGAAAGTGTGAATGCAAGTCTTGATAGGATAATGCTTAATTCGTAATTCGTAATTACAGCACCGAAAGTTATTTGTCTCACGCAGAGGCGCAGAGAAGAACAATATGAAAATTGCTGTAATGAGTCTTTGATACTTGCTAACGAGTTTTTTTTACTCGCGGACGAGTCTTTGATACTCGTAGACGAGTCTTTAATACTCGTAGACGAGTCTTTGATACTCGTGGACGAGTCTTTTTTACTCGTGCGAGAGTCTTTGATACTCGTTGATGAGTCTTTAATACTCGTAGACGAGTCTTTGATACTCGTGGATGAGTTTTTAATACTCGCGCGAGAGTCTTTAATACTCATAAACGAGTCTTTAATACTCGCGGACGAGTCTTTGAACCTGATTAACGTAAATTCGACAAACCTCTCCCTGCTTTGCAATAGCAATACTGTTCGGTTAAGGCAAGAGACGGCGATTTATCGCGTCTTTGCGATTAGGCAATATGGCTCCCTGTTCAATTATCAATTCTTCTTCCAGTGGTTCCAAGTAAAGTTTTATCGCTTCTCGAATATTTTCTACCGCTTCATCAACAGTCTTGCCTTCACTAATACATCCTGGAAGTGTAAAAACGAAAACTGTATAACCCTCTTCATCACTTGGTTCTAATACTACTTTTATATTTATAGATTACTTGACTTTCTATTAGTGTGGACTTTGTGAATGTAGCAGAAAGTTTTTAGATTAAATCAGGATCTACGCCAAGCGATCGCAATCGTTCTCGTAATAATTGGGTTTCTTGCTGTGCCTGTTGAGCTTTTTGTTCTGCCTGTTGAGCTTTTTGTTCCGCCTGTTGAGCTTTTTGTTCTGCTTGTTGAGCTTTTTGTGCTGCAAGTTTTTCCTTTTCTTCTGGTGTTAAAAACCGTTGTCCTTGTTGGTTATACCAATACATCCACTCTCGTGGTACGCCTAGATAAGTTCCTCGTTCGATGCCGATTCCTAAACCTATTTCTGTTAACCAAACTGGATTACTATCATGTAATTCATAAACATTGTTAACTAATTTGTAAACTTCTAAACGTGGCTTGCGGCGACGAAATGGGTTGTAAACTACATAATACAAAATTCCCAATCTTGCATAGTCTGCTTTTTTGGTCGAGTACTCACCACGGTATATTTTAGATACTACCTCCAACAATAATATCGGTAATTTCTTCTCTTCCCAAAGCACATAACTGAGGCGGAGGTCTTCATCATAAAATCGCTCTACGCCCAAACTCAAAAACCCATCTGGGACTATTGCTGGTAAATCTGGGTCATAATAAATACCCATATCTACACCAAAAAACCAATCCATGCGTTCTGGCCAAGCTATTGCTAGAAGCGCTTTTAGTAAACCAGGAATCAAATCTTGTAATTCATTATCCACGGGGGTATCGTCAGAGTCAGGTAGCTCCTCAGATGAGGGCAAACAAGCTAATGGATTGTAATTTAGCATGATTGATTTCCCATTCCTCAGTTATAAGTACATCTTTATTTTATAAATGAATCTTGATGGTAATTTAAATGAGAAAATCAAGATTTATGCTGAGCTATGTTTACAACGGGCTACGCCTACGCACTTTTCAATCAGTCTTTGAAAATAACAGAACGCCTTGGAGATGTGCAAGGTAAAGCAAATATCCCTACTTACTTTTTCCCTCGGCTCAGGAAAAAACTGCTAGATTTACCACTCAAGATACTAGAATTTAGTTGCCAATGAAGACATATAGCAGATTGCAGGTAGATAGATAGAGTACACTAAAGGCTAGTGCATCAACCGGGACTATGAAAGCTTACTCTATCGACTTTCGAGAAAAAATAATTGAGGCATACTCTCAAGGTGATACATCAATTAGAAAACTAGCTTCTAGGTTCGATGTAAGTAAAGCTTTTGTACAAAGGCTCCTTTTACTCAAAAGAACTCAAGGTCATGTGCAGCCACAAAAACAAGGTGGAGGAATGAAGAGTGATTTAGATAAACATTTTATTGAGCTAGCTCAAATGGTAGAAAAATATCCAGATGCTACTTTATCCGAGTATTGTGAATATTGGGGACAAACTTACGATAAATGGGTAAGTACTAGTGCCATGTGCCGGGCGTTGCAAAGACAAAACCTCACACAAAAAAAAGACATTACGTAGCAGTCAATGCGCCACACAAAGAGTCCAAAAGCTCAGGTGCGAATTTTGGGAAAAAGTGAAAGCTATAGACCCAGAAAACTTGGTTTTCATCGATGAAATCGGTGTTTTACTTGGTTTAACGCGTTCCTTAGCTCGCAGCCCGTGTGGGCAAAGAGCGTATGATTTAAAACCATTTTATAGAGGTGCGAAAGTAACGGTTATTGGAGCTATAAGTTTAAAAAAAGTTTTAGCTGTCATGACGATGAATGGCTCAATGGATGTCCATGCATTTGAAGTATTTATCCAAAAATGTTTGCTCCCCCAATTATGGACGGGTGCTGTAGTTGTTATGGATAATGTACCATCTCACAAAGTAGCTTCAATTGAACCATTGATTCAATCGGTGGGTGCCAGTGTTCTCAATATGTCACCGTATTCTCCTGATTTTAATCCGATTGAACTTTGGTGGTCACAACAATCAAGCTTTTTTACGTCAATTCTCTCCAACCACAACAAAAATGGTTGATGTTTTAATTGCAACGGCTCTTGATTTGATTAATCCGAAACATCTAAAAAACTGGTTTACAGACTGTTGTTACTGTACTTCATAAACCTGCAATCTGCTGTAATGTTTCATGGCCGCCGTTTTTGTGGGATGTGGCAAACCCTAGTTAGATTCTGATTCATCTTTGAATATGGCTGTTTCCGAAAATCGAGAAGCGTTTATTCCCTATACTCGCAGTGATATTATCAAACTTTGCCTACAAGACGGTCAGCTAGATGAAGCTGATGTCAAAAAATTTCAAGATTTCTGCCAAATCCTTATTGCATACTATCACTTTCGCTTCCACAAAACCTTAGAAGTTATCAAAGATAACTACGTACCCTTTAACCCTAATGCAGAGATTCAACCAATAACTCCACCAACATTTGAACAATATGATGACATGGAGTTAAAAGTAGTTAAAGCTTTTGAGCATATTGTTGAAAGAGCTAATTATATTTTTTTGCCTGAATCGATTTTAAAAAGAGCGTTGACAAACAAATCTCTAATTGAATTGAAAACTCAAGTAAATTTTGAGGATTTTGACCGCTTAATTTGTTATTACCGGGGTAATAGTTCTAAAAAAATTTTAGTAAAAAAATTCTTCTTTTGGCAATCAGAAAAAACGATTGATATTTTTGAACGGATTGTTTTATTAGTCAAGTTCAAAGAAGTAGCTTACTTTTGTGCTAAGAAAGACAAGATCCAAGAATTAAAATTCATTCCCGGTAAGATGTATGTTTACTTCTACAAAAATATTCCTAAACTAGATGTTGACTTAATTTTTCCCAATGTAAAAACAAGTATGACCTGGAAAGATCGGTTACTATTTGGAATTCCGGCGATTGGTGCGGCAATTCCTTTGATATTAAGAACATTGCCGAATTTATTATTGCTAGTTGCTGCAATTGTACTAGTATTAAATGTTACTTTTTTGGTTGAATCATTAAATATAGAGTTGGATAAAGTCAGAAATTTTATGCCCGTCTTGGTGGCAGCTTTATCATTAGCGATCGCTTTAGGTGGATTTGCCTTTACGCAATACACTAATTATAAAAATAAAAAAATTAAATTTCAGAAAATTGTAACTGATACGCTATTTTTCAAGAATTTAGCTAACAATTATAGTGTTTTTCAAATGTTTATTGAATTAGCAGAAGAAGAAGAATCTAAGGAAATTATTTTGGCATACTATCATTTACTTACTAGCCCCACAGCATTAACTCCTCAACAATTAGATTCTCGCATCGAAACTTGGATGGACAATAAATTAGGCACAAAGATTAACTTTGATATTCAAGGGCCTCTAAGCAATCTAGAAGATATTCGCGGTCAAGTAATTCAAAATAGCGAAACAACAGACAATGCACCAGAAATTCCTTTACTAGCCTACGATCGCCAAGGAGCATGTCACGTTCTACCCTTGGATGATGCTAAAGCAGTGATTGATTATGTTTGGGATAATGCTTTTCGATATAACGGGATAATTTTGTAGTTTAGTCTCTTGGTTATCTGTACATTTTCCAATTGCACCTTTGAGTTCATTGATGAATCTTCAGAGCAATTCAGGTGAGAGAATCAGGATCTACACCAAGCGATGTCTAACGACAAGCCGCTCCGCGTCTACGCAACTGTTCTGCTAATAATTCTGCACGTCGTCGTGCTTGTTGAGCTTCTTGCTGTGCTTGCTGTGTTTGTTGTTGAGCAAGTTTTTTGTCTTCTTCTGGTGTTAAAAACCTTTGCCCCTGTTGATTATACCAATATAACCACTCACGAGGAATGCCTAGATAAGTTCCCTGTTCCATGCTAATTCCTAAACCAATCTCTGGTAGCCAAACAGGATTACCATCTTGAAATTCATAAGCATTATTAACTAATTTGTAAACTTCTAAACGTGGCTTCCGGCGACTAAATTGTTAGTACATCTTTATTTTATTAATTAATTTTGATAGCAATTTAGCACATCCTATTTTATTTGCAAATATAGAGAGTATCAGAACCCCACTTATTAAATAAGCGGGGTTATTTTGCTTATTGAGTATTAGTTTTCCACTTGTTTGAGTTTTTGAAAAACTTCCTCAAGTGGTGACTCAGATTCATCAGGACAAAATTCTAAAGCAAGTCTAACTTTTCCTTTTTTCCATCCCATAGTACTAAATTGTAAAACTTCACAATTTAATCCTTGAGTATACAAATTTACTTCGTCCGTTTCTTCTGCTCCAACATATTCCTTAATTGCTGTAATCAAATCACGGACTTTAAAAGTTTTAGCAATATTTAACTTATTAAAAGTGTCCGGTTCTATAGACACAACTTCATCATGGTTTAGTATCTCGAATCCATCTTCCATAAAAATCTCCTGTCAATAAATCTATATTTTCCAGAGATATGACAGTTCATCCGAAATAAAATGATAATTTAGTCATTGGTCAGAGACGCGATTAATCGCGTCTGTACAATGGCCATTAGTCCCTGGTTGTGATCAGTAATAATTTTTGTCTGGCGCAATCACTCTTAGGGAGTTTGTAAGAGTAGGGGCAAAGAAAAACTCTGCCCTCCTCTGGGTTTCAACTTAAATACTTAACTCACCATAGTTTTACGCAAGATTTTACTAAGTCCTGAGTTATGAGTAAAAGTAAAATACTCAATACTCAGTATTGTCTTAGTGAGGTTTTTAGAAAAACCAACCGTAAGAATGCAAACCTTTACCCAAAAGATTTACACCGAGATAGCAAACCCAAACAACAAGCAAGCCGGCGGAGGCTAAAATTGCCGGACGACGCCCTTGCCAACCGCGAGTAATTCTGGCGTGAAGGTAGGCGGCGAACACTAACCAAGTAATTAATGCCCAAGTTTCTTTCGGGTCCCAACTCCAGTAGGAACCCCAGGCTTCGTTAGCCCAAACGCCACCGGCAATGATGCCAATTGTCAGCAGGGGAAATCCTAGTCCAATGATCCGATAGCTGATGTTGTCGAGGGTTTCGGCAAGGCTAAGGCGCTGGGGTGAAAGAGGTTCAGCAGATGCAACAGCTTGAGATTCAGGAGTAGTTACTAAATCCAAAACAGCAGTGTTTCCGTTACCGTTGCCGTTGCTACTAGTTTCAAAACGGGCAAAGCCGTTATTTTCAACAGCAGGGGTTGGTGGTTGAGAAATTAGTTCAGATGCTTTGTGCAAGCGGTAGCCGTTGCTGCGATAGCCACCAGTACCAACAGAACTGCCTTGTAGTTGGATGTTTTGACCGCGAGTGACAATTAAAAAAGCGATCGCTAATAAGGAACCCACCATCAAAGCAGAATAACTCAACATCATGACGCTGACATGCATCATCAGCCAATTTGATTTCAAGGCAGGTACTAAGGGTTCTGACGCTTGCATCTGGGATGGTAGTGTCATGGTAGCAAAAGCTGCGATCGCCATTGCCACCGGAGCTGTCGCAACTCCTACTAAGCGGCTACGGCTACTATTTTCGGCAATCAGATGGATGGCGGTAATTCCCCAAGTTAAGAAAAACAGAGATTCATAGAGATTACTTAAGGGAAAATAACCAGCTTCGATCCATCGTGCTCCTAGTAAAGTAGCTATACACAAATTAGCGATCGCCATCCCAGCTGTCCCCAAAGCGGCTAGATAAGGCAGATTCGGAAAAGCCGCTCCTCCCCAATACACCAGCATTGTCAGGAATAATATGGCAAAGGACGCATTGTCCAGCCAGTTCTGGAGTGCAACCAAATTCATAAAGTGTTCTCTCCGTGGATAATTTAAAATATCAATTCTGACTGTTTTGATCCTATATGTTTAAAAGGGAATCGGGAATGGGGCATTGGGCATTGGGCATGGAGAAGAGACAAAGGAGACAAGAAAGAAGGGGGAGACAAGGGAGAAATTTTCAATAATTCCTCCTTGTCCTCCCTTGTCCCCCTTGTCTTTTCTGCTCCCCCGCCTCTTCTGCTCCCCTATCTAACAGAGTTACTCTTTTCTGGACTAGGCAACGCAGTCGCGTTGGTAACTTTTTTAAGTTCGATAAAAATATCGTAACGGTTACTGCGATTATCGCTGACAGCAGATGTCATCCCAATTGTGCGCGTTGCATCTAGCAAAGTTTGTTGATTGGGAATTAGAGTTGGTAAAGGGAAATTTTTCACAGTTCGTTCCACATCCAGGAAAAATTGACCATTCGTCGGATTGGGTTCTGTAGGAACTGTTTGTTGGAAGGGAAGAGTGCCAGCTAGTGTGTAGTTAGGTTTGGGAACAATTTTATCCGCGATCGGAGCGCCCACAATCAAAAAGGCGACATCTCCATCTAACCAACCGTGGGTTGCAGTTAACGTACCATAAGGTGATACCCAGTTAACAACGGGTTGACCTGCGACTTTCCCCGGTTGCACTTGGAACTGGTATTGATTTTTCATCACTTCATCCAGTTGACTGATGGATGCTTCAGCAGATTTGCGTAGGCTTTGCCCACTATAGGCATCGGTTGTCTGTACCATGAACAGCAAACCCGCACGAAAATCATTTGGCGAACCTTCTTTTGGAGTAGCAGGAATCACTGATAATGAAAACTCCCCTTTCATCCAACTAAGTAAATCCTTCTCTAAATCGAGATCGGTAAGGGATTTTATACTACCTCTAATCTGTTCTGGTGCGATCGGTGATAAAGGATTTCCCTGAGATGTTAAAACATAGTCTTTCCATAACCTCTGTAAGTTGCTGCCAGTAAGCATCATTAAGGTTTCTGCTGGTATGCGGCTTTGCATGTTCCCAGCTTTATTTTCCACCGCCAGCACTCGTTGACTATTAGGGTTGAGCCAAGAAACGCCCTTCAAGCGGATTCCTTCTGACTCTAAAGTTATTGTCCCTGCTAAACCTTGGTTATTTTGCAGTTGAGCCAAAACTTGAGCAGGTAAAGGGCGGTTTGGAGAAACTGCGGCTATTTTAGCTGCTGTTGGCACATTTACATAAAACTGGGCAAAGGGTTGATAGTTGGCAATTTTCGGGAAATTCTCAGCAAAGCCGCCTGTTGTAGCTAGGGATGTTTTATTTTTGTAAGCGTCGATGGCTCGTTCTGTGGCTTTGGGACTATCAGTTATGACTAAAAAACGCCCATCTAGTAATGCAGCCGAGAAGTTTTGCCCTGCTTGTCCCTGACTTTGTTTAATGGCGATCCCTTGATAAGTGCGTAGGCGTAGCCCGTCGTAGACATCGCTCCATTTGCCTTGTTTAAGAATTTTGGGTTGTGCCAAAATACTTTTGGCGATTTCTGGGTTTTTCACTGGCAATACCATTACCATCGATTGCTGATCGCTGGCAGCATTTTCATTGGTGGTAACTGGTTTAGGTGCAGGTTTATTCCCTGTTGCTGGGGCAAGAATTGCGATCGTCACGTCATCGCCTACCCAAGGAGCGATATCTTTTTGGAAGTCGTAACCATTATTAGTTAGAAAGCGATCGCGTAACTCTACTAAATTTTTGTCCAGTTCTGTTTGGGTTTCTTTTGTCCCAAACTGCCGCAATTTCTGCCACTGCTGAGGATCTGTTGTTAAGGAAACCGCAAACAGGGCATCACCAGGAATAATATTTGCACCTACTAGCAAATCACTAGAAGATGTTTGTCTCTGGGCTAACAACCAGTAGGCTACACTCCCCGCACTAATCAATAACCCAGCAGCCGAGAGCGTCAGCACCAGAGACGATTTCTTATTTTTCTTCATTTGAACAGACACAAGAGGCGGTGCCATTGAAACCTGTACCTTGTACTTGCAAACTTATTACTTGCTTGATTAGTCAATTACACCAACAGGTTTAACCATTCTTTAGAACAGCTAATTATATTAAGTTTTTCCACCCTAGATGTTGATGATACTTCAGTAATCAACTTTCCCTAGTCTTTCAAAAGCTATGTTTTTAGTTCAGTTACCATTTTTAACACGCTTTTTTGAATTTCGTAGGACGTTTCCCTAAGATTAATTCCTCTGTCGGAAAGTTTCCACAAGTAAATCTGTTATTCCAAGCAATTCAGAGAATATAACATTTTTGTCGGAGTTACAGAAATTATATACACTCAGAGAACTCTAGGTATTGTAATGATTTTAGCGATTTCTCTCAATTCCCCTTAAAGTATTACCCCGCTCTAAAAACTCTATTTTTATGCGATCGCACAAAGTCTGTATAGCAGTACATTTGCATTATTGCCTAAAACCTTGATTAAATCGTTCTGCTTTTTCCTAGCTCAATTTGAAATAGGCGATCCGTGAGTAATTACATACGATAACGGGTATCTAAGGACACTATATAATTTGCTTTATCTACTGAGCAAGATGTATTTCAAAACTATAAATTGAATCTAAAAGCCTACCTATAATTGCAACTCAAATCCAGGTAGTATATTTTCTCCAGAAACAATCGTTGGCATTTGCACAACTTCTACAGCTTTTAAAAGTCGGTAAATTTCAACTTGGCGATCTTGAGGATTAATCAGCCAACCCAAGGGCAGACCATTTTGAATGTATTCCTGCATTTTCTCTTGAATCGGTGCAAGGCGATCTGTCTCCGAACGCAGTTCAATCACAAAGTCGGGTACAAGTGGCGGAAATTTTTTTCGTTGTTCTGGTGTTAAAGCTTCCCACCGCTCCAATTTTACCCAAGCAGCATCAGGAGAACGTTTTGCACCGTTGGGAAGTATAAAGATAGTTGAAGAACTAAAAACTTTCCCTAATTTAGCTTGACGATTCCAAATCTCTAAATCAGCAATCAGTCCAGCTTCCTGATTTCCGCTTTCTCCTCCTACTGGTGGCACAATTATTAATTCTCCAGATGCGTTCATTTCCAGGCTTAAATCACGATTGGCAATACACAATTGATAAAATTGCTCATCGGTTAAATGAGCAATCGGTTCTAGATTTAGCACAACAGTATTCATTAAACCTTTCCTCGCGTCTTTACTTGCTAACATTAGTAGGAAATTATCAGTAAACCAAAAAGTTTTTCTTCAAAGAGCAAACGCTAAAATACTTATATGTTTTGATACTTCTTGATACACAATTCTTTAACCAGTAAACATAGTATAGATATTACTTATGATTAGCTGATTGATATTTTTTTAATACTAACCTGAGGGAATATAAATGTTTTCGACTACTTGATATTTACGTTCAATAGCTTGAGATAAAAAGGCTAACATCTGTTTGAGCGTGAAAAGAGTGCGATAAATTAATCGACTCCCTTTCCTTGTACGACTGATTCTGAGCCAAAGAAGATTAACCCAAATATTAACGAGAAGGAAAGATATACCAATAAATAGTAATCTCATAACTGGATTTTTATTATTTGTTTTAATGCAACAAATATTTTTGAGCCGATAGCTAGTTTCAATGCCAAATCTTTTTCGATAGTCTTGATAAATATAATCTAAATTTGTGTTTATATTGTTCACAACATAAACAAAATATTGTACTCCATGCTGATGATTCTTGCCCTTTCTATATTTGCAGACTATCCATAAGTTAAAGGTAACTGAATCATCTTTATCTCTTGCGATTGTATAGGTAGTTTTATAACTTTTTTACCCTTTAATAATTGTTTGATTCCTCCTTGTTTTCCCGTTTTAATAGCAGGCATCATAAATGATATATCTAATGCCTGTAACCAACGAATGAGAGGAGTATTAAAAAAGCCTCTATCTAGGTAAAGCTTTTTTACATTTATTTTAATAAAGTCAAGTTCCGCCAGTAAATAAGTAATAATTGCAACACTGGTATCGAACCGTCTTATGCCCCTTATTGCCAGGGTTACACGCTTGTTATTAGTAATAACATATAAAGTTGCATAGGCATAGAATGAATTAGTACCAGATTTAGCTTCACTTCGATATATGTATAGTAATTCCTCTGACGTTGGCTTACCATAATAACAAATCAGATTTAAATCAATTGCTATTTTTAGGCAACCATTTTTTAATCCCAGAGAAATTCGGCTTTTCAATACTTGATTTATTTGTATTTCTAATTCTTCAAAATTGTTAATCTTGTTGAGATGATATCTAATATCATTGGAAGTAGGAACGTTCTTTAATGTTTTAGCTGTGTTCTCAATACTATCTCCACTACTTGCTGCTTTTACTAAAATTTCAAATAAAGTTTGCCCGTCACATACATCTTGAGTTTCAATAGAAAAATTTTCTACTAAACATTCAATAACCTCGTCAAGGGTTTCTGAATCGGTTAAAGCTAGTTCTTCTATAGACTCGCTCCGAGTGGTTTTTCGTAGAGATGAAACAGTCAACTTTTTCAGCCAATATTACGACACACTGCTTTCATCATTTCATATTTTGCACTGGTTCAAAATATGATAACTCTTCTTTATTTACTTAGTATTATTAAAGAACATGAATCTCTGTAGTCATTTGTTGGTGATGCTTGCTGCGTGTGTAGCGATCGCTCTTTGGAAAAAACTTTTTGGTTTACTGTTAATAGCAGTTTCACTACAGTAACTCTTGAAGTTGTTTTTCGGCAAGTTGGCTTAACTGAACATCACGGTTTAATTCAAGGACTTTCTTGTAATCTTCTACGGCTTGATCCTTGTTGCCTTTATTTTTATAAGCATTTCCTCTGTTGTAATAAGCGATGGTGTAGTTAGGGTTAAGTTTCAGGGCTTGGTTGTAGTCAGCAATGGCGCTGTCGTAGTCTTTTTTGTTATAATAAACATTTCCTCGGTTGTTATAAGTCTCAGTGTAGTTAGGGTTAAATTTCAGGGCTTGGTTGTAGTCAGCAATGGCACTGTCGTAGTCTTTTTTCTTACAGTAGTAATTCCCTCGGTTGTAGTAAGCGTCAATGTAGTTAGGGTCAAGTTTCAGGGCTTGGTTAAAGTCAGCAATGGCACTGTCGTAGTCTTTTCTGTTACGGTAAGCAAGCCCTCGGTTGTAGTAAGCGTCAATGTAGTTAGGGTCAAGTTTCAGGGCTTGGTTAAAGTCAGCAATAGCGCTGTCGTAGTCTTGTTTGTTGTAATAAGCAATTCCTCGGTTGTAGTAAGCCTCAGTGTAGTTAGAGTCAAGTTTCAGGACTTGGTTAAAGTCAGCAATAGCGCTGTCGTAGTCTTGTTTGTTGTAATAAGCAATTCCTCGGTTGTAGTAAGCGTCAGTGTAGTTAGAGTCAAGTTTCAGGACTTGGTTGAAGTAGTTAGGGTCAAGTTTCAAGGCTTGATTAAAGTCAGCAATAGCGCTGTCGTAGTCTTGTTTGTTGTAATAAGCAATTCCTCGGTTGTAGTAAGCGTCAGTGTAGTTAGAGTCAAGTTTCAG
>NZ_JBALDA010000031.1:0-66126 GCF_036917535.1 Nostoc sp.
GGTTTGAGGAAATCATGTTATGTTGACTATTTTGGGCTTTTTAAAGCTACTCTAACTAATAATGTAAAGTTTTGTATCGATATTCAACATTTCTGTATTTTAATATATATCTTCTAAGTTGGAATAGTGGATCATCTTCAGTAGCAATCAAAAATAAAATAAAGACTTTTTCTAATGTGTTATTTATCTGCGTAGTTAGTTCTTCCAAAGAAAAATCTAATAGTAATTTTGGTTTTAAGTGCTTGCTAATTTGAATCTTTTTAGTAGCGCTTTTTAACGAACCTACTATTCCAAGCCAATCAGAGCAACGATTTAATGTAGTAATTTTTGTAGTTGATTCAGAATGTAAATATAAATCATCTATTGAGTGAAGATGTTGAAGGACTATTTCTTTGATTTTTTTAGTTTGGATATTTTTGATAAATCTTTGTCTTGCTTCACTAGACTCATTTATGTAAAGACCAAAACGAAAATCGTCTTTTTCAAGAGAAATAAATAAACTGATATAATTAAAATTATTTATTGTTTTTTTCCAGTTTAAATAATAACCAAAAAGGCTCTTATGATAGTACTTTTGTATAGTAGCATTGTGTACATCTAATCTTTCTATAATTTGACCTGTTAGTTGGGCAATCACATGAATATAAATTTGATGAAGAGGTTTTTCAACATACTCTTGAAACTCTTCTTCATGATCTAAATAAAAATCTTTACTTGAATGATTTTTAAATTTTTCAAGAAGTTCAAATGTTTTTGGTGTAAATGGGCACTCTGGATGTGGCGTAACTTCTGTCATCTTTATGGAGACTGTTAACTGAAATTACTATTGTGACAAATTAGACCTAAAATTACCACTACTTAAGAATGCTAGAGAAGTTCCTAGTACATCTGCAACTTGTTAAAATAAGTATTTTTGGTGTTGCGATCGCACTTATACAAGTAACTGGGTTAATGCGATCGCAGTCATTATTTTTTCTTATACATCAACTTTTTCACTTGTTAGTGAAGCTTGCAATCTGTGACAGACATCAAGTACAAACACAGCATCTTCCCAAATCGCACTACCATCACAACGATCAAAGCTAGCTATTATAGTACAAAAATATGCATAAAGTCGAATTTAGTTAACAAAATGAGCTTTGACTTTCTCAAAATGCCTTATGACTTATTCATTTTGGTGTTTTCCGTAAGTAAAATCAACTTTGACTTTCTCAAAATGCCTTATGACTTATTCATTTTGGTGTTTTCCGCAAGTAAAATCAACTTTGACTTTCTCAAAATGCCTTATGACTTATTCATTTTGGTGTTTTCCGCAAGTAAAATCAACTTTGACTTTCTCAAACCCCAGTTTGCTTTCTCATTTCAGTAGTTAGCGCATTCATGACAACGATCGCTATGTAGCAAAAACTATTGCAGATTTGCCGGAATTCTCTCAAGCTGATCTATACGGAAATTTTTTAAGGTAAAGAATATTAACCGTACTAGATTACAAGGTGTAGATCATAGCTCGGAGAAAAAGAACTTCTGTAGTATTAGAAAAAGCAGTGCGCCGTGCGGCTAGCATAAACTCAATTGATCCGAGGTTAGATTTAGGCAATGGACTTACCTTACCTGCTTTCTCAACTCTGATCGAGACGATGCGATCTAAAGAAAATGCTTACAATAGTGCCCTTTCCAGCTTGGATAAGTTGTATCGGGAAATGCTAGAAACAGAAAGCGAGTTGGGAGATATGACAGAACAAATGCTAATGGCCGTTGGAACTCGATATGGCAAAAGCAGTATAGAGTACGGCATGGCAGGGGGAGTTCCTAAAAATCAGCGTCGTAAGGGACAGCGAGAAAAGTCACCAATCAATAATGAGCAACCGTCATTCGTTGCCAGTATGGAGAGCAACAATGGAAAGAAACCAGCAGCAACAACTTAATATATGCTATTCTACACAAAATTTTTTCAAGCAAAAATGATTGCATAGACGCATTCGCAAAGCGTCTGGTAGATATCGCTCTCCGTAAGAAAGAGACGTAGCACTGCTACGTCTCTACTACAACTAAATTTGCATCAGATAAACTTTTATAAAGACTTGATCCTTTCTACGCCGCTGATTTTTGTGTCAACACCTTACGGATTTAAAATAGTTATCAAAATATGGCGGCTATAACTGCGATCGCTAATCTTGTAAATTAGGGAGCCACTGCATTGTTATTCTCAATTAATATCACCTGCTTTGCTTGCCGTTATCAAATTATTGTTTAACAAATTTCTAGTGCGATCGTTGCTCTTGTAGATTGGGTTGACGGTAAAAAGCATCGACTTGCAAAAGTCAATTTTCTGAAAATGAAACCAGAGATGAATACAGATAAACATTGATAATTTATCTATATCCATCTATGATTGTCTGCTTGTGATACCTGGGAATTAAACGATTAGACTTGTTGTATTTCTGGACTACCATCTTCAACCACAAATGAAGCCCGCTTACTAATTGTGCCAAATGGAGTTGTGACGTTTGATAAAACTAGATAGTCTGTTTTGCAGGTTGTAGGAGTCAGCGCACAGCGAACATACCCTCGTTGACTGTTGAAGAACTTAATGTGCGGGTTATCGGGTAAGTAAGCTTCAACATTTGGGGTGGTATCTGCCCCATCGCCACCAGAGGTTATTGAAGTACAGACGAATTCACTCCCGACTGTAGCAGATTCTGGATTATTAAAGTCAGCCTTTAAATTCATTGCCCAGTTGGAATGGATATCGCCTGATAAGACGATTGGATTAAATGGTTTGCGCTGTTCTAAGAAACGCATGAGGCGATCGCGGGAAGCCACATAACCATCCCACTTATCCATGCTATAGGTTCCGCCTTTCCCTGGTTTCATGTCTATCTGAGCAACTACAACTTGCTGGGCTAAAACGTTCCACTTAGCCTGTGAGCTATTTAAACCATCATATAGCCAATTTTCCTGACGCTTGCCAGTAATCGTTGCATTCGGATCTAAATTTTCTGGGCAACGTTCTTTAGTACCATCACCACATGGCTGATCGGTGCGATATTGGCGGGTATCTAGGACATGGAAGGTGGCTAAGTTACCAAAGGAGAGCCGACGGAAAAGTTGCATATCGGCGCCAACAGGACGCGAGAAGGGGCGCAGTGGCATGTGTTCGTAGTAAGCTTGATAGGCAGCAGCCCGCCGTTGGCGGAAGATTGCCCGATTCTGGTCTGGTTCAGTATCGACTTCCGAGATGTCGTTGGCATAGTTGTTTTCCACTTCATGGTCATCCCAGGTAACAATCCAGGGAAACGCTGCATGAGCTGCTTGCAGATTGGAATCAGTTTTATAGAGGGCGTGACGGTTGCGGTAATCTTCCAAAGTCACAATTTCTGCACTGTTATGCTGTCTGGGGCGATTTTTTGAAATTCCTCCTTCATAGATGTAGTCGCCAACATGCACTACTAAGCTGAGGTCGTCCTGGGCAAGATATTTGTAAGCAGTATAGTAGCCCTGCTCATAGTTCTGACAAGAGACAAGGGCAAAGTTTAATTTATTTAAATAGCCACCTGCTAGAGGAGCTGTACGAGTGCGGCCAATGGGGCTAGCATCTTGACCGACAATAAACCGATACCAGTACCAACTATCAGATTGCAGTCCCTCTACCACAACTCGAACTGAGTGAGCTAGTTGTGGAGTTGCAAGTACCGTACCTCTGGAGACAATACGCTTCATATCGGGATCAGTAGCCATTTCCCAGCGAATTGGCACATTAGCAGATGGCATTCCACCTCCGTTTAGGGGTTCGGGAGCTAGACGAGTCCAAATCACTACGCTGGTAGGATAGGGGTCACCTGACGCTACACCCAAAGTGAAAGGATAATTAGAAAATCTGCTTCTAGCAATCGCTCGTTGATGAGAAAATTGGTTAGCGATCGCCAAACCAGACAATGCTCCTGCCCCGATAATTAAGTTGCGTCGTTTGATTCGACTGTGTAGGAACTGCTCAAAATTCCGGTAATCTACCATTTTCTACTCCTGACTAACAGGTAAGTTAAAACGCAGCAACAGCTAACATGAAGAAGGCAGGGTGGTCTTAGGCAAACTTCGTAACTAACTCCCTTACCAAAATCAGGTTTTAATTCCCAATTTTTTCTTCTGGCATCAATGTATTAGATGTTGTTTTGCCAGATAAAAGCATATTACTAAAAGATTAATCCTTGGCAAAGAAAGCGTTAATATCAACTTAACCAAGATTAGATTTTAATCTTTTTCATTGATGCTACTTTTTTCTTAATTATCCAACCAAAACTACAAGCAAAGAGAGCGTCAACTAAAGGTGTAGGTTCAGGTACTTGTGTATAGGAAACTCTACCTGATATGGGTTTAGCATCTGGAGAAGTGCTAGAGAAAATTGTCAAATCCTCACCAATGATTTCGTAACTTATAGAACTGGAAGGATTAGATTTATCGTTGAACAGATAGTCTAATGCTAAAGATGTTTGTCCGGTTGAGAACGTAGTTGGAAATACTAGGGGAAATTCTGGATATTTAGTATCATCTTTTTCAGTGTAAACGGTAGAGTCACCGTCAAATTTGAAAGAGAGTGACTTAATGGTGGCTACGGGATTATCTTCTTTACTGAAAGTTGAGTCATCAAAGCTAAAAAAGCCATTTCCCTTAGTTACGGGACTATCAACTGTGAAAGCGTAATTAATAATTGCAGCAGATACAGATTTGGCTTCTACAGTAGCAAAACTTAAAGTCAAAGTAGCAGCAGCAAGCACTAATTGTGGAACAAATTTCATCTCAGTTTTCCTCACCATAAACTTCTGTAAGTAATGCACAATGCAAGGTATATAAATAGTTTGTTTCTAATTGGCTGATTTCCCAAACGGGTATTCATCACTGATTAGAACAGTGATGAAAATCAATGCTTTTTCCCTTTTTGAGAAAAAGAAACTAGTCTCCAAATAATTGAAGTCGCCCTATTTTAGAATCATGAGTTTAAGGAGACTTTAATTAGAGGTAAAATAAAATTGCGAATAAAAGAGTTAGCAGTTAACTAAAACATTTATATTGAACTGGGGACTGGAGAACAGGTGGCGCTCTCTGGGGATAAGGGGTAATTGGGACTGGTTGTACTAGGAATTAGAAAGATGAGTATATAGATTCATATCTCACCCTAAATGCTGCGTAATCATACTACTGATTGAAATACGGAATGTGGATTATAGAGATTTTATCCGTTCTACGCCGCCCCATATTTCAAAAAACCGTTTAGTTTCAGCTTCTATCTCTGAAATTGTTCTTGGCTGTCCATTTCCAGAACCCGGAAAAATAATATAAACGATATCCTTGGAAATTCCTCGCCTGACTCTTGATTGTACTAATGGATCGTTTCCAACAGCCTGAGACAAAGCTATTGAACCCTCTCCAATCTGGGTTTTAGGGCCAACATCAGCATAAATTGCAAAAGCGAGTTTTTCGTTATTAGTGTTGTAAACAACTGCAAAATCTCCTAATTTAACGCCTGTAGCCTTTCTAAAATCATTATTTCCCGAAAGAACAATATACGGAATCTTTGTTGAATCAACATAGCGACGTGGATCTTGTTTAACAAATCCAGAGTCAAATAATGCAGTCGTAGAAATATAGTATCCAGGATATGGATCGGTACTGCCTTGAATAAATGGATTGCCGTTTTTATCTACAGCTAGTGCCCACCAGTTATCCGAATACCCAGCATTTGCCAAAAAATCAATCCCTGTATCTGCGGGGTGATAAGCATTAGGCGCACCATCAGCATTAATGCTCATACCTGCCTCATAGAAAAATGTAGATTCTCCATTTGCCTGGAAAATAGAAATTTCACCAATTTTAAGAATAGTCTTGATAGAAAATTTTGTGACTGGACTAAGAAATTTTTGAGCTACAAAACCTTCTAAAGTTTTGCCTTCAAGAATAGTTGCCACCTTCCACCACTTGTCATTATCCGAATGTTTAATTTTAGTGACAATATATCCTTTTGGAAGAGATGCTATTTGATTAACTTCGTCAACAATCGGTACTGAACGTATATTTAAACTATCTGAGATTACTTGAAATTGCTGCATAAATTACTCCAAATTTAAAAGTTGAAATTATGAAAATATATTAAGAAAGCCAAATTTTGTGCTGATGCTATTGCTAATATCTAGTCTCAAATTCTGATTTTTCGATGTCGCGCCAGCTGCTACAATAGAGAGTCAGTCAGTTAGGCGGGTAATACCTAATTTTTCTAGAAGGAAGCAAGGCAATACAAAAGAACGAACCCCCGCAATCCACGCCACATCTAGATATCACTTACTAAATCGCTGGATTTAGATCCCCGACTTCTTCAAGAAGTTGCGAATCTAGGCAGCAATTTTTGCTTAAAAAGTAGCATTCCACCTTACAGCCACCTTTGACTTGAAAAAAAATTTAAACAAAGGTGAGTAAGTGAACATCTTGGGAACTATAGAAGCAAATCAAATTAGCACAACTTTCAGCTTCCAGCAATGAAGACTCACTATCTCAGCAAAGCTAAGGCGTTGCCATTACAGATTGTTCTTATTGTTCCCTTTGTGATTCAAATTTTTGCAGCGGTCAGTTTAGTGGGTTATTTGTCCTTTAAAAATGGACAAAGAGCAGTTAATGACCTGGCAGAACAGTTGATAGATCGTAACAGGAACGTAGTGGACGAACACCTCAAGTCTTATCTTTCTGTTCCGCAAACCCTGAATCAGATCAACGCAGATGCTATCCACAGGGGAATATTAAATGTGCGCGATCGCCAAACCCTTGGCAAGTATTTCTGGGATCAGATGCACGCCTATGACTTGACTTATATTGGTATTGGATTAACGACAGGTGAGGGGCTGGGTGCAGCTCGTTATGATGGCAAGACAATCACTATTGATGATTGGACTGCCAAGCCTCCCAATAATGTTTACACTTACGCTACTAACGATCAAGGCGATCGAACTCAAATCAATGCTCGGTGGGATTGGAAAAATTCTCAGGAATCTTGGTATACCCAACCGATCGCTGCTGGTAAACCTATTTGGGCAAAGATTGTAAGTGGAAATTATCCCACCGGTCCCTACATTGCTGCTTCTGCGAGTCGTCCGATTTATGATTCGCAAAATCGCTTGCTGGGAATGATTGCCTGCGATATTCATCTCCTGAAACTAGGCGATTTTTTACGCAATTTGGATATTAGTCAGTCTGGGCGGGTGTTCCTTTTAGAACGTGATGGCACATTAATCGCTA
This sequence comes from Nostoc sp., assembly GCF_036917535.1. GTDB lineage: Bacteria > Cyanobacteriota > Cyanobacteriia > Cyanobacteriales > Nostocaceae > Nostoc. The sequence continues at coordinate 7,279 of NZ_JBALDA010000031.1, forward strand.
CTTCCGGCACTGAAAAGCCCTTTACCTTCGTTAATCAAAAGGTTAAAAGATTGCAGGCGAGCGACAGTTCTGACCCAATAATACAGAAGGTTGTTAGACACCTACAAACTTTTAAAGAGTTTGACTCCATCACCCAAGACACAGATTTTCAACTTGAAATACAAGGAAAACGGCATTTTGTCGATGTTGTACCTTGGCGTGACAAATATGGCTTGGATTGGTTGCTGGTGGTGAGTGTGCCAGAAAACACATTCATGGCACAAATTAACGCTAACACGCAGACCACGCTCGCCCTTTGTTTGGGCGCATTAGTCATTGCCTCAGTGATGGGTGTGTTTACCTCCCATTGGATTGTACGCCCGATTCTGCGCCTGAATCGGGCAAGTAAGGCAATGGCATCTGGCAATTTAAATCAGACAGTAAAAACTAGCAGTATTCGAGAACTTAATACCCTGTCTAACTCTTTCAACTACATGGCAGGACAACTACATGAATCGTTTACGGCTTTAGAGAAAAGCAAGGAAGAACTAGAAGATCGAGTAGAAGAACGTACCACTGAACTTAAAAATACATTAGAGGAATTGCAACGCACTCAATCTCAAATTATTCAAAGTGAAAAAATGTCTAGCCTGGGACAACTAGTTGCTGGAGTCGCACACGAAATTAATAATCCAGTCAACTTTATTCATGGCAACCTCGCCCATGTGCAGGAATATACCCAGGATTTATTAGCACTTATGCAGTTGTATCAGCAATATAATCCCTACCCTGTTGCTGAAATTCAAACTGTTGCTGAAGACATCGATCTGGAGTTTTTGCAGTCAGACTTGCCAAAATTATTGTCTTCTATGAAAGTAGGCACCGATCGCATTCGTCAAATTGTACTGTCGCTGCGAAATTTCTCTCGCATCGATGAAGCGGAATTAAAAAGCGTCAATATTCATGAAGGCATCGACAGTACTTTGATGATTTTGCAGCACCGCCTCAAAGGTAAACCAGAACAACCTGAAATTGAGGTGATTAAAGACTACGACAATGTACCCCCAGTAGAATGCTATGCCGGACAACTTAATCAGGTATTTATGAATATTTTAGTAAATGCGATTGATGCGTTAGAAGAAAATAATACCAAGCGTACTTATCAGGAAATCAAGGACAATCCCAGTCAAATTAAGATTCGCACATCGGTAGTTAATTCAATGTGGTTAGAAGTAGCGATCGCTGATAACGGAGTTGGTATTTCTAAAGAATTTCAGCAACGAATATTCGATCCCTTTTTCACCACTAAACCCATTGGCAAAGGAACCGGAATGGGTATGTCCATCAGCTACCAAATCGTCACAGAAAAACATAATGGTAAACTGGAGTGTTTCTCAACTCCTGGAAAAGGAACCGAGTTTATCATTCAGATTCCCCTGTGGCTAAGGAATGGTTGAACTATAAATTATGGCTGAGGCTTGCGGGAAAAGGAAGATATAAAGAATTTTAGATTATACAGCAGATTTCAATTTGAGGAAGCTGTACTTCATTAACTTGTAAAGTGCTGTTAGTAACAATACTTTTGCTAATTTACGAAGCTTAAACAATGATTTGCGGTTTAGGGCGTAACAGGTTATGACAGTTGAACAGATTTAAAATCAGTAGTCGTGTTTGTTAAAAAATTTATGCAGATAAATCAGGTGATTGAAACTTACGATCGAGGAGCAGTGGATTATGACGCAATTATGAAGCGTTACTGGCACATTGAACGCGAACCCTTAATTGCTTCCTTGCAGCTAAAACCAGGACAAACTGCCCTAGATGCTGCGGTAGGAACTGGTCTTAATCTTCCAGCCTATCCTGAAAGTGTACGTGTCGTCGGTGTCGATCTTTCTGAGAAGATGATAGATGAAGCACGTAAAAAGCCCGTATCCGCAGACATCACTTTCAAGGTATCGGATCTCTGCAATCTTGATTTTTCTGATAATAGCTTTGATGCAGCAGCGTCGGGATTTACCCTGTGTGTAGTTGAAGATCCAGTCCGCGCTCTTGCAGAGATCCTGCGAGTTACTAAGCCTGGTGCCTTGATTGCCATTCTCGATTACTGCAAATCACAAGATCCAGAGATTAAGAAATGGCAAGAATTAATATCTGATAGTACTTCACAGCTAGGTTTTCCGACTGGCAAGATCAAGTGGGATGCATTGATGGATTATAACAAATTGATTTATAATAGCAAGCTTCCCATTGAAGTGCTTGCGGACGATCGCACAGACAGTCCAAATCCGTTTTTATGTGGTTGTCAATTACTGCTTAAAAATTCAAAAAGTTAAAAGCAATAGGATCAATAGACCTCTTGCACATATACAAAATTCGCCCACCCTGCGGGGTCTTGCTACATCTCCCAACCTCTTCTCCCAATTTGGGGAGAAGGGGAGCCAAATTCAAAATCGGCGTTGCAGAACAGTGGGATGAATTGGGGCAAGCAGGGGAGGCAGGGGAAGCAAGGGGAGAATTTTGGAAGTTACTAAATCATCCCGCAACTATGCAACGCCCAAAATCCCTCTGCCAAGCTTGGCAGAGGGATTTTGGGTGAGGGCTTTTGATTCATCCAAGAAGTCCAATGAGTGCGATCGCAGTATGTGCGTTAGAGTTTTACAGGTAGTTTTGAAACAGTTCTAAAACATGTTGCCAAGCATCAGGAGCCGCTTCTGGGTTATAACTTGGGTGCTGGGCTAAAAATGGGTATTGGTCTTTGAAGAATCCGGCGAAGAATCCGTGTCCAGCGTCGTATCGAAATACACGATGATTTATTTGATGTTTTTGGAGTTCTGCTTCAATTTGCTCGTTTTCTTCCTGGGAAACTAATGCATCTCTTGTACCAAAAAATGCATAAATAGTACCTTTAATTTCTGAAGTACGATTAATAGTTGGAGTATCTTCACCATAACTAGCAGTGGTAATCCCACCACCATAAAACGAAGCCGTTGCTTTGATATCCGGTAAAGTTGCAGCCATATAAGCAACATGACCACCAAAACAAAAACCAATGACACCGAGGGCATCATCTTTGACATTAGGTAAAGTTTTGAGGTAAATAATGGTAGCTTGAATATCACTGAATATCTCTTGATATTTTACTTGTTGATAATATTCCAAGCCCAGCCGATAGGCTTCTGGACTATAGCCAATATCTTCAGGGCTAAAATCAGCCTCAAAACCGGGAGCAATACGTTGATACATCGCTGGAGCGATCGCTATATATCCTTGTTTAGCAATTAGTTCGGTGATATCTCGAATATTACTATTAATTCCAAAAATTTCTGGAAAAACTATAACTGCGCCAAAGCTTCCCTTTTGTGATGGTTGAGCTAAATAAGCACCGATTTCTAAATTATTGTTAGGTACTTTGACATAACAAGTGTTAATTTCGATATTTGTTGTTTCTAGCATCTTTGTTTCGACGGAGTTTATAGCAATTCATCTATTCTGACTGTTTTTTAACACCAATGGGCGATGACTACTATAGGCAGAAACACCAAAGTGTTGTTCTGCTCAATAAAGAGAAATTGCTTACCTCAAGTATGACTTTACTGTGATGAGTAAATCGGATGAATTTCTAACTTTTGAATAAAATGCCATCTCAAACTTCTGGAAGATCCCAAGGGTTTTTGATTTGTGCGACCTTACATAAAGTAAGCATAAAAACTCTAAACTAATAATCACAACAAAAAACGATGCCCGATCAAAGTTTTAGAACAGACGTTCCAGAAATTGACTCAACGGAGATTGAAGATAATCGAGCTGCGATCGCCGAAGAACATCGCTCCTTCCTGGAAAAAGTTCAGGTCAAAGGCGGATTTGCAGATCCCTATGATGCAAGGGATTTTACTGAAGTTGTGTTTCGCGTAATGCGCGACGTGATGACCACAGAAGCCAGCGATCGCGTCGAGGCAGAACTGCATACAGAGGCTGTACCTACTGATGAGAAAGCACTCCAGTTTGAAGTGTCCGATCTCTGGAAAGACACCAATCCAATTGTGGGACTTTTGAGCCGGGTTCGTCCACCCTGGAAAGGCTCAGGTATCTTTAATATCGATTCCGATCGCTTCCTGTTCCGAGTTGCTAATGAAAGCGGAATGCCGCGATCGGTTGATCGAGAACAAGCGGTTAAAGCAGTCTTTTCTGCCACCAAAGACGAGCTTTCCGAAGAACGAATTCAGGAAATTGCTAGCTGGCTACCTGACTATGTACGTCAGCTTTGGGAGCAGGCTTAATTAGAAAGTTAAAAAAAGTCAAGCCTGTTTGTGAGTAACGCTCATAAACAGGTTTTCTATATATAAGTTTACCCGACAGCAAACTCTGTATACTGCCGTACATGAGGTGCATGATATGCTATCACAATATCTTGCTTAGGCACTCCCTCCCTCACAAGTTGATCTGCGCTCGCATCCTCCATTCCGTCATGCTGCACCCAAATTTTCCCATTCTTGATATCTATATGCAGCATACAGCCATAAATCCGGGTACTACTATCCTTCCATCCCACATGCACAAGCTGATAGTGGTCTTTTGTAGTATCAAAAATAGTTTGACTTTCTATTGGATCGCTTTCAGAACGCAACTTTGCTCGCGCTGTCAATAATCTCTGAATTAGTTCACGATATAATATTAGCTTATCCATTCTGCAATCTCCTGTTTTTCTGTGTCATACAACAAAGGGGGAATTTTGTTACGGACAATGACCGTTTGAATAAATAGATATCTGAAAAATCGCTTATAAACGTCGAGCGGAACTGCCAAATACAACCGCCGCTCTGGATCATCATCTTCCAAAGCTATGCGGTAGTTAATAAATTGTCCAATAGCAGTATGGAACTCAGAAATCGTTGAGGGTGCCAAAAACGTTTTGATTTCAACTGCAATCTTTTCCTCATCCTTTATCGCTGCTAGCAACAGTTCTGCACCCAAGTCGATGTAAAAATCAACAAACTCTAAATCAATGTGGTACGGATCATGAGTAATTATCCACCCTTCCTTCTCAAGGGCACTTCTAACCAGTTCATGAAACGTATCTCTTGCAGACATCGTAGACAGCTAACCATAAAGATAAAGTCTTTGCCTAAATTCTATCGTGCATCCCACTAAAGCAGTAGCAGGCATACATACGTTCGGCTTTGTATAACCTGAAGGGTATCGCGCAGTCGTTTTTTAGAAAAAAGAATTATATAGACGGCAGTATTATATCACCTCACAACCAAATCTGTGAGAAAATAATATTGTTATCTTATAGCCAGTGCAATGCCAACGGTGGGCTACGATTTATGATTTCTACTAATTATGCCTTATAGTCAGTTTACAACTATCAGTAAAGTTAAAGAAGCCTTCGGGTTAAAAACACAGGAGGGTGGGCGATTCATTCCTGCCACCGAACCCATTGAAGCATCTGCAACACTGACGGCATATCTTGAAGAAAGTCTGCCACTAGCTTCTTCGTCAAGTGAAAAAGCTCGTTCTGAAGGAATAATTTACCCTGTATTATTAGAAGTTAGACGAATATTAAATCGCCAAATTAGCTTATTCTCAGGAGAAGATTTTACAGTCGATGAGGCAGTTGGACTGAATGGAATGTGTGATTTTCTTCTGAGTCGTTCGCCGGAAGTACTAGAAATTGAAGCGCCTGCAATTGTGATTGTGGAAGCAAAAAAAGCAGATTTAAGAACTGGATTTGGACAATGTATTGCAGAAATGGTTGCAGCACAAAAATTTAATGCTGCCAAAAATCGTCCAGTTGCCGTAATCTATGGTTCTATTAGCAGTGGTACGCAATGGCGATTCCTGAAGTTGGAGGATAATCTTGTCACTATCGACTTGATCGATTATCCTCTTCCACCTGTAGAACAAATTCTCGGATTTTTTGTTTGGATGGTTAAAAACAGTTGATAGATGCGTTGCCTTTGGCGTAGCTCGCCGCAGGCATCGCATTGCAGTATGATATTACCTCACAAACAAATCTGTGACAAAATAATATTGTTGTTTTATAGCCAATGCGATCGCCTAAGACCTATGATTTCTACCATCTCGCGCCGCTACAGCTTGGATGAATATCGTGCGATCGAAGAAAAAGCCGAAGGACGCAGCGAATATCGAGATGGAGAAATTGTACCCATGCCTGGAGGAACCCTTAAACACAGCCGCATCGGTGGAAACATTTTTGCCTTTCTCAAGTTTCTGCTGCGCGATACTCAATTCGAGCCAATTAACAGCGATTTACGGCTGTGGATTCCTGAACATCGACGCGGAGTATATCCAGATGTAATGGTTTTTGACGGCGAACCGCAACTAAATGCTGAACGTTTAGATGAAGTCTTGAATCCAACACTGATTGTTGAAGTTTTATCTCCTTCCACCGCAGATTACGACCGACTGAGTAAATTTCGGATGTATCGCTCAATTGCAAGTTTTAGCGAATATTTATTAGTCGAGCAGGATGAACCTTTTGTGGAACGCTATAGTAAACAAGCTCAAGGTTGGTTGCTCAGTGATTTTAGCGGCTTAGAGTTATCTATTTCTTTGGATTCAGTTAGTATTGAATTGCCGATGGCGGAAATTTATCGCGGCATTGTTTTTGAGTAAATGAGTTTTGGTTGAATGTATTGTGCTTCGTAACAATGTATGCTTTGGAAGGGGTGCGATCACCCTTCTGATTTCAGTAGTTGAGCAAATTTATGTGCGGCAGCTTGGGAATTAAGCGGCAATCAAATATGATATCTTAAGGATGCGATCATCATACTTATTAGCTCATTTCATCTTCTAAAATATTTGATCGGGTCATCTTTAATCCCATTACCTCACGAGTATATTGCTGTCCCCATTCAGGACACTTTAATTTCGGAGGTTTTCCGCTTAGTGTTTCCTCTACTTTTGCAAATATACAAGCGAGAGTTGCAGGGTTCATTCGACCTTCACCAAAGTGAATAGTTGCATTTTGCATCTCCTTCCAAAATAATTCCTTTAGTTGGTCTGCTTGTGATTCATTTAGTCCAATACCTATAAATGGTCGCCGTCCAAACATTTGCTCAAACTCAAAGTAGCCACGAATTGACCAATATGAGTCATAGAAGGGTACACAAGTTGCACGAAGCCATATCCACATAAAATGTGGGTCAGCAACATTAGGAGCTTCTCGGTGACAACGACGGCACAGTAAAACGAGATTGGATGGAGTATCCAAACCTCCAAGGGAATCAGGAACTATGTGACATCGCTCAAGGCGTGACTGATATCCACAACGCCAACACCGCTTATAAGCATCTGACCAATCAATAGCAAGACCACTCTCGTCTTCGTGCCTTGCCCAATAGCGGACAATATCTTGCTGGGAAGTTTCAATAGGTTTTCGTTTTTTCATTTAACTAAAATTTGTTAAGTTTAACAGTAAAGTTAATAGTTATTTTGTACTATTTCAGATAATATGGCACATACTCATCTATATAATTAACAGAACTAAATACTTTCTGTAATTTCAACGACTTGAAAATTTTTCTGTAAATCATGTTTGAACTGATTGCATGTTATTGTTGCATCTGTAATGCTAATACTTCCACTACGCGAGCGCCTGGTAATTGCCGCTATAATCTTTACACTAGTTATTGCAGCAATAAATACCTAACTATTGAAAGCCAGATCAAATAGCCCTAAAACCCAAGCTGATCCAGTTTCGTTTCTATAGCCCTACTTTTTTAATTTAGATTTCTATCCAAAATAGCTATTCCCAGTCTTCATACCTTAAGCCATCAATACGACTAAATTCACGGGTATTGTGGGTGACAAGGGTGAGGTTGTTTGCTAAGGCGATCGCAGCAATTAACAAATCATTTGCTCCAATTGGAGTCCCCAAAGCATTCAGACGAGCGCGAATATTTCCAGCTATTTTTGCAGCTTGACGATCCAATGGTAAATCAGCAAACTCAGCAAATAAATTTTCTATATGAGTGAGATTTCTATTAACGTTCGTGCTTTTGTAAGCTCCGTAATATAGTTCGCTATAAACAACCGTACAGATGTAAATTTCCCTAGAAGGAATTAATAAAGTTTTTTGAGTAACAGGTGAACTTGGTGAATTTAGAATTTGGATACACGCATTTGTATCTAAGAGGTAGGCCATTGAATCTCCTCCCGTTCTTCAAAAGGAAGCTGTTCTGGACGTTCAAGCGGCTCACCTTCCCAACTACCTATTACTTCTTCAACAAATTTCCGAGAGTATCCTAGTTCTTCCGGCATTTTGGTTGGAGACTGTGAAGATTTTGGCATAAGAGGTTGAAAGACAATCACTACATCTAATTCTTGATTGGCAACTTCAGGCGGAAGCTGGATTTGCAGAATTCCATCATCACCAATATATGTTCTAATTTTAATGCTATCCATAACTGACCTCCAAGTTGATTATATTATCAGTATTTGGGCAAGTTTAACTTTGTGTATAAACCATTTCCATTTTCAACTTTTCAATCTCCAACTTTAACTTATCATTCTCTATCCTCAATTTAGCATTCTCCTCCCTAATCAACTCAACTTCATTTCTCTTACTCAACGCCTGATTAATCGCCAACTTCCGCATGTCCAGCGAAAACCAACGCTGATAAGTTTGTGTGTGAACTTGCACACTATGCCCCAAATTATCCGCCGCCGCTTTAATTGGTATTCCTAGAATATGCGCCCGAATTGCCCAAGCATGACGTAAATCATAGGGTTTAAAATCCAATCCTATCTTGCGAAACCACCAACTAACTCGCTGTGTTAACGCTGTTATCTCAGCATGATTGGTGTTATCTTTTTTAGCGATCGCACTTCTCAACATCTCTAAATATTTAGGATTTCTCAAATCAAACTCCTCAATCCATTGCCGATATAATGGTAGTGCTTGTCTCTCACCAGTCTTGCAATCCTGATGAACTTTCCATGTCAAATCTGTATTTTCTTGACTTAACCACCAATCAATATCAGGATTAATAAACAGTTCCCTTGGACGTAAACCAAAAACGGCTAACATTCCATACGTCCAGCGCCAAAGTTGCCAGCTATCTTGAACATTTTGATTAACTTGATTACCTCTACTATTAAGATGATCTTCAAACTTAATAATCCCTTCAGATATCTCCGTATCAGTCGGTATATTTCGGTAACTATTCTCAGGCGTTTTGGAATATTTAGATAAATCGATTTCAATTTTGAATGTCAAGCAAAATGCAGCAATTGCTCTAGCTGCATTATACTTAGCCCATTCTTTATCGATTCGTTCTATGGAACTTATCAAGTTCTCAGCATTAGCTAAATCTTGAGGATTTGTAAATCTTTTGGTTCGGGAAAAATAATAAAAAAAAGTATGCTCGCTTTTAGTTGTACGTTTATGAGTTTTAAAATACTCAGTTTCAAATTCTTTGAGTAATTCTCCTATTGTTTGAAATTCTTTTCTAATTGTTTCATTTCCGAAATATTTATCATTCCATTCAAAAGTTTTACGAGCAATTAACTTTCCTAATTCATAGGCTTCTTCCTCAGCCGTCTTGAGTCCATCCAAATTAGCGGGAATACTCAAACTGAGATTGTATTGCTTTCTCCCAGTACCATTGCTATCTTTGTCTCCCGGTTTAATTGGTAACGTCGCCCGTAATTGCAGACTTCCATTCGATTCTCTAATTGTCACCTTTGCCTTTGCAGACTTCAAACGCAGATTAACCTTTTCTAATTCCAGTAGTACTTTCGTTTTCATCGTGCGTTCTTTGTTGCGGTGATTGCAGAGATGAACATAAACATCGGCTCAGAACAATATTTAGATGATGCGTGAGTCCTGAACCTGATTATGCATCGCTGTGTTTTTAGCCTATATTTAGCCTCAAAATAAATGTGTTATCGGCGAACAATGTTTATCTCTGACACTGTTTACTGCAAACATTAGGCTGTTGAAAAGAATTAAACCACAAAAAGGATTACTCCGGCCCTTATCACGGTTATGACGGCTTTGCCATTTTCGCTCGTGATATGGACTTGGCACTCAATAGCCCAACTTGGGGATTAATTGGCGCTCCTTGGAATGAAAAAGCTCAGGCTAAGAAGGCTGAAGCTAAGGTTAAGGCTGCCGTCTAGGGAAATGAGAAAGCGATAAGTAAGGATAACCTGGGGCTAAAACCCCAGGGGGGAGTTGGGAATCCAAAATTCAAAACTGAAAAATTAAAATTTCTTTTGATTTTTGCATTTTGAATTTTGAATCATATTCCCATCTCCCTAGTAGAGACGCGATTAATCACGTCTGTACCGGATTAATCGTGTCTCTTTTGCCTCAAATCCTTATTCCTTAATTAGTAAAGAATTCAGTAAGCTTGGAGATCCAAAATGCCTCAGAATCCAGAAAAAATTCAAGACCACGTAGAGTTATTCCACCAACCGGAGTACAAACAGCTATTTGAAAACAAAAAGCAGTTTGAAAATGGTCACGACCCCGAAGAAGTACAACGGGTTGCAGAGTGGACAAAGGGTTGGGATTATCGTGAAAAGAACTTCGCCCGTGAAGCTTTAACTGTTAACCCTGCAAAAGGTTGTCAACCATTAGGAGCAATCTTTGCTGCTGTTGGTTTTGAAGGTACTCTACCTTTTGTTCAAGGTTCTCAAGGTTGCGTTGCTTACTTCCGCACCCACTTAACCCGTCACTACAAAGAACCATTTTCTGGTGTATCTTCTTCAATGACTGAAGATGCAGCCGTGTTTGGTGGTCTGCAAAACATGATTGACGGCTTAGCGAACTCTTACCAACTCTACAAGCCTAAGATGATTGCTGTCTGCACCACCTGTATGGCAGAAGTAATTGGTGATGACTTACAAGCCTTCATCAACAACGCTAAGAGTGCAGGTTCAGTTCCTCAAGATTTCCCAGTACCTTACGCTCACACCCCTAGCTTTGTTGGTTCTCACATCACTGGTTACGACAACATGATGAAGGGAATTCTTTCTAACTTGACCGCAGGTCATAAGAAAGAAACCAGCAATGGTAAAATCAACTTCATTCCAGGTTTTGACACCTACGTAGGCAACAACCGCGAAATCAAGCGGATTGCTTCCTTGTTCGGCTTTGACTACACACTTCTAGCTGACAACAGCGACTACCTGGATTCACCAAATACAGGTGAGTTCGATATGTATCCAACTGCAACAAAGCTAGAAGATGCAGCAGATTCAATTAATGCTAAAGCTACAATTACTCTGCAAGCACACTCCACCGTCAAAACCCGCGAGTACATTGAAAAAGAGTGGAAGCAACCAACCTCAGTTTCTCGTCCTTGGGGTATCAAGGGTACTGATGAGTTCTTGATGAAACTCAGCGAACTGAGTGGTATACCCATTCCCGAAGAATTGGAAGTTGAACGCGGTCGGGCAGTTGATGCCATGACTGACTCTCACGCATGGATTCACGGCAAGCGCTTCGCTATCTACGGCGAACCAGATTTAGTATACAGCGTAGTGGGCTTTATGCTAGAAATGGGTGCTGAACCTGTGCATATCTTGGTTCACAACAGCAACGAAGTATTTGAAGCAGAAATCAAAGAACTGCTTGCTTCTAGCCCCTTCGGTCAAAATGCAACTATTTGGCCCGGTAAAGACTTGTGGCACATGCGTTCTCTGCTGTTCACCGAACCCGTAGACTTCCTTGTTGGTAACACCTACGGTAAGTACCTGTGGCGTGACACCAAGATTCCCCTAGTGAGAATCGGCTACCCCATCATGGATCGTCACCACTTACACCGCTACGCCACCATTGGTTATCAAGGCGTGATCAACTTGCTCAACTGGACTGTAAATACCCTGTTTGAAGAAATCGATCGCAACACCAACATTCCTTCTAAGACAGATATTTCCTACGACTTGATTCGTTAGAAATTGCGTAGAAACACAACGTGTTAATTAAGGGTAGGAAATAATTCTTAATTCGTAATTCGTAATTATGAATTATTTCCTCCTTTTTATTTCTTGCATTTACCTAAGGTATATATAGATGGAAACCATCAATCACACTTACGAACATACTCACACTCATCCTCATCCTAATTACCATCCACCTAACCAGAAAAAACGAGGATGGTTCAACAATCTTCTTAATCCGTTGCGCCGTGTGGTGGATGGAATTCAGGTTAAAAATAATCGCATCGCTCATCTAATTTGCCAAACAATTCCTTGTTGTTGTCCCTTTGAGCGACAAATTAAATTATTTGGACGGTCTATTAATATCCCAGCACTATGTAAACTCAATCCTTTATATGACGAATTTGTAGGATTGCGTTTCCGTGCTCTATCTTACCTCACAGATGTATGTGGAGAGGATGTCACAAAATACATTTGTTAGTCATTAGTCATTGGTCAGTAGAGACGCGACGCCAGTCGCTACAACGGGGAGCCACTGCGGTCTTGGGGTTTCCCCAAGTGGAGCAAGTGGCGTGGGAACCCCCGCAACGCGCTGGCTCATTAATCGCGTCTGTACAATGGTCATTAGTTATTCAAAGGACAAAGGACAATTAGCAATTCAGTACAAGAAGAGAGATGAAAGTCACCCAAAGCAAAATCAACGAACTGCTCACTGAAACAGGATGCGAGCATAATCAGCACAAACAATCCGAAAAGAAAAACAAGTCATGCGCTCAACAGGCACAACCTGGCGCGGCTCAAGGGGGCTGCGCTTTTGATGGTGCAATGATTTCCCTAGTGCCGATCGCAGATGCTGCTCATTTAGTCCACGGGCCGATCGCCTGTGCTGGTAATTCCTGGGGTAGTCGTGGTAGTCTGTCGTCTGGCCCGCAACTCTACAAAATGGGCTTTACCACTGACTTGGGTGAAAATGATGTCATCTTCGGTGGCGAAAAGAAACTCTATAAAGCGATTCTAGAACTCAAAGAGCGCTACCAACCAGCAGCAGTATTCGTCTACGCCACTTGCGTTACAGCCTTAATTGGCGATGATATGGATGCTGTCTGCAAAGCTGCGGCTGAAAAAATTGGTATTCCTGTTGTTCCCGTCATTGCCCCAGGATTCATTGGCAGTAAAAATCTCGGCAACCGTTTTGGCGGTGAATCTTTGTTAGAATATGTTGTCGGCACAGCAGAACCGGAACATACAACGCCTTATGATATTAACTTAATCGGTGAATACAACATCGCCGGTGAAATGTGGGGAGTAACACCACTGTTAGAGAAATTAGGCATCCGGATTTTGTCTAAAATTACGGGCGATGCTCGCTACAATGAAATTCGCTACGCCCACCGCGCCAAGCTCAACGTCATGATCTGCTCACGAGCGTTGCTGAATATGGCGAGAAAGATGGAGGAACGTTACAACATCCCCTACATTGAAGAGTCTTTTTACGGCATCGATGATATGAATCGCTGTCTGCGAAACATCGCTGCTAAATTAGGCGACGCTGACTTACAGGAGCGGACAGAAAAGCTAATTGCAGAAGAAACGGCTGCTTTAGATTTGGCATTAGCTCCCTATCGCGCTCGACTCAAAGGTAAACGGGTTGTGTTGTATACAGGTGGTGTCAAGAGTTGGTCGATTATATCGGCTGCTAGGGATTTAGGTATTGAAGTTGTTGCTACCAGTACTCGCAAAAGTACTGAAGAAGATAAAGCCAAAATCAAAAAGTTGCTCGGCAACGATGGCATCATGTTGGAGAAGGGCAACGCCAAGGAATTGCTACAAGTGGTTAAAAACACTAAAGCAGATATGCTGATTGCTGGTGGACGTAACCAATATACCGCTTTGAAAGCTCGAATTCCTTTCCTTGATATTAACCAAGAACGCCATCATCCTTATGCAGGTTATGTGGGAATGATTGAGATGGCGCGGGAATTGTACGAAGCTCTCTATAGCCCGATTTGGGAACAAATACGCAAACCCGCTCCTTGGGACGAGGAGGCTGTTTAATGGCGATCGTTACCACTTCTAACAAAGCACTGACAGTTAATCCCCTCAAGCAAAGTCAAGCTTTGGGTGCAACCTTAGCCTTTTTGGGATTGAAAGGGACAATGCCCTTATTCCACGGTGCTCAAGGTTGTACTGCTTTCGCCAAAGTTGTCCTGGTGCGGCATTTCCGGGAAGCGATTCCCTTAGCTACCACAGCGATGACGGAAGTCACTACTATTTTGGGTGGTGAAGAGAATGTAGAGCAAGCAATTCTGACTCTGGTAGAAAAAGCTAACCCAGAAATTATTGGTTTATGTACTACTGGGTTGACTGAAACTAGAGGTGATGACGTCGAGGGTTTTCTGAAAGAAATCCGCGATCGCCATCCCGAATTGAATAATTTAGCGATCGTTTTTGCACCTACCCCAGATTTTAAAGGTGCGTTGCAAGATGGCTTTGCCGTGGCTGTGGAAAGCATAGTTAAGGAAATTCCTCGTGCAGGTGAAATCAGAACTGAACAAGTGACGATTTTGGCGAGTTCTGCCTTCACACCTGGGGATGTACAGGAAATCAAAGAGATAGTCACGTCCTTTGGATTAGTGCCGATCTTTGTACCTGACCTTGGCGCTTCTTTAGATGGTCATTTAGAGGATGGTTATAGTGCGATTACAGTCAGTGGCACTAGCTTAAAACAGCTACGAGAAGTAGGTAGCTCTGCTTTCACCCTCGCATTAGGTGAAAGTATGCGGGGGGCTGCCAGGATTCTCGAAGAACGCTTTGACACGCCTTATGAGGTGTTTAGCGAACTGACAGGATTAGAACCAGTAGATGAATTTATCCAAGCATTGGCGTTTCTGAGCGGTAATAGCGTACCCGAAAAATACCGCCGCCAACGTCGTCAGTTGCAAGACGCGATGCTGGATACCCACTTTTACTTCGGTGCAAAACGAGTTTCCTTAGCATTGGAACCAGATTTGCTATGGTCAACAGTGCATTTCCTGCAATCGATGGGAGCGCAAATTCATGCGGCGGTGACAACCACGCGATCGCCCCTACTAGAACAACTCCCGGTGAAAAGCGTCACCATCGGCGATTTGGAAGACTTTGAGAGTTTAATAGATGGCTCTGATTTGCTGATTGGTAACTCGAATGTCAGTGCGATCGCAAAACAGCTCTCAGTTCCTCTTTATCGTCTAGGATTGCCCATTTATGACCGCTTAGGTAATGGTCAATTTACCAAAGTTGGCTATCGAGGCACTATAGAATTTGTATTTGGCATCGGCAACCTGTTTTTAGAACAAGAAGAGTCATTAGTAACTAGTCATTCGTCATTAGTAAGTAATACCAATTTGAAAAAATAATGCGACAAATAGACCATTTGTAGAGACGCGATTCATCGCGTCTTTACCCAAGGATGTGTTGCAATCATTAATTGAATTGGTATAACAAATGACAAATGCTCAACGACAAATGACATAGACGCACCAGCGGCTTCCCGCAGGGTAGGACAAATGACAAAGGACAAATTACGATGAAAATTGGCTTCACCACGAGTGACCGAGTTCATATTAATGCTCATTTTGGAGCAGCAGATGAGATTGATGTTTATGAAATCTCGGATGAAGGATATAAATTCCTAGAGACTCGTAACTTTGATGACGACATCCAAGAAGATAACAATGAGAGTAGACTCGCACCAAAACTTGCGGCTCTAGAGGACTGCACAATTATTTATGTTATGGCAATTGGTGGTAGTGCTGCGGCTCGGTTAATCAAGAAAGGTGTCACCCCAGTAAAGGCGCGATCAGAAGAAGAAGAAATTAGCGAAGTGCTAACTAAGCTAGTCAAAACCCTCAAAGGTAATCCTCCACCTTGGTTGCGTAAAGCTTTACAGCAAAAAACCTCAAATTTTGCCGATGAAGTTGAAAATGAAGCAACAGTATGACCGCAAATAATAGTGTTAACGGAACCGCTACAGCTGAAGTCTTGAACTCACCTTTTCTGAAGGTATTAATTAAACAAATTCGTGGTCAAGACAGTTATGGAGTTTATCGTACTTGGTCGGATGAGTTGATTCTCAAACCCTTTCTTGTCACCAAACAAAAAAAACGAGAAATCTCCCTTGAGGGCGAAGTCGATCCGATAACTCAAGCTCGGATTATGGCATTTTTTCGAGCTGTAGCTGCTGGGATTGAACAAGAAACAGGTTTGATATCTCAGGTTGTAGTTGATTTGAGCCATGAAGGATTTGGCTGGGCGCTAGTTTTTTCTGGTCGTCTTTTGTTAACTGTGAAAACCCTGCGAGATGCTCATCGCTTTGGCTTTGACTCACTGGATAAATTAGCCGAAGAGGGAGAAAACTACGTCAAAAAAGGGCTTGATTTGGCAAAGCGCTTTCCTGAAATTGGCAATATTTAATTAGTCATTAGTCATTGGTCATTGGTTATTAGTAAAAGACAAATGACCAATGACATAGACGCTTCTGCGGCTTCCCGCAGGGTAGGACAAAGGACATAGACGCGCCAGCGGCTTCCCGCAGGGTAGGACAAATGACAATTGAGGAACTACAAGGACAAATCAGACGGCTAAACAGCAAAGCAGGTCAAATGAAAATGGATCTGCATGATTTAGCTGAAGGTCTGCCAACAGATTACACACAACTTATGGATGTTGCAGCTGCAACTTATGAAATCTATCGCCAGTTAGATGAACTCAAGCAACATCTGAAACAATTGGAGAATGCTAAATGATCTAGGAGAAAAAGCATACAAACCCCTAATTTCTGGGGATTGTTAATTTTGAATTTTGAATTTTGAATTTTGAATTCGGAGCGAAGCGACGTGACTGGAACTATTGATGAATTCAAGAAACTCGTAGATGCAGAAGAATTTTTTCAATTCTTTAATATGTCCTACGATTTAGAAGTTGTGAATGTAAATCGTCTACATATTCTGAAAAAGTTTTCTCAATACATCCAGGAAATTGATGATAATTCTCCTGACTTGAGTCAAGAAGAGAAATTAAATCAATATTCTTTGGCTTTACAAAAAGCTTATCAGGTATTTATCGAATCAACACCCCACGAACAAAAGCTGTTCAAAGTGTTTAATGACAAGCCAAAAAATGTAGTCACACTGACAGAAATCACTTCTGATTAGGAGGTATAAATTGGTTAACCTGACGCCTACCGAATTAGAACGCTATCGTCGCCAAATGATGCTTCCGAATTTTGGCGAAACAGCACAGAAGCGCCTGAAGTCAGCGACAGTTCTGGTTACAGGTGTGGGAGGATTAGGCGGTACGGCGGCGCTTTACCTAGCAGTAGCGGGTGTTGGGCGGCTAATCCTAGTCCGGGGTGGCGACTTGCGGCTAGATGATATGAATCGTCAGGTTCTCATGACTGATGATTGGGTAGGTAAGCCAAGGGTATTCAAAGCTAAAGAAACTTTGGATGCGATTAATCCTGATGTCCAAGTGGAAGCTGTTCATGATTACATCACCCCAGAAAATGTAGACTCATTAGTGCAATCCGCCGATATGGCTCTTGATTGCGCCCACAACTTTACAGAGCGCAATTTGTTAAATGAAGCCTGTGTGCGCTGGCGTAAGCCAATGGTGGAAGCCGCAATGAATGGGATGGAGGCTTACCTGACAACGATTATTCCTGGTGTGACTCCTTGTTTGTCCTGTCTGTTTCCAGAAAAGCCTGATTGGGATCAGCGCGGCTTTTCAGTTTTAGGCGCTGTTTCTGGGACACTAGCTTGTCTAACAGCTTTGGAAGCTATCAAGCTGATTACCGGGTTTAGTCAGCCTCTATTATCGCAATTGCTGACAATCGACTTAAATCGGATGGAATTTGCTAAACGCCGTTCTTACCGCGATCGCTCTTGTCCAGTATGCGGTAATAATGCGCCTTGGAGACACGCGCAATCAAATTCGATGGAAGCTACAGGTATTGCACAGAATAGTCATTAGTCATTGGTGAGCCAGTGCGGTCTTCTCCCAAGGGGAGACGCCAAAGGCGATAGCGCAGCGTTAGCGAGTCATCGAGCGTCTGGGGGTTTCCCCGATGAGCAACTGGTGTTAGCGCAGCGTTAGCGACGCAGGAGCGTCACCCGAAGGGTCATTAGCAAAAGACAAAAGACAAATGACAACCCACATTTGAAATCAGAACACCTAATCGCTACAAATCAGGAGAACTAATGGCCATTATTTTATCAGAAAAAGCAGAATTTCGGCTGCGGGCATTCCTTAAGGGTTCCGCACCCGACGCTGATGGCGCAACTAAAGGTGTCCGCATCTCTGTAAAAGATGGTGGTTGCAGTGGCTATGAATATGCGATGGATATCACCAGCAAGCCCCAACCAGATGATTTAGTAAGTCAGCAAGGCAAAGTACTGGTTTACGTTGATGCCAAAAGTGCGCCTTTATTAGACGGAGTTATCGTTGACTTCGTTGAAGGAGTGATGGAAAGCGGTTTTAAATTCATCAACCCCAATGCAACTGATAACTGCGGTTGTGGAAAGTCTTTCAAAGCAGGCGACTGTACGCCTACTGGTGTACCTTGCAAGTAACATCATTCTGTTAGCGTCAAGTCTAATTATAGAGATTTCCCATAGACGCACTCTGCAAAGTTTCAATGCCCTTGAGATAGCTTCTAGTTCGCGTTGCATCCCTTATCCCTGTAGAGAAGCTGACTGAACTTAGTATCTCTATAAGAAGAAGGAAAGCAAAAAGTTAGGATAGGTTGCTCAAAAACTTCGGAAATTACACCAACTGTATAACGTTTGAGGAGAATCGGTAAATGGCTTCCTACCAAGTTAGATTAATCAACAAAAAAGAAGACATCGACACCACTATTGAAGTTGATGAAGAGACAACCATTTTAGAAGCAGCAGAAGAAAATGGCATTGAGTTGCCCTTTTCATGTCATGCAGGCTCCTGCTCTAGCTGTGTTGGTAAAGTTGTTGAAGGTGAAGTTAATCAAGACGATCAAAACTTTTTAGATGACGATCAGGTTTCTAAAGGGTACGCTCTACTTTGTGTAACTTATCCTCGTTCTAATTGCACAATTAAAACACATCAAGAAGCATATCTGGTCTAAATTATTACTTTGGCTGCTCCCTTTTGCAACTAAATAAAAAATTAAGGATGAAGGATGAAAATATACTTCCTTCTTCCTTTCACAATTCCTAATTTATAATTTTCATTTCTTAAAAATCTAATATTATTGCTGTAATTACGCTTGACTATGCTATTGGACTCTTTTAGTCACTTAGTTATATAAACTAAATACAATTTGATATCAAAAATAGAGTGGCTTGCAAAGGAAGCCAACTCTATTTTTTAATCAACAGCAACTATCACATCTGATGATTTAATCACAGCATAAGCCTGCTTACCTTCTGCAAGTGATAGCTTTTCTGCTGATGATTTTGTAATGATTGACACTAGCTCTACTCCTGGCCCTAGTTCTAAAGTTACCTCAGTATTAACTGAACCATGTACAACTTTTTTGACAGTACCCTTAAGAGAATTACGAGCGCTAATTTCCATCTTTTTAATTCGCTAAATTGAACTATTTATACTTTAGTAAGTTAACAAGTTTTTATTTTAAAAATAGCTTTTTTTAAGATATCTTAATAATTTTGAAATAATTCTCATTTACTTAACAGTAGTATTTCTGCTTGACGAGCATTACACAAATGGGTGGGGCGGTCATTTGCTCCAAAAAGTAAGATAAAAATTAAAAAAAACTAACTATTGATGAATATTATCATCAATTTAATATAGCTATTTAATTGTGTATAAACACTGAGGTCATAAAAAATTTACGTACTTATAATAACTAGACTAAAAAGAGGTTTATATTGTGCAGGATCGACTTAATACAGCAAGACAAAATCTATTTTTTGAATACTTAAGTCCAGGTGTAGGTGTAGGATTTCCTGTTCCTAAAGACTGGTTGCCAATAACAAGTTTTCCTTTACTAATCATAGTAGGTATGACTGGCGTGGGAAAAAGCACAATCACAAAAGCTTTGGTTGAAGAAGGTTTGGATTTCACACTTTTACCTAATCGTCGTATTTTAACCGAACGCGTAATAATTGCGCCAATGTTAAAAATGCAAGAGAAACTTATGCAACCCCATTGCCGGATTAAACGCCTAACTTATACTCGCCTTTATCGAGAATACTTCCCTGGTGGAATGGGTCACATTTTAGCTTCGCTACACATCAATCCACAACAAGTCAACTCTATGTTAGTTTTCGATAGTTTGCGTGGTGAAAATGAGGTTAGCTATGTAGCTAAGGTTTTAAAAAATGCTAAATTTGTAATATTGACTGCACCAAATACAGTGCGTTTAGAAAGACTTTTGAAACGTCATGATTCTTTTGATTGGATTGCTAGTCAAGAGTTAGATGATAATAGGCAAACTATCCCAGAACCACTGACAAACTTTGCTAGTTTGGGCGTACAAGAGGCTTCTGCTTATTTTACTCTTAAAGAAGAACAAGAAATCTTAGAACTTGTAGGTAAACAAGTTGTCACAGGTATAGAATTGCGGAACAAACTAAAAATATTTGTCGAAGAGAGTCAAAACTATGATTCGGTTCCTACGAAACAGATTTTAGAAGCGATGGCTTGTAGCGATCGCTCTCTTATAATTGATACTATACTCAGTCCCCAAGAATCAGCTAAAGCAATTATTTCTCAATTATGTAAATATGGTGATATTAAAACTAACAAGTAAATATCAAGGAATACTGATGAATCGAACCAACAGTCAAAATTTGAGTGAAGCAACAACCCAATGGCTAATAAAAATTAGTACAACTTGACCCAAATTATATAGATGCTTCAACACAGCCATCTTCATTTAAAGTTTATCCCAAGTTTTATCGGAGAGTGAAATTAAATCTCAATAATCCTGTTCATGCTTTTATCTCATTAACTAGTGCGATAACACTAGAAAAAGTATATAAAGATGGCCCATTAAAATTACGGGTAAATCCATCAGCAGGCGCTCTGTATCCTACAGAAGTTTACGTACAGGTTCGCCGTATTGAGGGAATAGTAAATGATATATACCATCTAGAAGTTGAGAATAATTGTCTAACTCTTATCTATGAATTAATTGATGATGGGTTAGAAAGTTATATTATACCGGGTAAAAGTATCAACGGATTCATCTTTTTAATTAGTTGTGTTTATTATAGGTCTAGCTGGAAATATCAAAACAGGAGCATAAGATATTGCTTCTTAGATAGCGGACATCATTTAGGTGCAATCGCAGCTTCAGCTTATCTCCATAAAAAAGATATACAACTAGTTTTTGACTTTGATAAACTTGTGCTCAATTCAGATTTGGGTTTTGAGAATAAAGAGTTTATCACTGCTTGTGCGGTGTCAGGAGAAATACAAGACAAGAAAATCAGACGTTTAAGGCTGAAAGTTCTTTTTGTCTGGGGTAATGATTATTTTGAATCCAATCAATTTATTGAAGATGCCTATCAAGCAACTGCTCTACAAAAGAGTTGCCAGCAGAAATTAGAGTATCCTCAATTTGATTTTAACCAGGATAAATTTTACCAAACTGTTTGGGATAGACGTTCTATTAGACGTTTCCGGAAATAGTCTATTTCTCAAGAAGATTATTTATATGTAATGCAACAACTTCAACAGCCAATACCGACAGAAAATTATGAAGAGATAGAACTTTACTCAGTGGTGCATCGGGTAGAGGGAATGACACCTGGGTTATATAGAGGTACATATCTGGTTAAAACGGGTAATTTTAGTGAAAAAACAGGTTACTTTAGAAACAAATAAAGATGTACTTTATGGAATGGTGATTGGAATATAAGCAGGAAGCTAAAGAGAGATGGCTAGAAAGATGTATTACTTAAATGGTGATGACTCACATCCTATACAACCGACATCTGCGGATATTATACTGCGGCAACAACTAGAAGATTCTATAAGTAGATACTTTTATGAAGCTTGCGATCGCACGATTCAAAATCTTCTATCTAATTGTCGGTGGTATGTTACAACTCATGCCAATGCTCTGACATTGGTAATTGAATGTCCCGATCAAGTTACTAATTGGCGTGTTTTACAACAAATTGTGCCAATGGGGACATTGCTATATGGAATTGTTAACAGTGCTAAAATCCGTGTTTGTCCGCCAGAAAGTCAAGGCATACCTTTTGAAATGAGGGTAGATGAACTTTCTGTTTATCGAGATTGGGCGTAATTCGATTTTAGATTTTGGATTGTTAATTAAAAGTTAATATTCTGGCTGATAAGTGCAGCTACCTCTTCAAAAACCAAATCAGCAGAATGTTTGACAACAGGACTTAACTCTAGTCCTAAACCAAGATTTGCCGCCTCAATCAAATAAACAGTCACATCTTCGGGAAAATCATTTTGAAAGATTTTCCGTCCGGCGGCTAAAGCATTATCCCAACGAAAATCGTGCAAGTTATAACTAGGTTCTGGCAAAGCTTCCAGTTCTTTTCCTGGAACTTTAAACACAGCACCCGGTTCTGAACCAGTTGAACTTGCATCAATAATTACTAATTGTTTACTACCTTTAGCTTGAAACATTACTTCCATCCCTGCGGTGCCACAGTCATAAACTCGCACATGAGGATGAGGATTTTCAACTAGATATTTTTGTAAGCGTTGGGCAATGATTACGCCTACTGCATCGTCATTGCGATTTAGATTGCCGCAACCGATAATAGTTAGCATGGGATGAGATTTAATTGTTTAAGCAGTTGCAAATTCTGTGAAAGCGCGATCGCTCGGAGGATGGAAAGCTAACACAATATCAATATCAAGTCTAATTTTGACTTTTCTAGTGTTTTGTTTCGACAACTTAACTGGCATTACTTTACGTGGGGTGTAATTATAAATTTGTCTACGGGTCGATCGCAATTCAACAATTAACGGTAATTAAAGTTTATACTTCAGGAAATCATTAGTGATTAAAACAGAGGCTCTGACTAATAATATAGACAAAGCCTCTGAAAAATAATTTATCAGCAGTAAACTAGAATTCTACACCATGTTTCTTGGAAACTTCAGTCAGTTTCTCATACTGATCTTGTGATACTTTAGTTAATATCTCTTCAGCCTGTTCTTTAGTACTTCCTTCTTTAGGAATTAAATACTTAACATAAAGAGATACAAAATCAGCTGCGATCGCTAAACCGGATAAAGCATGTTTGTCAGCTTCCTTACCAGCGATCGCAGCTACCAAACCTGCTTTAATGGGGTCTGGTTTAACTTTCATGAACTGATCAACAAGTTTTGGAACGTAGTCTGCTGGTGGCAAATTATCTAACTTACTTCTATCAGGAGTAAAGTTACATTCTGCGGCTTTTGCCTGCTCTACAACACACCATTCGATGAATTCTTGCAATGCTGCATCGGGAACGCGAGGAAGATAATTATGGAGCGCTAAATCAGACACAAGCTTACCTTGTAAATTTCTGTTTTGTTGAAGTAATTAACGCAAGCCTAACGCACTGTTTCTATAAGTTTTAGTGTGTTACGCTACGAGTTTTGAATATAAGGCATTGGGAATATAGTATTAGGCATAGGTTATTTCTCCTTTCTTTCACTCACTCTCCACTCCCTGGCTAAAATAGTTGGTGGCGCGATCGCTGTTGTTGGTATTATGGACAGTGCCCAAATACTTAATGCTCACCTTGCTTTTTTCGTAAAGTACTATTATAAAATTAGTTTCCCAGAGGCTACGCTTATGGCTTTAGCATCAAATGGGCGATCGCAAATTATTCGTACAGAATGAGGACTCACGATCGCAGGTACTCGCATCACGTTGTACCAATTCATGGACTACCTCCATACGGGACACCCACCCCAGTTTTTTCGGAATTACTTTCCTCAGATTACAGATGAGCAGTTCGATGCAGCGATGTTTTACATTGATGCCAACCACACTGAAGTTGAAGCAGAGTATCAAATTGTCTTAAAGCAAGCAGAAGAAAATCGGCAATACTGGGAAGACCGTAATCGTGAACACTTTGCCCGTATTGCATTGATTCCATTGAAACCTGATAAAGAAGCTCTTTGGGAGAAGCTCCGGGTGCAGAAAGCAAAGCATGAATCACAAGCATGAACTTTCTGATCGACCACAACATTGAAGGATACGCACGAATTTTACTGGGTAGTATTGCGAGTCAAGGTTGGCTTGAGTTAATTTCCATTGACTTCATCACCTTCAAAGAAATCGATTTGTCGATTTTCAGCAACGACCGAGTAGTTTGGCAAGTTGCTCAAACAAACTGAATGATTTTATTGACTGCAAATCGGAATATGGAAGGCGAAGATTCACTCGAACAAGTGCTGCGTAAGGAAAATGCGCTCAATTCGCTACCTGTGATCACGATTGGTAATGTTGAGCGCTTAGGTGAACCAGATTATCACAATCGGTGTGTTGATCGGATTCTGGAAATTATTTTGGATATTGAAAATGTCATAGGAGTAGGTCGTCTCTATATTCCATGAGGGCTTTCATTGATTTAATTTATGACTAATGCACTCAACCTCTAAGCTGTCCGAAAACGCGCCAACTCTTCACCTGTTTTGGCATCATGGGCGTGAACTGTACATACTAAACAAGAATCAAACGATCGCGCCACATGACCAACTTCTACCGGATCGCTAGAATCGTAAATGGGTGTGCCAATTAAAGCTTCTTCAATCGGGCCGCGCATTCCATCACCGTCACGAGGGCCAATATTCCAAGTACCAGGCGCAATCACTTGGTAATTCTTAATCTTACCGCCCTCTACTTCTACCCAATGACACAAAGAACCCCGCGCTGCTTCCGTTGCACCCCAACCACGACCATCTTTTTCAGTGGGTTTGATATACCAAGGGTCGTTTAATTTAAATTCGCGTAAACAGTGTTCGGCTTGCCGATATAACTTGACAATTTCGTGAAGTCTTGCCAGCTGACGTAGATGAATACTAGGGCCACCCATTCGTTTGAAGACATCGAGGATGAAGGGGTCATAGTGTTGCCAAGATTCGCCATGTTTGCCACCTGCGACTAATTGACGCGCCAAGGGGCCGGCTTCTAAACGTCCGAAATCTTTGTGCAGGACGGCACTTGCCCAAGAGTAGGCGTTATCTAAGTCTTTGGTATTATTTGCAATGGGTTTAGTGTTGCGATCGCTAGGATGAATATCTCCTGTCCCTTCATCGTACCAGGAGTGAGTTGTATTCTCGCGGGTAAATGACTGATCCATTAAGGTGTGAGTGTGTGTGAAGCTGTCGTACACTCCACTTTTCATGATCATCGCCGCATTTCGTCCTTCGATAGTCGGCTTTTGGTATTTATCTTCATGGGCTAAATATCCCCAAGTGACATATTTACCAACACCAGCGCCATATCTATCTAAACCAATGTCTAAACCCATCCGCCAATAAAAACCTAAGTCGGAATCTCGATGATTTCGGTTTTCATCTAACCAGTCTCTGAAGTCGTCATAAGTCTCGATTTGTTCATAGCGTTCTAAAGAACAACCCAACCACACTGGTTCTAACCAATTGGTACGGAAATATTCTAGAATTGCCCAAGCGCGGGTAATGTCTGTTAAAGTGGGCGCGCACATCACGCCACCGGGAACCATGTAGCTAGAATGGGGCCATTGTCCGCCCAATAGTGCATAAATTTCTACAGGTTTAGCGGAAATTGTTATGCCTAATTCGTAAGATTTGCCTGTGAAAGCAGCAAAACGTCTGGTAGCTTCCTCATAATAGCGACTATTGCGGTATTTCTTATTGGTTAAGTCAATGGCAAACAAACCATAAAAATAGCGGGGGATGCTTTGAATTGTCTCGACAATTTGACCGAGATTTCTCGCCAAAATCGCATTGCGGGGAACTTCTGTTTCCCAAGCTGTATCTAATGCCCAAGATGCACAAGTTAGGTGAGAACCGCCGCAAATACCGCAAATGCGAGGTGTGACAATTAATCCAGCTTGGGGATCTTTACCGCGTAAGATAACTTCAAATCCGCGAAATAATTCAGCGTGTGTCCAGGCGTTGACTACACGTCCATGTTCAATATCGACTCGAACATCTAAATCGCCTTCAACTCTACCGACGGGCGATATGTCTAATGATTGAATTGTCATTTGTCATTTGTCCTTAGTCATTTGTCCTTAGTCATTGGTCATTGGTCATTGGTCATTGGTCATTGGTTTTTCACAAATGACAAAATACTAATGACTAATGACTAAACTGTAAAAAAGTCTTCTTCTGCCCAAGGTGGTGCTGCATCTTTGGCGACCATTGTGAGTAAGGCGTATTCTTTTTTGTTCACCCCTGGCGGTAATTCTTTGGGAACTCCCATTACTGTTTGGGTTTTGAATACGGTTCCTGGTTTGAGGTCAAAGAAAGGAAATTCTGGTTCTGTGCAACCTAAACAAGGCATTCCGGCGCGAGTTTTGGATGAGACGCGGTTCCATAAGATGCGGTTACAGGAAGAATGAGTCATGGGCCCGCGACAACCCAAGTCATAAAATAAGCAGCCTTTACGCTGACCAAATTCGGCGGTTGAGGCTTTGTAGGCAAAGTGGACGTTGCGGGTACAACCTGTTTGGGTATAAGTGTTGAAAAAAGTTTGGGGACGATTTAGTTCATCAAAAGCAATGTCTGCTATCCGTCCAGTAGCGATCGCAACTAATATCTGCGTAATCCAGTCGGGATGGGCGGGGCATCCAGGTATATTAATTACAGGTAATCCGGCTTGCGAAAGGAAGTCTTTCCCTAATAAACCGCCTTCTTGACGTTTGAGAAATTGCAAACCTTCCGATTCGCTGGGGTTGGGTGACATCGCAGGAATTCCTCCCCAAGTGGCACAGTCTCCTACAGCTACGATAAATTGGGCAGCTTTGGCGAGTTCTAGTAACCAATCTTTCATGGGGCGATCGGCAAACCGATTCCATTCACCAGTGCCGTTAGGAGCATTAACAACGCTGCCTTCAAATACCAAGATATCTAAAGGAATTTTGCCAGAAATGCAATCCCACAGCAGTGTTTGCAAGTTTTTGCCTATTTCCAATCCCAAGGATGGATGCCAAAGTACCTTGATGCCAAAATCAGCAATTAAATCGCAGACTGTCGGTTCTTCAGCGTTGAGGAATGACATGGTGTTGCCTGAACAAGCACCACCCTGTAGCCATAATACGTTAGTCATCGGCTAGATATTTTTGTATTGTTCCCATGCATGATGTAGGTGATAATGCTTGTAAAGTCTCACCTGTTTATCAATATTTATTTTTCAATGGTAAGATATTTTTTATCTGATTTACTTTCATTAAAAAAGAATTAATCATTAACAAAAAATTAAATTATCTCAAGCTTCTTTGAAATGGCTATGTGTGTTATATATGTGACACATTTGATAAATGCAAATGGTTTTTAAGTCTTAACGTTAATAATCTCAATATACTTAATTTATCACGTTAAAACTCTTGACTTATTAATAAGAATTACTATCAATTGTTAATCTGCTTGAGGTGATGAGTATTTTCAGCCGTCAGATTTTCATGCAATAATTAAGTCAAAAATAGCAAAATATAGGGGCGCAAGGTTTTA
Organism: Nostoc sp.; assembly: GCF_036917535.1. Lineage (GTDB taxonomy): Bacteria > Cyanobacteriota > Cyanobacteriia > Cyanobacteriales > Nostocaceae > Nostoc. The sequence goes on from NZ_JBALDA010000031.1 coordinate 34,849, forward strand.
TGCCCCATCAGCTATATATCAGTTTTTTTAAGATTTTGATTGTGCAGCTTGCCTAACAACTTGTTCGTCCAAACCTAACGCTTGAGCTATCTGCTCAATACTGAAACCAAACGCTAACAAGTGCGGTATCACTTCTAACTTAGCTTCTAACTTACCTTCTTGTTTAGCTTCTTCAAAAACTTCTTGCTTACCTTGTTTTTTACCTTCTTCAAAAACATCTTGGAAAAATCTAGTTTGCCTCAAGTCATTTAATTCAAACATTTTTCCGATCTCCTCCTGGCTCAATCGCAGCAACTTGTAGATTAATATCGTCTCTATCAAACGCACTGTTAAACCTTCGCGCACCCTATTGTTTTAGGATTTTAGTTGTGCAGCTTGCCTAACAACTTGTTCATCCAAACCTAACGCTTGAGCTATCTGCTCAATACTCAACCCCAGTGCTAATAGCTGGGGTATCGTTTCTAACTTACCTTCTTGTCTACCTTCTTGTTTACCTTCTGCAAAAACATCTTGGTAAAATCTAGTTTGCTTTAACTCATTTGATCCAAACATTTTTCCGATCTCCTCCTGTTTTAGGATTTCGGTTGTGCAGCTTGCCTAACAAGTTGTTCGTCCAAACCTAACGCTTGAGCTATCTGCTGAATACTTAAACCCAACCCTAATAACTGGGGTACGGCTTCTAACTTACCTTCTTGTCTACCTTCTTGTTTACCTTCTTGTTTACCTTCTGCAAAAACATCTTGGTAAAATCTAGTTTGCTTTAACTCATTTGATCCAAACATTTTTCCGATCTCCTCCTGGCTCAATCGCGGCAACTTATAGATTAATATCGTCTCTATCAATTGTATAATTTCCCTAATAGTAGCGACATCTAAAATTTGCTGTCGAGCACTGTTGACTATTTCGATAGCTCTTGTTGTCGCAGTTGATTCAGGTTCGATGATGAGTTTAACTGTCTCTATGCCGATTGATGATGCCTCAATTGAGCTTAATTCGTCAAGATAGACGCGAGTTACTCGTTGTGAGTTGAGCAATTCTGTATATCTTTCGGTATCTCCAGTATCAACACTGCGGTTAGGGTAGATGACAACACCACGCCAATTGTTGGTTAATTCGGTTTTGTCAAGATAGTTAAAGATTTCGGTAAATAAACGTGAATAGAATTTTTTGTCTGATTGAAATTGCACTTCAGCAAAATAAATCGGTAATTCTGGCATATTTGGGAGAAAGACACCATCGATTCTAAACGCCAGTTGTTTAACTTCTACTGAAGAAAATTGGTAAGCACTAGCCAGTTGGGGCGGTTGGTTAATCAGTTCAAAGAAAGTAGTTGGGATACTCTGAAAGATCCGATAGAAGATGCTGTCTGTTTTCAAGGGAGCTTGTTTTACAGTTGATGAATGTATTTTACACTTCGACGATCCCGTGGCGAATATTTAAAGTACACTAAATATTATGTATGTCAATAATTCAATAAAAAATATTTAAATTGTATAAGATAATGATACAAAAAGTATTTAAAAAATATTAGATGTTTAAAGCTGACATTAATATTAGCAATTTCCCCCTAGAATTTTAGAAATAGGGTGTTTTATAGTAAAAAAATTGATTGGGCATGGGGCAAACAGGGCATTGGGCATGGAATCAAATCTTTCCCTAATCCTTAACCTTAGCCCTAGTCTCAGACTAAAAAGGGGAATTCCGCCTAAAGGACTCGAAGCCTGCGTAAATCAGTATGACCCGTGATGAGATGCGATCGCGTGTCTTGATCGTTCATGGGTGTTGACAGACTCAATTCCCAATTGGCTAGAGTACGGCAGAGTTATGACCCCCAGCATTACAGATTCAGCAGTGAAGGCTGCAATTGCAGCTGTTGCATCGGAGTCAGCCTCAGCAGAGGAAAAAATCCAAATGCTGATTGAGATCGCACAGGGTTTTCAAAAAAAGCCCAAAACAGCCCAAGACTTGCGGAATGCAGTTGGCTTATATTACCGGGCTTATGAAATGTGTGGTGAGGAATATCCCCTACTAAAAGCTAGGGCGCAAGTGGGGATGGCAGGAACGTTACAGGCAATACCGGATGCTGATTACCAACTGTTGATGCAAGCGAAAGTAGGTTATGAAGAAGCATTACCGATTTTACAGCAATTGGCAACGCCTCAGGAAGTAGCAGAGACGCAGATGAATTTTGGGCTGGTGTTGCAGTCGCTTGTACCGTTCAATTTGGCGCGGATAACCGACAGCATCCAGGCTTACCATGAAGCGTTGCGGGTGTTTACTTGGGAAGATTACCCCCAGGAATACGCGATTTTGTATAACAATATTGCGATCGCTTACCTTTCTATGCCCCTAGCATCAGAACGGGAATACTTGCGTCAAGGGTTAGCTGTGCAATCATTTGAGGTAGCACTAAAGCATATTAATTTGATTGACCATCCTAGAGAATATGCGATGTTGCAAAACAACTTAGGTAACGCTTTGCAATATTTAGTGAGTTCCCATCCTGTGGAAAATAACTTAAGAGCGATCGCGGCTTATGACGAAGCGCTAAAAGTTCGTAATCTCAAAGATACACCTCTAGAGTATGCTAACACAATTTCAAACAAAGCCAACGCCTTATTCAACTTACCTGACGACTCAGAAAAACCAGAACTTGGAAATCCTAAAAATCTCTCGCAAGCATGTATTTACTATCAACAAGCTTTGGAAATATTTACCCAAAACCAACAAATGGGACAAGCAGAGATAGTAGCTCAAGCCCTACAAGATATTGAAGCAGAAATAGTTAATAGGGAATAGGGCATTGGGCATTAGAAATTGGCTATTCTCCTTGTCCCCTTGTCTCCTTTATCCCCCCAACTTCCCCAATTATCACGAAAAAAAAACAGTATGAGAGATATTTTAACAAACCCTTCTCTGAGAGATTTTCTCACAAGTTTAGCAGATGGTGACTTAAACATAGTAACAGAATTAGTCTGGATAGTCATAGCAACAGCCTTATCTATGGTTGGTGGTGCTATTGGTGGAATGCTGTTAGCTGGGAAAGATATCGGCTATCAGTTTTCAGCAATGCTTGGGGCATTATTTGCCCCTGCTGGTGTAATTCCTGCTATTGTATTAGGGCTTGTAATCCTAAATTTATTGACAAACTATTAGGAGTAGATATGTTAGAAATTGGCTGGTTTTCTGCCAAGTTATTTTTCAAAGGAAAATTACTGCGCGATCCAATGTATTTTATTCAGCGAACTGCTATTGCTACTGCTGTAGGTTCGTTACTACTAGTGTTGTTTGCACAAATCGATATTCCTTTCTACTTACCAATAACATTATCTAGTCTATTGACAGGCTTGATTATGCCATTTCTTCTCAAAGATTTCAAAATGAAGTAATTTTTCATTAGTCATTTATGAATAACCAATGCCCCAGGCCCAATGACCAATGACAAACCTTGAAGAATTAGTTCAGGAAATTAACCGCTTTGAGGCAATTATATCAGAGTGGGATGAAAGCCAACGGTGTGTAGCAGTTGGTCTAAAAAGAGCAATTGAAGCTTTACACAAAGCAGCATTGACTAATTTAATTAAAAGTCTCAAGCAAGAATCAATGTCAGCTTTGCGTCATGCTGTTAATGATGAAGTAGTATACGCAGTGCTACTTTATCACGAACTAGTAAAACCACCAAAACCACCATTAGCACAGCGAATTCAAACAGCCCTTGAAGAAGTTCGCCCAGGTTTAAAAAGCCATAATGGGGATGTAGAACTAGTGGCAATTAAGCCTCCAGATATGGTAGAAGTCAAATTAATAGGAACTTGCAGCAATTGTCTGGCTTCTACTTTGACTTTATCTCAGGGAGTAGAACAGGCAATCAAAAATCATTGTCCCGAAATTACCAGAGTAGTTGCGGTCAATAACCCTATAGGTAACAACACAACTTCTGGTTTAATCAGTCCATTTTCTTCCAAAATAACTTCTACTTGGATCAAAGTGGCGACTATTGAGCAAGTTCCTGAATTTAGTGTATTGGCAGTACAACTTGCTGGTAGTTCATTAATTTTACATCGTCAAGGTATTACAGTAAGATGTTACCGTAATGCTTGCACTCATCTAGGATCTGCCCTAGATCAAGGTAAAGTTGAAAATGGTATTATTACCTGCCCCTCCCACGGATTTCAGTACAAGTTAGAGACAGGTGAATGTTTAACAGCACCTGATGTTTCACTTGAGTCGTATCCAGTAAAAATTAAAGACGATAAGGTTTTTGTGAAACTGCAACAATTATAATGCGAAGGTGACAAATCAGCAAATATACTTGGTAATTAGAAAATCACAGCTATTTTAGTTTTTTATATCAGTAGTTCGCACATTCACTTTCGCCTTGTGTGTAAGCAAAAGCTCTTAATGCTTTATCAATATTCTATAATCTTTTCTGATTTGTGTAATTTATTTGTTCATTTTAAGGTTTTGAAAAAGCAAAATGAACTTTGACTTACTCCAAATAAGCTTTGACTTACTCATTTTGGTGTTTTCCACAAGCAAAACTAACTTTGACTTACTCCAAATAAGCTTTAACTTACTCATTTTAGTGTTTTCCGCAAGCAAAACTAACTTTTACTTACTCATTTTAGTGTTTTCCGCAAGCAAAACTAACTTTTACTTACTCCAAATAAGCTTTGACTTTCTTTTTTCAGTACATCGCGTACTCATGCCAAATATTCCTGTATAACAAAAGCTATTGTATGTGAGATATAATTTTTCAAGATTGATTAATAAGGAAGTATTTTAAAACTTTTCACTTAATTTAAAAAATATAATGAAAAATCGCTATTATTGTTACACGCCGATTAATATTAATATTTTAAAATAATTATCAGCGTCTATCTGCGGTTCATGGATATCCCAATCATAATTAATCCCAGATCACAATTACCGCTAGAAGCAACAGAAATTTCTCAACATTTACCTCTATCACCTCAAGGTGCAGAGGTAATTTTAGGCAACATTATTGAACCAGAACAATTAGTCATACCTGTAGCACCCAGTCCCGTAACAATGTTTGGGCCTCGTGGTGCTTGTTTGTTATCAAAAACTGGCCCTTTATGGGTATCAGATACAGGACATCATCGATTATTAGGATGGAAAAAATTACCTACAAGAGATAGTCAACCTGCTGATTGGATAATTGGACAACCTGACTTTTATCATGAAGGACAAAATGCTAAAAGTACACCGGGAAGCGCAACCTTAAGTGTACCAACTGGAATTTGTGCTTGTGGTGAAGGGTTAGCTGTTGCAGATGCTTGGAATCATCGAGTTTTAATTTGGAAAAACTTACCACAAGATAACAATGTTCCAGCAGATTTGGTGTTAGGACAAGCTAATTTTATTGATAATAAACCAAATCGAGGAAGTCAACAAGCATCTGCCAAGACAATGCATTGGCCTTATGGTGTTTTTTATCATCAAGGACGGCTATTTATTGCTGATACAGGTAATCGCAGGGTATTAATTTGGCATCAATTACCAATAGAAAATGGTCAACCTGCTGATTTAGTTTTGGCACAACCAGATATGATATCTCGCAATGAAAACGGTGGTGCTTCTCCAACCGCAGTGAGTATGCGTTGGTGTCATGATATCACTCTTTGGGGAGAAGATTTGGTTATCAGTGATGCAGGTAATCACCGAGTGATGATTTGGCAGGGAATACCAACAGAAAATAATGCCCCTTGTGCAGTAGCTTTAGGACAAAAAAGCTTTGATTTTGTGGAAATGAATCAAGGAGTTTATTATCCTAGTGCTAGTAGTTTGAGTATGCCCTATGGTGTCGGGGTAGCTGGAGATTGGTTAGTGGTTGCAGATACTGCTAATTCCCGGTTGTTAGGATGGAGAAAACCAGAATCAATTTTCTCACTGCAAGGTGTAATGGCAGATGGGTTGGCAGGACAAATAAATTTTCAAAGTAAAGGTGAAAATCGGAATTTTGGACTACCTAAACGAGATAGCTTAAATTGGTGTTATGGGATAAAAATTTGTGGTGATACTGCGGTAATAGCTGATTCTGGAAATAACCGAATATTACTGTGGCAGTTTAATAATTCGTAATACCTGCAAAGCGGGAAGCAAGCTACATAATTCGTAATTTTGGAAAGTCAGATTTATATGGCGACTGAAGAAATTAGAGTTGGCGGTACTGTTCAAGGAGTAGGATTTCGCCCTACCGTCTATCGTTTTGCTAAAGCCTGTGGTTTGACTGGAGATGTTTGTAATGATGGTCAAGGTGTATTAATTAGGGTATCTGGTAGTGAGGAAGCAATTACAGAGTTTGTTGCCAGATTGCAAACAGAATGTCCACCGTTAGCAAGAATTAATCAACTAACTAGAACTCCTTATGAAGGTGAATTGAAATTTGATAATTTCGTGATTTCTAGTAGTGTCAGTAATGCCATTACAACAGAAATTACCCCTGATGCAGCCACCTGTCCACAGTGTCAACAAGAAATATTCGACCCCTTTAGCCGCTTTTATCGCTACCCCTTTACTAACTGTACTCATTGCGGCCCCCGCCTGAGTATTATTCGTGCCATTCCTTATGACAGATGCAATACCAGTATGTCTGCGTTTGCCATGTGTTCAGAATGTGCAAAGGAATACCACGATGTCGAAAATCGCCGTTTTCACGCTCAACCTGTAGCTTGTCATGTTTGTGGCCCCGCAGCTTGGTTAGAACGCGCTGATGGAAAATCGGTTACTGCTTCCATGTTTTCGATGTTGGATGATGTCGATGCTGTTTGTACCTTGTTGCAAAAAGGTGAGATTGTGGCAATTAAGGGGTTAGGTGGTATTCATCTAGCTTGCGATGCAACACAGGAAACCGTTGTACAAAAACTACGTCAGCGAAAAAAGCGCTATCATAAACCCTTTGGTTTGATGGCGCGGGATATTGAAGTAATTGAACAATATTGTATTGTCAACGCCAAAGAAAAAGAATTATTAACCAGTTCTGCTGCACCAATTGTTTTATTACAGGCTTCAGATAAAAAACAGTTAGCATCGTCAGTAGCATCAGGGCAAAATACTCTTGGTTTCATGCTACCTTATACGCCCTTGCATCATTTAATTCTGCGGCGGATGAATCGCCCAATTGTTTTAACAAGTGGCAATCTTGCTGATGAACCACAATGTATTGATAATGACGAAGTAAGGGAAAAATTAGGGACAATTGCTGATTATTTTCTCTTGCACAATCGGGAAATTATGAATCGGGTAGATGATTCAGTTGTACGTGTTCTAGGTGATAAAGTTCAAACAATTCGCCGTGCCAGAGGATATGCACCAGCATCAATTAGTTTACCACTGGGATTTCACAAAGTACCGCAAATTTTAGCAATGGGCAGTGAGTTAAAAAATACTTTTTGCCTATTGCGTGAAGGAGAAGCAATTCTCTCCCAACATCTAGGAGATTTAGAAAATGCTGCCGCTTTCAACGCTTACCAAGAAAATTTAAAATTATACTTAAATTTATTTGAGCATCAACCAGAAGTAATCGCCATTGATAAACATCCTGAATATCTCTCAAGCAAACTTGGTAAAGAACTCGCGGACACAAATAAAATCAAAATTTATCCCATTCAACATCATCACGCCCATATCGCCGCTTGTATGGCAGAAAATGGGATTCCCTTAAATTCACCTCCAATATTAGGTATTGCTTTAGATGGTTTAGGTTACGGCGATGATGGTACACTCTGGGGTGGAGAATTTCTTTTAGCAGATTACCGAAATTTTAAACGACTAGCAACATTTAAATCAGTAGCAATGGTTGGTGGTGAACAAGCAATTTATCAGCCTTGGCGTAATACTTATGCTCAATTAGTAGCTGTTAACCTGTGGGATGATTGCGAACAAAAGTATGCTAATTTAGAAATATTTAAATTTTTGAAAAACAAGCCACTTAAGCTACTCAATCAACTTATAGATAAAGGAATTAACTCTCCTCCAGCTTCTTCAGTAGGGCGATTGTTCGATGCAGTGGCAGCAGCTATCGGTATTTATAGAGACGAATGTAGCTATGAAGGACAGGCTGCGATCGCAATGGAAGCTATAGTAGATGTTAGTAGTTTAAATAATGATAAAGAAACACCAATATATCCTTTTAATTTTATTTTTTCAGATAGTATTTATTGTATAGACCCACGTCCAATGTGGCTAGCCTTGCTCGATGACTTACAGCATCAGATTCCACAACCAGTTATGGCAGCCAAATTTCACAAAGGTTTAGCGAATGCCATTGTGCAAATGGTTAAACATCTTAGTCAAGAAAATCTGATTTATCAGGTAGCATTAACAGGAGGAGTACTTCAAAATTGTATATTGTCAGAGGAAATTAGCAAACGATTACAAATATTGGGAATAAAAGTACTTACTCACAGCTTAGTACCAGCTAACGACGGCGGGTTATCTTTAGGACAAGCAGTGATTGCAGCCGCACAATTAATACATGAGTCTTGATATTTGACAAAATTGTTCTTAGAAAGAATTCTCTGTGCGTTATTTACGCCTCTGTGGTTAATTTATCTTAAAAAATAAAAATGTGTTTAGGAATCCCCGGACAAATTATAGAAATTACCAACGTTAACCATAAATTAGCTACAGTTAACATTGGTGGTGTTAAGCGCGAAGTAAATATTGCTTGTATTGTAGATGAACAACATCCCCCCGAAGCTTGTATTGGTAATTGGGTGCTAGTACATGTTGGCTTTGCGATGAATCGAATTAACGAACAAGAAGCGGCAGAAACATTACAACTGTTCCAAGAATTAGCAGCAGTAGAAGCAGGGATTAGTACGTGAAGAAGGTTGGAGGCAGGAGGTTGAAATCTAGATGAGGCAACGCGATTTGTTAAAAAAACCCTCTACTACAAAAGCGAAATTAACAGATACATAAAACTCACTACTCCTCACTTCCTATGAAATATGTTGACGAATTCCGCGAACCGGAAAAAGCTGAAGCTTTATGCCGCGAAATCGCTAAATTATGCCATCGACTAGAAAAACCTATCAAAATCATGGAAGTATGTGGCGGACATACCCATTCTATTTTTAAATATGGTATCGAAGAAATTTTACCCCAAGCTATTGAACTAATTCATGGGCCTGGTTGTCCGGTATGCGTGATGCCAAAAGGGAGATTAGATGATGCGATCGCAATCTCTCAAAATCATAACGTCATTTTTGCCACCTTTGGCGACGCAATGCGAGTTCCTGGCTCCAAAACAAGTTTACTACAAGCCAGGGCACAAGGTGCAGACATCCGTATGGTGTACTCTCCCCTAGATAGCCTACAAATTGCCAAAGATAACCCCGACAAAGAAGTAGTTTTCTTCGCATTAGGCTTTGAAACCACAGCCCCCAGCACCGCCTTCACCATCCTGCAAGCAGCAGCCGAAGAAATTCATAACTTTAGTATGTTTTGCAATCACGTCCTGGTGATTCCCGCCCTCAAAGCATTATTAGATAATCCTGATTTACAACTAGATGGATTTGTTGGGCCTGGACATGTCAGCATGGTAATTGGCACTGACCCATATCAATTTATTTCCCAACAATATAATAAGCCAATTGTTGTTTCAGGATTTGAACCCTTAGATATTCTCCAATCGATTTGGATGCTATTGCAACAGCTAGTAGAAAATCGTTGTGAAGTTGAAAACCAATATAACCGAATTGTAGAAAAAAACGGGAATACAGTAGCCCTACAAGCCATAAATAAAGTTTTCGCCGTGCGAGATAATTTCGATTGGCGCGGCTTAGGTGACATTCCTTATTCAGGATTACAAATTAAACCTGAATATGCCCAATTTGATGCCGAACTTAAATTTACCATTCCCAACCTCAAAATAGCCGACCATAAAGCTTGTAAGTGTGGAGAAATTCTCAAAGGAGTCTTAAAGCCTTGGGAGTGCAAAGTATTTGGTACAGCTTGCACACCAGAAACACCAATCGGTACTTGCATGGTATCTTCCGAAGGTGCTTGTGCAGCCTATTACAAATACGGGCGACTCTCCACTATTGCCAAAAGAACAATCACTGAAAAACCAAAAATAACTCAAGAACCCCTCCCCGCCTGCGGCTTCTCCTCAGACTGATAATACTCCGCCTACCTCTGCGCTTAAAAAAAGTTTAATATGAATATTTTCCCCATAAACTCAATACAAAATTCTCTATTTCAAAAAATAGAAAAAGTTCGTCGTCACCAAAGCAAAGTGCGAGATACTCATATAACTCTCGCACATGGCAGCGGTGGTAAAGCCATGCGTGATTTAATAGATGATATCTTTGTCAGCAATTTTGATAACCCAATTCTCTCGCAACTAGAAGACCAAGCCAGCTTTAACTTAGCCAGTCTCATGCAACAAGGAGACAGACTTGCATTTACTACAGATTCCTATGTTGTAGACCCCTTATTTTTTCCCGGTAGTGATATAGGGGAACTAGCCGTTAACGGCACAGTTAATGATTTAGCGGTTAGCGGTGCTAAACCTTTATATCTAACTTGTAGCGTCATTTTAGAAGAAGGATTACCAGTAGAAATATTACGGCGTGTCGCAGCCAGTATGAAAACAGCTGCGAAAAAAGCTGGTGTTCAAATTGTTACTGGTGACACAAAAGTTGTACATCGCGGTGCTGTCGATAAACTCTTTATTAATACTGCTGGTATTGGTATCATCCCGCAAAGAGTTAGTATTTCCGCCCACAATATTCAACCTGGAGATACTATAATAATTAATGGTGAAATAGGCAATCATGGAGCAGCAATTTTAATTGCCCGTGGCGAATTAGCCTTAGAAACCGATATTGCAAGTGACTGTCAACCATTACATACTTTAGTAGAAACTATTCTCCATGTGTGTCCTCAGATTCATGCTATGCGAGATGCCACACGCGGTGGTTTAGCTACAGTTTTAAATGAATTTGTCCTCAGTTCCAATGTAGGAATTCGTCTTTTTGAAGAATCTATCCCAGTGCATGAAGAAGTCAACGGAGTTTGTGAAATTCTCGGTTTAGATCCATTATATTTAGCTAATGAAGGTAAGTTAGTTGTAGTGGTGGCAGCTAAATATGCAGAAACTGTTTTATCTGCGATGAAATCCCACCCAGCAGGCAAAGATGCTTGTATTATTGGCGAAGTTATTACCTCACCTCCAGGTATCGTATTGTTAAAAACAGTTTTTGGTGCTGAAAGGATTGTTGATATGTTAGTAGGCGACCAATTGCCACGAATTTGTTAATTTTTAATAGATTTTATAGGATGCACGAACTTGGAATTACTCAAAATATTGTGGCAATCGTGACTGAACATGCCAAAGGTGCAAAAGTGCAGCGAGTTTTATTAGAAATTGGCAAACTTTCAGCTATTATGCCCGATGCTATCCGATTTTGTTTTGATATTTGCACTCAAGGCACAGTTTTAGCAGGGGCAACATTAGAAATTTTGGAAATTCCTGGCTTAGGGCGATGTCGCCAATGCGGTACAGAAATTTATTTAGATAAACCATTTGGTATCTGTAACTGCGGTAGCACGCAATTAGATTTAATTACTGGTGAAGAACTGAAAATTAAAGAAATAGAAATAGAGGAATTATGTGTGTAACCTGCGGTTGTTCTGATGATGGTGAAACTAAAATTACCAATCTGGAAACAGGTGAAGCTGAACATAACCATCATCATCATACTCACACTTTAGCAGATGGTACTGTCATCACTCATTCTCACAGTCACGACACTCATATAGAAGCGTCTCAAATTCATGCCAAAATACACAATACAACGATATCCTTAGAACAGGATATTTTGGCAAAAAATAATTTGATAGCAGCCCAAAATCGGGGATGGTTTAAAGGTCGAAATATTCTCGCCTTAAATTTAATGAGTTCTCCCGGTGCGGGGAAAACAACTCTTTTGACACGAACCATTAATGATTTAAAACATCAATTATCTATCGGTGTAATTGAAGGCGACCAAGAAACTGCTAATGATGCCAAAAAAATTAAAGAAACAGGCTCTAAAGTCATCCAAATTAACACTGGAACAGGCTGTCATTTAGATGCATCAATGATAGACAAGGGTTTACAACAACTGAATCCGCCACTGAACTCAGTTGTGATGATTGAAAATGTGGGAAATTTGGTTTGTCCAGCTTTATTTGATTTAGGAGAAAATGCAAAAGTCGTGATTCTCTCCGTCACGGAGGGAGAAGATAAGCCGATAAAATATCCCCACATGTTCCGTGCTAGTGATGTAATGATTATCACTAAAATTGATTTGCTACCTTATGTAGATTTTGATGTTCAAAAGTGCATAGAATATGCTAAACAAGTAAATTCCCAAATTCAGATTTTCCAGGTTTGTGCAACAACTGGTGCTGGGTTAGAGAGTTGGTATAAATGGGTAACTGAAAAGGTAACAAGCTTGTCAACACTACTCCCTTCAAATACCTAAATTTTTTTGAACATAGACGTGCATACCATTTAGACAGCTAGAGTGATCGCTATATCTCTGTAATCTTGCTATCACGTTGAAAAATTTGGAATAAGAAGCTGAAAAAATGCAAATATAAGAGAATTATCTCGAATTGTATAATGAACTACGATGCAGTTAAACATTTACCAAGCTTTTCTGCTTATTAGTGTTAGCACTTCTAATCTTTTAACTACTCCCGGATGTGCTGCCAATCCTGAAGAGGTTAAGCAGCTGCTGAATACCAACAAGTGTTTCAACTGCGACTTATCAGGAGCTAACCTTCAGAGAGCTAACTTGTCGCAAGCTACTTTGTCCCAAGCCAACCTTCAGGGAGCTAACCTTCAGGGAGCTAACTTGTCGCGAGTTTCTTTGTCCCAAGCCAACCTTCAGGGAGCTAACCTTCAGGGAGCTACTTTGATGCAAGCCAACCTATCAGAAGCAAAGCTGTCAAAAGCCAACCTATCAGAAGCGGAGCTTCAGGGAGCTTTTTTGTCACTAGCGAACCTTCAAGGAGCGAACCTATCAGAAGCGAAGCTTCAGGGAGCTATTTTGTTCCATGCAAACCTTCAAGGAGCTAACTTGTCGCAAGCTGACTTGTCGCAAGCCAGCCTGTTAAAAGCCAACCTGTCAAAAGCCAACCTTCAGAGAGCTTTTTTGATACTAGCCAACCTTCTAGAAGTTAACCTTCTAGGAGCCAATCTTCAAGGAGCCATCTTGCAAGGAGCGATGATGCCTGATGGGAAAATTCATCCTTGATTTTTGTGGTGGTTTTAGCCTTAACTGAACCGTATTGACTTATAGGGTTAGAACTGGCGGTGCGATTCGGGGTGGGTATTCGTTGCAAAGAGTGCGATCGCGCTACGCCAGTTTTAGTTTTTGGCCTTAATCCAAGCGTATTGTGGTATAAATGGGTAAGTGAGAAAATCACAAGTTTTTTTACCAGTAAATCAATCACAAAGTCGCTGTAGTTCCTCAACTGTATTTAGGGTTTTGATAGCCTGTTGAATCACTTTTAATCGCTGTAAATCTGTGATTTGGTAAATGATTGGCATTAAATCTAAGCCAGTAGTCCCAAATTTAATCTCTAGTGCCAATTCAATACCTGAATATAATTCCTCTCGTCGTCCGCGTGCTTCCCCGCGTGCTTCCCCGCGTGCTTCTCCTTCACGTAAAATTTCTTGATACCAAGGCGATTCACGCAACACAGCCATATCCCACCTCATGATTTCTTGGACTAGGGCACTCTCTATTACAAACGTAGCAAAAAAAGCCAAAACTGTTTCAAGTTGATTTAATTGTTCATCCTGACGCAGAATTTGCAAGGCTTCTCGAATTACAACCTCGTTTTCACCCCCTTTGAGGATGGGTACAAATGGAATTAAGGATGGTAATGGTGTCTCAAAGACAGTATTTACATCAACTTCCCATAAGTTAATCACCCGATAATCTTGAGTTGCTCTTAAACCTGCAACATTTGATGTATATGTTGTAGGTATTTCTGTGTTAGTTCCTTTAAGAATGTTGATTAATACCGGATAGGTAGGTAAATTATATTTTTCTTCAGCTAGAGCTGCATAAGCACGCATCCGTCGTGGCATTTCCGGTTTATAGCGCAGTTGTAATTCATTTACAACTAGAAATTTTCCATACTGCGGATTCTCGACACGGATAAGTACATCACTTTCTCTACTAAGCCACTGAAATTCTGAGTTGAGAATTTCACCTACAATAACATCAGGAATTTCTGTTACCCATTTTACCCAGTTATCGGGTGCAAGACTGATTAGGCGTTTAGTGCTGATATCAGCAGGTTTGGGCATAAGCAAGTAGGTACGTTTAGATAAGCGCTATTGCACTTTTATTTAGACTACCACTGAGTATGGACATTGCGATCGCCTAAATATTTCCGTCTCAAAATACAAAAATTAACCCAAATTACAGTAGTTATTTCTACTTTAATAACTAACTGCATCCAATTAAAAAAAATGAATTATACCTCTCAGAAAATACAACACCCTGCACTTTAAAAGTACAGGGTGGAAGACAGCAATAAGGATGATTCCCAGTTTCTATTTACCTCAAAGCCAATCTCGGTAAGCTGATATTTCATTGACGCTGATTTCAAACGGCATCCCTTTACCAAATGGCGGATAAACGCGGATTTTGCCGTTGGTAGCAAACCGCTCTAATCTATTACCTAACTGAGGAATATTGCTGACGATATGCCAGTAAGATACTAAGTCAGGGCAGTCAATAATTAGTGTTAGGATGCTAGCATTTGTTGTGAGATACCACTGACAATTAGACAACAGTACTCGCGTAATGCGATCGCAAGCTTGATAAAAGCATCTGCCAGTAGACTGTTCTAGCTCCATTTGCAGCATTCCATCCTGTTTTGTTACCTCAGCTGGAGGTAAGTCATCGGGAGGAAGCATGTATAGTTTAGAAGACATAATTTCGCACCTCTTGGTTGTAGCGCGTCAAACTCTCCAGGTTTTTTCGCATATCCGCAGACGAGGGTTTGAGTGCTAACGTACCTAAATCTAATTCGTCCTGAAATTTCTTGATTTTGTCTCGACAAGTCTCCACATCACCGATAATTGAGTTCTCAATCAAATAGTCTTCATCGAAACAAATATTTGTGCGATCAAATGGTTTTTGGTTAGGATTCGCACTATTTTTCAAGATTTCAGCCGAATTAGCTTTCATTTTCTGGCTAAATTTGCGAACGAAAGGTAACGCTTCACTCACTGCCTCGTCAAATGTTTTGCCAAGAAAAAAGAAGCGTGCCAGCACAAAGTTTTCCGCACCACTAGAATTTAAGGCTCGATATTTGGTAATAGTATCCTTCAATCTCTCTAGGGAAAATGGCGGCCCACCCATCAAGCTGAAGGAATGTTTAGCAGCAAGCTCAATACCATCATCACCACCAGTGGCAACATACACTGGTATTTGACTTTGCAATGGTTTGGGGTAAATTGTCAGGCGATCGCATTGATAATATTGCCCATTAAATGATACATCAGTTTCATACAAAAGCTTCTGAATCAATGCGATCGCCTCTAGCATCTTAGGACGAGATTCACTTGGGAGGGTCGCAAAATGCTTGTTTTGTTGAGGAAAGGGGCCACCTTTAGCAACTCCAAATAATAATCGTCCATTGCACAAGTTATCCAAAGTGGCAATATCTTCCGCTACGCTAATAGGGTTATGGAATGGCAGCAACACCGCCGCAGTGCCTAATTGGATAGTTGAAGTCAATCCTGCCAAATGTGCCATCAACACCAACATAGACGGGCTGAGATTAGATTCACTAAAATGGTGTTCACTCACCCACGCTTCCTCAAAACCTAAGCTTTCTGCCTGTTTTACTAGTGCAACTTGCTCAAAGATGGCACGACGAGCATCTTGGTGAAAATTATCGTAATTGCAGAAAATTCCAGTTTTCATTACTTGTGTTGATACTTTGTATTCACCGTAGGTGCTGATTATTCTAGTGGTTGATAGGTTTGTAGTAAGGGACTTACAACAAATAAATTACTACTACTTGTGGGGTGGACAGTAGTAAGGGACT
Organism: Nostoc sp.; assembly: GCF_036917535.1. Lineage (GTDB taxonomy): Bacteria > Cyanobacteriota > Cyanobacteriia > Cyanobacteriales > Nostocaceae > Nostoc. The sequence goes on from NZ_JBALDA010000031.1 coordinate 50,944, forward strand.
TCCAACAAATAAATTACTACTACTTGTGGGGTGGACATCTTGTCCGCCCTTAGCTACGGGCGGGCGAGACGCCCACCCCACAAAAAGTAGTTGAGTATTTTTTTATTTGGAGTTCCCTAAGCACTTTAGTGCTTAAATATTTGGGAATAAAGTCCTCTCTACAAAAGCATTTACCCCTCTCAATTAATGTGATGAATCACTAAGTTGCAACCCACTGCAACTCCAACCATAGGCGTGGGTTGTTCTCTTTGACCCTCGACAGCGGATCGCGTAACAATCGCTTGGCATTCATGCAAACAACCTGGATTAGACCCATATTGTCTGCTACTTCTCTGAGTATTTCTTTTTGAGCTTGCACACAGGAAATCATTTCGTCGGAGCAATAAATTCCTATATATTGCAAACGTCTGGCAGGTCGTCCCCAAAAACAGGTGATGACTTTTACATAACACCCATCCAGCAATTCTCCAACTTGCGGGTAGTAATGGTTGACGACTCTTGTGAATTCCTTGGCTAAGATATCTTCAGCAATCATTGGAACTGATATTTCTGTAGCGTCCATCACGCTATTTAATATAACATAATTTTATCAGTTAAACATGACAAAATATTGTATTAAGCTGGAATAAAATATTAAATATTACAAAAAAAGAGGTGTACCTCATTCGGGATCACCTCAGATTTGCGTAAAGCATCTTTATATTAAAAGTTCGTAATTCCTAATTCGTAATGATATTTGCAGACTCGCCAACGTAATTATGTTATATATAGATTAGGATTTAAATCCTACCCATAATGAATCCTAACAAATTTTAGAGGTCGCTGACTCTAAGTCTTGATTTAATTACAAATTACGAATTAGTGTTGAATTATAACTTTTGAATTTTTAATTATTAGCGAGCATTACGTTCACAAACTAAAACCTCTGCTATGATATCCGGCACATTTACAAAGTCTGTAAATCCTTCAGAACCAACGATTGGTGAAATAAATGTATAGTTTGGATCGCACACTCCATTGTCATATACTTGAATAAACCACCTATCAGGAAATCCTTCTATACCTAGTTCCACAGTGTACCAACTCTCGCCAATCAGACGAGAGTTAAAGATTGTGAACCACTCTCTGTTCTCTTCTGAAATATTCCAGTCTGCCATGAGCAGTTCTAAAGCTATTTGTCCCGCATCCGTTGAAGTCAACAACATTTTTACTCCTTATTTGCAACTTCAGGATTTGCAACTTCAGTATTAGGAACTTCCGGGTATAAACCTAATTCTTTAGCTAGCTCGCGCGCCACAAAAAATAAAAATTGGGCACCATCTTGATTGCCTTCATGGGCAAACATAGTTGCTACTTGTAACATTGTTTCTACTAAACCGGAATCAATCAATTCGGGTTTAGATTCCAAAATTTCTGGTTCTTGACCATTAGGACATCTGAGTAACTCATCTATCAGATTAAAATACAGACTTTGACGTTGTTCTGTCATGGTAATTTTCTTGATTTTAGTAAATTGTCAATAAGTTACTGTTCGATACTTTGGTGCCACAGTCTTTCCAACATTTCAACTTGTTCTTTTAAAACAGCAGCACGATGAACAAGATATCTGTCGTAAAAAAGAATCCCTAACCCAACACAAATCGGGGTTAACAAGAAGAACCATTGCAGGATAGTGGTAAATTTATATTGTTCAGCAACAGTAAGCATTTGATGAACCACATTACGATCGGAGGATTGAATGTTAGTCTGAGGGGAATGTGTACCCTCTGTGTAGGGAACCAAGGCAGGAGCATCTGTAGTCGTGTTGTTAACTTCGCAAGCTAAATTCTGAGATTTTACTAACTCCAGGTGTCGCTCCCAAACGATGCCAAATACTACTAGTTCTGGTGAAAGCACTGCTAAAGTAACGACGCAAACTGTGAGAACATTTAAAAGTTTGGCTTTCATCTTGGCTCTCCCTTGCTAGGTAGTATGCACCCAGTAAGAAAATATCTTTTGCTGTTTATTTAAAGTAGTTGTATATTTCTACCTATCAAACAGTTTTGATATTAAAATATGTGTAATCGGTAATTTTCAGTTATTTTTCTCATTACCACTGATCCCTGACTTATAAAAAGTTACCAACCTTTTCCCAAACAAACATAGAATTATTCAGTCAGAAGTAACGCACTTAGATTCGGTAATCTGGTTTCATCCTACTTTCAAAAGAGAGATTAAGAAGTCCCCCCTAGTTCACTAAGCTTGCGCTCAGGAATGTTGGGGGGTAGAGGGGAATCTCTGCGTAAATCCTATACGATTTATATCAGCCGCTCTCCACAAAACAGTTTACCCCAGCCCTGTTAAGATTATTAAATTCATTAGAATAGTACTCAAAGCCTATAAGCCTCACCTAATAAGTATTTTAAAAATTAATTGGGGTATGGGTGCTAGTGTTTTTCGGATGGGGTTCTAGTATTTCCGAGGTGGGGTTCTGATGTTTTTGCACTCAACTTTAAAGCAATGTAGGCAATGGTTAAAGACTATTTACGATGTAATTTTGGACTGATAAAATCTGTACTCAGAATAAAATATCAATGTCTCTTGATAAAGATAGACTAAGAAATCAGGAAAAGCAATTAAATATTTTAAAAATCAATTATTATATTTTACTAACGAATATAAAATAAAGAAAAATATTTATATATACAGAATTACAAAAAAATTGAATCTTAGCCCAAAAGATAATAGTTAGCAATTCCAAATGCTAAAATAGAAGAATGATAAGCTAGCCTCTTCTCAAGTGAGAATCAATGGGAATATCTAATAAAAGTTCTTCCTAAGCTTTCGTATTGTGTGGTTAAGTTAGAATACATACTATATGCACTCATTGGCATGAAACGGCAAAATAAATACATCAAAGCTTATTGTTATAAGTAAATATTCTGTACTAAGATTTAGGATTTTAGGAGTTAAATAATGCGGATTGCTCAAGACGTAACAGAACTGATTGGACGAACACCTTTAGTTCAACTGAACAAGATTCCTCAAGCTGAAGGAGTAGTTGCAAGGATAGTTGTTAAATTAGAAGGCATGAACCCAGCGGCTTCGGTGAAAGACCGCATCGGGTTAAGTATGGTACTCTCGGCGGAAGCCGCTGGCTCAATTTCTCCAGGAAAGACCATTTTAGTTGAGCCTACTTCAGGTAATACAGGAATTGCTCTAGCAATGGTAGCAGCAGCGCGTGGCTACCGTTTGATTTTGACCATGCCAGAGACTATGAGCCAAGAACGACGCGCTATGCTGAGAGCTTATGGTGCTTCTTTGGAGTTGACACCAGGAACTGAGGGTATGCGGGGAGCAATTCGCAAAGCCGAAGAAATTGTGGCTAATACTCCTAATGCTTTTATGCTGCAACAGTTCCGCAACCCTTCTAATCCCAAAGTTCACCAAGAAACCACCGCCGAAGAAATTTGGGCAGATACAGACGGGGAAGTAGATATCGTCATTGCTGGGGTAGGTACTGGTGGAACGATTACTGGGATTGCAGAAGTACTCAAACAGCGCAAGCCGACTTTTAAGGCGATCGCAGTTGAACCCAGCAATAGCCCAGTCCTCTCTGGTGGTGAAGCCGGGCCACATAAAATTCAAGGTATTGGGGCCGGATTTATCCCAGATGTTCTCCGCCTAGAATTGGTTAATGAAGTAATTAGAGTCAGTGATGAACAAGCGATCGCCTATGGGCGACGTTTGGCAAAAGAAGAAGGCTTATTGTCTGGCATATCCTCTGGTGCAGCTTTGTGTGCCGCAATTCAAGTAGGTAAACGTCCAGAAAATGCCGGACGTTTAATCGTGATGATTCAGCCTTCCTTTGGCGAACGTTATCTCAGCACACCCATGTTTCAAGATTTGTCTCTAGAAACCGCTGGCGTGCGTTAAAAAGACAGGGAGGCTAGAGATTAACAAACCTCCCTGTCCTGATCATTTGGCTCTTACATAAATTAAGGCAACTTACCTTTTGAGGTGCGATCGGATCTCATATTACATTACTAGTACAGCATGGCGTAAATAAACTACCCCTACCCTTCGGGAACGCCAAGGGCGAACGGGTGACGCTCTCTACCAGACGCTGCGTGTAGCTTGCAACTCTTACAGAGTACGCAGGCTCGCTCTAAGCGTTCGCGTAGCGTCTCGAAGAGAAGCCATGCCGTTGGCGTACCACTTCGTGGAAGCAAGCTAGCAAGAGCGTGTCGCAGACAAGCCTCTCGTTCGCGTAGCGTCTCCCCTTGGGAGAAGAGAAGGCTTTACGCTGCGCTAATGGCAGTTCCTCATGGGGAGCCAGTGCGTTGGGCGGCTCTGCCGACTTGAAGCAACTGGCGTGGGAACCCCCTCTGAGCGACTGCCTCACCATTCAAAATCAACCAAACGGTTATACTGCATTCGTTTTGAATTTCAAATTTTGAATTCCGGCTTGCGGTACTAGTGTTTCTAACTACTTCATATTCCCACGGCTGCGTAAATATTGCTACGCTCATTTACCCTAAAAGCCGTGGTATTATTCTGTGAAACTTGCCTCTTACAGTTCATGCTTGCCCGAATTATAGATATAGCGCTTCTGGGTTGAGTGCAATACAGACCTAATAAGAACAGCCCCTAACCTTATAAAAAGATTTATTTTCTCCAAACTCTTGCTGTGTCGGTGGGTAAAGATTAACATATCTGTGGGCAGAAGCAATATCTTCTTAAATCAACCTTAATAACAGTGAAAACCTTGGGCTGTCTATTTTAAATCTTGTTTAGCACCAGTTAAGCTTATCTGCATATAGTGACTTAAGACCATTACCTGCTAGGTTATAAATCAGTACAGACTATACTATAGACAATTTACTCAAAACTCTTTCCGGCTTTAAAATCAGAGGTATCAATGATTATAACTAATTTTAGCAAACAAAGAAATGAATTTAAGGAATCTAAAGTACTCAAAGCTAAACCACATTGGCAAGGGCAAAATTTGAGTGATACTGCTGTCAAAGGTAAAGATACCAAGATGCGAGATCCTGCACCTGATAGTTTGATTTTGAATAACTTAAATCGCGGTCGAGTTGCTATTTTTATTGATGGCTTAAGCCTGTTCCATACAGCCTTACAACTCGGCATAGAAATTGACTACGTTAAATTGCTTTGTCATTTAACCAGCGGTTCCAGACTGTTGCGTGCTTTTTTCTATACTGGAGTTGATATCAGTAATGAAAAGCAACAGGGTTTTTTATTGTGGATGCGTCGTAATGGCTATCGCGTAGTGGCAAAGGAACTCGTTGTACCAAGCGAGAATTTCAAAAAATCAAATCTGAACGTAGAAATTGCTGTAGATATGATAACTTTAGCTCCTTACTACGATACAGCGGTTTTAGTTAGTGGCGATGGAGATTTAGCTTATGCTGTAAACGCTGTCAGCAGAATGGGGGTTCGGGTGGAAGTAGTCAGTCTGCAAACAACGACTAGTGAAAGTTTGATTGATGTTGCTGACTGCTTCATTGACCTCGATAGTATTAAAGTACACATTCAAAAAGATTCTAATCTTGGCTATAGTTATCGCACAGCCTCAAATTTAAACCTCTAATTAAAAAGAGGCAAAGAGTGAGAGACACAGGGACGTATAAAAGATATCTCTATGTCTTTGTGTCTTTGCTTTGCCCATTTTGCTCGACCCTATATTTCAGATGGATATTTTAATAGTTGAAGATGAACCAGAAATTGCTCATTTAATCGAACTCTCTTTAGAAAAAGAAGGATTTTTTTGTCGCACTAGCCGCGATGGGATGAATGCTTTGCGGATATTTCAAGAGCAACAACCTGATTTAATCATTCTAGATTTAATGATTCCTGGTTTGGATGGGTTGGAAGTTTGTGCCCGAATTCGCCAGAAACCAGGTGCCAAAGATCCTTACATTTTAATGCTTACTGCTAAGGGTGAAGAAATTGATCGCGTCATCGGTCTATCTACTGGTGCTGATGATTATATGGTCAAACCCTTTAGCCCCAGAGAGTTGGTAGCTAGGGTGCGGGCACTATTACGGCGTAGCCTCCGCCAAGGGGGACAACATCAAGTCAATCGTACCCAACACTTTATTGTCGATGTAGACCAGCGCACTGCCAGTCGTCAGATGAATTCTCAAGAAGTTGAAATTTTGGACTTAACTACTCTAGAATTTAACTTGCTAACCACCTTTGTCAGTAATCCTGGTCGAGTTTGGAACCGCACTCAACTAATTGATAAACTTTGGGGAGATAATTTTTTTGGCGATGAACGAGTTGTAGATACTCATGTAGCTCGGTTGCGAAAAAAGATTGAACCCGATCCGGCAAATCCTACTTTTATTAAAACTGTTGTTGGGGTGGGCTATAAATTTGAAGATCCTTTGGTAACGTAAATATTATGAAGATGGGGCTGAGAGGGCGCCTATTTTTCTCCCACTTAGTAGTAATGATCGTGGGGGTAGCTAGTCTGGTGAGTATCAGCAAAATCTCTTCCCCCCGCTTGTTTGTCTTGCATTTGGAAGGATTAGAAAATCAGGGATTCGACTTAATCGATGTCCGTGCTGAATTGGTGACAGGATTTGAACTTGCTTGGCAGCGAAGCACTCTTTGGTCAGTCTTAGTCGGCACTACCGCCGCCGGAGGATTGAGTTACTGGGTGTCCAGACGGATTATGCAGCGATTGACCGAGATGGAACAAATCACCCAAAAATTTGCTGCTGGTCAGATGGATGCACGACTACCTGTGTCTGACATTCCAGAACTTAGTGGACTGAGTACCAGTTTCAACCGAATGGCAGCTAGTTTAGAAGGGGTAGAAGCGCGGCGGCGAGAAGTGATTGGAGATATGACCCATGAACTCCGAACACCATTAACTGTAGTGCGCGGTTACTTGGAAGAACTGGCTGATGGGGAAATTGAAGCGTCTCCTGAAATCTATCGGCGTTTAGCTAAAGAAACTCGACGCTTAGAACGGTTAGTGAACGATTTACAAGAATTATCTAAGGCAGAAGCTGGTTATCTACCAATTAATATCCAACGGGTAAATTTACGTCCGTTGTTAGAGTCATTAGTGGAGAAATTTACCGACCAACTATTAGAAGATGGGCCAGTTCTGCTCTTGCAATGTCCGTCTGTGCTACCTCCTGTATTGGCAGATATTGACCGGACAGAGCAGGTATTGGTTAATCTGCTAGGTAATGCAGTACGTTATACTTACCAAGGTTCAATTACCATTAGTGTTGGGATTGAAGCATCTCAACTCTGGATTGCAGTTAGTGATACAGGCATTGGTATCGCTCCAGAAAATTTGCCTCATGTATTTGAGCGCTTCTGGCGAGCTGACCAATCGCGCGATCGCCATTCGGGAGGTACTGGTATTGGTTTAACCATTTCCCGCCGTTTGATTGAACTACAAGGCGGTCAAATTCAGGTAGAAAGTGAATTGGGAGTTAGTAGTACGTTTCGCTTTTTTCTGCCTTTGGCTTGAGTTGAGCCATAAAACCTTGAAATCCCAGGGATTGACACAAGGTAGTCACGGCTGTGTCATACCCAATTGCTAATTTGAAAGTATCCAAAATTTTAGCATGTTGATGGATGCCGAGATTTTGGAAGTGCATAGAGTATAATATTATGTCTACTTTTATTTTGGCTGCTTTTTTGGTTAGTTTACTGAGCTTTTCGGGTTACGCTGCGATCGCCTACCTGTTCCCTCAAAATCGTTCCCAAGACTGACCAATTAACAATTCAAAATTCTTCGCACAGTGTCTTGTAAAGAAGAGAGTTTCAAACTCTTATTTAAACCCCAATTGTAGCAAGATCTCCAGGGTAACTTAACAACAAGTGTTTACCCTGGTGGTTAACAGTGTGCTGTAACTAAATGGGAACACATGGGTTTGTACATCTTTTTCTTGCCAGCATACTGCTCAAAGATGAACCCAATTGAATTAGAGTGGCAACATCTTAAAAAAGATGAACTCTGTGGGCAAATATTTGATGATGAGCTAGACCTCGCTTACGCCGTAATTGACGGTATCAAAGCTAGGGGAGAAAAAGATAACTACAGTACACAACGTGTAAAATTTAACTCTAATTTCTCTAGTTAAATTTTCATTACATAATTCGAGAGTCTTGGGATGGTAAAATGTATACCTCTACGACGCAGATAATTACGGATTCTACGATCCTCTTAATCTGCTATCGCTTGTGACGATTTTGCAGCAGTAGCAGCAGATTCGTTAAAAGAGACAATTATGTATCAAGTTTCTGTTGAAAAAATTTCAGGATAAGTCATAGATTTAAATAGATGAATTTATCCATGACTGATTTAATTACCAAACAACAAATTTTTATAGGAGACGATATCCCTACTTGCCTGCATAAATTGACAAAAAGCGTAATTTGCTTGATTGGAGGAATTCAATGAGTCGTCCACCATTGTTAGACCCAAATCGCTCGTATACTTTTAGCAATTACTTTGAATTAGGGTTTGCAGTTGATGATTTAGTAGCTGAATTTGGTTATTCATTCGAGCGTAAATTTTTGGAATTACCACAATATTCAGGCTCATTAGACAGACTTGCCGAACTAAAACAACGGATTGAAGAAGTATTACCTTTTGTGGATTTAGAAAACGAAGCTACTCGCCGGGAAATTTTCATTGCGCCGATTGTTACTGATTTAATTCATTATTCCCACGCTAAATTACGAATAGAATACAATATTAAAGTTGATAACAAGCTCCAAGGGAATTTGGATTATTATCTGCGAACAACAACAAATTTAATTGTGATTGAAGCCAAGCAAGCAGATATAAATAGGGGATTTATACAACTAGCGACCCAGATGATAGCTCTCGATAAATGGACAGATTCTACACAAGCTGAAATATTGGGAGCAGTAACAACAGGTAATGTTTGGCAATTTGGTTTATTATACAGACAAAAACAAAGTATTGAACAAGCAATTAACCTTTATCGAGTGACTGAAGAATTAGAAGTTGTAGTCAGAACGTTGCTGGCTGCACTGATGAATTAACCGCTAACTGGATAAAAATAAACTATACCTATAGGCCCAACCCGTACCGCTTTCACTTCATAAGTGGCTTCAATTCATGCTGGTTCGCGCACTAACTCTGTGATTTGTCTCTGAATTCATGGTTTGCCCTGTCTCTTCCGGTTTCGAGCGATCGTTAGGCTCATTTAAGATTCGCTGTAATAACCGCAGCACTTTCTACTTGGTTTTTACTTAAAAAATAAATATTCAAATGTTCAAAGACAGAGTTTGCAAAGGCAAGTGACATGGTTTCTTTTAGCAGAATCCTTCGTCTTTTTATTTTCACCTGCGAATCTGTTTTCGTTAACGAATCCCTACACAATTTTATTATTGATTACGCTTGCAGGTAGTTTGCTAGCAAACTTTCTCTCTCCAGAGACAAAAGCGTTTCGAGCGGAGCAGAAATTGCAATCTAAAGATTTCAAGCATCCTAATAGTAATACAAAGACTATTATATCTAGCTGGATATCTGAGCCTGTACCAAGCCTAGAAAAATTTAAAGTATTGCTGGCTCAAGTAGTAACTAAGTCCAAGTCCAAATCCGAACCAATATCCGATCCAGTAATGAAGTTGGAACAATTAAAAAAAATGCAAGAGCAAGGAATAATTACTGAATCCGAGTTTGAAACAAAAAAGCGTGAAATACTTGATAAAATGTAAAGAATACTGACTTCTAAGTTATTATTTATTAAAATAATTGGTAATTCGTAATTTAATTCTTAACTACGAATTACAAATACGAATTAGTTAATTTCCTTTCTCAATAATTCTGGAATTTGAGAAGGACGTTCAGCTACTGTCACTTTTGCTTCTTTTAAAGCAGCTAATTTACTTTGGGCTGTGCCAAAGTCAGGAGCGCGTCCGATAACTGTTGCTAAAGTCCCGGTTTGGCGCCAACTTTTTCCTGGTGGTGCTTGTCTACCTGCAATATAGGCAATTACTGGTTTATCAATTGCCTCGGCAATGTACCGCGCTGCTGCTTCTTCACTATCACCACCAGGTTGACCGACTAAAACGATCGCTTGTGTGGTTTCATCTTCATCGAGAATTTGCAGCCATTGGAGAAAGGAGGAACCGACGATTGCATCACTACCAATACTGACACTAATCGACTGCCCTAAACCTGCTTTTGTTAATTCGTAGGCAATTTCGTAGGTGAGGGTGCTGCTACGACTAACGATCCCCACTGTCCCAGGAGTATAAAATTCGCTGGGTTGAGTCCCTAAGAGAATTTTTCCCGGTACAATGATCCCCGGACTATTTGGCCCGATTACCAAGGTTTCATAAGCTTCGGCTTTGCGGAGTAATTGCACCATATCCAAAGGCGGCACACCAGCAGTAATAATAATAATCTGGCGAATCTTAGATGCGATCGCTTCTAATGCTGCATCTAAAACGTCATAAGGATCTACACAAATAATTGTTGTGTCAATTGCCCCAAATTGTTCTGTTACCTCCTCTACTAAATCCAATACTGGCAGTCCATGCAGTTCCTGTCCGCCGCATCCAGGATTAACACCAGCTACTAAATTTGTGCCATAAGCTTTCATTTGCTCGACATGAGTGCTTGATATAAATTCACAAAAGCCTTGAATTAAGACTTTACTTTCTGGCGTTAGGTTCATAAAAAATTACCGTAAGTTTGGCAACCCAGCGCCTTCAACCACTGGGCATAAAAACGACCATTTACAGTGTCGTATTGATTCAATTTTTACTTAAATTCCAAAAATTAGTGTGGAAGCTGAGTGTTCCAAAACTCAGAAAACCAGCCTCTAGCTAGGAATATTCAGTTTGAATGCACTATATAATTTAGTCCCAGAAAGCAAAGCTGTACTTGATTTGAACATCAAATTTAAAAATTTATACCCGACGGTAAAAATTAATAATTTTTGATTTTTGAATTGTCACAAAATGACATTCACTATCTTTTCTTAGCTGTTGGTTTAGCAAGACGAACTGCTGCCGCCACTGCCTCATCTAAATTTTCTACCACGAGGAGCGCGTCGCTATGGGTTTTTAGTGTTGCTAAATCTTTTCTCGCAGTGTTAAATTCAGAACCAGCAAGACGAACAACTAAGGATGGAAAATTAAGCTCTTGCCGAACTTTACTACCATTAGAACGTACAACCTGTGATTCAAGTTCGCTGTTGTCTGGCTGCACAACTCTAGCTATAACTTCAGCCACTTCCTCAGTTTGCGGAATGCTACCCAGAAAGTTAATTAGTATTACTTGAATGCTTTGATCAGCCTCCAGCATTTTCAAACCTGTTTCTAGGCGATCGCGGAAGGTAGTTGGTGTAGTATCTGTAAGAAAAGCATGACGTAGATTCAAACAAACACCTGGATTGCCACCAGCATTCGCAACTAAATCTAAAGTCGCCATCACTGAACCAGTACCATTACCTAAAATACCGATTTTTCCATGCATTTGTACACCATCCCAGTCGCCCAAAATACCATTGATTTCAGTACTGGTATGACGACTGATAATTTTTGCTGCCATCTCCGCCAGATCGGGATGACGCTTGATCGACCGTTCGTTGACCCTGACTTTACCATTAAGAGCCATAACTTGACTACTAGTACTGACTGCCAAGGGATTAATTTCGACTAAATCCAGGTCTTTTTGGACAAATAACTCGTACATCTTCTCTAAAACGCTGCTTACCGACTGCATCAGCGTCCCTTGCAAACCCATTTTCAAAGCCAATCGTCGCGCATAAAATGGCGAGAATTCTTGTTCTACAACAACATAGTGCATTCTTTCCCCAGCGGATTCCCAATCGATGTCTGCTTCTTTGCAACCTAAAAGTACCGGTCGGCAGACAGCAGTATCTAAAACCACCGCTAAATAAAATTCCTGGTTGGCGTCGTATTGAGATTCTGCCAGCACAACTTCCGGCAATTCGCCCCATATTGGTAAACTAAAAATATTTTGAGCTGCTGCGACCGCATCAATAGTTGTTTGGGCAAACCTGACTCCACCCGCTTTTGCCCGTTCTGCTCCGTGGACTTGAGATTTCAGTACAATTGGAAAGCGAATTTTTAACCGTTTCAAATCTGTAGGATGGTCAATTCGTTGGGAAGGCAATACCGGAATGCCTATCTTCGCAAACCATTCTTTAACTTGGTACTCTAATAAATCCATTGATACACCTTGTATTGACACTTTCCAAGCTTTTGGTTAGTCCTGTCTTAATATTTTGCAGCACCTTTATTGCAGAATTAACCTTTTTGCAGCTATCAAAACTTATTTTTTACGGATCAATTTTATCGAATTCAGCAAATTCAGCATATTAATTTCGATAGCCAACCTGTTTGTAGCAGAACCACAACAGGTAATTAATTTTCTCAGCAAGTTTCCCAGCATAGAAGATAATTAGCAGTTCTGTCAAAATACTCTGACATAGCATAGTTTTCTTAACCTCTAGATAATTTGGTAACAACTGCTCTGCAACTAGATTTTGCAGAGCAGTAGGTATTGTGAGTTTAATTGTCGCGAAATAACGCAGTGAAAATACTCAAATTTCCTATTATTCCCATTTTGTATTTGTAATTTATATCTGAAGACAGATTATTTAATTTTGCATCTAGCGCTGTAAAAATGTATCGCCACGAACAATAATTACTTTTTTAACTTTTGGTGAAAAGTCAGAATTTGTGTTAGAAAGTTGGTCGTTCAGATTTTCAGGCTGTGGTTGATTAAACTGTGCATTTGCATTCAACAAACCTAAAAAGTTCATTTCATCTCCTTAAAGATAATCAAAACAATATAGAAGTTCAGCGGGAAAGCTCTATGAAAGTAGCAGTCCAGCAGGAAGATTTACAGCTTTTAGCCAAAACTTTGCAAGAACAATTACTTGTAGAAGTCTCAACCGCTGAAGTCTTAGAGGTTAAGTGCGTCGTCAATAAAGGCGAGCTAATGATTTTAACGCAACACGCATCAGATGTAATAGTTGACGCTCAACTAATTTTTGCAGTTATTGAGGAAGTACTTCAATCTCTAGCACCCCACAAAGAGCAGCGGGTGCAATGTTTCCTCAGAGTTTTTGGCGAACAATTTCCTTATACTAAATGTTTCTTGGCGTTGAAGCCGACTGAGGGATGGGTAGCAGAAAAAGATGAAGAAGCACAAGAAGATAAGGAAGTAATATCCCCCTCATCGTCTCTGACATCTTCTCCATCAATCAATGAGAGTGAAGAAGAAGAACTGTTTGACCCGTTTGCAGATGTGCCGAATTTGTCGGCTTCAAAGCCAGGATTCCAGGTCAAATCTATCCTATTGGGTGCGACGTTGGTGGTAATTATAGTTTTGGGCGGTGGTGCTTACTTATTGACTCGCCCTTGTGTGATGTCTGAGTGTAAAGAAATACAAAACGCCGAGCGATTAAAAACAAAATCTCCGCAGCTGATGCGCCACGCCAAATCTGAAAAAGAATTAGTAGCTGTACAACAGCAACTTACAGCAGCCAGTACAAACCTGAATGTAATTCCTAGTTGGTCGCCTCGTTACCAGCTGTCACAGGAACTAAAAGCAAGTTTGTCTGGGCGAGCAGAAAAAATCAATCAGGTGGTCAAAGCTTTGCAAACGGCATCTTTGGCGACACAAAAAGTTCAAACTCCTGCATCTAGCTTAGAGGAATTACAAACTAGGCAACACTTATGGCGACAGGCGATAGCACCACTAGAAAGTATAAGTTCCAGTAGTGAACTCTATGGGTTGGTCCAGGGTAAATTACTGAATTATCGTGTCCGTTTGCACGCTGTAAATCAACAGATATTTCTTGAGGAAAAATGGCTGAAAAAACTAACCGCAGCAAAAGTTGTAGCCGTTGCAGCCGAAAAACAGGAAGCTACTGCTAAATCCTTGAATGACTGGCAAAAGGTGCAGTCTACTTGGCTGGTAGTAATTAATGCTTTGAATACCATTCCCCGAAATAGCGTTGGATACCAAGAAGCCCAAAAGCTGTTGGTAGATTATAAACCTAAGTTAGTATTAGTACGCGATCGCGCTACTAAAGAACAATTAGCTGTTAAAACCTACCAACAGGCCCTTAGCACTGCCAAGCAAGCCAAAGTTTATCAACAACAAAACCAATGGCAAGCAGCAGCGATATATTGGGATCAGGCTTTGCAAACTGCTAAAAAAGTTCCCCAAGATGGCTTGTACTACACTCAAGCTCAGTCTCTCATCGAACCCTATTCAGCTGCGCTCAAACAAGCACAAGAAAAACTACAAGTTGTTAGTAGTTTGCAACAAACCCGCACTGACTTGGATAAGACCTGTACTAATGGAATTCGGATTTGCATCTTTAGCATGGACAATGCAGGAATTATTGTCCGGCTAACCCCAGAGTATGATCAAATAAGGCAAAATAACTTGGCTAATCCTTATTCTAAGAACTCGAATACTGCTATTGACGTTACCAATCACTTGCAAATCTTGCAGGAAGCCCTAGCCGTAATTGGTGAGAATGCTAATCTGTCCCTTTTTCTTTATGATTCCCAAGGTCAGGTAATTTATACGCGGACTTTAGGCGGGTAAGTAGAATACCCATTGAAGTATAAAGGATAAATTGTACATTAACTAATTATTTGTCAATTTAACAAAATATTGCTACAGCATTTCAAATACCTAAAACCCTGACATAGTAAAGATTATGTCAGGGTTTTTACTATTTAAGAAAAATAGTGATTGCACTAGTGGGTGAAGATAACAGATTTTAGACGTGGCTTGCTGAATCACCGAATCGCATGATTAAGTCTTAGAGAAAGCAGGCTGTTGCAAATACTCTTGGTGTTTCTATTGTTGATTGAATTTAGGCAACCTCCAAGAATTTACATAAAATTATGCTATATTTTTGTAATAAATAAATTAAATTATACTGAATAATGCAGGTGTCAAGTAACCCGAATTCTGTCTATCCTAGTGCTGTACAGTTTAGGGTGGAAGTCAGTTTTTCTCCTGGCGCATAATTAACAATAGGAAAGCGATTCGGTAGAAGTTTTAACTTGCTTACTTTAGACTTGTCGGGAAATAAGAGAGAATAGACAGCAGTGGTAGGGAAGGATGATGCTGAATATTGAAGGTGCGCTGAAGCAAGACCGACTGTTGAG
>NZ_JBALDA010000032.1:0-112123 GCF_036917535.1 Nostoc sp.
GTTTGTGTAGATTGGCGTTTTCGTACAGAGGATGCAAGAGTTAAGCTTTCAAAGATTTATCCAACCCATCAAAATTAATGGGACAGACCACTAGGTTTCACTTTCTTAATTTTGAATTTTGAATTTTGAATTTTGAATTGGTATGAGGTAGCATTGTTCGGTCATAGTTACTCTCCTGAAGTTATTTATACTGATTCAATCAACTGGCAGTTGGTGGAAACCATCGACCGAGCCATTCTGTCAGTGCTGGTAAAGCATTCTGATTGCCAGCAAAGCCGAGATACGAGTCGGGTCTAACGAGGAAAAGGCTCTGAATACTGCCAAAGGCGCTGTCAAATTGCATCTTTGCTTCCCTACTGGTTGTACAGCTAAGGCTTCTTCAGTTAGTCCTTTGGCGGATCTATCTCCTGAAATCGCACAGGAAGATAACGCTATTCCGGTTGTGGTTGCTCCGATTCCTTTGATAAAGTCTCGTCGAGTCCAGTTATTATCACCCATTTTTATCGCTCCATTGGTGATTAATTACTCATTCCCCAGTCGCAGAGTTAATGAGTTATGGTGTCTTGGCAAGAAAAAGTTTAATCAGTTAGAAGCTGTAGGACGGCGAGTTACTAATTCTTGGATTTTGCCTACAGCGTAATCAAGAATTAATCCAGTTAAGCCAATTATGAACACAGCTAAAAATACTGAACTTAAGTTTAAGCGACTCCATTCATCCCAGACAAAAAAGCCGATACCAATACCGCCTGTGAGCATTTCCACGGCAACGATAACCAGCCAAGCTATCCCTAAACTAATTCGTAAGCCCGTAAAAATATACGGTAAACTTGCAGGCAAAATTATTTTTGTAATCCGTCGCCAACGCGGCATTTCCAAAACTCGTGCCACATCTAAATAATCTTGGGGAACGCTAGAAACTCCTAAGGCTGTATTAATAATTGTCGGCTATAAGGAAGTTATGAATATAACAAAAATGGCGGAAGGATCTGCTAAGTTGAAAATTGCTAAGGCAATGGGTAGCCAAGCTAGAGGCGATACTGGTTTAAAAA
The DNA here is from genome assembly GCF_036917535.1 of Nostoc sp. Taxonomy (GTDB): domain Bacteria; phylum Cyanobacteriota; class Cyanobacteriia; order Cyanobacteriales; family Nostocaceae; genus Nostoc. The sequence goes on from NZ_JBALDA010000032.1 coordinate 1,050, forward strand.
TTTGAATGATCGGATTAAACGCTAGCATTGCCCGTCTGGACATACCAATTAGAAACCCTAGAGGAATCGCTACTACCGCACCTAACAAAAAACCCAATAATACCCGACGCAGACTTGCTATCAACAACCAACCTATTCCTAAGTTACCTGGGCCTCGCTGGTAGAAGGGATTTAAGATGTAGTCTAGATTCGCGATTAGCGCTTCTGGTGGAGTGGGCATCAATTCATGATTGGCAAGTGCAATAATCCACCACAGTATAATTATTCCCAAGAAGCCCAATGCAGGTAGAATAAAGACATCTTTGAAGATGACAGGTTTTGCTTTTTTCCAAGTTGCTTGTCCAGCGATCACTGCGATCGCTGCTAAATTTAGTTGAAATATCATCTACGACCTCAACAGACTTAAGTGCAGGTACAAAAAAATCGAGCAGTACCAGCCTTGGACACCGATGAGATCGGAACATTATAAAAATGCCATCTCTTCAGTCTCCTCTCAATGCCTACGAAGTTAGCTGACGGGCTAGGGCTGAGAGATGCCCTTCTAAAAAAAGTTATAAGTTATGAGTTGAATATTTACTAAAGTAACTTCTAACTCCTGACTTTCTCTAAGATACGCCCCACAATTTGGTTCCTCCGCTCCAACATCACGCACTCTGATCTGTTAGATTAGGCTGACTTACTCTAAGTAAATACTAAGTTATGTACATTTTAACATTGAAATACATAACATAGATGATACCTCAGTGAAAGTATCTGTCTGCTGATAGTTGTTGTTTATTTTGTTATTTCGGTCGTCTAGCTAACCTCACTTTTCGCTAATCCAGAAAATTGATCATTTTAATTATCTTGTGAATCAAATTCTTGCACAGTGAGCTAAATAATTTTATTAAGTCAAGTTACAAGGCTGTTAACTGCTAGACTAAGATTGAGAAGACTAAGATATATATTATACTTTTTGATTTTTATGTATGAGTATTAATGCTCATCAACAACCGAATCCTGTAAAATCTATTTCTTTTGGTAGGTTAAAAAGATTACTAATTGTGGTAATGCAGCACTCTAGTCGCTAAACTATTTGGATATGGAAGTTTACTCATCTATCTTTTAGGTGAATTTAACATAATGGATTTTAGTCAAGTACTGGCTGAAAAAACGGATACTATCCTTGATAAATGGATTTTAGCGGTTCGTAGGGATAGACGGATTGAAAGTGCTGATGACCTATCTTATACAGCGGTAAAAGATCACATTCCTGATGTTTTGAAAGCTATGGTGACGGTGCTTTCAAAATCTCAAGAGAATGATATTCAATCAATGGTTACTGCCAGTTTTCAGCATGGAACGATTCGGGCCGAACAAGGTTTTGATCCAGCAGAAATTGCTAGAGAATATCATCTGCTGCGAACAGTAATATTTGATGCTTTACAACCAGATTTATTAAAGGGAAACCCGTCAGAGATAATTCGTTCCATGCGTTTGATTGACGCTATTATAGACGAAGCGATCGCTCAATGTTTCAAGAGTTATGTTGAGGAACGCTTACGGGAATTACAGAAGTTGCAAGCATCACTAACGCTCCATAATGATGAACTCACACGGCTAATTAGCGCTAATCAAGAGCATCTTTCCCAACTAGCCCATGAATTGAAACATCCCCTAACTTCCATTATTGGTTATTCGGATCTATTTTTACGCCAACAACGACGAAAGACCGATATCAAAGACAGCTTTAGCAATTTAGAACATATTGAGCGGGTATTACGTAATGGTAAGCAATTACTTCATCTAATTAATGATGTACTAGAACTTTCGCGCTATGACGCCGGACAGATAAAACTCCAATCAGCACCTACCGATGTGCGTGAATTAATCGATAATGTGTGTGAAATGTTGCAACCTTTAGCTACGGGAAAAAATTTACAAATCGTAGTCGATTGCGATCACATTCCCAAAAAATTAATTACAGATTCTTTTCAATTGCAACAGATTGTTACAAATCTTATTAGTAATGCGATTCGTTATACAGAGTTGGGGACTATTATTATCATGTGTCAGGTGTTGGAGAACCAGAAATGGGCGATCGCAATTTCTGACACTGGAGTTGGCATTGCACCCGAAAACCAAGCCCAGATATTTGAACCCTACTTTCGCGTAAGTTATAGCGATCGTCCCTATCTACCTGATAGTACCGGATTGGGGTTAGCGATCGTCTCGCGTTTAGTAAAACTATTGCAAGGTCAAATTAACCTAGCCTCGCAGGTAGGCGTTGGTTCTACTTTTACCGTAATTTTTCCTTTAGAAGTGGGATTTTAAAAGCGACTAGAAGTCGCGGCTTAGGGATAATGTCTACCATCCCCATTTTCTATCTTTCGATTTCATCTACAGCTTTGGGAACCCCAGCAGTTAAAACCTCATGTCCCCCAGGTGTAACTAACACATCGTCTTCAATACGAATACCAATCCCAACCCATCGAGGATCAGTCTCTGGCTGGTCTTCTGCTAGTTTGGTATCTGGCACAATATATAGTCCTGGCTCTACTGTCAAAATTTGACCTGGTTGTAAAATTTGAGGCTTGTCTTCACCATGCTGATAAACACCGACATCATGGACATCTAAACCTAACCAATGACTGGTGCGGTGCATATAATATGGTTTATATTTTTCTTCTTCAATTAACTTATCAATTTCACCTTTGAGAATGCCAAGTTCGACTAAACCTTCTGTGAGAACGCGCACTGCTGTATCATGAACTAATTTGAAGGGATTACCTGGTTGGACTTGAGCGATCGCTTGTTTTTGCGCCTCCAAAACGATTTCATACAGCGTCTTTTGTTCTGGCGTAAACTTACCCCCCACAGGAAATGTCCGGGTAATATCGGAGTTGTAATAACCGTAAGCACAACCAGCATCGATTAGCAGTAATTCTCCATCCTGCATTTGACGATTATTTTCAATGTAGTGCAGTACACAAGCATTTACACCAGAAGCCACAATCGAAGGATAAGCAGGCCCTAAGCCACCCCGGACTCGAAAGATCCGTTCCATCTCCGCCTGGATTTCGTACTCATAACGTCCCGGTGCGGCAATTTCTTGAGCATAATTGTGTGCTTCCGTGGCGATCGCTGCTGCTTGACGCATCAGTTCCAACTCAGCTTCGCTTTTAATCAATCTCATGCTGTTGAGGACAGGACCAGTATCTTCAATAGCGATCGGTCCTGTACCGCGCTTCGGATAAGTCCGCAATAAACTTTGATAATGTCTGAGAATTTGGTTGTTAAAATTGCGATCGCGTCCTAAGTGATAGTAAATCCGGCTAGCTTTTTCCAAATATTGTGGCAACTTTTCATCTAACTCGTTAATGGGGTAGGCTTCATCAGCACCATAAATTTCTTTTGCTGCATCTACCCCACAAAGATAACCAGTCCATACTTCCTTTTCGCGATCCTTTGGTTGGACAAACAGCACAAACCGATGTTCTGAATGATGCGGCGCTAATACTGCTACTGCTTGTGGTTCATTAAATCCAGTTAAGTAAAAAAAATCACTATCTTGACGATAAACATACTCGACATCATTGTGCATTACTGCCATTGGCGCACTGCGAAAAATGGCTGTACCATCACCAATTTTTGCCATTAACTGCTCGCGACGCTGCTGATATTCTGCTTGCATAGTTGATGTACTTATATAAATACTGTATTATTTGACACTTTTAGCAAATAGCAGATGCACAGATTATGCCTCTTAATAATTGCTAATCTAAGTTATTCTAACCAATATTTGTTTCCACTCAACTTATAAATCTTTAGAGAAAAATTAATTATCTCGAAATACTTAGATTTTCTAGTTTTTAAATAACTGGAAAATCTTATTTTATCAAATGATTTGGGATATTCATGAAATAATTTATAACTCCAGTAAAAAATATGTTTACTCAACCTATAACAAAAAAGGCGATCGCTTACGTAATCAACAAAGATAAATTAATGGTGTTTACACATACTGAGTTTCCTGAAGCTGGCGTGCAAGTACCTGTTGGTACAGTAAAAAAAAGTGAGGAGCCATCTAAAACTGTACTGCAAGAAATTTATAAATAATCAGGTGTGAAAGGAGTTCGTATTATTGAGTTATTGGGTATTTATCAATACAATATGACTCCTTATCGGAATGAAATTCAAGAACGTTATGTTTATCATCTCGAATTGACTCAGCCTACACCATCTACTTAGCGGCATTGGGAAATACATTCAAGTACGAGCAAAAACTCTATATCTTTTGATTTTTATTGGGTTAGATTTGATGGCTCAGATTTAGTTATAACTGGTGGTCAATGTTATTTTTTATCTAAGCTTATTCACAAAATAAAAATAGTGAGGATTCAGACAATACTTGAGATTAAGCGCCTAACGTACCGTCAAATAATATGGTGCGTTAGGCTAAAGCTGTAATACAAGCTATTAGCATGGCAAGGCTAAATTGTTGCAAAATTTTAGGAGTTCCTCTCAAATCATTTCTCCGCGCTCTCTGCACCCTTTGTGGTTATTTTTACGTTACCTGTGCGTAAGTACTACATTTAAATGTCAAAGAAAATAAATAAAATAATCAAACTTTATCTATAAAGCATCATATATAATAAAATACAAAATAATATTTTGTATTTGCTTGTATAGAACTTAAATAGCTGAGAATAATAATTTAAAATCAACAAATATTTATCTTCAAAAAATGACATTAATAAAGAAAACATAGTTATAAAGAAAAATTGAAACCCTAACAAATGTTATTTCGTTACAGAAAGAGATTACAAAAAAAAGTTAAAAGAATATAACAGCCAATAATAAAAATACACCATGCCTGCAAATTCAAATTCCTCACCCTTAGCTTTGAATACATCTCGATTGTTATCAGATTCTTTTGCAAAATCAGAAATCTTGACAACTTCTCTTAAAAGTTTAAATTATGATTTGGGGTTTGGAAGTATTGGAAGTAAGAGTTCTTCACTAGCACTAGAAAGTGAATCGGTGACTGCGCCTGTTAAAACATCAGCAAATCCCAATCCTAATCCTTACTTAACTAGTGCGGCGATTACTCCTGACTTTAACGGTGATGGCAAAACGGACAAAGTTTGGGCTGATTCTCAAACCGGTGAGATTATCATTCGGTTGATGGATGGCACAAAAGTTTTGGAACAGGGTTCTCTAGGTAAATTCGACCTATCCGCCTATGATTACAAAATTGCTGACTTCAATGGTGATGGCAAAACCGACTTCTTATTACGTAATAAGACAACCGGTGAAAATAGCGTTGTCCTGATGGATGGAACCAAAGTTGCTAATTCGGCTTCTCTAACTAGCGTTGATCCAGCCTGGACTCCTCAGATTGGCGATTTCAATGGCGATCGCAAAACAGATATCTTCTGGCATAACAATACAACCGGTGAGAACGCTATTTGGGAGATGGATGGTACAAACGTTCTGAATGCAACTGTTTTAGACACTACAGACGCAGCACTAACTCCTACCATTGTTGATTTCGACGGGAATGGCAAGAGTGATATTTTCTGGCGCAATCCAACAACCGGCGATAACACAGCTTGGTTTATGGATGGTACGCAAAAGACTGAATTGGCACTGCAATCACAAGATCCTGCCTGGACTCCTACCCTTGGTGATTTCAACGGTGACTATAAGACTGATATTCTGTGGAGAAACCCTCAAACCGGTGAGAACAAGGTTTGGACAATGAGTGGCATCTTAGTCACAGAAGGTGCTTTAAAGACACTTGACCCAGCCTGGACTTCCAAAATTGGTGACTTTAATGGCGATGGCAAGACTGATATCTTCTGGCACAATGGAACCACAGGTGAGAACACCGCTTGGTTGATGGATGGCACAACAGTTGCGACTGAAGCTTTCTTACCAGCTAATAACGCAGCCTTGACACCATCACTTGGCGATTTCAACGGCGATGGTAAAACCGACATCTACTGGCGCGATCAGACAGCCGGTACAGACACTATTTGGACTATAGATGGAACGACGGCCGTTGATAACCCCATCAGCGATGCCGATAAACTTGGCCCAGAGTGGTATACATTCTAAAATCAGAATTCAGAATTCTGAATTGAGGAAGTAGGAGGCAGGAGTCATTATTCTCCCCCTGCTTCCCCTGCTTCTTTCCCAGTCCCTAGTCCTCAGTCTCCAATCCCCTTTATTCAAAATTTGTAACTTAAAACCTGAATCATAGTATTTTCCGGCAAATCCTTAGGGTTAATGGAAATAGTATCTCCATTGCTACGTCGCACTGTCATCCCTTGCATCAAGGTCAGAAAATTATCCAGTGGCGAAAGATCGCACTTAGCAGCATCAGCCGCTTGTGTGCGGTAATGAGTCGGAATCACCAACTTGGGATTTAACACTTGAACAGCCTGCTTTGCTTCCTCAGCATTGTAGGCTTTTGTACTGCCTCCCACTGGAATAAACGCTACATCAGGACGCCCCATCAAGATTTTTTGCTCAATGGAAATAGGTGCAGCAGCTCCGCCTAAGTGTAGGATATTAATTCCGCCTTGCTTCCAACTCCAAGCAGTATTTGACCCAAACTGCTTACCGCCTTTGCGATCGTGGTCTATGGCAATTCCTTGGAATTTAATGCCTTTAAACTCATAAACTCCTGGTTCGTAGATGAGTTTTGCATTTCCCGATAGTACATCCACAGCACCTTCATCTAGCAGTTGGCTGCTAATCAGTACCAAATCTGCTGCAACTTTTGGGGGACGATACCCAGCTGTACAGCCGATTGACCGAAATGGATTGACGAGAACTTTCGCACCACCACCAGTAAAAAGAAAGCAAGTATGACCCAACCACTGAACTGATAAACCGCTAGATTGTGCGTCAGCTTGAGATTCAGAACCCAAGGTAGTAACTAAAGCTGTTACCAACCCCGCCCCAGCATAGCCCATCAACTGTCGTCGTTTCATTAATTATGCTCTTGACTATAACTGTTCCAAAAAATTTCGCAATAACTGTTTTCCTGAAGATGTCAGGACACTCTCTGGGTGAAACTGGACGCCCTGAATGTGAGGATAGTTCCGGTGTCGTACTCCCATAATCGTGTTATCTTCAACCCAAGCGGTGATTTCTAACACATCTGGGCAAGTCTCACGTTCGATTACCAAACTGTGATACCTGGTGGCGGTTAAAGGATTTTCTAATCCCCGGAAAACCCCCACTCCAGTGTGAGACACTTGAGAGGTTTTGCCATGCATCAACTCTGGAGCAGAAATTATTTTACCACCGAACACTTGACCAATGCTTTGATGTCCCAAACAGACACCCAAAATTGGTAACTCTTGTCCTAGCTGTTCAATCAATTCTAAAGAAATACCGGCATCTTCCGGGCGACCAGGCCCAGGAGAAATAACTACGGCTTCCGGCTTTAATGCCTGAATCTCATCTATAGATATTTTGTCGTTACGAAAAACTTTAATATCATTTGCCACTGGGAACTCTAAAGCCAATTCTCCCAGGTACTGCACCAAGTTATATGTAAAACTATCGTAATTATCGATAACTATAATCAAAGTTTATAACTCCTAACTTCTATCACTTATCAGTTGCAACAGCATAGACAAACATCTCATACTAAGTGAGTGGGCGTGAATAATTAAAGGTTTGTAGTAAGTGACTTTAGCCCTTAAAATAGAATTAGAGTCGGTTACTATGAACTAATTTAATTAATTTCACATTGCATAATATAGTTTGATTTATTTTTGCCTACTTATTTATTTGTTCGCTAGATGTAAAAATAACGCTAAAGTAGACACGTAAATATGAAGCGGCTACTCTATGATAAGCCACTTGTTCAATTCTAAATTGCTTATAATGTGTTCTCCAGGGGATCGGACATGTGATCCTCTTATTGGCTCACTTGGCGATGCCTGCGGTGGTCACTGAGCTTTGTCGTACCACTTGCCTACGGCACGCTACGCGAACGTAAAAGCAAGCTAGCAAGAGCGTCTGGTAGAGAAGTGCGGGCTACGTTGGAGCAAATCACCTCTACAAAGTCGATATAATTAACCTTACCAGGGGAGGGAGCAATAGCGTACCCGCTACTAACATTGCTACGAAAGCCGAGACAAGTACTGCACCAGCCGCACAATCTTTAGCAATTTTTGCCAAATCATGGTATGTCTGCTTAACGGTTAAGTCCACAACAGACTCAAGCGCTGTATTTAGTAACTCTAATGCCAAAACTAAACCACTAGTTACACCAATTACCGCAATTTCTACCGCTTGCAGATGCAAAAAAACGCTCAAAGCGATCGCTAAAGCACAAACACTTACGTGGATGCGAAAATTACGTTGAGTTTGAAAACTATAGCTGATTCCAGCCCAGGCATATTTAAAACTAATAAATAAATTAGAGGCTACTTTCCAGGAGAATTCCCGTTCGTTAGACACTAGTGTTTGTAACGAGGTAGGCGTTGGTGAGGGAGAAATTTTTTGGGACATACACTTAAAAACACAAGAACAGAGTTGCTACAGTGGGAATATTCGCCGATCTTAATGGCAGAATTAACTTTGAGGCAATCTTTAGGCAATTTTCCACAGAAGTATTATAAAAGTATTACCTAAAATTGACATTAAGAGATACATCAGCTACTGCTATTCCATGTCAATAGCAATACCTATTGCATTCAGCAATCTCACTTGCTGTCTTAACATTCCTTCTAAACTTTTTTCATCAGGATGATCCCAGCCCAGCAGGTGCAATAAACCGTGAGCAGCTAACCAGGCTAGCTCGGTTGGTAAGCTATGTTCCTGTTGTTGAGCTTGGCGTTGTGCTGTATCTACAGACACAATAATATCACCTAAATATAATGGTACAAAGGCAAGCATTTCTTTGCTTTGAGGAAAATCTACCTCCAAGGCAGCAAAAGCTAAAACGTCTGTCGGCTTATTTTGCTGACGATATTGAGCATTCAGTTCTTGAATTTGCAAGTCATCTGTCAAACGCAACCCGATTTCATAACTTGGCGCTGGTGGAATCTGAGGCTGAAGTATTTCCAACCAGTGATTAAACCAGTTTTCCCAAGTTTCAGGAGTAATTTGGGCATTAGTCTCGTCAATCTTTACAGATGAGGACAACTCATAAAAAGACTCCTCCACATATAGTTCAACTCTCAGGGGCACATAGTCTCCTTGTCTGAGGTTTACGATTTGTCGCTAGTGAGTGAGGTAAGCAAGACCAACAAGCAGAGCTAAAAGCCCTACAGCAGTCAACGCAAAATGCTTTAGGGAAGTTCCACCCTTCCGCACCATGTTTCGCATGGCGAGTTTGACGTAGCTAGGTTGAGGTTCTGTTGAAGGAGAGTTGCTCATAGTTATATTGTCTATAGACTCTTTTATAACTGTAACAGTTGGTCTAGGATAGAATTGCGATCGCCCATATATTGCTAAGGCGTTTCACTGAGAAACGCCTTAGCAACTGGGATGTTATGTCACAACTGCCTCTATACCGGAGTGTTTTCTACTAGTTTATTTTCTTGGCGCAGATAAGCTTGGATGAATGTATCAAGTTCGCCATTCATCACATCAATAATCGCTGTTGTTTCCGTGTTTGTACGCAAATCTTTTACCATTTGATAAGGGTGAAATACATAGTTACGGATTTGGTTTCCCCAAGAGGCTTCCACCATATCACCACGAATTTCGGCAATTTCTTGGGCACGTTGCTCTCTAGCTATAACCAAGAGTTTTGCTTTGAGGCGATTTAGGGCTTTTTCTTTATTTTGCAGCTGCGATCGCTCTTCTGTACAGCGCACGGCAAGACCTGTAGGAAGGTGAACAATCCGTACCGCAGTTTCTACTTTGTTAACATTTTGCCCACCTTTACCACCAGAGCGAGTTGTGGTGATTTCCAAATCTTTGTCTGGAATATCCAACTGCACAGAGTTATCTATCTGTGGCATTACTTCCACCCCGGCAAAACTGGTTTGTCGCTTACCGTTAGCATTAAAAGGTGAAATTCGCACTAAACGATGTGTACCCATTTCTGAACGCAAGTAACCATAAGCATAGCGACCAGTAATTTCTAGAGTTACCGATTTAATTCCGGCTTCATCACCTTTTGACTCCTCAGCTAAAGTTACCTTATAGCCGTGAGCTTCGCCCCAACGAATGTACATCCGCATCAGCAAAAATGCCCAGTCTTGAGCATCTGTGCCACCAGCACCAGCAGTAATTGTCAGTACAGCACCTTCAGCATCATAGGGACCAGAAAGTAACTGTAGTAACTCCCACTGGTCAAGGTCACGATTGAGTTTGGTGATGGTAGATTCGGCTTCTTGGAGTAGCGCCTCATCGGTTTCTAACTCCAATAATTCCACAACTGCCTTAGTATCTTCTAGATTGGCGTGCCAGCGATCGTATTGCTGGAGGTGCGCTTTGAGATCGTTGAGTTCTTGTAGCGTTTGTTGGGCTTGAGTTTGCTCATTCCAAAATTCTGGTTGAGCGGATATTTTTTCGAGGTCTTGAATTTTGGCTGTCAGTGCAGGTACGTCAAAGATAGTCCTGGGTTTTACCCAGGCGGCTAGACAACGTTTCGATTTCGCGTTTGAGTTCTAGGACATCCATAATGCTTGCTGAATGATAGATAGAGCGCTTTTGATCGGAAAATTGCTCTTTTTATGTTTCTTGATTTTAGCTGTAGTTGAGCAGATTCTTTATGCACAACTTGTATAGGTTACAAAAGTTACTTGAAATTATCAAGCACTTCTTTACCTACTGAAGTAGTGTGATTTAGCTGTTGCAGATAGGCTTTGATAAACAAATCAATTTTACCGTCTAATATAGCGGTTCTCATTTGAATCATATACATGTTCAAAAAATAAATGTAGAGACGCGAAATTTCGCGTCTCTACACCGCGTATTGCACGCAACCGAGAAGCGCTATATTTCTGTCGCAGCAGGTGTTTCTACATTGGTACGTAAATCTTTCACCTTAGTGTAAGGATGCAAGATATATTCACGGATGAGCTTGTTGGATAGAGATTTGATCTGCCGGGGTTGAATTTGGTCAATTTGCTCGACACTTTGGGCTAGTGCGTAGGCGTAGCCCGTCGTAGACATTGCCAACAGTTTACTCTTAAGAATAGCTAAAGCTTTCTCTTTGTTTTGCATCTGATTGCGCTGTTGGTTACAAAATACACTAATCCCGCTAGGAATGTGAACCACCTTTACCCATGTTTCGGAGTAATTAATATTCCTGCTATTGCACTGCCACCTAGTTATTTGCAAATCCTTCTCTAGAATCTCCCACTCAACGGACTCATCCAATATTGGAATAACTTCCACACTAGCTAAACTCGTCCGCAAGCTGTTAATAACATCGAAGGGGGATATCTGCTGTAATTGATGTATGCCTGTTTCTGATTTGAGGTAGCCGTATGCATAACTTGCTGTAATTTCTAAGGTTGCATATTTAACTTTGCTCTCACTTCCCTCAGAAATCTCTACTACATCCAATTGATAATTGTGTCTTTTTCCCCAACGCCAGTACATTTGCAGCAACATATATGCCCAGTACTGACTGTCTGCATTATCAACCTCAGCAGTAATAGTGAGTAATGCACCTTTTTTGTCGTGGGGGTCAGACAATAATTGTCGTATTTCTGCTGTTTCGAGTTCTTGTTGGAGTTGGGTAAGGTTGGTTTGCACCTCTTGCCACAATTGCTCATCGGCTGATAATTCCAACAATTCCAATGCAGCCTTGATATCTTCTAGAATCGAACACCAGCGCTGATATTGCTGATGCTTGTAGAATATGGAATATTCAATTTCTTGAAGTGTCTCATAAGCAAGGGTTGGATTATTCCAAAAATCAGGTTGAGCAATTACTTGATCTAAATATTGAATTCTTGCAGTCAAATATTGGAGGTCAAAGACAGTCTTCGGTCTTGCTCAAGATATTAGACAACCTTTCTACTTCGATTTTGATATTTAAGAATTCAAGCATAGTTTTGCTCACTTGAGGCTGAACTTATCTACATATTCTACTGTTAAACAAATGAAAAAACCGTGGTCGCTAAAAATTTAACCACGGTTTTTATTTTATAAAACTTGACTTTTATTAGCGCCTACAGACAATTAATCGCGGCCATTTATGGCAATTAGCAACCGCAAGATAAAGACGAACAAGTTGATGTAAGTTAAGTACATCGACAAAGCAGCAGGCAGATATTGGTCATCGCTGTAAGTGCGGGGCAAGATGTAGAAATCGACAACAGAAACCCCAACAAACAGAAACACCCCCAAACCGGAGATGGCAATTTCTAACCAATTTGGCGTGTAAACATCAAACATGGCAAACCCAAATTGGGCTAGACACACAACCACCAAGGCAATGACACCGAGATTGATGGTTTTCGTCAAAGCCATGCCGTCTTGTTCAGAGAGATTTGAACCTATTTGACGGGCAACAATAAAGGTAACGCCACAACCAAGGGCTGCCAACCCAATCCCTTGAATACCAACACCTTGGGATCTCAAAGCGACAAAAACTAAGCCGCTGAGAGTATATCCAGACAAGAGGCTGTAGGTTGCTAACAGAGGTAGTGCAAGTCCCCTATTACCTTTTTGGGCAACATTTTGGGCAACAAAGAACAAAATTAACTCCAAAATCACCGCACCAATAAAGGTGGGAAAGAATATTTCGGGGTTAGCACGGATAATTCCCAAACCGCCGTAGGTTCCTAATGCCGTTAGCACTAATCCACCACCGACGTAGGGGAGGGCGTTGGCAATCACGTTTGGGCCAACGAGGGCGTGAGATTTAGCCTCACGGAAAGCTTCACGAAAATTACTGGTATTGCTCATATTGAAAAACTGTTTTTTAGGAAAACGTTCTGCTTATTCCTATTCTTACCAATCTTTGGGGTTAACAGCCAAGGATTTAATAGATTGCAAAATCTGAAGGGCGGCTCTGTTATTAAAAATCAACGTGAGTTCGACGAACCTAAAAAGCCGCAAGCTGAAACTTTTTCAGATACTGTCTAGTTTTTCCAGTGGCTAGTCCACGCGGCGATCGCTGATTGTTTAGCTTGATTGCTTGTTTTCTGTTTCCTCTAGAGTGATATTGATTAACCACCATGCCTACATTTAGAATGAAACAGCCCCAGTTTATTCACCTTTATTAAATATGCTGGAGTCTCTAGAATTTATCTTCCCAACTCCTTCACTTGTTAAAATACATCGTATTGGAATCTACGAAAAACCCGTCATCAGTTAAATTCATGTAATTTTGTCACAATTTTGACATGACTTTTTCATAGTTGTGTCAAGACAAAATGCAATATTCAATCAATACCTTCACCAATTTGCGAGGATTGAAATAGAAAAAATCTAGATAAACGCATGATTTTATTGGCTCAGCTTTTTGTCATCCGAAAAAAAAAAGCGTGTAAAATCTCAGGTTTGTTCTATATCAAGGCTCGTAAATTGTCGAAGGTATTGATTTTTGTAAAAGTAATTTATACTGTCCTGCCACATTAAATGGGGTTTGGCTTTTGCCTAAAAATATAGTTAAGCTTGTTTTTAACTATTTTATCAAAAGTTAAACGAACCCTTATTTTTGGCAAAGATATTGAATTGTATAAATGCATTTTTAACTAACCTTATAGTTTGGAGTTTTAGCTTCGTGAATCCTAAAGTCTCAGTCATTATCCCTGCTTACAATACTGAAGCTTATATTGCGAAAGCAATAGAGTCAGCTTTAGAGCAAACGCTCGATGATATTGAAGTTATCATCATAGATGATGGTTCAAGTGATAAAACTCTAGAAATCGCTAAAAGTTTTACTGATCAACGTCTCAAAGTAATGGTTAATCAACAAAACTTTGGGGTTTCTGCTGCACGTAATAGTGCTATCAGAGCAGCCCAAGGAGAATGGATTGCTGTACTTGATTCAGATGATTGGTATGTTCCCGAAAGATTGAACAATCTTGTTTCTCTAGCAGATGAAGTAAATGCAGACATGATTGCTGATGATCTTTATCTCATCAGAGATGGTTCAACATATCCTTGGAGTACATTGATTCAAGAAAGTGGAGAAAGTATAGATAAAATTATCCCAATTGACATTGTTTATTTTGTAGAAACTGATGTCTATGGAAAACCAGGGTTACATCTTGGTTTAAGCAAACCTCTATTCAAACGAGAATTTATGGTTAAGCACGGCATTTTGTACGATGAAACCCTCAGCATAGCTGAGGACTTTTGGCTTGATATGAAATTTTTGATTAATGGTGCTCGCTTTTTTCTTGTACCAAAACCCTATTATTTTTACCGTTCACGTCCTATTTCTCTTGTACGCCAAAATAAATTGTCATCTCTAAATCAACGCTTGAGCGCTACTAATTCTTTTATGGAACAAGAAGTTGTGAAAACAAATCCAGCTTTAATCCGTGCTCTGTCTTATAACCTTGCGATCTATAATAAAAATTTAGCTTATTATCAAGTAGTAATGCCTATAAAAGAAGGTAAGTTGCTAACAGTATTAATAGAATTAATAAACAATCCATACTTTGTTTTTGATTTTGTTTTTCGACTTAAAAATATTATTAAGCGTCGAATTCAATACTATGTAATGGGTAACAAATCAGCTTTTGATATTTGCTATAACCTACACATAAAAAGAAGATATATTAATTAGTACTATTAAGCTTCCATTAATTTTATAAGATAATAATCTAAAATTTATAAATAATAAAGTTTTTTTCTAAACATTGATTTCAGTGATTTTTGTTAGAAAATAAACCCTTAACTTTTTCTAAATAGGTGCAAGTGCACATCCTGAAGTTTTGGTTCTAGTTGTTTGCACACAATTATATCTCTGCAAAAAGTCTTCATTTTCATCTGAAAAAACTACAAAGGTTTCTGTTCTATCACACCGATAGTGCACTTTTCGCAAACGCTCCTCATTAATGAATACCCAGCAAACTTTGCGGACAATGTTTAGCAGTTTTCATTGTTATAAACTGTTTTTATATTTCCATTCAATATTGCTAAAGTTTTCACTCTAGCAATATTGAATGGAAATGTCCATAAATACCTAACTAAGTACAAATCTCCATAGTAATGAGTTGGAATTCTATTTTTTGTAGTTTAGGTTTTGTTCATCAACCCAACTTTCAATTTGGATTTTCGACCTTTATTAATGACGGTGCGTACTAAGAGACAAAATTACCTAGTCTCTTTTGCGATTAATTCAGTAGCGATTCACGTTGCTCTCAGTATGACAGATGGCTATTAGGTCAGTTATGCATTTTTCAGCATAAATAGCTAATTTTTGTTGCAAAAGCTAAAGATTATTTACTATTTAACAGTTATATAAAAAGCAAAAATCACCTGTAACAGAGAAGTTCACAAAGTTATGCGTACAAATACTGAATTGTGGAGTTCGACCCCTGATAAGTTCAGTAAAACGACGATGGCTTATTCTGCCTTGACTAACGAAAATAATGACAGCTTAGAAGAAAATATACGCAACTCCATTTTATTAGAAATAGGAGTTACAACAAAGGAATGTATATGGCAGCAAGTGAGTCCTCTTTACGAACTGATGGTATAGAATTATTACACTTGTACCACCAGAATCCTTCTATTAAACTTCGTAATAAACTTGTACAGTTACATACTGGCTTAGTGCGGAAGATGGCTCATAAATTTAGCCATCAATGTAATGAACCTTATGAAGATTTAGAGCAAATTGGGTATTTTGGTTTGATTAGGGCTATTGAGCGTTTCGATCCTAGCCAAGGATATGCTTTTAGTTCCTTTGCAGTGCCATATATTCGCGGTGAGATGCTGCACTTTTTGCGCGATCGCAGTACTTTATTAAAAATTCCTCGTCGTTGGCAAGAATTATATAATGAAGGACAAAAGATTCGCAAGGACTTATCAATATCTTTAGGTCGCCCGCCCAAGGATGCTGAAATTGCCAGCCACCTTCGGGTATCTGTACAAGAGTGGCAAGAAACCAAATTAGCTGCTCAAAACCGGATGCCTTTGAGTTTAGATGCAACCGCAGTTAACTATGTTGATTGCCAAATAACCTTGGGTGAGGCACTTCCTTGTCCTCGTTCTCATGTGTTTCTGCAACAAGAAGAAGAACGCCAACAACTGCAAGGCGCAATAAATATGTTAGAAGAAAAGCCCCGTATGGCAGTTGAAATGGTATTCTTGAAGGAACTTTCTCGCAAGGATGCTGCTAAAAATATTGGTACTAGTCCAATGACAGTAACGCGCTATCTGCAAAAGGGAATTCAAGATTTGATTTGTTATTTACAACCACAGGTAATGCCCACTGGATCGTAGTTGTGCTGAGTCAAAAATCCAATGACCAATGACTAATTATCTAGATTTTAAATCAGCGATCGCACCTTTGGTCATGGCAGCAATAGCTTGGTCTGTTGCTTTCGGCAAATGATAATATTTACCGCCTGCTGTTTGCGATAATTCCTTAGCAAAACCAGTGGATACAAATTTACTTTCTGTATCAATTACTAATAGTTGCATACCCAAAGCCCGGATTCTCGCAGCAATTTCTAATAATTCTCCTTTGATATCTGGCTTTTCTCCTGGTTCTAGCTCTTCACCCAAAGAACGCGCTAAGGGAATATTACCTCGCCCATCGGTGATTGCTACAAGGACAACTTGCCCAATATCTCCACTCATCTGAGCATTTAAGCCGACGCGCACAGCTTGGGTTAAACCATGCGCTAAGGGCGAACCCCCACCACAAGGCAACCTTTCCAAACGGTTACGCGCCAAAGCAATAGAACGTGTTGGAGGTAATAATACCTCTGCCTGTTCTCCTCGGAAGGGAATTAATGCTATTTGGTCGCGGTTTTGATAAGCTTCTGTCAACAGTTGCATCACCGCACCTTTAGCCGATTGCATTCGATTCAAGGCCATTGAGCCAGAAGCATCTACCACAAATACTACCAACGCCCCTGCTTTGCGTACTAGGCGTTTCGAGCGAATATCAGGCTGTTTGACAATAACTTTTCTATCTGGGTGTCTTTCTCTTCGTGCTTTTTGATAAGGAGCCGCTGCTCTAAGGGTGGCATCTACTGCAATGCGTCGCACTTTCCCCTTGGGTAACATCGGCTTAATGTAGCGTCCCCTGTCATCAGAAAAGATGACACTGCGACTACCAGATTTACCTTGCCGCTTCGCCATTTGAGTAAAGTAAAGCACGCTGTCATCAAGAATTACCCCTTCCGGATCAAAGATAAACTCTTCCGGGATACTTGGGGGTTCTTGCTCTTGATTTTGTTCCTGTTCTTCTTGTTCTTCTTCCTCTTCTGATTCGTCTGGTGGTTCTTCTTGATTCTGTGGTGGAGGCGGAGGCGGAGGTGGTGCTTGTTGTTCTGGTGGTGGTGTCTGCACAATTGTGGCGCGTGGTACAATCACTAATTCCACAGCACGGCGCAAATCTTCGGCATTCACTGTTGTTCGTCCCTCCAAAGCCGCCGCCGCCTTGGCAACCCGCGTGGCGAATAACTCGGCGCGATGTCCCTGAACTCCGCCACGAATTGCCTCATCTACCAGATAAACAATTTGCTCATGGGTGATAGTTACTTCTTTCAACCATTCCCGCGCTAAGATGATTTGGGTTTTGAGAGCGTCTAAATCTTCGTTGTACTGCTCAAGAAAATCTTGGGGAGATTTAGAATAAGCGATCGCTTGATCAACTGCTGCTACTCTTTGATCTAAGCCGAGTACACCGTCAGCAGAAAGTGCGATCGCAATTCTATCTAGCAAATGCTCCCGTAATCCGCCTTCTTCTGGATTGTAGGTAGCAATAAATAGGGATTTACACGGATGCTGAAAACTAATTCCTTCCCGTTCAATCTGGTTGCGTCCCTCAGATAATACTGTTAAAAGCTGATTTGATATTTGGTCATCTAATAAATTAATTTCATCTACGTACAGTACACCCCGGTTTGCTGTAGCGAGTAAACCGGGTTGAAAAATAGTATCACCTTGTTTTACCGACTTTTCCACATCCACGGAACCGAGGAGTCGGTCTTCGGTGATACCTAGAGGAATTTGCAAAAAAGGCGCGGGAATGATTTCGACAGGCACATCTTGAATATCTTTGTGTGCGTACTCCGCCAAAAGTTGATCATCCCAATCATCTGGGTAGTTGGGGTCACAATTACTGATTGAACCTTTGACAACTTCAATCGGCGGTAGTAGAGCGTGGATAGCACGAGCCATTACAGATTTTGCCGTACCGCGACGACCTGCGATCGCTACTCCTCCCAAACCAGGATCGACTGCTGCTAACAACAAGGCTAATTTTATTGCTTCTTGACCGACTACGGCTGTCAAGGGAAAAGCACTGATGGTGGGATTGATAGTAGGCGCAGGCATTGTTTGCTTTCATAGCGAGTCTCGGCCTTTAGCATACCAATTTCTGACACATTTAGAATATAAGTGCGATCGCCTCTGGTGGGCGGTTATCACGATCATATTTCCCTTGGGAGGAAGATTTATGAATATTGCCCAGGCTAAACGCTTCACACTAGCTGAATACCACAGGCTTATTGAATTGGGCTTTTTCCATGAAGATGACCACATTGAATTAATCAGCGGGGAAATTATGGAAATGGCATCCAAAGGTACAGCCCATGAAACTTGTTTGCGGAACTTGTTGCGCGAACTTCCGAAAATTGTAGGTGATAGGGCAACCTTGCAATCTCAAGCTCCGATTGCTTTGCCACCGAATAGTGAACCTGAACCTGATTTTGCTATTCTTCAAAATCGAGATGATAATTATCTGCCTGGTCATCCTCAACCTGATGATGTGTTATTAGTGATGGAGGTTTCAGATTCTTCTCTAGATTATGACCAACTTGTGAAAATACCTCTTTATGCTCAAGCAGGTATTACTGATTATTGGATATTCAATTTATTTGATAATTATTTGGAAGCTTACAGTGAAGTCTATCAGAATATTCAAGGTAAATATGGTTATTTAAATAAGCGAATTATTTTATCGAATCAAGTAATAAATTTTCCTTGCTTTCCAGATTTATCTCTTGATTTAGTGAGGGTGTTTCCGCCCAAACTGAATTTTTAAGCTTTGCTATAGCAATGAGATAAGATTCAGTCATAAGACCAGGGAGTAAGTTTTATGGCTTATAGTGATTTCAAACTTATTGAGATTATTGATTATTTTGGGTTAGTTATCCACGAGTCATCTGGACTATTTGCGACTGTGCAGGAGCAAGAAAGCAGTGATTTATTATCTACTATACTTAAAGAAAATGTTGATTTAGCGGTAGCAATAAGTTCGGAGAAAGCTCGAAGTGAAATGATAATAAGTCCGATTTTATTAGAAATTAGACGTAAATTTAATTATGAAATAAGTTTGTTTTCTGGAATTGATTTTACTGTTGATAGCCAGCGAGGATTAAACGGATTTTGTGATTTTATTTTGAGTCTTTCTTCGGAACAGTTGCTTGTACGTAGTCCGGTAGTTGTCCTAGTAGAAAGTAAGAATGAGAACTTGAGGTCTGGTTTAGCGCAATGTATTGCTGAAATGGTAGCTGCTCAATTATTTAACGAGAGAGGTGGAAATCAAATCAAAGCTATATATGGTGCTGTTACTATCGGTACAATCTGGCAATTTCTCAAGCTTGAAGGTAATGTAGTTTCAATTGATTTGAGTGAATATTATATTAAGGATATTAAGAAAATTTTAGGTATTTTGTATAGTGCGATCGCCCAAAGTCAACTGTAAACTATTTATTAAGTAAAAAATGGTGATTTTGAAAAAATACCATAAATGATTCTTAAAGTTGATGGATAACAGGCGATGTCTTACGACAAGCCGCTATGCGTTTATGCTTTTACGAAATCTTCATAAGTAATCATATTGACAATGCGGCATCAGATATGAAATTATGTACTTAAGACAGCAAAATAACCGCACTCTAAAGCGCAGGTTTTTGGTGTTGTCTCAGCAGCAGAATTCCTAGTTTCCTGCCGAGCTTCGTGTTGTTCCTTCGGCTGAATATTGAGTCCAATGTCAGGTCAACTGATTGACTGGACTTTCAATGGGAAGACAAGATGTTTGGATGAATATTCAGGGGAAGGTATGACGCGAAACTTGCTAGGAAACTGGGAGTTCTACTGCTGAGACTTAAACCAAACGAAAGCGACGGTAGCAATTTTTTCATAGAGGAAGATTCATTTTTGATAATTTTCCTCAAGAGAAACTTGTTAATGTTAGATACGTGATATTCCAATGCTGTTGCATACGAAAGCAAAATGGAAAATCAAGCAAATGAATTCTAAACAGAAGCGCAAGAAGAAACAGCAACTTATTAATTTGTACGGTAATTCCTGTTGGTGGTGTCGTCAATATTTAGCACAAACAAATCTGACGTTTGATCACCTTTTACCTCAGAGTCGTGGTGGTTCTGATTCTTTTGAAAACTTACGGCTTTCTTGCTTTCCATGTAACAATTCTCGTGGAAACAGTCTGTATCCCCCCTGTAATCAAAAAGCTTAACTATTTCTAGTTATTGCTTCAATTGTACTAGGCTTTTATTTTGTAAGGTGGGCATCTTGCCTACCTTTTCCATTTAAATATCACAGAAAGTAGACATTAAAATGCACAAACTTATAATATTTCATGATGAAAAACTTCTACGCCGTGCGCTTACCCACCGTTCTTATGTCCATGAAAACCCCGGAGAAGGCGAACACAATGAACGCCTAGAGTTTCTTGGTGACGCTTTGCTAAATTTCTTAAGTGGCGAATATCTCTATGGTCGTCATCCAGAAATGGGAGAAGATGAATTAACCCGACGGCGTTCGGCGCTTGTAGATGAAAAGCAATTAGCAAAGTTTGCTGAAGAGGTAGGTTTAGACTTTAGGATGCGGCTAGGAAAAGGCGCAATTCGAGATGGAGGCTACCAAAATCCTAATTTGCTCAGTAGCACCTTTGAAGCAGTTCTTGGTGCTTACTATTTGGATAATCAGTCCAATATTGAAATAGTTCGCGCAATTATAGAACCACTATTTGATTCTGTAGATCCTAAGCATATAATTGTACCTCGTTCTAATGTAGATTCAAAAAATCGCTTTCAAGAATGGGTGCAACGCAATGTTACTCCAAATCCTCCCAAATATTTCACAGACCAAATAGGAGGCCCTTCTCATGCACCAGAATTCATAGCTAAAGTATTGGTGGATGAAAAAATTTATGGAGAAGGTAAGGGACGCAATAAAAAAGATGCAGAAAAAGCTGCTGCGGAAGATGCGCTAGCTAAGTTGAAAAAACAAGGTTGGTTGTAGAGTTTATGGGTTTATAAATTTTGAGAATTTTAAAATTAGAATCTTCCTAACACTAAAAAATTGCAAAAAAATGAGGATGCCGTATACCATCCTCATTTTACTTCTTGTTACTTCACTCTTTTCCTGATAGTATCCAGAAAAGAGTCAACTATTACAGTTGCGGTACGTACTGTTGCTTCTCAGGTACTTCAGCGTACTCAGCTACAATCTGGCGGAATTCTTCGCCGTCAATGGTTTCCTTTTCAATGAGCAAATCTACTAAGCGATCAGTGACAGTACGATGGTCACGGATGATCTTCTTAGCATTGTCGTAGCAGTGCTCAACAATTTCCCTAACTTGTCCATCAATGCGGGAAGCAATGGATTCGGAATACTCAGATCGGGTTGTCCAGTCACGACCCAAGAATACTTCTCCCTGCTGGCTTTCTAACGACAGTGGGCCTAAGTCAGACATCCCGAAACGAGTCACCATCTGCCGGGCCATTCCCGATAGTTGCTGTAAGTCGCCACCAGCGCCAGTTGTAACTTCCGCAGCCCCAAAAATCACCTCTTCAGCGGCGCGACCACCCAAAGCACCAGTAATCCTGGCTTTCAACTGAGAACGGGAAATTAACCCCTGTTCTTCGTCGGGTGTAAACCAAGTTAAACCCTGTGCTTGTCCCCGTGGAATTAAGGTAACTTTTTGCACTGCGTCATGGTCTTTTAACAAAGTCCCAACTAAAGCATGTCCGATTTCGTGGTAAGCAATTAGGCGCTTGCTCTTGCTATCTACCAAAGGAGTGCCTTCCATCCCAGCTACTACCCGATCCACCGCATCATCAATTTCACGAAGGGTGATCGCTTCTTTACGTCTTCTAGCAGTGAGAATTGCTGCTTCGTTGAGTAAGTTGGCTAAATCAGCACCAGTAAATCCAGGAGTGCGGCGAGCGATCGCATCCAAAGATACACTAGTGTCTAATTTCTTATTCCGCGCATGCACTTGCAAGATTTCCAAACGCCCTTTGATATCGGGTGCATCAACTGTTACTTGGCGGTCAAAGCGACCAGGACGCAATAAGGCTGAGTCTAGTACGTCGGGACGGTTGGTAGCAGCAATAATAATGATGCCTGTGTTACCTTCAAACCCGTCCATTTCGGTGAGCAATTGGTTGAGGGTTTGCTCTCTCTCGTCGTTACCGCCGCCGATACCAGCACCCCGTTGCCGTCCTACGGCGTCGATTTCATCGATGAAGATGATACAAGGGGCATTATCTTTAGCTTTCTTGAATAAGTCGCGGACGCGGGATGCACCCACACCAACGAACATTTCTACAAATTCCGAACCGGAAATACTGAAGAAAGGTACGCCTGCTTCGCCAGCGATCGCTTTTGCTAATAAAGTTTTACCAGTTCCAGGAGGCCCAACTAACAGCACTCCCTTGGGAATCCGTGCGCCCACAGCCGTAAATCTTTCTGGCTGCTTGAGGAAGGTGACGACTTCTTGTAGTTCTTCCTTAGCTTCTTCGATTCCGGCTACATCATCAAATTTGACGCCGGTTTTTGCCTCCATTTGGAAACGTGCTTTGGATTTGCCGAAGTTCATTGCTTGACCTGGGCCGCCGGGGAGGTTACTAGAACGTCGGAACAAAAAGAACAGCCCAGTAATCAATAAAACTGGAAAGATGAGATTGCCCAACAATCCCCAAATTGCGCCATCATTCCGCATGGGGTGAGCATCAAAACTAATGGCTTTCTCTTTGAGCTTGCTAATTAACTCAGGAGCGTTAACAGGCAAATCCACACGCCACCTTTGGACACGATTTTCCAGGTCTGGATCGCGGGCTTCTATAATTGCTGTCCTACCGCCTTCATATAGATCCACACTGCTGACGCGATCGCTGTTCAAGTATTCTAGAAAGCGACCGTAAGTCATGCGGGTATTGGCTGCATTCTTACTCATGTCGGCAGGCGCGCTTGCAAACGCCCCTTGCCAAAAGAAAAAGCCAATTACCAAAGCCGGCAACGTCCAGAGTGCTGCGACTTTCCAAGAGAATTTCATTTTAATTTGCCTCTAGATGCCTATACAACTTGTTAGCTTTAGTAACCTAAGTTCATCACTTCGTCACTTTAAGCCGTTAAACGGATGTTTATAAATCCATTTTGTTTAATTTGATCTCTTATATGCACTGCCATAAGGCAATTAGAGCATTATGGCGATGCCAACAAGAATCTTAATCAAAGTTAACTTAATTTTAATACAATATCGCACGAGAAAAGGGAACGCAACGAGATGCAAAGACACAGAGAATTTCTCCAAAATGCTCCTCGTATCGTTTAAGCCGCTCTCAATAATGATTGTGGAGACTGGGGACTGTGGACTTGAGACTAGGGAGACAAGGGAGCAGGGGAGCAGGGGAGCAGAGGAGCAAGGGAGACAAGGTGACAAGGTGACAAGAGGTGAGAACTTGCAACAAGTTTTTCCTCCGTCCCTTGCGCGTCTCCCTTAGGAGAAGTTCTGATGCCTACAGCAGGCTGCACCAACGCTGGAAGCCAGTGCTCAGACTTCTCAAGAGTCTCCAATTCTCAAGAGTCCCCTTGTCCTCTTCTCCATGCCCAATGCCCTACTTTACTTCTGTAATTTTTAGAGTGTAAGGAAGATACTTGCCTTTTTCGTAAGAACCAACCCAAATTTGGTAACTTCCAGGTAGCCATTCACCAACAATGCCAGCATTTTTGCCATCAAAATCGTCATTGCACCAAGTACCACCAGGCCCTTTGATAATCATAGTGGTGTCTTCGGGACTTTGCACTTGCAACTTCAGGTAGTCAAATTTACTTGTTAACGCTAATGTGTGGTCTGGTGTTTCATCCACAAATCCGGTACAAGGGCCAGTGGCTGTTTCGCTTCTCCCACCTACTTGACTTCCAGATATTGAGCCACCACTCATCCCGCGAACTGTCAGGGGGTCTGGTGAAAACTGAGGGCTAATGGTGAGATCTCCAAATATCGTTGGCGCTTCCTGAGCATCAACCGCAGCATTGACTGTCGATGTGATAAAGAGCGTAACTATCATGAACGATAATCTCATCCCTCTATTGAGCGCTTTTGTCGGCATTGTAATTATGTTCGCTTCTAAGTGTTTTTGAAGACATGAATTTTACACACCAAGTTCCCAACATGAGGAGAATTGACTAACTATTTTAGATATGAAATTGAGAATAATTCATTAGTAATTAGTCAATGATTTCTTGTTTCCATAATTGCTTTACCTTATGAATAGGGGCACACATTTGTGCGCCCCGAAAATCTAAAATATTTCTAAAATCTGGAAGTAATCGCTACTTAGCTTCCGTTATAGCTCGACTCAAGCGCGGCTTATCTAAACCAATCTGATTTAGTAGTAACCAAGATTGGATTAAGTCGGGGCCATGAACATCTCCAGTTAAAGCTGCTCTAAGCGATCGCATTACTAAGCCTTTTTTGACTTTTTGCTCTTTCACCACTTGTTTAATAATGTCCTGGGCGGCGGCTTCTGACAATTGCGGCTGATTTTCTAAAGCTGTGACAATCCCTTCAAGGACAGCAGTAGAACCTTCTTGCTTAAGTTGTGTACTGCCTTCATCGCTAAATTCAACTGTATCGCTAAAAAACAGTTGGCTTTGAGCGACTCCATCTACCAGGCGAGTTAAACTCTGGCTAATTAGAGTTACTAGTTGTTCTAACCAGGGGCGTTCTCTTCCCCCATCAAATTTATAGCCAGCCGCTTCCCAAAAGGGTATGAGTAAATCTGTGAGTTTGTCTACTGGCGTGTTGTGGATATACTGACTGTTCAACCAATCCAGTTTGTCCCAGTCAAACTTTGCCCCAGCTTTATTTACACGCTCAAAACCAAATTCTTTAGCTGCTGTTTCTAAAGTAAATATTTCTTGCGTCGAGTCTGGTGGCGACCAACCCAGCAATGTCATGTAATTTACCAAGCCTTCAGCAGTAAAGCCCATTTGCTTAAAGTCAGAAATGGAAGTTACGCCATCTCGCTTAGAAAGCTTGCGCCCTTCCATATTCAAAATCAATGGCGTATGGGCAAACTCTGGAATTTTTGCACCCATTGCTTCATACAGCAGAATTTGCTTGGCGGTGTTGGCGATGTGGTCTTCTCCACGAATGACATGGGTGATTTGCATATCGATGTCATCTACTACAACGACAAAGTTGTATAAAGGTTGACCGCTACCTTCTTCTGAGGCGCGGGCAATGACCATATCACCACCTAAATCGCTGCCTCGCCAAGACATCTTTCCCCTTACTAGATCATTCCAGACAATTTCTTGCCCATCTTCGATTTTGAAGCGAATCACAGAGGAGCGACCTTCTGCTTCAAAGGCGGCGCGTTGTTCTGGCGTGAGGTTGCGGTGACGGTTGTCATAGCGAGGTGCTTCGCCTCTAGCTTTTTGGGCTTCTCGGAGAGCTTCTAGTTCTTCGGAAGTGGTGTAGCACCGATAGGCTAATCCTTGATCTAGCAGTTTTTTTACTGCTTCTTTATAAAGATCCAGGCGTTGGGATTGAAAAAATGGCCCTTCATCCCAGTTAAGTCCTAGCCAACGCAATCCTTCAAGAATATTGTCGGTGTATTCGGGACGCGATCGCTCTAAATCTGTATCTTCTACTCGCAGTATAAACTTCCCGCCGTGGTGACGGGCAAATAACCAGTTGAATACAGCCGTTCTAGCTGTACCAATATGTAAATTTCCAGTTGGACTCGGCGCAATACGGACTCTAACAGTCACAGTTTATTCTCTCTTTCGCAAAGCATGATAAATGTAGCTTATATTTAGACTCTCAATTAGCCTCTTTGGCTAATTCAAAATTAAATATCATCTAAGTTCGGTGATATGCTACTTCTAAATTTAGAACGGGACTGACGGGGCTCGAACCCGCAACTTCCGCCGTGACAGGGCGGTGCTCTAACCAATTGAACTACAGTCCCTTGTTATGGCAACTTTTCTATTATCACAATTTTTCTTCTACTTGTCAAGTGTTTTGGAGTTAAGAATTAGGAATTGTTTTTGCTCTCTATCTCCCAGGTACGAATTATTTGTTAAAAAGACTGTGATAATACAACCTGTGGCTCTGATTCCAAATGTTGCAATATTCGAGATTGGATTTGTTTATACTGTTGTTTCAATAGTTGTTTGCTCAATTGGGGTTGAGAAGCGGGTGGTAGACTATGGCTCTGTTGCACCCAGGTTTTCAACATTTGCCGCTGAGTTGACTCAATGCGACTGCTAAGAACCTTGATGCAGGAATGTGGTGCTTCCAAAGTAAAGAAAATCAAAGGATATTGTTCATTTTCAGCCAGGAAACTTACCATCCTCAGATTTTGGGGGTTTTGCATATCTAAGTAGCACGGTAGCCACTTAGGAGCGAATTGTCGATTATAGAGTGCAGTTACCCACAACAACATTGGGTGAGGGGATGTCACAAAGACAAACTGGTTATAACGGGTAGAAACCGCATAGTTTTTGATTTCTTGTTTAGACAACATCAACCATAGCGCTGTTATAGATCCTTTTGGAGTGTCTAGAAGCTGGGGAAAAACAATTTCTTGAATTGGTTTATTTTGAGGCCACAAAAGCTGCCGATAGCTTTGTTCTACAGTGATTGGTAATGCAGAATTTAAGGGACTGCCAAGGATGGAGTTAGAGGTGAAATTTGTAGGAAAACTAGCACAATTAGACTGTTCTAAACTATTTAAAACTTGTAAAACTTCAGCAATATTTTGAGGGCGATCGCTGGCTTTTTTAGCCAGACAAGCCATAATTAAATTACTTAGCTTGTGAGGTATTTTAAGAGTAGGTTTAACATCTGTGATCGTTTTTGGTGTTTCAAAGTGATGTGCTTTATACCAAGCACCAAAGTAATCAGTTTCTGGTTGCCAAGGTTTTTTGTCTGTAAGCATCTCAAACATCATCACACCCAGGCTATAAATATCAGAGCGACTATCTAGTTTTTCCCCATCCAGCTGTTCTGGAGAACAGTAGGGTAAAGTGCCATTAAATCCGCTACTTGTACTAGCAGTTGATGCATAATTCAAAAATCTAGCAATACCAAAATCAAGAATTTTAACTAACTGGCCCAATATCGGATCGGGAATAACTAATATATTGGCAGGCTTGATATCTCGATGAACCAATGGACAAATTTTGCCATCAATGTTAATACCTTGATGGGCACACTGTAAGCCCAAACAAATTTGACGAGAGAGAGTCAAAAACATGGACAGAGGTAGCGGAATTAAATCCTTTAAATTCTTGCCACATAGATATTCCATAACGTAGTATGGTTTTCCTTTCTCATTCACACCATAATCATACGCCCGCACTATATGTACGCTTTTTTGACTTAAGGCTGCACTCATTAAAGCTTCACGAGCAAAGTCTTGTTGCATCTTGGTATTAACAACAGTTTGAGTCAAAAACTTGATAGCAACTGGTATACCTCCTAACAAAATATCATTTGCTAAAAAAACTTCACCCATGCCACCGCTGCCAATTAATTGCTTGAGTTGATAACGATTGGCAAGCAAGCCCGTACTACTTGGAGATGTAAATAAGCTCTGATTCACTTTGTTCACCTCTGATGCTGAGTCCATTTAAAGTTAGCAATAAATATATAAAAATATTATGAGGTAATGGTGACAAGTATTTTGATTTTGATAGCAGACTTTCAACGACGTAATAGCAGTTTTAAAAATATTTCCAAGAATTTAGTCATCCAAGTTTTTAAACCGTCTGTCTCAGATTTTGGATGTGTGGCTAAGTTTTGTAATATGTTTGACTTCAGCTTTTCGTACTCTGTTTTTAGAAGATCTTTGGCTTGACTAGGTAAAATTAATTCATTTGACTGTTGACTCATATCTAACCAATCTACAAGTTGTTGACGCTGTTTAGCCGTAATATTTAAAGTCGTTACATGAGAGCAATGAGTTGGATCTTCTAAGGGGAAAAATAGTAAATGATAATAGCCTACTTCTGCTAAACTACGCGCTATTTTTTTACCCTTATTATCTTTTAGATCCAGAAAATAAGGTAACCACTTAGTCGTAGAAGGTTGAACATCATATAGTACTGTTACCCACAGTAGCATTGGGTATACATTCATTTTACTAATAAATTCAGTACCATGTATTTTATCTAAAAATTTTGCAATCTCTTGTTTAGGCAACATTGCCCAAAAAGTTGGTATAGGTCTTTGAAGAGTTTGTAGTAAATGAGGAAATCCAATTGGCGCAATTGGTTTATTTTTAGGCCAACTTTTGTGCAAACACTCTTTTTCTGATAATAAAGTTGCGGGTACTAATTGAACTGGAAGTGAGACTTTAAGAATGTCATTGCTATTACTAGGAATAACATCATTAACTTGAGCGTTAACTTTGTCTAAATCTTCTAATATTTGGTTGATGTTCTGAGGGCGATCGCTTACTTCTTTAGCTAAACAACTCATCAATATTTTTTCTAATATTTCCGGTATTTTAACTTGCGGATTTACTTCTTCAACTGTAGGTGGCATTTGAAAGCGATGGGCTTGATACCAAGTACCAAAAGAGTTATTTTTTGTTTGAAATGGATGTTTCCCTGTCAGCATCTCAAACATTAGTACTCCCAAACTATAAATATCAGACCGGACGTCTAGCAGTTTACGCCCTTCCATGTGTTCTGGAGAACAGTAAGGCAAACTGCCAATAAAAGAATCTGTTAGGGTCATCCCACTTCGCTCTGTTAAAAACTTGGCAATACCAAAATCTAGTATTTTAACAATTTCACCTTTTTTACTATCTTCAGCAAGAAATATATTTTCTGGTTTAATATCTCTGTGAACAATAGGATAAATCTCTCCTTTAAGGCTGATACCTTGGTGGGCACATTGTAAGCCTAAACAAATTTGATTACAAATTTCTAAAAACTTCGATATTGTTAAAGGCTGAATTTTCAGAATTTGTTTGAGGTTTTTTCCTTGGAGGCATTCCATTACATAAAATGGAGTTTTATCCTCAGTAACTCCATAACTTAAAATGCGAACAATATGTTTACTTTTGCGACCCAATTGAGCGCCAATAAAAATCTCTCTGGCAAAACGTTGACACATTTGTTGATTTGACAAACTAAGTGACAAGATTTTGATTGCGATCTGCATACCGCCTTTAGCAGTATCTTCCGCTAGATAAACTTTACCCATCCCCCCTTTGCCAATCAAATCTCTGATTAAATAGCGATTGTTTAAAAATTGCCCGATATAATCATCTAATTCTGCTTTTTGCCCTACCATATTCTCAATTTTATTTTCTGACATAAAAATCATTTATAAAAATTTTTATTGGCAAAATACTTTAATTAAGTCTACTTAATTATTAAATTCAAATCTAAGAAATATCCGAATTTTGAGAAAATTAATTATATGCTGTAAATATGGTTAAGCTCTCTGCAAAAGCTACTAAACATTGTGTAACATATTTATTAATAAGTACGGTTGAGAAATTACACGTAAACTATAAATAAGCTAGATAAAGTTACTTAGTAGATTCCGTGAATACACAGGAATAATCAGAAATAACTAAACAGTAGTCAAGCCGCGATGTCTACAACGGGCTACGCCTATGCACCTTTATCTCTATACGGTTAAAGGTTAATATTCGGGAGTAAACGGCGTAATAATTTAATTAGTGGAGTTTCAATTTTAATTTGAAAGGCTAGTATCTGGGTGCGTTGCAGGGAGTTAAAATTATTATCACTGATGAGAATTAATGATTGTTGACCATTCGGCAGTTTTGGGCCAAAAGTTAAGCCTTCGATGTTGTCTAGCAGTATATCTAGTTTTCTCAAATCTAACAGCAGTTTTTTCTTAACTGGTTTAATATTTTTAAAGTCAACTGCTAAAAGACTATCAATATTATGAATATCATCGGCTCCTTCTAAAGAAACCTGAAACAGGGAAATAGCAAATCCTAAACCAGTAAAAGACCTTTCTAAACTTAAGAAGTGTCCTTGATTATCAAGAGCAAGTAAATCGGGTAATCCACTAGCGAATTTGCCAATTAGATTCAAAAATGGTGTAACTGGTTCAGTTTCGTAAAGAAATTCCTTTTCTGGTTGATTGTTGAGCAAGTTGTATTGCAAAATTCGGCAAGGACTACCTATATTAGGTTTAGCTGCGACACCGTCTTGAATTAGAGCATTTTCGGTGGCTGTGAATAAATGTTTGTTATCGGGTGTGATGGTGAGGCTTTCAAAAGCTAAATTGTTGCGGATACCTTTTTGATTAGTTTTATCTGGTAAAAATTTGTTTGGGAGGGGAAGTGTGAAAATTTCTTTGCCAGAAGATAGTGAGAACTCTTTAATAAAAGGATTAATTAATTTTGCAGCGTCGCCTTCAGAAGAAATAAATATAGTTAGTTTATTAGTTAATGCAATATCTTCTGTATCAGTTTCACCAGGGCGAAATATTTGACCATTTTTATTTAATAATGTGGTAACACTGACTGGAATAATTCCATCTTTTTTTAGTAAACCTTTGCTCAGGTCGATTTTCAAGGTGTAGAAACGAACGGCAGCTTTTTGACCACGATCGTCGGTAATAGCGTAATAAAGGTTATTTTTGGCATTATATGCAATTCCAGATAAACCTCCGACTTTAGTTTTTTGAAAGATTAAACCTTTCGGGAGGGTGGCTTCTCCAATAAATTTTATACTACTGATTTCAACACTGTTTGAAGGGAAGTTTGTGAATACAAGGTTAATAATTATAATTGGAATCAAAAAGTAAATGATTCGTGGAAATGCAAAATGTTTTTTAATTATATACATAAGTTTTTTTAATATTAAAGTTTATATAAATACCCATTTAGACGCTCCTAAAAATAATATTAATTAAATAAAAAATAATTTAACAGATACAAGCCTGAAAATCCCGCTCAATCATGCTTTTTTAACTTTATGGTAAGTCTGAACAGATGTTTCCCTTACTTAGACTTTCCCAAACGTATTTTTAATTTGAAAACCTTTAAAAAATAATAAATTACTTAAGCTAATCGTAAATCATATTCATCTTGGAAAAAGTTGACAAGCCAATCTTTTACTTTGCGAGTGGCGCGGCAGTCATCTTCGTTGTAGCGTTGGATAATTTCTAGTAAGGTGCGATCGCCTGTTTCTAACCATTGATCGTACCAGTAAATACATTTAGCACCACTGGCTTCTTGATCGCGCCACTCAAATCCTATCCAACGAGCGATCGCTTTCAAGGCATAGCTTTCTACGGGCAATGCTACACTTTGGGTTAATTGTTCATACACATCCACAAATCGATTCAGTACAGGACGCACTAAGGAATGTGGAGTGCCGTAAAGTTTTGCCAACCGTTTGACTGTATCAAACTCGTAGACACAAAAATGATAAATTGGCGCTTCGGGATATTGCCAAACCAAATCCAAAAATTGCTGCCAAACTAATTCTTCGTCTTCTGGTTTGTCTGCTAAAAAGGAATAAAATTGTTCTGTATTAGCTTGTCTATTAACAACCAAAACTCCTAAGAGATAATCTAAATCTAAGTCTGGCTGGGCTTCAATATCAAAATAAAGCTCTATGGGCGCTGTGAATGTAATATCTTCTGTTGGTAGCGGGTAGGGTAAAATAAACGGTCGTTTTTCTAGTGCAGATTGAGCTTGCACTACCAATTTTGGCGCTACTTGGCTGTCAAAACCAAGTAGGTTTTCTAAGCTGCTGGGACTGGTATTAGCAAGAGATTCCAGTGTGGTAATGTTTAAAGCTTGGAGTTGAGTGTAGCGAAGGGGTGTTACACCTGGTAGCAGTGAGAGATGTTTTTCAGATTGAGCGATCGCATAACATTCACTATACCAATGGCAAAAATTGCACTTTTGGCGAGAGATAAACACCTCTGGCGGATTCGGTAACTCTAAAACTTGAATAAACTCATCCAAAATCTGCTGCATTCGTGGTGTCCATTTGCACAGATCCACTGCATAATTCGTATTTTTGGTTCGCAATATCAGCAAAGCTGTTTCAGGTGCAACTCCCTGCACTGCTGTCAACACTTGGGCATGAAATGCAGCGACAACCTGATACTCTTGCTTAGGGCGCTTACCCAGTTCAATACTAGCCGGAACGTAGATCCAATCTCCAAAATTGGATTTTCCCGGTTGTTTGACGAGTAAATCTGGACGACTTAGCAGAGTGTCTGCTTCAGAATAATTTGCTAACAGTACTCCTTTGTAGATGTACTCAACCCCACGCTGCATCAATTCTAAAGTTGCTTTCTCTCCCTTTTCCCAGTTTCCATAAGGATAATCTGGTTGATGATAAGTCCATTGTGCTATAGCACTCAACTGATGAGCGATTTTGTCCTGTTGCAATTTCTGTAGCAACTCATTAGGAGCATCGCGCTGACTTTTGTCACCGTGGATATCTAGAAAAGGTCGGCGTTTACAGCGTTGGTATTGCAGTAGGAGTTCAGCATTGATTAGCATCCTTTTAAGTTAACAAGAATTAGCACAATCTGGGAGTAAATCTGACAATTAAAATCTGGAAGTGGCGATACCTTCGGTGGGCTACGCCAACGCGTTTACGTTTAATTTGTCGTTTATTTTATACTGTCAACAGCTAGCTATTGACGTAAACAGCACAAGCGTTTGCTTTTGCCCCAAATTACAACTAAAAGAGAGTGATAAAAAACCACAGTTTGTCCATTATTACAAGGTTAGATGACAAAACAACATGAGCCGTGTCTTATCTGTAAGTGTGTCACACTCTGGAGAAAGGGTTAGAATCCCTACTTGATCTACAAATTCCAGCATTCAATCTTTGTGATTGGGATCGTCTGAATATCAATAGCCTGCAAACAGCAGATATCTCTTGTGAATTATGACTAGTATTTCTGCATCACCAATCAAGCTGCATCACCATCGAGAGCAATTTCCCGCTTTGGGGAATAAGGCTTATTTTAACTATGGGGGACAAGGGCCGATGCCCCAAGGGGCAATGGATGCGATCGCCCAAACTCAAGCTTATGTTCAGCAAATAGGCCCCTTTGGTAATGAGGCGTATCGCTGGATAGCACCGCAGACTCAAGCCGCAAGAGAAGCGATCGCTTTGGAGTTAAATGCACCAAGCCAAACAATTACTCTTACGCAGAATGTCACTATTGGCTGTAATATTGCCATGTGGGGCATAGAGTGGCGTGCTGGCGACCATCTACTGCTCTCAGACTGCGAACATCCAGGCGTAATTGCTACAGCTGGGGAAATCTCGCGGAGATTTGCTGTGGAAGTTACCACTTGTCCCCTAAAAGCAACTTTAAATGAGGGCGACCCTGTAAACATCATTGCCCAGCATTTGCGCTCCAATACCCGCCTAGTAATATTGAGTCATGTTTTCTGGAATACTGGTCAAGTTTTACCTCTTGACAAAATTGCAGAAGTATGTAGAAATAATCATTCTGCACTATTAATAGATGCTGCCCAATCTGCTGGTTTATTACCTTTAAACTTAACTGAATTGGGAGTAGATTTTTATGCTTTCACTGGTCACAAATGGTTATGTGGCCCAACAGGTGCTGGTGGTTTGTATGTCCGACCAGAAGCACGAGAAAGCCTGAAACCTACGTTTATTGGTTTGAATGGCATTGTTGTGGATAGTCAATCTCAGCCTGTAAATTGGCTTCCAGATGGGCGACGATACGAAGTATCTACATTAGCTTATCCGTTGTATCTTGGGTTAAAAGAAGCGATCGCAATTCATCAGCAATGGGGAACGTCACAGGAACGTTACGAGCAAATTTGCCATAACAGTGAGTACCTTTGGCGACAATTGACGGCGTTATCCGATATTAAATGTTTGCGAACTTCCCCACCCGAAAGCGGTATAGTCTCCTTCCAGCTTGCAAATAATCAGCCTCAAGCTCATTTGAAGTTGGTACAATTTTTAGACTCACAAAGGATATTAACTCGGACAATTGCCGCTCCTAGCTGTATACGCACTAGCGTTCATTACTTTACTTTAGAATCGGAAATCGACCTATTGGTTGAGACGATTCAAAATTTTTGCAAAAATAGTTAAAAATTAGGAGTTATAAGTTATCAGTCTGGGAATTATGATTTTAAATCTTAACTCCTAACTCCTAACTTGAAAATGGAACGCCCAATCTTATATTTAGCCATCACAAACCACGGCTTTGGTCACGCTACCCGCACGGCATCTATAGCCGCAACTATTCAAAAATTATGTCCAGAAGTTCTGCTAATTCTGGTGAGTACTGCCCCACGCTGGCTGCTAGAGTGCTATATAGAAGGCGATTTTATTTATCGTCCCCGTGCATTTGATTTGGGTGTGGTGCAAACAGATAGTTTGACAATGGATAAAGCAGCGACTTTAGAAAAGTTGCTAGATATTAAGAAGCATCAAAATTCGCTGATTGCCTCAGAAGTGAATTTTATCCGCCAAAATCGCGTTAATCTTATCTTGGCAGATATTCCTTTCCTTGCTCCTGGGTTTGCCAAAGCTGCAAATATTCCCTGCTGGATGATAAGTAACTTTGGTTGGGACTTTATTTACCGAGATTGGGGAGGTGAATTTACCGCAGTTGCAGATTGGATTAGTGATTGGTATTCAAAGTGCGATCGCCTATTTCGTCTCCCTTTCCACGAAGCAATGCCAGCTTTTAACAATATCACAGATGTCGGCTTAACAGGCGGTTCTCCCCGTTACTGTGCTGATAATTTACGTTCTCTTTGGAGAATAACTGCACCAGTCGAAAAAACTATTTTGTTGACCTTTGGCGGGTTGGGTTTACAGCAAATTCCTTATGAGAACATACAGCGATTTCCAGATTGGCAATTTATCGTATTCGATCAATCTGCCCCTAATTTACCTAATTTAGTGAAAATTAATGACCACAAATACCGCCCTGTAGATTTTATGCCTATTTGTGGGCGAGTCATCTCTAAACCTGGTTACAGTACTTTTTCTGAAGCCACGATACTAGGAGTACCAATTGTCACCATACCACGTGAAGACTTTGCCGAAGCAACTATTATCCTAAAAGGTATAACCGATTATAATCAGCATCAAATTATTACCCCATCTGAATTTTTTCAAGGTACTTGGAATTTTCTTTATGAGTTACCCCAACTACCAAAGCAATCTCAATCAATTGCTAAGGATGGTAATGAAGCGATCGCTCAAGCTGTTATCAATTATTGCCAGACTAAAGATAGTAAATAATATTCCTCAGAATAGATGAGATTGGTGAATTACTAACAGGACTTACCCCCAGGGCAAACACATCTTATTTACTAATAAAAACTAAAAAAGATTTCAAAATAATATAGATAATCCTAAAAGTTGCTATAATCTGTATTTAGATGCGTTCGTCCTGGCTTTTACCTGAATCGCCTACTTCTCGATTCTTGACTTCAATTTCCAAAACTACTGCTATATCTATTTTCTACACTTTCACTCTTTTGTTAAGAAAGATGTGATTAATGCGTAGCCATTCGTCATTATTTAGATGCGTTTACCCTGAGCATTGAACAAATTTCACAAATTGCTGTGTTTGCAGATTTTGGACAAAACAATTATTTGTTAACGTTTCTGGTAAATATGAAACTTTGACAGGAAAAAGTTTTTGCCAAGTTTTTTATTTCCTTCTATACCAATTTGTTCAAATCCAGACTCTTCCATCAATTGTTTTGTTTGATTGCTATCAAGAATTAAATAATCAGCAATTGTATCACTAATTATTTCACCATTGTTTTCCCTGATCACTGTATACTGCCTCTTAATGCCTGTATCTGTTTTTGAAACTTTGACCTGATAGATTATGTCTCCTGGCAATTTGTTTACATTATCTGTATGCATACCTTGAGCACTCAGAACCAATAGACCATTCATTTTGAGATGTTCAGCAATACGCCTTAATGCTATTACATTATTCTCAATACTATTAATATGACTACATAGTAAGTATTCATTGTCAGTATCATTGTCAGTATTTGTATCTAGAAAATACCAAACACCGCTATTTGAATAAGCTAGATCAAAACTCTCTTCTAGTTGCATATCAAGAACATCAGATTCGACTAATTTAATTTTATTTCCTAGTCGCTTTTTTGCTAAATCTAACATTTGTTTAGAAATGTCAATTCCTGTAAAGTTACAATTCGGTTTTAGTTTTAAGACTCTTTCTGCTACTAGACCTGTGCCTACTCCTATCTCTAGTATGTTATTAGAATCTCTAATTATAGGAAACAGAGATTTAACGACCTCATCGTGGTAGTCAGTGCAAATATATTGAAATAATAAATCATAATAGTTTGCTCTGTCGGCATCGTATATATCCATAGAAACCTCGTCAAAGTCGGCACTTAAAGCGAATAAATATTATAAGTAGATATTAATTATACTGGACTTTAGACTAAAGTCAATCACATTCAGTACAGTGCTGTCATTAAAAGATAGTAGATAATATTCCTCAGAATAGATGAGATTGGTGAATTACTAACAGGACTTACCCCAGGGCAAACACATCTTATTTACTAATAAAAACTAAAAAAGATTTCAAAATAATATAGATAATCCTAAAAGTTGCTATAATCTATATTTAGATACGTTCGCCTTGGCTTTTACCCGAATCGCCAACTTCTCGATTCTTGACTTCAATTTCCAAAACTACTGCTATATCCACTTTCTACACTTCACTCTTTTGTTAAGAAAGATATGACTAATGTGTAGCAATTCGTCATTATTTAGATGCGTTTACCCTGAGCATTGAACAAATTTCACAAATTGCTGTATTTGCAGGTTTTGGACAAAACAATTATTTATTAACGTTTCTGGTAAATATGAAACTTTGACAGTAAAAAGTTTTTGATAAGTTTTTTATTCCCTTCTATGCCAATCTGTTTAAATCCAGACTCTTCCATCAATTGTTTTGTTTGATTGCTATCAAGAATTAACAAATCAACAGTTTTATCGCTGATTATTTCACCATTGCTTTCCCTAATCCACATATACTGCTTCTTAACGCCTGTATCTGTTTTTGAAACTTTGATTTGACGGATTATGTCTCCTGGCAATTTGTCTATCTTATCTATATGCATACCTTGAGCACTCAGAACCAATAAACCATTCATTTTGAGATGTTCAGCAACACGTCTTAATGCTATTATATTATTCTCAATGCTATTAATAGAACTACATAGTAAGTATTCATTGTCAGTATTTGTATCTAGAAAAAACCAAACGCCGCTATTTGAATAAGCTAGATCAAAACTCTCTTCCAGTTGCATATTAAGAACATCACATTCGACTAATTTAATTTTATTTTCTAGTCGTTTTTTTGCTGTATTTAACATTGGTTGAGAAATATCAATTCCTGTAAAGTTACAATTCGGTTTTAGTTTTAAAACTCTTTCTGCAACTAAACCTGTACCTATTCCTATCTCTAGTATGTTATTAAAGTCTTTAATTATAGGAAACAGAGATCTAACAACCTCATCGTGGTAGTCAGTGTAAATATATTGAAATAATAAATCATAATAGTCTGGTATGTCGGCGTGTATATTCATAAAAACCTCGTCAAAGTCGGCACTTGAAGCGATGAAATCTTATAGGTAGATATTAATTATACTGGACTTTAGACTAAAGTCAATCACATTCAGTACAGTGCTGTCATTAAAGGGTAGTAGGCAATTGACGCTGTTTTCGTAGTGGCAGAATGCAATGATGCCTATTTGTGGGCGAGTCGTTTCTAAGCCTGGTTACAGTACTTTTTTTGAAGCCACACTATTAGGAGTGCCGATTGTTACCATCCCATCCCGCGCCAGGAGTTTGCCGAAGCAACTTTTCTACTAGAAGGCATAACTAATTATAACCAGCATCAAATCATCACTCCATCTAAGTTTTTTCAAGGGACTTGGAATTTTCTAGGTGAGTTACCTCAACCACCAAAGCAATATGAACCAATTGCTGAGGATGGTAATGAAGCGATCGCTCAAGCTGTTATCAATTATTGCCAGACTAAAGATAGTAGATAATATTCCTCAAAATAGATGATGAGATGGGCGAATTACTAATAGGAGTTACCCCCACAAACGCAATCTTATTTACTAATAAAAACTAAAAAATATTTCAAGATAATCAAGATAATATAGATAATTCTAAAAGTTACTATAATCTATATTTAGATGCGTTCACCCTGGATTGCGCGAACGTGAGCTTAATTTCATAAATACTCAAAAATTAGTAATTTACTGCAATATTGAGAAGACT
This sequence comes from Nostoc sp., assembly GCF_036917535.1. Lineage (GTDB taxonomy): Bacteria > Cyanobacteriota > Cyanobacteriia > Cyanobacteriales > Nostocaceae > Nostoc. Next base: position 39,744 of record NZ_JBALDA010000032.1, read on the forward strand.
ATAAATAACGTTATTTGCAAAAGTTTCCATAGTTTCCCTACTTATACATGGTTCAATATATGGAAAATTTAAAATCATTGTTCCTTGAAAAGTTGAAACTGCTACTAAACTAGTTACTAATTTAATTGTTGGAATAAAACTAATTTCTTCTAGTTCAAAATGTCCATAAATTTTAGGGATAGATACTTGACCAATATTAGTTACATTTACGCTTGTGCTGTTTGATATTTTTTTATTTTCTATTAAAAAATTATAATGTTTATCAAGTATAAAAAGTTTATTGAAAATATCATCTTTTTTTAAATCTATATCTAGTTTTTGCTTAATTTCTCTTGCTAATTCCCAAAAATTTGTATTTTTATTTATATTATGAAATGTCTTAATAGTAGAAGTAAATACACCTAGAACTTCATCTCTAATTACTGGTTGAATACGTTTACGTAAATCAATTGTTGATTGGCATTTTAGTTGTATATTCATTTCTGTAGAAATAACTAGTTTTCTGGCAGACGCAAGCAGCATTGCTGCACATATAGCATTATGTACTGTTGTATTATTGCTTTTACAAAGCTTTTTTAGCTGTGTAGTTTTCTCATTGTTAAGTCTTTTTTGAATCATTCCACAAGAACGTTCCTTTAAAGGAACGTATTTTTCCATCTCAAATACCTGTGGTTTATATTTAATTGATTCCAATTGATATTTAAATAAAAATATAAAAAGTTTTAACTTGCTTCTAAATCTCTGCATTCTTGCTGATAATAACTCGGTAAATGGTGGAAGTGGAGGGCGGATATTAATTTCATCAATGATTTCACCTGATGCAAGTCTTTGACAGTATTTAAATATTTGTGAATGCAAACTCATACATGATAATCCATCTGAAATAGCATGATGAGTAGTTGTGATTAGATAACTTAAATGTTTATCCTTACTAATTTTAACTAATACAGTTCTTATTAAGATTTGAGCGCTTTGCATTTTTTGGTTCAATTCTTGTGAAACAACTTCTTGGTATTGTTCAGCATATTCTTTCTCTTCAATCCGCAAAGGAATTTTGCTTGTTCCTGTTTCAAAGGAAAGATTGTCCAAATCGCCGACGATTCGAGAGTTTAGCCAAGGATGCTCGTGTTGAATAATATCAAGAACTTGTCTAAGAATTTCCGCAGTGAAAAGTCCTTTAATGCGACTAATTGTTACTATATTTGATGAGTCAGCACAGCGATTTAGAATCTCAAAAGCTTTTTCGTTAGATGAGAGTTTTCTGTCGTAAAGCATAGGTTTTTTGAGTGAGAGATTGGATGTGAGGATAAGTTAAGTTCCACTTAACGGACACTACATGAACGAAACTAATAAAAGCTTGTTGCTGTTTTTACGTCAGTCCTGAATAATTAAAATCCCAGTAGGTATTTACTATCCTCTTTACTAATTAGAGTTGTTCCTCTTTGTGAACTGTAGGCAACTTCTGAAATATAAAGATTTGGATCGTGGAGTTCGGCAATGATGTGACGTGCTAATTGTTCAGCATTAATATCAGGACTCAGACCAATTGCTCGACAAAATACATTTTCACATTCCAATTTCAAACTTTTAGTTAATCCAAATAAGCTACTACCGATGACATTGAAGTTACCTTGACCTGAAAGTCTAAAGGCTCCATCAAGACTAGCTACAGTACAGAAACAACTGAGTCCGTAATTTGCCACATCTTTGAAAGATTTTTTCAGATGTTTTGCTATTAGGAATATATGTTTAACAATTGCCTTTTCTTCTTTCAAGAAGGTCATTTGATCGTTATCACCTGATACAAGCATAGGATGGATATGAATAAAAGTGCCAACTGATATGCATTAGTCACATCTTTCTTAACAAAAGATTGAAAGTGTATGAACCAATTCGCAATTCGCAATTCGCAATTAAATTAAGCCATTAGAAATCTTAGCGGCACATACCAACAGCACAGTAGAATGGATAAAAGGCCAGGGCAAACGCATCTCAATGTAGTACATGTACACTAAAGCAGTAAAAAGATAGCGATCGCGGATGACATTATGTCAAGCTAATGCAATAATTATTGATAATTTATTGAGGATATAATAACCAATTAGATTTTCAGTAACTAGTAACTCTAATAATTACGGTTTACTTTGCTGAAAATCATTAATTTTGATCAGAACAATTAGTTTTTTACGAATTTAATAAATATATTTTTGTAACATTTTTAGTAAACATTCTCCAGGGACACGATATTTGGATCAGATCCTAATTTCGGTAATGGTTGAGTAGTGTGGCGATCGCAAGAACAATTTGTTTAATATGCTTATAATACCTCAATTTCATTATTCCACATGACTCACTACCAAAAGTTACTCAGAATTTCTACTACTGGCAAATCTTTTCAAAATATCACCGCAAAAATTGAAGCTATAGTTGCAGAATCGGGAGTAGAAACTGGCCTTTGTACTTTATTTTTGCGCCACACTTCAGCTAGTTTAGTCATCCAAGAAAATGCTGATCCTGATGTACTTGTAGATTTAGCTAACTTTATGGCAAAGCTTGTGCCAGAATCAGGCAAATACATTCATGATGCCGAAGGTTCCGATGATATGCCGGCACACATTTGTACTGCACTTACCCATACTTCTGAACATATACCTATTAATCGTGGTCATTTGGCGTTGGGAACTTGGCAGGGAATTTATATTTGGGAACATCGTCAACGCAGTCATTCTAGAGAACTAGTTGTCCACATTTCTGCATAGCAAATTTCTTAAATATAGAAACCGTAGTTAAATTTTATTAGCACTTACGCAAGTGTCCTATTTTTTTGTGCAGTTTGTTCAAAGTTAATAATCAATAGTCCCCTTAACTTTTGTGAGACTATACTAAGTATTTTTACACTCTTGGGATGGGAAAATTCCTTTATTGATAATTAACTAGACATATACTGAGCATCTCATGTCAGTTTGTAAACTTAAAAGTTAAGTTTATTTATATAAGTTTAATAGTTTATTTATTCTAATATAAAATAACACTTAATGTAACCTGCTTGGGCAATGTCAATTACTATGAAGCAAGACCTGAAACCAAATCACACTTTCCAATTTATTGACAAAATTCTTGCCCAGCAGTCTGTTAACCTGTTATCACTTAATCCTCAAAAGACTTTGATTACTAGCTTTGCAGAGTTAGGAAGTGTGATTGCCGAAAAAAATGACAACATTCAAATTATCGCAACTATTCAGGAAACATTAGAATCTATTGTTTATGCTCAGTTGCAAAACTTTCCAGAAAACATCTTCTGGGATTTTGATTTTATGGTAAGCAGTATGCTAAGACAGGCTTTAGTCGCAGAAGAAGGTACTATTACTTTTTTAAACCTTTTTGGCGCAAAGATGGTGTCTCTGACGGAAATGTTCGGAATTAAAACAGAAATTCGCTTCCGCTACGTTCACGATTTTATGTATGGGTTTGAGTGGGCAAGATGGGTACAAAAAGAGCCACATAATCGCGCACACATAGAGCCGTTCAGTCCAGTTTTTTTGGATTATTTACTTGCTAAAGGTAAGGAACTTTTACAACGTATTAATCACGGTCAGGTAGTATGTTATAAACTGTGTGATACAGGTTATCGCAATCCCTTCAGTTTTTCCCGTGAACCAGAAGATGAATACCGTCTGTTCACTTATTTGGCACAAGAACAACTTATACCAGTAGCAGTGTGGAATTGGAATGCCAGCCCTGTATGGAACAAACCTTTCCAGGAAATGCGCCAGCAATTAGCATTAAAATTAAATATTCAACCACAGAGACACTGAAAGCAAATTCAAAATTTAAAAATATACAACTTACTGCAAACAAAATAATTGCTGAAAAATATTGTTATGAAAATTATTGATTTAATCACTTGGTTTGAAAAATGGGCGAATCCCGCCTGGTGTGAAAGCTGGGATAATTGTGGCTGGCAAATTGAGCCAGGTATTTTGCAGGAAAAAACACGGGTTTTGGTGTGTTTGACACCGACTTTGGCGGTAATGCAAGAAGCGATCGCTCTAAATGCTAATCTGATATTTGCCCATCATCCATTGATTTTTAATCCTCTCAAATCTTTACGCACTGGTGAAGCGATCGCCGAAATGGTACGGTTAGCCTTTACCCACAATATTGGTATTTACACTGCTCACACGAATTTTGATCAAGTGCAAGATGGGACTGCTGACGTGTTAGCTCAGATTTTAGAACTCAAAGAAGTTACTCCTATAGAACTTACACAAGCAGGATTAGGATATGGTCGTGTTGGTTTGCTAGAGCCATTTCTGACATTACAGGAATTACTTGCAACTATTCAAACCCGACTTTCTCCTCCTAATTTGATTTTTTCTCCAAGTGCTGATTTACAGGAAACAATTTCACGAGTTGCTGTTTTGGGTGGTTCGGGGGCTAGTTACATTTCAGCCGTCGCCAAAACAGGTGCCCAAGCTTATCTGACTTCTGATTGTAAATTCCATCAGTTTCAAGAAAGCCGCGATGCCTACGGCGGGCTGGGCCTACGCAATCTCATTTTAATCGATGCTGGACATTATGCTACCGAACGTCCGGCTTGCGATCGCTTGGTGCAAAAATTCCAATCTTTAAACTTAGACTGGGTGCAATTAAGTCAAAAAGATGAAGATTTCCGCCAGTTTTTTGCTTGATTGCTGATGTTTCATTATATTTTGTCGATGCTTTTGGAAAAAATTATTGTATTTTAATTTTATTAAGGTATCAGCTTTTCAACATTGATGCATTGATGCTAAAAATTCCTGTGCCCTTTTATCTGTGTATATTAGAGTATCGAAAACTCATATTGTGATATAAATCACTGATTGAGCGTAATACTAATCACACAGTATTAATGTTTCATATCAATTAGCAAGAGAGGAAAATGTTCCACACTAGACCTAATAATTTGCTCACTCTGCCCTAATCAAGATGATTCGCACAATTATTGCATCTGCTTTCCAAACTGGATATCTTAGTGTTGAATCTGAAGGTTTACTCCAGCAGGTGCTAGCCACTAAATGCTATCAGTCAGAGGATTTGCCAGACCTTGCAGCCCTATACGATGCAGTTCGCGCTGGAAAAATTAAACGAGAAGCATCCTCATCGAACGTGCTTATAGAATTTCCTTTACCACATAAATCCTCCTGAGACTTATGGAGTAGAATTTTCTCATGGTCTTTTCCTTCTACCTCTTCCCTTATGTTGCCTTTTTTCAGGCAAAAACCTGAAAAACTCAAAACTTTTGGGTGTTGTTGTTGAAAAGTATCAAGGTCAGCAAGAGAATGAGTTAAGATCAGATACAAGTGGGTAAAAGTAAAGCCAAGTCCCCGGACTTCCCAGTAATGCCAATGATTAAAAGTAGGCAAGTTAAACAACCACAATCAACGATTGTTTTCGAGTATTCTTTATTACATAATGATAAGAATGACTCACCAACAAATATAAACCTGGTTAGGACAGGTACCGAATTGTTTGACTTCTATTGAAGCAGACATTCCCTAGAATAAGCCGGAGGGAGATTGAATTCATTGTTAGAGCATCTGATTTATGACCCAATATTATCCTGATATTTTGACAACTAAAAGCAAATTTTGGGATTGGGTAATGAAGCATACTTGTTCTGAAAGTGAAATTAACCTCTTAAAGGTGTAATGTAATGGGGTAGAACCCAGATTTTGACAGGTTTAACTACGTTGTTTAAAAAGGCAGAAACAATACATGCTACACCGCAAGATTTATCAACTGTGTTGCGATGGGCGCGAGGTATGTGTTTTCTTGCGGGACCAGCAACGCTGGATTGAACGCGCCCGCATCATAGACATAGAGGGAGATTTAGTGACCCTACGCTATGAAACAGAAGAAGAGGACGAAGTTTGCTCTTGGGAAGAAATGGTTCGCCTAGAGAGCATTGGTGCTGTAACGCAAAAATTGGCTTCAGTACCACGCGGTAATATAGAACCTCTGATGACTGAAGATTGTCCCGAAGCAGAGCGCATTCACAACCGTTACAATGACTCGAATCCAGAATAAATAATCAGTGCTGAGTGCTGAGTATCGAGTGCTGAGTCATAAATCCTAACTCAGGACTCAGAGCTCAGGACTCAGGACTAGATAAACCTTCAAAGGCAGGACAGTAACCTTCGAGAGTTACCTTAAAGTTATACAATGGGGAAGCTGGGTTCCAACACCGCTGCCCCCTTTGATGTCGGCAAGTACCACAACAGTCTACATCTGCCCATGTGTAGCGATCGCTGTTTTGGTTGAGCAGTTCTCGTTGAGACAATCCCCTTAATACTAATTCTTCCCCTTGCCAACGAGCTTCGATTAAACCAGTATCGGCAAATTGCCGCCAACGCTGATCGGCAGTAATCACATTCGGTAGGGTGATTGTGATTACTGTTCCTAACTCTGTCAGTTCGCCTTCATAGTTAGTCTCTGGTGCTGCCGGTTGTAAAAATGTGTCGCCAATAGGCAGTTCTACTAAGGTATTGGCCGCCGGAGAATGCACGTGGTAGCGGTTTTGCAACTCCTCTAAACTAGTCAGGTCTGCCAAGTAGGCAGGGGAACCGTGGACAAAAATCACGTGCTGCGGTCGCAAATTATGAATTAGCTGCGTAGTACCAGGGCCATCGCTATGTTGAGCTAAGAGATAAGTTTCAAGAGTGGTGGGCGCTAAATATTCTTTGTTAACTTTTATATCAATTTTTTCTGGTAGGAGAATTAGCCAAGGCCCGGTGTTTAATTGGCAGTGTTCGCCTAAATCAGATGTCGAGTCGGTGAGGACAATACAAGGTGACTTACCTACACTGGGACGATGTTCTGGTTGTAGACGACGCACGCGGGGACGTACCCGTTCATCCCAAAACAAAGGTTGATGGCGGGCGAAGTTCTGCACTGATGGGGGGAGATGGGGTAAGAGTTCAAGATATGCATCACATCCAGTGGCGACAGCACCATCTACCCAAATATCTAAATCTCGTCCAGTGAAGTGGTGATGCGATCGCAAGAGCATTAATAATTCTTGACCTAATCCTAAAGCTGGGGTAGGAAGAATTACAGAACAATTGTCAGTGATCGCTCGATTAATTCGCTCGGCTAATTGATTTTCTTGGTTACGGCGATGGGGATGACGGGATGTGCCATAACTACCTTCAATGATTAGCACATCCAAGTCTAAACCCCGCAGTTCCTCTAAACGCAAACCTTCTACTAGTCGGGAGTTTGATAAGAAAAAGTCCCCTGTATACAGTAGCTTGTAAGTCCGCTGCTGGGTGGTGTATGTTAGGAGAATTGCCACTGCTCCTGGTAAATGCCCAGCGGGAAATAATTCTGCCACCAAACCATCTTGGAATTCCACAGGCGATCGCAATGGCAAGGCATGACAAAATTGGGAAATTTCCTTCGGGTCTTCGTCTACCCAATTCAGTGGTAGTAACTTGCTAGTTACCTCACTACCATAAATAGGTAACTTTGGAAAAGCTTTATGCAGCGCCAGTAAGCCTTTAGCGTGATCTGGGTGGGCATGACTAATCAAAACTAAATCTGCTGGTAGGAGCGAACTACTTCCACGTACCGACTTATTAAGCCCCTTAGCCAGCGATGAGATATCCTCTAAACCACAGTCTAAGAGAACGCGGTGTGGCCCCATTTTCACCAATAAACACACGCCCTCATTGTCATGCTGGACACTATAGGGCAAACATTCTAATTCACTACCCGCTTCCGCAGCATCTACGCGAGAGGATGCCGATAGATTATCCCTCATGCTCTCCTCCCCTCAAACCTCATCATCATGGACATATCTCAAAAGCCAAAAGTTACACAAATTTTGCTTTTGTGACTTAGGGGTAAGTTTTATCGTGCGCCCCTACACCCTGAGAATACGGATTTTTGATTGGGGAGGACGCCTGCACCGAACCCGCACTGTTCGGAAAGGTGGGCTAACGAGAAGCTATCAAACTAGTAACTCAAGGAATTTGCCTCTGGTTTCTTTTTCCTTTACAAGTTTTGAGCGCTCTTAGCTAACTCACCCTCCGGGAAGTCGATCGAGCGTCTACAGATTTATCTCAATGTGCGGAGCCATTGCCATGATAGTTATCTGAATCATAGAATCCATTCTTCGTGCCAAAAAATAAGCACGAAAGCGTAAATATAACTGTTAATCCAGCTAGAATCAACTTTACATCCATTTGTTTGCTGCCCTTTACTCAAAGACTTTCCTATATTAATGTTAGTGCTTCCGCAATCAAACGGAATCACTAGAAAATCTTTACTATGCTTATATGGATTGGGCAATAGGTAAATTCACCACAATCAGTCAGATTGTAAAACCTTTCGGTCAAGCTGTCTATCCATCTAGATGTAAAGTAAAGCAATATGACAACGAGCAATCGTCTACAGCCGACGTTGTTGCATGAATAAGGAAAAAGACATTGCATTTTAGGTGTGTAATCTGTCTTAAGCTTCTTCAGCAAAACTACTGCTATTTTCGGTAAAATCAAGTTCTAAAGAATGTGGATTTGGGAGAAATTTGGGGTGCCTACACTTGGCGTTAACATTGACCACATCGCCACCATCCGGCAAGCGCGGCGGACGGTGGAACCAGATCCAGTAGCGGCAGCGGTACTGGCAGAATTAGCGGGTGCAGATGGAATTACGGTGCATCTGCGCGAAGATCGGCGGCATATTCAAGATCGGGATGTACTACTGTTGCGGCAAACAGTGCGATCGCATCTGAATTTAGAAATGGCAGCTACAGATGAAATGCTAGCGATCGCTCTCGATATCAAACCAGATTACGTTACCTTAGTCCCCGAAAAGCGCGAAGAAGTGACAACAGAAGGCGGACTAGATATTGTCGGGCAAATTGCTAGAATAGGCGAAATAGTCGATAAATTGCAAAGCGCTAGCATTCCAGTTAGTTTATTTATCGATGCCGAATCAGCACAAATTGAAGCATCTGTCAAGGTACAGGCGCAGTTTATTGAATTACACACCGGACAATATGCTGAGGCTAAAGATGAAACAAATCGCCAGCGAGAATTAGCCATATTAGCTAAAGGTTGTGAGCAAGCGATTCAAGCTGGATTGCGAGTCAATGCTGGTCACGGACTCACCTACTGGAACGTCTATCCGGTGGCTGCGCTTCCAGGTATGGAAGAACTGAACATTGGTCATACCATCATTAGCCGGGCAGCATTAGTAGGTATGGAAAGAGCAGTCAGGGAAATGAAACAAGCTATAAGGGGGAATGGGGGATAGGGAATGGGGCATTGGGCAGAGGGGAAAAACTTACTGCAACTTCTCCCCTGCTCCCCCAGTCCCCAACATTTAAAGGGGTTGTCACTGCGAAATCTAGAAATTGGGATCAAATCTTCAGCAAAAACTTCTATGAGCGCAACACAATCTAACAACCTGCCGCTTTGGGTACAGGATAGAGATAAGGTGATAGCAGAAAGCACTGATGTCGAGTGGCGCTATCAGACACCGCCTGATTATTCCCGTTCAAAAGAGAATCTTGCTAAAGAAAGTACCTACAATCATCTTGAAGGAACACTGGAAGCGATCGTACAAAACTTGGTGAGAACCTTCGAGATGGAGGTATCCTTCAAAGCTAACCCGCAAGAGTGGTTATCTATTGTTAATGAACAGTTTCGGGTTAGTACCAATGGTGGAGTAGAGTACACAGCAGCAGATGTATCAGCCCAAGGTACTTACAATCTATTTATGGCTGATTCAGAAGATTACAAGGCTTCAGAAGAAAGCTTTGAATCATCCGCAAAAGTCTTCCACACAACATTTCCTCAAGGATTTCCTTGGGAAGTGCTGGAAGTTTTCTCAGGACCACCGAATGTAACATTTAAATGGCGCCATTGGGGACATTTTAACGGAGAATACAAAGACCATACACCTACTGGAGAGACGCTAGAAATTATCGGCATGAGCATTGCAAAAGTTACCGATGACTTGAAGATTATTTCTTTAGAACACTACTTTGACAATAATCTGTTTTTGGAAAAGCTAACATCTGGTGGCAAACAGACAAAATCTGAAAACCAAAAAAGTGCTTGTCCGTTCAGTTCTTGGTTCAAGAAATCTCACAAAAGTTAGTTTATAAGGGTACAGAGTTACTATGCCCTGAAATTATTCACATAGCAACCAAAGGATGAAAATGCAAACATACTATTACGTTTTGGCAAGTCAACGCTTTCTTCTCCAAGAAGAACCGATACACGAAGTTCTCAAAGAACGCACCCGAAACTACCACGAACAAGAAAAACAAATAGATTTTTGGTTGGTTGAGCAACCAGCTTTCTTGGAAACACCGCAGTTTAAAGAGCTAAAGACAAAGTGTCCCCAACCAGCAGTAGCAATTATTTCTACAAATCCTCAATTTATTACTTGGTTAAAACTGCGTTTAGAGTACGTTATCACTGGAGAATTTCAGGCTCCTTCTGAGGCAATACCAGATGCTTTAGCATCGTTAGCTACCGTATCTTAGTCCATAGTAAATAAGCACAAGAGGCAGAGCAGAAGATACTACAACTTCTCCTCTGCTTCCCTGCTTTTTCCCCATTCCTGATTCGGTTGATCGATGTAGTTTTTTACTGACAGTACTAGGAATAAGAGACTTCTAGAAAATAAATTATCCAATTTACTTAGATAGATGATTTAAAAAAGCATATCTTACCATAATATCACCAAAAATACCAACAGCCACATCAATTTCTCAGTCACAGTTTCCCAAAATGGCGATTGTCAATCAATTACTACGTATAGACTAGTGCTATATTATTTTGGGGGAACAAAATATTTTTTTATAAAATCTTCTAAGACACCTTAATTTACATAATCTAACTTTTGTGCGTAGATTTCAGACTTTACCAAGTGTTTTAGGATTAGCGATGTCTGCGACGAGCTTCGCTTACGCAGGGTTGATTGGTGGCATGAGTTTTGTACTTGCTCAAAAAACCATTCCCTCTTGTCAACCACCAAATGCAGGTGAGTATCTTTTATTAGTAGTCAGTCCCACAGCAAATAATCAAAAGCAGTTACGTAGCGCCTTACCACCTGAACTTAAAACTATCACCTGTAAATATCTCAACGAAACCGTGACACGAGTCGGGGGCTTTAACAAAATTGACGATGCCAATCGTTGGGCAAGATATGTCAGCAATATTGTTGGCTTGTCTGCCATCATTACCACTCGACCAACAACAACGGCAGATGTACAGCCACAGTCACAGCCAAAACCACCCCAGCAGACAGTCAGCTATAATCCTCAAGCATTAGGAGAAGGTTATGCAGTACTGGTAGATTATTACAACCGTCCAGAACTAGTAAATAGTGTGCAGCAAGTAGTCGGAGGTAACGTCGGTTTTGTTTCGTATGGACAACGCCCTTACTTGCTAGCAGTTTATACCACTAACCAAAGTGAAGCTTATAACACATTGCAAAAACTAAACAATGGCGGTTTCGTTGCCAGCCTAGTAGATAGTCGTAAAGTGATTCTGCTGCGCTCGACTGTGCGGTTTTAGTGATATTGAGTTCACTGGCATCTTGATGCAACCTACCAGATTGGTAATTTGTCAATTGACAGAATTTTAGATTTTAAATTTTGGATTTTAAATTCAAAATTTAAAAAGGTTTTAAGCGAATATATTTATTTATATTCGCTCTGTGAGAAACAAGTTATTTGGAATAAATCCTTTCACCTTTAATCCCCTGAATTTATTCACGGGGTAAATCTAAAATCCAAAATTCAAATTTGATTGACAAATTACCAGTTACTAATTATCAATAGCTGCTCAAACAAAGATTTATTGCCCTAGTTCAATAAGCAGACCTAGCTAACCAATAAATGGTTATACCCAAAGCCGACCCAGCGATTACCTGAACAGGTGTATGTCCGAGTAACTCTTTGAGACGGTCTTGGCTAAAATCTGGTTTCTCATGAAATAATTCATCAATCATTTGATTGAGAATACGAGCTTGTTTACCAGCTGCTTGACGAACTCCGGCTGCATCATACATGACAATGATGGCAAAAACGATCGCAACGGCAAAATCAGGAGATGCCCAACCCAGTGTTTGCCCTACACCAGCGGCTAGAGCCGTAACCAGAGCCGAATGGGCACTGGGCATACCTCCGGTTGTCACCAAAACACGCACATTCAGTTTGCGATTTTTGACGATCTCAACCACGAGCTTTAATGCTTGAGCAATTAAACAAGCTACCAGAGCAACCAGCAGCACCCGGTTGTCTAAAATGTTGCCTATGTCCTGCATGGTATTTTGGTTAAGTTAATAAATATTAGCAGCAGTTGTTGGTTGAGGAAACATTTAGATTCAACCCAAAATTCCCAAATTAATCTATCACGTTGGAAAAAGACCAAGGATTCAAAATAATCTAAAAGCTTATTTGATCAGCTTTTATAATTTTGAATCAGTGAATTTTTAATTTTGCTGGGCAGTAGTAGTACAGTATGGTGTAAATAAGATACTACAGTACGGCGTAAATAAACCACCCCTTCGGGTTCGGCAGTTCCTCATGGGGGAAACCCCCTATAAAAGCGGACTGCCTCACCATTCCAAATCAACGAAACGCTTATGCTGTATTCATTTTGAATTTTGAATTTTGAATTTTGAATTCCGCCTTGCGATACTACCCATTCTCAATCAATGAAACGCTTATGGTATAGGAATTACGAATTATCCAAAGCGTTATTAGTTATTACGGCTAGTAATAAAATGAGCAAGCGCTTGGAGTGGTTTGGCTTTGTCTCCAAATGGTTCTAATTCCACACAAGCTGCTTTAACTAGCTCTTGAGCTTTTGAGCGCGATTCTTCAATTCCCCAAAGGCTAGGATAGGTGACTTTCTGGGCTTTTTGGTCTTTGCCAGCTGTTTTACCTAATTGCTCTTGGGTAGAAGTGATATCCAAAATATCATCAATGATTTGGAATGCTAGGCCAATATTTTGAGCATAACGGGTTAGGCGCTGCACATCTTCAGGTGATGCATTAGTTATCAGCCCGCCACAAACTACGCAAGCTTCCAAAAGGGCGGCTGTTTTGTGTTTATGAATGAAATTTAGGGTTTCTAAGGAAATATCAGATTTACCTTCCGACTCCAAATCTACAATTTGACCGCCGACCAAACCACTTGCCCCCAATGCTCGACCAAGACGAGCAATGACTTGCAAGACTATCTCTCTTTTTACGCTTTGGGGAGTTTGAATGGCAACAGATTCAAAAGCAAGAGCCAACAAGCCATCTCCAGCCAAAATCGCTACATCTTCGCCATAGACTTTATGATTCGTCAGCTTGCCACGACGATAATCGTCATTATCCATCGCTGGGAGGTCGTCATGAATCAACGACATTGTGTGGATCATCTCCACAGCACAAGCTGTTGGCATGGCCATCTCAATGGTTCCACCCATCATTTCACAGGTGGCAAGGCAAAGAATGGGACGTACACGCTTACCTCCAGCTAATAACGAGTAACGCATCGCCTCATAAATCTTTTCTGGATAAATGACCTGGATAGACCGATCTAAAGCATTATCACAAAGCTTTTGTCGCTCTTTTAAATAGGCTGCTAAGTTAAATGTGGCTTCCTCTGGTGGTGTCTTTTGCACGTTATCAGTTGCTACCATTCTTTAATTCCTGACATTTTGCGATTTTTGCCTTATACGTCACAATTTTAAGGTGCTGTGGCGCTCAAAAAAATGAAAAGTTAGGAGCACAGATGCGATTAATCACATCTTTAGAGGATTTAGGAGTTAAGAGTTATTAAGAATAACTTTTAACTGTTCACTTTCTTTCTTCTTTTGCCGCTCTGGAATAGCTAGCAAATGTATTTTCCAACAATATGGCAACAGTCATCGGGCCAACACCACCAGGAACTGGGGTGATAAATCCTGCTACATCAGCGGTTGATTCAAAATGGACATCGCCAATCAGGCGACTTTTGCCATTAGCATCGGTGACACGATTCATCCCCACATCTACCACAACAGCGCCCGGTTTCACCATATCAGCACAGATCAATCCGGGACGACCTACTGCTGCAATTAGAATATCAGCATTTTGGGTGATGGTTTTCAGGTCATGCGATCGCGAGTGAGCGATCGTGACTGTAGCATCAGCTTCTAATAGCATCAGCGCCATCGGTTTACCCACCAAAATACTGCGCCCCACTACTACTGCCTGTTTTCCCTGCAAAGGAATCTCATATTCTTGTAAAAGCCGCATCACACCAGCTGGGGTGCAGCTACGTAAACCGCTTTCTCCCCGTACTAGTCGCCCCAAGTTAACTGGGTGCAGTCCATCAGCATCTTTATTGGGATCAATTTGATGTAGCAGAGTTACAGCATCCAGGTGGTTAGGTAAGGGCAACTGTACAAGAATGCCATCCACTCTTTCATCGTGGTTGAGTGCAGCAATTACCTCTTCTAACTCCCCAAGGGTAGTTTGGGCAGGAAAATGCTTACCAAAAGAAGCGATCCCAACTTGAGCGCAGGCTTTTTCTTTATTGCGTACATAAGCGGCTGACGCTGGGTTATCACCAACCATCAACACTGCTAAACCAGGTGGTCGTCCAATTTTTGATTGTAATTGTCTAATAGCAACAGAAAGTTCTTGCTGAATTTTTGCAGCTAAAGCTTTCCCATCAAGGAGTTTGGCAGTTTTTGTTTCCATGAAAATTCCCAGCTATGTTCGCTTGTTGTCCAAAGTCCAAAATGAAAATATTGATTCTTGAATCTTGACTTTCGACTATTATTATGTTGCTGTTTGATGTCGTAGCGTTTCTCTCACAGTAAATCCATAATATTTATTTTCTCAGATTAACGGCATCATCTGAAGAATAAAGAATTGGGAGAATGGGAAGTAGGGGAAACGGAAAGACAAGGGGGACAAGGGGACAAGGGGGAATTATTGAACAAGTCTCTCCTTTATCTCCCCCCTCTTCCTTGTCTACCTTGTCTCTTCTCAATGCTCAGTGCCCCATGCCCAAAATAAATAAATCAGTGGCTTTTATGCAACAAATTAGAAATTTATCCCTTTTATTCTTCTACGGACACAGTATTGTTCCTTACCGTTTGGGGTTGACTTTTTTTCTGATAGCAGGACTTTGTAGTTGTGGTAACTTGACATTGCCTGGCTTGCGTGGGGCTGGCTTGAAAATTGGGACAAATGTCACTCCAATTGGACAAATTAAACCAAAACAAGACAATCAGGCTATAGTTTACATCCAAGGCCAGGTAGAAAAACAAGCTCCCCTGATCAAACAGTGGGCTTATAAAATTAAGGACTCAACGGGCAAAATTTGGGTTGTCACCAATCAAAAAAATCTGGGTGAAGGTTCAGAAGTTGTGATTAAGGGTAAAGTTCGCTACCGAAGTATTCCCTTAGCTGGCAAAGAATTGGGGGAAGTTTATTTAGAAGAAGAATAATCAGCAATTAAAAATGAAGATATGAACAATCAACAGGTGCACGTTGCGATCGCAATTCTTTACCAGAAAAACAAGTTTCTCATGCAACTGCGTGACAACATCCCTGGTATTCTCTACCCTGGTTACTGGGCGCTGTTCGGCGGTCACATCGAACCTGGTGAAACGCCAGATGTCGCGGTAAAACGAGAAATTTTAGAAGAAATCGGCTATAATTCACCACCCTTTGTTGAATTTGGCTGTTATTTCAACGAAAGAGTTGTCCGCCATGTCTTTCATGCACCACTCTTGGTGGAATTAAATCAACTGGTTCTGAATGAGGGCTGGGATATGGCGTTATTTACGCTAAAAGAGATTCGCCAAGGTAACTGTTATTCACAAAATGCTGGTGAAGTGCGACCTTTAGGGGCAATGCATCAGAAAATTATGTTGGATTTTATTAAGAAAAATCCAACATAATTTGGGCATTGAGCATAGTTATAATCTTGTCCTCCCTTATTCCCTATTCTTCACATCCCTAGAAAGCCAAAATAAAGTTAGAACGAACTCTTATGAGGTCATCACTAATGCAATCAGCAAACAAACTGCCGCGATGGTTAACTATAGGATTGGCCTTTCCCATTGCGATTCTCAACGGCTGGTTATTGCTCCAGGTTATACAGTATTTTCAACCCTTAGTTAACATTATTGCTGCCGCCATCCTGCTAGCTTTTGTTTTGAACTATCCAATCCAGTTTCTCCAAGAACAAGGGGTGAAACGCAACTTAGCGATCGGGGGAGTGTTACTTTTGACTGTGGTGATTTTAGTAGCTTTAGGCATCACCTTGGTTCCGTTGATTATTCAACAGCTCGTTGAACTGGCTAATATTTTGCCCAGTTGGATTGATTCTGGTACTCAGCAGCTGCAAGCTTTTCAGGATTGGGCGTTAAGTCAACAGCAACTTCCGATTAATTTAAGTGGTTTATTTACCCAAGTTCTGGAACAATTATCTAACCAACTTCAGTCCTTCACTGGTAGAATTCTTAGTTTTGCTGTCGATACGATTGGTAGTGTCCTCAATGTGTTGCTGGCAGTAGTGTTGACTATCTACCTAATATTGAATGGTGAACGTCTTTGGGACGGAATTTTTCAGTGGTTTCCCCCTAATATTGGGTCAAGAGTACGGGAATTACTGCAAGAGGATTTCCACAATTACTTCATCGGTCAAGCAACATTGGGAGCGGTGTTAGGGGTGACAATTACATTAGTGTTTTTAGCCCTGCAAGTTCCCCTAGCTTTACTTTTTGGCATCGGTATTGGCTTATTTTCACTCTTTCCCTTTGGTACGGGAGTCGGTATTGCCATAGTAAGTTTGTTAGTAGCGCTACAAAATTTTTGGTTAGGAGTGGAAGTCTTGGGTGTAGCTGTTGCGATCGACCAAGTTAATTCTAATATCATTGCACCTCGAATTCTTGGTAATTTGACTGGCTTAAATCCTGTGTGGGTAGTGATTTCTTTATTGCTGGGTGCAAAGTTGGGAGGAGTACTGGGTTTATTAATTGCGATTCCTATAGCTAGTTTCATCAAAGATATAACAGATAGCTGGCAGGCTGGAGAGTTTAATAAGATTGAGGATATAGAGTCAGAACCTGTGACAGTAAAAAGTGAGAGAGCAGGAACTTATAGCTAAAGTTTTATCATTGAGATTAACTGAAAGATTGGCACGATAGTCCATAAATAAACTGTAAAATCCTAATTTAAGATGCCAACAAACAAGAAGCTATTACTTTGTGGATCAATAATTTTTCAGAAAAAATAATGGTAAAAAGCTAAAGTGTAGGGTTAGTCTGCCGTAGACATCGCTATTTACATTTAAGCAAAAATCTGGTGAAACATTAATCAATGATAAACCCATACAAAAGTATCATAAAATTCCTTCTCGTCAAGGTAATAATGGAATACAATGCTTGCAAAAAATGACTGCGAAATTCTACGCCAGAAAACCTAAGCAGTCAGTATTTTGAAAAAATGAAAAGTTGTTTAAAACTTACCTTTAAGAATGGCCAAACAGCATTAGCTACTCAAGTTGAACAGCCAGAAGAATTGCCTTATGCTCTTGAGACAATAGGGCTGTGCGGTTCGCGTCCTGTTTTAGTAGTAGTGGGGGGTGCAAGTAACATTAGTGAAGCTGACTTTCTCCGTATTCAACGGTTGTTTGTGGAAGTTTTAGCCCCCATCGCCGAAACTTTGGGGGCTTATGTTGTGGATGGAGGTACGGATGCAGGAATTATGCGAATGATGGGTACAGCTCGTACCCAAATAGGTGCTAAGTTCGCTTTAGTTGGTGTGACACCTGAAGGCAAAGTGGCTTTACCTAATCATTCGGAAACTGCTACTGATTTAACACCGTTAGAGCCAAACCATACTCATTTTGTACTAGTTCCTGGGAAGAATTGGGGCGACGAGTCTCCTTGGATATCTTGTGTTGCCACTATGTTGGCTAATGATGCACCTTCGATGACAGTACTCTTGAACGGTGGTGAAATTACCTTTAAGGATGCCTTTTCTAGCGTTAATAGCAGCAGGGTAGTTCTTGTGATTGCTGGTAGTGGTAGAACTGCAGATATACTTGTAGATGCTTTGCGTGGAAAAGCTACTGATGAACGAGCCAAAAAGCTAGCTAAATCTGGTACATTACAATACATCGATTTAATCGACATAGAGAAAGGAGTTGAGAATTTAGGCAAAGTAATTAAGGGGTTACTTTCTCATTAGGAGTAAAAAATGCCAAAAAAAGATAGTTATCACGAATTTTTAAAAGAAGATTTTAACAAGTTATTTGCAGGTATTAACTTAGGTGATGTACAAAAACATTTTTTGCGATCGCGCTGGTTAGACCAAGTACTCTGGATGGAAGGTAAAGCAAATTTATCGCGAGATCGCCATTATTTTTTACGGATAACAACTATTATTGGTGGTGTAGTTCTCCCGGCATTGGTAAGTCTAAATATTAATACTAATTTCAAACCTAACAATAGAGATATCATTGTGTGGTCAACTTTTGGTTTGAGCCAAATAGTTGCTATTAGTGCTGCCATTGAAGAGTTTTTTCACTATGGAGAACGCTGGCGACACTATCGCCGAACAGTTGAATCTTTGAAAACCCAAGGGTGGCAATTCTCGCAGTTAACAGGCCCTTATCGTATTTATCCAAGTCATCAACAGGCATTTAATCTATTTGCAAGTCATGTAGAAGATATTATTCAGCGAGATGTAGAAATATATGCTACTCAAGTTGTACAAGAGAAGAAAGAAGAAAAACAAAATTATGAAGACCATACCCTTATGCAAAATACAAAGATAGCCAATTTAGAAGAGAAGAAAGACAAAAAATAAAATTGATTAAATAAAGTCTCTCCTGCTAGATAAAAACATAATAATTAGAAACAAGGTTCAGTAGAGTAATCGGGCTACTTAAGTTTTGATTATTTATGGACTTTATTTCAATAAATAAAAAAGCTGAGACTTAAATAAACGTGAGTTCGACAAACCTCACCCTCCCAACCTCCCTCTCTTAAAAGGCTATCCATTACCCGGATCTTTTTCAACATTTGTGAGAGTATTCACTCACGTTTTTTCTAACCCTTATGATTTCGTCGTTAATTCTCAATAAAAACGTAGTTTTATCGAGAAGAATAAGGGTACATTTGTCAAGTATGCCTAAGACATCAGTGCAACAAGAAAAGACCCAGCAGGGCTGAGTTGAGTAAAACAAGCTTTAAACATGCATGACACCTACTTTTCGCTAATTCCACGATTCTAGCAAAATCCCTTGTTTACAGAGTTTTTGAATTAACTCAACATAAATTTGTTTAAATTTTTCTGGAATATTAGTAAGATTATGAAAAAATGCAGCTTCTCTTACAAGGTTCTCTATTGATATAGGTGACTCAGCTTTGTTAACAAGAAATTGAATAGCTGGCGATAAATGACAAACATTCACCAACTGGATATCCAAAAGGATGAAAGCAAAGATACTAGGTTCAGTTTGTAGTTCGTTGATATTTATACCTTTATATAAAGCCGGAATATTATAATTAAACTCTTCAATAAAAACTGATGGGGACTTAGTAACAAGTAGAGAGTCTATGTTTCCAATAAGGTTAGCTGGATTGCTAGCTATTTGCATTTTTATTTCATCGGATTTTTGATATTGCAAAGCTAGCAGAGGAGCTTTACAAGCTATTAAGTCATACCTTACAACCTCTTTGAAGCATTTAAGAATGGGTTCTTCGGATTTATCAGAAAATTTATAAAGAAGATTAGCAAAATAGTCAAAAGTTTGTATATCACTTCTGCTTTTAAAATCATAACAATATTTGATGCTGGTTATTACCTCTTCTTTTAAAAAGTCAAAAAAAGTACTTACTGTTCTAAAGCCATCCCATAAACTATAAAACTTTTTGTTCAGTAAATAATCATTGAATTCTTTTAATTGAAGCTGATTTGACTCTTGAGCAACAGCTAACTGAGTTAAAGCACTGACTTCAATTTCGCTTAGTTCATAACCTTGCAAGCTTTTATTAAAGTTCATTCTTAAAGTTGTGCGGAATGATGGACTCGTATATATTTTTAAGAGTATACGTTGGAATTCAACTAATGACATTGCTTCACCATTTAAGCGTACTAATAAGTTATGTAGTATTTTACAAAAAATACAAACCTTAAGACAACTCGTGGTTGATTACTGGCTTACGAGCTCGTTCAACTTCCGTTATAATTTCGATTATGGGTGGAAAATTAAACTCTCTCTCTATAATTACATAGTCAGGAGTACAAACCGATATAGCGTAGTCATAAATCTCCCAGATTTCAGGTGTAATAGCACTTGAGTGAGTATCTGTAAAAAAGCCATTTTTTTCTAAGTAGCCAGCAACGTGAAGCTGCTTGATTGATGACTTAGGGAGTCTACTTATAAATGCTTTTGGGTCAGTGCCAAAGTTTTTTGAATCAATATAAATGTTGGTAACATCCAGCAAAATACCGCAATTCGTTTCATGACATACAGATGCTATAAAATCTTCTTGAGATATGGTGCTAAAAGGTATATTAAACGGATGAGCAATATTTTCTAGGATAAGGGGTAGTCCTAAAAAACGTTGAATACTTGTTACATTTGTAATGACAACATCTAATAATTCATCTGTGTACCAGAGCGGAGATAGAGTATCAATATTTTTTTCTGTTGTTTGTGTAAATGCAAAGTGTTCGCTATAGTATGTAGGCTGTGTGATCTCTAATAAACGAGCAATAGTATCAAAATATGACTGTGGCGGACGTTCTACAGAACCGATTGATAAGCTGAGTCCATGAGGAATTAGTGTAAATAAATTAGACAAGTTGCGAAGTTCTTTTAACTGAGGGTCAGAGAGAGCAGAATATGATTCTACTAAGAACTCAAGGCAGTCAAATGAATCTTGGAAATCAAGAATTTGAGACTTGTTGATATGACGCCGAAACGCTAAACCTGTCTTAGGCATAAAATCTCACTTACTTTGCAAAAATTTTCTGGAGAATCTTTCGGAGAAACTATCTATTCTTTCGCCCTGATTTTAATAAAAAGGTTATATCTTAGAGAACTTTACAAACTAAAACTTAAGCTAACTAGCAAGTTTCTTTTGGGGAAGTAAACTGCTATAGCAATCTTAAATAAAATCAAACTTAACAGTACCTTAGTACTATATTAAGATTCTTTATCAATCAACAAGAATTTGATTTTCCTAAGTTGCATCACTATGAAGCCTGTTCGGATCTCAAATAGGATTGCTATAGCTAGTAGAAAAATTACCAAAAAGATAAGCGAAAGTGCTTACCAGATCAATTAACAATGCTGTGGGACTTGTGTGAGATATCGAACCACTCTAAGTGATGAAAGGGCACACAAGTTTATCCATGACAATAGGATGGTCAGCTTTTGATAGGTGTATGATGAAGGGGTATTGAGTTGCCCACATCGATCGAACTGCCCTCTCCCTACATCGAATATCTTATGTACAAATCCCACAAGCAGCGGTGCAACTGCCGTCAACATCCATGATTACAGCATCCATGCTTACCATGCCTCCAATCACCAAAGTCATCTCTTCTTTAGTAAGCTCATTTAGCTCACTAAAAAAGCTTTTGAAGTTGGTAGAGGATTGATTGCCAGATGAATTCAGGTCAGAAGGAATTGTAAGTTGATTAATTGTAATTTTAGCCATTTTAAATGTTACCCAAGTGTAGTTTTTTGCGGCTGTGATTAGACTTTTAATTGCCTGTATCACTTTTACTAGTATTTATCTATTTATTTAAAAATACAATACCTTACTTGTTAAATAAAAAGTCAAAAATAATGCAAATATGTCCTTTAAATTTATAAACTATAGCAAGGGAAGCAAAGCTTAGGACAAAATAATCCTTAAGAAAAGGGACTTAAGCCCATTGCTAACGTCCTAACCTATAGTTCGACCGCTATATCTATAGACAAAAAGCTCATAATATCTATTAAACCCAAACTTCTGCTTAAGCAGTTAATAAGGAAAAATTAGCTCTACATCTACTTTTGAGGTTATCTAAATGACAGTTTTTACAAAGTTTCACGAACTTAATAGTTAGTAATAGTCAGCAAAAAATTCAGCCTTTGAGACTACTAAATTTGGTGACACAACTGGAACAATTATGTCCGTATATCTACTTTTATTAATCATTTTGGGAACGTTGTAGCGCGATCTAGTACAGGTCGGCGGAAATAAACTTTCATCTTCCGCC
Organism: Nostoc sp.; assembly: GCF_036917535.1. Taxonomy (GTDB): domain Bacteria; phylum Cyanobacteriota; class Cyanobacteriia; order Cyanobacteriales; family Nostocaceae; genus Nostoc. The sequence continues at coordinate 62,026 of NZ_JBALDA010000032.1, forward strand.
ATTGGATGCTTGTTCTTACAGGCATCTCTTCATTTTTCCCACTGCCACTGCCCAATGATCGCTTGCTTTAGTCTAAAGTCCAAAATTTAGCGCAGCCTCACAAAGAAATGGTATTAGGTATTGACAGACACTATGGTATTTTGACTTGATTTGATACAAGAATTCTGTGACATAGATGATTTCTATACCATCTGAAAACTAATGTGTCAGAAAAAGCCCCAACTGTCGTTTTTTGAGTTCACCGAACTCATATTAAATTAACCCTCTACAATTTTGATTTCATCAAGTTGATTAATCACTATATCCGCACCTCGGACATGATCTGACTTACCTACCCAAGTGATACCAATACAACCTGCGGCTTTAGCATTACGCGCCATTTGCATATCACCAACTGAATCACCTACCATTAATGTAGCGTTCGGTTCAACTCCCAAAGCTTGGCAAGCTTGCAAAAATAGCACTGGATCTGGTTTACTTGGCCCTTCATCTACGCCCATTTCTAACTGGATATAATCACTTAACTGGTGATTGGCTACAAAATTTCGTACTTCTTCAGTTGTCGCAGCTGAGAGGATACCAAGTTTTAGACCACCCTCCCGCAGGTATTTCAAAATTTCTAAGCTACCTACAAACAGTGGTGAAGCAGTTTGTCCAATGTATTTTTCCGCTTCATCCAAAGATTGACGGGCTATTTTTAAGCACTCAAACCATCCTCTTCCTGTTTCGGCAATATATGCCGCAGTAGCAACTTCTGTTTCACGGCGGCTTGCTACTGATATTAAACCTGCGGGATCTAGAAGATTGCCATTGATGCCAAATGCCATTAATAGAGGTTCCCCAGTTCCAGGAATTTGAGCATCTATTAATCTTGCTGCCTTTTGTGCCAGCGATCGCAAATATGTTTCTGAATCTTCTAGAGTACCGTTTTTGTCAAATAAAATTGCCTGGATATTATCAAAAGTGATATTTCTACATTTAATGGTTGCCATAATATTTAAACTTCCAACTACTCCCAACTCCTGTACAGACAAGGGTTAATCGCGTCTCTCCAAACTATTCTCGATTCTCCACATAAAAAAAGAGGGTTTTTCCCTCTTTATAAAATGATTTAATACCCTTACTTAAAGATAAGTAAAACTATAAAAAATCTATTACTCTTCAATAGCTGCTGGAATTTCCTCTTCAATTTCCGGCGCTGCTGGAATCTCTGTTTCAATTGCCGCAACTACTGGAATATCTTCATCAAGTTCCGTTGCTGGTGGAATATCTTCGTCTGCAAGAACTTCCGCAGGTGAAGCCGCAGCAGTAGCACCTTGCTGCTTGGCTAATAGCTGTTCGCGGTACCTAGCAGCCATTTCTTCCGCCTTATCGTAAACCAAATCCCGGTTTTTAATCATGTCACCGGGTTCGGGTTCTAGCTGCTTGGTAGATAGTGAAATGCGACCCCTTTCTGCGTCCAAGTCAATGATCATAACTTTTACTTCATCATTGACATTGAACACGCTATGAGGTGTATCAATATGTTCGTGAGAAATCTCAGAAATATGCAGTAAACCGCTGACGCCGCCAATGTCAATGAAAGCACCGTAGGGTTTGATTCCACGAACAGTACCAATTACTACTTCGCCGACTTCTAGGCGGTTCATCTTGCGCTCAACCAGCGCCCGACGGTGAGATAGAACAAGGCGATTACGTTCTTCATCCACCTCTAGGAATTTCAACGGCAGATCCTCGCCGACCAATTCTTCTTTAGGTTTGCGGGTACTGATGTGAGAGCCTGGGATAAAGCCACGTAATCCCTCAATCCTTACCAATGCTCCACCGCGATTGGTTGCAAACACACCAGAACGTACAGTAGCATCTTCTGCTTGCAACTGTCGCACGCGTTCCCAAGCCCGCATATATTCAATACGGCGAATGGAAAGGGTTAATTGACCATCTTCGTTTTCATCGGTAAGGATGAAAAATTCGCGCGTTTCGTTTGACTGTAATACTTCTTCCGGGCTATCCACCCGGTTAATAGACATTTCTTGTATAGGTATATATGCTGCGGTTTTAGCACCAATGTCAATCAGAGCGCCGCGCGGCTCTATACTGAAAACTGTTCCTGGCACAACATCGCCAGGGCTAAAATGATAATCGTATTTGTCAAGTAGAGCAGCGAAATCTTCGTGAGTGAATCCAATTTCTGTAGCGGTTAAATTCTGATTGACCATGCTGATTTGTTCCTGGTTTTAGTCTCCGTAAAGGTGGTGTGACAAGCGCGATGTGCTATGTAGACAGTTCTATGGCAGCTTACACAAAACATCTTTTTTTATCCTAGCGCAGAAAAGCTAGCATTAACACATATTTACTCCCAAGATTGGGAATTATATCACAATATTTAGTTATTGGTCATTGGTCAATAGTGAGAAACAACATAAAAGACAAATGACATAAACGCGTCAGCGGCTTCCCGCAGGGTAGGACAAAGGACAAACATAATAATATCCGTTGCCACCATGCTTAGTAGCAACGGATATTAAAATTAAATCCGCTTAAAAGTCTGGGAATAGGATCTACTTATCTTTTGGTTTCTCAAAGCGAGGGGGTTCGCGAAATGCGATCGCAAAGAAGAGAGTACCTATACACAGAGTAAAAATCAAGATGTACGCAACGCTTTCCATATTACGATTTCCTCTTTATCCAGCCAGTAGCTAAAGTTTTTAATGCTGAGTCATCTGAGTACTGAGTCAGAGCCTTAACTCAGAACTCAGCACTTCTTTACTCAGCACTGAAATTAAAGGGCTTCTTTCCGGCGGGTTGACTTGTCACCCACTTTCTGGAACAGACCCCACTCAACTTGCTCTTCAAGATCCGCGTCAACACCAGCAAATACGTCTCGATAAATTGTTCGAGCGCCATGCCAGAGATGACCAAAGAAGAACAACAGAGCAAATACAGCGTGTCCAAAGGTAAACCAACCTCTGGGACTGGTGCGGAATACACCATCAGATTTCAAGGTTTCTCGGTCAAATTCAAAGATTTCACCGCCTTGAGCTTTACGGGCATACCTCTTCACATCAGCTGGCTCTGTAAAGGTCTGACCATTAAGATCGCCACCGTAGAAACTAACGGTAACACCAGATTGCTCGAAGCTATACTTAGATTCTGCCCGACGGAAGGGAATGTCAGCGCGGACAATTCCATCTGCATCAGTCAAAACCACTGGGAAAGTTTCAAAGAAGTTGGGGAGACGACGTACAGTCAATTCTCGTCCTTCAGAATCTTTGAATACGGCGTGACCTAGCCAAGACTGGGCAATGCCATCACCTTTCACCATCGGCCCTGTACGGAATAAACCGCCTTTAGCGGGGCTATTACCGACATAATCATAGAAAGCCAATTTTTCAGGAATCTGCGACCAAGCTTGCTCAAGGGTTGCACCTTGGGCAACGTTTGTTTGGACGCGGCGCTGAATTTCTTGACGGAAGTAGTTTTGATCCCATTGATAGCGGGTAGGACCAAACAATTCGATGGGAGTGGCGGCGTTACCGTACCACATAGTACCAGCAACCACGAAAGCAGCAAAGAAAACTGCTGCAATACTGCTAGAAAGTACTGTTTCAATGTTCCCCATCCGTAAGGCTTTGTAGAGCCGTTCCGGGGGTCTAACTGTCAGGTGGAATAAGCCTGCAATAATACCAACAACACCAGCGGCAATGTGGTGAGCCGCAATGCCACCAGGGTTATAGGGGTTAAAACCATCTGGGCCCCATTCTGGTGCTACTGCCTGGGCAGCACCAGTTACACCATAAGCGTCAGAAACCCATATCCCCGGCCCAAATAGTCCGGTGACGTGAAAAGCACCAAATCCAAAACAAAGTAGACCAGATAAGAACAAGTGAATGCCAAACATTTTTGGCAAGTCTAGAGCGGGTTCACCAGTGCGGGGATCTCTAAAAAGTTCCAAATCCCAGTAAACCCAGTGCCATACGGCGGCTAGAAATAGTAGACCGGAAAGAACAATATGAGCGGCAGCAACGCCTTCAAATGACCAGAAGCCAGGATCAGTTGCTGGTCCACCAGTAACGTTCCAACCACCCCAAGATTGAGTGACGCCCAAACGTGACATGAACGGCAAGACATACATTCCTTGACGCCACATCGGATTGAGAACTGGATCGCTAGGGTCAAAAATAGCCAGTTCGTAGAGTGCCATCGAACCAGCCCAGCCTGATACTAAGGCTGTGTGCATTAGGTGTACAGAAATCAGTCGTCCTGGATCATTCAGAACGACTGTATGTACTCGGTACCAGGGTAGTCCCATCGACTACGCTCCTCCTCGATGAGTTAGTTTACAAAGCAATTTTCTTACTGAGGTTCTAAGAGACGAAAATCGCCACTTAGAAAACTCTCTCTTGTTTTTTTTATTGCCAGAGCTAGAGTACTACCGCAGCTTAGTCTTAATAAATCAGACAGCGTGGGTGCTTTGGCAATGCTTACTCGCTTCAGGAGGTTTACCTATATAGGTTAGCCATCGTTAAGCAAAAATGAGAATGTTTTAAAAAGTGTAACTATTGATGGAATTGTTTGCAAGCGTGTAAATTGATGCGATCGCGTAGCATATCCAAGTTTTTTCGCTACCAATACGCGTCGAGGATTAAATTTGCTTATCTTTTCTTTACGAGGAGTGGGGAGAAGGGGAGCAGAGGGGACAAGGGGGACAATGAGGACAAGGTGAATAAAGTTAGAACTTGCAACAAGTCTTTCCCTTCCCCTTGTCCCCAAGTCTCTTCCCAATGCCCTGTTTGGCCAATCTTTACTGAACCACCAACTGGATATTTTGCAGTTGACACTTCGCCTCAGCTGTACTTAGGCGTTCAATTACCTGTTCAGCGCTCATCAGACGCTTGAGTACTACTTGACCGATAGTCTGGCTAGCAATTACTGATGTTGTTGGCTTAACTTCCACGGTTAAAACGGCTTCTTCTACTCGATAAAGCCAGAGCAATTCATTTTCTTCGACTAAACAAATATTCATTCGCTGAATATCTGGTTGGCGTCGCCATGCGGTTATTTGCCAGAGTCCATCAGATGCCCAGACTCTTGCAACTGCCCATCCCTCAGATAGAAAGAAATACTTCACGGTCTTAGTCTCACTATTAGACTTTCAATCTGCTGTTAACGATATCGCGATCGCCTTAGTAGCTGATGTTCAAACACTCTTCTTTTTGAGAAGAGAGCGGATTTTGACGATAAAACGCTTTATCGATGTCTGTTCCCAAGCAGCAAGAGCTAAAATCTCAACGTACACTACTTAGGCTAAGTGTCAAAGCTTAACAAGACCTATTTTCCTAGTAACTATGAATTTACGACCAATTTAACCAATGTTTGGTTGAAAATTTTAATTAAATAAAAACTTTTTAATACTTAACAAATCTTAAATATCAAATCCTGTATTTTATTAATGATTTTTTGTAACAAAATAGTGTTCGTGCGTAGCCCGTCGTAAGCATCATACAGTAACAATAAACTTATTATGAAGTTGAGTATCCGCCACAAATTTTTGATTTCAATGGCTAGGGAGTGTTCCATCGAAATAAGAACTACTATAAATTGTGAAGATTCAGCATAAGAGTCACAAATGTAGTAAAATTGCTGACCGCTGATATTAAATATATTATTGCTATGACCTGGTTTTCCTTGTTCGTGAAACGGTGGGGTCTGATTATACAGTTCCTATCTTTGTTCTATTTATGTTTATTTTTGGTTATTAGTTGTGCTCCTCGTCCGCAGTCAACTACGCCGCCATCTGGTTCTGTAAATACCCCTACAGGTGATGCTCGTATTACGATAGGTACAACAGCCAGGCCAAGAACCCTTGATCCGGCTGATGCCTATGAGTTAGCATCTTTAGGTTTGGTGTTTAATATGAGCGATCGCCTCTACAACTACGAACCAGGAAGCACCGAAATTAAGCCTCAACTAGCTACAGCATTACCCAAAGTCAGTCAAGACGGCTTAACTTATACCATCCCCTTACGTCAGGGAGTAGTTTTTCACGATGGGACTCCCTTCAACGCTCAAGCAATGGCCTTTACCATCCAGCGCTTTATTGAAAATAAAGGAAAACCCTCATTCTTACTAGCTGATTTAGTAGATTCGATAAAACCTACAAGCGAGTATGAGTTGACAATCAAGCTGAAAAAGTCCTTTGCAGCTTTTCCCTCACTGTTGGCATTTCCTGGAGTATGTGCCGTTTCACCAAAAGTTTACGAAGTCGGCGCTGGTAGATTCAAGCCGAATATTTTTGTGGGAACTGGCCCTTATAAATTAGGACAGTATGGTACTGATTCTATCAGATTTGATGTGTTTGATAAATACTGGGGAGAAAAACCAGCTAACAAAGGTGTTAATCTCCAAATTCAAACTAGTGCGGTTAATTTGTTTAATGCTTTCCGCACAGGTGCAATCGATGTAGCTTATCTGTCGTTACAGCCAGATCAAAATCGGAGCTTGGAAGAAGGTGGCAAAAAAGGAGATTGGCAAGCGATCGCTGCTGAGGGTAGTGTAGTAAGTTATCTAGTATTAAACCGAAATCAAAAGCCTTTAGATAAATTAGAGGTAAGACAAGCGATCGCCTCCATAATTGACCGTCCACTTTTAAACGAGCGAGTATTACTTGGTCAAGCAGATCCGCTTTATAGCATGATTCCCACAACGTTTAAAGTTTCTTTGCCATTATTCAAAGATAAATATGGTGATGCTAACTTCGATCAAGCTAAAAAATTATTAACTACTGCTGGTTTCTCCAAAGAAAATCCTGCAAAAGTGCAAGTTTGGTATCCTTCTAGTTCACCTACTCGTAGTTTGGCAGCACAGACACTCAAATCCCTTGTGGATGTCAAAATGGATGGAATACTGCAATTTGAAGTTGCCCAAGCGGAAGGGCCTGCCTTCTTTAAAGATATTGCCAAGGGTTTGTATCCGGCAGCTTTACTTGATTGGTATCCAGACTTTTTAGATCCAGATAATTACGTCCAACCATTTTTGTCTTGTGACAAAGGTTCAACTGCTAAAGGATGCGAAGATGGAGGTAGTCAAACTCAGGGTTCGTTCTACTATAACGAAGCCATAAATAAACTGATTGATGGGCAACGCAAAGAACTAAACCCCGAAGCGCGTCAGAAAATTTTTAACGAAATTCAAACGCAAGTTACTACTGATGTACCTTACGTTCCCTTATGGCAAAACAAAGACTATGTATTTGCCCGAAATGGTGTTAATGGCGTAGAACTTAATCCTACTCAAATTTTGGTTTACCAGACACTTAAAAATTAGCTATTGGGCATGGGGCATAATTCACAAATGACAAATGACAAATGACAAATAATTAAAATTATGTCTCGTTCTAAAGCTTTACAATATTACATTGTTTCTCGGTTACTTCTTGCGCCACTTCAGCTATTAACTATCATTACCATTGTATTTCTCTTACTAAGAGCAACACCAGGAGATCCAGCAGATGCAATTCTCGGTGGACGTGCGCCAGAAGCTGCTAAAGAAGAATTGCGAAAACAACTCGGTTTAAATCTTCCCCTGTGGCTACAGTACCTAAATTATTTGGGAAGCATACTGCGCTTTGACTTGGGAACCTCTTTAATGAGTCGCGGAGAGAATGTTTGGGACATAATTGGGCAATATTTCCCGGCGACGGTGGAGTTAGCAGTATGTAGTATGGCGGTTGCTCTCATCGTCGGAATTGCGGTTGGAACTCTTTCGGCTTCTCGTCCTGGAACATATTTTGATGTTGGTGGGCGCTTATTTGGTATCATCACTTACGCACTTCCGATGTTTTGGGCGGGAATGCTTTTACAGTTGATTTTCTCAGTCCAACTGGGTTGGTTTCCTAATTCCAACCGCTTTCCGTCTAATCTGCCGGCTCCCACTCCTGTGACTGGATTGTATACAATTGATAGCCTACTCGGTGGAAATTTCACCCAGTTTTTCGCATCTTTGCACCATCTTGCTCTACCAAGTCTCACATTAGGAATTTTGCTTAGTGGAATTTTTGAGCGAATCGTGCGAGTGAATTTAAAGCAAACCTTGCAAGCAGATTATGTAGAAGCAGCTAGAGCTAGAGGTATTGGTGAAAATAAAATTTTAGCTTCCCATGCTTTAAAAAATGCGCTAATTCCAGTGATTACAGTCTTAGGATTAACCTTTGCGTCTCTGTTGGGTGGGGCGATTTTGACAGAGGTAACATTTTCTTGGCCTGGGTTAGCTAATCGATTGTATCAAGCGATCGCCGATCGCGATTATCCCACAGTCCAGGGAGTACTCGTATTTTTTGGTGCGATCATTGTCAGCGCCAGCATTTTGATTGATATTTTAAACGCTTATGTAGATCCGCGAATTCGGTATTAAATTTCTTGAGAAATACCACTGGCTAAAATACCAAGAATTTTATTCACATCTTTAAGATAATATTCGCTTAAATCAATGGTCAATGTTTGTTGTTGTAATTTGAGGAATTGCCAAATACTGCCCGTTGTGACTGCTCCATAAATTGTTTTAATTTCAGTTGCAGCTTGCTGATTAAAAATTTGGGCTGCTACCATTTCGGCTGCACACTGACCCAAACCCGCATTAATATTTTCTTTTTTAGCTTCTACAACTGTAATTACTGGTGCAGTCAAAATTAGTATTTCTGGAGATTTAGTAATAATAAAATCGCAAGTGCCATTTAATCCTTTGGCATTATCAACAGTAAAATCTACCCCAGAAAATAAACTAACTTGCTCGTGTAATTGTCGGCGCAAGTCAACTAGAATGGGAGCAATGATAAATTCAGAGCGCGCTTTTTCACTATTACTAGCTAAAGCGATCGCCAGATTATAATTGAGTGTTTCTACAAGTAAATTACTCGCTGCTAATTCAGGAACAGCAACGAAAATATCGCGTTTTTCTAAGGTGGTTAAACTAAACTCTCGTTTTGCTTTAGCCAAACTAAACTCGCTGTAAGCCATAAAACTATTACTCACTTTCGCTTTTAAACAGAAGACTGAAATTACTCTCCAACATCCAAGTTAAAGTAGAAACTACCGTCAACAATTCTGTTGCTACCAACATACTTGATAATGGGTATGCTGACTTGGTGCTGTCCTGGTTCAAGCTTCCAAGTTTTTTGGAAGTTACCAATATTATGGCAAGCAGCATAAATCGGGAAGTTACTAGGAGTGAAAAGTCCATTTTTATAACTCTCAACTCCATGTTTAAATAAATATCCTTTGACTTCTACTTTATTGAGTAGAGTTTGAGATGGTATGCAATAATAGACGTTTGATAATCTTAGAGTATCTCCAGATTTGAGAAAGAGGCGATCGCGATTTTTCACTTGCTGAAGTTCGTTGCTATTAACCTGCACTGTAAGATTAGCGACACAGACTTTATCGACAATAACTTTGTCACATATTGCAGAGGTGGCGGTGACAAAAGGCTTTGGTTCTGAAAAAGATTTTTTATCCTGCTCAATTAATGCAGGCGCTACTGTAGCTAGTATGGCGCTGGTAGCAGCGATGAGAGCAAGTACAAGCTGTTGTCTAAAAGTTGTCATTTTTCAAACTCCTCAACTTTTTTTGGTATGACACCATCATCACTTGAGACATAAGCTCTATAGGTAGCCGCTAGTAAGGAGTTTGAGTGATTAAATTGTTGTAAGGTAAAGTAGGCAAATGTAGGTTTGTAAGGTAAAGTTATTACACTACTGACTGATTTTAACTTTGCTCTGCCAATTCCCTTACACCTAATGGACTCACAAAAAGCATTAATATTCATTAATAAGCTACTTGCAAACGATAAGCAAGTCTTAAATGACTTAGAACAAAAGCTCTTTTTAGGGATGTGGGAAGGGAAGAAGTATAAAGATATTGTTAATCATAGCTATAGTGCAGAATATGTCAGAGAGGTGGGTGCAAAGTTATGCACAAAGATTACAGAACTTTTAGGAATACAAGTTAAAAAAAGAATTTTTAAAAATTCAATAATAGCAGGATATCAAAAGTCTTTAGAACAAGCTTCACTTTCCCAAGAACCAATTGTAGAACCAACTAATCCACCACTAAGAGATGAATCACACTCAGCTAATCTATTGCTGCAAAATCATAATCCTTTTATTCTCCAACACGGCAGAATAGAAGACCCACAACAGTTTTTTGGCAGGAAACACGAAATATCACGGGTATTTGAAGTACTTAACAATAATAGTAGTGTCGCGCTCATAGGAGAAGAAGGAATCGGCAAGTCATCTTTGTTATGGGTGATTTGCCAACAGGCAGAAAATTATTTACAGTTACCACGTGAGCCAGTTTTTTTAGATTTAAATAATGGAGTTCATGATGAAGGTGAATTCTACTTTGCTTTGTGCGATAAAATTGGTATTCCTGAAAGCAAAGGCTATAGACTAACTCGCAATTTGCAAAAGAAAAAAGTGCTATTAGCTATAGATAATTTAGGAAGGTTAATCGAAAACGGCTTTACTCGCCAAGTTAGGGATCAATTGCGAGGTTTAGCTGAAGGGCGTGATGCTTCTTTGCGGTTGATTTTAGCTGCTAGCGAACCTCTGGACAGGCTATTTAACGACAGTCAGGATAATGGCAAAACATCTCCACTAGCAGGTATTTGCCAAGAAGAACACATTCATCCTTGGGATGAAGGTACTATGCGTGCTTTTATTACCAACCGTTTGGCTAACACTTCAGTGAGTTTTACTGAAGAAGAAATCATCCAACTCATCCAAGAAAGTGGCGGACATCCTCGCAAACTGATGCAACTGTGCTATAGAATTTATTCGCAGTATGTGGAGAGTGGGCGATGAGTGATACCTCTTTGACCTCTCCCTCAACCCCTTCCTTACAAGGGAAGCAAGATTACTCCTACTCTCGCTTACTTTATAGGAAGGTAGCTGGGAAGGTTAGGTTCTTCACGGTTAATGATGGAGGCTGAATTGACCCCTGTACCCCGCCTAGACTTAGCACCCAAGTTAAAGCGTCCTCTCTCTCTATGGAACCCGCTGGATTATCTGCGCCTTTTGTACTGGGTGTTTTTCTTCCCCCAGGCTTTGCGGTGGTATGTGGATATGTTCGGGGGTGGGTATATTCCTAGACAAGAAATGAATTGGCGAAAGGGATGGGAGTTATTACGTCAAAATGCTATCCAACGCCATTTACTTTTCCAAGGATTATTTTTAACAGTAGTTACACCTCTAGCTGTAGGTCTAATTTTTCAGGCAGTAAACATTCCCGTTAACTGGTTCGGCGTGGCGTTCGGCGTGGCGTTCGGCGTGGCGGTAGGCGTGACGGGAGGTGTAGCGGGAGATGTGGCGGGAGGTGTGGTAGGGAGCGTGACGGGAGGTGTGGCGGTATGCGTGGCGTTCGCTGTGGCGTTTGGCGTGGCGGTAGGCGTGGCGTTTGGCGTGGCGGTAGGCGTGGCGTTTGGCGTGGCGGTAGGCGTGGCGTTTGGCGTGGCGGTAGGCGTGGCGTTCGCCGTGGCGTTTGGCGTGGCGTTTGGCGTGGCGGTGGGTATGGCGTTTGGCGTGGCGTTCGCCGTGGCGATAGGCGTGGCGTTCGCCGTGGCGTTTGGTGTGGCGTTTGGCGTGGCGGTAGGTATGGCGTTTGGCGTGGTATGCGTGGCGTTCGGCGTGGCGTTCGCCGTGGCGTTCGGTGTGGCGGTACTGCGTCCAGTAACCTGGCTTATTGGCTCACCTTTAAACTTGCAAATCATCCAAAACGGTAGTTGGCTACTCCCTCGCATCACTCCGCTTCCCCTTCCTAATCTTGTTTGGCGCTTGCAAAATTGGTTGCAAAATGATTGGGAAACTGGTTTACATAATATTAATGAACTGCTGGCATATACCCTACAATTCATTCCTGTTGTCCAAGCAGTCAATAGAGTACTTGCCAAAATCCCCTTAGAGCAACTTATTTGGACTGTCTCTCGACTGGCGGCAAATCCTTTTGATTGGAATATAGTACGTTTTGCTTCAGCTTCTTTAGATGAAACCATAAAATCAACGTTTATCAAAGGTTTCTTCTCTTTCCCCTTGTTCTTTTTCTTGCCTCGTTCTTGGCGAGAAGGTTTACAGGCTCGTTTTAACACAGACACTCGCTTAGATACTCCTGCCCGTGCTGCTGCTGCTGGTTTCTGGCATCTGCATGAAAAAGAACCAGTCAGAGCAATAGAAGCTTTTGCTGTAGTGCGTTCTCTTCTCTATGGCGAGGAAATGTTTACCCTTGCCCAAACTCTAGCGCTGTTTCACAAAGCTAAAAAACCAGCCTCTATTGTTGCTATCCAAATTCCTCTTTTTCCACAGGAACCGCTTTTACGTCCAGTTTCTTGGAAAGTTCTTGCTAATTTACGTCAAGTTGTTGAGGATGTCCAGTTTATTGAACGCAGCGTCTCACGTTCAGCCAGGTCTTTAGCTCTGAATCGAGCATTAGGCAAACTGACAAAAATCCTAAATCAAGCCGACACATTACCACAAGCAGAGCAAGGGTTAATCATAGATATCGCTCAAACTTGGCAAAAAAGCCTTTTACAAATTGCTGGTGAAGTGGGAGAAATTTCCATTACCAAGCCTGTGGTTAATCCTTATGTTATAGGCGACCCCGTTCAAGGTCATCTCTTCGTTGGGCGAGAAGATGTCATCAGACAGTTAGAAGAACTCTGGGTGATGGGTAATCAACTCCAGTCTATAGTTCTCTACGGTCACAGGCGCATGGGCAAAACTTCTATTCTGGTTAATGCTGCTCAATGTCTAGGCTCACAAATACAGCTAGCTTATGTCAACTTGCTACGTTTGGGAGATAGCCCTCAAGGTGTGGGTGAGGTGCTAATGGCAATTTGTGATGAAATTTCTCAAACTGTAAAACTTTCACCCCCAACTGATGCTGATTTACTAAATCTCCCCTACCGGACTTTTGAACGCTATTTAAAACAGGTTGAAGCAAACCTAGACGGTGGGTTAATCATTGCCTTAGACGAATTTGAGAAAATTGAAGATTTAATTGAAGCAAAAAAAATCCCTATCGACTTTATGGGTTTTTTGCGCGGTTTAGTGCAAATGAGTTCTAAAATTGCCTTTGCATTTGCTGGTTTGCACACCTTGGAGGAGATGACAGCAGATTATTTTCAACCCTTCTTTGCCAGCGTCATTCCTATTCATGTAGGCTTTCAAGAACGTGCAGCTACCCGCCAAATTCTTGCTAACCCAGGTAATGAAGACTTCCCCCTCGACTACATCCCGGAAGCTTTAGATGAAATTTATGCTTTGACACACGGTCAACCATATTTAGTGCAACTGCTGGGTTTTCAGCTAGTACGCCGCTACAACGACTTTGTTTTTGAGCAAGGGCGATCGCGTGACCCAGTTTTCACAGTAGAAGACGTGGAAGCAGTTGTCAATAACCCTGAGTTTTTCAGGCGGGGACGCTACTACTTTGATGGGGTTTGGGGTCAGGCGGCGCGGGGTACTGAGGGTCAACAAGCAATTGTACAAGTGCTTGCACCTTACCTAGAGGGGCTAAGTCTGGATGCCTTAGCTCAATCTACAGGTATGAACGACACCAATTTACAGGAAGCGCTGAATACTCTGAAGCGTCATGATGTCGTTGAGGAAACTCAGGGAAGCTGGCGGATTATGGTAGAACTGTTTCGCCGTTGGGTTTTACAGCAGTAGAGTACGAGCGATGCCTATGGCTGGCTACGCCTACGCATTTGTTACTTCGGAGTTCGCATTTGTTAATTCGGAGTTCGCATTTGTTAATTCGGCGTACGCATTTGTTACTTCGGAGTTCGCATTTGTTACTTCGGCGTTCGCATTTGTTACTTCGGCGTTCGCATTTGTTACTTCGGCGTTCGCATTTGTTACTTCGGCGTTCGCATTTGTTACTTCGGCGTTCGCATTTGTTATTTCGGCGTTCGCAATTGTTATTTCGGAGTTCGCATTTGTTACTTCGGCGTTCGCATTTGTTAATTCGGAGTTCGCATTTGTTATTTCGGAGTTTGCATTTGTTATTTTGGCGACAGCATTTGCTATTTCAACGACAACATTTGCTATTCTGACACCTTATTTCTGTAAACTAAGCGGGTCGGTGCATCTCGCAAGCCATCACCGAGTAAGTTGAATCCTAGCATTGTGAGGATAATTAACACAGCGGACGGCCAAATTAACCTCAGTTTTTTATTTCACTGCTACCTTTACGCCTACCTTCGACACGAACCCGCTATAGCATATTCAGTATCAACTAACACTCCTTGTCGGCCATCAGATGCGGGTTTTAATTTCCAGTTACGTGCTTGTCTCAAAGTTTCTTCATCCAAGTTGCGGTTTCCACTAGAGCGAATAAGGCGGACATTGGTGACATTGCCTTGAGCATCAGTATCTACAGCTATTTCTACTCTGCCTTCTATGCCTCTTCTTGCTGACTCAGCAAGGTTATTAGACGGGACTGCACTACCAGTAACACCACTGCTCTGACGTGCTCTAGAATCTCTTATCCTTCTCAAACATTGTGTTAATTTTTGACTATCAGGTTCTATAGTCTGAAACTGTGGAGAATTAGTTTGAGATGGTTTCAGTTGTTTAACTGGCTCAAGCTTCTTTGTTGCTTTTATCAGTTCATATTTTTCAGAAGACAGTTGAAAAAAATTACTTACTGCTGGTAATACTACGGTAGTGTCTAACGCTCGCGAACCAATCAGACTGTAAGCCAGAAAAACACTGACAGCAATACTAGAAAAGCTCATAATCTATGCCACCAAACTATTTAGTGTAAGTTGCTAGTTAAGTCACATTCTACCTGTCCTGTTTTCATAAACCTATCTTCTTAAACTACGAGGATCAAGGGCATCTCTTAGCCCATCACCAAGTAAGTTGAATGCCAATACTGTGAGAATAATCAGCACAGCCGGCGGCCAGATTAACCAAGGTTGCAGTACCAAAATTGAAGCATTGCTAGCCAGAGATAACATATTGCCCCAAGAGGGGTCTGGTTGTTGAATTCCTAAACCGATGAGACTTAGTATCGCCTCTGCACCAATAAAGCTGGGAATTGCAAGGGTAGCTGAAATAACTACATAACTAGCCGTTTGTGGCAAAACGTGACGGATAATTATATAAATTGGGTTCCCGCCCATCGCACGCGCTGCTTGGACAAATTCTCGCTCTTTAATTGATAGTACCTGTCCTCGAATCACCCGTGCTAAACCAGCCCAGCTAATAACCGAAGTAATAACCACAATCAGCAAAAAGCGCTGGGTACTACTTAAACCCGCTGGTAAGACTGCACCCAATGTTACCAAAAGATAAATACTAGGGAAAGTCATTAGCACTTCTGCCAAGCGCATAATGATGCTATCAGTCACACCGCCGAAATAGCCGGAAATTCCACCAATAAGCAAACCGAGGGGATAGGTAATGATAATGCCAAAAATCCCAATAAACATACTGATACGACCGCCATGCAGCAAGCGACTAAATTGGTCGCGGCCTTGGTCATCAGTGCCGAAAATATTGACTTTTGCGCCACTTGTTGTGCCAAATAAATGCCAATTTAAGGGGATACCAGGAAAAATTGTGACTTCATCCCACGTAGGCGGTAGTGGCAAACTCATCTCCAACAATCTGTATTTTGCCCCTAAGACAAATAGACGCAAGGGTGAAGGCTTTTTCAAGTCTACAATGAGTTCGCGATCGCCTGTATCTAAATTGGTATCTCCCTGAGTCGTCGGATAAACGTAAGGCCCAGTAAATTGCCCTGATTGAGAAACCCAGTGTATCTTAGTTGGTGGCAGCAGAGAACCATTAGGCTGTGAAGCATAGGGGTCATAAGGAGCTACGAAATCAGCTGCAATTACTCCTATATAGAAAATTAACAGCAAAATTGTCCCAAAGCGTGCCAAAGGATTTTTCTTAAGTCGTCGCCACCAATCCATAGTAGTTAGGAGTTATCAGTTAGGAGTTATGAGTTATTAAGCTTTTATCTTAATTCATAACTCATGATTAATAATTTTCAACTCCCAACTCCTGTACAGACAAGGGTTAATCGCGTCTTTCCTAAGGGACTTCCAAATAAAAAAATAATCAATCGTTTTGGTAAGCAGGGGGAGCAGGGGAGGCAGGGGGAGAAATTGGATAGTGGCGTTGGATGGAGGAATTGAATAATTTAATTCTTGGATGTCCCTAACTCCCAACTGCTAATTTCTCTAAATACCGCTGCTGTTCTTCCTGTTGTTTTTGATGTTCCACAACAAATACGTTTGAGTAGAGATTAGCAAGAATTTGTTTTCCCTGTTGCGTCAATGATAGGTAATGCAGTCCTTCTTGGATATAAGGGTAGACGCCATTCCAGTAAAACTTAGCGTAGTTGTTACGCAAATCGGCAGGAGTTTTATAGCCCAAAACTTTATTTACACCAGTTTCTTCAAATTCGTAAAATAAAGAAGTAATTTTCTTCAGGTAACGCGGGTCGCTTAGTTGACCAATCAAATCAGCAGCACGCACTAATCCTGCAAAGCACTTCGTATCTTGATGATCTTCTGCCGCAGGCACGGGAAATCGAGTCAATTCAATATTGCTTTTAATTGCCTCAGCATCTATTAACTTGTGACCTCCAAAACGCTCATCAATAAACAGCTTGGCTCTATCAACATGATACGGTGTCAGACTGGCATCAGAAGCGCCAGCAGCCACAGAAATCATTTTGCCATTTTTACCTGTGGCATATAAGTTTGCTGTTTCTCGGTCTTGTCGGCAAACTCCCTTAACATAACCAATATCATGACTGACTAAAGAAATAATACAATGCAACCAGTCTTCACTAGAAACACCGCCTTCCCTGATGTGTTTGCCACGTAAAATTTCTTGTCCTACCAGGGTAACTAAAACAGTGTGTTCAACATTGTGGTAAAGGGCATCGCTATTGGCAATGTTTTCCAAAGCCATGTTACCTGCCCAGGCGATAATGTCCTGATAATCATTTTTAAAGCAGCCATAAGTGCGGCGATAGCCCTCTCGAATTTCATTTACGAAGGCATCAATTAAAATTTCAGTGGCATTGAACATATCTGCTTACTCTGGTAAATATCAATTTTTTATTGATTTGATTGATTTCAAAATTCCATAATCAAGGCTACCTTGCTGGAATTCCTTTGTAACTCACGTGTAGCTGTAGACGCTAGCTTTATCCATGTTTGGATACACGGCTTCCTGACAACACAAAGGCTTTTGATTGATTACGTATAAAAATAGTTTCCTGGTGTACCAAGGTACATAAATACTTTCGATTCTAATTAGATAAATCTAAATGAACTATATCAGTTTTTCATATTTAAGCATTGGTTGACAGTGATCTAAATACAAATGGTATGTGACATAGAGTATCTCTATAAGATGAGAGAATTTTTTTATCATAATCTACATAAAATTTATTATCATTTTTTTAGTAATTTCTCTGAGGGATAAAGTTATATTATATACTATTGCAGATAAAAGACATTTACTATGAAATGCGTCATAGTTGATATCGAAGTAAATAAACTTCAAGTTTTCTTAAGAAAATACCAAGATTTGGTATGCAAAGACAGAAAGTAGAGGTGAAACTGTGAGCGATGAAAGTCTTTCAGAAGTTGAGGTGGAAGAAGCTATAACCTCTGAAGATAGAAATTTTTTGAGCATATCAGATCAAAAACAAACTAGGGCATGGTTGAAGCCATTATTTTTGGGTACTGGTTTAGGAATTGCGATCGCTTTACTTGCAATGAGTGTATTAAATCGTTTTCCATCCCGTCAAAAAAGTCCGGTAGTGGATAAAAAAGTTAACCCAGCGATGACAGTCACTATCGCCACAGTAGAAACTGCTCGTGTTGTCCGTACACTCAAAACTACCGGGACTGTTGCTGCGAGTGATTTAATTCCGGTGCTACCGCAAACAAACGGTTTACAAATTAAAAGTATCCTGGCAAATGTGAAAGAAGGAGCTTTAGTCAAACAAGGTCAAGTGTTGGCAGTGTTAGATGGTTCCATACTGCAAAGCCAAATTAGCCAAGCAAAAGCAGATGTGGAATCGAAACAAGCAGATGTAGCATCCAAACAAGCCGATTTTGCATCCAAGCAGGCAGATTTGGCATCAAATAGAGCAATAGTCCAGCAAAAACAAGCTGATTTAGCTCAAGCTAAGGCGAGGTTAGAGGAAGCAGCCAAAAATTATCAACGCTATCAACAACTTGCTGACTCTGGGACGATTAGCAAACAAGAACTTGATACTCGTTCTTACAATGTGAAAACTGCCATTGAAGTTGTGAACCTGTCCCAAGAAAATATACGTAGCGCTCAGGCTAATATCCGCAGTGCCCAAGCCAATATTAATAATGCTCAAGCGATCGTCAACAAAGCCAAAGCCGATGTCAAGAGCAGTGCTGCTAAAGTACAACAACTACAAACTCAGCTGGGACAAACTGTGGTACGTGCGCCGGTTTCAGGAGTAATCGTCGAGAAGCTGGCTAGAGTCGGTGATGTCACTGGTGTACCGCCGCAAACTCAGGTGGGAACGGTGATTGGTGGCACACAAAAGCTATTTTCGATTATCCGAGATGAAAAGCTAGAACTTCAGGCGAAAGTGCCCGAAACTCAAATAACTCAGGTGAAAATTGGTGCATCGGTGCAAGTTACTTCTGATGCCGATCGGCGGGTGCGATCGCAGGGACGAGTCAGGGATATACAACCACAACTCAACGATCAAAGACGTGAGGCGACAGTGAAAATTGACTTGCCGCCAACAACTTTACTAAAACCAGGAATGTTTGCGAGTGCTGCAATTACAACTGACTCAGGGATGAAAATGGTAGTGCCACAAAAAGCAGTACAGTCCCAAGCTGACGCAAGTGTAATTGTATTCATCTTATCGGGTGAAAATACAGTCAGTAGCCAGAAAGTCGAGTTAGGAGATCCTGGTAATAACGACACAGTGGAAATCAAGAGTGGGTTACAGCTAGGCGATCGCGTTGTACTTGATGGTGCAGGCTATCTCAAAGATGGCGATCTGGTTCGAGTTGTAGATTGAAAGGAATGGGAATAAAGAATCGGGAATGGGGAAAAATAACCAATGACCAATGACCAATCCAAAATCTCAAATCTAAAATTTCCCGATGTCTTTTAATATCTCAGCCTGGTCGATTAAAAAACCTGTTCCGACGATAGTTTTATTTTTAATTTTGACAGTAATGGGTTGGTTCTCCTTCATATCCTTGGGGATTGATACTAACCCAAATATTGATGTGCCAACAGTTTCGATCAAAGTCACCCAACCAGGTGCAGGTCCAGCAGAACTAGAATCCCAAGTGACGAAAAAAATTGAAGATGCCGTTGCAGGGTTGGGCAATATCGATTACATGATTTCCACCGTCAGCGATGGGAGTTCTCAGACAACAATCAATTTTGTTTTGGGTACAGATAGCGATCGCGCCACTAATGATGTCCGCAATGCGATCGCTCAAATTCGCCAAGATTTACCCCAAGATATTAACGATCCAATTGTGGAACGCTTAGAATTTTCTGGCGGCCCAGTGATTACTTACGCAGTTAAATCAGATCGGCGTTCTGTAGAAGAATTAAGCAATCTCGTAGACCAAACTATTAGCCGTGCCTTGTTGGGAGTTCGTGGTGTAGCACAAATTCAGCGCGTGGGTGGTGTTGACCGAGAAATTCGCATTAATCTTAATCCAGACCGCTTACAAGCTTTAGCGATCACCGCCACTCAGGTAAACGACCAAATCCGCGCTTTGAACATTAACTTACCTGGCGGACGTGCCGAAGTTGGTGGTAGCGAACAAAGTATCCGTACTTTAGGAAGTGCCACCAGCATTGATATTTTGAAAACCTACGAAATCGTCTTACCACAAAGTGGTTCCGTACCATTATCTAGCTTGGGAACTATAGAAGATAAATTTGGTGACGTGCGCCAAGCTGCCCGCTTGAATAATCAACCTGTGGTAGCTTTTCAAGTCTTGCGTAGTACTGGCAGCGTTCTAGTGACTGTGGAAGAAGGAGTGAAAGCAGCAGTCAAACAACTGGAAAAAACCCTTCCTCCAGATGTGAAGCTGGATTTAATTTTTACTAGAGCCGATATTGTCCGCCAATCTTACCAAAGCACCATTGATGAATTGATTCAAGCTTCGGTGCTGGCGGTCATCGTTATTTTAGTGTTTTTGCGGGACTGGCGAGCAACATTAATTACCGCCATCACCTTACCACTATCAATAATTCCCACCTTCGCAGTGCAGCAAGCTCTTGGTTACACCCTCAACAACATGACTTTGTTGGCATTAGCCTTGGCGGTGGGCAATTTGGTCGATGATGCCGTTGTCGAAATTGAAAACATGGAACGCCATATCGCTATGGGCAAGTCAGCTTGGGAAGCTGCTTTTGACTCTTCCGACGAAGTAGGATTAGCGGTAATCGCAAGTTCAGCAACGATTATTGCAGTATTTCTGCCCGTTGCCTTTATGGGTGGGATTCCAGGGCAATTTTTTCAACCATTTGGCGTTACCGTTGCCGTTTCCACGATTTTCTCAACTCTTGTAGCGCGGATGGTTACGCCGATGATGGGGGCGTATCTTTTAAAGGAGGAGAGTAGAGGGGCAGGGGGGGCAGGGGGAGTAATAAAATTCTTTAACTTTAAATTTACACTTCCAGGTAGGAACTGGGGAAACAAAAAACTTAGAATTGAAAAGCGTCCTGGCTTTCAACCTTATAGATCGCTTTTACAGTGGGCGTTACGCCATAGATTGACAACAATGGCGATCGCTTTCGCTTTTTTTATTGCCAGTCTGATGCTAGTTCCTCTAATTCCCAAGGGTTTCGTTGATGATGGTGATTTCGGAATTTCTAACGTATCTATAGAATTACCTCCTGGTTCCACTTTGTCAGATGTTAACAAGGTAGTCACACAAACAACTGATATCATCCGGCAAAACCCAGTAGTTGAACGTGTACTAGCAACCGAAGAAATCAATTCTGCCAGTCTTGCGATTAATCTTAAACCCAGAAAGGAACGAAATATTTCTCAAAAACAGTTTGAGGAACAAGTGCGTCCTAACTTTGAACAAATACCAGGAGCGAGAATTAGTTTTCAAAGTCAGTCACCGGGTGATAGTCGTAAAGCTTTATCAATTGTCCTCAGAAGTGAAAATCCCGAAGCATTGAATCAAGCTGCTGATGCCTTAGAAAAGCAGATGCGATCCATAGCTGGATTGGTAGAAGTAGCTTCTACTGCAAGTTTGGTAAAACCAGAGATTTTGATAATCCCGAACCTGCAACGGGCAGCAGATTTAGGAGTGACAGTGCAAGCGATCGCTCGGACTGCTTCCCTTGCCACCATCGGCGATAATGAGGCGAACTTAGCGAAATTTAATTTAAGCGATCGCCAAATCCCGATTCGCGTCCAAATCGATCCGCAAGCGCGGGCTGATATCAACACAATCACAAATCTGCAAGTCCCCAGTCAAAATGGTAGATTAGTTTCCCTGGTAGCAGTGGCAGATATCCGCTTTGGTAGCGGCCCTGCTACTATCAACCGTTACGATCGCGCCCGTCAAGTAGCTGTAGAAGCCAACTTACAAGGGATTTCTTTAGGAGAGGCAGTCCAGACAATCAATAAACTACCTGTGATGCAAAACTTACCGCCAGGAGTAGTACAGCAACCATCAGGTAGTGCCAAAATTATGCAAGACATTTTCGGGCGCTTTGGCGGTGCGTTGGGGCTGGCATTAATGTGCATCTATGCAATTCTGGTGCTGCTATATAACAACTTCCTCCATCCACTATCGATTATGGCAGCATTACCCTTTTGTTTAGGCGGCGCATTAGTAGCGTTGATGGTTGCTCAAAAAGCCTTAGGAATATATGCCCTGATTGGTATCGTGTTGCTATTGGGGATTGTTACCAAAAACTCGATTCTGTTAGTTGACTATACAATCATCAACATCCAGTCAGGTAAAACTCAGCGTCAGGCACTCGTAGAATCGGGTGTGTCACGTCTGCGCCCAATTTTAATGACTTCTCTAGCAACGATCGCCGGGATTCTGCCCTTAGCATTAGGAATCGGCGCGGGTTCTGAAATTCGCCAACCAATGGGAATTGCCATTATGGGCGGTTTTACAACTTCCACTCTATTGACATTGGTAGTAGTGCCAGTGATATTTAGCTATATTGATAACTTCCAAACTTGGATTATGGATACATTGCGCTATGGCTTTGGCAAAAAACCATCGCGCCAATAATTGTAGAGACAGCGATTTATCGCGTCTCCTTAACCGAATCGTATTGCTTTTGCCCCTGTACCTATTGTGCGATCGCATTTACCTAACCAACAAAAATTACTACTCATTGAAATGGCGATCGCAAAACTTACTATTGTTATCAATTGTGGTGTTTCTGTCTATTAGTATTAGTATCACAGCCATAACTAGTTACAAAATTGTTAAGGGGTTGTTGCTTGATAGCCTTAAAGAGCAAGTACTGTTAAAAACACACCAAAGTCAGGATGATATTGATAACTGGTTAGCCATTCGGAAGACAGAAATTAAGACTTTAGCAAATTCTGTTATGGTGCGATCGCTATGTTAAATACGGGATGCGATCACTATTTTGAAATATAAAAATGAGTAAGTGCGATCATTACTATGAAACATTCCAACAAACCGCTATTTTGAAACATCACAACAACAAGTGTGATCGCCAGCATTTAACCAGTTTCTGTTACTTCTATATTTAATTAGAATTGCACTGTTTGTCTCAAAAAGTGCATACCTTAGTCAAATTGAAGAAGGCAGCTATGCTGTTCTTGCTGGAGGCAGAAGGTTTTTTTTCAGAAGGGGATTCAAACCCCTCACGCCAGATGCTCCATTTGGGGAAACCCCAAGACCGCACTGGCTCCTGAAAAGGAGCCACCAAATTGAAAATTTGGTGCGGTGTTTCACCTTGTTCTGACGGTACGAGCAGGAGTTAGGAGTCAGTTTTCCTCCAGCAAGAACTGCCTCCTAACTCCTGCCTTCATTGATAAAAGTGCAGGAAAAACATTACTTTGAATGAATTGGAAAGCCTACACTGTACCATCAGGTCAGTATAGGTGATTCAGATCATGTCAGGTTAATTAAAACAAGTCCAAATCTGTCACAGCACCAATACTGCTAGAAGATACTAATTTGGCATATTTCGCCAACACGCCTTTAGTGTAACGTGGAGCGGGGGGTTGCCAGTTAGCACGACGACGGGCCAATTCTTCTTCAGATATATTCAACTCCAATAAACGAGCGGGTGCATCAATAGTAATACTATCGCCTTCTTCAACAAGCGCGATCGCCCCACCAACTGCCGCTTCTGGAGCAACATGACCAACGACCATGCCGTAAGTACCGCCAGAAAAACGTCCGTCGGTAATTAATCCTACAGCATCACCCAAACCTGCACCGATAATTGCTGAGGTGGGAGCCAACATTTCTCGCATTCCAGGGCCGCCTTTAGGTCCTTCGTAGCGGATGACGAGAATATCACCTGCTTGAATTTTACTCGCCAAAATTGCATCTAAAGAAGCTTCTTCCGATTCAAATACCCTTGCAGGCCCAGTAATTACTGGCTTTTTCACCCCGGTAATTTTGGCGACAGCCCCTTCCGTTGCCAGATTACCTCTGAGAATCGCTAAATGCCCTTGAGGATACATCGGGTTATTCCAAGGACGAATCACATCTTGATTGGCAGATGGTTCTTCCGGGATGTCTGCTAATATCTCTGCAATGGTTTGACCGCTGATGGTAAGACTATCCCCATGTAATAAATCATGCACAAGTAACATCTTCATTACTTGCGGAATACCACCAGCTTTGTGCAAATCTGTAGCGACATATTTACCACTTGGTTTCAAATCACACAAAACGGGAACGCGGGCGCGGATAGTTTCAAAGTCGTCTATAGTTAACTCTACATCAGCGGCGTGGGCGATCGCTAAAAAGTGCAGTACTGCATTGGTCGAACCACCGACTGCCATAATCACAGAGATGGCATTCTCTATAGATTTGCGAGTGATAATTTGGCGGGGTAAGATTTGTTTCTTGATGGCTTCGACTAACACAAATGCTGATTTTTCCGTACTGTCGGCTTTTTCGGCATCTTCTGCCGCCATTGTCGAGGAATAGGGTAAACTCATCCCCAGCGCTTCAAATGCTGAAGACATGGTATTAGCTGTGTACATACCACCGCAGGAACCTGCACCAGGACAAGCGCGACTCTCAACTTCTAGTAATTCTTTGTCGTCAATTTTTCCAGCACTGTATTGACCAACAGCTTCAAAAGAACTGACAACAGTTAAATCGCGTCCATTATAGTGACCGGGTTTAATTGTGCCACCGTAAACAAAGATAGCAGGGATATTCATCCGGGCGATCGCCAGCATTGCCCCTGGCATATTTTTATCACAACCGCCAATGGCCAGCACACCATCCATACTTTGTCCAGTACAAGCGGTTTCAATGGAATCGGCAATCACTTCCCGCGACACTAGGGAATATTTCATCCCTTCAGTTCCCATCGAAATTCCATCGCTAATGGTAATTGTGCCGAACACTTGCGGCATCGCTCCGGCGGTTTTAATCCCAACCTCTGCCCTTTGCGCCAGTTGATTTATCCCCATATTACAGGGAGTGATCGTGCTGTAACCATTGGCAATGCCCACAATGGCTTTATTGAAATCTTCATCTTTAAAACCAACTGCACGCAGCATAGCCCGATTAGGCGATCGCTGCACCCCTTGCGTTACAATTTGGCTTCTTAAATTCTCCGACATCTTTTTTCCTTCCGTGCCATCATCGCAACTGTTGCGATTGTATTACCTGATTTTCTCATGCCTGGGCGATGCGATCGAATATAAGTAATTCTCTATGTTTCACCGTGTCTTTTGGTCAGCCTTAATTAAAATAAATCTTCATCTAAGCGTTTGTATAAAATAGGCATGATTATTGTGTGTTAGACATCTAGAGTGCCGGAAATACTAGGGATAACAATACGAATTTAAATATGAAAAAAAGCCATTGCCGCAAATTGAGGCTCTGACTTTCTACGTTTATAGCTCAGTATATTGATATTGATTTCGGTGCAAAGCTGGAGACACTCTAACTTTGCACCAGAGTTTTTCTTCCAAATTACAGCAAATTGCAGGTAAGTGAGGTACAACCAGGGCTGATTCATCAAGTATAAAGAGTTTCTACCTCCTGACTTCTGCCTCCTGCCTTAAAACCCGTAACTTTGTACCTCATGCAAATGAAAACTGCTGTATATCTGCCTTGAAAATAGTGACTAGGGATTGAGGGCTGGAAAGAAATATTTTCATTCTCTAGTGCCTTCTGCTTTCTGCCTCCTGACTTGAAAATAAGGCAAGAATATTAAATTAAAGGATGAGGTCACTTGACACTAATTGTGGTGCTCCTATAAGCCTAATTTCAAAATTAGCTGACAGATTTCCATCAGTGTTACTTTGCAGAATACCTTCAGAATAACGGATTTGACCGGGTGCGGAGAATTGACCACTGCCAATGAAAGTGAAAGCTTGGTTGCCCTCAAGAGTGGAGTTGGCATCGATAGTAGATAGATCGATTTGATCACCTGGCAAACTATCGTTTCCAAGAAAGTCAGCGATTAAGTCACGTGACGAAAGTAGACTCTCAGAAGTTGAGTTGTACTTGAAAATATCATTACCCGATCCTCCAATGAGAATATCTTTGCCAGTACCGCCAGTGAGTATGTCGTTGCCACGACCGCCTTTAATAGTATCGTTGCCACTACGGCCGTCAATAGTATCGTTGCCAGTACCGCCAGCGTTAATAGTATCGTTGCCACTACTGCCTTTAATAGTACGGTTGAAATTGTCGTTAGCACCAATGTCAACAAAACCGCCGTCTTCACCAGAGCTAGTACTAACGTCGCCAATCCCCAAACCGCCATCACTAGTTGTGCCATCTGTGCTGGTACTGATACCCTCATCGCTATCATTAAAAGTACCAGAAAGGATAATGTCGCTTGCCACTAGTTGTGGCGCTCCTGTAAGCTGAATCTCAAAGTCAGCCGACAGATTACCATCAGTGTTAGCTTGGAGAATACCTCCTGAATAACGAACCTGACCGGGTGCAGAGAATGCGCTAGCCCCAATGAAAGTGAAGGCTTGGTTGCCCGCTATAGTGGAATTGGCGTCAATGGTAGATAGATCGATTTGATCGCCTCCAAAGATGCCGTTTCCAACTCCAGCAAAGTCAGTTATAACATCTTGTAAAACACCAGGTTGACTCTCAGAAACTGAGTTGAACTTGAAAACATCGTTACCCAATCCTCCAGTGAGGCGATCGGTTCCAGTACCGCCAATGAGGATATCGTTGCCCGCTCTGCCGTCAATCGTATCGTTGCCTGCTCCGCCGTCAATCGTATCATTAGCAATGAATGTGTCTCCGCCGTTAATACTATCGTTGCCATCAAATCCGTTGATAATATCACCGAAATTAAAAAAATCATCTCTACCGGACAGATTGTCAGGACTATTAGTACCGTTAATGGTTGACATAGCAAGTTTCTCCTAAACTTAGAGGATAAAAAAATTACCTCGTCACTTCCCTATCAGAAAACAGCATTGCTAATTAAGAGGATGAATTTCCTTTTCCCCCAAAGGAGCAAAGGAAACTGTTTCAAATATTGAATTTTGAAATTTCACATTTTTATTCAGCAACGCTGAGAAAACAAGGTGGAGAAATAACGAGTGGGAAGATACAGTAGATTGCAAGTTAATGAAGTACAAAAATACCCCACCCTAACCCTTCCCGTATGTATTGGGGAGGGAACAAAATTTCTTATTTCCCCCTTTATAAGGGGAGCCACTGCGTTGGGCGGCTCTGCCGACTTGTTCGCTCTTAGCGTTCCCGTTCGCGCAGCGTCTCCGTCAGGAGAAGGGTAGCAAGTGGCGTGGGATTAAAGGATGTAAGGATGTACTTCATTTAGATGCAAAATGCTGTATAACAAATTAGACCTGTTCTAATCAGGTCTTTGCTGTTAAACCTGAAGATTTGAGAAGCACTGGATGTATTAATGATGTTGGCATCAAAATTGATTGTGCCAAGAGTCATTTTATGTCTTTGTGCTTTATATCTTTACAGTTTCTAGTGGTAGGCTGCTAGAGAACAAGCAGATCATCTCCTACGGAATTGCATAGGTTTTAGGACATTTTTACTTTATCTATAATCACAATAGTTATAATACTACCTTCAAGCGAGCTTTTTTCTTTTTATAACAAATAATAATAAACTCTCTTTTATTACTCTCGACAGAACCTGTCTGAACAAAGGTTTCAAATAGTGTCGGTTTTGCCTATTGAGATTTGTTTAGTGGTTTCTGTCGTTAATGTATAATCAAGTAATTAACTAATAACTTAAAAGCCTTCTTGAGTGATGTGATCGCTGCACCCCTTGCGTTACAATTTGGCTTCTCAAATTATCCGACATCTTTTTTCCTTCCGTGCCATCATCGCAACAGTTGCGATTATATTACCTGATCTTCTCATGTCTGGGCGGTGTGATCAAATATGAGTAATTCTCTATGTTTCACAGCCCTAATTGAAATAAATCTTCATATAAGCGTTTGTATAAAATAGGGATGATTATTGTGTGTTAGACATCTAGAGTGCTGGAAATACTAGGATAGCAATACGAATTTAAATATGAAAAAAAGCCATTGCCGCAAGTTGAGGCTCTGACTTTCTACGTTTATAGCTCAGTATTCAGTATATTGATATTAATTCCGGTGCAAAGTTGGAGACACTCTAGCTTTACACTAGAGTTCTTCTTCCAAATTATATCTGCCTTGAAAATAGTGACTAGGGACTGAGGGCTGGAAAGAGATATTTTCATTCTCTAGTGCCTTCTGCCTTCTGCCTCCTGCCTTATTTTCAAGGCAGGAATATTAAATTAAAGGATGAGGTCACTTGACACTACTTGTGGTGCTCCTATAAGCCTAATTTCAAAATTAGCTGACAGATTCCCATCTGTGTTACCTTGCAGAATACCTTCAGAATAACGGATTTGACCGGGTGCGGAGAATTGACCACTGCCAATGAAACTGAAAGCTTGGTTGCCCCCAATAGTGGAGTTGGCATCGATAGTAGATAGATCGATTCGATCGCCTGGCAAACTACCGTTTCCACGAAAGTCAGTGATTAAGTCACGTGACGAAAGTGGACTATCAGAAGTTGAGCTGTACTTGAAAATATCATTACCCGATCCTCCAGTGAGAATATCTTTGCCAGTACTGCCAGCCAGGGTATCATCCCCATCACCGCCGATGAGAATATCATTACCCGATCCTCCATTAAGAATATCTTTGCCAGTACCACCATTCAGGCTATCGTTGCCACTACCACCGTTAAGAATATCGTTGCCAGCATTACCAACGAGGTTATCGTTGCCACTACCAGCATTAAGAATATCGTTGCCAGCATTACCAAAGAGTTTATCGTTGCCACTACCAGCGTTAAGGATACTGTTGCCACTACCACCTATAAGGGTATTGTTGCCACCACCAACGTTAATGATATCGCTCTGACCATTATTGTTACTACTGCTCTGACTATTAGATCCGACACTAATACTGCCGCTACCGGAGGAGATTGATATTGCAGTTGCCATTGATGAGTTTCTCCTAAACTTAGAGGAAAAAAATTACGTCTTTACTTCCCCATTATAAAACGGCATTACTGAATTAAGAGTATAAATTTGGTTTCCTTTCAAAGCATAAAATAAACAATTTAAAACATAGAAGTTGGGAATTTCACACTTTCATTTAGCAATGCCGACAAAAAAAGGTTAAAAGCTTGCAATTAGCAATATATTATTGAACCAAACCTGATTGGAACAGGTCTTGATTATTAAGTTTGAATATTTGAGAATATTTGAGAATATTTAAGAAGTAATGGATGTTTTTGAGGATGTTTAGATCAAAATTTCACTAAAACTCCTTTGATGTCCTAATAACTTATGTTTTCATTCATTACATCTGGAAAGTACTAATGAATAAGTAGACTTTAGCCTACGTAATTATATAGATTTGAACAAAATATTCCTGTATTAAGAATAACAACACTATAGTACTACCTTCAGCATAATTTTTCTTTGATAAAAAATAATAGTTAACTTTCTTTTATCCTCTCACCATAATAAAATCGAAAACTTTTGTTCGGATAGGGTTAATTTTGCATATTAATATTTGTTTAGTGGTTTTTATAATTAGATATAACAAATAATTGCCAATAAGTTAAAAGCTTTGTTAGACGCATGACCCTAAGAAAAGCCAAAGATTTGTGTAACTTGAATTCGTTCCCAGTCTTAAGACTGGAAATGTATTTCCAGAGGGCTGCTGCCTATGGTAAAGTCACTGGAGGTGAAGCCTCCCAGGATCAGAGCTGTATTTTAACTTAGTGCTATTCCCTTGTTAGATCAGTGCGTAGGCGTAGCCCGTCGTAGACATCGCTGCACCCCTGGCGTTACAATTTGGCTATTGTGGTATCATCACAACTGTTGCGATTGTATTAACTGATTTTCTCATGCATACGCGGCACGATCAAACCTTGGCAAGCATTGTTAATTTTCTATTTTTTAAATGTGCTTCTGTTAGGTGCAGCTAATATGAGCGGCTTTGTTAATATTTAACTGTGCTTGATTATAGCAATATCATTTTTGACAAGTTAAAGCCGAGTACATTTTCTCACAGTTGGAGGATATTTGGCTTTGCCGCTGAATTATTCTTCAATATTAGATTTCTTGCATAAATCATAAATAAGAACTCTACTTCTAAGCGCTTGCTCTTAGAAGTAGAGTGTGAAGCGCTTTTGCAAGAGGTCTATTAGATTAGAAGATGATATCGCTTGCGCTACTAGTGGTGGTGCTTTTGTCAGTTTAATTTCAAACTCAGCCGACAGATCCCCATCAATGTTAGCTTGAAGAATACCTCCTGAATAACGTTTTGATTTTATTCAGAATCACAACACTATAGTATTACTTTCAAGCCTACTTTTTTCTATCTATAAGAAAGAGTAATTAACTTTATTTTATTTCTCTCGCTAAAACAAAATCTGAAACCTTTGTTCAGATAGGGTTGGTTTTGCTTTTTGAGATTTATTTGGTGATTTATCTAGTTATGTATAAAAAATTATCTCTCTTTGCAACTATTCAATTATCAAAATTATGCATTCTGTCTTATTTTCAAGGCAGATAATATTAAATTAAAGGATAATGTCGCTTTCCACTAGTTGTAGCGCTCCTGCAAGCCGAATTTCAAACTCAGCCAGACAGATCACCATCATTACTAGCTTGGAGAATACCTCCTGAATAACGGATTTGACCGATTGTAGAGAATGCGCGACTGCCGATAAAAGTGAAGGCTTGGTTGCCCTCTTTAATGGAGTTGGCGTCAATGGTAGATAAATCGATTCGATCCCCTATGAGGATACCGTTTCCAACAAAATCAGCGATCGCATCCTGTAATAAACCAGGTTGAGTCTTTAAAACGAAGTTGAAATCGAAAACATCGTTACCCGATCCTCCAGTGAGAACATCAGTTCCACCAACACCAGTGAGGATACCACCGTTACCAAAATCACCGCTAATCGTATCATTGCCAGATCCACCAATAAGGCTATCGTTGCCAAATCCCCCTACAAGGCTATCGTCACCAGAACCGCCGTCAATCTTATCGTCGCCAGAACCGCCGTTAATCGTATCGTTCTGTTTTATTACTCTTGCCATAACGAAACATGAAATCTTTGTTTAAAAAGGTTTTTTTCATAAATATCGGAATAACAAGGTCATGGTAGTACAGACGATAGTACTTATTTTTATAAATAAAAAAAGTGGCATTCATTTATAAAGACTGAATACCACTTTGTATTTCTCTAAATTCCTGATAATGATATTTTAGCCAGGTAAAGTTATCCCAGTCACAGCGATCGCACCTGCAATCGCACTGGCGCAAAGGGAAGTAATCGCTGTCCCAAATATCCACCACGCAGCATTTGCAACGGTTTTCTTGGTTTCTTCAGCTTGCTTTTTAGATTGCTCTTGAATCGCTTTCAAGCGTTTTTGAGTTTCTTTTTGGATGCGTTCGGCTCGTTGCAATACGCCATCTCGCGCCGCTTCTATTTGGCTAATTATGCGGTTAGCATCCGCCTCGGAAATATCTTTACGAGAACTCAATACAGCAACTAAGGTGTCACGATCAAATTGACTAAGGCGATCGCGCAATGCTTCAAATCCGGCTTGCGGATCGTCGAACACTTTCGCAAAGTCTTGCTTAATTCCTTCATAGTTGAGTTCAAAACGATCCAGGGAGTTGAGATAGTTGCGAACTTTCGCAAAAACTCCATCTAACACTGATTGCACTCTTTGCTGAATCTGCTGGAATTGTTCGACAATCGAGCTGCGAACAGAATCAATTTGATCCACAATTCGGTTAGCTTCCTCTTCTGAGATATCCTCACGTTGGGATAATAGCGCCACAATTGTCGAACGGTCAAATTTCGCGGCGCGATCAGTTAAATTGCCAATTCCAGCACGAGGGGAAGACAGCAGCAATTGTAAATCGCGTTTGATTCCTTCAGGATTGAGTTCTTCTTTGTTGGTATTACGCAGATATTCTTCGAGATTGGCTTCAAAATCTAAAGCTTGTTGAGTGGTACGCTTGGCTAAACGTCGTGGCGCTCTCAGGATATCACCAATGGCATCTTGAGCGCGATCAATGATCTGATTAACCTGCTCTTGGCTCAAGTCTCCGCGTTGACTGATGAGTTTAACTAAGGTTTCTCGATCAACATTAGACAAGCGATCGCGCAGTGCTAAGGCTCCAGCTTGAGGATCGTCGAGTAATTTTTCCAAATCGGCTCTGATACCTTCTGGATTAAGTTCTTCCAAGTTGGTATTGCGGAGATATTCAGCGATCGCTTTTGTAGTTTTTTCGTACTGTTCCTTTGCTTGTTGCGGTACTTGTAAAATACTATCTCTGACTGCTTCGAGCTGATCGAGAATTTGGTTTACCTGTTCTTCGCTCAAATCTTGACGCTGACTGAGCAATTGTACTAGGGTATCGCGGTCAAATTGTGATAGGCGCGATCGCAAAAGGCTAATTCCGGCTTGGGGATCGTCTAGTAAAACTTTAAACTCGCGTTTGATAGCTTCGGGATTGAGTTCATCTTTATTAGTATTCCGCAGATAGTCTTCAACTCTTTGACGCAGTTCATCGGCTTTTGCTTTTGCTTGTTCTTGCAATTCTCTAGCACGATTCAAGAGATTATCGCGGTTGCGTTCGAGTTGACTAACAATATTATTAGCTTCCTCTTCGCTGATATCTTGACGCTGACTGAGTAATTGGACAAAAGTATCGCGGTCAAATTGCTCAAAGCGGCTACTTAAATCTTCAAAACCAGCTTGTGGATCGTCTAGCAACTTGCCAAAATCCCGTTCAATACCTTCGGGATTGAGTTCGTCTTTACCTGTCGAACGCAGATAATCTTCGATACGGCTGCGGAAATCTTGCCCTTTTTCTCGTGTTTGGGCCTGTTTAACAGTTTCTAAAACTTCCAGGCGATCGCTTTCCATTTGTTCAGAAATTTCTTTCACTCTGGCTTCACTAATATCACCCCGCTGCTTTAGTAAGTTGATGAAATATTCTTGATTAATTTCTTCCAACTCCCGTCTCACAGTTGTTGGATCTGCATTTACGTCATAGATGACTTCTTTAAATTCATCTACTAGGGTCATTCGGTTAAAGTGCCAAGGGAACGAATGCAATATGTAGTCTTCTACATCTGCCTTAATCGTGTTTTCCAATGATATTGGCAATTTTGCAGATACTTGCTCAGTTGCTTCCTCTTTAAACTTTTGAAGTTGTTCTGTGATTTGCTCGACATCGACATCTTGAACTTTTTCTTTCAGTTTTTGCAACTGAGTTGTAATTTTGTTCACATCGATATCAGAAAGGTTTACTCGTTCCAGAACTGCTGGTGCAACTGCACTCAAACCATACTTAATAGCTTGCTTGATTACACCATTGCCATTACCGCCTCCGATTGTAACCAGTTGTTGAAGCCGTTCGCCCAATTGCTCAGAATTAAGTTCTTCAGGAGTAGCAGACTTGAGTAAATTAATTACTTGTTCTGTAGGATTTTGACGATTTAAAGCTTGTTGCCATGCACCTTCAAATTGATCAGCAATGCTATTGATATCTTCTTTAGATAAATCACCACGGCTGCTGATTAAATCAACAAATGTTTGGCGATTAATGTTTTGTAAAAGGTCGCTGTTAGCAACAGATTGCAAATTTGTATCCTTTAGAAGTTGGTCTAATTGACTCCGAATTTCTTTAATATCAAATTTGGGCAATTCCAGAGAGCTTAAAGAACTTTGGAGCGTATTTTTAATACCTTCAGAATCAAAACCTGAAGTTAATTCCCGTCGGACTGCGGCTGTAATATCTTCAGCAGTAGAAACTAATTGTTTTTTTGCACTATTAGTACCGATGCCAGCAGTTGCCGTGCCCATCAAAGTTTGAAAACCAGAAGTGACAGTATTAGATATAGAACCAATTAAAGAGCCTACCGCCGACGAACCCAACCAAATTACTAGTGAAAAATAGGTAGACCAAATGACTACACCAATAATTGCTCCTAAAAATGCGCTTTCGATTAGGCTCAGTTTTACTGCTAAAAAACAAGCAATAAATAATGCGATGCTAACAGTTATTAACGCCCAAGTACCAACTTTAGCTTGACCTTTACGAATTGTCTTACCCAAACTATCATCAGAATCTGAGTCAATTTCCCAAGATGAAATTCCGACAGCAACTGAAAAGTTTGTCAATAACAATTGAAAAGCAAATGCCATCAAAACCCCAGCTAGCAGTGCCACTAACAATTTAGGCCCAGAAAAAACTACTGATGTTTCTTCTGGAGTTAGTAGTTCCTGAGCTAAAGTTATTGGTGCTAATCCTAAAGGTAGCCAATTCCATCCCCAAATAGTTAAAACACCTTGAAACATAGGATTTTCTCACTTTTACTTAATCAAATACCCATTTATAAAATGGCTTGTTTATCAGCTTAATTATCGTTTATGTCAGCTGGCACTTTCTTAGGTAATAGGTTAGTTGTCCAAAAGTCGTATTTAAAAATATAAATAAATATTTTCTTATATATTCTTAAATAAAATTTATTATTTATTTAATATTTTATCAAAAAAAATTTGTTAGGTAAAAGTAAATTTAATAAAACTGTATCTATAGATATAGCAGGTTTTGGGTGGGTGAGTTACAGTAGCAAATGCTAGAAAAGAGGTGCTTCTTAGTATCAATTTTATTGAGTAAACCGAAAGCACAGAATAATTGTTATATAAACTTAATAAAAGAAAATAATTTTCTAATTGAATTTAGTTACTAACTTTAGATAAAATCACCTATATCTAATGATAGAGACAAAAATTCTTCCAAGCGATTGATGAAAAATAAATAGAAACATGTATTAATAAGGCTAATTAGGAGCTATAAATTAGTAAATAATTGATTTTGGCTGAGGAGCAAAGAATAATGGTTGTAGGTGTAAATAAACGTGCTGTAGGTGTATTTTCTCATCGTCGAGATGTTGAACATGCCCTACATGAATTAAAAAAAGTTGGCTTTGATATGAACAGAGTTTCTGTCATTACACAAGATGGAGACAGAGACGATATTGCTGGTGCGGATGTGAGTGATCGCGTTGGCGATCAATCTGATGAAGGTGCTAAAGTTGGAGCCGCTACAGGTGGTGCTTTGGGCGGCTTGGCTGGCTTATTAGTCGGTCTTGGCACTTTAGCAATTCCTGGAATTGGGCCAATTATGTTGGCTGGAGCCGCAGCAACTACCCTAGCTACAACTCTTGCTGGCGCTGGTATTGGTGCAGTAGCTGGTAGTTTGCTTGGTGCGTTAATTGGTTTAGGAATTCCTGAAGAACGAGCTAGAGTTTACGACGAGCGTGTTAGACGAGGACACTATTTAGTCATTCTCGATGGTACAGATGCAGAAATCCTAAGAGCAGAAGCAATTTTAAATAATCAGGGTGTGGAAGAGTTTGGTATTTACGACCATCCAGATGCGACAAATGCAGCCACTGGTTATGTGACTCCAGCTGCAACTGCGGGTTATACAACTGCGGGTTATAGTGGTGTTGCCAAACGTGCGATCGGGGTATTTTCTCATCGTCGAGATGTTGAAGTAGCAATTACAGAATTGCGAGATGCAGGTTTTTCTTTGAATCAAGTCTCCATCATTGCTAAAGATACAAACGGTCATGGGATCGGTGGTGTAGATGTAGACAGAAGTGTTGGTAGTGGCAATAAAGCAGATGATGGTGCAAAAGCTGGAGCCGCTACAGGTGGTGTTCTAGGCGGCTTGACTGGCTTATTAGTTGGACTTGGAACTTTAGCAATTCCTGGGATTGGGCCCGTAATTGCAGGTGGCGCAGTTGCAACAACTTTAGCGACAACATTAGCTGGTGGTGCGATTGGTGCAGCCGCCGGAAGTATTGTAGGCGCACTGGTTGGCTTGGGAATTCCTGAAGATAGGGCGCGAGTATATAGCGATCGCTTCCAAAGAGGCGACTACTTAGTAATTCTTGATGGTACGGAAGCTGAAATCCACCAAGCTGAAGCGATTCTCAAGCATCGAGGTATTGAAGAATTTGCAATCTATGATGCCACAGAGATTAGTGAATATCGCCCAGGTTCCGACCGAGTAAGCGATCGTGATGCAGCAGTAGTCGATCCCATTCGCCCCAATTACTCAACAGACACTAATAGAAACGATCCTTCTGTAATTATTGTCGATCGTCGTGATGAAGTACTTTAACCGAAAGTAGTTTTCACTTACACTAATTAGACAAAATTGCAGGAGCAATAATTTGAAAACTTTGCTCCTGAATAAAAAACTTGCTCCTCATTTTTGCCGTAAATATCAACAGATTTCACTTTCGGATTCAAAATTAAACCAATGAAAAAGCTAACTCCCTTTGTAATTAGTTGCCTTTTAGTGTTTGGTGTTGCTGCTTGTGACAACACTTCTAAAACAAGTGTATCTGCTCCCAATAATCCTAATGAAACTCCCCAAACACCAAGTGCAAAAACAACAGAAGCTTCTCAAAAAGACGCGCAAAGTGAAGTTCGTAGAAGACAGTTAAATGAGGATATTCGCGCCCGTGAACAGCGCAATAATACCACTGGTGGCGATACAAAAAGAGCTAAAGCTGACTTAGAAAGTGAAGTTCGTTCTAAATTGGAGGCTAATATACCCAAGAGTCAACTAACAGTTAATGCCGCAAACGGTGGTGTTGTCACAGTCGCCGGAACTGTCACCAATCAGCAGGAGTTGGCTAAAATTGAAAAATTAGCTAAGGAAATTAAAGGTGTTACTAGTGTAGTTGTGAAAGCAACTGTTGCCGCACCAACTAAAACTAATTAGGGCAGCTAACAATAAATTTAATTGAGCAGGTAGGTATAAACAGATTTAAATGCTCCTGCTAAACTTGAGTGGTCAGTAATAAGTTTAACTGACCACTAATATTTAACAACTGACGACCCTAATAACTATAATTTATTGATGCTCAGTTCAGTTATACAAAATCTTGTAGTATACCAAACATAAAAACTATGGAAACCGAACAACAGCAACGTGAATCCATCAATGCTTCCTTATCACAAAATACGCTAGCACTTGAAGGTGCTGATGCTGCAAACTTACCAAAGTTACCACCAGCATCCGAACCTGAATCTCAATGGCAGCAAATTAGCAGACAAATTTCTCAATTTTTAGAGCAACTGCCCCAATACCTAAGTGAATTTTTTCAGAACTATAAGCAGCCTCTAATAACTGTTGCTTTAATTTTGGCGGCGATTGTTACAGCTAGGCTAGTACTAGCATTACTAGCTGCAATTCATGATATTCCACTACTATCACCACTTTTTGAGTTAGTTGGAATTAGTTACACCAGTTGGTTTATTTTCCGTTATCTATTGAAAGCTTCAACTCGGCAAGAATTAGCCGATGAAATTCAATTACTGAAAAACCAATTTGTGGGCGAGTAAATTTAATCACTATTAAAATAGGATTGACACGGGCAACTAGAATTCGCAGCTACACAAACTCTCGTCCGTCTCTGCGGGCTTGGGTAAAACTTTGTATAGTTGCAGTTTCTAATTGCCCTTTTAATGTTAAGTTGCCTTCAACTAAAACCTTGTTATACCAAAAAATGTAAATTCACAGTATTTAACCGGACTCAATTTTATTCTTTTGGATACATCAAAAGATAGAGAATATAACATTATTTTTAAATTTAAGTCACTTCTCAAGATAGTAGCTCGGAGAAAAAAAACAGCCTAATCTGGTTTTTGAAGTTATTTAATAGATTCTTTAACGAGGACATAAATTATGGCTAATGAAGCAGTTAAGAGAGATACAGATTCATCCGATAGAGCGGAAGTTGATAATTATGATCGCGGCATCATCCCAGCTGAAACTGCTGCTCGAATGGAAAGAGAAGGAGATAAGTACAAAACACTCCCCACAGAAGAACAGGAAGCAGATGCACCTACGGATGACCAAACCGATCCAGAAAGTATACGCACCACTGACGGCTATACCGTGGACAGAGAAGGTTTGTCTAATAACTATGCAATTGAACCGGAAATGTATTACGAAGAACCGGGTGATGCAAGCCAACAAGCGGCAGAAGATAAGGAAGAACGTATTGAAGAACTTGGAGAAATCAATCAGGACGAGGAAGGCAAGTTGACAGATAGGGGTGACAGCCGAGGTAGAGGCCCAGGAGTAATTTAATTAACAACTTGCTTTTACTGGGTGCAATTACACGTAAGAAGGCTAAATAAGTGGTTTCTAGAGACGCAATAATTGCGTCTCTAATTTTATGGGCAAATAAAGCACAACCTGACATATCAAAATTAAGCAAATAAAAATACCGTATAATGCATTGACTATGTAGTGAATTTTTGTAATGATATTCCTCTACACAGATAGTGTATTGAGCATCGGCTTGTACGGGTTGTCCATCAATGCTCAAAGATTCAAGCTGATTTTGGGAATTACTATAAATTGCCTGAATACCTTTGCTGACCTGAAAATAACAACTTTCACCGGGTATTTTGTTTTCTGCGTGGGAGAATCGCCGCTGACAAAAGATGAAATTACATTTTTACGCGATCACACAGGAGGGCAACTATTGACTTGGAATCAATTTATTGAAGCGATACTAGTGATTTAAAGAGCGATGTCTACGACGGGCTACGCCTACGCAGCTTGAGCATCTTTCGACAGAACAACTCAATATGTTGAATTTTATTATTATAGAGATCTTTTATGTAGCATCTTATACCAATTAAAAATTCAAAATGACGCTCGCGGACTCGCTAACGCTGCGCTAACAAAATTCATGCATTAAGAAAGCCAGACAGAACAAAGGTATGTCCGTATGTATCTGTCGTATTCTTTTTTCAAATTGGTATTAGCTCTGAATTGTTGACATTTTATTTTATTCCTCATGGTCATTGCTATCTTTGGAAACCCAGTTTAGTTTCGCTACACGTTATCTCTGATGGACTCATTGCCCTATCTTATTACTTTATTCCCATTACACTCTTCTACTTCGTTAGCAAGCGTAAGGATTTGCCTTTTAATTGGATTTTTCTACTAGTAAATTAAGCGATCGCATCCTCGATAGTAGGAAACTAGGTTGAAATTGATTGTTTTTATGTAGTATAAACGTTCACCTTGAAAGGGCTAATCCTATAGGGTTTACATCCTATTCTTGCACCACTGCACAGAGTCAAAGTTAATGCTGTCTTTGCCATACATCGTTGGTAATTTGAGGAGTATTGGCTGACCTGTTTGCCGACAATCACAGGTAATACCAGCATCTATGCTGATTGTAATTGCCAATTTGGTTCACCTGCAAAAATTATCAATACTCTGTTTACAGACATTAGCTTACATACTCTAACTGATGTTCCATTCCAAACCTGGTTGCTTTTATTCATGGGGTGCTATTGCAGTGGCGATAGTTATGAAGAGTTCTGGCAAGTTGACGGTGCGATCGCCAATACTTTATTCCCTGCTACCATCAGCTAAGTTAGTTGATTAACAACTAAAAGGGACTGGGGACTGAACTCCAGTTAGGACTCACCGTGGCTTTAGCCACGGTGAGGATGGCAAGATAGCATATTGATCAGCGTTTTTGCTTTTCTTATTGCCATTCGGCCGACAAACACACAAAGCCCGAACGCCAACCTTTGTTCGCTGGAGCGCATTGTTAAGCGGTGCGATCAAACGGACTTCTTCGCGAATGCTGGATACGGCGCGAGCGGTAAGATCTGGTAGTCAGCGTAATCAATCTTGATCAGCGGAAAGCTGTCGATCATCTTTTGCAGATGCTCTGGTGACTCCGCTTCAAAGAGAACAGCTGCGCCGCGGTTTTTTGTGTCTAGCGCCCACACTTGACGCAGACCTCCCTCTCCGTAAAGCACTTGCGCTTGTGCCTCCTCTTCGAGTTCCCGTTTTTGGAAGTCAGAGGGCATTCCGTCAGTCTCGAATTTCTGTTTAGGCGTGAAGATGACAAGATATTGCATAGGACACTTCTGTTTAGCTTGCTTGATTGTGAAAACCGGACAGGAAAGGAGGCATACTGCATGGGAAAAGCAGATGCCAAGCCTCAACGAACACGCTGCTGACCGCAAAAAGAGAGCGTGTCCGAAGAGTTCTTAGCTATTTGCGATAGTAACGGCTTGATGGAGGTATTCGTTGTTGTCAAGCTGGACAAGCATAAAGGCAGCCAGGTCAGCACGTGTAATTTTATGGGCTTTCTCGCCCGTTTCGGTATCAAAGACTCGAACGTTTCCCTTGGCAGGGTCGTCGTTGAGGATGGCTGGGCGAAGAATTACCCAGTCCAGACCGCTCGATTCAACAGCGGACTCCATTGCTGCTTTATCCTTGTCCGCGCCGCGCAACAAGGTCGAAACAAGTAAGCGCTCATACAGGGTGGCATTTGCCTCACTCTCCCCTTCGCCAATCATGGAAGTTACCACGAGACGGCGCACGCCGTTTCGCTTCATGGCAGCGATGATTGTGTTGGCTGCACTCGATTCGAGCGTAGTTTCCTTGTAAGGCGTTTTGCCACCAATCGTGTCAACAACAGCGTCTTGACCGACTGCTGCTGCGTCCATCGTGGCACTGTCGGTAGCGTCACCTTCAATAACGCGAACGTCTGAGACCTCGTATTCATCAGCTTTGTGAACGAATGCCGTGACCTGATGTCCAGCGGCCACAGCCTGTTCAACTACAGCTCTACCGGTCTTGCCAGCAGCTCCTATGACTAAGACTTTCATGTTTTAACGCTCCTATGTTGTAACACTTAGTGAGTTTTCCGATTAGAGAAATGCGGCTTTGATTAAGACTGTCTCCCTATTTTTGACATCCCTAGTATGATTTATCAATTCATGCAGATAAAGATAGTTTTTATGAATTGATTGTTTATAATGCTGGACAATAGCAGAGTTTTGATAATATCAACGCAGTGAGTGCAAGATATGGATGACGTGAACGCTGTTTTAATATTTCTCAAAGTCGCCCAACTGGGAGGATTTGTCGCAGCAGCACGATCGCTAGACTTGCCTAAATCTACCGTCAGTGTGAAGGTCAATGCGCTAGAGCAACGGTTAGGAGTCCGATTATTTCATCGCACAACGCGGCGGGTTTCTCTAACTGAAGAAGGACGACTGTATTACGAAAACTGTTTACCCATTGTCGATGCCTTACATGACGGTGATAATGCGATCGCTAGCTTGCAAGGGCATCCGCAAGGGACTGTGCGAGTGACAACCACCGTGTTGTTTATGCAGTCTATTCTCGCACCCAATTTGCCGGAGTTTCTGCTGATTTACCCCGATATTCAAGTAATTCTCCATGCAACGACTGAATACAAAGATATTGTCAAAGAAGGGTACGATCTAGCGATTCGGATTGGAGAATTGGACGATTCATCCCTAATCGTGCGGCGGATTAGTACAGATCGCATGAAACTCTTTGCCAGCGCGACCTATCTCAAAACTGCTGGCGAACCAAGGGCGATCGCTGATTTGACCAGTCATACGCTGCTTTGTATGGCTCATCGTCAGAACGATGTGACCTGGACATTGCACAATGAACAGCAGGAAACAGTAACGCTCTCCTTTCGTCCACGACTACTCAGCAATCACGTTGCCCCCATTTATCAAGCAATCGTTGCTGGAGTAGGAATTGGGCTGCTGCCGGAATTTCTGTTTCAACAAGAGTTACAGAGTGGGAATATAGTAAACGTCTTGCCTCAATGGTCACTGGCTCCAGTCCCAATTAACGCACTTTATCCTAGCCGAAAATATATTCCCATGAAAGTCAAGGTTTTTGTAGAGTTCCTTGAGCAAAAGATGCGCTCACATGACTTCCAGAAAATAAACTGATATAGCAGGAGGCAGGAGGTAGAACTATTACTATTCCTAGCATTCACGCTTGTCCAGAACTTACACAACTGGCACAGGCGATCGCTAAATTTTAGTACATGTGTATTTGCAGGACTGATGCAACTGGTACAGGGTGATTGTGCTGCGCGCACAGCTGGAAGCAATCGCAATTTTATAGTACATTTGTATGCTTAAAAGGAGTTTCAGTAATCGACTCAAGTTTGAATTAATAATACTAATCAATTTTTGGCGAGTTGGCGTTGGGATCCTTCTTGGTGGTTGTAGGCATCCACTACTCTTTGCCGCAGGTCGGTGGAGTAAGCTTTCATCGCGATAAGTTCTGCATTTCTTTGACTGTATCTCACTCAGATGAGAATTGTTATAATAGGGGCGTGGCAAGCAAAAGCAAGAAAACAGGGAACGGAAAAACAGGACGACCGATCAGCTTCGATAAGGACGCAGCCTTAGAAGCCGCAATGCTGCTCTTTTGGGAGCGGGGTTTTGAAGGCACTTCCATGGCCGACCTTACCCAGGCGATGGGACTCAATCCCTCAAGCATCTATGCAGCCTTCGGTGACAAGTACGCCTTGTTTTCACTTGCAGTGAAGCGCTATTTGGAAAGTCGGGCGCAGTACGCAACGGAGGCGTTGGCGGAGCCGACTCTCGAAAAGGTAATCCGTGCGCTCTTCGACAATACGGTTGCGTTCCTCACTACGCCCGGCCATCCGCCGACCTGTATGACGCTGGCGGGGGCGATGGGCTGCAGCGTAGACGCTGCCCCCGCCAGAGATCTGATGACGGAAATACGGAGACAGAACGAAGTCGCCATCAAGGAGCGCCTTCTCGAAGCTCGAAAAAGCGGAGAGTTGTCGAAGGAGATTAATGTGGACGACTACACTCGGTATCTCTCAACGATACTCGCCGGCCTCTCTATTCAAGCGGCGAACGGTTCGACGAAGGCTGAACTGAAGCGGACCTCTCAGATGGCCCTTCGGTATCTGGGTTACTGAGACTTGTGGTCTGCTACTGGACGGGCTGGAGAGACGAACTAATCAGATGCAGAAACCTAGACAGCCAAACCACAGAAATTGTCAGAACTGAGTATTCAAATCTTGTCTCTTTTTCAGAAATAAGATGAAACGCTCTCACGTCCAAGCGCGTTTATGAGGAGTTAGACAAACGAAAGCCCATCGGGAGCAGTACACCCGATGGGTCATTGGTTCTATTCGAATTTGCCTTGTACGAAGTGTTTGAGAAAGTTCGGTTGTCCGTTGGACGCATGGACTCCACCGTCGACCGACAGGATTGCTCCATTGACGAAGATGGCGTCATCGCTTGCGAGAAAGGCGATCACACCCGCAATCTCGTCGGGCGTAGCGGCCCTGCCGATCGGGACGCGGTCAAGAAAATCGGCCGTCGCGGCTTTACCCATCTCGAGACCGGCGGTAGCTTCGGTAGAGGTGAAACTAGGTGCCACGGCGTTGATGCGCACGCCACGCGAGCCATACTCGAGCGCCAGGGCGCGCGTGAAATTCGTGACGCCGCCCTTCGCTGCGTTATATGCACTCATTCCCCAATCTCCGCCCAGACCCGACGTGGAGGTGAGATTGATGATGGACCCCTTGGTCTTCAACAGATGAGGTAACGCTTCGCGGGCACCGAAAAAGACGCCGTCAAGATCAGTTGCCATTGTCTTCCGCCAGACCTCCGTAGTGATCTGCTCGAAAGGACCAAAGATTGCGAATCCCGCGTTGTTGACCAG
The DNA here is from genome assembly GCF_036917535.1 of Nostoc sp. Lineage (GTDB taxonomy): Bacteria > Cyanobacteriota > Cyanobacteriia > Cyanobacteriales > Nostocaceae > Nostoc. The sequence continues at coordinate 105,425 of NZ_JBALDA010000032.1, forward strand.
CACATCCAGCTTTCCAAATCTGGTGACCGTGTCTTCCACAAGGCGCTTCACGTACGCCTCATCAGACACATCTCCGGGATGAACAAGCGCCTTCGCTGCGTCGAATCCCACAAGGGTCTCGCGCAGCTTATGTTCACGCCGTCCATTGAGCACGACGAATGCACCTTCCTGTAGAAAGCGGCGCGCTGTGCCAGCACCGATACCGGAGCCGGCCCCCGTGACGATAACCACTTTACCTTCGAATCTATTCATGATTGCTTTAACACCTCCCATGTGATTAATTGCTATCTCGGTTGGACTTGCGAAAGAGCATGCACTTGAACTGACTGCTGCAATCAGCCCAGCTAGCCAGGTTCAACCTATAGCATACCGTTGTTGTTTTTCCATTCCTCTTGAGGCGGCATCTTTTCGGGGAATCCCCAGTGCTCAACGATCTTCTCGTCTTCAACTCGGTACAGGTCGATGTAGACGCAAGGCTCGCCCTCAACCGTTCCCACGGCAGCTATGAAAACAAAGTCTCTCTCTCCCAGCAGGAACTTTACGTCGTCTATGGTTCTGTGTTGCGTGAGTATTCCCAGGTCATGGATGAACGCCCCGACTCCATCCCGGACGCCGGGTTCGTGGCGGATGCAATGATCTCCAGAAAAGTATTGCAGAATCTTGCTGTGGTCTCCGGAGATATGGACGGTCTCGTAGTACTCCCGCATCATCGCCTTGTTCTTCTCTGTGTCCTCTGAGGATTTTGCCTGAGTTGGCCCGTCGACCTGAGTGTGCCCGCTCTCATTGGGAGGGGCTGCTTTTGCCGAAAAGACCCAGTGTTCAACAATCAGGTCGTCCTCAAATCTGAAGACATCGAAGAAGGTGTTCTGACCGAGGATGAGTCCGTCTTCCTGAGTGAAGACGTAGTGGCCGTCCTGGAAGGCTCGCACCACCTTCAGATGATTTTTTTCCTTCGAAAATTGACTGATGTACTTCCTCAACCCGTTAACGCCGTCGGCGGAGTGCGGGTTGTGTTCTATGTATTTCTTCGGGTTAATGTACTTGGTAGCAAGGTCTGGGTCTCCTGAACCGATGCCCTGAAGCACAGTCAGTACTTTCTCGATACCACTCTTTGCCATTGACTTATCTCCTTGGGGCAGTTTGGGGGCTAATTTACGTGATTAAACATTTCTTATTCCCCTTTCTTGAAAAGATCCTGAAAAATCAGCAAAGCCCAGGTGTTTCCCCGCGCCTGGATGAGTAAACCTCCCTCTGCAAGCCTTCCCAGTCCGACTGGCGCGAAGCCGAGTTGTTCAATCAAGGCCGCCACTCGAGCAGCAGCACTTTCGTCGTCGCTTGATAGGAATAGAACACGCCGCCCGCCCTTGACGTTGGGGTCTTCGGCCAAGGTCTTTGCAGCTAAATGGTTGAAGGCCTTCACCAGTTTTGCGCCAGGTAGAGCCTGGGATATCACAACGGAGGAAGGAAGATTGCCCAATTCTTCCGGAGCGACACCGTAAGCGTTTGTCACGTCGATCACGATCTTGCCCTGCCAGCTCTTTGCAGCCTTTGCGACGTCTTTATGCGTCTCAAAGGGAATAGCCAAAAGGACGATCTCGGCTTTAACCGCATCCTGCAATGACTTGGGGATGATCGTTGGCCCGATCGCCTTTGCGACCGGCGCGAGCGCTTCGGGCGGCCGCCTGCTTGCTAATGCCACTTCGATTTCCTTGCGTGCGAACGCTCTGGCGAGCGCCTGGCCGACTTTGCCGGCACCTATAATTGCGTAGCTCATAAAATTCTTTCGTGTCAGTGTTGAAGTTGAAATTAAACTGTCGATTTGCCGTGGTCTAGCACGAAGTTTAGTCGCTGGCTTGGGCGTTCACCGATCGGCTGTTTCTCCCGTGCGAGAGCCATCGCGTTCGGTTGCGACTTTAGCGAGCGCATTCAGGAGTTTCTCGTGTGTGCACTAAAAACCGTCGGGAGCTTTTTAGCCAATTCGATCCAGTGCGGTCCCTGCCTAGTGGGAGAGTTGGCCAGACTTCGATTGTGCTGGGAGCACCTTTGTTGTCTGACGCCTTCATTTTTGTCCCTCCTTTAATCTTGGCTGGGGACATTGATCATCCCTATTCTACATTATATATGGAACACTCATTACAGATTAGTACGAGGCGGATGTGATGACAGCTACCTTCCCTTCAAGTGCACCCATTGACTTCTCCTTTGATCATCCCTGTTCTACATTATATATGTAACACTCACTACAGATGTAGTGCGAGGCGGAACAGATTCACGATTTTGGACTCTAATAACGGTTCTCAATCGGAAGCAATACAGTAGCAGCAGTGAGTAAACCAGCCAGTAATGTCCTGGATGGTGACGGCATCAAGAGCATCAGTGATTGCTTGATCGAGCTGTGCATAAGTTCGAGCTGCTCTGGAGCGCAGAAACTCCTTCACCTTTGACCAACAGTTCTCAATCGGGTTGAAGTCTGGTGAGTAGGGCGATAGATAGACCAACTATGCCCCTACAGCTTCAAGCGCTTTTGAGTTGCATAGTTCAAATTGCTAGAAAGACGCAAAGATGTAATTTCAGTAGACCGAAAAATTTTCCATAAGCTTTACCAATCCTTCATTTCCACTTGGGAATACAAGGAGCCGAAATCAGCCTGTCCATCGGCGCACATAATATTACAGTAAGTTTTTCCGCTTTGCCCCTTTTGCCTAATACTTCTCTATAAAACGTACTCGCGTTAGCTCAGTACAAGTGCCCAATTTCCAATGCCCATTGCTTAAATGATTAGTGGCTCAAGTTCACGATTATGCCATTGCCGCTGATACCATTCGGCAACCAAAGGACGCACAATAAATTTGGGCTGTCCATCGCCTTTAACATCAATACGTAAACCCGAATAAGGTCGTCGCTTTTGAAAACCTTGACCGTTGCGACCGATGAAAAAATGTGATCGCGCCACTAATTTTTTCTCTTCCATCAAATCTGCTCCCTCAATCCGCTGGCGTCGCAAACTAAACCCGCTACCGCCACAAACAATCCAGTGAATATGAGAATCAGCGTGTCCCGTATCCATTGTTTCCAAGTGTTCCAAGCAGTGCGCGTGACCGTTTAATACCAAATCGACCAAAGGACGTCCCTGAGTCAGGGAACTGATTTCTTTCGCTACCGCATCCAACACACCACGCAGACGATCGCGAACGATCAGAGTTTGTGCTTGTTGCCACTTTGTCGCTTCAGTTACATAAGGTGGATGATGAAAATAAATCACCCTTCCCCGAACTTCACTATTATTCCAAGATTTAATTAATCTTTGTTTGAGCCATTCTAGTTGTTCGATATCCGTCAGCGTTGTTTTATTCGTGGCTAGTTGCTTATCGATATCAACAATAAGTTCTTCAATTTGTGATAGCTTGGCGTGGAAATCATCTAATTGATCGGCTTCATGAGGATTTTCAGGACGAAGCTTTGATGAATTTTCAATGATTTCTAGCTTTTCTTGCTCGAAATCTTCACGGCGTTTTTCTAAGAGTTTGCGATCGGCATCACCTTTTTTTGTTTTCGGTAGCGGTGGTGGATCGTTAAATGTATTAGAATCCAAAGCAAAGAAATCAATACCGCCATAACGAAAAGTGTAATAGCGATTGGGAAGACGGGTAAAGTTTCCAGGTTGATAAGAAAGACAACGACCTGTATCTGTCTTGGCTGTATAGTACCGATCTAAGTGACTGGCTAATTCTCCTGGAAGCTGAAACGCCTTCAAATAGTCGAGAAATGCCTTTGCGTAAGCATCACCGCATCCTGAGCCATGCAAGCCCACATCTAAGTCTAACCGCGATCGCAACAGGTGACGAATGGGTAATGTTGTTAGGGATGCCAAGCTCAATAAAATCGGCAAGTTATAGTAATCGTGATTTCCCAGCACTGGTAAAATGGGCAGCTTAAAAACCATTTGGTCAAAAGCAATCCGTTTAGGATGCTCTGTACCCAAGATAAACTCTCGGTAAGGCTGGATGAAGTTTTGCTGGTAGTATTCACTCGATCCCACTAAATAAATCACATCCCCTGTATGCAGCATAAACCGGGATTCTTTGTGATGGGGCAGCATGAGTTCAGCTACCTGTCGCTGGGGATTGTGTCCCCGGTGCGCGCCGGAACCACTATCACCGACAACTAAAAATGAGAACTCAGAATTGTCTGTTTGACCATCTTCCAAAACCAGCCGAGTTTGGTCAATATCCTGTTCCATAATCAACGGATCTTGCCACCGTACCCGCTGATTCATTTTCCGAATTTTGTTAGCGATCGTTGGATCAGATACAAGTTTCAATGCAACCTACTCCTGAGTTTTCAATTTAAGGGGAGCAGGGGAGAAATCAATTCAAAATTCAAAATTCAAAATTCAAAATTGAAGATTCAATCCCAATGCCCCCTGCCCTTATTCTCCTGCTGTATCTTTCATCTCAATAATCAGATTAGGAAGTCCCTCTAGTTTTTCTGTAGGCTCAACTTCTTCTACTAATGGCACAAAAATTCTTAGACCTGCTGGTACACACTTAATTTCTACAGGTGTTGTGCCTACTATTTCACCATCTAGAACAACTTTTTGTGGTGGCTCAGTCGTAATTTTAAATTGTTTGGCTCGCAGGAAGCCAATATCATCTCGTTCTACGGCATTACCTGTAGAAGCCGTTTGAAATAGATGAAATGTGGCGGCGATCGCTCCTGCCTTGTTAGTTGGAGCGACAATTGTTAAATCTAGTAACCCATCATCATAAATCAGACCTGCTGGGCCTTGAGCCAAAACTGAAGTGGGAGGCGCGGCATTTGCTACTGTTACTGCACTGGCACTAGTTTTAATTATCCTATCTTCAGTTTCAATTTCAACATCAAAGTTTTTTAAATTTCTTAATTGCTGGATTCCTGCCAAAACGTAGGCCATTATCCCGAAGCGATTTTTGGCATCTCGGTCTGCCAATTCTACAGTTTCAGCTTCAAAGCCAATACCTGCTAAGAGTACCATTGGCCGCTCGTTGCAATAGGCTACGTCTACATGGGTGGTTGCTCTCTGCAAAATTGTGTTACACGCACCTGCGATCGTGTCAGGAATTCCTAAAGCTGTGGCAAAAGCGTTTGCTGTTCCTCTGGAAATGATCCCAAATGGGATATCAGTTCCCACTACCGCCGCCGCCGCTATTGAGAGAGTACCATCCCCCCCGGAAGCAATGATTGCCTCTACTCCTCGCTCTATGGCTTGATATGCCAGCTGGTCAGCATCGATTTCTTCAGTTGTAAAATAAATATCTAGATCGATATCTGGCTCTAATATTGCCCGAATTTCTGCTAGCTCTGTATCTGGGTCGCCCTGACCCGCAACAGGATTAAAGATGAGACAGGCGGAACGATTCATAAGGCATAATAACTAAGCTTGGATAACTAATGAAGATAGCAAATTATTTTTAGCATTCCTGTAAATTTTCAACTTCCCGTTTGGGGCTGAGTTTTTTAGATACAGCAGTTTTCATTTACATGAAGTGCAAAGTTACGAGTTTTTAGGCAGAAGGCAGGAGGGAAGAAGGTTTTAGCCATGATTTCATCCGCTAGATTTAATTTATCGAGTCGCCCTTAATCAAACATTTAAAATTTTTGCTTGATTATTTGAGACAGTAAGAATAGCTGCTTTAATCTTCTGTTGCATTCCAAGTGAATCAACTGACCAAGCCAAAGCGTAGCTCATATCGCTATTGACCCTTGGAACAGCTATTTGAAAATGAGGATCACAAACATTAAATCTAACTCCTTGCCAAACAGGCATAGCTCCAGGTATTGAATAGTTTTTAGAATACAAATTTACAACAAATGCTATATCACCTATCTGTAAAGTTTGCTCTGATTGGAATATAAAATCACCGCTGTTGATAACTGTAAGCTTTTTATCGAAAAAGAAACGCACTATGTAGTACATAGCTGGAGCTAGAGATTCATTTGTTATAACTGTATACAAGGTAATTGGTTTTGATAATTCTTTATCTTCTTCATATTCAATATTAACTGTATTACTTTCAAAGAAAAATTGAAGTGATAAGTCAGGACCATCAGTACGATTCGCAACATCTCGAACTTCATACTCCTCCATTGGCATTGACTGATAGTTGAATCTCTTGTAGAAAATATGATCTTCTGCCATGTGAGGGGCACGCTTACTTTGTGGAATACTTACTACATAAATAACGTGGTCAGAGTTACTTTTCTTAAGCTCAATTTGTTTGATTCTGACATCATCAATACGACGTTGGATACTTGAATTAATAATCTGTTCAAGCCATTCTCTTGTTATATCTTTGGGATCATAACCACTATCAATCCCAGTCGGAAGGTGATTAGTCTCAATCACGCCATATACAATTACACCCCCAGCCGAGTTTGCGAACGCTGACACATCTTTACTCAAATCTTTCTTGCGATTAGGGTTGCGTTTATCTAGGGATTCACATCTTTTATACTCTAGAGTAAGGCTTTCTTGCACCCCGTTTTGGATAAGTAACTCAATATCCTCCTCTTCCCAATCCCAAGCATCTTTCATACTAAATACTTTCGTAAGGATTCAAATTCACTTAACCTGGATTTCTCACAATATCTGAGAAAAGAGGGGTCAACAACTGCCAAAATGTATGTTGCATAAGAATTCCAGCAGTTTGAAGTATGACC
>NZ_JBALDA010000033.1:0-13862 GCF_036917535.1 Nostoc sp.
AACTCAAGAACAAAAACAATCCAATCGAGAAAAAAGTAGCGTTCGCGTTAAATGTGAACACACAATCTCAGGTATTAAGAGATACAAAGCTTCTACGGCAATAGATAGAAATCGCATTCATAATTTGGATGATCGCTTTATGCTGACTGCTGCTGACCTGTGGAATTTCTACTTGATAGCTGCATAAATTGATGAGTGAAAGTGAGAATTCTATTTCATCATTTTTTGCTCTTATTTAGCGACAAGTCTATTAAGTCCAAATTTGCTTGGGGCGGAAAATTAGGCATTAAAGAAGATTGTTCACAAGAATTTACATACCACGGGTTAGGGTATGGTGTAATTTATTCCTCTCTCAAATCAATAGTTGATGTCAGTACTCTAGTCGTTATACTTTTAACCCCAATTGATGAAGAATATGTTGATGTTCACTTACTTTTTAGCGTCAAGAATCTTAGTATTGGCTTGTTGACTCAATTATTACATCTCAAAGGTATGGCTGATTGCATCGAATCAATGGAACAAGAAATACCAATTTTTGAGAATAAAATTTTTGTAAACGAACCTTTACTTAGCGAAGGTGAAGGGTCAATTATGCAATACAGACGTTGGGTACAACAGTTTTACTTAGATGAGGTAGAACAAAGCATAACCTTAAACAATCTTCCTTGTCTACAAGAAAATTTGACTTGACAAACGAATATTAAAAAAGCAGAGCTTAGTTCTCTTAATAGCTGACTTAGAAATTTCAAGGCGAGAATGTTCTATCTAGCACAGGTTTTTGAGATGATCGTTAACCGACTCAGTGGACTGCACGTTTGCCTAAAAGAATTTTACCCAAAAAACCTATCTACTCTACCTCCTGCCATTTTTTAGTTCTGTCGAACTCACGTTAATCGAGATAGATTTTTTCATATAGAAAGATTGACTGTTTTTGTATGAGTAGCATCTAACCTCATAGCGTGTCTATTCAAAAATAGCAAAATAGCAATCTACAATAAGAATCAAACAACCCATTGGTTAAAGCCTATGACTTCCTTATCGGCATTAACTTTACCCGATCACATCCAGTTACCAGACTCAGATGGTACATTTGTGAAAAACTGGCAAGAGCATCCCCAAAGTATCTTACTTACTGACTCGATTAAACTTGTCTTAGAGGAACTTCATCCTGATAGTCAATATTGTATTGGGCAAGATTTAGGTATTTACTGGCGATTGACAGATCCTCCTGAGAAAGGAGCTGAAGCACCAGACTGGTTTTATGTACCCAATGTACCACCGACCCTTGAAGGTAAAACGCGGCGTTCTTATGTGCTGTGGAAAGAGTATGTTGCACCCCTAATTGTAATTGAATTTGTCTCTGGAGATGGTTCAGAAGAACGAGATAACACACCGCCATCTCAAGGAGAAGGTGGAAATGTTGGTAAATTTTGGGTCTATGAGCAAGCAATTCGAGTGCCTTATTATGGAATTTATGAAGTAGCAAAGGCTCAAGTGGAAGTTTACCATCTAATTGATAATACTTATCAACTGATGAAACTTAATGAACGGGGACATTACCCAATTGCTCCTATGGGCGTAGAGTTAGGAATCTGGCAGGGTTTGTATCAAAATGTAGAGTTACCTTGGCTACGATGGTGGGATGCACAAGGAAATTTATTGTTAACAGGTTATGAACGCACTGAAGTTGAGCGACAAAGGGCTGAAACTGAACGACAGAAGCGGCTCTTAATTACAGAGAAGTTGCGTACTCTCTCTGCTGAACAGCTCAATGCTTTAGGAATTGACCCAGAAATGTTAGATTAAGCAAAATCTTCATATCAATAATTTAATAAAGTTGTTTCTTGGTTAACACTAGTGCCCATCAATATACTTGTGTTTGATTTCACTTACTTTCTCGCCTTCTAAATATTCTTCTGGGGAGATATAGTACTCACTTTGGCTAATGACCATTTTAGTACCTTAGTAGTTTCATCAAACATTTTAACTCATACAACAAATTTAATGGGCGACAGCGCCACCAGTTGGCTTCACCTTTTTGAGGAATAAAATGGCAATTCCACTAACTAACAAAGCAATGCCAATAAAGTAGAAACAATCGTTAAAAGCCATCACAAATGCTTCCCGACGTACGATGTTGGATATAGATGCGATCGCTTCATTTTGGGCTGTACTCAAATCTGCTCCGCGACTAATAAAATACTGCGTCATTTGGTCAATTCGCTGTTGAGTTTCTGGATTATATAAAGATACTCCATCACCCAATCTATTCGAGTGAAATTGCTCTCTGTTTGTTAATAAAGTTGCTAAAGAAGCAATTCCAATAGAGCCGCCCAGATTTCGCATCATATTAAATAAACCACTTGCCGAACCTGCTTCTTTCGGACTCAATCCACCAGTGGCAATAGAACTAAGCGGCACCATAATTAGGGGTTGTCCCATTGCACGCATAAATTGCGACCAACGTAATTGATCTAATCCTGTTTCATTAGTCATTCCAGAGTTCATAAATGCACTGATGGAAAACAAAGTCACACCAACAGCTACTATTAATCGCACGTCAATGCGTTGCATTAATCTCGGTATGAGGGGAATAATAAACAATTGGGGAATACCAGCCCAAATTAATACTTCACCAATTTGCAGAGCATTGTATTTTTGAATTTGAGCGAGATACAACGGTAAAATATAAATTGAACCATATAATCCTACTCCCAACGACACATTAACAATACTGGCTAAACCAAAGTTGCGCTTAAGTACAAGCCGTAAATTAATAAATGGTTGTTTACGAGTTAATTCTATAAAGAAAAATATCGCCAAAAAAATTACTGCTATTACACTTAAGCGCACAATTAACGCTGAACCAAACCAATCTTTACGACTACCTTCTTCTAAAACAATTTGCAGGGAACCTAAGCCAATAGCCATTGCAATAATTCCCCACCAGTCACCTTGTTTCAGTAAATTAATTTGGGGTTTTTCTGGCTTAATTCCGTACCAAACACCAGCCAGCATTAATGCTCCTGGAATTATATTTATATAAAAGTTGTATTCCCAACCAAAATTTTCGGTTAACCAACCTCCCAATGTTGGGCCAATTGAGGGTGCAAAAACTGCACTAAATCCAAATGCTGCTAACCCAACTGATTGTTTTGATTGGGGTAAAGTTGTTAAAACAATTGTCATAGCTGTAGGAATTAATACTCCGCCACTAAAACCTTGTAAAGCGCGAAAGAAAATCATGGAATTAAGATCCCACGCCCAACCACAGCAAATAGAAAAGAAGATAAATAATCCAGTATTGACTAATAAATAACGTTGCAGAGAAAATACTCGTGACAACCATCCTGTTAAAGGAATTACCACAATTTCTGCTACGAGATACGCGGTAGAAATCCAAGAACCTTCTTCGAGAGTTGCTGCTAAACTTGCTTGAATATCTTGCAGCGAAGCATTGGTTATTTGAATATCTAATACCGCCATAAATGCACCAAGCATACTGGCTAATACACCAATCCAGGTTTTTAGCGGTACACGCTCTGGTGGTAAAGCAGGATTTTGCCCTTGCTGACGAATTACACCTGTATTAGCCATAACTTTGTTCCATTTTTAAGATTAAGTAGCAAAAAATGTTCTTATTAAATCTTATATCAACATGTTCTTTACCTCTGCGTGAGATTGAATCAGCAACGCTAAAAATTAAAAAAGAATTGCTAAAGAATTGCTATAGAAAGCTCCATTAAGATAAATTTAAATTTCACTGCGGTTATTTATCTTAAACTTATTGAGTCGTAATAATCCCCTTTTGCTCATAAATTGGACGCATTATTTTTCTTAAAGCAGGCAACTGTCTGCTGAAAATAATTGACCCTAAAATACAAGCTATCCCATCAATCATTAAAGTGTTAGGAGCGCCAATATGACTTGCTAAAAAACCTCCTAATAAATTACCCACGGGAATCATCCCCAAAAATGACATTGTATATAAGCTCATCAATCGCCCGCGTTTATCGTCTTCGACAATGGTTTGTAAAAATGTGTTGCTAGCAGCAATCTGGAGAATTGTTCCTAAGCCAACAAATAACATTGTAAATAAAGAGAGTGGTAAAAATTGAGACAAAGAAAAGCCGATTAAACCAATTCCTAAAATTGCTGGAGCTAAAGCAATCAATTTCCCAATTCCTAAGATTGTTTGGCGCGTAGCTAGATAAATACCACCAGTTAAGGCTCCAACTCCAGATGCCGCCATCAAAAAACCCAAACTTTCTGCACCACCTTTGAGAACTTGTTCGGCAATAACTGGGACGAGAATAGTATTTTGCAATCCCATTAGACTGACTAAAGCTGATAGTAATAAGACAGAGCGAATCGGTGGAAAGCTAAAGGCATAGACAAATCCTTCTTTGACTTTTTGTAAGGGATTACCCTCAGTTACCAAATTTTTCCAAGGTTTAACTTTCATTGCCAATAAAGCGGCGATTACAGCAACGTAGCTCAAACCATCAATTAAAAAACAATAGCCAGCTCCAATACCAGCAATTAATAAACCGCCGATCGCAGGGCCAATTAATCGCGCACCGTTAACCATCGTGGAGTTAATGGCGATCGCATTGGCTAAATCTCCTCTGTGTTCAACCAATTCTGGCACAAAAGCTTGACGAGCTGGCGTATCTAAGGCGTTAATAAATCCTTGAAACAAACTCAAGGCGATGATCTGCCATACCTCAATCACTCCAGTTAGCGCCAGCACTGCTAATGTTAACGATTGAATCATCGCCAAGATTTGTGTACCAATTAAGGTACGATATCGAGAAAAACGATCTACAAATACTCCGGCAAAGGGAGCTAAAAAAAAGTTAGGAATTTGACTCGAAAATCCCACAACTCCTAGCATTAATGGAGATTTTGTCAAGTCATAAACTAGCCAAATTGTGGCAAGCTGCGTCATCCACGTCCCAATTAGGGAAATACCTTGTCCGGCAAAAAACAACTGGTAGTTTCTTGACCTTAAAGCAGGTAGTAGGGATTTTTTCATGTCAGGCTTTTTTTATACCAATTTGCTTTCATAGATATCATCTCACCTCATCTCTATACGCCTCTCTTTAGATGTAGGAGAATGTCAACCCCTTTGGGGAATTCAAAATTCAAAATTAATAATCCCCATAAATAAATTTAGGGGCTTGTATCATGAGTGTTCTTCGGTCATAAGTAGAAAGAGGTTTTTCATCTGTTTTAAACCGATTTGATATTACTTGACTTCCACAGCAACTTCCGCAGACATCCCAGGAGTAACCCGCGATTCGTATCCTTGAATGCTCTTTTGATCGAAAACTATTTTAACGGGAATGCGTTGGACAATTTTAGTAAAGTTACCTGTAGCATTATCCGGTGGCAATAAGGCAAACTGAGCGCCGGAAGCTGGAGAAATACTGTCAACACGGCCAACAAAGTTGTGATGAGGAAAAGTATCCAGCTTGATTTCTACTAGCTCGCCTGGATGCATCTTTTCTAATTGAGTTTCTTTGAAGTTTGCAACTACCCAATAGTTGTTATCCACGATCGCCATTAATGGTGTTCCTGATTGGACTCGGTTGCCAACTTCCACGTTTTTTCTACCTACCCGTCCAGCACTGGGGGCGGTAACATTGACATAAGATAGTTGCAATTGTGCGTCTTTGAGCGATGCTTCTGATTGGGCGATCGCTGCTTTTGCCGCTTCGTATTGGCTACGTTTAACTGTGGTATCTTGTCCGCCTGCGGTAGCTTGTTGTAATCCTCCCTTAGATGCTGCCAATTTAGCTTGGGCGTTGGTGACATTTTCTTGCGCTTGTGCTAGCTGAGACTGAGCTTTGGCGACACCAACTTTGGCGGAGGCTAACTGAGCTTGGGCTTGTTGTACTCCTTGAATCGCGGCATTTTTCTGTGCTTTGGCTACATCATAAGCAGCCTTGGCTGTGTCTAGTTGCTGACGAGGAATTGCACCTGTTTTATACAATTCGTTGTAACGATTGTAATCTGCTTGAGCTTTTTCTAAATTCGCGTTTGTTTGCGCTACCTGCGCTTGGGCGGCGGGAATTCCAGCTTGGGCTTCTTGTACTGCTGCTTGGGCGGCGGGAATCCCAGCTTGGGCTTCTTGTACTGCTGCTTGGGCTGTAGAAATTGCTGCTACTGCACCACTGACATCTCCTTGCGCTTGAGCTGTCTTACCAGTGGTGGTTTGTGAACTCAAAGCAATATTTGCTTGGGCGGCTTGCGCCTGACCACGCGCATTTTCTAGAGCTGCTTGTGCCTGTTGCACCTTACTTTCATAGTCCCGTGGGTCTAATTTCACTAACAATTGTCCCGGTTGCACCAGTTGGTTATCATTCACTAACACCTCACTTATAGTTCCAGGAATGCGGCTACTAACTTGGTGAATATTTCCCGCAACGGTGGCGTTGTCTGTTTCCTGGTGGGTGGAGGCGTATTGCCAGTAGTGAAGACCAAAAGTACCTGCGGCGATCGCACCTACACCTAATCCTGCCAAAATTAAACCAGTCGGTCTTTTCCGCTTCGGTTTCGCTGGAACTTCTTTCTCTGTCTCAGGAGTTACAACAGGTGCTTCTGCTGTTGCGGATGTCTCTGTCTTTGATGTTTCTGTCTTTGTAGTAGCAGTTTCTAAAGTCTCTAAATCAGGAATCACTTCTTTTTCTAAAATTATAGTCTTTTGTCCGTTGCGTCCGTTCAAGGTATTAGCACCCATTATTAGTTACCTCGCTTGCTCGTTCAATAATTTGCTTGATAGTCGTTTATTTAGAATGCGTAGTTTTACCTGAAAAAATTTTTATTTCCTTAGTATGCGTAATATTATCTCAAAACATATCTTTACACTGCCTCACCCGACAGGGTGATTATGTAATTATCTTTAGGAGAGGTTAGCGATCGCCCGATTCAACATTTGAGAAAACAGTTCTCGGTCAGCAAAGGAAATACCTTCCATCGCTTCATCACGCACTGCTGCGGCGATTGGCGGCAAGACACATTCTAGTTCCTTTCCTGCATCCGTGAGCCAGATTCGCCAGATGCGGCGATCGTGGACATCGCGTTCTCGACGCACTAAGCCGCGTTCTTCCATTCGATCTAGTACGCCTGTTAAAGTCCCTCCCACTTGTTTGAGTTTGTCACCAATACTAGAAGTAGGTAAACCATCTTCTTGCCAAAGACAGCACAACACCAACCAGTGAAATGGCGTAAGTCCAAAGGGTTCTAGCCTCTCAGTGAACTTGCGACTCAGCAGTTGTGAGACTAATTTAATTCTGTAGCCCAAATTGTATGGTGCCAGATTTTGCTGCCACGACTCTAAAGGTAGGGAGTAATTAGATGTAGAAACCATTTAAGAAAATACTTAGTGTGCGTACTATTCTATCTAAATCAATATTATTTAACAATACTTGCTTTGCATCCGTCTTAGGGAAGAACTTGAATCAATTGGTACTCTTTTACTGTACTGAGAACGTGGTGAGTCCGAGATAATTTAGGAGACTGGTCAGTATAGATCAAAGCATAGCTCAAAGCTGGTACTTCGGAAATAGAAACCACTGCTTGGGGGCGAATAGTAAGATAGAAATTAAGCAGTACTTGGATTTTCTGGTCTATTTGCACAAGGTAGATAGGATGAGATTGGAGAATTGAGGCGATCGCGCTTTGTTGTAAAAAAGTTTTTAAAGCAGGATTATAGTCACTTAACAAACCGAAGCTACCCATCGTCGCCAAAGTCAGCCAACAGGAAATTAACCATCCTGCAATCCAGTAACGGGCTGTGAGAAACTTTTTGCCAAAGTGGTAACGACCAATCCATACCACAGGTAAAATTAACCAACCCAACCACATACCCAAACTAATAGTTGCATACTTGCGAACATCAGAACCACCGTAACTAATAGCGACAGTACTTGCTATTACAAGTAAAACACCGAATCCACCAAAGCCGTAACTGAGGTTTCGAGAAAGATTATTCTTTGCAAAAAGAGTTGATATATTTTTTTTACCTTTTTGAAGAGGGAATTGTCGATGAATTCCTCTCTGGTAAATATTGCCTAACCAGCTTAAACCCACAGATGCTAAAAAAGCTATGAACGGATAAAGGCAAAGACTATAGTGAGGTAAACGAGTGCTAAAAACACTAATTTCTACAAATAAGACAAGTGGAAAACCAACTAATATTAACTGGTAAAGAGGAATGGGACGACGCACAGTTAAAAACAAACCTAAAAGTCCGAAAAAAGCCCAAGGAAATGCATTTACAGGAATAGTCCATACATAAAATAGCAGCCCATTATGATTCCGATCCTCAGAACCTAGCTGCACAACAAACTTGAGCAACTCTTCAAAACTTTGATTTCCGTAGTGCAGCCAGCTTAACCACAGCCAAATGCAGGTTGGTATTAAACCTACAAAAAAGCCTAGATATAAAATTGGGTTAGTAAGATGACGATGACGGTGATGTTCCCAAATTAAATAAGGTAATAAAGCGATAATTGGCAAAAAAATCATAAAGCTTCTGACTAGGAAGCCTAAACTCAAACTGAAACCAGCTATAAAACTCCAAAAATAGTGATATTTAGGATGTAATTCTGTTTTGATTAAAGAAAAAATAGCTAAAAGTACCAAGAAAACCATCGGTACATCAGGTGTACTTAAGCGAGAGTATTGTAGCCAGAGAAATTCCACACTGAAAATAGCAGTAGCCAGCCAAGCTAATTTTTTGCCTAGCATAATTTTGCCAATTTCATATACCAGCCATAAACTAAAAATGCTAGCAATCATACTAGGAAGACGCGCACTAGTATCACTGATACCAAACAACTTGTAGAAACTAGCAATTAACCAATAACACCCAGGTGTTTTATGATGTGCCGTTTCCCAAGGAGTTATCCAATTACCAGAATCAAACATCAGACGGGCACGGGAAGCGTAAAGGGCTTCATCATGTGCCATCAGGCTATTGTGCCCAGAAGTAAATAATAATAAGGGTAGACTCCAAAGGAACAAACTTAAATAGGGTAACGATTCTACTAGGCGGCTTTTTCGCCAAATATGCTGCCAGAAGTGTAGTTTATGGAACATTGAATTGATAAATTTGAATGCTGCTATCTAGACTCGTTTAAGTGTCCTATTGTTATTAAAATATGTTACGTAGTGTTTTTTGAAAAATACTTGAAGTTGCCGCAATTTTCCGAAAAAGTACTCCAAAACAGAGATTTATGCAGTTAAGACCGAATCAACGCCTGAAATTAGACGATACAGACGATAAGCTGTTCTACACCTATCCTCGCTTCGTTACCCATGTCGATGAAGGATTTATTCAACAGCTAACGGATTTATACCGCGATCGCCTCAAACCCAACACCCGCATTTTTGATATGATGAGCAGTTGGGTGTCTCATCTACCAGAAGAGATGCAGTTTGACCATGTGGAAGGACACGGACTCAACGCTGAGGAACTAGCACGAAATCCCCGTTTAAATCATTACTTTGTGCAAAATCTTAACGAAAATCCCCAGCTACCTTTCCCAGATGAAGATTTTGATGCTGTTCTCAATTGCGTATCTGTGCAATATGTGCAATATCCAGAAGCAGTATTTTCCGAAATTTACCGCATCCTAAAACCCGGCGGTGTCGCAATTATCAGTTTTTCTAACCGGATGTTTTTTGAAAAGGCAATTCAAGCTTGGCGAGAGGCTTCAGAAGCACAGCGAGTAGAATTAGTCAAAGCTTACTTTGCATCAGTTCCAGGATTTACAACCGCAGAAGTTATAGCTCATAAGTCAACATTACCAAATTTATTACAGTGGTTGGGTGCAGCTGGAGGAGATCCGTTTTATGCCGTCATAGCTTACCGCAGTTAAGTCAAATATTCACTAATGCAGCTTGGCAACTGTCGGCTGCCACAAACTCTTTCCAATCTAACGATTATCATCTTGCTAAGTAGAATAGTGTAAATATTTGTAGTTGGGATAAAGCAGAAGGCAAGAGGAAAAGGTTTTAGCCTCATTTATCTTCATTAACATAGTTGTATTTTTTTCCACCAACTTACTTATTAATGATTTAAAGCATCAATTGCCTCTCAGCGTTATTGAAGGAGACCAAGAAACGATTAATGATGCTAAGAAAATTCAAGATACAGGCTGTAAAGTAGTACAAATTAACACAGGTACAGGCTGTCATTTAGATGCATCGATGGTAGAACGGGGTTTGCAACAACTAAATTCACCTTTGAACTCAGTCGTAATGATTGAGAATGTGGGCAATCTTGTTTGTCCTGCCCTATTTGATTTGGGAGAACATCTGAAAGTGGTAATTCTGTCTGTCACTGAGGGAGAAGATAAGCCGATAAAATATCCTCATATATTCCGCGCCAGTGAGATGATGATTCTCACCAAAATTGATTTACTTCCTCATGTACAGTTTGACGTTCAGCGTTGCATAGAATACGCCCAGCAGGTTAATCCTCAAATTCAGGTTTTTCAAGTTTCAGCGATGACTGGAACTGGGTTAGATAGTTGGTATAAGTGGTTATTAGAAAGGGTTAGGAATAGTTCACAGGTATACCCCTAAAGGTAGCCAAAATTTAGACTTGTATACTGCATTTGAGAGAGCTAAATTTGGTGTCAAAACAGTCTACTGCAATATCAAGCAGGAGGATGCATGATTAAATTCAATACGCTCCATCCATGATATTAAATATCTTGAATGGAGCGCATTATTTTACATACTTGTCTAAACCTGATTCTCACAAAGATGGAGATTTTTGCTGCTCTGCAATACTCTACTAAAGAACAACATTACCTATTATGAGAAAAATCCCCAGACCAGTCCTCCAATAAGCCCATCTTTGTTAAAGATTTCAAACAGTGCAGTTGCAAAGAAGCCAATCATTGCCAAGCGTCCATTCCAAATCTCAGCACTTGGTTGGAAACCCCATCTCCAACGGGTACCAGCGTAATAGTAAGGCTCTTTAATTTCTGGGAGTAAATCCTGACTTGCTTTTGCTTCTTTTATTTCTTGCATGATTCCTTGCCTTTTTGAGAAGAATGTTTGTGCTTTATCTATCTTATCTCCCATCTTAAAAAAACTTTACAGAATCCTCGTCTTCCTAACGATACAAAAAGTTACACAAAGAAAATAAAAAATTTATACCAAAAGTTGAACGCCTAGTTGTGTTATCTAACACAAGAGATAAATACTCTCCTTTATCTTGGCAGCAAAATGAAGGAGAGCAAAGAATGCTATAGGTCAAAATATTTCGAGATTACTGTTTGTCTGTCACAGGGGGGTAAATTTACCCCCGGAAAATTTCTATGCAGTTACTACCTTGGGTTGAGGTTTAGTGAATAACTCAGCTAAATGGTGTGGTTGGCGTAGACGCGTTCGCGCAGCGTCTCGTAGAGAAGCGGCTTGTCGCCAGACATCGCGCCAATTACCTCTACCATAGGCATACCCTGCAATTAAAGATCGCCTCCGAAAACACCATCTGTTCAGTACCTTTATCCACTTTCCCGCAAAAATGAGCTTCTTTAAGGGTTTTTACTAGAAAGCCACTTCACTGGCAACCTGCTTGCCTCTGGCATCCCAATCAGATGATTATAAAAAGATGTAAATCTTTCTCATTTGCCGCTAGCAATTGGGCATCATGTATGTCAACCTCACCAGACTGACTCCAAGTAGCCATGACAACGATTTTTTCTCAAGTAGCTTTCAATGAGATATTTGAGGCATCAGAACAAAATGACCCTCCGATCTCGGATGGTTTTGTCACGCGCTGGAAGATTCCTGAATTAATTGGTCAGGGGATTGGGCAGTTCTTTGAATTGCGGCAGGGCCTAAGTTTGCTCATTAATGACTATAAGTTGCGCCATGACTTGGCGATCGCAGATGATTCAAGACCTGATTCTTGTTTACACTATGGTTTTTGCGTAGGCTCAGAAAGGTTTCGGATCGACAATACTGCTGTTAACTCTAGACAACATGTTCTGTGGGGCAAGGGTATGTCAGAGGGTAAAGTTACAGAGTTACCAGCCGTTGAGCAAGCGATTTGGATTGAAGTTCATATAATGCCTGAACTGTTATACTCATTTGTGGGTGATGCATCCGGGCAATTGCCTGCTGCTTTTGAGCATCTTGTGAAACCACCAGATGAGGAGCGATCACTTGACATCGGCACAACCACACCAGGGATGCAAGTTGCATTACAGCAGATATTGCACTGTCCCTATCAAGACATGACACAGAAGATGTACCTAGAAGGTAAAATCTGGGAACTGACGGCATTGCTGCTGGAACTCTTAAAAGCAAAGCAGGAGCTACCCAGTAATATTGGGCAATTGAAACCAGAGGATGTAGACCGCATCTGTTATGCTAAAAAACTGTTGCTCAATCGGCTGGACAATCCTCCTTCTCTAACGGAACTGGCGCGGCAGGTAGGGCTAAATGACTGCACGCTCAAGCGCGGCTTTCGGCAAGTGTTTGGCAAAACTGCGTTTAGCTATTTGCATGACTATCGACTAGAGCAAGCGCGGCAGCTATTGACAACGGGCGAAATGAAAGTTGCAGAGGTTGCTGAAGCGATCGGGTTTGCAGACCGGAGCTATTTTGCTGCTGCCTTTCGCAAGAAGTTTGGCTACAATCCCAGTTCCTTGAAACGCAAGCGGTAAAGGCAAAAGTCAAAACGCGACACAAAATTCCGTCTAGCCATCAAAAAAATTCCGTCTAGCCATCATTTCTATCACCCATTGGTTCCCACTTTCCAGTAATCTTTTTAAGATAATTTCCTAATTATTGGTTTGATAACACTGGTGTGGAGAGTCATGAGTCATTCATTCAAATTGATATTGATTGCAAGTATCGTCTCGGTCATGATTGCTCCAACAGTTTGGGCACAGCAGAGATCCCCGCTTAACAAAGCAGGATCGAGGGAGCAAACCGAGAGCAAGATTCGACAACTGAGCGAGATAGAGCTTCCAAATACCAGCGCTCAAAGAAGAGTGCAGTCGCCAACACCAAGCAACCAGGAGAACCTTGGGGGTAAAGTTATACAAATAACGAGGGTGAAAGCTAATCCGACTGCCAAAGGCGTAGAGGTGATTTTAGAGACACCTGTTGGTACTCAACTGCAAGTCACAAATCGCAGTACTGGTAATAATTTTATTGTCGATGTATCTGGTGGTCAGTTGCGTTTAGCTGATGGCAATGCTTTTACATTTCGTTCCGAAAAACCAGTAGAGGGAATTACCCAGATAATAGTTACGAATGTTGATGCAAATACTGTGCGAGTGACGGTGGTGGGTGAAAAGGCTTTACCCACAGTTGAGTTATATGATGATAATGCAGGGCTAGTTTTTGCGGTAGCTTCTACTGGAACACCAACTTCTCCACAACACCCCCAAACACAGCTGCCAGAAAATCAGACACAGCCAACTCAATCATCGGCAGAGGGAGATGAACCGATTGAGTTGGTGGTGACAGGTGAACAAGATACTTATCGCGTAACAGATGGATCGACTGCCACCAGAACCGATACGGCTCTACGCGACATTCCACAATCGATTCAAGTAGTACCCCGGCAGGTGCTAGAAGACCAGCAGGTAAGGAATCTGAGTGAAGCCCTCAGAAACGTACCCGGTGTAACACAGGGACCTAATTCATCAACCCGTGGAAATTTTGAGCAACCTTTGATCCGAGGCTTTGTTGCTGGAAGTGATATTCAGAGAAACGGGTTGAGAGACGCTAGTGGTCTGTCCCATTAATTTTGATGGGTAATACCAGATCGTGATTAAATAGCAATGTGGGCGGATTAGTAACTCACAAGCAGGCAGGCGATC